>NZ_BJMN01000012.1 GCF_006539185.1 Streptomyces gardneri
TGCCAGACCCCGCGAGCCCGGCCTGATCGGCAAGACACCCCCCCGGACTCGACTCAGGCGGTGCGGGCCCGGCGCGAGACGACCGCGCGCAGCACGCGGCCGCCCTCGACGGAGAGCTCGCGGGCTCGGCGCAGACCGGTCGGGCCGTGGGCGGCCGATTCGAGGACGGCCTGCTGGCGGCGGAGCTCCCCGGCGAGCAGCGGGCCCGCGCCGTCCGCGCCCCCGGCCCGGCAGCGCTCGACGAGCCCGTCCGGCACCCCGGCGGCGTCGAAGCCGCCGTGCAGGGCGAGGGCGGTGGCGGAACAGGCATCGGCCCAGGTGCGGAGGGCCTCGCCGGCCCACGCCGGCGGGGCGCTCGCGAGCATCCCGCGTACGGCCTCGGCGTCCTCCGTACCGGCCGGGCCCAGCTCGACGAGGGCCTTGGCGACGGCCTCGCCCCATGCCGTCCCGTCGCCGCGCGCGACGGCCGCCCACACGGGCCGCAGGGCGTCGCCCCCGTCGGAGGCGAGCAGCGGCAGACAGCGGTCGAGGCACGCGAGACCGGCCGCGGCCAGCCCTCGCTCGTCGGCCCCGTCGATCAGGTCCCGCAGGCTCCGGCCCGTTGCTGTCTTCGCCGACGTCATGGACGCCTCCTCGCCACCCGAATGCGGACGCAGTACTTCCACTTACTGCGCCGGGCGGCGCTTTTTCGTCACTGCGCGGCCGGAATCATGCCAGTGGCCTTGGTGTGCTGCATAGAGGTCAGACGCCGGACGAAGAGGATCGCGAGGACGGCGGCGACGATGTCGAGCGCGTCGCTCACGAGGAACCAGTTCGCGGCGGACTCGTACTCCTCGAAGCTCTCGGCGCGGTCGAAGATGCGGCCCGCCACCCGCGCCACGAGGGTGTCGACGACGAAGACCGACCACCAGCCGTTGAGCAGCAGGAGTTCGCCCGGGCGGTCGGCCGCCGAGGGCTCGGCGCGGCTGGCCCGCCAGATGTCCGCGGCGATCCCGCGCGGGATCCAGAGGTTGGCGAGCGGAATGAACCAGCCGCCGATGGCCCAGCCGGGCGTACGGCCCTGGAGGCCCCCGGCCCAGACCTCGGCGTTCCCGCGCAGCCGGTGGAACCAGATGATGAAGACGGTCGCGGTCGCGAGCAGCAGCAGGATCTGGAGCAGGCCCGCCACGGCCATGGACGCCATCGCGAGGTCCCGCCCGGACACATCGCCCCCGACATCCTCCGTGACGGCGGTCCGGAGCTCGGAGGTGGCGAACAGGCTGAGGACATCGGCGAGGATCGTGCCGCCGAGCAGGGCCGTGACGGCAAACGAAAGGCCGTTCGGATTGCGGAGCATGGTGTGCGGTTCCCCCCAGGAACGTGCGACACCCCTCCCCGGGGCGCCGGCGGCGGCCGAGCGGCCGCCGCCGGGGGAACGTACGCGAACCGGACGCACCGCGTCCACGCCGGACGTCGGGTCGCCTCAGCGCACCTTCGCCGCGAGCGCCCGGAACTGGTCCCAGGTCAGGACCGGCTTCCGCTCGTCCCACAGCTTCTGCGCCGTCGCCGTCAGCGGCATCCGGATCCCGTCGGCCACCTGCGCCTGCGTCTGCGACCGGGACAGGTCGCACCAGACCGCGAACCGGCCGCCCAGGATCTGGGGTCCGTACCGGGCCGGCACCGGGGTCGTGCCCCGCAGGACCAGCGGGGTCCACTGCTCGTAGATGCGGCGGCCCGTGGGGTACGTGAACTGGTTGGGCTCGCCGAGGACGTAGTAGAGGAACTCGTCGTTGAGGTTCACGACCTTGCGGCCCTCGGCCAGGTACTCGGCGGGCGGGCGCGCGCCGATCTCCTTGCCGGTCCAGTACTCGACCTCGATGCGCTTGTCGGCGGTGACGACGCCGCCGCGGAAGAACCCGTCGTTCCAGGCCTTCGCCACCTTGCCCTCGCCACGGACGACCGCCGCCCGGTCGTTCAGCCAGCCCTCCGCCAGGTCCTGGACGCCGGCCTGGGGCCCGTACTTCTGCCGGGCCGCCGTGGCCAGCTGCGGGTACGAGGCGGAGGGGTTGCGGACGGTCAGCGCCTGGTACTCGTCGGCGCCGACGTGGAACCAGCCGCCGGGGAAGAGCGCGGAGTACTCGCGCAGCAGATCGTCGACGATCCGCGCCGAGGCGGGCTTGGAGATGTCGATGGCGCCCTGTCGCGGGACCCCCTGGACGTTGCGCAGCTGGAGGTCGGGGTGGGCGCGCAGGACGGCGCCGAGGTGTCCGGGCGAGTCGATCTCGGGCACGACGGTGATGTGCAGGCTCTGTGCGAGAGCGAGGATCCGGCGCACCTCGGCCTTGCTGAGGTGCTGGGCGGAGACGATCTCGGGGTGGGAGTCCGAGGCGATCCGGAAGCCCTGGTCGTCGGAGAAGTGCAGGCCGAACTGGTTGAGCTTGAGGTCGGCCATCTCGCGCAGCCGGTCCTCGATCCAGCCGGCGGTGAAGTACTTGCGGGCGATGTCGACGTTCAGTCCGCGCTGGGGCTTCGCGGGCGCGTCGGTGACGACGCCCTCGGGCATGGCGCCGGTGGCCTTGACCGACTGCTTGAGCGTCCGCGTGCCGTAGAAGACCCCGGCCTCGTCGGGCCCGCTGATCCGGACGCGGTTGTCACGGACGGTCAGGGTGTACGACTCGGGGCCGCCCGTCCCGCCCAGGGCCAGCTCGACGTCCCCGGGTCCGGCGGCGACGGCGCCGCGGTACGGGACGCCGAGCTCCCCGGCGAGCAGCTTCCCCTCGTCGGCGAGGCCCGCGCTGTTCGGGCCGAGGACGATCCCGGCGGCGGGCGCGGGCTTCCAGCCGGGTCCGCGGGCGGGCTCGTGGTCACGGACGGCAGGGACCGTGCGGGGCGCGGTGGAGAGCGGATACGTCCGCGTCGGGGTGGGGGTCGGCGTCGGGGAGGGCGGCGCGCTGGTGGGCACGGCGCTCGTCGCCGTCGTGCCGGAGGGCGCGGAGGGCGCGGAGGACGACGACGCCCCGGACGGAGAGCCGCTCGAACAGGCCGCCACGGTGGCCAGTGCCACCGCGGTCGCCATCAGTGCGGTGCCCCGGCGGGGCACCCGTATGGAGTACCGCATCATTCGGAATCCTCCCGTACGGAAGACGGTCCGGCCAATCGGAGGACACGCTGAACGGGTGACGGGAACCGCGGACCGGAAGCCGATCGTCCATCACTTGTTCCGAAACTCTCCCTTCCGGGTGAAATTCGTGCATCCGTCGGACACTTCCCTCGTCCCGTCGATAACGTTGCGTCACGCCCACCCCGCCCGTCCCGGAGTACCGGAGCCCACGCTGACCAGCGACACCCACGCCCCCTGCCGGAACCCGGGCTCCACGGACACGCCTGCCATACCCGCCCAGAACAAGGGCCCGGCCCACGCCGCCCTCCACGGGCTCACGCGTTTCAACGCCGCCTCGCCCGCCGAGGCCGAGGCCCTGCTGCTCTCCTGCTGCCACAGTCCCCGGTGGGCCGAACGAGTGGCCGCGCACCGCCCGTACCCGACGGTCGACGCCCTGCTCGCCGCCGCCGACGAGGCCGGCTACGACCTGACCCGCGCCGATCTCGACGGGGCGCTGGCCGCCGAGTCCTCCGCCCCGCCGCACCCCGACGCCCCGTCGGCGGCGCGGACCGCGCTGCGGGCCGCCCACGCCGCGTACGAGAGCAGTTTCGGACACGCGTTCGTGATCAGCCTCGAAGGAGTAAGGCCAGGAGAGCGTCTCGACCAGGTTTTGGCAGGCATCCGGTCACGTCTCGGCAACGAACCGGAGGAAGAGCGCGTGATCGCCGCCGACGAACTGCGCCGGCTCGCCCGCGCCCGGCTGGCCTTCCGGCTGGCCGAGGGCCTCACGCGGCGACACTCCGAAGCGTGATTCCGACCGGAACAGGGCGATTTCGGCTTGTGGGATAGCCCGTCCGTGCCTGTTTGATCACACCGATGGACCCCGCGCGAGCGAACCGACAAGTCGTCGCTACGATGACCGGGGCCGGTGGACCGTACCCGGCCGGGTCAGACCGACAGAGAAGCCGGCCGACCCTGATCCCCGCTCCCGGAGGGTTTTTCCGTGCCGGCTGGAACGCTGTACCGCGGCCGGGAAGGAATGTGGAGCTGGGTGGCTCATCGAGTCACCGGCGTCCTCATCTTCTTCTTCCTGTTCGTACACGTGCTGGACACCGCTCTCGTCCGCGTCTCGCCCGAGGCGTACGACGAGGTCGTCGCGACCTACAAGACGCCGATCGTCGCTCTTCTGGAGTACGGCCTCGTCGCAGCCATCCTCTTCCACGCGCTGAACGGCCTCCGGGTCATCGCCGTGGACTTCTGGTCCAAGGGCCCGCGCTACCAGAAGCAGATGCTCTGGACCGTCGTGGGCATCTGGGTCGTGCTGATGGCGGGCTCGCTGTACCCCGTCCTCGGCCACGCCGCACGTGAACTGTTCGGGAGCTGACGCCAGATATGTCTGCTGACACCACCTCCTCCGCCGCCATCGGCCCCGTCGAGGGCGCCGTGTACGACGTGGACAACCCCGCGCCGTACATCGAGGCCCCGCGCAAGCGCACCGGCAAGACGCCGAAGGCGACCCGCGGCAACTTCGAGATGGCCGCGTGGCTCTTCATGCGCCTCTCCGGCGTGGTCCTCGTCGTCCTGGTCCTCGGCCACCTGCTGATCCAGCTCTTCCTCGACGGCGGCGTCTCCAAGATCGGCTTCGCCTTCGTGGCCGGCCGCTGGGCGTCCCCGTTCTGGCAGGTCTGGGACCTGCTGATGCTCTGGCTCGCCATGCTGCACGGCGCCAACGGCCTCCGTACCGTCATCAACGACTACGCGGAGCGGGCCAACACGCGCCTGTGGCTCAAGGGCCTGCTGTACACCGCCACGGTGTTCACCATCCTTCTGGGCACGCTGGTGATCTTCACCTTCGACCCGAACATCCGCTAGGCACGGGGCTGAGGTAATCCACGTCATGAAGATCCACAAGTACGACACCGTCATCGTCGGCGCCGGTGGCGCCGGCATGCGCGCGGCCATCGAGTCGACGAAGCGCAGCCGCACCGCCGTGCTGACGAAGCTCTACCCCACCCGCTCCCACACGGGCGCCGCGCAGGGCGGCATGGCCGCCGCGCTGGCGAACGTGGAGGAGGACAACTGGGAGTGGCACACCTTCGACACGGTCAAGGGCGGTGACTACCTGGTCGACCAGGACGCCGCCGAGATCCTGGCGAAGGAGGCCATCGACGCCGTCCTCGACCTGGAGAAGATGGGCCTGCCGTTCAACCGCACCCCGAACGGCACCATCGACCAGCGCCGCTTCGGCGGTCACTCCCGCAACCACGGCGAGGCCCCGGTCCGCCGGTCCTGCTACGCCGCGGACCGCACCGGCCACATGATCCTCCAGACGCTGTACCAGAACTGCGTCAAGGAGGGCGTGGAGTTCTTCAACGAGTTCTACGTCCTGGACCAGCTGCTGGTCGAGGAGGACGGCGTGAAGAAGTCCGCCGGTGTGGTCGCCTACGAGCTGGCCACCGGCGAGATCCACGTCTTCCAGGCCAAGGCCGTGATCTACGCGTCCGGCGGCACCGGCAAGTTCTTCAAGGTGACCTCCAACGCGCACACTCTGACCGGTGACGGCCAGGCCGCGTGCTACCGCCGCGGTCTGCCCCTGGAGGACATGGAGTTCTTCCAGTTCCACCCGACGGGCATCTGGCGCATGGGCATCCTGCTGACGGAGGGCGCCCGCGGTGAGGGCGGCATCCTCCGCAACAAGGACGGCGAGCGCTTCATGGAGAAGTACGCGCCGGTCATGAAGGACCTCGCGTCCCGTGACGTCGTCTCCCGCTCCATCTACACGGAGATCCGCGAGGGCCGCGGCTGCGGTCCCGAGGGCGACCACGTCTACCTGGACCTGACGCACCTTCCGCCGGAGCAGCTCGACGCCAAGCTCCCGGACATCACCGAGTTCGCCCGTACGTACCTCGGCATCGAGCCGTACACGGACCCGATCCCGATCCAGCCCACCGCGCACTACGCCATGGGCGGCATCCCGACGAACGTCGAGGGTGAGGTCCTCTCGGACAACACCACCGTCGTCCCGGGTCTGTACGCGGCCGGCGAGGTCGCCTGTGTGTCGGTGCACGGCGCCAACCGCCTCGGCACCAACTCGCTGCTCGACATCAACGTCTTCGGCAAGCGCTCCGGCATCGCCGCCGCCGAGTACTCCGCCAAGGCCGACTTCGTCGAGCTGCCGGAGGACCCGGCGTCCCTCGTCGTCTCGACGATCGAGAAGCTGCGCAACTCCACGGGCAGCGAGCGGGTCGCCGACCTGCGCCGCGAGCTCCAGGAGACGATGGACGCCAACGTGATGGTGTTCCGCACGGAGCAGACGATCAAGACGGCCGTCGAGAAGATCGCCGAGCTGCGCGAGCGCTACGAGAACGTGTCCATCCAGGACAAGGGCAAGCGCTTCAACACGGACCTCCTCGAGGCGATCGAGCTGGGCAACCTGCTCGAGCTGGCCGAGGTCATGGCAGTCTCGGCCCTCGCGCGCAAGGAGTCCCGCGGCGGTCACTACCGCGAGGACTACCCGAACCGCGACGACGTCAACTTCATGCGCCACACCATGGCGTACCGCGAGGTCGGCGAGGACGGCTCCGAGACCGTCCGTCTCGACTACAAGCCGGTCGTCCAGACCCGCTACCAGCCGATGGAGCGTAAGTACTGATGGCTACCCCCGTACTGGACAAGGTCGAGGCCGAGTCCGCCGCCTCCCCGTACATCACGGTCACGATGCGGATCCGCCGCTTCAACCCCGAGATCTCGGACGCCTCGGTCTGGGAAGACTTCCAGATCGAGATCGACCCGAAGGAGCGCGTCCTCGACGCCCTCCACAAGATCAAGTGGGACGTCGACGGCACGCTGACCTTCCGTCGCTCGTGCGCGCACGGCATCTGCGGCTCGGACGCGATGCGGATCAACGGCAAGAACAGGCTCGCCTGCAAGACGCTGATCAAGGACATCAACCCCGAGAAGCCGATCACGGTCGAGGCCATCAAGGGCCTGACGGTGCTGAAGGACCTTGTCGTCGACATGGAGCCCTTCTTCCAGGCGTACCGGGACGTCATGCCGTTCCTGGTCACCAAGGGCAACGAGCCGACGCGCGAGCGTCTGCAGACCGCCGAGGACCGTGAGCGCTTCGACGACACCACCAAGTGCATCCTGTGCGCCGCGTGCACGTCGTCCTGCCCGGTCTTCTGGAACGACGGCCAGTACTTCGGTCCGGCCGCGATCGTCAACGCGCACCGCTTCATCTTCGACTCGCGTGACGAGGCGGGCGAGCAGCGCCTGGAGATCCTGAACGACAAGGACGGCGTGTGGCGCTGCCGCACGACGTTCAACTGCACCGACGCGTGCCCCCGTGGCATCGAGGTCACGAAGGCCATCCAGGAAGTCAAGCGCGCGCTGATCACGCGTCGTTTCTGACATCTCGTCGGCCGAGCATTCGGCTGTGAAGCCCGCTTCTGTACGCTGCGCGTGCAGGAGCGGGCTTTTTCCGTTGCGGAGCTGTGTGGAGAGCGGGGACTGATGAGCGAGCCGAACCCTTACGCGGACGGGGAGTACCAGTGGGGGCCTGGCCAGGGGGCCGGGACGCCGGGGTACGGGTATCCGCAGGACGCGACGCCGGGACCGGGGCCGTACCAGGCGCCGGCCTACCAGCCGACCCTGCCGGGCGGGGTGGTCGTGCCGCCGCAGTATCCGACGGGCGGGGCGCCGTCGTTCGCCATCGGGGACATCAGCGTGGTCGGTGACCAGATCCTCACCCCGGCCGGGCCGATGCCGCTGCGGGGCGCGGTGTGGAACGCGATGGACCTGTCGCGCACCGAGGAGAAGATCTCGACGGTCGGCATCGTGCTGGCCTGCCTCTTCGTCGCGGCCTGCGGTCTGGGACTGCTGTTCCTGCTGATGAAGGAGCAGCAGACGACGGGCTTCGTCCAGATCACGGTGAACAGCGGCGGCAAGCACCACTCGACGATGATCCCGGCGGTGCGCCCCGACACGATCCACTGGGCGATGGCTCAGATCAACTACGCGCGCTCGCTGAGCGTCTGACCCGTCCTCAGGGGCGGCCGGCCCCGAAGGCCCGGTCAGTCCCAGTGGCGGCTGTTCTCCGCGCTCTCGGCCTCGACCATGATCCGGCGCAGCAGGTCGTTGAGCTGGTTCCGCTCCTCGGGGGAGAGGACGCCGAGGAGCCGGTACTCCTCGTGGCCGAGGACGTCCATCGCGCCGAGCCAGGTCTGGTGACCGGATTCGGTGAGTTCGACGACGACCCGGCGGCGGTCGGTCCTGGACTGGGTACGGCGGACGAATCCACGCTTCTCCAGGGCGTCGAGGCGGCCGGAGACGGAGGCGGGGGCGAGGTCGAGGTCCTGGGCGAGCTCGGACGGGGCGGCGGTGCCGCCGCGGCCGGCGAGCTTGTGGAGGGTGTCGAACTCGTGGCGCTCCAGGTCGAAGTCGACGAGTGACTGCTCCCTGACCCGGCGGAAGTGGACGGAGAGCTTCTTCATCCGGGTGACGGCGCCTTCGACGACGGGGTCGAGGCCGGGCAGGACGGGCTGCCAGCGGGCGACGTGGTCGTCGGTCCAGTCGTGGGGTTCGCGGGGTTCGCCGGGGGCACGCGGTTCGTCGGGGAGCGCCATGGGGTGATCGTACGTCCGGGCGGTGGATCAAGCCCGGGAGCCCGGAAGCCCCCGAGAAAGTATTTCGTTGACGAATTATTCGGTACCGAAATACTCTGCGGTCCATGCCCGCAGCTCCCGCGCGCGCCGTCGCGCCCGCACCCGTCCCCCATCCCCTGCGCACCCGCTCCTTCCGCCTCCTCTTCACCGGCCGCGCCCTCTCCCTCCTCGGTGACGCGGCGATCCCGGCCGCCCTCGCCCTCGCCGTCCTGGAGGCCACCGGATCCACCTCGGCACTCGCCCTCGTCCTCGGCTGCGCGATGGTCCCCCGACTGCTCCTGCTGCCCCTCGGCGGCGTCGTCGGCGACCGCTTCGACGCCCGTACGGTCGCCCTCGTCACCGACGTCGCACGCTGCGCCACACAGCTCCTGGTCGGCGTCCAGCTGCTCGGCGGCACCCCGAGCCTCGCCGTCCTCGCGGTCGCCGAGGCGATCGGCGGGGCCGCCGGAGCCTTCGCGATGCCGACCGGCTCGCCGCTGGTGAAGGGGACCGTGGCGCCCGAGGCGCTGCACCGGGCCAACGCGGCGATGGGGATCGCCCGGAGCGCCAGCCGGCTCGGCGGACCGGCGCTCGCCGGCGCCCTCGTCCTCACCGTGGGGCCGGGCTGGGCGTTCGTCCTGGACGGGGCCACCTTCGCCGTCAGCGCCCTGCTCCTGACGGCCGTACGGGTGACGAGGGTGCGCATCCCGCGCCGCTCGCTCCGCGCCGACCTGGCGGAGGGCTGGCAGGAGGTCCGCTCCCGGGACTGGTACTGGACCAGCCTCATCGGCCACAGCGCCTGGAACGGCGCCGCGGCCGTCCTCATGACCCTCGGGCCCGCCGTCGCCGTGCAGCGGCTCGGCGGCGGCACCACCTGGGTCCTCCTGCTCCAGGTCGGCGCCGTCGGCTTCCTCCTCGGGGCGCTGCTCGCCGGCCGGGCCCGCCCCAAGCGCCCCGTCCTGACGGCGAACCTCGGGCTCGCCACGTACGCACTGCCCCTGATCCTGCTCGCCGTGGCCGCGCCCGCGCCGCTGACGATCGCGGCCTACGGGCTCGCACAGGCGGGGCTCGGCTTCCTCTCCCCCGTGTGGGACACCGCCGTCCAGCGGGCGGTGCCCGAGCACGCGCTCGCCCGGGTCACCTCGTACGACTGGCTGGTCTCACTGGCCGCGATGCCGCTGGGCTACGCCCTGGCCCCGCTCGCCGCCTCCGCCTGGGGGCCCGAGGTGCCGCTGCTCGCCGCCGCGGTGGTGGTGGGCGGCTGCTGCCTCGGCACGGCGCTCGTCCCGGGGGTGCGGCGCTTCCGCTGACGGGCCCGTTCTCGGGGGTGCTCCGCCTTCACTGACGTCCCGTCACGGCCGCCCGGGAAGCTCCGCCAGGAAGGCGGTGAGCAGTCGGGCGGTCTCGGCCGGGCGCTCCAGGGCGGGGAGGTGTCCGGCCCAGTCGAGGTCGAGCCGGCGGGCGGCGGGCAGGAGCCTGGTCAGCTCGTCGGCGACGGCCCGGAAGTCGGGCACGTCGTGGGCGCCGGCGACCACGAGCGCGGGGGCCTCGACCCCGGCGAGGTCGTCCGCGGTGACCCCGGTCCGGACGGGCGAGAACTCGTCGGGGACGGCCAGCTGGACCTCGAAGGCGCGCCGCTGCATCTCCAGTACGAGCGCGCGGGCGGCCGCGTCGGCCTCGGGGCCGAGCCAGGTGTCGACGTTGAGCTCGACGGCGCCTTCGAGGTCGCCCGCCTCCAGGAGGGCGTCCTCGCGGCCGCCCCAGGCCCGCAGCTCCTCGCTCGGCTCGAAGCCGGGCATGCCGGAGCAGAGCAGGGCGAGGGCGGAGACGTGTCCGGGGTGGCGGACGGCGAGCTCCAGGGCGATCTGGCCGCCGAAGGAGGACCCGACGACGGCGGCGCGGTCGATCCCGAGGTGGTCGAGGAGGTCCCGGACGTCGTCGGCGTGGGTGTGCGCGGCGTCGACGGGGGTCTCGCCGAAGCCGCGGAGGTCGCAGCGGACGACACGGTGGCCCGCCTCGGCGAGCGCGGAGAACTGCCCGTCCCACATCCGGCGGTCGCAGACCCCGGAGTGCAGCAGGACGACGGTCGTGGGGCCTTGGCCGGCCAGGTCATGAGAGAGCGTCACCCGCCGACCCTAGATGCGGCGGATCCGGGCGGCCACCGATTTGAACACGCGACTTGAACACGTTCAAGAGGAGGTCTACAGTCATACCCAACAGCTTTTGAACGTGTTCAAGGGAGGGTGGGGCATGGACCTCACTGTCGTCGCGTATGTCGTCTACCTGCTGATCAGCGTGGCCCTGACCATCTGGGTCGCCCGCACGCTCAGCCGCAACGGAAGGATCTTCCTCGCCGACGTCCTGCACGGGAACGAGAAGCTCGCGGAAGCCGTCAACCACCTCCTCGTGGTCGGCTTCTACCTCGTCAACTTCGGCTTCGTCGCCCTCTACCTGAGCCAGGAAGAGGCCGTCACCGACACCCGCGCCCTCTTCGAGGCCCTCTCCGTCAAGCTCGGAGTGGTCCTGCTGGTCCTCGGCGTGATGCACCTGGGCAACGTGTACGTGCTCAACAAGATCCGCCGCCGGGGCGTCATGGAGCGCGAGCAGGTGCCGCCGGTCGGTCCGCAGGGCTGGACCGCTGCCCCCAAGGCCGGCCCCTGGGCCCCGCCGGCCCCCCAGCGCTGAACCGCCGTGCGCACCCCCGTGAGACACCTGACCGTCCTGTACGACGCCGACTGCCCGCTCTGCGTGCACCTCAGGCACTGGCTGCTGCGGCAGCGGCAGCTCGTCCCGCTCGACCTCGTACCGGCCGGATCGCACGAGGCCAGGCGCCGCTTCCCGGACCTCGACCACTCCGCCACCCTGCGGGAGATCACCGTGGTCGGGGACCGGGGCCAGGTCTACCGGGAGACGAACGCCTGGATCGTCTGCCTCTGGGCGCTCGCCGACCACCGGGCCAGGGCCCACTGGCTGGCCACCCCCGCGGGGCAGCCCTTCGCCCGGGTGACCGTCCTGGCCGCCGCGAAGTGGCGCGAGGCCCTCAAGGGCCCGGACCGGGAAGGCGGGCACTGCGAGGACGGGCACTGCGAAGTGCCCGGTCCGCCCGACTAGGCTCAGTCCCGTGACGCAAGAGAAGAAGGCCGACGAGAAGAAGGCCCCGAAGAGCGAGCAGACCCGCACGCTCATCCTCGAAACCGCGCTCCGGCTGTTCAAGGAGCGCGGTTACGACAAGACGACGATGCGGGCCATCGCCCAGGAGGCCGGGGTCTCCGTCGGCAACGCGTACTACTACTTCTCGTCCAAGGAGCACCTCGTCCAGGGCTTCTACGACCGGATCGCCGAGGAGCACCAGGCCGCGGTCGAGCCCATCCTGAACGGCCCCGAGAAGGACCTCCACGCCCGGATCAAGGGCGTCTATCTCGGCTGGCTCGACATCGCCGAGCCGTACCACGAGTTCGCTTCGCAGTTCTTCAAGAACGCCGCCGACCCGGACAGCCCGCTCAGCCCGTTCTCACCGGAGTCGGAGGGCCCGCGCGAGGCGGCGATCGAGGTCCACCGGCGGGTCATCTCCGGAGCGTCGGTCAAGGTCGACCCGGAACTCGCCGAGGCGCTCCCGCAGTTGCTGTGGCTCCAGCAGATGGGCCTCGTGCTGTTCTGGGTGTACGACCGCTCGGAGGGCGCCGCGAACAGCCGGCGGCTCGTCGAGCGGCTCGCACCGGTCACGGCCCGGGCGATCTCGCTCTCCCGCTTCCGGATCCTGCGTCCGCTCGTCAAGGAGACGCACGAGCTGCTCTCCGACTTCATGCCGACGGCGGCCGGGATGGCGGCCTCGGGCAAGCCCAAGCGGGCCACCGCGAAGCCGCCGACCACCTGACCCACGGGCCCGGGGCCTCGGACCTCAGGCCTCGGGCCTCGGGCCTCAGATCCAGCTGAGCTCCCACAGGCGCCAGATGCCGGTGCCGTCCGTGAGGTACTGGGAGCCGGCCACGGCCTCCGTGGCGAGGACGAAGTCCTTCTTCTGCCACAGCGGGACGAGCGGGACGTCGTCGGCGACCTCGTCCTGGATCTCCTTGAAGTCGGAGGCCGCCCGGGAGCGGTCGCTGAACTGCTGCGTCGAGGAGATCAGGGTGTCGATCCGCTTGCTGGAGAACCCGTTGTGCAGGGTGTTCGCGGTGCCGACGAGCGGCGCGGTGAAGCTGTCGGAGTCGGGGAAGTCGGGGAGCCAGCCGACGGTGTACGCGTCGTAGGTGCCCTTCGCGTACGCCTTCTGGAACTCCGTCCACTTGACCTCGACGGTCTCGACCTCGAAGAGACCGGTCTCCTCCAGCTGCCGCTTGATCTCGGCGGTCTCGGCGCCGTAGGTGGCGTCCGCGCGGTAGCCGAAGGTGAACTTCACCGGGGTCGCGATCCCGGCGGCCTTCAGGAGCTTCTTCGCCTTCTTCGCGCTCGGCGCGGGAGTGGCGTCGTAGAAGGCCGTGCTGTGGCCCACGAAGCCCTGCGGGATCAGGGAGTAGAGCGGCTCGACCGAGCCCTTGTACGCGCCGGTGGCGATCTCGGGGCGGTCGATGACGGCGGCGACGGCCTGGCGCACGGCCTTGTCCGCCATCGGCGTGCCGGGCCGGACGTTGAAGTTGAGGTTGCGGATCTCGGCGCTCTCCGCCTCGGTGACCCGCGTCCCGTCCTTGGTCTCCAGGTTCGAGAGGAACTCCGGCGGGAGCTGCCGGTGCGTCACCTCGATGTCCTTCGCCTTCCAGGCGTCGGCGAGGTCCGCGGACTGGCCGTAGTACTTCACGAGGACCGGGCCGCCGGTCTTGGTGACGGCGCCCTTGTAGTTCGGATTGGGCTCCAGGAGGGCGGACTCGCCCTCCTTGTACTCCTTGAGGACGTACGGCCCCGATCCGTCGACGCCGGAGCCCGTACGCAGCCTGTCGGCCGGGTACTGGTCCTTGTCGACGATCGAGCCGGCACCCGTGGCCACCTTCAGCGGGAAGGTCGCGTCCCGGCCGCTCAGGTGGAAGGTGACCGTGCGGTCCTGCGACGTGACGCTCTTCAGGGTCGGGAAGAGGGCCTTCGGGCCGACGTCCGTCTTGATGCGCAGCATCCGCTCGAAGGAGTACTTGACGTCCTCGGCGGTCACCTTGCGCCCGTTGGCGAAGGAGAGGTCGTCGCGGAGCGTGCACTGGTACGTGGTGAGCTTGCTGCCCACGAACTTGCAGCTCTCCGCCGCGTCCGGAACGGGGGTCGTGAACCCCGGCTTGAACGTCAGCAGCGACTGGAAGATGTTGCTGTACATGGCCCAGGAACCGGCGTCGTACGCACCGGCCGGGTCGAGTGAAGTGATCGCGTCGGTGGTGCCGACGCCGATGGGATCATTCCGGCCGCTGTCGGAGGGCAGGAGTTGCCAGCCCCCGACCCCGGCCGCCACCAGTACTCCACAAGTGATGAGGATCCGCAGACGGACCGTCGACCGCATTGCCGTGTTTCCTTTTTTCGTACCACCTAAGGCACGACGCCCCCCGAAACGCCGCATTGCAGACAGCCAATCACACGACCTTCACAGGGGGAAGGAAAAACTTTCACACAGCAGGTAAATGTCCGGGATATGAGACTTTAAGTCGCCTAGCAGCACGTATCGCTCTCCGTGCAGGGCGTCACCCGCCCCGATTACGCCTGCTTCGAGGCGAGTTCGACGACGGTGATGTCGGAGGGCGCGCCGACCCGGACCGGGGGTCCCCAGGCGCCCGCGCCGCGCGAGACGTACAGCTGGGTGTCGCCGTACCGCTCCAGGCCGGCGACGGTCGGATTGGCCAGCTCGGCGAGGTACTCGCCCGGCCAGAGCTGACCGCCGTGGGTGTGGCCGGAGAGCTGGAGGTCCACGCCGTGGCGCACGGCGTCGTGGACGACGATCGGCTGGTGCGCGAGGAGGACGGAGGCACGGGCCCGGTCGCGGTCGCCGAGGGCGCGGGCGAAGTCGGGGCCCTGGCCCTCGCTCTCCCCCGCGACGTCGTCGACGCCCGCGAGGTCGAAGCCGGCCGCGATCTCCACGCGCTCGTTGCGCAGGGGGCGCAGGCCGAGCTCGCGTACGTGGTCGACCCAGGCGTCGGCGCCCGAGAAGTACTCGTGGTTGCCGGTCACGAAGAAGGAGCCGTGGCGGGCGCGGAGCCGGGCGAGCGGCTCGGCGGCGGAGCCGAGGTTCTCGACGGTGCCGTCGACGAGGTCGCCGACGATCGCGATCAGGTCGGGCTGGGTGGAGTTGATCGTGTCCACGATCCGCTGACTGTGGGCACGGCCCAGGATCGGCCCGAGGTGGATGTCGGACACGACGGCGATCCGGTACCCGTGCGCGGCGCGCGGCACCTTGGCGAGCGGAACGGTGACGCGCTTGACCCGCGGCCCGCGCAGCACGCCGTACGTGCCGTACCCGACGGTCCCGAGCGCCACGGCCGCGGCGGACCCGCCGACGACGCGCGAGACGAAGAGCCGCCGGGAGACGTCGGCGGGGGCGACGGCCGGAGGCGCGGGCTCCTCCGCCGGCACGGGCACGGGCGTGGACACGGACGCAGGCTTCCCCGCGTCGGGCACGGTCACGGGCTCGGGCTCGACGGCCGGGACGGGCGCGGGGGCGGCCTCCGGCGGCACGGCGGCCTTCGCGTCGCGCCGGGCGAGCCGGGCACGCAGGACGGGCCGCACGGCCTCGCCGACGATCAGGGCCAGGGTCACGTACAGGAGCAGCGCGAGCCACAGGAACCCCGGCCAGGCGACGACCTGCTGGAACCAGAAGGGCGCGCCGGCGCGCGAGGAGCTCAGGGCCGCGAGCGAGAGCAGCGGCAGGGCGACGACGACGGCCGTGCCCAGCCGGCGCGGCAGCCCGCCGGGCGCCGTCACGTCACGGACGAGGCGCCGCCACACGTACCAGTGGACCCCGCCGAGCACGGCGAGGACCACGACCAGGATCAGCAGGAAGGCGACCACGCCCCGAACCCCCTCTTTCTCGCTTTTCCGCCCAGGACCGGACAGTCCTAGGAGCTGTGACCGGTATCGCGACGCGCGCCGCGCACACCACGCAACCCGAGCACACCGATCACCGTCCCCAAGACAAAGGACGTGACGGCGAGCAGCAGGTGAACCCAGAAATAGGCCGTCGGGTCGCCCGCGTCGTCGAAGGCGAGGCCGCTCCCGTCGTTCCAGAGGTTCTTGACGAAGGTGATCCAGATGAACCAGCTCCACACCCCGAACGCGAGCAGGAACCAGGAGACGCGACGGCTGAGCTTCATGGCCCCAGTATCACCGTCCGCCTCTCGGGACCCGCGTCCGGGTGGACGAGCCCGGACGAACCGCCCGGTGGGGTTCGGATCCCTGTTCCGTACCTGTACGTTTTCGACCGTGTCTGCTTCGAAGAGGACCGCTTGGGCGGTCGCTGCTGCCGTACTCCTGCCGCTCGTCATCGCCGCGCCGGCGGCCCACGCGGACGAAGGGAAGGACACGAAGGACAAGCAGCCCAAACCGCCCGCCACGATGTCCGCGGTCGGCGGCGCGCTGCTCGGGAAGCCCGGCACCCAGGCCCAGCTGCTGCCCGGTGCCCCCGTGCTGCCCAAGGAGCTGTCCGCGCGGTCCTGGATCGTCGCGGACGCGGAGAGCGGCCAGGTCCTCGCCGCGCACAACGCGCACTGGCGGCTCGCCCCGGCGTCCACGCTCAAGATGCTCTTCGCGGACACCGTGCTGCCGAAGTTCGAGAAGACGAAGAACCACCTGGTGACCACCCAGGACCTGGCCGGGATGGGCTCCGGCTCCAGCCTGGTCGGCATCAAGGAGAAGCAGACCTACAGCGTCCACGACCTGTGGCTCGGTGTCTTCCTCCGCTCCGGCAACGACGCCGTCCACGTCCTGTCGGCCATGAACGGCGGCATCCCGCAGACCGTGAAGGACATGAACGACCACGCGGCCGAGCTCCAGGCGCTCGACACCCACGTGGTCTCCCCGGACGGCTACGACGCCCCGGGCCAGGTCTCGTCCGCGTACGACCTGACACTCATCGCCCGCAACGGCATGCAGAAGCCGGACTTCCGGGAGTACGCCGCCACGCCCCGCGCCGCCTTCCCCGGCGAGCTGAAGCCGGGCAAGAAGCGCGAGACCTTCGAGATCCAGAACACCAACCGGCTCCTCACCGGCGACCTCGGCGTCGCCCCCTACCAGGGGATCGCCGGCGTGAAGAACGGCAACACCACGCACGCGGGATCCACCTTCACGGGCGTCGCGGAGCGCGGCGGGAAGGTCCTGCTCGTCACCGTGATGAACCCGTCCTCGAAGGAGCAGCACGCGGTCTACAAGGAGACCGCCCGGCTGCTCGACTGGGGCTTCGCGGCGGCCGGGAAGGTGACCCCGGTGGGCGAACTGGTGCCGCCCGCGTCGGCCCGTACGGGCACGGGCACGGGGACCGGGTCGGGCGGCGGGACCACGCCCGCGCCCGGGAAGCAGGCCCCCGGTGCGTCGGCGACCGCCGCCGTCTCCGAGGAGAAGTCCGGCGGGGTCGGGATCGCGCTGAGCATCGCGGGCGGGGTGCTCGTCCTGCTCGCCGGCGCCGTCTTCCTCGTCAACCGCCGCTGGCCGCTGGCCGGTTCGGGCTCGCGTCGGCAGCGCTCGCGGGCTCCTCGGGATCCGGACGTGAACCCGTAGCCGTCCAGGCCGCGCAGAAGAGCAGGAGCTTCGCGGTGAAGTTGATCCACAGCATCAGGGCGATCGGCGTGCCGAAGGCCCCGTACATCGACTTCCCCGCGACCCCCTTCATGTAGCCGCCGAGCAGCAGCTTGAGCAGCTCGAAGCCGACCGCGCCGATGAGCGCCGCCACCACGAGCCGGCGCCGGGGCGGCTGGACGCCGGGCAGCAGCGTCAGGAGGTAGAGCAGCATCAGGAAGTCGGCCACGACGGCGACGAGGACGGCGGCGGCCTGGAGCAGATAGCCGCCCGCCCCCTCGCCGGAGATGCCGACCCGGTCGGCGGTCCAGCCGACGGCGGTGGAGCCGAGCCAGGACGCGGCGAGCGAGCAGATCGCGACGCCGCCGAGGCCGAGGAGCACGAGCGTGTCCTTGCCCTTGCGCACGATCGGATTGCCCTCCTCGGCGTCGTCGAGGCCCCACACGACCCGCAGGCACTCCCGCATGGCGCCGATCCAGCTGATGCCGGTGAGGAGCAGCAGGGCGCCGGCGATGAGTCCGACGGTGCCGGCGTTGGCGACGAGCCCGTCGATGTCGAGCTGGTCGGAGATGCCGGGCACCTGGTCGGCGACCTTCTCCTCGATCTTGTCCAGCTGCTTCTGGGAGAGGAGCGCAGCACCGATCGCGGCGGCGACGGTGATCAGCGGGAAGAGGGCGAGGAAGGAGAGGAAGGTGATCGCGGCGGCGAGCCGGCTCCAGTGGACCTCGTCGAGGGTCTCGTACGAGCGCCACGCGTGGGTCCGCATGAGGCGGGTGGCCACGGGGCCGATGACGGGGAGCTTGGTCAGCCAGTCCATGTCGTACGCGTACCCCTCGGTCCGTTGGTCCGGGAAAGGCCCGGTGCCCGGAGTACGAGAATCCCCCGGCGGGGCAGCCGCGCCGGGGACCGACATCCCGGAGGCGACGGCAGCAATACCGGCATAAGCGACAGGTCCGGCTATACGGTCACCCTGATGGCCGTCGAGACCCACCGCCCTCTGAGGAGTACCCCACGATGAAGGACGCCTTCGGCACCCCGCAGTCCCTGCTCGTCCTCGGCGGCACCTCCGCCATCGGGCTCGCCACCGCGCGCCGGATGATCGCCCGCGGCGTCCGGACGGTCTGGCTGGCCGGCCGCCCCTCCCCCGCGCTCACCGCCGCCGCGGACTCGCTGCGCGCGCTCGGCACGGACGTGCACACCGTCCCCTTCGACGCGCTCGACACCGAGTCGCACGAGGAGCGGCTCGGCAAGATCTTCACGGAGGGGCCCGTCGACGTGGTGCTGCTCGCCTTCGGGGTCCTCGGCGACCAGGCGCACGACGAGGCCGACCCCGTCGCCGCCGTCCGCGTCGCGCAGACCAACTACACGGGCGCCGTCTCGGCCGGCCTGGTGTGCGCGGGCGCGCTCCAGGCGCAGGGGCACGGCTCGCTGGTGGTGCTCTCCTCGGTGGCGGGCGAGCGGGCCCGGCGCGCCGACTTCATCTACGGGTCGTCGAAGGCGGGTCTCGACGTCTTCGCCCAGGGCCTCGGGGACGCGCTGTACGGCACGGGGGCGCACGTCATGGTCGTCCGGCCCGGATCCGTGCGGTCGGCGGCCGCGCCCGGGCGGTCCGGCTCCCGGCGGTCCGGCTTCGCGACCACTCCCGAGGCGGTCGCGACCGCGATCGAGCTGGGGCTGCGGCGCCGCTCGGAGACGGTGTGGGTGCCGGGGACGCTGCGGATGGCGATGTCGGCGGTACGGCACCTGCCGAGGCCGCTCTTCCGCCTCCTGCCCGTGTGAGAGGCAGGAGCGGGAGCCCGAGCGGGAAGGGTCAGCCGGCGGGGGTGGCGGTCGGCGCGTCGACCGGGCTGCCGCCCTGCGTCGGGACGGCCGAGATCGGGCGTCCGCTGCCGAACTCGTAGTCGTACAGCTTCCGCCACACGCCGTCCGGGCCCTGCTCGTACAGCGCGAACGAGCGGCACGTCCAGGCCGCCTCGTACCCGGCGAGCTCCTCGAACGCCCGGTCCATCCCCTCCTCGGAGATGGCGTGCGCCACGGTGACGTGCGGGTGGTACGGGAACTGGAGCTCGCGCGCGAGCGGTCCCTCCTCGTCCCGGATCCGGTGCTGGAGCCGGTTGCAGAGGGGGACGCCTTCCTCGAGCTTCACGAAGACGACCGGGGAGAGCGGCCGGAAGGTCCCCGTGCCCTTCAGACGGACGGGGAACGGCTGGTACCCGGCGGCGACCCCGGCGAGGTGCGCCTCGATCTCCGGGAGCCGCTCCTCCGCGACCTCGGTCGGCGGGACGAGGGTGACGTGCGTGGGGATGCCGTGCGCGGCGGGATCCCCGAAGCCCGCGCGCCGCTCCTGGAGCAGGCTGCCGTAGGGCTCCGGGACCGCGATCGAAACGCCGAGCGTTACGGTCCCCACGTCGTTCTCCTCCGTCGTCCGTCGAGTCGTGTGCCTGTGGTCGTGCTTGTGGTGGTGCAGCCGCCAGTGTGCGTCCTGCACCACCCTCGTGGCCAGGGTCCTAGGACTCAGTGCTTGGCGGGCAGGAAGCCCATCCGGTCGTAGGTCTGCGCCAGCGTCTCGGCCGCGACCGCGCGGGCCTTCTCCGCGCCCTTGGCCAGGATCGAGTCCAGCGTCTCCGGGTCGTCCAGGTATTCCTGGGTCCGGGCCCGGAACGGCGTGACGAAGTCCACCATGACCTCGGCCAGGTCCGTCTTCAGCGCGCCGTACATCTTGCCCTCGTAGCTCTTCTCCAGGTCGGCGATGCTCGTCCCGGAGAGGGTGGACAGGATGGTGAGGAGGTTGGAGACGCCGGCCTTGTTCTCCGGGTCGAAGCGGATCACGGTGTCCGTGTCGGTGACCGCGCTCTTGACCTTCTTCGCGGTGACCTTCGGCTCGTCCAGGAGGTTGATCAGGCCCTTCGGCGTGGACGCCGACTTGCTCATCTTGATCGTCGGGTCCTGGAGGTCGTAGATCTTCCCGGTCTCCTTGACGATGTACGGCTTGGGGACGGTGAAGGTGTCGCCGAAGCGGCCGTTGAAGCGCTCCGCGAGGTCGCGGGTCAGCTCGATGTGCTGGCGCTGGTCCTCGCCGACCGGGACCTCGTTGGCCTGGTAGAGCAGGATGTCCGCGACCTGGAGGATCGGGTACGTGAAGAGGCCGACGGTGGCGCGGTCGGCGCCCTGCTTCGCCGACTTGTCCTTGAACTGCGTCATGCGGGAGGCCTCGCCGAAGCCGGTGAGGCAGTTCATGACCCAGCCGAGCTGCGCGTGCTCGGGGACGTGGCTCTGGATGAACAGCGTGCAGCGGTCCGGGTCGAGCCCGGCGGCGAGCAGCTGCGCGGCGGCGAGGCGGGTGTTCGCCCGCAGCTCGGCGGGGTCCTGCGGAACCGTGATGGCGTGCAGGTCGACGACCATGTAGAAGGCGTCGTGGGACTCCTGCAGCGCGACGTACTGACGGACCGCACCGAGGTAGTTGCCGAGGTGGAAAGAGCCCGCCGTGGGCTGGATTCCGGAGAGCGCGCGAGGACGATCAGAGGCCATGCACATCATTCTCTCAGGTGTGGGAACCGATCCCCGACTGCCGGTGTATCAAGAGTGTGAGGACGCGGGAGGGGACCCGGGAGGGGGGCCTGGTCGACGACGAGGCCGTGGTGATCGCACGGGTGCGCGCCGGAGAGCCGGAGGCGTACGCGGAGCTGGTCCGCGCGCACACGGCGGTGGCGCTGAGGGCGGCCGTGGCGTGCGGCGCTGGGCCGGAGGCCGAGGACGTGGTGCAGCAGGCGTTCTTCAAGGCGTACCGCTCGCTGGGGCGGTTCAAGGAGGGTGCGGCGTTCCGGCCGTGGCTGCTGCGGATCGTCGTCAATGAGACCAGGAACACAGTGCGCTCGGCGGGTCGGCAGCGGGCCGTCGCGGACCGGGAGGCGGACCTGCTCGGCGGCGAGCCGCGGATACCGGAGTCGGCGGACCCGGCGGTCGCCGCGGAGGAGCGGGAGCGGAGCCGGCGGCTCCTCGACGCCCTGGACGGTCTCGCCGAGGACCATCGGCAGGTGGTGATCCACCGCTATCTGCTGGAGCTGGACGAGGCGGAGACGGCCGCGGCGCTCGGCTGGCCGAGAGGGACGGTGAAGTCCCGGCTGAGCCGGGCGCTGAAGAAGCTGGGACTCGTGCTGGAGGGAGGTGAGGAGCGTGGCTGACGAGCTGCTTCCGGAGGAGCTGCGGGAGCTGGGGCGGCGGCTGCGGGTGCCCGACGTGGACGGCGGGTCCATGGCGGAGCGGGTGCTCGCGCAGCTCCTCGCCGAGCATGTACCGACGCCCGCGCCGGAGCTGCCGGGGCCGTGGCGACGGCGGTGGGCGCGGGTGCGGGCATGGGTGCGGGAGCGGCGGCGGGCGCTGGTGGCCGGCCTGACCGGGGTGCTGATCGTGCTGGTGCTCACCCCTCCCGTGCGGGCGGCGGTGGCGGACTGGTTCGGCTTCGGCGGGGTCACCGTGCGCTACGCCCACGACCCCGCGGGCCGCACCGCGCCGCCCGGCGGGGCGGTGCCGGGCTGCTCCGACCCGGTGCCGGCGGCGGAGGCCGGGCGCAGGGCCGGGTTCGAGCCGGTGATACCGGGCGCGCTCGGCGCGCCGGACGCGGTCTCGGTGACGGGGTCGGCCGAGCGGGGCCGGGCGGTGATCAGCCTGTGTTGGCGCGTCGGGGAGCGGACGGTCCGGCTGGACGAGTTCCCGGCCCGGCTGGACATCGGCTTCGCCAAGGAGGTCACGACGCAGCCGGAGTGGGTGGATCTGCCGGACGGGGCGCAGGGCTACTGGTTCGCGGCTCCGCATCTGCTGACGGTCCCGATGACGGACGGGACGGGCGGGAGCTGGACCCATGAGGTCCGCACGGCGGGCCCCACCCTCCTCTGGACGCGGAGCGGGGGCGCGCTCACCTTCCGGCTGGAGGGCATACCGGACCGGGAGGAGGCGCGCCGGACGGCGGAGTCGGCCGGCTGACCGCGGCTGCGGCGTTGGCCGGCGGGCGCCCGCGTGTGGTGGGCGCGCCGTCGTCGAGGTTTCCGCTTCCGGCGCGCGAGCGACGATAAGAAGGGGAGCCACAACCCCTGAGCTCCCGGGCCGCAGGACGAACGGAGATCCCGTGTCGAGGACGCAAGACGCGATCGCTTCCGCGGAGGCGCACAGCGCTCACAACTACCACCCCCTTCCGATCGTCGTCGCCTCGGCGGACGGCGCCTGGATGACCGATGTCGAAGGGCGCCGCTATCTCGACATGCTCGCCGGGTACTCGGCGCTCAACTTCGGGCACGGCAACCGCCGGCTGATCGAGGCCGCGAAGGCGCAGCTGGAGCGGGTGACGCTGACCTCGCGCGCCTTCCACCACGACCGCTTCGCCGAGTTCTGCACGCAGCTCGCCGCCCTGTGCGGCAAGGAGGCGGTGCTGCCGATGAACACGGGGGCGGAGGCGGTCGAGACGGCCGTGAAGACCGCCCGGAAGTGGGGGTACGAGGTGAAGGGCGTGCCGGACGGGCACGCGAAGATCGTGGTCGCGGGGAACAACTTCCACGGCCGGACGACGACGATCGTCAGCTTCTCCACGGACCACGAGGCGCGGGACCACTTCGGCCCGTACACGCCGGGGTTCGAGATCGTCCCGTACGGGGACCTGACCGCCCTGGAGGCGGCGGTCACCGAGAACACGGTGGCGGTGCTGCTCGAACCGATCCAGGGCGAGGCGGGGGTCCTGGTCCCGCCGGCCGGCTATCTGCCGGGGGTGCGGGAGCTGACCCGCCGGCGGAACGTCCTGTTCATGGCGGACGAGATCCAGTCGGGTCTGGGCCGGACGGGGAAGACCTTCGCGTGCGAGCACGAGGGCGTCGTGCCGGACGTGTACATCCTGGGGAAGGCGCTGGGCGGCGGTGTCGTGCCGGTGTCGGCGGTGGTCGCCGACCGTTCCGTGCTCGGGGTGTTCCGGCCGGGTGAGCACGGGTCGACGTTCGGCGGGAATCCGCTGGCCTGCGCGGTGGCCCTGGAGGTGATCGCGATGCTGCGGACGGGCGAGTACCAGGAGCGGGCGGCCGAGCTGGGCGAGCACCTCCACGCCGAGCTGAGGCTGCTCGTGGGCGGCGGTGCGGTGGAGGCGGTGCGCGGGCGCGGCCTGTGGGCGGGTGTGGACATCGCGCCGTCGAGGGGCACGGGCCGGGAGATCTCGGAGAAGCTGATGGAGCGGGGGGTCCTGGTGAAGGACACGCACGGGTCGACGATCCGGATCGCGCCGCCCCTGGTCATCTCGAAGGAGGACCTGGACTGGGGTCTCGAGCAGCTGCGGGAGGTGCTGTCGGACTGACAGGGGGCGGACCCCCGGGGCGGCCGGTCGTCAGGTGCGCAGCGCCTCCAGCGGCTCGACCCTGGCCGCCCGGAGCGCCGGATAGAGCCCGGCGAGCAGTCCGGTGAGCGAGCCGACGGCGGGGGCGACGACCACGGTGTAGGGGTTGATGACCGCGGTCCACTCCTGGGCGAGTGCGACCACGGCGACGACTCCGATGCCGATCGCCGTCCCGGCCAGTCCACCGAGCGTTCCGAGCACGGTGGACTCGGTGAGGAACTGGGCCGCGATGTGCCGGGGCCCGGCGCCCAGGGCCCGGCGCAGGCCGATCTCGCCCCGCCGCTCCAGCACCGCGACCAGCGTGGTGTTGGCGATGCCGACCGCGCCGATGACGAGGCAGATCCCGGCCAGGACCAGGAACAGTCCGGAGAGCGAGGTGTCGATCTCGTCCCGCAGGCCGTGCGGGTCGGGCGGTGGTACGGCGGTGAGCAGTTCGGGCCGGTCGGGGCGGAGGGCGAGCGGCGCCTGGTGGGCGATGAGCCGCGCCGCGCCGACATCGGTCCCGATGAGCATCCGGGCCGGGGAGTCGCGGGGCGGACCGTAGGCGCGGAGGGCCGTGGACTCCGGGATCATCACGCCGAGCAGGAGGTCGGGCAGCCGCTCCACGTCCGAGACGATCCCGACGACCGAGTAGGGGGTGCTGTTGATGAAGACGACCGGCTGGTTGTCGACGCGGGAGATCCCGAGCAGCCGGGCCGCGCCCGCGCCCAGGACGCAGACCTGCTCGGCGCGGCCCCGGTGGAACTGGTTGTACAGCGTCCCGGCGGCCACGACCGGCCGGGCCGCCTGCAGGGCGCCGGGGGACGCGGCGAAGAGCCGGACGCTCCGGGCGCGGGCGCTCTCGCCGGGTGGGGCGGGCCGGGTGCCGACGGAGGGGCTCCGCAGGGGAAGCTGCCACCACACGCCCGCGGCCGCCACGCCGTTGAGGCGCTGGACGCGCTCGTCGGCGTCCGGGGGGAAGCTCAGGACCGGGGTGGTCGAGGGGTCGGTCGGGGTCCGGTCCTGCACGGTGACGGTGGTGGCCGTCAGGGCGGTGAAGGCGTTGCCGATCTGCTGGGTGGCCGACGAGGTCAGCCCGAGCACGGCCACGAACGCGCCGACGCCGAGGACCGTGCCGAGCATGGTGAGGACCGATCGGCCGGGCCGCTGCACGAGCCCGGCGATCGCCTCGCCGAGTCCGTCGCGCAGCCGGAGCCGGGAGAAGGGGGGCAGCCCCCTGTCCTCGTCCTTCGTCCGGGTCATGCGGGGGTCTCCGCCGTGCTTCCCAGCTCTCCGTCGCGCATGACCAGCGTGCGCCCGGCCCGCGCGGCGACCGCCGGGTCGTGGGTGATGATCACGATGGTCTGACCGCTGCGGTGCAGCTCCTCGAAGAGTTCCATGATGATCTCGGAGGTGCGGCTGTCGAGGTTTCCGGTCGGCTCGTCGCAGAGCAGCAGCCGGGGCCGGTTGACCAGCGCGCGGGCGATGGCGACCCGCTGCCGCTCGCCTCCGGACATGGTGGGCGGCAGCGCGTCGAGCCGGTGCTCCAGGCCCACCCGGCGCAGGGCCTCGACCGCCCGGAGCCGCCGGGAGCGGGCGTCGCGGGCGACGTAGAGCTGGGCGAGTTCCACGTTCTCGGTCGCGGTGCGGTACGGGAGCAGCTGGAACGACTGGAACACGAAGCCGATCAGGTGTCCGCGCACGGCGGTCCGGCGCCGCTCGCCGAGCCCGGCGACGTCGATGCCGCCGAGCTCGTACGTACCGGCCGTGGGGCGGTCGAGGAGACCGAGGAGGTTGAGCAGGGTCGACTTGCCCGATCCCGAGGGGCCGACGACGGCGAGGAACTCACCTTCCCGCACATCGAGTTCGACGGGGCGCAGGGCGTGCACCTCGACCGTTCCCGGGAAGGTGCGGCTGAGCCCCCGCAACCGGATGACGGGAGCCTCCGGGGCGCTCACTGGCCGATCACCACACGGTCGCCCGCCGCGATCCGCTCACCGCCCCCGGGCGTGATCTGCACCATCCCGTCGGCCGACACGCCCGCGATGACGACGACGCGGCGCTCGGACCCGTCGGCGGCGAGGACGGTGACCGTCGTACGGGCGTCCGCGCCGGTCAGCATCGCCGCCTGCGGCACCGCGAGCACCTTGCCGTCGGTCAGGGCGGAGGAGATCTTGATCATCACGTTCTGGCCGGCCAGCTGCTCGCTCCACGGCTTGTCGGGGACGACGGAGACGGGCAGGAAGGGCACCCCGCCGTTGACCGTGCCGGCGTCGTCCTGCCGGGCCTGGCCCGCGGCACCGCCGGACTCCTTCGTCCGGGACTTGGCGTCGCCCGGCGTGACCTGCGCCCCGACGGAGCCGACCGTGCCGGTGGCGGTCGTCCCCAGGGCCTCGCTGGTGATCTCGACCCGGGTCCCGGTCGTCACGCGCCCCTTGAGGGCCGGGTCCAGATATCCCGTGAGTCGCGGACCGCCGCTCGTCAGGACGGCGACGGGGCCCTCGACGTCGTCGCCGACGGCGAGCGGCAGGGATGTCACGCGGGCGGGGAGGCGGGCGGCGAAGACCATCTCCGACATGGGGATCATGACGCCGTCGCGAGCCACGGCCTCGCCGTACGCCACGCGGGCCGCCGCCAGCTCCTTCCGGGCGCGCCGCAGGGCGTCGGCGGTGTCGGACGAGGTGGCGGAGCCGGAGGTGCCGGAGGTGTCGGAGGAGCCGGAGGAGCCGGAGGAGCCGGAGGAGCCGGAAGTGTCCGCGGAGTCGGAAGTGCCCGCGGAGCCGGAGGTGTCGACCGCACCGGCGCTGCCCGCGGTGTCGGCACTGCCCGCGCTGCCCGCGCTCCCGGCGCCCTCGGCGCCCTCGGCGCTCCCCGCACCCCCCGCACCCCTCGCGTCCCCCGCGCCCCCCGCATCAGCCGTCGGCCGGGGCGTGGGCCGCTCCGTCCGGCCCTTCACGAGCTCGTCGACCTGGCGCTGTTTCTCCTCCAGGGCCGCACGCGCCTGGGTCACCGCGTCTTCGGTCCGCGGCCCGGTCACCGGCGCCGCGTACCCCATCCGCCGGTAGAGCCGCTCGACCGCCCTCTGCGTGCCGGCGCCGAAGTACCCCTCGGGGTCGCCGCCGCGCGAGAGGCCGAGCCCGGCCAGCGCGTCCTGGAGCTGGGCGATGTCCTCGCCCCGGCGTCCGGGCAGGAGGTCTCGGTAGCTGGGCAGCGGGCCGGGCAGGGCGAACACCGGCCGCCCGGACACCTCCACCAGCGGGCGGGCCGCCCCGACCTTGGCCCCGGGGTTCACGAGGACCTTGGTGACCACGAGCCTGCCCCCGCCACCGCCCTCCCCCTCGCCGCTCTCGCCGTCGGCGGCCACGGCGCCGGTAGGGGTGATCTCCGTCTGCCGTCCCGTGCCGAAGTCCCCCCGGAAGACGATGGACTTGATCATCCGGCGCTCGACGACCGGCGCCGTGATCAGGCTCGCCTTCGGCGGCCCGCTGTCGGCGAGCGCCTGCGCGGGGGACTTGATCGACATCGATCCGATGACGCCACCCGTCGAGAGCAAGGCGGCCGCGACGGCCACGGAGATCGCGGTGCGCCGTCGCCGGGTGAGCGCCGAGGCCATCAGGAGGCCGCCCCTCCGGTCCCGGCGATGATCGCGTCGATCCGCTTGTTCTCCTCGACCAGCCGCTTCTGGTCGTCCTTGAGGGTCTCGGCGTTCTTGTCGATCTGCTCGTTCTGGTAGGCGGTCTCGACCGCGACCCAGGTGCCGACGACGTTGCCCTTCTTGCCGCAGGTCCAGGAGGCGACGGCCACGGCGATCTCCTCCGAGGTGGCCTTCGGGGTGTTCCAGCGGGTGTCGGCGGCCGCGTCGAACGAGTCCTGCTTGTAGTTGATGTAGCCCCGGTCGGCCATGCAGGCGACCCACTTCTTCTCGGCCGCGATCACCCGGGGGTCGTTCTTCGCGATCTCGAAGGACCGCGCCTTGATGGCCGCGGCCGTGTCGGCGTGACCGACGCGCTTGCCCTCGCCCGTCCCCTGGGCGAGCTTGCGCCGTGCCTCCCCCGCGCAGCCCTCCTTCGGCACCGACTGTCCGCGGAAGGAGGTCACCGGGGTGCCGGCCCCGTCGTCCTTCATCCCTTTCAGGACCTCGACGACCTCCTGGGAGTGACGGACCATCATGTCGTTCGTGAACGACCGCGGATCCCCCTGCGCCATATGGAAGCCGTACTTCTGTGCCGCCGCGAGCGACTCGGGCGGCCCGTAGCGGCGGGCGTGCGGCGACCCCTGGTTGACGGTCGCCTTGGGGTAGGCGATCGTCAGGCCGTAGCGCGCCAGGCAGTCCGACACCAGCGCGTTCTGCGCGAGTTGCGTCTTGACCATCTGGCCCATCGAGACGTCGTAGGCGTCGATGGGCAGCACGAGACCGGTGGTGTCCGCCTTCTTCTCCGCCTTCCCGACGCCGGGAACGGCGCGCGGCTCGGCCTGCCCGGCGGCCGCGCCACCGCCTCCCCGGGCCTCGCCCTCGGGAGCGGGATCCGAGGAACATCCCACCGCAAGGGTGAGCGTGGCGACGGTGGCGAACACGGCGAGCAGGCGCCGGGGAGCATTCATGACCAGGTACACCTTGGAGAGGGAGGCGGAAGAGGGAGAAGAGGAACGCGGCGGTGGCCGCATCGACGGGACGACACGGCCACCACGTACGGGATCAGGGATAGATGTTGCCCCAGGCGATGCCGGTGCCGACCATCGTGGCGGCGTTCTCGTTCCAGGTGTAGTAGAGCGGGCCGCCCTCCCCGTCGCGCGCCCAGTCCCAGTTGCCCTTGTAGCCGCTGTTGAACCAGACCGTGCCGCCGCGGCCCTGCCGGTACTGGACCTCCATGGCGGTGGCGTTGTTCTTCACCAGGTCGCCGGAGCCGGTGCCGGTGCCCGCCCGGAAGCGCTCACCCGCCAGGTCGGACCAGCTGCCCTCCTGGGCCCACACGGCCTGGGTGCCGGTGTGGTGCCAGAACAGGCACATCGGCATGCTGCCCCACGTGCCCGGGACGTGGCACTTCGACGAGTTGGCGTTGCCGGTCGAGCGGTGGTTCGGGTTCCAGTACTCGCCGGTCGCCGAGGCCGGGGACGTACTGAGAGCGAACACGGCCAGCGCGCCCGTGAGGGCGGCCACAGTTCTGCGGATCATGATGCTCCTCTGTCGGTTCACGAGATGTCTCTACGGAGAGGGCGGTCCACGTCAGTGCCGCGCAAGTTCACACGAAGCCGTTCGGACTCGTCAACAGCCTTTTTTGGACAGGGACTTGACGGAGTGTCAGGAATGATTGCGTCCACCTCGGAGGAATGATCGCTTCCTCGCGGGCCGACCTCGGAACACTCCGTGCGATCGGATCGAGCCATCGCGGACGGGACAACTGGGGCCATTGACACGAGAGTTGGTCTAGGCCAATGATGCCGCCATGCCGAGACTCCGTCTGCGTCACGCCGTGCGTGCCGCGCTCGCCGCCCTCGTCCCCCTCGCGCTCCTCGGCGCGTCCACGGGACCCGCACACTCCGCCCCCGGGGCGGCCTGGCCCGAGCCCGTCCCGGTCGTCTCGCACGTCGAGACCACCGACCCGGTCGTCTTCATCACCATCGACGACGGCTGGTACCACGACCCCGCGGCGGCGAAGCTGCTGCTCGACCGCCGGGTACCCGCCTCGCTCTTCCTCCTGCCGGGCGCCTACTCGTACGACTCCGGCTACTTCCACACCCTGCTGAACCAGGGCAGCTCCCGCGTCGAGAACCACACCGTCAACCACCCCGACCTGACCGCGCTCGACGCCGCCGGACAGAAGGCGGAGGTCTGCGGGGCCCGCGACCAGCACCTCGCCCGGTTCGGCGACGGCCCGCGCCTGCTGCGCCCGCCGTACGGCACGTACGACGCGACCACCCGGACCACCGCGCGCGCCTGCGGGGCGAAGGCCGTCGTGACCTGGACGTACGACCTCACCACCTGGGGCTCGTGGACCCCGCCGGCGCCGCAGCTCAAGGCCGGCGACATCATCCTGCTGCACTTCAACGAGACGGTGACGCAGGACCTGAAGCGGGCCCTGGACCTGGCCGAGGCGGCCGGCCTGAAGCCCGCGCCGCTCAGGGAGTACGTCCCCGAGTAGGCGGGCCCAGTGGGCCCCGTAGGGCCCGAGCGGGACTCAGAGGATCACGTGCGGGAGGAAGCGGGCGTACTCGTCGGTGACGAGGCCCGCCGACTCCCGGATCCCGAGCCCCGCCGCCTCGTTCTCGACGACCCACGCGCCGAGCACCACCCGGTTGCCGTCGAAGTCGGCCAGCGGGGCCAGCTCCTGGTAGCAGCAGGCCTCCCCGTCCCGCACGAACGGCTCCGTACCGGCCTCGTGCAGGGTGACGCCCGCGCCCTCGCGGCCGAGCAGCGGCTTGGCGACCCAGCCCGTGGTCGAGGCGAGCTCGCGCGGGCCGTCGAGGTAGGCGGGGAGCAGGTTCGGGTGACCGGGGTTCAGCTCCCACAGGATCGCGAGCAGCGCCTTGTTGGAGAGGAGCATCTTCCAGGCGGGCTCGATCCAGCAGGTGGTGCCGGTCCCGCCGCCGTTGTCGAGGGTGTCGAGGACGTGCTTCCCGAAGCGGTCGGTGGTCAGCCACTCCCACGGGTAGAGCTTGAAGCAGGCACGGATGAAGCGGAGCCGGTCGTCGACGAAGCGGCGCGAGAGCCGGTCCCAGCCGATCCGCTCGACGGAGAGCGCCTCGGTGTCGAGCCCGGCCTGCTGGGCGGTCTCGCGCAGGTACGCGACCGTCATCAGGTCCTCGCCGAGCTCGTCGCCGTCCGAGTGGACGAAGTGGACGGGGCCCGGCGGCAGCAGCGGCGCCTGGCGCTTCCAGGCGTCGACGAGGCGCTCGTGGAGCGAGTTCCACTGGTCGGCGCCGGGGAAGCGCTCCTCCATCCAGAACCACTGCGGGCTGGCGGCCTCCACCAGCGAGGTGGGGGTGTCGGCGTTGTACTCCAGCATCTTCGCCGGGCCCGTACCGTCGTAGCGCAGGTCGAACCGCCCGTAGAGGGAGGGGAGTTCGGCCCGCCGCCGCCAGGACTCGGCGACCAGGGACGCGAGCTTCGGGTCGGTGATCCCGAGCTCGGCGAACCGGTCGTTCTCGACGATGTGCTCGGCCGCCCCCAGGCACATCGCGTGCAGCTCCTCGACGACCTCCTCCAGCGCCTCGACCTCGGGCAGGGTGAAGGAGTAGTACGCGCTCTCGTCCCAGTACGGACGCAGCGAATCGTCCGGGTAGCGGGTCAGGGGGTAGATGACGCCCTGCTCCTCGACGATCCGCTGCCAGTCGGGCCGGGGCTCGATGGTGTGCCGCTTCATGTGCCGGGCCCTCCTCAGCCGCCGCCGGAGCCCGAGCAGCCGAAGCCGCCGGTGTCGACGGCCGCCTTGCTGAAGCTGCCGCCGCTCACCTTGCCGCTCCGGACGGAGCCGCCGTAGTAGTACGAGCCCCGGGTCGTGGTGCCGTTGCTGTCGTCGTCATCGTCGCCGCCACCGCTCTCGCACCGGTAGCTGGGCAGCTCCTCGCGGGTCAGCGGGTCCACACACCGCTGGTCCGGTTCCGAACCGCACGCGGTGATCGTCGCCGCGAGCACACCCATCCCGCCGAGCACCACCGTGCTCGACCTCAGCCTGCGCATGTCCGTCGCTCCCCTTCGCGGTCGTAACCGTCGTGGGCACGACAGTCGCGACCGCACAGTGTAGGCCGGTGTTTTCCGGCCTCAACCCCTAGAGTCGTTTCGTGCTTCTCGGGATGATTTGTGCGCTTGCTTCGGCCTTCTGTTTCGGTGCGGCCTCTGTCTTTCAGGCGATGGCGGCCCGTGCCGCGGAGCCGGGGACGGGCGGGGGCGTCGATGTCGCCCTGATGTGGCGCGCGCTGCGCCAGTGGCGCTATCTCGCCGGTCTGGGGATGGACGCCCTGGGCTTCGCCCTGCAGATCGTGGCGCTGCGGACCCTGCCCATCTACGTGGTGGGCGCGGCGCTCGCCGCGAGCCTCGCGGTCACGGCGGTCATCGCCTCCCGGCTGCTGCACGTGCGGCTCAGCCGGGTGGAGTGGACGGCCGTGGCCGTGGTGTGTCTGGGGCTCGCGATGCTGGCGCTCGCCGCGGGGAGGGAGGGGCACGAGGGCGGCTCGGAGGCGCTGCGGTGGGCGCTGCTCGGCGTCTCCTTCGGGGTGCTGCTGCTGGGAGTGGTCGGGGGCCGGCTGCCGGCGAAGCCGCGCGCCCTCGTCCTCGGCCTCGGGGCGGGCTTCGGTTTCGGGGTGGTGGAGGTTGCGGTCCGGCTGATCGACGGCATCGACTTCGCCGACCCGGTCTGGTACGCGCTGCTGGTGGGCGGCGGGGCGGCGTTCCTGCTGCTGACCTCGGCGCTCCAGCGGGGCTCGGTGACCACGGCGACGGCGGGCGCGGTGCTCGGCGAGACGATCGGTCCTGCGGTGGTCGGGGTGGTCTGGCTCGGGGACAGTACGAGGGAGGGCCTGGGGTGGCTGGCGATCCTCGGCTTCGCGGTGGCGGTGGCGGGCTCCCTGACCCTTGCCCGCTTCGGCGAACCGCCGGCCCCGGAAGGATCGACCGGCCCCGCCGAAGCTCTGGAGGCGGACGCGGGCCAGGCCCAGGCCCCGGGCCCGGCTTCGGCCCCCAAGCGGGGCCCTCGCACGCCCTGACGGGCCGGGGCCGCCCGGGCGGCCGGGCCCCGTCGCTCAGGGCAGCACCCTGCACAGTGTCTGGAGCGCGCCGTGCCAGCCGCTGTCCGGGGGTGTGGCGTACCCGACGACCAGGCCGTCGAGGCCCGGCTCCACACCGGGTCGCCGGAACTGGTTCAGCCCCAGCACGGCGAGCCCGTGCCACGCGGCGGCGCGCAGGACGTCCTGCTCGGTGCCGGGCGGCAGCGCGAGAACCGCGTGGAGGCCGGCCGCGATGCCGCTGACCCGCGTCGCCGGCGAGTGCGCGGCCACCGCCTCCACCAGCTGGTCCCGGCGCCGCCGGTAGCGCAGCCGCATGGCCCGTACGTGCCGGTCGTACGCCCCCGAGCCGAGGAACTCGGCGAACGCCAGCTGGTCCGGCGCGCTCGACGCCCAGTCCACGGCCCCCTTCGCGGCGACCACCTCGCCCACCAGCCTCTCGGGCACCACCATCCACGCCAGCCGCAGCCCGGGTGCGAGGGACTTGCTCGCGGTCCCCAGGTAGACGACCCGCTCGGGGTCCAGGCCCTGGAGCGCGCCCACGGGCTGCCTGTCGTAGCGGAACTCGCCGTCGTAGTCGTCCTCCAGGACGAGGCCGCCCGAGGCGCGGGCCCAGTCGACGACGGCCGCCCGCCGGTCCGGCGGGAGGGCGCCGCCGAGCGGGAACTGGTGGGCCGGCGTCAGGAGGACGCCTCCCGCGCCCGTCAGCTCCTCGACGCGCGTACCGCGTTCGTCGATGGGCAGGACCGGGGTCCCGAGGCCGGCCCTGGTGAGGAGGCCGGCGTGGACGTCGAGACCGTACGACTCGACCGCCACGTCCCGCACTCCGCGTCCGCGCAGCACCTCGCCGATGAGCATCAGGCCGTGCACGAACCCCGCGCAGATCACGATCCGTTCGGGCCGGACGTGCACGCCCCGCGCCCGGGCGAGGTACTCGGCGAGCGCGGTGCGCAGTTCGATCCGGCCGCGCGGGTCGCCGTAGCCGAAGGCCTCGTTCGGGGCGGCGGTGAGCGCCCGCCGGTAGGCCTTGAGCCATTCGGCGCGGGGGAAGGAGGCGAGGTCGGGGGTGCCGGCCTTCAGGTCGTGCGCCGGGGCGGCGGGCGGGCCCGGCCGGACCGGTGCGGAGGGCCGGGGCGGCGGGGAGGGGGGCGTGGTCCTGCGCGGCGCGGTCCTGCGGGCGACGCGCGTGCCCGAGCCCTGCCGGGCCGTCAGCCAGCCCTCGGCGACCAGCTCGGCGTAGGCGTCGGCGACGGTGTTGCGGGCCATGCCCAGGTCGGCGGCGAGCGACCGGGAGGACGGAAGCCGGGTGCCCGCCTCCAGGCGCCCGCTGCGGACCGCTTCCCGGAGCGCGTCCATGAGGCCGGCGCGCCGACGCGGACCGCGCAGTTCCAGGTGGAGGTCGGCTCCGAAAGTGGCCCACTCGTTCGCCATGGGAATGGACCATACTCCTGTGCCATCCCGCTCGTACGGTGGGAGCCATGACCACCACGGCAGCAGACACGACAGCAGGCACGGCGACGGACACCGCAGCGGACAGGCACGCGCACGAGCACGCGCCCCGCCTCGCTTTCGCCGAGCGGGTCCCCGAGTTCTACCGGGCGATGATCCGGCTGGAGACGGCGGCCGCGAAGGACGTCGACCCGACCCTGTACCACCTGATCAAGATCCGGGCCTCGCAGGTCAACCGCTGCGCGTTCTGCCTCGACATGCACACCAAGGACGCGCTGGCGGAGGGCGAGACCGTCGAGCGGATCGTGCAGCTCTCCGCCTGGGAGGAGTCCCGGCACTTCTACACCGAGCGGGAGCTCGCGGCCCTCGCCCTGACCGAGGCCGTGACCGTCCTCACCGACGGCTTCGTCCCCGACGAGGTGTACGCGACGGCCGCCGCCCACTTCGACGAGACCGAGCTCGCCCGGGTCATCGCCGCGATCGTCACCATCAACGCCTGGAACCGGATCGGCGTGACGACCCGGATGACCCCCGGCCACTACACCCCGCGCCCCTCGTGAGCCCGGGTGGTGCCGCGCCCGTGAGCCGGGCACGGCACCACCCGATCACGGCACCACCCGTCCGTCAGTACGCGCCCGGGCGGAAGAACTCCAGCGCCACGCGCAGCACCTCGCGCTGCTTCGGCCAGTCGCTCTCCGGACCCGCGGCCAGGATGGCGTAGTGGTTGCCGTCCGCCGCCGTGAAGGCCCGGTCGACGACCTTGCGACGGCCGCCCTCGCGGGAGTACGCGTACACCAGCTCGGCGGCGTCGGCCGGGGCGCCCGGATCGCCGGTGACCCGGTCGAGGCTGATCTCCACGTACCCCGGCTTGTTGGCCTTGCCGTCGTCCGAGGCGCCGCGCAGGGCCTCGTACGGCGTCATGTCCGGCTCGGTCACGACGAAGACCTGGAGGAGGCTCTTCCCGTCCGGCGCGTTGTAGAAGACGCCCTGGTCGGACTCGGTGCGGTCCCAGCCCTCGGGGACGCCGACCGTGAAGCCCTTGAGGTCCTTCTGCGCGCGGTAGCCGGGCGGCGGGACGCCGTCCGTGGAGGCGGTGGCGGAGCCGGAGGGCGTGGGCCCGCCCGACGGGAGGCCCGTCGCGGAGTTCGTCGGCGAGTCCGTGCCGTACGAGGGCTCCGCGTCGGTCGGAGCGTCCGTCGGGTACTCCGAGGACGACGTCTCCAGCGACTCCGAGACGGAGACCGCCGGGCCGCCGGCCGCCGCGCCGTTCCCGTCCTCGCTCCTGCCCCAGAGCAGCCACGTGCCCACGGAACCGGCCGCCAGGACGGCGACGGCCACCCCCGCCGCGACCGCGCCGCGCGCCCGCGGCCGGCCGCCCGCCGCCCCGGCCGGGACCGCCGCGGTGGCGTACTGCCACTCCCCCGTCTCCGCCACGTACTCCGGGGCGTACTCCGGGGCGTACGAGGGAGGCGGGGGCGACGCGGGCGCGACGGGAACGGAAGCCGGACCGGCCACGGGACCGGAGGCCGGAGCAGGCGCCGGACCGGTCGCGGGCATCGGCGGCGGGACCGGAGCCGGGGACGGCGCGCCCCCGACCGTCTCCCAGCTCTGCGTCTCGTCGTTCCAGCGGGCGCTCATCTCACCCTCCGAGCAGGGCGCCGACGGCCTGCCCGACGGCCACGCCCGAGGCGAGGATCCCGGTCACCGCGCCCGCGTCCAGGAGCGCCTGGCGCAGCCGGGTCAGGCGGGGCGTACCGGCGCGCCCGAAGCCCTCGATCTCGTCCTCGGCGTCCGAGAGTTCGACGTCGAGGGCGGCCGTCTGCTCGGAGGCGACGACGCCGCCGAGGTCGGCCCGGAGCTTGCGGATGGCCTGGAGGAGCTCCTCCTGCTGCGGGTCGCGGGTCGGCTGCGCGCCGTTCACCGTGCTGGTGACGGTGTTGTTGTCGCCGATGGTGACGTTGCCGCCGGCGTTGGTGACGTGAATGCCGCCGCGGTCACGGGAGTTGTCGGTGTCAGCCACGGTCGCCTCCGGTCGTGGAAGTGGTGAAGGTCTTGCTGGTCACGGTGTTGTGGTTGCCGAGGGTGACGTTGCCCTTGGTGTTCTCGATGAACGTGCCGCCCTCGGCGACGTGGATGATCTTCTGCTCGAACTCGGCGGTCTCGTAACCGGCTTCGCGGAGCGCGACGGTCACCCCGTTCGCGACGCGGTCCTGGATGCTCTTCAGGTAGCGGCTGAGGTCCATCTCCTGGAAGAGGGAGGCGTCGTCGTCGGAGCCGAGCTCGCGGACCGAGACCGCGGGCCCTTCGGGCAGCGCGTTCGCGTGGCCGGCCGTGAGCAGCCGCCAGCCGTGGCCGAGCGCCCGCCAGAGCGTGGCGACGGCCTGTCCGGCGGAGCGCGGGGTCTGGCCGAGCGCCCAGACGGCCTTCCCGAAGTAGTGGTTGTGCCGGTAGCGGTGGGCGATCCGGTCGGCGTACCGGTAGAGCGGCTTGACCGGCCGCAGGACGTGCGGGGCGACCTCCAGCATCAGCATGCCGCCCTGCGTGTGGACGCGGACGAAGACGGTGGCGACGATCTCCTCGCCCCAGCCGCCGACCCGGATGCGGAGGAAGTGACGGCGGGTCTCGCCGCCCTCCTCGATGGCGCCCGAGCGGTGCAGCTCGAAGCCCTCGGGGGTGTACGGGGCGGCGGTGCGGGCCGGCAGCCCGTCGACGGGCAGGAAGACGACCTCGTCGATCTCCAGCTCGCGCAGCCGGTCCCGCACGGCGGCCTGGATCTGCGGCGAACCGTGCGGGGAGGGCACGCGCAGCGCCTCCACGAGCGGGACGACGTGCCGCATGATCGCGCTGTTGTCGAGGGGCTCGGGCGCCTTGGCGTCGAGGTTCTTGCGGGGGCGCAGCTCGATGGAGAGCGACCAGGGTTCGTACGGGGCTCCGGCGCCGCAGAACGGGTCGTCGGAGCCGTACATGACGAGGCGCGCGTGCTGCTCGATGCGGATCCGGTCGCGCAGGCGGCGGGAGCGGCCGCCCTCGGCCTGCTCGGCGGGGTCGGAGCGGAGGTCGGCGAAGCGGTCCCTGGAGAGCTCCTGGGTGAGCGCGCGGGCGAACTGGCCGCGCTGGGTCGCCACCGCCCAGGCCACGAGCAGCGGCACGGCGACGGTGATCCACACCTCCAGCGGGCCGATGCCGAAGATGCCCTCGGCGGCGATGCCGAGCGCGGGCCCGGCGAACTCGCCCGCCTCGGAGACCTCGCCGAGGAACTCGTAGCCGGACTCGTCGTCGCCGAAGCCGAGCAGGAGCAGGAGCAGCGCCGACTGGGCGAGGAAGATCCGCCCGTACCAGCGCAGGAGGAAGGCGGGGACGGTGCGCCAGAGAGGCGCGGCGGCGGACCGGCCACGGACCCAGCGGGCGAGGCCGAGCACGAGGAACGGCACGACCAGGAGGACGATCACGCCCTTGGTGAGCGGGAAGGCGATGATCCAGAGGGCGAGGATGCCGGCGGCCCAGGCGAGTTCGACGCGGCGGGCGCGCAGCGCGTGCGCGAGGACGCGGCTCGCGTCGAAGCCGAGGGAGGGTGCGGCGAAGCGCTCCTCGTGGACGTACAACTGGTCGATGACGGCGTCCCGGAAGCCGTCGTCGAGGTAGGTGCCGGCACAGAGCAGGCGGGTCGACTCGCTCGCGGAAGGTAAGCGGCGCGGATCGACGGCGGGCGGTGTACCGGGGGGCGTGCCGGGTGGTGTTCCCGGCGGCGTACTCGGCGGCTGCCCTGGCTGCTGCGGCACGAACGACTGCGTCAAAACTCCCCCGATGTGCGTGACTGTCCCTGTTTTCCGCTCACTTGGCGCGGAACCGGTGGGACAGCATAGGGGAGGCGGGGGCGGCCTGTCGGTGCGGCGGAGCGCGGGGAATGACGGAGCCCCCGGGCCGTACGGTCGGTCGTACGGCTCGGGGGCGCCGGGTATGCGGGGTGCCGTCAGGCCGTCAGGCGGTCAGGCCTTTGGGCGACGGGCGTCGGGCGGCTCAGATGAGGCCGAGCTCGCGGACCGTGTCGCGCTCCTCCGACAGCTCCTTGACGGAGGCGTCGATGCGGGCGCGGGAGAAGTCGTTGATCTCCAGGCCCTGGACGATCTCGTACTTACCGTCGGCGCAGGTGACGGGGAAGGAGGAGATGAGGCCCTCCGGGACGCCGTAGGAGCCGTCGGACGGGACGCCCATGGAGGTCCAGTCGCCCTCGGCGGTGCCGTTGACCCACGTGTACACGTGGTCGATGGCGGCGTTGGCGGCGGAGGCGGCCGAGGACGCGCCACGGGCGTCGATGATCGCGGCGCCGCGCTTGGCGACGGTCGGGATGAAGTCGCCGGCCAGCCAGGCCTCGTCGTTGACGATCTCGGCGGCGTTCTTGCCGGCGATCTGCGCCTGGAAGATGTCCGGGTACTGGGTCGCGGAGTGGTTGCCCCAGATGGTGAGGCGCTTGATGTCCGTGACCGAGGAGCCGGTCTTCTTGGCCAGCTGCGTCAGCGCGCGGTTGTGGTCCAGGCGGGTCATCGCGGTGAAGCGCTCGGCCGGGACGCCCTTGGCGGCGGACTGGGCGATCAGGGCGTTGGTGTTGGCCGGGTTGCCGACGACGAGGATCTTGATGTCGTCCGCGGCGTGCGCGGCGATGGCCTCGCCCTGCGGCTTGAAGATGCCGCCGTTGGCGGCGAGCAGGTCGCCGCGCTCCATGCCCGGGCCACGCGGGCGGGCGCCCACGAGCAGGCCGATGTTGGAGCCCTCGAAGCCCTTGTTCGGGTCGTCGAAGATGTCGATGCCCTTGAGCAGCGGGAACGCGCAGTCGTCGAGCTCCATGGCGGTGCCCTCGGCGGCCTTCACGCCCTGCGGGATCTCGAGGAGGCGCAGCTTGACCGGCACGTCCGCGCCGAGCAGGTGGCCCGAGGCGATGCGGAAGAGCAGCGCGTAGCCGATCTGGCCGGCCGCGCCGGTGACGGTGACATTCACGGGAGTGCGGGTCATGGCGATCTCCGTAAGACAGCTGGCGGTGGGGGTCCCTGCCCCGGGTTCCGGACATCTCCTCTGATCGACGATCGACGATCGATCGGTCTGATCGATCGGTGTCTCGACGTGAAGAGATTTCCAGCGGTCAGGCTATCGGACCCGGGGGCCCACGAACCCCCACCCCCTTGTGGTCCGGCTCACTGCCACCCGTCCGATGCCTCGTCCGCGCCCCTTGGAGGTACGTCAGTTCGCGGTGCGGGTCCCGCCCGGTCCGCGATGCGCGGCTCGCTCAGTTCGCGGTGCAGGTCTCGCTGCCGTCGGCGAGCGTGGCGCAGGCCGTCGCGTCCGGACCGGCCGTGACCGCGAGCATCGGGGTGTACGCGTCGGTGTCGGCGCCTTCGGGGACGGACGCGCGCCGGGTGGCCCCCGCGACCTTCACCGTGACGATGTCCCCCGGCGCGGCTCCGGTGATCCGGGCCCAGGCCGCCGCGCAGGTCTCGCTGTGCCGGACCTCGACCAGGGCGGTGCCGACGTGGGTGCGGGCGACGGTGGTCGCGAGAGGTCCGCCGCAGCCCATGGCCTCCGGGTCGCGGCCGGTGCAGCCGGGGCCCGCGCACTTCACCCCGGCGGGGAGGCCGGTGCTCGGCGCGGCGGTCGGGGTGGTCGGCGAGGGCGGGGTCGCGGCCCGGTCGTCCGTGCCGTCGCCCGTACCGCCCAGGTCGACGAGGAGGAGGGCGGCGGTGACGACGAGCAGCGCGCCGAGGGTCGCGGTGACGTAGAGGAGGAGGGTCCGCCGGGGCCGGGGCGGGGACGGCGGCGGGGACGGGGACGGGGACGGCGGCGGGGAGTCGACGGTCGCGGTGGGGGCCGGTTCGAGGCGCCGGATCTGCATGGTCCGGTCGTCACGGGGCCCGTCGGAACGGTCGGAGCCGCCGGAGCCGTCGGAGCCGTCGGAGCCGTCGGAGCCGTCGCGATCGAGCGCCTCCTCGCGGCGATCGCTCCGCGCCCACGCCCGTTCGGCGCGCTCCCACTCCGCCGCGAGGTCCCCGGGATCGGCTCCCGTCACCTCGGCGAGCGCCACGACGGCGTTCCTGGGGACGGGGCGACTCCCGCCCAGATAGGCGTCCCACGCGCTCCGGTCGTGTCCGGTGCGCTCGGCCACGGCGCTGACGCCGAGGCCGCTGCGGTCGACCAGCCGGCGGAGCCGCTCGGCGAACGCACGGACGTCCGGGTCGAGTTCGTCCGACAGCGCCTTCCAGCCAGGCATGTACGCCCCCCTTGTCCGCGACCTCCCCTGCGTCCTCGAAGGATGGCAGCTCCGAGGGCGATCCGCGCCCCGGATGCGGAGGCGAGGTGGCGGAATGGTCACTTCCGTGACACAGGGAGCGGCTGGAACTTGAACCACATTGGCGCGTACATGACCCTTGATCACAGCGGCGCCCGCCCTCCCACGGGGGAGAGGGCGGGCGCCGTACGCGATCGTCGTCCTCGTCGCGTCACCGCTTCTAGGTCACGGTGAGATGGAGGACGTCCTCCAGGAACGGGATCCGCAGCCAGGGACGCGGCTGCACCATGAGCGCGAGCAGCACGATCAGGCTGCCCATGACCCCGTACGTGATCATGTCCGTGAAGCGGGACCGGACGGCGAGCATGCCCACGGAGGGCACCACCCGACGCATCACGGCACCGATGAGCAGGGCCACTCCGACCAGCATCGCGCCCACCCGGAAGGACTGCGGGAACGGCTCCACGCCGACCACGACGAGGCCGATGCCGGCGAGGACGAGAACGCTGAGCAGCGGCCACTGGCGGGCGGGCGCCGAGGCGTCGCCGGGCGCCGCCCGGCCGCCGCCCTCGGGCGGCGCGGTGTCGGTGGTGAGGCCGAACCGCCGCCGACGGGCCCTCTTGGCGGCCTCGACCGCGGCCGTCTCGCCGCCCGCGGCCGCCTCGACCGCGGTGGCCTCCCGCTCGACGGCCTTGTCGTCGGAGGCCCCGGCCGCACCCTCGGCGGTCATGCTCAGAGCGCCGCGGCCGCGCGCTCGGCGGCCTCGACGACGTTCACGAGGAGCTGCGCGCGGGTCATCGGGCCGACACCGCCCGGGTTCGGGGAGATCCAGCCGGCCACCTCGGCGACACCGGGGTCGACGTCGCCGAGGATCTTGCCCTCGCCGTTGCGCGAGACGCCGACGTCGAGGACGGCCGCGCCCGGCTTCACGTCCTCCGGCTTGATCAGGTGCGGCACACCGGCCGCCGCCACGATGATGTCGGCGTTGCGCAGGTGCGCCGACAGGTCGCGGGTGCCGGTGTGGCACTGGGTCACGGTCGCGTTCTCGGAACGGCGGGTGAGGATGAGCGGCATCGGACGGCCGATGGTGACACCGCGGCCGACGACCACGACCTCCGCGCCGTTGATCTCCACGCCGTGCGCGCGGAGCAGCGTGATGACGCCGTTCGGCGTGCAGGGCAGCGGGGCGGGCTCGTTGAGCACGAGACGGCCGAGGTTGGTCGGGTGCAGGCCGTCCGCGTCCTTGGCCGGGTCCATCAGCTCCAGGATGCGGTTCTCGTCGATGCCCTTCGGCAGCGGGAGCTGGACGATGTAACCGGTGCAGGTCGGGTCCTCGTTGAGCTCCCGTACGACCGCCTCGATCTCCTCCTGCGTGGCGGTGGCCGGAAGGTGACGCTGGATGGAGGCGATGCCGACCTGGGCGCAGTCGCGGTGCTTGCCCGCCACGTACTTCTGGCTGGCCGGGTCGTCGCCGACGAGGACGGTGCCCAGGCCGGGCGTGACGCCCTGGTCCTTGAGGGCCGCCACACGGGCGGTCAGTTCGGTCTTGATCGCGGCTGCGGTGGCCTTGCCATCGAGAATCTGGGCGCTCATGCGGACATCCTCCCGGATGACCCCCGCCTTGTTCCAATTCGCTCACGCCGGAAGGCTCGTCATACGGAACGACAGATTGCACTTGCACAACTCCGCCACGTATCGACTGGACAAAAAGTCGACGCTACGACGACGATGACGGCGAAGTACCGCGGAAAGTGCCGGGGGGAAATCCGCTCAAATGCCGTGAAAGTCCTCCGCGCGGGCCGCGTCGTCCCCGCACAGAAAACTTCACGGAGGAACCCCCCGATGAGCTTCGGCGACTCGAACAACCCCTACGGCCAGCCCCAGGGCCAGCCGCAGCAGCCCGGCTACGGCTACCCGCAGCAGGCCCCGCAGGGCGTGCCGCCGCAGCAGGGCTACGGCTACCCGGCGGCCCCGCCGGTCTCCCCGTACGGCGGCGGCGGTTACCCGGGCGCGGTGACGGAGATGCCGGGTTCGGTCAAGGCCGCCCGCGTCATGCTCTTCGTCATCGGCGGCCTGCAGATGATCGGCGTGGTCCTCTTCGCGCTCACCGCGATGACCATCTCCGCCGCGAAGAGCGACCCCGCGGTGAAGGACGACGTCCAGTTCCAGCAGCTCGCCGACATGTCGACGGGCGCGATCTGGGGCATCACCGCCGTCGTCCTGGCCTGGGGCGTCCTCGCGATCGTCCTCGGTGCCAAGTTCGGCAGCGGCGGCAACGGCATCCGCATCACGGCGCTGGTCTTCGGCATCATCACCGCGATCCTCGGCATCTACCCGTTCATCATCGTCGGTCTCGCGCACACCGTGCTGGCCATCCTGGTCGCGGTCTTCGTCGGCAAGGCGGACGGCGCGGCCTGGTTCAACCGCAACAAGCAGGCGCAGTACTGATTCACCTCGTAAGCCGGAGGGGCCGGGTTCCGTACGGAACCCGGCCCCTCCGGCGTTCCCGGCGGGTCACACCTTCTTGAGCACCGCGAAGCCGTCCGAGCGGTACGTGATCTCGTACCGCGCCTCCGGATGCAGTTGCGAAGCCAGCTGCGCCGGGTCCGAGATCTGCTGTGACCAGCCACGCAGGTCGAAGGCGAGGTAGTCCGGGGTCGCCCCCTTCGAGGTGCCGACCCAGTAGACCCGGTGGTCCGCCGTGAGGTGGGCGAGGAGCGAGACGTCCGCCTCCACGCTCGCGCCCTCCGGCACCGCGTCCACCGCCGCCTGCGCCTGCTCGGCGCGGGTGTCCGTGCGGTACGTCTCCGACTTCAGCAGCTCCCGCAGCGGCAGGTCCATGGCGAGGACGAGCGCGACCGCCGTCGCGACGGGGACGACGACCTTCGCGTAGGCAGCGAGCCAGGCGCGCGGCGAGGTGCGCACGGACCGGGCCGCGTCCACGAGGGCCAGGAAGACCACCGGCATGAGGATGGCGCTGTAGTGCCAGTGCATGCCCCAGTGGTTGGCGTCCTGGGAGAGGAAGCGCCAGCCCAGGGTCGGCAGGACGAGCAGGATCAGCGGGGAGCGCAGGGCGAGGAAGCCGACGATCGCGAGCAGGAAGAACACCATCTCCCAGCGTTCGCCGGAGGCGAGGGCGTCGCCGATGACCTGCCCGAAGGACGTCTCCGCGCCCTCGCCCGTCTTCTCGATCTTGGACCAGTAGTCGTACTCGCCGACCCGGCTCGCCGCCGGGATCAGGACGAGGACCGTGAGGGCGAAGGCCGCGACACCGAACCCGGCCAGGGCGGCGCCCAGCCGCTTCTGCCCCTTCACGAAGAGGACCACGCCCACCATGGTGACGGTCAGCCCCATGTCCTCCTTGACGAGGACGAGCGGGGCGGCCCAGGCGACGGCCGTCGTCCAGCGCTTGAGGATCAGCGCCCGGCAGGTCAGGGCGAGCATCGGGACGGCGAAGGCGATCTCGTGGAAGTCGGACTTGACGGCCTCCTGGAGCCCCCAGGAGAGCCCGTACGCGAGGGCGAGACCGATGCCGGCGGCCCGGCTGCCGAGGACCTGCTGGGTGGTGCGACCGACGACGACGGCCGACGCGGCGAAGAGCGCGGCCTGCCCGAAGAGCAGGGAGGCGGGCGAGGGCCAGATCCAGTAGAGGGGCGCGAGCAGCGCCGTGACCGGGCTGAAGTGGTCGCCGAGTATGTGGAAGCCGGGGCCCTTGATGTCGACGACGGGGGCCCGGAACTCGGCGTACGCCCTGACGGACTGCCCGAAGATCCCGAGGTCCCAGGAGGGGGTGCGGAAGTGCGTGTACTGCACCCAGGAGTAGAGGAAGTACAGGCCGCAGAGGACGACCGCGAGGATCACATAGGGCCTCAGCGGGGCCGGGGAAAGGCCGTCCGGCGCCTCCGCGTCGGTGGTATCCGCAGCAGGCCTGTTCAGTACGTCCAACACCACGTCCCCCACAACCGGCGGCCGACAAAAGAGCAACCCATTAGACCAGAGTCCACTCGTTCGGCGGATCCGTCGCCACCACGCCCCTCCGTGCACACCCCGTGACGTTCTGCATTCGTTTATCGCCGCTTCCTACCCTGACCGCGCACGCAGACCTCGGGGAAAGGAAGCGTCATGTACAGCATCATCGTGGTGCCCGCACACGCCGCGGACCCCGGGAGCCAGGTCAGGCTGGCCCCCGGCGAGAGCCTCCCGTTCGGCCGTTCCACCCCTTCAGTCCCCTCCACCCTCGCCTCCCCCTCCACCCTCGCCGGCCCCTTGAGCCCCGGCCTTGCCATCCCCCACCCCGGGATCTCCCGTTCCGCCGGGGAGATCCGGGCGGCCGGGAGCTACTGGCTGCTCAGCAACTTCAGCGCCACCTCGACCTATGTCGTCGAGAACCCCGAGGGTGCCGGGGAACACATCAAGATCGCACCGGGCCGGCTCGACGCCCCGGTGCCGTTCGAGTTCTCCCGGGTCGTCCTGCCCGCGGGCAGCGAGCTGGTCGACTTCGGGGTCTGGGCGCCCCGCCACGACTACGCGGAACGCGCGCACGCCGCCCAGGAAGGCGAGCCGACCACGCTCGCCTTCCCCCTCGACCGGTCCAAGCGGTACTTCCTCGTGCTCGCCGCCCTCTGCGAGCCCCGGCTGCGCGACGATCCGCACGCGCCCCTTCCGACCGTCGACCGGGTCGTGGAGCGGCTCCGTCCGCTGTGGCCGGCGGCGACCCGCGCCTCCGTGCAGTGGAACATCGACTACCTGGCGGTGAAGCTACGGCTCAAGCCGGGCCCCGAGACTGCCGACCCGGGCCCGCGCCTCAACGGCAAGAAGGAGTCCCTGGTCTCGCTGGCCCTCCGCTTCGACCTCGTACGGGAAGACGACCTGGCGATCCTGGCGACCGCGCGGTGACCGGCTTCCCCCTCACCGTGCCGCACGGCTACCGGGTCGGGACGTGGACGGTCGAGCGCCCCCTGGGGGCCGGAGCCTTCGCGAGCGTGTACGCGGCCCGGCGCGCGGAGGCCCACCGCCTCGACCCGGCGGGAGCGAGCGCCGGCGCCGGGCGGGCCGCTCTGCCCGACCGGGTCGCTCTCAAGTTCCTGCCGACCGGCACGCACACCCCGCGCCAGCTGCGGCACCTGCGCGAGCTGGCCGAGCGCGAGGTGGAGCTGCTGAGCCGACTGCGCTCACCGCGCCTGATCCGGATGTACGAGACGCTGACCGTCGACGACCCGGACCGGCCCGAGCTCGACGGCGCGACCGTGCTCGTCCTGGAGGAGGCGGAGCGGCCCCTCCAGGCACTCCTCACCGGGACCGTCCCGCCCGCCGAGGGCCCGCGGCTGCTCGTCCAGGTCTGCGAGGGGCTGCACCAGCTGCACACGGCGGGCTGGGTGCACGGCGACCTGAAACCCGGCAACGTCCTGCTGATGCGGGACGGGAGCGTCCGTCTCGGCGACTTCAGCACGGCGAGCGAACTGGACGGCACCCACGCCTACGCGACCGGTTTCGCCACGGCCGACTACACGCCGCCGGAGCTGCTGTGGACGGAGCTCGGCGAGCGGGGCATACGCGTGCGCCCCAGTGCGGACGTCTGGGCCTTCGGGGTCCTCGCCCATGTCGTCCTCACGGGTTCCCGGCCCCTCCCCGGCGGCACGGCGGCTGCCCGCCGGGACGCCGCCGTGCGCTACGCCCGGGGCGAGGAGGAGCTCCGCCTGTCGCCGGAGCTCCCGCCCCTGTGGCGGGAGATCGTCGCGGACTGTCTGAGCCGTACGCACGAGGCACGGGCGGCGCACGACGCGGGGACGCTGTTACGGCGGGTGGCGGCGGCCGCCCGAACCACCCCGCCACCCGGACCGCTCCGCCGCCTCCCCCGGCCGCACCTGCGCCCGCGCCGGGGCCGCCCCCGGCGCATCCCGCTCGTCGTCGCCTCCGCGACGGTCGCCGCCACCGGGCTCGGCCTCGCCCTCACGGCCTTCGACGGCACCGCGTCCGGCTACGACCGGTGCGGGAAGGGGGCGGTCTGCTTCTACAGCGAGCCGGACGGCCGGGGCGACATGTGCCGTTGGGTCGACGGCGAGAAGTCCTGGCCGAACGGGGTCTTTCCGTGCCCCTGGACGCGCGACCGGCCGGTCAGGTCGGCCTTCAACAACGGCAACAGCCAGGCAGAGGGCGCCCAATACGTCGACGTCGTCTTCTTCGCCGCGACCGATCACCGGGAGCCGCTGGGCTGCCTCGAACGGGGGACGAGGACGAATTTCGAGGAGCCGGTCCGGCCCCGCTCCCACACCTGGCAGGAGAGCTGCTGACGTCCGGCGGCCGCCCCCCGCCGACGCTTCCCGCTGCGGCGGGGCCGACGGCCCTCGGACTTCCGAGGTACCGGCCGTCCCACGCTCTCGCGAGAGTGGAGCCACGCCGCCACGGGGGTGGGCGTCACGAGGCTCCGAAGGAGCAGAACATGCTGCGCAGTTCCACGTTCGTACGCCGGACGGTTCCGGCAGTCGTCACGGGTGCGGCCCTCATCGCCGTCGCGGGCGGGGTCTCCCCCGCCGGCGCGAGCGAGCAGCCGCCGGGGCCGGGCGACTACGTCAGCACCCCGTACTTCCAGCTGCCCTTCAAGTGCGGCACCCAGTGGCAGCTCAACACCTGGGCCCACAGCCCGGCCCTGGACATCGTCGTGAAGGGCAACAGCGGGTCCGACGGCAAGGCGGTGCTGGCCTCCGCCAAGGGGACGGTCGCCGCCGTGTACAAGGACCGTGGCTCCGGCAACACGATCCAGATCAACCACGGCAACGGCTGGTTCACCGCCTACTACCACCTGAAGGACGACCCCAAGCGGTACGTCAAGAAGGGCGACAGGGTCGCGCGGGGCAAGCAGATCGGCCGGATCGGGAAGTCCGGGAAGGCCGGCGACTGGGCCCACCTGCACTACGAGCAGCGCTACAAGCGGGGCGCCACGATCACGTACGAGCGTGACCGCAAGCCGGTGAAGTTCGACGGCAGGACGTACACCGGCGCCAACAAGCAGTGGAAGTCCGTCACGAGCCGCAACTGCTGACGGACCGCCCCTGCCCTCTCCCCCGCATGACGCGGGGGAGAGGGCAGGGGGCGTGAGCGATCAGTGGAAGAAGTGGCGCGTGCCGGTGAAGTACATCGTCACGCCCGCCTTCTTCGCGGCCTCGACGACCAGCTCGTCACGGACCGAGCCGCCGGGCTGCACGACCGCCTTCACGCCGGCGGCCGTCAGGATCTCCAGGCCGTCGGGGAAGGGGAAGAAGGCGTCCGAGGCGGCGTACGCGCCGCGCGCCCGCTCCTCGCCCGCCCGCTCGACGGCCAGCTTCGCGGAGTCGACGCGGTTGACCTGGCCCATGCCGACGCCGACCGAGGCGCCGTCCTTGGAGAGCAGGATCGCGTTGGACTTGACCGCGCGGCAGGCCTTCCAGGCGAAGGACAGCTCGGCGAGCTCCTCGGCGGACAGGGCCTCGCCGGTCGCCAGGGTCCAGTTCGCCGGGTCGTCGCCCTCGGCCTGGAGGCGGTCGGTGACCTGGAGCAGCGCGCCGCCGTCGATCGGCTTGACCTCGACCGGGTTGGCCGGGGCGCCGTCGGCGCGGAGCACGCGGATGTTCTTCTTCTTGGCCAGCACCTCGACGGCGCCGTCCTCGTAGCCGGGGGCCACGATGACCTCGGTGAAGATCTCCGCGACCTGCTCGGCCATCGCGACCGAGACCGGGCGGTTGACGGCGATGACGCCGCCGAACGCGGAGAGCGGGTCGCAGGCGTGCGCCTTGCGGTGGGCCTCGGCGACGTCGGCGCCGATCGCGATGCCGCACGGGTTGGCGTGCTTGATGATCGCGACGCAGGGCTCGGTGTGGTCGTACGCGGCCCGGCGCGCGGCGTCGGTGTCCGTGAAGTTGTTGTACGACATCTCCTTGCCGTGCAGCTGCTCGGCCTCGGCGAGGCCGCCCGTGCCGTCGACGTAGAGCGCCGCGCCCTGGTGCGGGTTCTCGCCGTAGCGCAGGACGTTGGAGCGCTCGTACGTGTGGCCCAGGAATTCGGGGAAGCCGCTGTCGTCGAAGGCGGCGTAGTCGTCGGCGAACCAGGAGGCGACGGCCACGTCGTACGCCGCGGTGTGCTGGAAGGCCCTGGCGGCGAACAGCTTGCGCACGCCCAGCGTGGTCCCACCCTCCTTGACCGCCAGGAGGACCGCGTCGTACGCGCCCGGGTCGGTGACGACCAGGACCGACGGGTGGTTCTTGGCGGCGGCGCGGACCATCGACGGGCCGCCGATGTCGATCTGCTCGACGCACTCGTCGGGGGTGGCGCCGGAGGCGACGGTCTCCTTGAACGGGTACAGGTTCACGACGACCAGGTCGAAGGGCTCGACACCCAGCTCGGCGAGCTGGTTGCGGTGGTCCTCCAGGCGCAGGTCGGCGAGGATGCCGGCGTGCACGCGCGGGTGCAGCGTCTTGACGCGGCCGTCCAGGCACTCGGGGAAGCCGGTCAGCTCCTCGACCTTGGTGACCGGGATGCCGGCGGCGGCGATCTTCGCGGCGGTCGAGCCGGTGGAGACGAGGGCGACACCCGCCTCGTGCAGGCCGCGGGCCAGCTTCTCCAGGCCGGTCTTGTCGTAGACGCTGACGAGTGCGCGGCGGATGGGGCGCGTCGTACCTTCGGCGGTCACGGGATTGTTACCTTTCGTCCCTCAATGCGGTAGCCGTGCCGGGCCAGACGCCCCACGACCTCGACGAGCAGCGAGCGCTCGACTTCCTTGATGCGCTCATGGAGCGCGCTTTCATCGTCCTCGTCCCGGACCTCGACGACGCCCTGGGCGATGATCGGGCCGGTGTCGACACCGTCGTCGACGAAGTGGACGGTGCACCCGGTGACCTTCGCGCCGTAGGCGAGGGCGTCACGCACCCCGTGGGCACCGGGAAAACTGGGGAGAAGCGCCGGGTGGGTGTTGACGACCCGGCCGCCGAAGCGGGCCAGGAACTCCTTGCCGACGATCTTCATGAACCCGGCCGAGACGACGAGGTCCGGCTCGTACGCGGCGGTCGCCTCGGTCAGGGCGCGGTCCCACTCCTCGCGGCTCGCGTGGTCCTTGACGCGGCAGACATAGGTGGGCAGCCCGGCGCGCTCGGCGCGCTCCAGACCGACGATGCCGTCGCGGTCCGCGCCGACGGCGACGACCTCCGCCCCGTACCCCTCGGGGTCGGCGGCGATGGCGTCGAGGAGGGCCTGCAGATTGGTACCGGACCCGGAGACCAGGACGACGAGGCGGGCGGCAGCCACTGGGTCACTCTTTCCGTGGTGTTTGTGCGGTCGTACGAACGAATCGTGTCGCTCGATACGGGGAACCCTACGAATGGCTCGACCGTCAGCAACGATACCGGCACACCGGACGGCCCCCACGGGACGGGGGCGGAGCAGGGCGGTAGCGTCAGGGTCCGACGCCGGATGAGACACCGGATGAGACAGCGGAAGAGACAGCAGCGGAGACCGCGGGTGCGGCCGCGGTCGCGACGACAGAGGGAAGACGTCCAGCACATGCCGGAGCGCCAGTCCACGAACGACAACAACCCGTTCGCTCCGCCGCCCGAGGGCCGGCCGGATCAGCCGTGGCAGCCCCGGCGACCGGAGGGCTCGGACGACGACACGTCCGGCTCCTCGGGGTCGCCGGACGGCTCGGGATCGGAGCCGGGCGGGTCGTCCGGGGCCTCCGACGGGCGCTGGAGCCCGCGCCAGCCGGGCCGTTCGACGGACGGGTTCGGCCGGGGTCCCGACCGCCGGGGCGGCCCGGAGGGCGGCCCGGGACAGGGCGGGCCCGGCCGCGAGAAGGGGATGCGCTGGGATCCGACGGACCCGGCACAGCGGCGCGCTCGCTACGCGATCCTCGCGGGCATGTGGGCCTTCTTCTTCGCCATCTTCGAGATCCCTGAGCTGGCGCTGCTGCTCGGCGCCCTCGGGCTCTACTGGGGCATCAGCTCTCTGCGGGCGAAGCCCAAGGAGGCGGGGGCGGCACAGCAGGCCGACGCTTCGGCGGCCTCGCCGGCCTCCCCTGTCTCACCTGCCTCGCCTGCCTCGCCTGCCTCGTCTTCGGAGGCGCCCGTCCCCGCGCCCGCGGCCGTGCCGGTCCGCTCGATGCGGACGGCGGCGATCAGCGGTCTGGTGGCGTCGAGCGTGGCCCTGATGATCGTCGCGGTCGGCTTCACGATGCAGGTCGTCTACCAGGACTTCTACGAGTGCCGTGACGACGCCCTGACCCACGCGGGCCAGCTCGCCTGCAACGACCTCCTGCCGAAGCCGCTGCGCGCGGGCTTCGGGGTCCGGGAGTAGCCGCTTCCCAGGTCCGGGGCTCAGGGCACGGCCCCGGCCTCGGACCCGAGCCTCAGGCCTTCGGGTCCGGCGGCGGGGAGGACTCCCACGCTGCTGGGAGGTAGTCGTACGGCTCGTAGCCCGGGTCGTCGTCCAGGTCCAGGGCCGGGGGCGGCGCCGGGGCGGTGGCCTTCGCGGTGGCGACCGGGGTGCCGGGGGCGGGCTTCCCGGGGGACGCCTGACCGCCGCCGGGAGTGACACCGGGAGTGACACCGGGCAGGCCGTCGGAAGGGGCGTCCGGGGCGGCCTCCGGCTGCGCCTCCAGGTCGAAGGGTTCCCCGAATCCAGCTCCTGCCCCCGCCCCGACGGGCGCGGGAGTCGTCGCGGATGCGGCCGCGTTCGCGTTCGCCGGTGCTGGTACGGGCAGCGGCTTGGGCCGGAGCGCCCGCCGGCCCCAGGCCCGTACGGCCAAGGTCATCGGCACGCCGACGCAGGCGCCCCACAGCACCGTCGCCGCTCCGGCCTGCCACCACACCGGGCCGAACGCGGACAGCCGCCCGGAGCCGAGCGGGCCGCCGGCGGCGGCCGCGAGGACGGCCACGACCGCCCCGCATCCCCAGGCGGCCGCCAGGGCCGTCAGCGCCGCGTCCCGGGCCGGCCAGCCCTTGGCGGTGCGGCCCACGTGCCAGCCCTGCACCAGGGTCGCCACCAGCGGGACCGCCACGGCCGCCCAGTGCGTCCACGTGCCGCGCCCCTCGGCGGGCAGCGCCGCCAGCAGCGGGAACGACGGCACGGCCGGATCGCCGGCGAGCCCCAGCGGGGTCGCGAGCGCGCCCGTACCGAGGGTGAAACCGGGACCGAGCCCGTACGCCGCTCCCCACACGGCCGCGTTCGGCAGCAGCGCCAGGACGAGGAGCAGGATCGCCGCCCGCCCCGACCACTCCCCCGCGAGGCCCGTGAAGGCGGCCTGCGCCTCGCCCGCGTGCCAGGCCAGCGAGACCGCGGCGAGCACCGCGCCGCCGCCGCACAGCGTCACAAGACCGAGCCCCGTCGCGCGCAGGGCGGCCGCCGCCTGCCGCTGTCCGGGCAGCGGGCGGCCGAGCGCCGTCCAGACGCCCGCACCCGCCGCCCCGAAGACGACGAAGGGCAGCCAGAACCCGGCGCTGATCAGCTCGGCGGGCAGCGGTCCGCTCTCGCTGTAGACCACCACGACCGCCGCGACCAGCAGATATCCCCCGGCCACCGCCGCCACCGCGCCGCCCGGCGAGGGGCGCGGCCGGTCACTGTCGTCGCCCGGGTCGAGGGTGTCGCGGGCCGCCCGGTGGACGAGCCAGACGGGCAGGACGGCGACGAGCATCGGCACGACGCCGAGGGGCGCGGGCAGCCCGGACAGCGTGTCCGTACGGACCAGGTCCACGCCGTGGGCGAGGAGCCAGAGCCCGGCGGCGACGTGCAGGACGCCGCCCGGGCCGCTGTCGGGGAACGGGGAGCTGATCCAGGCGGCGGTCACCAGGACGGCGAGGGCTCCGAGACCGAGCCCGGCGGCGACGCCGCCACGAACGCAGGCGGTTGCCAGGGCGGCGGAACGGCCGCCCTGGACCAGGGAGTGCTCGGTCGGATGGGTCACGGGGCCATGCTGCCAACGACACGCGCTTTAGCCGCGTAACAGGCAAACATCCGCTGTGTCGCTCAAGATACGTTTATGTACTTTTCCGCCCATAGCAGCTCTGCGGGAGGTCGACGCCGATGAGCCGGAGCACCACGGATTCCGCATCCTCCGTCACCCTGCCGACACCGAAGGAGCGGCGCAGGTTGCGTGAAGCCCTCGCCCTGAGCGAGGAGCAGGTCGCCGAGGCCATGGGCGTCACGAAGGCCACCGTCAAGGCCTGGGAGACCGGGCGCTCGGCGCCACGGGGCCGCAAGCGCGACGCGTACGCGAAGCTGCTCGGGTCGGCCGAGGGCGTCGAAGCGCAGGACGCGGAGCCCCTCCCCGCGGAGCCCCTCGCCACGGGGCCCCTCGCCACGAGGCCCCTCGCCACGAGGCCCCTGCCCACGGAGTCCCTGCCCATGGAGTCCCTGCCCATGGAACCCGTACCCCTGAACCCCGCACCCGCGCCCGCGGAATCCGCGCCTCAGCCCGCGTCCGTACCCCAGTCGGCCCCCACGTCGGCCCCCGCCTCGGCGTCGGCCAACGTCCGGCCCAAGGCCGCCGTCAAACGGGCCGCCAAGCCGCCGAAGGCCCCCTCGCCCGCCCCGGCCATCACTTCCGGGCCCGCCCGCAAGGGCTCCTCGAAGCCGCCGGAGCGCCTGAAACCCGCTGCCGCCGCGACGGCGGAGGCCACGGGATGGGAGCACGCGGCGGCGGAGCCCGCGCTGCCGCCGGCCGTCCCCGGCCTCACCCCCGAGGAGGCCTTCGACGCGCTGTACGCGCACGCCGCGCCCGGCCTCGTCCACCAGACCTATCTGCTCACCGGGCGCCGCCGGCTCTCCCGCGAGTCCGTCGAGTACGCGTTCCACCACGCCTGGGAGCACTGGCCCGAGGTCGCCGTCGACCCGGACCCGGTGGGCTGGGTGCGGGCGGCGGCATACGAGTACGCCCTCTCCCCCTGGCACCGGTTCCGGCGCGCCCACAAGCACCCCGACTCCCCGCCGACCGAGGCGAGCAGGCGGGCGCTGCTCGGCGCGCTCCTCGAACTGCCGCCGCCGTACCGCCGTACCGTCCTGCTCTACGACGGGCTCGGCCTTGACCTGCCGGACACGGCCGCCGAGACGGAGGCGAGCACCCCCGCCGCCGCCAACCGGCTGCTGCACGCCCGTACGGTCCTCGGGGAGCGGATCCCCGAGCTCGCCGAGCCGGAGGCCCTGCATCAGCGGCTGAGCCAGCTGGTCGCGGAGGCTCCGACGGCGACCCTCCCGGCGGCCCGCTCGGTCCGGTCGGGCAGCGAGAAACGGAGCCGCACCTGGACGCGGGCGGTGCTCGGGGTGACGGCGGTCCTCATCGGCGTCACCGGCTTCACGGCGGCGACCGCACCGACCCGCTACATCCCGGTCAACGCCCCCGGCGAGACCGTCAACGGGGTGCCGGTGCGCGGCGGCCCGCAGAAGCTCAGCCCGGAGGACCTGGAGCTCCGCGACAGGCTGCGCTCCGAGCCCAACCCGGGTCCCGAGCGCCTGATCCCGACGGCGGAGTAGCCGCCGCCCGTACGCGCCCCGCACCGCGTACGCACGCGAGAGGGCCCCGCCCTCGCCCGGGTGACCGGGCGGGGGCGGGGCCCTCTCGTACAGCTACCGCTGGTGTCAGCCCGCGAGGATCGCGCGCGCCAGCTTGGCCGTCTCGGTCGGCGTCTTGCCGACCTTGACGCCCGCGGCCTCAAGGGCCTCCTTCTTCGCCTGGGCGGTGCCGGAGGAGCCGGAGACGATGGCGCCGGCGTGGCCCATGGTCTTGCCCTCGGGCGCGGTGAAGCCCGCGACGTAGCCGACGACCGGCTTGGTGACGTTGGCCTTGATGAAGTCGGCCGCACGCTCCTCGGCGTCGCCGCCGATCTCACCGATCATGACGATCAGGTCGGTGTCGGGGTCCGCCTCGAACGCCGCGAGGGCGTCGATGTGCGTGGTGCCGATGACCGGGTCGCCACCGATGCCGACGGCCGACGAGAAGCCGATGTCACGGAGCTCGTACATCATCTGGTACGTCAGCGTGCCGGACTTCGAGACCAGGCCGATGCGGCCCGGCTTCGTGATGTCGCCCGGGATGATGCCGGCGTTGGACTGGCCCGGGGTGATGAGACCGGGGCAGTTCGGGCCGATGATGCGGGTCTTGTTGCCCTTCGACTGCGCGTACGCCCAGAAGGCGGCGGAGTCGTGGACGGCGATGCCCTCGGTGATGACGACGGCCAGCGGGATCTCGGCGTCGATCGCCTCGACCACGGCGGCCTTCGCGAAGGCCGGCGGGACGAAGAGGACCGAGACGTTGGCGCCGGTCTCCTTCATCGCCTCGGCGACGGAGCCGAAGACCGGGACCTCGGTGCCGTCGAAGTCGACGGACGTGCCGGCCTTGCGCGGGTTCACGCCACCGACGATGTTGGTGCCGTCACCCAGCATGAGCTTGGTGTGCTTCATGCCCGTGGCACCGGTCATGCCCTGGACGATGACCTTGCTGTCCTTGGTCAGGAAGATAGCCATGGTGTTCTGACCTCGTCCCTTACTTCGCAGCCGCGAGCTCGGCGGCCTTGTCGGCCGCGCCGTCCATGGTGTCCACGCGCTGCACGAGCGGGTGGTTCGCGTCCGACAGGATCTTGCGACCCAGCTCCGCGTTGTTGCCGTCGAGGCGCACGACCAGCGGCTTGGTGACCTCTTCGCCCTTCGAGGCGAGGAGCTCCAGGGCCTGGACGATGCCGTTGGCGACCTCGTCACAGGCGGTGATGCCACCGAAGACGTTGACGAACACGGACTTGACGTCCGGGTCGCCCAGGATGATCTCCAGGCCGTTCGCCATGACCTCGGCGGAGGCGCCGCCACCGATGTCGAGGAAGTTGGCCGGCTTCACGCCGCCGTGGTTCTCACCGGCGTACGCGACGACGTCCAGGGTCGACATGACCAGACCGGCACCGTTACCGATGATGCCGACCTCGCCCTCGAGCTTGACGTAGTTGAGGTTCTTGGCCTTGGCGGCAGCCTCGAGCGGGTTGGCTGCGGCCTTGTCCTCGAGCGCCTCGTGCTCGGGCTGACGGAAGTCGGCGTTCTCGTCGAGAGACACCTTGCCGTCGAGGGCCAGGATGCGGCCGTCCTTGGTCTTCACCAGCGGGTTGACCTCGACGAGGAGCGCGTCCTCGGCGACGAAGGTGTCCCACAGGGTCACCATCGCCTCGGCGACGCCCTCGGCCACGTCGGCCGGGAACTTCGCCAGGGCCACGATCTCGCGGGCCTTCTCGATGTTCACGCCGTCGACGGCGTTGACCGGGACCTTCGCGAGGGCCTCGGGGGTCTTCTCCGCGACCTCCTCGATGTCCATGCCGCCCTGCACCGAGGCCATGGCCAGGAAGGTGCGGTTGGTGCGGTCGAGGAGGTACGAGACGTAGTACTCCGCCTCGATCTCCGGGGACAGCTCGGCGATCATCACCTTGTGGACCGTGTGGCCCTTGATGTCCATCCCGAGGATGTCCGTCGCGCGGGCGACGGCCTCGTCCGCGTCGGCGGCCAGCTTCACGCCGCCGGCCTTGCCGCGGCCACCGACCTTCACCTGCGCCTTGACGACCGACTTGCCGCCAAGACGCTCGGTGGCCTCGCGCGCCGCCTCAGGCGTGTCGATGACTTCACCGGCCAGCACCGGTACACCGTGCTTGGCGAAGAGGTCCCTCGCCTGGTACTCGAACAGGTCCACGCGCGTCCGTCCCTTTTCTGATGATCGCGGTTCGTTGTCTGCGTGGGCGTGCCGCGAAGGGCAACGTGACTGCGCTGTCACAAGGGAGGCGTACACGGTGACCGTGGACGCGGCATGTCCGTCTCGCAGGTTATCCCCGAGGGACGTGGGTCCCTAAATCGCAGATCCCCACAGAGCGGTGATACGGGTCACAGGATGTAGGGGCCACGGGGCGGTCCGTAGGGGTTGCGGAGTGGGCGTCCACCCCCTTCGCAGCAGGCGGGGACTGGGCTCCGGGCCCCTCACGACGCGCCAGGGGATGAGGTGAGGACCTCGGCGAGGCTGGTGTGATATGAGCCTCAGTGACCCTCGGAGCACCCGTGCGTGTGGTCCGCGGCTACGGATTTCGTACCTGTCGGACCCGGTCAGACGGTGGGTATCGGCAGCGGGCGCTTCTCCAGCGCGGCGGCCATGATCTCCGGGAACAGGTCGGGGGTGCAGGCGAAGGCGGGGACGCCGAGCGCGGCGAGCGCCGCCGCGTGCTCACGGTCGTAGGCGGGGGCGCCCTCGTCGGAGAGGGCGAGCAGCGCCACGAACTGGACGCCGGAGGCCTTCATCGCCGCGACCCGCTTCAGCATCTCGTCGCGGATGCCCCCCTCGCACAGGTCGCTGATGAGGACGACGACGGTGTCGGCCGGACGGCCGATCCTCGCCTGGCAGTAGGCGAGGGCGCGGTTGATGTCGGTGCCGCCGCCCAGTCGCGTACCGAAGAGGACGTCGACCGGGTCGTCGAGCCGTTCGGTCAGATCGACGACGGCCGTGTCGAAGACGACGAGCCGGGTGGCGATCGACCGCATGGAGGCCAGCACCGCGCCGAAGACGGAGGCGTAGACGACGGAGGCGGCCATGGAGCCGGACTGGTCGATGCAGAGCACGACCTCCTTCCGCACCGCCCGGGACGCCCGCCCGTGGCCGACGAGCCGCTCCGGGACGACCGTGCGGTGCTCGGGCAGGTAGTTCTTGAGGTTGGCGCGGATCGTGCGGTCCCAGTCGATGTCCCGGTGCCGGGGGCGGCTGATCCGGGCCGAGCGGTCGAGGGCGCCGGTGAGCGTGGCCCGGGTGCGGGTGGCGAGGCGCTTCTCCAGGTCGTCGACGACCTTCCGCACGACGGCCCGCGCGGTCTCCCTGGTGGTCTCCGGCATGGCCTTGTCGAGGGAGAGCAGGGTGCCGACGAGATGGACGTCGGCCTCGACGGCCTCCAGCATCTCCGGCTCCAGGAGGAGTGCGGCGAGGCCGAGGCGGTCGATCGCGTCGCGCTGCATGACCTGGACGACGGAGCTGGGGAAGTACGTGCGGATGTCGCCGAGCCAGCGGGCGACGGAGGGCGCGGAGCCGCCGAGCCCGCCCGAGCGGTCCCTGCCCCTGCCGTCGGCACCCCGGGGCGCGCGGCCGTAGAGCTCGGCGAGGGCGCGGTCCATGGCCGCGTCGGTCCCGGTGAGCGCGCGGCCGGTCCCGTCGGCGTCCCCGCCGCCGAGGACCAGCCGCCAGCGGCGCAGCCGCTCGTCGTCCGGTCCCTCCGTGGCGCCGGCGCTCGCACCTGTGCTCGCATCTGAGCTCGTTCCTGCGGTCGTGCCTGCGCTCGTGCCTGCGCTCGTATTCATACGGCGGCCTCCGTTCCGAGGATGAGGTGGAGGAGGGGGAGGACGCCGTCCGCCCGTTCCCGGTCGAGGGCGGTGGCGAAGCCGGGTACGCCCCCGGGCGCCGCGCGGCCCGCCCCGTCGGCCTTCGGGCCGCGCGCGACGAGCTCGCCGAGAGTCCGGCGGACACCCGGCTCGTACCCGGAGAAGGTGCGCCGCAGCAGCGGCAGGACGTCGGTGAACGCCGCCGCCGGTACGGACGTGAGCCAGGTGTCGACCAGGCCGAGCAGCCGCTCGTCGTGGACGAGGAGCAGTCCGCCGCCGGAGGCGCCGCCGGCGAAGCCCTCGATCCAGGCGGCCGCGTCCTGCGGCGGGGCGCCGGGCGAGAGGGCACGGCTCATGAGCGGCCCGGCCTCGTCCTCGCCGATCCGGCCCTCGTCGAGGAGGAGCCGGGTGGCCCGGCCGCGCAGGACGCCGGGCACGCGGTCACGGCCGGCGAGGGCGTGCAGGACACCCGTCCAGCGGTCGGCCGGGCGCGCGGTGTCCGGCAGCAGGGCGAGCGCCTGGTGGACCTCGTCGATCCGGTCGCGCATGGCGGCGGCCGCGTCGGCGTCGAGCCCGGTGCAGGCGGGCGGGAGGCCGACGCAGATCCGCTCGGCGAGCCCGGCGGCGACCTCGGCGAGGGCGGCCGTGTCGGTCCCGCGGACGTCGCCGTAGCGCAGGGAGCGGGCCAGCGCCGGGAGCGCCTGGGCGAGGTGGGTGACGTCGGTATCAAGCGCGGCCCGGTCGGCGAGGGCCCGCATCACGACGGGCAAGGCGTCGGCGAGTCCGGCGAGCAGGCACTGCTCGGCGAGGGCGGTGATGTCGGCGAGGGCGGTCGCGGTCGCGGCCCGGGACTCGGCCTTGGCGGTGGCGGCGGCCTCGACGGTGGTGCCCCAGACTCCCGCCTCGGCCACCTGGACGTGCAGCTCAGGCTCCCAGCCCAGCCGCCAGGTCTCCCGGAAGGTGCCGGTGCCGGCCCGTCCCGGGGCCGGGGTGCCCCAGTCGACGCCGAGCAGCCGCAGCCGGTGCAGCAGCCGGCTGCGGGCGCCGTCCGTGTCCTTGCGGAGGTCGAGGTCGAGCTCGCGCTGCTGCGCCTCGGGCTTGAGCCGCAGCGAACGCTGGAGTCGGCTCAGGTCGCGCTGGAGGGGTACGGCGGGGGCGCCGGCCGGCACCTCGCCGAGGACGTCGCCGACGACGAGGCGGTCGCGGACGAGGTCGAGCGGCACGTCGGAGCCCTCGCACAGGACGGCGCGGACGGCGTCCGTCGTCTCGTCGAGCCCGGGAAGCGGCCGGCCGCGCAGGGCTGCGAGGGTCTCGGCGAGCCGGACGGCCTCGATGACATGGGCGGTGGAGACCTGGTGGTCCTCAGCCCTGAGCAGTCCGGCGACCTTGGCCATCCAGCGCTCGACGGGCCGGTCGGGGGCGGTGAAGAGGTGTCCGTACCAGCCGGGCGCCTCGATGCCCGCGCCGTAGCCGGAGCGCCGGGCGAGCCTCCGGTGGGTCCAGGGGACCCAGGTGAGCTCGGTCTTCACCTTGGGCAGCCCCTTGAGGAGGGCGCGGTCGGCGGCGACGGTGGTCTTCCGGGTGAGGGCGGGGACGTGCCAGGCGCCGCACACGACGGCGACCTCGTCGCCGAACTCCTTGCGGGCGGCGCGCAGCTGGAGCCGCATGTACGCCTCGCGGACCAGGTCACGGAGGTGGCCGCCGTGCCCGTACTCCTCGCGCAGCGCGCCCATGGCCTCGGCGAGGGCCTCGAACGGGGCGATGGGGTCGTCGTCACCGCGCAGTTCGACGACGTCCTCCCACCACTGCTCGGCGTCCTCGTGCCCGGCGATCCTGGCGAGTTCGGCGAGGGGGTCGATCCGGTGCCCGCCGTCGACCTCCTCGCTGTCGTCCCAGGTGGGGTCAGCGGCGGCGAGGGTGTGAGCGGCGGGAAGATCGATGAAGCGGACGGCGGCACCCCGGTCGAGGGCCCAGCGGATCGCGACCCACTCGGGCGAGAACTCGGCCATCGGCCAGAACGCGGCCCGCCCGGGGTCGTCCACGGCATGGGCGAGCAGGGCGACGGGAGGCCGCATGGCCTCGTCCCCGGCCAGAGCGACGAGAGCGTCGGCCTCGGCAGGCCCTTCGACCAGAACGACGGCAGGCTTCTCCACCTCCAACGCGGCCAGCACGGCACGCGCCGACCCGGGCCCGTGATGCCGCACCCCAAGCAACAGGGGCCGACCGCGCCGCCGCGCCGCGGCCGAAGGAGACGTCCTGGGCGCGGCCGCAGGAGACGTCTTGGGCGCGGGCGAAGCCCCGGCCCTGTTGCGGAAGGAGCCCGGAACCGGAGGCCCGGCGGCGGGGCCCGGGGCCGCATCGGCCTCGGCGTCGGTTTCGGGGCGAGCGGGCAGTCGCGTGGCAGTGGGGCCCGGGGCCGCAGGCCCGGTGGCAGGGCCCGAGGCCGCATCGGTCGCGGCAGGGCCCAGGGCCGCAGGCCCGGTCGGGACCGGGCCCCGGTCAGGGTCGGTGCCCGGCGGGCAGGTCGGGCATGGGGCCGTGGTCGCGGGGGTCATGCGCTCACCTCGCGGCAGGCGCGGTAGAAGTCCTTCCAGCCGTCTCTCTCCCTGACCACGGTCTCCAGGTACTCCTGCCAGACGACCCGATCGGCCGCCGGGTCACGGACGACGGCGCCGAGGATGCCGGCGGCGATGTCCCCGGGGCGCAGGACGCCGTCGCCGAAGTGGGCGGCGAGTGCGAGGCCGCCGGTGACGACGGAGATGGCCTCGGCCGTGGAGAGCGTCCCCGAGGGGGACTTGACCTTCGTCCGTCCGTCGGTGGTGACTCCGTCCCGCAGCTCGCGGAAGACGGTGACGACGCGGCGGATCTCGGCCGCGCCGGCCGGCACGGCGGGCAGGTCGAGGGAGCGTCCGATCTGGTCGACGCGCCGGGCGACGATCTCGACCTCGGCGTCGGGCGTCGCGGGCAGCGGCAGGACCACCGTGTTGAAGCGGCGGCGCAGCGCGCTGGAGAGTTCGTTGACGCCGCGGTCGCGGTCGTTGGCCGTGGCGATGAGGTTGAAGCCGGGGACGGCCTGCACCTCCTCGCCGAGCTCCGGGACGGGCAGGGTCTTCTCGGACAGGATCGTGATGAGGCTGTCCTGCACGTCGGCGGGGATGCGGGTGAGCTCCTCGACCCGGGCGGTCGCACCCCGCGACATCGCCCGCATCACCGGGCTCGGCACGAGTGCGTCGCGGCTGGGGCCGTGGGCGAGGAGCCGTGCGTAGTTCCAGCCGTACCGGACGGCTTCCTCGGGCGTGCCCGCGGTGCCCTGGACGAGCAGGGTGGAGTCACCGCTGACGGCGGCGGCCAGGTGCTCGGAGACCCAGGTCTTCGCGGTGCCGGGGACGCCGAGCAGCAGGAGTGCCCGGTCGGTGGCGAGCGTGGTGACGGCGACCTCGACGATGCGGCGCGGTCCGACGTACTTGGGTGTGATCACCGTCCCGTCGGGGAGCGTGCCGCCGAGGAGATAGGTGGCGACGGCCCAGGGCGAGAGGCGCCAGCGGGCGGGCCGCGGCCGGTCGTCGGCGGCGGCGAGTGCGGTGAGTTCGTCGGCGAAGGCGTGCTCGGCGTGCGGCCTCAGGACCTCCGCGGCGGCCTCCGAAGCGGCTGCGGTGGTGACCTCGGGCAGGCCCGGTCCGGTGTCCGTCTCGACACCGGAGCCGGGCTGCGCGACAGTTTCGGGCACGGTCATGGATCCCCCTCCAGATCGCTCGACCTGTTGTGCGATCCACCGTGCACCATCCCACTGACAATCGGTTTCCACCGCTGGTCAGGGGTGCTGCGAGGGGCGGGAGGTGAGGGTGGGTCAGCCCACGACGGGGGAGACGGCGACGCAGCCGCCCGCCATCGCCTGCTCGCCCTCGGCCTCCTTGATGACCTTGCCCTGGTAGATGATCTTGCAGGTGAGGCCGGCCGGGCTGAGCGCCATCGGCATGACGGCCGGCGGCATGATGCCGTGCAGCTTCACGGTCTTCTTCCACGGCAGGGTCGGCTTCTTCTCCGACTCGACCTTCGGCGCCATCGCGGTGCCGTCGCCGGCGTGGTACTCGATGGACTCGACGCCCTTGCCGCCGACCTCGTACGTCACCTCGTAGGGCCCGGTGACGGACTTGTCGACCTGGTCGACGGCCTTCTCGGCCGCCTCCGAGCAGGCGCCGAGGCCGAGGGCGAGCCCTGCGACGACGAGGGCCGAGACGGCGGTGCGGGCGGTGCGCTTCATGAAGGGGGTCCCCCTGGACGGGTGGTGCTGGTCTTCGGTCCCGCGCAGAGAATCTTAAAGGAAGAGTAAAGTCAAATCCTCTTTCCCGAGGTCGGAGGCGTTGTCAGTGCCGGCGTCTACGGTCGTGGACATGAATGCCATGGGGGTGCGCTGGACGGCTGAACAGGTGCTGGCACTGGCTCCTGACGACGCCTCACGCAGAGCGGGGAGCGAACTGGGCACGGCCGGGCCGTGGTCGGGCACGGGCCGCGGCGAGGGGGCCGTCTGGGGCGTGTGCGGCGGCAGCGGCGGGCGGTCGTACGAGACGGCCGTCGACCTCACGGCGCCCGCGTACACCTGCGGTTGCCCCAGCCGGAAGCTCCCGTGCAAGCACGCGCTGGGGCTGCTGCTGCTCCAGGCGTCCGACGTGACGGCGGTGACGGACGACACCCCGCCGGAGTGGGTGGCGCTCTGGCTCGCGAAGCGGCGGGAGGAAGGTGCCGGGAGCGTGACCCGGCCGGCCGGGACCGGCACCTCCGGGACCGTCGCCGATCCCGAGGCCGCGCGCCGCAGGGCCGAGCGCCGGGCGGCCCGGATCACCGCGGGCGCGCAGGAGTTGGAGCAGCGGCTCACCGACCTGCTCCGCGGCGGCCTGGCCACGGCGGAGCAGAGCGGCTACGGCCTCTGGGAGGAGACCGCGGCCCGCATGGTCGACGCCCAGGCGCCGGGGCTCGCGGGCCGGGTCCGGGAGCTGGGCGCGATACCGGGCTCGGGTCCCGGCTGGCCCGTGCGCCTCCTGGAGGAGTGCGCGCTGACCCACCTCCTCGACCGGGCCTGGCTCGCCGCCGACCGGCTGCCCGCCGGCTTCGCCACGACCGTGCGGACCCGGGTCGGTCTCACCGTCCCGGCCGACGGTGTCCCGGTGCGCGACCACTGGCTCGTCCTCGCGCAGTACGACACGGCCGACGCCCGGCTGACCACCCGGCGCGTCTGGCTGCACGGAGTCACGACCGGACGGACGGCGTTCCTCCTCTCCTTCGGCGCGGCCGGCCGGGCACCCGGCCTCGCCCTCCCCGTGGGCGCGCTCCTCGACGGCGAGCTGACGCCGCACGCGGGCGCCGCCCGGCTGCGCGCGGAGCCGGGCGAGCACTTCGTCCCGGTCGACGCCCCCGTCTCCCCGCCGCCGGGCGGGCCGGTGGGCGCGGCTCTCGACGCGTACGGGCGCGCGCTGAGCGAGGACCCGTGGCTGGAGTCCTGGCCCGTGACGCTGCGCCAGGTCGTCCCGGCGCGGGCGGAGTACGGCTGGCAGCTCGCCGACGCGGACGGCCGCGAGGCCCTGCCGCTGACGCCCGCCGCGCAGAACCGGCCCGGGCTCTGGCGTCTCGTCGCGCTCTCCGGCGGAGCTCCGCTGACCGTCTTCGGAGAGTGCGGCCATCGGGGCTTCACCCCGCTCGCCGCCTGGTCGGCGGAGGCCCCGGCCGAGACGGTCCCCCTCATATGACGGCCCGCCACCTCCCCCGACCGCAAGGAGGACCTCGATGAACACGCGCGCGACGACCTCGGCCCCGTACACCGCGAGCTCCGACAGCGGCAGCACCAGCAGCGGCACCGACGACAGCGCTCGTGTCTGGGAGGAGCTCGTCACCTCCGCGCTCCTCGGCACGGACCGCCGGCCACCCACGGTCCTCGCGGGCACGACCGGCGCGGGCACGACGGACGCGGGCACGACCGGCGCCGACCCGGCGGGCGCGGGCACGACCGGAGCGGACCTCGCGGGTGCGCTGCTCGACGCCGCCGTGCTGCACACCGTACGGCGCAGGGCTGGGCTGCGCCCCGGACCCGCCGCTCCCCCGCTCGAACCCGCGCCGGAGGACCCGCGCCGGCCCCTGCCCGAGGCGGCCCGGCGGCGGCTCGACCAGCTCCTCGCCGGGCGGGCCGCACCGTCGCCCGCCGCCGGGAGGCGCGGGGCCGTTCCCGACCTCGCCGAGCTGCTGCCCCAGTGGCTGACCCTCGCCAACGAGCGCGGGTACAAGGCGCCGCCCGCCGCCCTGCCCGCCCTGCTCGACGCGGCCAGGGCCCGCACCGACCTGCGGCCCCAGGCGCTCCGGCTCGCGGGGCCGCGCGGCCTGTGGCTGGCCGGCCTCAACCCCGAGTGGCGGTTCGCGCTGCGGGGCAGGGGCGCGGCCGGCCGGCTCCCGTCCCCCGAGGACGTCCAGGGCGTCAGGGCCCTGTGGGACGAGGGCCTGTTCGCCGAGCGGGTCGCGCTGCTCGCCGCCGTACGGAGCGGAGACGCGGCGGCCGGGCTCGCCCTCCTGGCGTCCACCTGGACCGCCGAGCGGGCGGAGGACCGGCTGATGTTCCTGGACTCGCTGCGGACCGGGCTCTCCGACGCGGACGAGGAGTTCCTGGAGGCCGCCCTCGCCGACCGCAGCCGCAACGTCCGCGCGACCGCCGCCGAACTGCTCGCCGCCCTGCCCGCCTCGGCCTTCGCGGGCCGGATGGCCGGCCGGGCCGCCACCTGCGTCGGTCTCGACCGGACGGCGGAGTCGCCCGTGATCTCCGTCGAGGCCCCGCACGAGTGCGATGCGGCGATGGAGCGCGACGGCGTCGTACCGACCCCGCCGGCGGGGCGGGGAGAGCGCTCCTGGTGGCTGGGCCAGCTCGTCGAGGCCGCCCCCCTCGCCTGCTGGATCGGCCGGTTCGGCGGACGGACCCCGGAGGAGATCGTGGCGCTGCCGGTCGCCGACGACTGGCAGGGAGAACTGCACGCCGCCTGGTGCCGGGCGGCCGTACGGCAGCGGGACGCGTCCTGGTCGCGCGCGCTGCTCGGCGCCCCCGCCGTGCCGCCCGCGACGGGCCCCGGGACCTCGTCGCTGGCCGAGCGGGCGCAGCTCCTCGCGACGCTCCCGGCGGACGAGCGGGCGCACTGGGTCGCCGCCTTCGTCGCCGCCCACGGCCTGTCGGAGGCGTTCCAGCTGCTCGGCGTCTGCGCCGTGCCCTGGGCCGAGCCGCTGGGCGCCGCCGTGATCGACGCCCTGGACATCGCCCGGGACGCGGGCAGTTACCCGTGGAGCTTCAGCGGGGTGATGGGCCTCGCCGAGCGCTGTCTCGCCCCGGAGGCGGCGCGGCACCTGGACTCCCTGACGGCCCTGCCCGACGAGGAGGAGGACACGGCGCCCGGTGCGGGCGGCTACTGGTCCGAGGCCTTCCAGCGCCTGGTCGCCACGCTCCGGCTGCGCGCTGCGATGCGCGCCGAGCTCGATGGCGGTCCCCGGCCCGCCGGGGCCACCGTCTGACGGGACGGCACACGGCGAAGGGCCCTCCCCGAAGGGGAGGGCCCTGGCAAAGCTAGGCACCCGAAAGTGCAAGGGTGTACGAAGGGTCAGGCCGCCACGCGGACGTTCGCGTTCACCCATTCGACGATGGACGCGGTCGTCGCGCCCGGCGTGAAGATTGCCGCCACGCCCTTCTCCTTGAGCGGTGCGATGTCCGCGTCCGGGATGATGCCACCGCCGAAGACCTTGATGTCCTCCGCGTCACGGTCCTTCAGCAGCTCCAGGACCTTCACGAAGAGCGTGTTGTGCGCGCCCGAGAGGATGGAGAGACCGATCGCGTCGGCGTCCTCCTGGATCGCGGTGTCGACGATCTGCTCGGGTGTCTGGTGGAGACCGGTGTAGATGACCTCCATACCGGCGTCGCGCAGCGCCCGCGCGATCACCTTGGCCCCGCGATCGTGGCCGTCGAGGCCCGGCTTGGCGACCACCACGCGGATCGGACCGGTCACACCCATCACTGCCTCCACATGCGACCCCCGCGCTTGATTGCCGGGGCGGTGAACGAACGTTATCTCCAGCATCCCGCAAGCAGCCGTTTCGCGGTGGCGAGGGAGGGGGAAATCACACGTGGGACATGTTCGCTCTGCGCCGTTCCCCGCTTAGGGCCCTCCTCCTGGGCCCACCAGCCGCAAGCGGGGCCCGGTCGCAAGGGAGCCGCGAGGAGGTCGCCGTACCTCCGCGCCGCCGTCCGTGCGGCGCGGAGGTACGGCGTACCTCCGTATCGTCCGGCCCCGCGTGCCGCTCGGGAGGTCGGCGATGGAGCTCTCCAAGGTCACCGCCCTGATGAAGGCCACCGCCCTGGAGCTCGCGATCCTCACCGGGCATCTCGTCCTCTATCCCTCAGGGATCGTGGCCGAGCGCCTCTCCCCCTCCTCCCCCACCACCGGCCGCGCCGCCGGCCCCGACGCCGATCCCTCCACGGATCCCGCTGGCGGCTCCACCACCGGCCCCTCCGCCGGCGCCGACGCGACGATCACCCCGGGCGTGCGCCCGGTCGTCCTGCTGCACGGCTTCGTCGACAACCGCTCCGTCTTCGTCCTGCTCCGCCGTGTCCTCAACCGGCACGGCCGTGACTGCGTCGAGTCGCTCAACTACTCGCCGCTCACCTGCGACCTGCGAAGCGCCGCCGAGCTGCTCGGGCGGCGGGTGGAGGAGATCCGTGCCCGCACGGGACACGCCGAGGTCGACATCGTCGGGCACAGCCTGGGCGGGCTCATCGCCCGTTATTACGTACAGCGCCTGGGCGGTGACACCCGGGTGCGCACCCTGGTCATGCTCGGCACCCCGCACTCCGGCACCAGGGTGGCGCCGCTCGCCGACGCGCATCCGCTGGTGCGGCAGATGCGCCCCGGTTCGGCGGTCCTGCGGGAGCTGGCCGACCCGGCGCCCGGCTGTCGGACGCGGTTCGTGAGCTTCTGGAGCGATCTGGACCAGGTGATGGTGCCGGTCGAGACCGCGCGCCTCGACCACCCCGACCTCCTCGTGCACAACATCCGGGTCAGCGGCATCGGCCATCTCGCACTGCCCGTCCACCCGACGGTGGCCGCCGGGGTGCTCGGCGCCCTGGACGCCGGCGGACCGGTGACCCGGGGCACTCACGAGGGGGAGACGGGCGCCGCCTCCGTCGCCTGACGTCTTCTCGCCACGCCCTGTTCTTCGAACGTTCCTCGAACACAAGGCCAAAGCTCTCTCCATGAGCTGGCGAAACACGTCCGATTGCCCGTTTCCTGTGTGGCCAAACCCTTCCGAAGATTGTCGGGTGCGCATACCGCCGGGTACAGTCGCGCCACTGCTTCCCCCGGGACCCCCCTCATCGGGACGGCCCGGGAATGGTCCTGCTGCCGAGGCGAGAGAGACGTTGGTGAACGACCAGCACCCCCACGCCGGGTACGTCGGAGACGACGCCCACACCACAGGCAGCTTCGCCGTCGATCCGCTGTTCGGCGCCTACCCCGCGGGTCAGGCCGACCACAGCGGCCAGTGGGATCTCGGCCAGTACGGCATGACCGGTCAGTACGACACCACCGGTCAGCAGCAGTACGACACGACCGGCCAGTGGCACACCACCGGCCAGTGGGACACGACGGGCCAGTGGCAGGCCGCCGACCAGTACGGCAGCGCCGCCGCGCACACCCCCTACGACACCAGCGGGCAGCAGCAGTACGACACCACCGGCCAGTGGGACGCCTCCGCCTGGACCGACGCCCAGCAGACCGGCCAGTACGAGACCGTGCACGCCGCTTATGCCGCCCAGGGCACTGGGGGTACCTCCCATGCCGGAGGCTATGGGGGAGGCTACGAGGCCTACGACGCCACCGGCCAGTGGGCCGCCCCCGCCTTCGCGACCGAGACCGGCGCCTACGACGCGACCGCCTGGAACCAGGCGGCCCCCGAGGCCGAACCGGTCGTCCCCCAGCAGTACACCCCGCAGCCGGAGCACACCGCCGAGTTCGCCTTCGACTACGCCCAGGCGCAAGGCGCGGAGGCGGAGGCCGAATACGCCTACGCCGACGAGCTCGTGGACGTCCTCGACGACATGGCCCACGGCCGCGACGAGGGCCTCACCCACGACGGACACGCCGCCGAGCCCACGGACGAGTTCTCGACCGAGCCCACGGACGAGTTCTCCGACGAACCCACCGTCGAGCCGGTCGCCGACCCCTACGTCGAGCTCCGCACGGAGACCCCGCTCGCGGGCCGCCCCGTGCGCCGCGGCGCGGGCAGCAGCCGAGGCCGCCGCCGTACGCCCGCCAAGCGGTCCGCCCTGCTGACCGTCGCCGTCCCCTCCGCCTGCGTCATGGGCGTCGCCGGCATCGCCGCCGCCTCCGTCAGCGGGCTCACCAACCCCACCGACGACGGCGGAAAGAAGGACACCACCGCCCTCGCCGCGGCCGACCCCGGCTCCGTCAAGCAGGTCGCCGCCAACAGCGCGCTGGACACCCAGCTCGCCGCGCTCAGCGAGGACGCCCGCGACTTCGGCGACCGCGCGAGCCGCACCCAGGAGCGCATCGACCTCCGGCAGCGCCAGGAAGCCGAGAAGAAGAAGCGCGAGGAGGAAGCGGCCCGCAAGGAGGCGCTGCGCCCCAAGTTCAGCCTGCCGGTGGAGCTCCACCGGCTCAGCGCGCGCTTCGGCCAGTCCGGCGTCAACTGGATGTCCGTGCACACCGGCATCGACTTCCCCGTGCAGACCGGCACGCCCGTGATGGCCGCGACCGACGGCACGGTCCGCACCCAGATCAACAGCGCCTACGGCAACATGGTCATCGTGACCGCCCCGGACGGCACCGAGACCTGGTACTGCCACCTCAGCAGCGCCAGGTACCGCTCCGGCACGGTCAAGGCCGGCGACGTCATCGCGTACTCCGGCGACACCGGCAACTCCACCGGCCCCCACCTCCACTTCGAGGTCCGGCCGGGCGGCGGCTACGCCATCGACCCGCTGGCCTGGCTGCGCAGCCACGGTCTCGACCCGACGAGCTGACCTTCACCCGCTGACAGACGTACGAGAGAGGGCCCCGGCCGAAGCCGGGGCCCTCTCTCGTACGCAAGCGCTACAGCTTCTCGACCGGCGCGTACCGCAGGAGCAGTCGCTTCGGCTTCTCGTCGCCGAAGTCGATCGTCGCCTGGGCGTCCGCGCCGACCCCCGTCACCGCCGTGACCGTGCCAAGACCGAACTGGTCGTGCGTGACGCGGTCGCCGATCGTGAGCGTGATGACCGGCTTGTCGCCGGCGCGCCGGGTGGCGAAGCCCGAGGGGCCGGACCGCGCCCGGGAGGAGGAGAGCGAGGAGGTGATGCCCGAGGTCGGCCCGGCGGGCTTCGCCATCGGACCGGTCCGCTTCCACTCCAGGTACGCGGGCGGGATCTCCTCCAGGAAGCGCGAGGCCGGGTTGTACGAGGGCTGGCCCCAGGCGCTGCGCATCGACGAGCGCGTGAGGTAGAGCCGCTTGCGGGCACGCGTGATGCCGACGTACGCGAGGCGTCGCTCCTCCTCCAGCTCCTTGGCCTGGCCGAGGGCGCGCATGTGCGGGAAGACGCCGTCCTCCATGCCGGTGAGGAACACGACCGGGAACTCCAGGCCCTTGGCGGTGTGCAGGGTCATCAGCGTGATGACGCCCCGGCCCTCCTCGTCCTCGTCCGGGATCTGGTCCGAGTCGGCGACGAGGGCGACCTTCTCCAGGAACTCGGCGAGGGTCGCGGGCTCCTCGCCGCGCTCCTGCTCGAACTCGAGGGCGACGGCGGCGAGTTCCTGGAGGTTCTCGATCCGGGTCTCGTCCTGCGGGTCGGTCGAGGCCTGGAGCTCGGCCAGGTAGCCCGTGCGCTCCAGGACGGCCTCCAGGACGACGGCGGGGCCGGCGCCGGACTCGACGACGGTGCGCAGCTCGTCCATGAGCGCGTTGAAGCGCTTCACGGCGTTCGCGGAGCGCGCGGCCATGCCGTACGCCTCGTCGACCCGCTTGAGGGCCTGCGGGAAGGTGATCTTCTCGCGCAGGGAGAGGGCGTCGATCATCGCCTCGGCGCGCTCGCCGATGCCCCGCTTCGGGACGTTGAGGATGCGGCGCAGCGGGACGTTGTCCTCGGGGTTGGCGAGGACGCGGAGGTACGCGAGGACGTCCCTGACCTCCTTGCGCTCGTAGAAGCGCACGCCGCCGACGACCTTGTAGGGCAGTCCGACGCGGATGAAGATCTCTTCGAAGACACGGGACTGGGCGTTGGTCCGGTAGAAGACGGCGACGTCGCCCGCCTTGGCCTCGCCGGTGTCCGTGAGCCGGTCGATCTCGTCGGCGACGAACTGCGCCTCGTCGTGCTCGGTGTCGGCGACGTAGCCGGTGATCTGCGCGCCCGCGCCCGCGTTGGTCCAGAGGTTCTTGGGGCGGCGGGACTCGTTGCGCTCGATGACGGCGTTCGCGGCGGAGAGGATCGTCTGCGTGGAGCGGTAGTTCTGCTCCAGGAGGATCGTCGTCGCGTCCGGGTAGTCCTCCTCGAACTGGAGGATGTTGCGGATGGTCGCGCCGCGGAAGGCGTAGATCGACTGGTCGGCGTCGCCGACGACGCACAGCTCGGCCGGGCCGAGGTCCTCGTAGCCGGTGCCGACGAGCTCCCGCACGAGGGTGTACTGGGCGTGGTTGGTGTCCTGGTACTCGTCGACGAGGACGTGGCGGAAGCGGCGGCGGTAGTGCTCGGCGACGTCGGGGAAGGCCTGGAGCAGGTGGACCGTCGTCATGATGATGTCGTCGAAGTCCAGGGCGTTGGCCTCGCGCAGCCGCGCCTGGTACATCCGGTACGCCTCGGCGAGCGTCTTCTCGAAGCCGTCGGCCGCCTGGTCGGCGAAGGCCTCCTCGTCGATCAGCTCGTTCTTGAGGTTCGAGATCTTGGCGCTGAAGGACTTCGGCGGAAACTTCTTCGGGTCGAGGTCCAGGTCGCGGCAGACCAGGGACATCAGCCGCTTGGAGTCGGCGGCGTCGTAGATCGAGAAGGAGGAGGTGAAGCCGAGGCGCTTCGACTCGCGGCGCAGGATGCGGACGCACGCGCTGTGGAAGGTCATGACCCACATCGCGTTGGCGCGCGGGCCGACGAGCTGCTCGACGCGCTCCTTCATCTCGCCGGCGGCCTTGTTGGTGAAGGTGATCGCCAGTATCTGGCCGGGGTGGACGTGCCGCGTGCCCAGGAGGTGGGCGATGCGGTGGGTCAGCACCCGGGTCTTGCCGGAGCCGGCGCCGGCGACGATGAGCAGCGGGGTGTCCGTGTGGACGACGGCGGCGCGCTGCTGTTCGTTCAGCCCGTCCAGGAGCGCGGCGGGGTCGACGACGGGGCGCGCCGCGCCGTCGCGGTAGTACTCGTCCCTGGGCGGGGGCGCGTCGAAGTGCTCCCCGAAGAGGTCGTGCGGGACCTCCTCCGGGGCCGGGGCGCCGTGCTCGTGGTCCTCGGGCGGGGGCGGGGCCTCCCCCGAGGAGTGGTTCTGGAGGCCGGCCAGGAAGCTGTCGTCAAAGAGGCTGCTCATCGCCTCACGAGTCTAGGACGCCCCACCGACATCCGGACCCGCCTTCGGGAGCCGCCTTCGTCACCCGGCTGCGGAACCGGTCACACCGCGGGGTCGGGGCCTCACGTCCGGAGGGTCCGGAGCTCGGGTCCGTAGCGTCCGGGGCTCAGGTCCAGAGGGTGGCGATGAAGATGTTCGCCGTGGTCAGGGCGCCGACGGCGGCGAAGAGGCCCTTGTCGACCTTCTCCTCGTCCCGCTTGACGTAGACCAGGCCGAGGACGACGACGAGCACGGCCAGCTTGATGCCGATCTTGACGTTGTTCACGGTCTGGTCGTCGGCCTGGTTGAGGCCGACGAGCGCGACGCCCGTGATCAGCATGACCAGCGCGCCGTGCAGCATCGCGGGGGTGAAGCGGGCCGTACCGGCGCCCATCGCCTTCATCTGGGTGAGGAATCCGCCCAGGAGGGAGGCGATACCGATGATGTGCAGGGCGACGAAGACATTGATGAGGACGTCCATGCAGCGGAGCCTAACCGGGGCCTTAGCACCGTCCTTCGGCCGGGTCCACTCCCTCCGGCGCTTCGGTCGGTCGTCCGCCTCAATGTCCCCCGGCCCGTCACCCCGGACGAACGAGTTCGGTCCATGTCCGTCACCTGACGCCAATAGCGGTCAACTGACCGCCGGGGCGTGACCCCCAGGTTTAGCGTCTTCCAGCAGGTGGCCGGCTCCCACCACCGCCGGTCACCCGGCGGCTGCCGGTCATCCCCGCCAGGAAAACCCGGCGGCGGTCCGTCTCCCCTGTGCGGCCCGCCGTCGGCCCTGCGGGCACCGTCCCCCCGCAGGGAAGAGGATGTGACCCGCCCTCGTGGCAGCGCACCGAAAACCCAGGCAGTCCCCGCTCGGCGGTCCCGCGGTCCGCACCGCCGCCACCCTCGCTCTCGCCTCCGCGGCGACCGCGACGCTCTTCGAGGGATCCGGGCACGCGGACCCCGGGCTCACCACCGCCCAGGTCAAGGCGAAGGTCGACCGGCTCTACCACGAGGCCGAGGTCGCGACGGAGAAGTACAACGGGGCGAAGGAGCGGGCCGACGCCTCCCGGGCTGCGTTCGACCGGCTGCGCGACGAGGCCGCCCGCAGGGCCGAGCGGCTCAACACCGCCCGGGACGGGCTCGGGTCCATGGCCACCGCGCAGTACCGCTCGGGCGGGCTCGACCCCGCCGTGCAGCTCGCCCTCACCTCCGACCCCGACGAGTACCTGGAGCGGGCCGCACTCGCGGAGAAGGCCGCGGACCGGCAGGCGGTGGCCGTCACCGCCGTGCGGCGCGAGCTCGGCGCGCTCCGGCAGCTGCGCGGCGAGTCCGCGGGACGGCTGACCGCGCTGCGGGGGCACGAGGAGGAGTTGCGCCGGCAGAAGGCCGCCGTCCTCGACAAGCTGGCGGCGGCCAGGAAGCTGCTGGCCCGGCTGACCGCGGAGGAGCGCGCCCGGTACGACGCCGCGGTCGCGGCCCGGGACAGCGTCCGCGCCCCGGGAGGCGGCGGTGCGGGCACGACGGGCGGTACGGCCACGGCCGCCGATGCGATCACCGACCCGGCCGCGACGCGCGCCGACCGCTCCTCGGGCGGCGAGCGCGGCCCCGTGACCGCCCTGAACCCCCGGGCCGCCGAGGCCGTCTCCTTCGCCCGCGCACAGCTCGGCAAGCCGTACGTCTGGGGGGCGACGGGCCCGTCCGCGTACGACTGCTCGGGCCTCACCCAGGCCGCCTGGCGCGCGGCCGGCGTCTCCCTCCCCCGCACGACGTACACCCAGATCAACGCCGGGCAGCGCGTCTCCCGCTCCCAGCTCGCCCCCGGTGACCTGATCTTCTTCTACTCCGGGATCAGCCACGTCGGGCTGTACATCGGCGGCGGCCAGATGATCCACGCCCCCCGCCCCGGCGCCCCGGTGCGGGTCGCCCCGATCGACGAGATGCCCTTCGCCGGAGCGACCCGGGTGGGGTGACCGGGCCCGATCGTGCGGGGCTCAGACCAGGCGGCGGGCGGTAGCCCAGCGGGTGAGCTCGTGGCGGTTGGAGAGCTGGAGCTTCCGCAGCACCGCCGAGACGTGCGACTCGACCGTCTTCACCGAGATGTAGAGCTGCTTGGCGATCTCCTTGTACGCGTATCCACGGGCGATCAGTCGCAGCACCTCCCGCTCCCGCTGGGTGAGCCGGTCCATGTCCTCGTCCACCGGCGGCGCGTCCGTCGAGGCGAAGGCGTCCAGGACGAACCCGGCGAGCCGGGGGGAGAAGACGGCGTCGCCCTCCTGGACACGGAAGATCGAGTCGACCAGGTCGGTGCCGGTGATCGTCTTCGTGACGTAGCCGCGGGCACCGCCCCGGATCACCCCGATGACGTCCTCGGCCGCGTCCGAGACGGACAGCGCCAGGAAGCGGACCGGGTCCTCGGCGGCCCCCATGAGGCTCGCGCAGCGGCGCAGCACCTCGACGCCGCCACCGCCCGGCAGGTGCACGTCGAGGAGGACGACCTCGGGTCGGGTCGCGGTGATGACCGTGACCGCCTGGTCGACGTCGGCGGCCTCGCCGACCACCTCGACCCCGGTGATCTCGGTCCGGCCGATCTCCGCCTGCACTCCCGTACGGAACATGCGGTGGTCGTCGACGAGCACGACCCGCACCCGGCGTTCCGTGCCCGGTGCCGTCGCCCCCGCCTCGGTCCCGCCCGCTGCCCCGGTCTCGTCGCTCATCCGTCCGCCCTCTCCATCTCAAGCTCCACTTCGGTGCCCCCGCCCGGCACGGACCGCAGCCGGGCCGAACCGCCGTTGCGCTGCATACGACCGATGATCGATTCTCGTACGCCCATCCGGTCCTCCGGTACCGCGTCCAGGTCGAAGCCGGGACCGCGGTCCCGCACCGAGACGAAGACCATGCGGCCCTCCACCTCGGCGAAAACCTGCACCGCCCCGCCCTCGCCACCGTACTTGGCGGCGTTCACCATCGCCTCGCGTGCGGCCTGCATCTGTGCGGTCAGTTTCTCGTCGAGCGGGCAGTCGCCGACGACGACGACCTCCAGCGGGACTCCGTGCTTGTCCTCGACCTCGGCCGCGGCCTTCTTCACCGCCTCCGCGAGGGTCGCGGGCTCCTCCTCGTCCCGGCCGGTGCCCTCGGGCTTGTAGAGCCAGTTCCGCAGCTCCCGCTCCTGCGCGCGGGCGAGACGACGCACCTCCCCCGGTTCGTCGGCGTTGCGCTGGATCAGAGTGAGGGTGTGGAGCACCGAGTCGTGGACGTGTGCCGCGACCTCGGCGCGCTCCTGCGCGCGGATGCGCATGGTCCGCTCCTCCGTCAGGTCCTGCGACATCCGGACCAGCCAGGGGCCCGCGAGCAGCGCTATGCCGGTGAGGACCGCGACGGCGGCGGTGAGGGCCGTCCCCAGCTGGGCTATGGAGCCGCGGACCACCAGGAAGACCGCGAGGCCCGTGCCCACGAGGGCGACGCCGACGAGTCCGCGGACGAGCTGGAGGGTGCGTCTGCGCCGGCCGGACTCGGTCCAGCTGGCGCGGCGGGCGTTGTCCGCCTGGCGCCAGACCAGGACGACGCCGACCGCTATGAGGAGGAGCGGCCATATGTACCGCCCGGACTCGTTGTCGACGTTGACCTTCCCGATGAGGGCCACGGTGCCGATCACGAGCGCGATCAGGGCGAAGACCTGGCCCTTGTCGGGCTTGCGGAGCCGGCGACGACCGTCCGGGGTGATCTCGAAGACGGGGCGGGGAGCGGCCCGGCCGCCGACGCCGAGCGGGACGACTATCCAGAAGACCGCGTAGAGCAGGACGCCGAGGCCGTCCGTGAAGAACAGCGCCACGAACAGCGCGCGCACCCAGACGACCGGCAGTCCGAGGTGGCCGGCGAGGCCGCGCGCGACACCGCCGAGCCACCGCCCGTCGGCGCTCCGGTAGAGCCTGCGCACGGGTGGTTCGTCGGTCTCGGTGACACGAGCGGCTGCGGACATGCACCGATCGTCACACGTCCGGCCCGCCCCGGACATCAGGGTCGGCCCTGAGATCGCCCCTGGTAACGCCTCAGGGGCGGCACCCCTCGGAATATCAGGGTCGGGCCAGGGTCGATCCCGGTGCCGCGACGGGTCACGGGCAGTCACCATGGACGCATGACGAGTTCGAAGCCTTCGACCCACGAGGCCCCGCCGCCGGCGGAGGCCGATGCCTCCCTGCCTCTGCAGCGCTCGCGGAGCGGCAAGGTCGTGGGCGGAGTCTGCGCGGGCCTCGGCCGGCACTTCGACCTCGACCCGGTGATCTTCCGGATCACGGTCGGCGTGCTGTCCGTGACGGGCGGGGTCGGCCTGATCTTCTACGGCTTCGCGTGGCTGCTCGTCCCGCTCGCGGGCGAGGACGAGCACGAGGGGCGCAGGCTCCTGACGGGCCGGGTCACCGGGGCCACCCTGGCCGCCATATTCATGGCGCTGACCGGCTGTGGGATCTTCCTGACGACGCTGCGCAGCGGGTCGATGCTGGGCTTCACGATGCTGCTGTCGCTCGCGGTCTGCGGCGCGGCGGTCTGGTCGCGGCGCCGGGCGGTCGGCGGCGAGGCGGAGGGCCGGACGGAGACGGGCGCCGCGCATGTGGTCGTCGAGGCGCCGCCCGAGACCAAGGCGCCGCCCCGGATCGAGTACTACCACTCCTGGTGGAAGGACCCGATCGTGAAGGACGGCTCGACCGGCAGGGTGACCTTCGAATACCTCTGGGGACCGCACGGCATCGTCGACAAGGACGGCAAGGTCGACGGCGTGGTGCCGAAGCCCGGAAGCCAGTGGGGACCCGACCCCTCCCGCGCCGACCGGCCGACCCCCTCCGTCCGGCGGACTCCGCTCTCCATCGCCGGTCTCACCCATCTGCTCGCGATGCTCGCGGCCGTCCTCGGCACCGCCCTCACCTGGGAGACCGAGCCGCTGGGCACGAGCCTGCAGACGGGTCTGGTCGCCGCCCTCGCGGTGTTCGGCCTGGGCCTCGTCATCAGCTCCTTCCTCGGCCGCACGGGCTTCGGGACGATCGTCAACACCGTGATCACGGCCTGCCTGCTCGCCGGGGCGGTCGCCCTGCCCGACCGGATCACCACGGACTGGGTCCGTGAGACATGGAAGCCGGCCACCGTCGCCGCGGTGCAGCCGTCCTACGAGCTGGGCACCGGCGTGGGCCTGCTCGACCTGTCTGCGCTCCCGGTCCCCGCGGGCACGACCGTCACCACCCGGGCGGACGTGGGCGCCGGACAGCTCAAGGTCGTCGTCCCGAAGGACGTCGTGGTGAAGCTCCACGCCGAGGTGGGGCTCGGCGATCTGAAGCTTCCCGGGCAGCCCGCCGAGGACATCGACATCGCCCCGGACCGGGACGAGACCCACACGATCGCCCCGCCGGCCGGGACCGCCCCGGCAGGCACGCTGGACCTCTCGCTCGAGGTCGGCATCGGACAGGTGGAGGTCACCCGTGCTGCTTCATGAGTTCCGCCCCGGCCGGCTGCTCGTCGGCCTCACCGCCCTCACCCTGGTCGCGGTCTACGCGGGCGACCTCGCCGGGGCCTGGACGGCCCCGTGGTTCGGGGTGGTCCCGGTGCTCTGCGCCGGTCTGGGCACGGCCGGCTTCGCGGGCTGGATGAGCTATGAAATACGCCGCCGCCGGTCCGCGAGAAGCCTGTCCGCCGACAGCTCGGACGCCCCGGCGAGCAGCAGCGGGAGCCAGGCCATCAAGTAGGCGAGGTCGTTGCCCAGGTAGTACGGGTTCACCTGCCAGCTCACGGTCAGCCAGAGGCTCAGGGAGATCAGCGCGCCGCCGAGCGCCGCCACACGGGCGTAGAGGCCGATCAGGGTCCCGATCCCGACGGCGATCTCTCCGAACGCGATGGCGTACCCGAAGCCGGCGGGGCTCTTGAGGGCGAGGTCGACGAGGCCGGGGATCGCCGAGCTGTCCCGCACGGCGCGCATCGTCTCGCCGATGGAACCGCTGCCGTCCGCGGCGAAGAAGGCGGAGTCGGTGAGCTTGTCGAGGCCGGCGTAGACGAACGTGATCCCGAGGAAGAGCCGTAGCGGGATGAGGGCGTAGCGGGAGCCGAGGGCCTTCCACCGGGTGAAGGTGACCTGCCATCGGGCGTAGGTGGCACGCCACCCCGTCGCTCCGTCCGTCCGGTTCGCTCGTCCCGTCATCGCCGGTCACCTCTCCACGCCCCGTACGACTGTTCGCGGAACGATTCTCCCCGGACTCGTGCCGGAGGGATACGTGGAGGGAGCCGGACGCTAGTCGACGACGTCGATCGTGACCCGATTGGTCTCGACGCCGGCCGCCGTCACGACCGAGACCTCCACCCGGCCCGGTTCGACGTCCGCGGGGAGGGGGACGGTGAGGGTCGCGTCCGTCGGGTTGGCGAAGCCGCCCGGGACAGGGACCAGGGGGACGTGGGCGTGGACGGGGCCGATGCGCACGACCAGCCGGGTCAGCGGTTCGGGGGCGGCGGCGCCCGGCGGGACGAAGCCGCAGCCGCGGATCTCGATGTCGTCACCCGTGCGGATCGGGGCGTCGAGGTCGCCCGCCTCCCGGGAGCGGACGACGGAGTGGATGGTGGGGCGGACGCCCTCGGTGCACTTCGCGGCGAGGTGCCAGGCCGCCGAGACGGCGAGGAGCAGCACGAGCGACCAGGGGACCTCGGGGAGCCGGCCGGGGTCACGGGCGAGGCCGACGGCCGTCAGGGCCAGGACGGCGCAGGAGACGAGGAGGTACTGGACGTCGACGAGGCCGGCCCGGCCGCTGTCGTCGCAGAGCAGGTCGGCGGCGCGCGGACGGTCGGCACGGACCTTCTGGAGGCGGCGGGAGGCGATCCGGACGGAGACGACGACGCGGGCGGTGAGAGTGACCGCCGACACGAGGGTGAAGACGGTGAGCAGGCCGGCGCTCCGGGACAGCGCGAAGGTCGACGGGCCCGGCGCGTGGACCGCCAGGAAGGGGAGGGTGAAGGCGAGGAGGAGGAGCCAGGCGGCGGCGACGGCGCGGGTGGTGGAGAGCCGGTTGTCCTCGCCGATCAGGGGGGCGAGGAGACCGCCGCGCGCCCGGTGCGTGTGGGCGGCGGCGCTGAGCAGGACGGCGAGGACGAGGGCGGTGCACAGGCCGGCCGTGCAGGCGGCGGTCCAGCCGCTCCCGATCGCGGTGAGGGCCTGGCCCAGGAGGAGGGCGAGGACGGCTCCCCAGACGGCGCCGATGCCCCCGCTGCGGACCCGGTCGAGCCAGGCCGCCCCGGCCTCGCGGCCGCGCACGGCCACGGCGCGGGCGGACTGGGCCAGCTCGTCGGAGACCCACTGGCGGGCGGCGACCGGCGAGTGGGCGACGGCCGCGGGGACTCCGTGCCCGGCGGCCAGCTCGTCCCGCCGGGCGAGGAAGGCGGCGACCGCGCGCCGGTGGCCGGCCTTCCCGCAGTGGGCGCAGCCGGCGCAGGCCGTCGCGTGTTCGCCGTACTGTCTCGCCTCTTGAACCGCCACGGTGCTCACTTCCCGAGCTCACTTCACGACCCGTTCCGTTGCGTCCCGGTGCGCTCCGATGCGTGCCGAACGGTCAACCAGCCGTTGATTCCCCGGAATTGTGTCGTATCGGCGGCTCCCGGAGCTGCCGTGTGCGCCCCGCCGGAGAGTGATTGCCGCGCCATCTCATTGACGTACAGAAGGGTGAAGCGATGGTGTTACGACAGGAGTTCGGGCTCCGCTCGGCTGATCCTGCGCCAGAGCGGCTGGTAGTTGATCCAGCCGACGAGGTCGCTGCCCAGCTGTTCGCGGGTGGCGACCGCCTCCCGGTGGTCGATCGGCACGGGTTTCCCGGCCGCCCGCGCGGTCAGTTGGACCTGGGCGGAGCGTTCCATGGCGATGAACCACCAGGCCGCCGCGTCGACGGAGGTGCCGACGGTGAGCAGCCCGTGGTTGCGCAGCACGATCGCCTTGAACGAGCCGAGGGCGAGGGCGATCCGGCGCCCTTCCTCGGCGTCGACGGTGACGCCGGTGTAGGCGTCGTAGAGGGCGTGGTCCTGGTAGAAGGCGCAGGCCTCCTGGGTGAGCGGGTCGAGGAGTTCGCCGAGCGCGGCGAGCGCCCTTCCGTGGAGGGAGTGGGTGTGGGCGACGGCGACGACGTCGGGCCGGGCCCGGTGGACCTGGGCGTGGACGGTGAAGGCCGCCTGGTTGACGTGCTGTCCGCCGCGGACGACCTGCCCGTCGCCGTTGACGAGGACGAGGTCGCTCGCGGTGAGGTCCTCGAAGGGCGCCCCGAAGGGGTTCACCCAGTAGCAGTCGGGGAACTCCGGGTCGCGGGCGCTGATGTGGCCCGAGACGCCCTCCTCGTATCCGAGCCGTCCGAAGAGCCGGAGCGCGCCCGCGAGCCGCTGTCTGCGGTGGGTGCGTTCCTCCTCGGCCGTCGCGTGGACGGGCGGCATGGCGAAGTGGAGCCGGTCGACGGGGACGGGCACGGGTATCACGCTCATGCGCCGGAAGGTAACGCCCGGCCGGGCAAGTCACCAGAGTTCGGACGTGAACACGACGAAGCCGCCGCCCCGGAGCACCGGGACGACGGCTTCGGACACCAGCGGGAGCGACTACTCCCACTCGATGGTGCCCGGGGGCTTGCTCGTGACGTCGAGGACGACGCGGTTCACGTCGGCGACCTCGTTCGTGATGCGGGTCGAGATCTTGGCCAGCACCTCGTAGGGCAGACGCGACCAGTCGGCCGTCATCGCGTCCTCGGAGGAGACGGGGCGCAGCACGATCGGGTGACCGTAGGTGCGGCCGTCGCCCTGGACGCCCACGGAGCGGACATCGGCGAGCAGGACGACCGGGCACTGCCAGATCTCACGGTCGAGACCGGCCGCGGTGAGCTCCTCGCGGGCGATGGCGTCGGCCTCGCGCAGCAGGTCCAGGCGGTCCTTGGTGACCTCGCCGACGATGCGGATGCCGAGGCCGGGGCCGGGGAACGGCTGACGCTGGACGATCTCGTCGGGCAGGCCGAGCTCCTGGCCGACCATCCGGACCTCGTCCTTGAAGAGCTGGCGCAGCGGCTCGACGAGCTGGAACTCGATGTCGTCGGGGAGTCCGCCGACGTTGTGGTGCGACTTGATGTTGGCGGTGCCGGTACCGCCGCCGGACTCGACGATGTCCGGGTAGAGCGTGCCCTGGACGAGGAACGCGACCTCGGGGCCCTCCTCCTGGAGGATCTCCAGCTGCGCCTGCTCGAAGACGCGGATGAACTCGCGGCCGATGATCTTCCGCTTGGTCTCCGGGTCGGAGACGCCGGCGAGCGCGTCGAGGAAGCGCTCCTGCGCGTCGACGACCTTCAGGTTGGCGCCGGTGGCGGCCACGAAGTCCTTCTCGACCTGCTCGGTCTCGCCCTTGCGCATCAGACCGTGGTCGACGTAGACGCAGGTGAGCTGCGAGCCGATGGCCTTCTGCACGAGCGCGGCGGCCACGGCGGAGTCGACGCCGCCGGAGAGACCGCAGATGGCGCGCTTGTCGCCGACCTGGGCGCGGATCGCCGCGACCTGCTCCTCGATCACGTTGCCCGTGGTCCAGCTGGGCTCGATGCCGGCGCCGCGGTAGAGGAAGTGCTCCAGGATCTGCTGGCCGTGCGTGGAGTGCAGCACCTCGGGGTGGTACTGGACGCCGTAGAGCTTCTTCTCGTCGTTCTCGAAGGCGGCGACCGGCACGACGTCGGTGGACGCGGTGACGGAGAAGCCCTCGGGGGCGGCGGAGCAGGCGTCGCCGTGCGACATCCACACGGACTGCTCGACCGGGGTGCCCTCGAAGAGGGTCGAGCCGGCCTTGGAGACGTGCAGGCCGGTACGGCCGTACTCACGGGCGCCGGTGTTGTCGACGGTGCCACCGAGGGTCGTCGCCATCAGCTGGAAGCCGTAACACATACCGAAGACGGGGACGCCCGCCTCGAAGATCGCGCGGTCGAGGCGGGGAGCGCCTTCCGCGTACACGGAGGACGGGCCGCCGGAGAGGATGATCGCCTTCGGGTTCTTGGCCAGCATCTCGGCCACCGGCATGGTGGACGGGACGATCTCGCTGTAGACCCGGGCCTCACGGACGCGGCGGGCGATGAGCTGGGCGTACTGGGCGCCGAAGTCGACAACGAGGACTACGTCCGGGTTGGAGACGTCGGGCGCGGCAGCGGGGGTCGCTGATGACACTACGGCGGCCTTCCGGCGGTAGGAGGGGGTCCCCCGAAGGGGGGTGCTATTTGTCGATTCTACCGGCGCGCCGGTCGGACTTTTCGTCTCACCATCCGAACCCGGGTTGGTCCCCGGTCCGCGGAGGGGTCCATACTGTCGCCATGCGCAAGCTCTCGACCTTCGTCTTTACCTATGGCACCGGCCCGTCCGGCTGCCATGGTCGTGCTGCTTGAGCAACTGACAAGCGACTTCCCAGGCGCCCCGGGCCGACAAGGCCCGGGGCGTTCTGTCGTTTCCGGGCCGTGTCGCCCCGGGGCTCCGCCCCCCGACACCCCGAGGAGCCCCGTATGACCGCCATGACCCAGACCGAGAAGACCGGCGCCCGCACCGACGAGGCGGCGACGCTGATCGGTGGCGCCCGCGAGCGCATCGACTCCCTCGACGACCGGATCATCGGCCTCATCCAGGAGCGGATGGCCGTCTCGGCCGTCATCCAGGAGGCCCGGATCTCCTCCGGCGGCCGCCGGGTGAACCTGACCCGCGAGATGGAGGTCCTCGGTCACTACCGTGACGCGCTGGGCAAGCCCGGCACGGCCCTTGCGATGACCATGCTGGAGCTGTGCCGGGGCCGCATCTGAGTTCGACCCCGCTCTCACCCGTACGGCGCGTGACCGGCCCCGACCCCGCTTCGTTGGTCCGGGTGTCCGTGCCAGCCAGGGGCGGGCCCGTAGAAACCACGCGTGGCTTCGCTGGGGCGTGTGGCGTACCTCCGGTGCGCCGTGGGACCTCGCACCAGCGCGTGTGATTGGGCAGCAGGGGACAGCAGCCCGGTCACCAGAAAGGGCGGTCGGTCCCGGGGACGCCCGGGGCCGGCCGCAACCGGTCGATCTCCCTCGTACACCCGTCCCCCGACCTCCTCCCCCGCGCGGCGCGATCCCCCGGTGCCGACGCCAAGGGCCCCGTGCCGCGACCGGAATCGCGGCACGGGGCCCTTTCTCGTGGGCGATCCCCCAGCGTGACGCGCGTCACACCAAGATCCTGTGCAACCGCTACAACCAATCCCGTCGGTCGCGGGTCATCTATGCAGCATCACCAAAAGCAGGAAAGGCGCTGCACTCGGAGGGGGGTGCAGCGCCTTTTCTCATGCCGTGCGTCTCATGCCGTGCGTCTCACGCCGGGCATGTCATGCCGTGCGTCTCACGCCTGGCCGTCCGTCGCCTTCGCCTTCGGCGGGACCGTCGGGATTCCCAGGAACGGCAGCCGCAGGGCGCCGAAGGCCTCGGCCGGGACCGCGGGCGACTTCGGCTCGACCGCCGCCACGCGTACGTACGCCTCCCCCTGCCGCGGCCGCGGGTCCTCTTCGCCCTTGTTCGGCCAGAACGACATCGCCCGCTCCGCCTGCGCCGTGATCGTCAGGGACGGGTTGACGCCGAGGTTGGCGGAGACGGTCGCCCCGTCGACGACGGAGATCCCGGGGTGCCCGAAGAGCCGGTGGTACGGGTCGATGACGCCGGACTCGGCGTCGGCGCCGATCGGGCAGCCGCCCAGGAAGTGGGCGGTGAGCGGGGTGCCCATCAGCTCGCCGATGTTGGAGCCGGCGAAGCCGTTGATCTCCTCGGCGAGGAGGGTGGCGGCCTCGGTGGCCTCCGGGATCTGCACCGGGTTCGGCGCTCCGTGCCCCTGGCGGGCCGTGAGCAGGCCCTTTCCGATCCCGCCGGGCTTGCGGTAGGTCGTCAGGGAGTTGTCCAGGGACTGCATGACCAGACCGATGATGGTCCGCTCCGACCAGCGCCAGTTGGAGAGCGAGCGGGCGGCGAGCGTGGGGTGCTTGAGCACGTTGAGGAACCAGTTGCGCACCCGGTGGGCCCCGTAGGGCACCTGGAGGACGGTCATGCCGCCCATGGAGTTGGAGCCCTTGCCGTACCGGACCGGCTCGATGTGGGTGTTCGCGTCGGGGTGGATCGAGGAGGTGATGGCGACGCCCCGGGTGAAGTCGACCTTCTCCTTGCCGTGCTTCTTGCGGTAGCGCCGGTCGGTGGTCTGCGCGCCGACCAGGCCCTCGGAGTTGGTCCGGGTGAGCTCGCCGAGCCGCTGCGAGATCCGGGGCAGCAGGCCGCCGTCCTTCATCCGGTGCAGCAGGGTCTGCGTGCCGTACGTGCCGGCCGCGATCACCACGCGGCGGGCACGGAAGGTCCGGCCCTTCCCCTTCTTGCGGTTGTCGGTGGGGAGGGTCTGCACCGCGTAGCCGCCCCGCGAGTCCTCGGTGACGGTGACGACCGTGGTCATGGGGTGGACGGTGGCGCCCGCCTTCTCGGCGAGGTGGAGGTAGTTCTCGTTGAGGGTGTTCTTGGCGCCGTGGCGGCAGCCCGTCATGCACTCGCCGCACTCGGTGCAGGCACGCCGGGCGGGGCCCGCGCCGCCGAAGTACGGGTCGGCGACCTGGCCGCCCGGCTTCGCCTTCGAGGTGCCGTCGGCGTCGGCCCCGTCCCCGAAGAAGACCCCGACGGGCGCCATGTGGAAGGTGTCGCCGATGCCCATCGCCTGCGCGGCCGCCTTGAGGTGCACGTCCGAGGGGGTCGTCGTCGGGTTGAGCCGGACGCCGAGCATCCGCTGCGCCTGGTCGTAGTACGGCCGCAGCTCGTCCTGCCAGTCCGTGATGTCCTTCCACTGCGGGTCGTCGAAGAAGGGCTTCGGCGGTACGTAGAGGGTGTTGGCGTAGTTGAGGGAGCCGCCGCCCACGCCGGCGCCCGCGAGGACCATCACGTTGCCCAGCAGGTGGATGCGCTGGATGCCGTAGAGGCCGAGGGCGGGGGCCCACAGGAAGTTCTTCAGGTCCCAGGAGTTCTTCGGCAGGGACGCGGGGGTGAAGCGGCGGCCGGCCTCCAGGACACCGACCCGGTAGCCCTTCTCCGTGAGTCGCAGGGCGGTGACCGAACCGCCGAAGCCGGAGCCGACGACGAGGACGTCGTAGTCGTACGCGGCGTCCTCCGCCTGCTCCTGATTTTGGGTAGGGGGTACCGCGGTCATGGCTCTCCTCGCACGAAAAAGGGACAGGTCGGGCGGCGCGTGGTCAGCGCAGGCGCAGGGCCTTCATCGCCTTCAGGGACAGGCTCATCACCGCGGCGTACTTCTCGTCGTCCATGCCGAAGGAGGGCGCGAGCGGCATCAGCCGCTGCTGGGCGACGGTCTGGGCCTCGGTGTACTTGAGGATGCCCTCCGAGCCGTGGCGGCGGCCGAGACCGGAGTCCTTCATGCCGCCCATCGGGGACTGCACGCTGCCGTAGGCCGGCGCGTACCCCTCGTTGATGTTGACGGTGCCGGTGCGCAGCCGGGCCGCGACGGCGTGGCCGCGGCGCGAGTCCTTGGTCCACACGGAGGAGTTGAGGCCGTACGGCGTGCCGTTGGCGAGCTCGATCACCTCGTCCTCGTCCGTGAAGCGGTAGACGGAGACGACCGGGCCGAAGGTCTCCTCGGAGCAGACGGCCATCGGGGCCTCGACGCCGTCGAGGATGGTCGGCTCGTAGAAGAGGGGGCCGATGTCGGGGCGGGCGACGCCGCCGGCGACGAGCCTGGCGCCCTTGGCGACGGCCTCCTCGACGTGCTTCGTGACCGTCTCCAGCTGCCGGTCGCCGACGAGGGAGCCCATGTCCGCCCCGTACGCGAGGGAGCTGCCGAGCCGCATGGCCTTGGTGCGGGCGGCGAAGCGGTCGAGGAAGGCGTCGGCGATCGACTCGTGGACGTAGAGCCGCTCGATGGAGATGCAGAGCTGTCCGGCGGACGAGAAGCAGGCGCGGACGGCTCCGGCGGCGGCCTTCTCGATGTCGGCGTCCTTCAGGACGAGCATCGCGTTCTTGCCGCCGAGTTCGAGGGAGACGCCGACGAGCCGGGCGGCGGCGCCCTGGGCGACCTCGCGGCCGGTGCGGGTGGAGCCGGTGAACGAGACGTAGTCGGCGTGCTTGACGACCTCGGGGCCGACGACCGGGCCCTCGCCCAGGACGACCTGGAAGACCTCGGCGGGCAGCCCGGCCTCGATCAGCAGGTCGCGGGCCCAGAGCGCGGTGAGCGCGGTCTCGGTGTCGGGCTTCATGACGACCGCGTTGCCCGAGACGAAGGCGGGGAGCGCGTCGCCGACGGAGAGCTCCAGCGGGTAGTTCCACGGCGCGATCTGGCCGACGACCCCGCGCGGCTGGCGCAGCTCGGTGACCTTGGTGAGGGTCGGTACGACTCCGGTGTGGCGCTTGGCGCGCAGGTACGAGGCGGCCTTGCGGCCGTAGTGGCGGGCGGCGACGGCCACCGCCTGGACCTCCTCGTGGGCGTGCAGACGCGCCTTGCCCGTCTCCAGCTGGATGAGGTCGAGGACCTCGGACTGCCGCTGGAGGACGAGGTCGTGGAAGCGCAGGAGGACGGCGGCGCGGGCCTTGACCGGGGTGGCGGCCCAGGCGGTCTGGGCGGCACGCGCGCGCGTGAAGGCCTCGGCGACGTCCTCGGGGGTGGACTCGGGCAGCTCCGCCAGCCTCTCCCCGGTGAAGGGGGTGTGGTTGGCGGTCCGGCCGGAGCCGACGACGCCACGGGTGAGGCGGGCGACCACCTCGGGCGTCACGACGTCGGTGGCGGTCCGCACGCCGGCGGGCGCGGGCGCGACCGGGTTGGTCGCGCCGGCGGGCGCGGCCGCTCCGCCCTTCGCGGCGGGGGCGTCGGGAACCGAGAGGGCGGCGGGGGCCTGCGAGTCCGTCATGAGGGCGAGCGTAGGCGGCGTTCCGCCCTTTGGGTACCCGTCGGTAATGCGTTTTCACCGGGCGCACACATCACGCCAGTGATCACTGGCATATAAGCCCTGATCAGGGGCTTACGGCTGCCGGAGGCCGGGCAAGGCCTCGCGAGGAGATTTCGGCCCGGCCGCTCGGTCACTCCCCCGGCGCGCGCCAGTGCTGGACCACGATGTCGAACTGCTCGCGGGTGGTCTCCCAGCTCGACTCCGGTGACGACATGTACAGGGCGTACTCCGTGCCGTCGTCCTCGTAGTACATGAGGTCGATCGCGTGCCGCGGCCCGGGGAAGTCCTTCCTCTCGGTCCAGCTGAACTCCCACTGGCAGGAGAGGACCTGGTCGCGGTAGGTGACCTGGCCGAGCTTGATCCGCGTGTAGTCCATCCGCTTCTCCAGGACGCGCTCCAGGTCGAGGGCGTGCATGTACGGATTCTCGAAGTCGGGCTTCCGGTCGATGCTGATCCGGATGCGGTGCTTGCCGTTGTCCGGGGTGTAGTCGATCTGGTCGCCCTCCTTCTGGCGCTTCCAGCCGTCCGGTACGAGAAGGCTGAAGCCCGCAGGGTCGTCGACGCGGTGCCAGCCGTCCGGGACGGGTGCTTCCTTGCCCTGGGTGGCGGGGGCGGTGGCCGTGGGCCGTCCGCCGTTGGCGTGCGGGTTGTCGCTCTTGTAGTTCATGGCCGCGAAGACGGCGCCGCCCGCGACGAGACCGGCGACCAGGGCCGCGGGGACGACGGTGCGCCAGCGGCCCCGGCCGGAGGAGGACGACGAGGGGGCGGGTGCCGGGGTGGACGCGGACGGCACCACGGTCGGCGGGGAAGCGGCGGGTTGGTGCGGGGCGGACTCGGATCCCTGCGGCGGGTGGGGCCACTGGGCGGTACGGACCGGACCGGACGGGCGCGAGGAATCCGTCGGACCCGCGGCGTTCTTCGTGCCCGCTCCGCCGTCCTCCTCCTCGCTCAGCTCGACCAGGTCGAAACCGAGCACGCTCGGCGTCGGGTCCAGGTCCTCCCGCGCCACGCGCTGGGTCGGCACGTACGCCTGCGCCGTCTGCGGCGTCCGTCCCTCCATCGCGTCGAGCAGCATCCGCTCGGCCTCTTCCGCGCGCGGCCGGTGCTCCGGCTCCTTGCGCAGCAGCGCCACGATGACGGGCGCGAGCGGCCCCGCCTTCTCCGGGTACGGCGGCTCCTCCGTCACCACGGCCTGCATCGTGCTGATCGGGGAGGTCCGGCGGAACGGCGAGGTGCCCTCCACCGCCGTGTACAGCGTGGCCCCGAGGGACCAGAGGTCGGAGGCGGGACCGGGATCTCCGCCCCGTACCCGCTCGGGCGCCAGATAGTCGATGGAGCCGACGATCTCCCCGGTCCGCGTGATCGTCGAGTCCCCCTCGATCGCCGCGATCCCGAAGTCCGTGATCAGCACGCGCCCGTCCCGCGCCAGCAGGACGTTGCCCGGCTTGACGTCCCGGTGCAGCACCCCGGCCGCGTGCGCGGCCCGCAGCGCGCCGAGGACGTGCAGCCCGACCCTGGCCGCCTCGCGCGGCTCGATCGCCCCCGACTCCTTGGCGGCGTCGGCGAGCGAGGGCCCGTCGACGTACTGCATGACGATCCACGGACGGCTGTCGTGCTCCAGGACGTCGTGGACGGTGACCACGCCCGGGTGGGTGATCCGCGCGGCGGCCCGCGCTTCCTTCTGCGTCCGCGCGTGCAGCACGAGCCGGTCGGCCTCCGCCACGAAGCGACCCGCCGTCAGCTCCTTCACCGCGACCACGCGGTGCAGTACCTCGTCGTGGGCGCGCCAGACCTTGCCCATGCCGCCGCGCCCGATGCACTCGCCGAGCCGGTAACGACCCGCGAGCAACAGCCCCGCCCCTGTGCTCTGAGAATGTTCCACTTGCCCCCGCCCGTTCCTTCGGATGCCAGGTTACGGAGGGGGGCACGGGGTGCGTAACCTCGGGGCCGTCATAGGAACAGCACTGTGACCGGGGGCCGATGGGCATTCCGGGCACCCCCGCCTCCCCGGCCCCGCTCAGCGGCCCGGACGGAACGCCTTCGTGGCCTCGTCGAAGATCTCGGAGACCTTGGCCCGCTCGTTCTTCGGGCCGATGACCTGGACGACGTGGTACCTGCCGCCGTCGATCACGGCGAAGTTGCGGACGAACACCATGCGGCCCGTACTGTCCGGCCATGTGTAACTGCCCGTGGCCGTCACCGTCGTACCGATGGTGACCCGGCGCGCCTCCTCCACGACCCCCCAGCTCGTCGCCCGCACAGGGTCCAGTTCGCGCTCCTTGGAGTTCTGGTACTCCAGCGGGTCCGAGCCGTTGTCGCCGACGCTGTCGCGGCCGGGGACGACGATCATCGTGAAGTCGCCGCCGATGTAGCGCACTTGCCCCGCGTCGTTGATCGGGCTGCGTCGCCAGCCGTTCGGGACCCCGATCCGGAAGCCCTCCGGGTCCTGGCGCAGGGCGTACCCGGCGGCGGGTGCGGGCGCCGACGGGTCGGCCGCGGGCGGGGTGGTGGACGGCTTGCCCGACGGCTTCGCGGAAGGTTCGGCGGACGGCTTGGTGGACGGCCCCGCTGACGGCTCGTCCGACGGTTCGGCGGGCCGGTCCGTGGTTGCGGACGGGCCGTTCGCGGGTGCGGTGGTACGCGGGGACGCACCGGGCTCCCCGCCCTCACCCGGCAGGAAGAAGACCGCGTACGCCACGGCCCCGCCGAGCAGGAGCAGGACGAGGAGGAGCAGCGTACGACCGAGTGAGCGCGGCGAGCCCGCGCCCCGGGCGGGGCTCCGGGGAGTACGGGGCGCTCGGGGCGCGCGCTGGGGGATCTCCTCCTGGAACTCCGGCCGTGCGTCGACGTATCCGCCCTGGTGGGCCGCCTCGGGCCCGACCTCGTAGTTCTCGTAGTTCTCGTGGTCCCCGTGGTCCCCGTGGTTCTCGTGAAGGGCCGTCGCGGGCGGTGCGGCGGGGCGGGGCTCCTTGCCCCGCTTGTGGCGGTGGCGGCCCGCTCCGGCGCCCGCGCCCTTGCGGCGCCGGCGCACCAGCTCGCCGCGGCGGCGCACGATCGGCAGCCGCTTCTCGTCGAAGGACGGCACCGGTACGACTCCGAAGCCGGCCTCCGGCTCCGGAGCCGACCGCACGAGCGAGCGCAGCCAGCCGCGCAGCTCCTCGAAGTCGGGTCGCTCGGTGGGGTCCTGGCGCAGCAGGGACTCCACGACCGGGCGCAGCGGCCCGCACTCCTCGGCGAAGGCGGGCGGCTCGGCGCAGACCAGCTGGACGAGCTCGGCGGCGCTGTCCTCCGGGTAGGGGGCGTGGCCCTGCACGGCCCGGTAGAGGAGCGCGCCGAGCGCCCACAGGTCGGTGGCGGGGCCGATGGGCGGGGCGAGCCGCCAGTTCTCGTGCACGGGGCCGGCCTGCTCGGGCGCCCAGCGCTCGGTGACCGCGCCGACGACGGCGATCCGGGTCTGGCGGGCCCGCTCGGCGTCGAGGCGCGTGGTCGGGCCGCGGTGCGCCTGGGCCGGTACGGCGGCCCGCTCGGGCGGTCCGGCGGCGCCGGCTGCGACCGGGAGGCGGGCGGGGTCGGGGGTCGCGGCCGTGTATCCGGCGGGCAGCGCCGGGCGGCCCGAGCCGGGCAGCACGGGGCCGCGGCCGGGGCCCGAGCCGCCGGCGGGGATCGGTCCTGAGCCGTCGCGCGCGGCATGGGGACCGTCGCTCCAGTTGCCGGCGAGGTGCACGCGCGGCGGGGGGTCTGACCGCGGGCCGCCGTAGGCCGTGCCGCCGGTCGCGTCGTCGTCGTCCTCGTCGTCGTCCTCGTCGTCCGCCGCCTGCGACCACCACTGCGGCTCGGGCGCGCCGGACGCGGGCACGGGGGCCGGTGGCGGTGGGGGCGCGGGGGCCGGGAGCGCTGCCTGGGCCGGCGCCGTGGGCGGCTCGGTCGGCGCGGGGCGCTGGCCGGGGAGCGTCCCGGACTCGCCGAGCCGCGCCGCGGCACGCGCCCCCGCGCGGTACGCGGCGATGGCCCCGGCCCGTGCGGCCCGTACGTCGGCGGTGGGCGGCGGGGCGACGGCCGGGGGTTCCGCCCCGGTCCGCGGCTCGGGCGCGGACCTCGCACCCGCGCCGTACGGGTCGGCCCCGTAGGACTCACGGCCGTACGCGTCGACTTCGGGCCCGTCGGCACCGTCGTCGGGCTCGGACTCGTCAGCGTCGGCGCTGTACTCCTCGGACCGGTACTCGCCGGACCCGTACTCGCCGGAGCCGTAGTGGTCGGAGCCGTATCCGTCGGAGGCGTACCCCTCGGATCCGTACCCCTCGGAGCCGTAGTCGTCAGCGGTCTCCCCGCGCGGCTCCTCGTCCGCGTCCGTCCCGTACTCGACCTCCTCGGCCTCCTCGAACTCCTCGAACTCCTCGAACTCCGCCTCGTCGTCGCCCTCGGTCTCCTCGTAGACCTCGGCCTCGTACAGGTCGGAGCTGTACACCTCGGCGAACTCGGGCTCGGGCGCGCGCGGGAAGTCGGGCTCGAACTCCCGGGACGCGAAACCGGATCCGGTCCCGGTACCCGTCCCGGCCCCGAATCTCGCCCCGAACTCCCGCTCGTCGTCGCCCGGCTCCGGCACGGGCGCGTAGCCGCACAGGGCCTCTTCCGCGGCGCCCACGGCGAGGCCCGTGAGGACGACCCGCCCGTCGTCGCAGACGAGCACGGTGCGGGCGGTGATGTTCCGGTGGACCCAGCCGTGGGCGTGGAGCGCGCGCAGGGCGGTGAGGACGTCGGCGCCGATCTCGGCCGCCCGGTACGGGTTCAGGGGCTGCTCGGCGAGGAGCGCGGACAGCGGCCTGGCCGCCACGACCTCGCTCACTATCCAGAGGGAACCGGCCTCCGCGAAGACGTCGAAGACCTGGTCGAGGAGGGGGTGGTCGGGAATCTGCGCGGCGGCCTGGGCCGCTTCGATCGCCCGGCGCACGACGGGCTCGGCCGGCCGGCGGGTCGCCCGCCCGGCGCTCCCGTAGGGCTGCGCGGAACCGCCCGCGCCGTCGAGCACCTCGGCGTCCACGAACTCCGGCAGGGGCACTTGGCGGACCAGGACCTCCTGCCCGCTGTACGTGTCGAAGGCGCGGGTCTCGGCGAGGTCGTACGCGTCCGGGCCCAGGCCCGCGTCCGTGCCGGTCGGCGGCAGCGGCAGGCGGTAGCGGTCCGCCAGCACCCTTCCCGCGTAGTCGTCCACGACGCCTCCCCACGCGCGCACGCTGTCCCCCGTGGACCCGCGGATCCGTCGGATCACGCGAGTCCGTCAATTCCGGTCCGAAACCACGCAGTTAGCGGCAATCGTCGACTGCGTACGGTCCGTGAACTCTCACGATACGTGGCGCCGGTCAGTCCTTGGGGCTGAACGTGGCGAACGCCGTCTCCCGCAGCGTCCGGCACTCGGCGCCGTCCCACTCGTCGGCCTTGCAGGTGATCATGATGGAGTAGCCGTGCGTGTCGTCCACCTTGAAGCCGCGGTTGAGCACGCGGACCTTCATGCCCTTCTGCGTGCGCGTGAACTCCCAGTCGGCGACGGTCGGGTACCCCTGGTAGGCGACCGACCTGATGCCGATGTGGTCGTAGTCCTGGCTGGTGACGGCGACGCCGGCCTTGGCCAGCTCCCAGGCGCTCTGCGCGTTGTCCTTCGGGCTGTCGTTGAAGTCGACCTGGACGCGCGGGAAGCCGCCGCTCTCGCTGAAGATGACGCCGAGGGCGTATCCCGGTATCGAGCGGGGCTCGTAGGTGGCGGGCAGCGCCATGGAGAAGTGCAGCTTCGCGTGGGTGACGAGGGTGTAGCCGGCGGGCAGCTGCGCGCCGATGCCACCGCTGGGCTTGCTGGACGGCTTGGTGCCGCCCTGCCCGTTCGTCGTCCCGACCGTGGTCCCGGCCGTCGTGCCCGTGGTCGTTCCGTTGGTCGTCCCCGTCGTGCCCGTGTCGCCGGTCGATCCGTTGGATCCGGTGCCGCCGGGCTGTGCGCCACCCTGCTGGCCGGGGCCGCCCGGTGTCTGTCCCTTGCCGCCGGTGCCCTCGGATCCACCGGATCCGTCGGCGCCGCCGGACGCGCCGGCCGAGGCCGTCGTGCCTCCGGTCCCCTGGCTCTGCTTGTCCTTGTCGTCGCCACCGCCGAGGGAGACCGTCAGGATCGTGCCGAGCAGGGCGAGGACGGCGACCGCGGCGATGATCACCAGCGTGCGGCGCGGGACGACGTCGGTCAGCGACGCGCGGGCCGGAGCCTGTCTGCCACCGCCCTGCCGGGGATCGGCCGTCTTCGGCCTCGGCGGCTTCGCCTTCGGCTCGGCCTTCGCCGAAGCCGCCGCGTTGCGCACGGACTTCAGCGCGCCCCGCACCCGGTCGGCGGCGACGGCCGTCTCGGGCGCCCCGGTCCGGTCGGCGGCCGGAGCCGCCGGAGCCCGGTCGGGGCGCGGCGGCAGCGGTACGACCGTGGTGACCTCGGGCGAGACCGGGGGCGCCGCCTCGGGCGCGTCGAGCACGGCCCGCAGCAGGACCCGCGCGCGGGCGTCGTCGAGTCGCTGGGCCGGGTCCTTGGCGAGCAGGCCGTAGATGACCTGCTCCAGCTCGGGTCCCGCGTTCTTCGGCGGGTCGACCGGCTCGGTCATCACCGCCGTGAGCGTGGCGATGGCGGAGCCCTTGTCGTACGGCGGGCTGCCCTCGACCGCCGCGTAGATCAGTCCGCCCAGCGACCACAGGTCGGCGGCCGGTCCGGGCTTGTGGCCGCGGGCGCGCTCCGGCGAGATGTAGGAGGGGGCGCCGACGAGCATGCCGGTGGAGGTGATCGAGGGGTCGCCCTCGACCTGGGCGATGCCGAAGTCGGTCAGGACGACCCGGCCGTCCTCGGCGATCAGGACGTTCGACGGCTTCACGTCACGGTGGAGGATGCCCTCGCGGTGCGCGGAGCGCAGGACGTCGAGGATGGCGAGGCCGACCTCGGCGGCGCGGCGGGGCGTGAGCGTGCCGTCCTCGCGCACGGCTTCGGCGAGGGACTTGCCCTCGATGAGCTCCATGACGATCCACGGACGGTCGTCCTCGTCGACGACGTCGTAGACGGTCACGGCGCCGTTGTTGCGGATCCGGGCGATGGCCTTCGCCTCGCGCAGGGTCCGGGTGATGAGGCGTCGCTTCTCGTCGTCGTCGATGCTCGTGGGGAAGCGGAGCTCCTTCACGGCGACGGTGCGGCCCAGGGTCTCGTCGACCGCGCGCCACACGGTGCCCATGCCGCCGCGGCCGAGGACCACCCCGAGCCGGTAGCGGCCGGCGAGCAGCCTGCCCTCGGTCACGGGGTCCTTGCGCAGCCGGTCGGCGCCGAAGCTGCCGGACGCCCTGCCGGAGGCCGAGCCGCCGGAGCCGCTCCCCCGCGCGGCGCGGCCGCTCTCGCCGTCGCCGTCCCCGGCGCCGAAGCCGGCCCGGCCGGTCGACGGCTCGGTGCCCCGCAGCCGGCCCGTCACTCCTGAGGCCTCGCCGGCGGACGTGCCGGAGGGGCCACCGGCGGAGTCGCCGGACGCCTTGTCCGGGACGTCCCGGGGCGCGTCGGACACCGCGTCACCCTTCGGGTCGTCAGCGCCCTCGGCGCCGCCCGAGCCCTCGGAGGCAGCGCCCTTCGAGCCCTCCGCGCGCTTCTCGTCGTCCGCGCGCTCCATGTCCTGCGCGCCCGCCGAAACGTCCGTGACCTGCGCGTCCTTCACGACTCGCGGGTCCCGCTCCGCCTCGCGTGCGGCCGGGACCGCCCCTCGGTCGCCGTCGGTCGCGGCCCCCGCGGCGGCGTCCCGCCGGGGGTCCCTCGCCGTGTCCCGCGACTGCTCCGCCTCCGACATGCGTCCCCTCTGCGATCCCTGATCTCCGCCGCGAATGCCGCTTCCCGTGCGATGCGGTAACCCGCCCTGGAAGAGAGGCCATTGTCCCTCACCTCGGGACGGGCGCCGCCCCCGGGTCCGTACTCCGGGATGACGACGCCCGGAGGCACCCCCCAGGTTCCCATCGGATTCCGGACGACACGGACGTCCGGCCGAAAACAGCCCGTCAGATCGGCACGATGTCCGGTGCCCCGAGCCGGGCGGCGTCGGCCGTCAGGTCGTCGGGCTGTCGCTGCGACTCGCGTTCGGCCTCGACCCGCTTCTCGTAGTGCTCGACCTCCTTGTCGATCTGGAGGGCGTCCCAGCCCAGGACGGGTGCCATCAGCTCCGCGCACTCACGCGCGCTGAGCGTCCCCCGGTCGAAGGTCTCGATGGAGATCCTGGTCCGCCGGGTGAGGACGTCGTCGAGGTGACGCGCGCCCTCGTGCGAGGCGGCGTACACGATCTCGGCGCGCAGGTAGTCGTCGGCCGCGGCGAGCGGTTGCCCGAGCCCGGGGTCCTCGGCGATGAGGTCGAGGATCTGCTCCGTCAGGGAGCCGTACCGGTTGAGCAGATGCTCGACCCTGACGACGTGCAGTCCGGTCCTGGCGGCCGTTCTCGCCCGGGCGTTCCACAGGGCGCGGTAGCCCTCGGCGCCGAGGAGCGGGATGTCCTCGGTGACGCAGGCGGCCACGCGCTGGTCGAGGCCGTGGACCGCCTCGTCCACCGCGTCCTTGGCCATGACCCGGTACGTCGTGTACTTGCCGCCGGCCACCACGACGAGGCCGGGGACCGGGTGGGCGACGGTGTGCTCGCGCGAGAGCTTGCTCGTGGCGTCCGACTCGCCCGCGAGCAGGGGCCGCAGGCCCGCGTAGACGCCTTGGACGTCGTCCCGGGTGAGCGGGGTCGCGAGCACGGTGTTCACGTGCTCCAGGAGGTAGTCGATGTCGGCGCTCGACGCGGCCGGGTGGGCCTTGTCGAGGTCCCAGTCGGTGTCGGTGGTGCCGACGATCCAGTGCCGTCCCCAGGGGATGACGAACAGCACGGACTTCTCGGTGCGCAGGATGAGCCCGGTGGTCGAGTGGATGCGGTCCTTCGGCACGACCAGATGGATGCCCTTCGAGGCGCGGACGTGGAACTGGCCGCGCTCGCCGATGAGGGCCTGGGTGTCGTCCGTCCACACCCCGGTGGCGTTGACGATCTGCTTGGCCCGGATCTCGTACGAGCCGCCGGATTCGACGTCCTGGACGCGCGTGCCGACGACCCGCTCGCCCTCGCGGAGGAAGCCGACGACGCGGGCCCGGCTGGCGGCTCTGGCGCCGTAGGCGGCGGCCGTGCGCACGAGGGTGGTGACGAAGCGTGCGTCGTCCATCTGGGCGTCGTAGTACTGGAGGGCGCCGACCAGGGCGTCCTTCTTGAGGCAGGGCGCGACCCGCAGGGCGTTCCGCCGGGAGAGGTGGCGGTGCACGGGCAGGCCTCGGCCGTGGCCGGAGGAGAGGGACATCGCGTCGTACAGCGCGACGCCCGAGCCGGCGTAGAACCGCTCCCAGCCCTTGTGCTGGAGGGGGTAGAGGAAGGGGACGGGCTTCACCAGGTGGGGCGCGAGCCGCTCCAGGAGCAGTCCGCGCTCCTTGAGCGCCTCCCGGACCAGCGCGAAGTCCAGCATCTCCAGGTAGCGCAGGCCGCCGTGGATGAGCTTGCTGGACCTGCTCGACGTGCCGGAGGCCCAGTCGCGGGCCTCGACGATGCCGGTGGAGAGTCCTCTCGTGACGGCGTCGAGGGCGATGCCCGCGCCGACCACTCCGGCGCCGACGACCAGTACGTCCAACTCGTGCTCCGCCATGGCCGTGAGCGCCTCGGTGCGCTCGGCCGGTCCCAGTGTCGCTGTCCTCACCACTGCCGCCTCCCGATCGTTCCCGAGTCGTCCCGGTTTCGATTCTGGCCCGCTCCGGCGACTTCAGCCACCGCCTCGCCGCCACCCTGTGGATAACACTCGGCGACCTTCGACCCCACAATGCCGCATATCGGTCATATTTACGCCTAGTCTGACATTGCGCTCTCCCCGTTCTGTCCACCGGGGTTGCGCCTCGCGTCCCCTCCGGCTATTGGGAAGGACGGCCCACCCCCCATGCCCGCTGATCTCGCCGTCATCGGCCTCGGCCACCACGGACTCCCCCTCGCCCAGGCCGCCACCGCCGCAGGCATCGACACCATCGGCTACGACACCGACCCCCGCCCCGTCGCCGAACTCGCCGCCGGCCGGTCCCCGGTCGACGGCTCGCTCACCGCCCCGGAGATCCGCCGGATGCTCGCGCGCGGCTTCCGCCCCACCACGAACACCGCCGAACTCGGCCGCGTCCGCACCGCCGTCCTCTGCGCGCCGACCCCCCTCGGCCCCGACCGCGCCCTCGACCTCACCGCCGTCACCGACGCCGCCCGCGCCCTCGCCACCCGACTGCGCCCGCACACCACCGTCCTCCTGGAGTCCCCCGTCCCACCGGGCACCACGGAAGGCCTCCTCCGCGAGGTCCTCGAAGCGGGCTCGGGGCTCCGCGCAGGCCGCGACTTCCACCTCGCGTACTCCCCCGGCCGCCTCGACCCCGGCAACCGCACCCACGGCTTCGCCGGCACCCCCAAGGTCATCGGCGGCCTCACCCCGGCCTGCACGGAGTCCGCCGCCGCCTTCTACGGCCGGCTCACCGACAAGGTGGTACGCGCGCGTGGCCCGCGCGAAGCCGAGACGGTCAAGCTCCTGGAGACCAACTTCCGGCACGTCAACATCGCGCTCGTCAACGAGATGGCGGTCCTCTGCCACGAACTCGGCGTCGACCTCTGGGACGTCATCCGCTGCGCCGAGACCAAGCCCTTCGGCTTCCAGGCCTTCCGCCCGGGCCCCGGCGTCGGCGGCCACGGCGTCTCCGTCGACACCATCGGCGCCCACCGCCCGCTCCGCCTCGTCGAACTCGCCGGCCAGGTCAACGAACGCATGCCCCAGTACGTCGTCCAGCGCGCCGCCACCCTCCTCAACGAGCACGGCAAGTCGGCCCGCGGCGCCCGGATCCTGCTGCTCGGCATCACCTACAAGCCCGACCTCCCGGACCGTCAGGGCTCCCCCGCCGACGAGATCGCCCGCCGCCTCATGGACCTGGGCGCGGCCGTCAGCTACCACGACCCCCACGTCCCCGACTGGCGCGTCCGCGAACTCCCCGTCCCGCGCGCGGACTCCCTCTACGAGGCCGCCGCCCACGCGGACCTGACGGTGCTGCTCCAGCACCACCGCACGTATGACCTCCAGGGCCTCTCGGTGAAGGCCCAGCTCCTCCTCGACACCCGCGGCGCCACGCCCGGCGGCGCGGCCCACCGCCTCTGACGGGGACACCGCACGCGCAGCCCCCTGTGGCGCCGTCACAGGGGGCTGCTACTCTCCGGGACCTTCTGTTCGCACATCCGTGCGTCCACGTCCCTGGGGGGATCCACAGCATGAGCCAGCCCGTTCCGCCGCCGTCCGGCAACCCGTTCGCCAACGGCGGCGTGCCCGGCCCGTACCCGGCCGCCCCGCCGCCGGCTCCGGCCCGCAACAACCTGGGCCTCGGCCTGCTCGCCGGCGTCGGCGCCGCCGTCGTCGGCGCACTCGTCCTGGGCGGCATCATGCGCGCCATGGCCGACGAGGACGGCAGCTACACCCAGCTCGGCATCCTCGCGCTCGCCGTCGGCGCGCTGGTCGGCTTCGCCCTCGGCAAGGTGGGCGGCTCCCACCCGGTCCTGCCCTTCGCGGGCGTGCCGCTCGCCCTGCTCGGCGTCTTCGCGGGCCAGCTCTTCGGCTACGCCCTGATGATCAGCTGGTGGGCCGAGCTGGAGACGCCTTACCAGGCGCCGTCCGTGACCGAGGTCCTCACCACGCACTTCTCCGACCTCTTCAGGGCGTGGAAGGAGGAGCTCGGGGCCATGGACCTGCTCTTCTTCGGCATCGCCGGATACGAGGGCTTCATCATCACCAAGAAGGTCTCCGCCTGACCCCCGCGTCCACTCCTACGGACGCGTCCGTACGCCGAGGGGCCCCGCACCACCCGGTGCGGGGCCCCTCGTGCACGTACTGCCGGATCAGCGCTTGTGCTGCGCGTCCGCGACCGTGACCTCGACGCGCTGGAACTCCTTGAGCTCCGTGTAGCCCGTCGTGGCCATCGCCCGGCGCAGGGCGCCGAAGAAGTTCATCGAACCGTCCGGGATGTGCGACGGACCCGCGAGGATCTCCTCGGTGGTGCCGACGATGCCCAGGTCGACCAGCTTGCCGCGCGGCACGTCCTCGTGGACGGCCTCCATGCCCCAGTGGTGGCCCTTGCCGGGCGCGTCCGTGGCGCGGGCCAGCGGGGAGCCCATCATGACGGAGTCGGCGCCACAGGCGATCGCCTTCGGCAGGTCGCCGGACCAGCCGACACCGCCGTCGGCGATGACGTGCACGTACCGGCCGCCGGACTCGTCCATGTAGTCACGGCGGGCCGCGGCCACATCGGCGACCGCGGTCGCCATCGGGACCTGGATGCCCAGCACGTTGCGCGTGGTGTGCGCCGCGCCGCCGCCGAAGCCGACGAGGACGCCCGCCGCGCCGGTGCGCATCAGGTGCAGGGCCGCGGTGTACGTGGCGCAGCCGCCGACGATGACCGGGACGTCCAGCTCGTAGATGAACTGCTTCAGGTTCAGCGGCTCGGCCGCGCCCGAGACGTGCTCGGCGGAGACCGTCGTGCCGCGGATGACGAAGATGTCCACGCCGGCGTCGACGACGGCCTTGGAGAACTGCGCGGTGCGCTGCGGGGAGAGCGCGGCGGCGGTGACGACACCGGAGTCGCGCACCTCCTTGATGCGCTGGCCGATCAGCTCCTCCTTGATGGGGGCGGAGTAGATCTCCTGCAGACGGCGGGTCGCGGTGGCCTCGTCCAGCTCCGCGATCTCGTCGAGCAGCGGCTGCGGGTCCTCGTACCGGGTCCAGAGACCTTCCAGGTTCAGGACGCCGAGGCCGCCCAGCTCGCCGATGCGGATGGCGGTCTGCGGCGACACGACCGAGTCCATGGGAGCGGCCAGGAACGGCAGCTCGAAGCGGTAGGCGTCGATCTGCCAGGCGATCGAGACCTCCTTCGGGTCCCGGGTGCGCCGGCTCGGGACGACGGCGATGTCGTCGAACGCGTACGCCCTGCGGCCGCGCTTGCCGCGCCCGATCTCGATCTCAGTCACGATGTGTGGCCTTTCCCTCTACGTCTGCGCCTACCAGTATCCCCGACACAAGCGTGGGGGGCGGCTCCGGCCACATGCCGGAACCGCCCCCACGCGTCGCGCTGTGTTACTTCCTGCTGTAGTTCGGCGCCTCGACCGTCATCTGGATGTCGTGCGGGTGGCTCTCCTTGAGGCCCGCGGACGTGATCCGGACGAAGCGGCCCTTCGTCTCCATCTCCTCGATGGTGGCGGCACCCACATAGCCCATGGTCTGGCGGAGACCGCCGACGAGCTGGTGCAGGACGTTGGCCAGGGGGCCCCGGTAGGGCACCTGGCCCTCGATGCCCTCGGGGACGAGCTTGTCGTCCGAGGCCACCTCGGCCTGGAAGTAGCGGTCCTTCGAGTACGACCGGCCCTGGCCGCGGGACTGCATCGCGCCGAGCGAGCCCATGCCGCGGTACGACTTGAACTGCTTGCCGTTGATGAACTGCAGCTCGCCCGGGGACTCCTCGCACCCGGCGAGCAGGCTGCCCAGCATGACCGTGTCGGCACCGGCGGCGAGCGCCTTGCCGATGTCGCCGGAGTACTGCAGACCGCCGTCGCCGATGACCGGGACACCGGCCGCGCGGGCGGCGAGGGCCGCCTCGTAGATCGCGGTGACCTGCGGGACGCCGATGCCGGCGACCACACGCGTGGTGCAGATGGAGCCGGGGCCCACGCCGACCTTGACGCCGTCGACGCCGGCGTCGATCAGGGCCTGCGCGCCGTCGCGCGTCGCGACGTTGCCGCCGATGACGTCGACGCCGACGCTGGACTTGATCTTCGCCATCCAGTTCAGGGCGTTGCTGTTGTGGCCGTGGGACGTGTCGACGATGAGGAAGTCGACGCCCGCCGCGGCCAGGCCCTGCGCGCGCTCCAGCGCCTCGGGGCTGGCACCGACGGCCGCGCCGACGAGCAGCCGGCCCTCGGCGTCCTTCGCCGCGTGCGGGTACTTCTCCGCCTTGACGAAGTCCTTGACCGTGATGAGGCCCTTGAGGATGCCGGAGTCGTCGACCAGCGGCAGCTTCTCGATCTTGTGGCGGCGCAGCAGCTCCATGGCGTCCAGGCCGGAGATGCCGACCTTGCCCGTGACCAGCGGCATCGGGGTCATGACCTCGCGCACCTGGCGGCTGCGGTCCGACTCGAAGGCCATGTCGCGGTTGGTGACGATGCCGAGCAGCTTGCCCGCCGGGTCGGTCACCGGGACGCCGCTGATGCGGAACTTGGCGCACAGCGCGTCGGCCTCGGCCAGCGTCGCGTCCGGGTGCACGGTGATCGGGTCGGTCACCATGCCGGACTCGGAGCGCTTCACGAGGTCGACCTGGTTGACCTGGTCCTCGATCGACAGGTTGCGGTGCAGGACGCCCACGCCACCCTGCCGCGCCATGGCGATGGCCATGCGGGACTCGGTGACCTTGTCCATCGCCGCGGACAGCAGCGGGATGTTCACGCGGACGTTGCGGGAGATGCGGGACGAGGTGTCGACCGCGTTCGGGAGGACCTCGGACGCGCCCGGCAGCAGCAGCACGTCGTCGTAGGTCAGCCCGAGTGTCGCGAATTTCTCGGGCACTCCGTCGACGTTTGCAGTCATGACACCTTCCCCAAATGGCCTTGATCGGTGCGGACGTCCATGCTAACGGGCTGAAGCCGTGTCTCATTCCACGATCAAGATCAGCCGCAAGCTTTGGACGTTCACACGTGTACGAAAGGGCCGATAGAGCCCGGCAACACTTACTGCCCGGCGCAACGGCCACCGCTTCCGCGGGGCGACTACTGCTCGGCCAGTGCGCGGAGCCGGCTGAGCGCGCGGTGCTGCGCGACCCGGACGGCCCCCGGGGACATACCGAGCATCTGCCCGGTCTCCTCGGCGGTCAGCCCGACGGCGACCCGCAGAACGAGCAGCTCGCGCTGGTTCTCCGGGAGGTTGGCGAGCAGCTTCTTGGCCCACTCGGCGTCGTCGCTGAGCAGCGCGCGCTCCTCGGGACCGAGCGAGTCGTCGGGCCGCTCCGGCATCTCGTCGGAGGGCACGGCCGTGGACCCCGGGTGCCGCATGGCGGCCCGCTGGAGGTCGGCCACCTTGTGTCCGGCGATGGCGAAGACAAAGGCCTCGAAGGGCCTGCCCGTGTCCTTGTAGCGCGGCAGGGCCATCAGGACGGCGACACAGACCTCCTGGGCCAGGTCCTCCACGAAGTGGCGGGCGTCCCCGGGCAGCCTGTTCAGGCGGGCCCGGCAGTACCGCAGGGCGAGCGGGTGCACACGCGCCAGAAGGTCGTGCGTGGCCTGGGCGTCGCCCTCGACCGCGCGGCGTACGAGCGCGCCGATCTCCCCCTGCCCGGCAGGCATGGGGGAACCCACGGTCTCGTCGTCGCGCATCGCTCCATGGTGCCCCGACGCCTCAGCGTTCGCGGCACCGCGTCCGTAGTTGTGCACCGAAGCGTTATGAGCAGGTGCGCCGGCACTCATCTCCGCGCCCTCCCCTCACGCTCGACCGACTCGTCCCCGAGGAACTCCACATCTCAAGGATGCGGCATTCCGCGGGGAAACGACACAAGCCCACCCCGTCCACCCCGCGACGGACGCGGACGAGGACGGGGATACGACCGGTGACCTGCGACTCAGCGCACCAGGCCCCAGCGGAAACCCAGCGCGACCGCGTGCGCCCGGTCCGAGGCGCCCAGCTTCTTGAAGAGACGCCGGGCGTGCGTCTTGACGGTGTCCTCGGAGAGGAAGAGCTCGCGCCCGATCTCCGCGTTGGACCGGCCGTGGCTCATGCCTTCGAGGACCTGGATCTCGCGCGCGGTGAGCGTGGGCGCGGCGCCCATCTCGGCCGAACGGAGCCGGCGCGGGGCGAGCCGCCAGGTCGGGTCGGCGAGCGCCTGGGTGACGGTGGCCCGCAGTTCGGCGCGCGAGGCGTCCTTGTGCAGATAGCCACGGGCACCCGCGGCGACCGCGAGCGCGACGCCGTCGAGGTCCTCGGCGACCGTGAGCATGATGATCCGGGCACCGGGGTCGGCGGAGAGCAGCCTGCGAACGGTCTCCACGCCACCCAGACCGGGCATGCGTACGTCCATCAGAATGAGGTCCGAGCGATCCGCGCCCCAGCGGCGGAGGACTTCCTCGCCGTTGGCCGCGGTGGTCACACGCTCGACGCCGGGCACGGTCGCGACCGCGCGGCGGAGCGCCTCTCGGGCAAGCGGGGAGTCATCGCAGACGAGGACGGATGTCATGACTGACCTCCGTGGCTCTCGCAGCTGTTGCGCGTCACCTTGAGCCTCCAGGGCTGGTACGTAATCGTCACCTGTGCGATTGACGCTCTCGGACACCTGCCCGATCGCTTGTTCCTTCAACCGCCTCCGCACACTCAACGACGGTCACTCGAAAGAGTTACGGGTCGGACGGCAGCCTTCGGCACTCTACGTGAGGAGCCGTAAGCGGAGGAGAGCGACGCGACCTATCTGCCCATCATCGAAAGCTATGCCCCATTTAGCGGGTTTTCTTCCCTTTTCGCAGTGTCTGTGGCTAGATTCGCAATGAGTCATATTTACATCTACTTCGACAGTAGTTGTACTCCCCCGACCCACGGGGCCCGAGGAGCCCCGGACGATCAGCCATCCACCCGCCCACCTATCCGTTCGACACGGTTTCAAGGGGACTAGCGCAATGGCAGATTTCTCCCGCCTTCCCGGACCCAACGCCGATCTGTGGGACTGGCAACTCCTCGCGACCTGCCGCGGGGTGGACAGTTCCCTGTTCTTCCACCCTGAGGGAGAGCGCGGCGCGGCACGGAGTGCGCGCGAGAACTCGGCGAAAGAGGTCTGCATGCGGTGCCCGGTACGAGCGGAGTGCGCGGCACACGCACTCGCCGTGCGGGAGCCCTACGGCGTATGGGGCGGCCTCACCGAGGACGAACGCGAAGAGCTCATGGGACGCGCCCGGAACCGCCTGATCGCGGCGGCACCGACGCCCGCGCCCGTCACCACCGTGACACCCATGACGTCCATGACGACATCCGATGTGAAGGAACGTTTCTTCAGCGAGCGTTGAGCCAGCGACGGAACAACCGACGACCGCGCCCACGCGCGCGTCGCGCAGTACCTACGCGCGCGTGGCGGCGCGGGTCAGCTCGGTGAGCGTGGCCGCGACGGCCGGGACCTGGGCCAGGTCCGGCAGGGTCAGGGCCACAATCTCCCGCTCCACGGCGGGCTCGACGGTCACGGTCCGCGCGCCCTTGGGGCGTACGGACTCGATGGCGAGCTCGGGCAGGACGGCGACGCCGAGACCCGCGCCGACCAGGCCCACGACGGCCGGGTAGTCGTCGGTGGCGAAGTCGATGCGCGGCGTGAAGCCCGCCTCCTCGCACACGTCCACGAGCTGACGGCGGCAGCGCGGGCAGCCGGCGATCCAGGACTCCTCCGCGAGCTCCGCGATCCCGACCGACCCGGCCTCGGCGAGCCGGTGCCCCTCGGGCACGAGCCCCACGAGCCGGTCCGCGAGCAGCGGGCGGACGACGAGGTCGTCCCACTCGGCCTGCCCCGCCCCGTACCGGAATGCGAGGGCCACGTCGCAGTCGCCCTCCCGGAGCATCTCGATCGAGCGCGGCGGCTCCGCCTCGACGAGGGAGACCCGGGTGCCGGGGTGCGCGGCGCGCAGGGCGGCGAGCGCGGTGGGGACGAGGGTGGAGCTGCCGCTGGGGAACGAGACCAGGCGGACGCGGCCCGCGCGGAGTCCGGCGATGGCGGCGACCTCCTCCTCGGCGGCCGTGAGCCCCGCGAGGATGCCGGCGGCGTGGCGCACCAGGACCTCGCCGGCCTGGGTGAGGCGCATCTCGCGGCCCGTACGGATCAGCAGCGGGGTGCCGGCGGAGCCTTCGAGCGCCTTCATCTGCTGGCTGACGGCGGGCTGGGTGCAGCCGAGTTCGCGCGCGGCGGCCGAGAAGGAGCCGGTGGCCGCGACGGCGCGCAGGACGCGGAGATGGCGTGCCTCGATCATGCGCCCAAGCATAAGCGAGTCTTGGGCGAAGCCGCGAATGCATAGACGTTCCTTTGAGAGATACCCCCGTAAAGTTCCCGCATGACCTTGTTGAGCGTGAACGCGGGCCGGGCCAGGCCGGCGGAGTACACCGAGTCCGCGTCGAAGATGACGGCCATCGACAAGCGCCCCGTCGACGGGCCCGTCCGGATCGAGGCCCCGGGGGCGCCGGGTGTCGGGGGCAGCGGGGTGGCCGGGGACGACGTCTGCGACCTGCGGTTCCACGGGGGCGACGACCGGGCCGCGTACGCCTTCGCCCGTGAGGACCTGGACCGGTGGGAGCGGGAGCTCGGGCGGGAGCTGGCCAACGGCTCCTTCGGCGAGAACCTCACGACGCTCGGCCTCGACGTGAACGGGGCCCTGATCGGGGAGCGGTGGCGGATCGGCGAGGACGTCGTCCTCGAGGTGACCGGCGGACGCATCCCGTGCCGGACGTTCGGAGGATTCATGGAGGAGAAGGGCTGGGTGAAGCGGTTCACGCAGTCGACGGCCGGACCCGGCGCGCTGCTGCGGGTGATCGTGCCGGGCGAGGTGCGGGCGGGCGACCCGATCACGGTCGTGCACCGGCCGGACCACGAGGTCACCGTCGCGCGGCTGCACCGCGCGGCGACCACCGAACGCACGCTGCTGCCCGACACCTTGGCCGCGGCGGAGTGGATGGAGTCGGGGCTGCTCGCGCTCGCGCGCCAGTACGCGGAGAAGTACGGCCGGGCGGGGCACTAACGTGCCGGTATGACGACTGCACTGATTACGGGAGCCACCGCGGGCATCGGTGCCGCCTTCGCACGGAGGCTGGCGGCCGACGGGCACGACGTCGTGCTGGTGGCCCGGGACGTGAAGCGGCTCCGGGAGCAGGCCACCGAACTGCACGACCGGCACGGCGTGGAGGCCGAGGTCCTCGCGGCGGACCTGGCCGAGGAGAAGGGCATCGCGGCCGTCGAGGCGCGGCTCTCGGACCCGAAGCAGCCGGTCGATGTGCTCGTGAACAACGCCGGCTTCGGCAACAAGGGCCGTTTCCTGGAAGTCTCCATGGCCGACGAGTTGAAGATGCTGACGGTGCACTGCGAGGCGGTGCTGCGGCTGACCTCGGCCGCGGCCGGCTCGATGAAGGAGCGCGGCCGCGGCGCGGTGGTGAACGTCGCCTCGGTGGCGGCCTTCGTGCCCCGCGGGACGTACGGGGCGTCGAAGGCCTGGGTCGTGCAGTTCACCCAGGGCGCGGCGCGGGACCTCGCGGGCAGCGGGGTGCGGCTGATGGCGCTCTGCCCCGGCTTCGTACGGACGGAGTTCCACGAGCGGGCCGGGATGGGGACGGACAACATCCCGGGCTGGATGTGGCTCGACGCGGACAAGCTGGTGACGGCGGCGCTCGGGGACCTGGAGCGGGGGAAGACGCTGTCGATCCCCGACCCCCGATACAAGGCCCTGATGGGTGTGGTGAAGCTGGCGCCGCGCGGCCTGCTCGGCGGGGTCTCCTCCAAGGCGGGCCGCAAGTACGGCCCTAAGTGATCCCCGTACCGGATTGGTTCACCCCCGGTCCCTCGTACCGGATCAGTTCACCCCCGGTCCCTCGTACGCCCCGATGTTCGGAACCGACGTCGCCGACACGGCGTTTCCGAACCAGTCCCTGCCGCCGTTGTCCGCGATCAGCGTGCCGGCGGCCAGGGCGGGTGATCCGGCGCCGAGCCGCAGGTCGGGGCGGAGCAGGGGGTCGGCGGTGAGGCCGCCGGGGTTCGGGCGGGTCATGGCGATGCCATGGAAGAGGTTGTGCGAGAAGGAGAGCCCGGCCGTCGGGTTCTTGAAGGCGTAGCCGCCGCTCGCGCCCTCGTTGACGAAGATGTTGTTGCGGATCGACAGCTCGTGCTGGGTGGTGGCGGGGCTGCCGGCGTCGTCCTGGACGAGGTAGCCGGGGCGGACGGTCCGGTTCACGAACGTGTTGCTGTAGATCTGGGTGTTGAGGATGGGGCCCCAGCAGTTCTGGATGAGCCGGGCTCCGTCGTCGACGCTGAGGTTGTAGCGGACCACGGTGTCGAGGGTCTTGGCGCCGCTGTAGGGGCAGATCAGCAGGAAGCCGCCCTGGTTGTCGTGGCTGTTGTTGTACTGGAAGACGGTGCCCTTCGAGGCTCCGTCGGCGTCGAAGGACATGCCGTCCTTGGTGCCGCCGCCGCCCGAGACCTCGTTGTACTCGACGACGGTGTCGTCGGTGTTGAAGGTCCAGATGCCGGCGTTGGCGGCCTTGGAGCGGAGCTGGAAGCCGTCGAGGCGGTTGTGGTCGATCCGGGCCCCGCTGGTGGTGTCGATCTTGATGCCGTCGCCGGCGAGCGAGGTCAGGGTGTTGTGATGGATCCGGACGTTCAGGCTCGGGGTCCAGGCGCCGGGGTAGGCGTTCGGGTCCTGCTGGTTGCCGACGAGGTCGCGCTTGGAGAAGCGTGACTTGAAGTAGATGCCCTCGCGGTCGACGTCCCGGATGTCGTTGTGGTGGATGTCCAGGCCGTCGTACCAGCTGGGGACGGTCGTCCCCTCGACGGCGACGTGGATCGCGCTGGACCCGGTGAGGGTCTTGAAGTCGCCGCCGCGCACGTCGTGGATGGACAGGTGGTCGAGGGTGATGCCCTTCGCGGCGCCGAAGTCTGCGAGGCGGAGGCGGACGCCGTTGCGTTCGGTGCCGGGGGCGGCCGCGTTGGTGATCTCCAGGCGGGTCAGGCGCAGGTACTGGCTGTCGGCGAGGAGTACGGCATCATGGGCGCCGTTGCCGTCGATCACGGCGCGGGTGAGGGCGCTGCCGTAGTCGGCGATGGTGAAGGGGTACGCGGCGGAGCCGGAGCCCCGGGTCGCGAGGGTGCCGACGCAGGTGGTGCCGCGCTTGAAGAGGAGCCGGTCGCCGGGCCCGTACGGGTGGGCGTTGGCCTCGGCGAGGGTGGTCCAGGGGCGGAGGACGCTGCCGTCGCCGGGGGTGGTGGCCGAGCAGTCGACGTGGTGGCGGTGGCCGGGCGGGGGTGCGGCCTGGGCGGGGGCGGCGGACAGTACGGGGAGCACGAGGGCGGTGGCGAGGACGTACGTACGGAGCCGGGTCACAGATCCTCCGGAACGAGGGCGTCGAGGTCCAGTCGGGTGGTGGTGCCGGTGCTGGTGGTGCCGGGGGTGCTGCCGTGCTGCCAGGTCACGTGCAGGGTGTGGCCCGTGACCTGGACGTTCGTGAGGGCGGCCACGGGCGCCGCGGCCGGGTCGGCGGTCAGCGAGGCGAGGGCGACGAAGAGGGCGGCCGGGCCGGTCGTCGTGCCGTGGAGGGCCAGGGTGCGGGTCCCGGGGCCCTGGAGGGTTTCCCCGGTGGGGAGTTCGGTGGCCTCGTGGGCGGCGGGGTAGCCGTGGACCGGGTGGAGTTCGGCGTGCGGACCGTCGGGGGTGGTGGCCCAGCCCGTCTGCCGTACGGGGGTCCCCTCCGGGGCGCCGAGGACGAGGTGGGCGCGGACCTCGGCGCGGCCGTGGGCGAGGGTCGCGGAGAGGATCCGGACGCCGGGGCGGGGAGTGTGCAGGGAGGCCGCCCAGTTCTCTCCCGTGCCGGCCGGGGTGGCGGGGCCGCGCGTGGTGGCCTTGCCGTCCGCCGCGAGGAGGGCGAAGTGGTTGTCGGCGGGGGCCGGGCCGGTGCTGGGGCCGGTGCGGGTGGAGTAGGCGTGGCGGGCGTAGCCGGGGTCGTCCTCGGCGCCCGGTGCGCTGTGGACATGGTTGCTGCCGTGGTTGTGGAGGCGTACGAGCCCGTCGGCGGCCGTCGTCTGGACGAGCAGCCCGGCGGGGGCGAAGGGGCGGACGGTGTCGGTCCGTTCGGCGGGGAGGGTTTCCTCGGGGTCGGTCCAGGCGGGGTGGTCCGCGGGCAGGAGGAGACCGAGGAAGCCCTTGGACGCCCAGTAGGGGGAGCCGGGGCCCGAGTACTCCTGGACGAGGGGCGGGTACGGGCCGTGCCAGCCGAGGGTGAGGAGTCCGTTCGTGTCGGTGGCGCCGCGGTCGAGGAAGTGGCGCAGGGAGCCGGAGGCGAGGCGGCGGGTCGCGCCGGGGGTGAGCGGGGTGTGGCCGGTGAGGGTGCCGAGCCAGGGGGCGGCGGCCGCGGCGAAGCGGTAGATCAGGGAGCGCCCGTACGGGAGGGGGGCGCCGTTCGCGTCGAAGAGGTGGACGTGGTCGTCGAGGTGGCGGCGCAGGCGCGGGCCGTAGCGGTCGAGGAGGGTCCGGTCTCCCGCGAGGTGGGCGTGGAGGACGGGATAGAAGTGCAGCGCCCAGGCGTTGTAGTGGTCGAAGGCGCGGTTGTCGCCGTCGCTGTACCAGCCGTCGCCGAGGTACCAGTCCTCGATGCGGGCGAGGGAGCGGTCGACGGTGGCGGCGGCCCGGTCGGTCTCGATGCCGGCGTCCTGGAGGAAACCGGCGACGGTGAGGCCGAAGAGCCACCAGTTGTTGTCGACGGGGGACGGGCGGAGGGCGGGGCGGAGCCAGTCGACGACGCGCCGGCGGGTGCGGTCGTCGAGGCGGTCCCAGAGCCAGGGGCGGGTGAGGCGGAGACCGAGGGCGACCGAGGCGGACTCGACGACCGCCTGGCGGGTGTCGGTCGTGAGGGGCCAGGAGTCGGGGTCCTCGGTGCCGGGCTCGGCCGTGCCCGCCGCGAGGCCTTCGGCGTACCGGGCGAGGTGGCCGTGGGGGTCCTCCCCCTGGCTTCCCGCGATGCGGAGGGCCGCGAGGAGGAAGGTGCGGGCCCAGCCCTCCAGGCCGTCGGAGCGGGCGCCGGACCAGCTGGGCCGGGGTCCGGGGAGGTCGATCAGGGCGCCGCGGGGGGAGGCGTACGGGCGGACGGCGACCAGGAGCCGGTCGGCCGTGCTCTCCCAGTGGGCACGGGTCCAGCCGGTGTACGGGCTGAGCTCACGGTTCTCGGGCGGCGTGGGCATGATGCTCCCTGAGGGCTCCCTGGGTGACGGCTGCGTCGCCCGGAATCCTGAACAGGCTTCGATCGAACGTCAAGGGAATCGGAGCGAATGATCGAAACTCCTGTCGTTCGATCATTCCTGGACTAGAGTCGAGAGACCCGGTCCCGGGGACCATCACCACCGCGAGGGGGAACCGCACCGTGCGCGAGAGTGCCGCCGAACGACACGACCGACTGCTGGCCCTGGTCCGCGAGCGGGGCACCGCCCGTGTCGCCGAACTGGCCGAGCGGCTCGGGGTCTCCCCCGTCACCGCCCGCCGGGACGTCGAGGCGCTGGCCGCACAGGGCCTGCTCGACCGGGTGCACGGCCAGGTGTCGTGGCCCGGGGGGCGGGGCGCCCCGGGCGCGGCGCGGCCCGGCGAGGGCCTGGTCCTCGGCCTGCTCGCGCCCTCCGCCACGTACTACTTCGCCGAGGTCATCCGGGGTGCGCACGAGGCGGCGGCCCGGGCCGGCGCCCGGCTGGTGCTGCGGGTGTCGGACTACCGGCCGGAGGAGGACCGCGCCCGCACGGAGGGCCTGCTCGCGGCGGGCGCCGAGGGCGTCCTGGTCGCCCCCGGCTGGCGGGGGCCCGAGGACCGGCTCGCCTACGGGGACTGGCTGGCCGAACTTCCCGTACCGGCCGTGCTCCTGGAGCGCAGGGCCGAGCCCGGCAGCCCGCTCGACGGTCTGGACCGGGTCGTCTCCGACCACGGCCACGGCGTCCTGCTCGCCCTGCGCCACCTGCTCGGACTCGGCCACGCGACGCCGCTGCTCGTGGCCCGCGGGGACTCCCCGACCGCGCTCGCGGTGCGCGCCGGGTACGCCGAGGCGCTGGGGACGCTGGGCCTGAAGGAGCCCCGGCCGGTCATCGAGTCCGTACCGGCCGAGGCGGATCCGGAGGGCTTCGAGCGGGCCGTGCGGGCGCTGTACGAGGCGGTCCGCTCGGGTCTGGCGGGCGCGGCGCTCGTCCACAACGACGTGGACGCGATCGAGATCGTGCAGCGCCTGGCCGAGCTGGGCGTGCGGGTGCCGCAGGACCTGGCCCTGATCGCGTACGACGACGAGGTCGCGGCCCTCGCCGACACCCCGCTGACGGCGGTCGCCCCGCCGAAGCGGCAGGTGGGGCGGTATGCCGCGGAGCTGCTGGTGGAGCGACTCACAGAGGACGCCGCGGGCGCCGCGGGGGATTCGGGGTCCGGCGAGGAGGCGCCGCGGCGGCATCTGAGCCTGCTGCCGCGACTGCGGGTGCGGGACTCGTGCGGGATGCGACTCACCTCTTCCGCCTGATCTTTCGAGGGGCGCCCGACCTCTCCCTCTCTGATCATTTTTCGATCAATCAATCTTTCGCTCTTGACTTCGGTCATGAACGGTCACAGGATCACGGCCACAACCTCCCCGCCGCCCTCAGGAGCCGTGCCGTGAGCCTCAGTCGGAGCAGAACGTCCTGTGTCATAGTCGGCACCGCCACCGCCCTCGCCGTCCTCACGGCCTGCGGCGGCAGCGGTGAAGACTCCGCGAACAAGCCCGCCGGACCCGTGACCATCACCTTCTGGGGCTGGGCCAAGGGCTCCAAGGACGTCGTCGACGCCTTCAACGCCTCCCACACCGACATCCAGGTGAAGTTCGAGGAGATCCCCTCCGGCACCGCCGGCGGATACGCCAAGATCTCCAACGCCGTGAAGGCGGGCAACGCCCCCGACCTCGTCTCCATCGAGTACTCCTCGCTCCCCGAGTTCGTGAGCTCCGGAGCGCTCCAGGACATCGGCGACCAGTTCACCGAGGCCGACCGGGCCAAGCTGCTCCCGCAGTCCGTCGAACTCACCACACTCGGGGGCAAGTCCTGGGCCGTGCCCTTCGACGCCGCCCCGCAGGCCTTCTTCTACCGCAAGGACCTGTTCGCCAAGTACAAGGTCCAGGCCCCCGCCACCTGGGACGAGTTCAGGAAGGCCGCCGAGCAGGTCAAGAAGGCCGACGCCAAGGCCCGTATCGCCACGTTCTTCCCCGACGACCCCACCACCTTCGAGGCGATGGCCTGGCAGGCCGGCGCCCAGTGGTTCAAGGCCCAGAACGACACCTGGAAGATCGACACGACCGACGCCGCCACCACCAAGGTCGCCACCTACTGGCAGGGCCTCCTCGACGACGGCCTCGTCCACAAGAACGCCTCGTTCAGCCCCGAGTGGACCGGCTCCCTCAAGAACGGCACCACCATCGGCTACCTCGGCGCCTCCTGGGGCGCGGGCGTCCTCAAGGGCACCCTGCCCGAGCAGAGCGGCAAGTGGGCCGTGGCACCCATGCCCAGCTGGGACGGCAAGCCCGCCAGCGGCATGCTCGGCGGCACCTCCTTCGCCGTCACCAAGGACAGCAAGCAGAAGGCGGCGGCCGTCACCTTCGCCGAGTGGATGTCCACCACCGAGGAGGGCGTGAAGGCCCGCATCGCCTCCGGCACCTCCTCCGCCTTCCCCGCCGCCGCGGCCCTGCGCCCGGTCGCCAAGAAGGCCTTCGACGCGAGCTACTACGGCGGCCAGGACATCTACGCCCTCTTCGAGGCCTCCGGCGCCTCCATCAACCCCAACTGGGCCTGGGGCCCGACCACCGGCACCACCAACACCACCATCAAGGACCACTTCGGCAAGATCACCCAGGGCGGCCCGGGCATCAAGGAGGCCGTCAAGGCCGGCCACGACGCCACCGTCGCCGAACTCACCAAGCGCGGCCTGAAGGTCGAGGGCTGACCGGATGAAGGCCCGCACCCGCGCCGCCGCGATCCTGCTGACCCCCTTCTTCGTCCTCTTCACCGCGGTGATGGTGGTGCCGATCGGCTACGCGGTCTGGCTCAGCCTCTTCACCGAGAAGCAGTCCGGACTGGGCTTCGGCGGCACCGAGACCGTCTTCACCGGCCTCGACAACTACACGGCGGCGCTGGGTGACCGGGCCTTCCGCGAGGGCTTCGGCGTCCTGCTCGGATACTGCCTGCTCTACATCCCGCTGCTGCTCGTCGGAGCCCTCGGCCTCGCCCTGCTCCTCGACTCGGCCCTCGCCCGCGCCCGCCGCTTCTTCCAGCTCGCGCTCTTCCTGCCGCACGCCGTCCCCGGCATCATCGCCGCCCTGATCTGGGTCTACCTCTACACACCCCAGCTCAGCCCGGTCGTGCAGGCGATGGAGGCGGGAGGCATCGGCTTCGACTTCTTCTCCCCCGAAGGCGCGCTGCCCTCCGTCGTCAACATCGCCCTGTGGGAGTGGCTCGGCTACAACATGGTCATCTTCTACGCGGCCCTCCAGGCCATCGACCGCTCCGTCCTCGAAGCGGCCACCGTCGACGGGGCGGGCGCCTGGCGCATCGCCTTCTCCATCAAGGTCCCGCTGGTCAAGGCCTCGCTCGCGATGGTCGGCCTCTTCACGGTCATCGGCTCCCTCCAGCTCTTCACCGAGCCGCTGATCCTCAACAAGGGCACCGGCTCCGCCGTCACCTCCACCTGGACGCCGAACATGTACGCGTACACCGCGGCCTTCGACCGCAACGACTACGGGCTCGCCGCCGCGGCCTCCGTACTCCTCGCCCTGACGGCCGCGCTGCTCTCCTTCGCGGTGACGCGCCTGACGGGCCGGAAGGGGAAGAGGGCATGAGCAAGCCCCGTACCGCCAACCCCTGGCTGTCCAAGGCCGCCGTCAACGGCGCCCTCGTCCTCGCCGTCGTCTACATGCTCTTCCCCCTCGTCTGGCTGCTGACCGCCGCCACCAAGGACGCCGGCGGCCTCCTCGCCGGAAACGCCTTCTCCTTCGACGGCTTCGACCTCGGCGGCAACCTCTCCCGGCTCGCCGAGTACAACGACGGCATCTACTTCCACTGGTACGCGAACAGCCTGCTCTACGCCGGATTCGGCGCCCTCGCCTGCTCCCTCGTCAGCGTCGCCGCCGGATACGCCTTCCACGTCTACGACTTCCGGGGCAAGGAGCAGCTCTTCGGCGTCGTGCTCCTGGGCGTGCTGGTCCCCACCACCGCGCTCGCCCTGCCGATGTACCTCCTCGCCAGCGAGGTCGGCGTCGTCAACACCTACTGGGCCGTCCTGATCCCCGTCCTCGTCAACCCCTTCGGCGTCTACCTCTCCCGGGTCTTCTGCGCGGGCTACATCCCCGACGAAGCCCTGGAGGCCGCCCGGATCGACGGGGCCGGCGAGCTGCGCGTCTTCTGGTCCATCGGTCTGCGCATGGTCATGCCCGGCTTCGTGACCGTCTTCCTCTTCCAGTTCACCGCCATCTGGAACAACTTCTTCCTCCCCCTGGTGATGCTCTCCGACCAGAAGCTCTACCCCCTGAGCCTCGGCCTGTACGCGTGGAACAGCAACGCCCACGCGGAACCCGACTTCTACCCCCTCGTCGTCACCGGATCCCTGCTCGCCGTCGTCCCCCTCGTCGTCGCCTTCGTCTCCCTCCAGCGCCACTGGAAGGCGGGTCTGACCGCCGGCAGCGTCAAGTGAGGAGCACACGTCCCACGATGCACCCCGCCACTGACAACCGCCCCGCCCTGCTCCTCGCGATGGGCCCCGACACCGCGGACCGCCTGCTCACCGACGCCCACCGGCAGCGCCTCGCGGCACTCACCCGCACCGACCCGCACCTCGTCGCCCACGACCTCACCGCCCCGGACGCGCGGACCGCCGCCGCCCTCGCCGAGGCCGAACTCCTCCTCACCGGCTGGGGCGCCACCCCCCTCACCACCGAGGTCCTCGACCGCGCGCCGCGCCTGAGGGCCGTCGTCCACGCCGCCGGCTCCGTCAAGCACCACATCACCGACGCCTGCTGGGACCGCGGCCTCCGCGTCACCACGGCCGCCGCCGCCAACGCGCTGCCCGTCGCCGAATACACCCTCGCCGCGATCCTCTTCGCCGGAAAGCAGGTCCTCCGCTCCGCCCAGCGCTACGCCGAAATCCGCACCGACCACGCCTGGCTCACCGAGTCCGCCGCCTGGGGCAACCACCGCCGCACGATCGGCATCGTCGGGGCCTCCCGCATCGGCCGCCGGGTCATCGAACTCCTCCGCCCCTTCGACTTCGAGATCCTGCTGTACGACCCGTACGTGACGACCCCGCCGCCCGGCGTGGAGCTGACCGGCCTCGACGACCTGTGCGCCCGCAGCACGGTCGTCTCGGTCCACGCGCCCCAACTCCCGTCCACGTACCGCATGATCGGCCCCGCCCAGCTCGCCGCGATGCCCGACGGCACCACCCTGATCAACACGGCCCGCGGCTCCCTGATCGACGAGACGGCCCTCCTCCCCCACCTCCTCTCGGGCCGCCTCCACGCGACCCTGGACGTCACGGACCCGGAGCTCCCGCCCCCGGACTCCCCGCTCTACGCCCTCCCGAACGTCCTGCTCACCCCCCACGTCGCCGGCTCCCTCGGCAACGAACTCCACCGCATGACGGACCAGGCGCTGGAGGAGGTGGAGCGGTACGTCCGCGGCGAACCCTTCGTGGAGGAGGTGCGGGCGTCAGACCTCCAGCGCTCGGCGTAGGCGGTACCCCTCGGCCTCCACGTGCTCCAGAGCCTCCGGCGCCACCGCGAGGGCGGCGGGCAACGTGTCGGCCCACACCCCGAAACGCAGGGCCAAGGCGGCGAACCGGCGAGCCCGGACGGGGTCCGGGTGCGCACGGGCGAGGACGGCGTACGCCGATCCGCAAGCGGGGCCGAGGTGGTGCAGGTCGGCGAGGAGGTTCGCCGTGCGATCGTACTCTCGCGCGCGCAGCAGCTCGGTGACGAGGCCGGGGAGGGCGACCCAGGCCTCGTCGGGACCCAAGCTCCTCGCGTGCTCGGCCGCTTCGTCGTAGGCATCGATGCTGGCCAGAGCTTCCGCGGCATCGTGGGGCGATTTGTCGATCATCCCGCGTACGAGCCGTTCCGCACCGATCCGTCCCTGGCTCAACCGGATCCAGGCGACTCGGGACGACAGACGCGACGCAGCCCCGCCGCCCTGCCCCTCCGCGATCCCGAGCAGCAGCTTGGCCCTCTCCGTATCCCCCTCGTGAGCGAGCTGCAGGACCATCAGGGCGCGCTTCGCCTCCAGGCCGGACTCCCGGGAGAGGCGGGAGAGGATATCCACCGCGCGCAGCCGGTCGCCCACGAGCGCGCACGCGACGGCCGCGGCCCCGACCACCTGAGCCGGCGTGGCGGAGCGGCCGATCAAGCGGTCGATGCGGTCGAAGGCCCGTTCGGCCGCGTAAGCCGTGACGACCTCGGAGAGCAGCGGGGCGATGTGGAGGGGGCCGGACCGCCAGGCACACCGCTCCGCCTGCGGGGTCCGCCCCGCGGCCAGCATCGCGGAGGCGGCGGCCGGGGCGTCGAGCACCCAGTCGTCGCCGATGGCGTCCACGAGAGACGCCGCCGTGTCCCGCCTGCCCGCAGCACCCACGGCACGTGCGATCCAGGCGAGTTCGCCGACCAGGGTGGCGCGGGTGGGGGCGCGGTGCCGTCGCTCCTCCTCCGTGAGCAGTTCCCTCGCCTCGGCCACGCGGCCGGCGCGGTGCAGGGCGTGCGCCAGAGTGACGGTGAGCGCCGGGACCCGCGCCTCCGCCACCAGGGCCCGCGCCCGCTCGGCCCACCCCCGTTCGACGAGGGCGCCTACGAGTGCGCCCAGGACGTCCCTCCCGGCGGGGCTCGCGACGAGCCTGTCGGCGAGCGCCGCCACCTCATCCAGCCCACCGGACGCCAACAGGGCCGACCCGATGGCCGGCCACGCGCCGAAATCCTCGTCCCCGGGCACGCCGACCGCCAGCGCCAATGCCTCCTCGACCTCACCCGCCGAGGCCAGCCGCCGGGCGAGCCGGCCCCGCACCCCCGCCGCACTGACGGCCTCCAGCCGTTCTTCGGCCGCGGCCAGCGCACGCTCCCGCTCGCCCCGCTCAGCGAGCACCTCCGCGAACAGCTGAGGCCCCACACCGTCCGCCTGTTCGCGTGCCGCGTCGAAGCGTCCGGCCGCCACGAGGGCGACCGCCAGCTCCCGTCGGGCCGAGGCACGGGTCAGGGGCTCGTCGAGCCCCCATCCGAGGTGTGCCGCCCCCGTGTACAGGGCCGCCTCAGCCTGCCGCTCGTACCCCGCCTCGCGCAGCGCGACAGAGGCGCGCACCTGGACCACCCCGTGCGGGAAGCCACGGGTCAACACCTGGGCGATCAGGTCCGCCTCACCCGCGCGTCCGCCCCGGATCAGCGCCTCGACGACATCGGCGGTCGCCGTGGCCCGGGTCGAAAGGTCGGGATCCCCCTCGGCCAGGGCGAGTGCCCGGTCGTACTCCCCCGCCGCGCACCAAGCGCGAACCATCGCCCGGAGGACCTCCGGGCGGGCGGACCCGATCCTCCGAACGAGACCGGAGGCGCGGTCGTACGCTCCGATCTCGCTCCACAGCTGGGCGGTGGTCCTCGCGGCCTCGTCGTACGCGGGCCCCGACCGTAACGCCCGGGTCGCGACCTCCGCGTCCTCGACCAGTCCGACGGCCCGCTCCCGTTCTCCGTGATCCAGCAGCCGTGCCGCCACCGCGCACAGCGCCGTGACCGTGTGCGCTCCGCCCATGCTCCGCGCGAGCCCCACCGCCCGGTCGGTCTCCCCCACCGCGGCCCATCCGGCCGCCAGCACCGGCGGCACGCCGGCGCTGCGCCGCTCCAGTTCCCCGCGGTGGAACGCGAGGCGCAGCGCCACCGTCACCAGGTCCGCCCGGTCGCCCCCGGCCACGTGCGCGGACTCCGCGGCCCGCACCTCCGCCAGCGCCGCCGTGTCCGCGCCGGTCCGGATCAGCAATCGCTCGTGCCGTACGGCGTCCAACGCGCTGTCCACCAGGCGGTCCACCTCGCCCGCCGCGCGCAGCATCGGGACGTACCCCTGGAGCAGATAGGCGGGGCTCTCCTCAGGCCAGCCGCGTTCCCGCCAGTCTTCGGCCCAGGCACCCACCATGCCGCGCCACCGGGCGAGTTCCCGTTCACCGAGCATCTCCCGGGCCTGTACGGCCAGTTGTTCATGGGCCAGCAGGTAGGCGTCGCCGCGCGACGCGAAGGTGCGCGCGAGTCCCGTGCGCAGGACGTCCTTGACCCGGTACGGCACCCCGCCCGTCAGCTCCGCGAGGTCGTCCGCCGTGAGGCCGCCACCCGCGGCCGTCAGCAGGCCCAGGAGTTCGTACGGGAGTCCCCCGGCCTCCAGGAGGCACTTCAGCTCGCGTTCGGCCTCGACCCGGATCGCGCGGGCCCTCGGGGACGGGGCGAGGATCCGTACGGCCTCCGGGTCGCGGAGCGGGTGGTCGTCCGGGACGTCGACCGGAAGCGGCGGGTTGAGGCGGCCCGAGACGATGACGGGCAGGTCGTACGGGAGGAGGGCCGCGATCGAGCGGGCGTCGGGGCCGGTCGTCACGCCCCGGTCCTCGTCCAGGCCGTCGACGAGGAGGACCAGCCGTTCGCCGCGGGCGGCGCAGGCCGCGGCGGCCGAGGCGTACAGGCGCAGCAGGTGGGCCTCGCGGGTGGCGGCGGTCAGGAGGGCGGGGAGGCCTTCGCCCGCCAGCTCCGCGAGCTGCTCCAGGACGACGTCCACATACGCGGCGACGTCGTTCTGGGCGCCGAGGCGGGCCGTGACGAAGAAGGGGACGATCCGCGTCCCCGGCGGGGGGTCGAGCGCGAACCAGGACAGCAGGGCCGTCTTGCCGGCCCAGGCCTCCGCCCGCCACCAGGTGTACGCGGGGCCCGGGTCCGTACGGCCGCAGAAGGCCGCGAGCTCCGCCAACTCGCCTTCGCGGTCGACGAGTTCGGCGGGTGCGATCCTGCGCACATGCTCCCAGTACGCCGAGCGGACCGGCGACCGTTCCGGTACGCCGATACGGTTGCCGTCGCCGACCACCACGATTCCCGCGCCGTTGTGGACCGTGACGGGCCCCGCTCGCCCCGCTCTCCCTGCCCGCTCCATGGGCCCAACCTAGACTGGAAGGGTCCTACCGGGGTCGGGAGGCGCCATGACGTTCGTACAGATAATCGACTGCAAGACGAGTCGGGTGGACGATTTGAACCGGCTCATGGACCAGTGGGTCGAACAGACCGAGGGCAAACGGACAGCGACCCACAGCATCGTCGGCAAGGACCGCTCCGACGGCTCCCACATCGTGGAGATCGTCGAGTTCCCCTCGTACGACGTGGCCATGCGCAACTCGCAGCTCCCCGAGACCGATCGGATCTTCCGGGAGATGGTCGCGCTCTGTGACGAGATGCCGACCTTCACCGACCTGGACGTGGTCAGGGACGAGGCGCTGTACAAGGCCAACGCCCGGCGGCTCATGGAGCAGCTCGCCCAGGAGCAGGAGCTCGCGCTGCTCGACGAGGTGCTGGCCGAGGGCTACCACGACCACGATCCGACCAACGAGCAGGACGTCATCGGCATGGACGCCGTCCGGCGCGAGGTGGAGATGTGGCGGGGCGGCTTCGACTTCGCCTTCACCGTCGACGACCAGATCGCCGAGGGCGACCGGGTCTGCACCCGCTGGACGTGGCGGGGCACCCACACCGGCGACTTCATGGGGCTTCAGCCGACCGGCATGGACGTGAGCATGACCGGCACGGTCATCCACCGCTTCCGCGACGACGGGAAGATCGTCGAGGGCTGGTGGCAGTACGACCTGCTCGGGCTCATGGGGCAGCTCGGCGCCGTGGAGGGGTGACCCGATGAGGCAGCGAGGCCCGGTGCCCCCGCGACGGGGGCACCGGGCCTCGGTGATCAGCTACGAGCTAGGACACGCCTCAGTGGGAGTGGCCGTGGCCGTGGCCCGCGTCCGCCGGCTCCTCTTCCTTCTTCTCCACCACGAGGGTCTCGGTGGTGAGGAGGAGGGAGGCGATCGAGGCGGCGTTCTCCAGGGCGGAGCGCGTGACCTTCACCGGGTCGATGACGCCGGCCTTGACCAGGTCGCCGTACTCGCCGGTCGCGGCGTTGAAGCCCTGGCCCTTGTCGAGCTCGGCGACCTTCGAGGTGATGACGTAGCCCTCGAGGCCGGCGTTCTCGGCGATCCAGCGCAGCGGCTCGACGGCGGCGCGGCGGACGACCGCGACACCCGTGGCCTCGTCGCCGGTCTTGTCGAGGTTGCCCTCGAGGACCTTGACGGCGTGGACCAGAGCGGAGCCACCACCGGAGACGATGCCCTCCTCGACCGCGGCGCGGGTCGCGGAGATGGCGTCCTCCAGACGGTGCTTCTTCTCCTTCAGCTCCACCTCGGTGGCGGCGCCGACCTTGATCACGCACACGCCGCCGGCCAGCTTCGCGAGGCGCTCCTGGAGCTTCTCGCGGTCCCAGTCGGAGTCCGTGGACTCGATCTCGGCCTTGATCTGGCTGACGCGACCGGCGATGTCCTCGGCGTTGCCGCCACCGTCGACGATGGTGGTGGCGTCCTTGGAGATGGTCACGCGGCGGGCGGTGCCCAGCACGTCCAGACCGGCCTGGTCGAGCTTGAGGCCGACCTCCTCGGCGATGACGGTGGCACCGGTGAGGGTGGCCATGTCGCCGAGCATCGCCTTGCGGCGGTCGCCGAAGCCGGGGGCCTTGACGGCCACGGCGTTGAAGGTGCCACGGATCTTGTTGACGACCAGGGTCGACAGGGCCTCGCCCTCGACGTCCTCGGCGATGATCAGCAGCGGCTTGCTGGCGCCGGCCTGGATGACCTTCTCCAGGATGGGCAGCAGGTCCTGGATCGAGGAGATCTTGCCCTGGTTGATCAGGATGTACGGGTCGTCGAGGACGGCCTCCATACGCTCCTGGTCGGTGACCATGTACGGGGACAGGTAGCCCTTGTCGAAGGCCATGCCCTCGGTGAAGTCGAGCTCCAGGCCGAAGGTGTTGGACTCCTCGACGGTGATGACACCGTCCTTGCCGACCTTGTCCATCGCCTCGGCGATGAGCTCGCCGACCTGCTGGTCCTGCGCGGAGAGCGCGGCGACGGCGGCGATGTCGGACTTGTCCTCGATCGGGCGCGCGGTGGCGAGGAGCTCCTCGGAGACGGCCTTGACGGCGGCGTCGATGCCCTTCTTCAGGGCGGCCGGGGAGGCGCCGGCGGCGACGTTGCGCAGACCCTCGCGGACCAGGGCCTGGGCGAGCACGGTGGCGGTGGTGGTGCCGTCACCCGCGATGTCGTTGGTCTTGGTCGCCACCTCCTTCACCAGCTGGGCACCGAGGTTCTCGAACGGGTCCTCGATCTCGACCTCACGGGCGATCGTGACACCGTCGTTGGTGATGGTGGGGGCGCCGAACTTCTTGTCGATGACGACGTTGCGGCCCTTGGGGCCGATCGTCACCTTCACCGTGTCGGCAAGCTTGTTGACGCCGCGCTCAAGGGCGCGACGGGCGTCCTCGTCGAACTTCAGGATCTTCGCCATGGGAGCGGTTCAGCCCTCTCGGAATGGGGTGGAAACGAACTACGCCCCCGGACGCCCTGTGCGGGGTCAAGGGGCGCAGCTCAAAGCATCTGCTTCAGATACTTCGGTGAATTACTTCTCGATGATCGCGAGCACGTCGCGAGCCGAGAGGACGAGGAACTCCTCGCCGTTGTACTTCACCTCGGTGCCGCCGTACTTGCTGTAGAGCACGACGTCGCCGACCTGAACGTCGAGCGGCAGGCGCTCGCCGTTCTCGAAGCGGCCCGGGCCCACGGCGAGAACAGCACCCTCCTGGGGCTTCTCCTTCGCGGTGTCCGGGATGACCAGGCCAGAGGCGGTGGTCTGCTCGGCGTCGAGCGGCTGGACCACAATGCGGTCCTCGAGCGGCTTGATGGCAACCTTGGAGCTGGTGGTCGTCACGATCCGACCTCCCCCTTCGGAGATTACGGGGTCAACTGTCTGAGGTGGCGACCAGGTGGATCCGTCGTCGCGGGTGCCGGACCTGCCCGTCGCTGTGTTGGCACTCTCCAGTGGGGAGTGCCAGAGCCGAGACTATGACCGCGATTAGCACTCGGTCAAGCGGAGTGCCAATTCCACGCCGTCGCGCGTCGTCCTGCGCCGCCCCGATTCGCGTTCCGTCGCCCCGCGGCACCCCGACTCGCCGTGCGTCGTTCCGGTCTCGGTACGGGCAACGCCGTGGCGGACCCCGCGGTTCCGTACGAGGGTGCGGCCATGACGACCTCCCCTCCCCCGGTACGCCCGGCCGGCGACGCCCTGTTCGGCGTCCTCCTCCTCGTCCTGGAGGGCGTGCTCGTCCTGATCGCCGCTTTCACCCTGGGCATGCGCGGGTGGGCCGCGAGCTACGACCCGCGCCCGGCCGGACCGCCCCCGATGGACTGGGTGCCGGTGCTGGTCTTCGGGGCGATCACGGGCGGCGCCCTGCTGCTCGCGTGGGCGATGCTGCGCGGCGGCTGGCCCTGGACGGCGGGGGGACAGTTCCTGGCCGCCGCGCTGCTGGGCATCGGCACGCTGGTCTTCGGGATCCAGGAGTGGGCCACGGCGCACCCCGCACCGCCGGGGCCGACGGCCCCGGCGGACCCGTCCGAGACGCGCTGCGTGTGCCGCAGTGGGGGCGGGCCGTGCGAGTGCCCCGGAGGGTGAGATCCCCGAGGCGCGGGAGGCGACGTCAGTCGGCGCGACCGACTCTCCGGGACGACACCCCGTCCGCCCCGTCCGCCTTCTCCTTCAGCTCCGCCTTCTCCGCCTTCTCCGCCGCGGTCGTCGTGTCCGGCGTTCCCATCCGCTCCGCGGCCTTCCGCCCCAGCCGCTCGATCGGGTCGACCGACGAACCGCAGGCGGATACGGAGAGCAGCGCGCCGGCCAGCACCGCGCCGGTCGCGATCCGGAGTGCCGGCCCTCTCACCCGGAGTCCTCTCACCCGGAGTCCTCTCACCCGGAGCCCTCCCGCACCGAGGCCCCTCACACGTAGTCCTCGAGCTTCGCGACCGCGTACCCCTTGGCCGTGATCACGTTCATGACCCGCCGGATCATGTCGGGCATCGTGCCCTTCCAGTCGCCCTTGCCCCGGAAGTGGGTGAGCACGATGTCGCCGGGGTGCAGGTCCCGGTCCCACTCGCGCCATTCCATGTGGTCGGGGAAGGCCTCGGCCGACCACAGCGGGACCGCCTTGACCCCGCAGGACTTCGCGGCGCGCAGCGTGTCCTCGTTGTAGTTGCCGTACGGCGGGCGGAAGAGCGGGGGCCGCTTGCCGAACCGCTTCTCGATGACGTCCTGCATCCCGCAGATCTCGCGCTTCTGCTGCTTGTACGAAAGCCCGGGCAGGTAGCGGTGGTTGAGGGTGTGGTTGTGCAGGGCGACCCCGGACTCCTGCGACTTCTGCATCCGCGCGAAGTAGCCGTAGTCGTCCTTGACGACGTAGTCGCTGAGGAAGGCGCTGTAGGGGATCCGGAGGTCCTTCATCATCCGCAGCAGCTCGGGGTCCTTCTCCGCGCCGTCGTCGATCGTCAGGAAGACGACCTTCTGCTTGGTCGGCACGGTCGTGAAGACGGGCGGCAGACCCTCGCCGTCCGTCTCGAATCCCTTGCGGGTGGTGATCCTGGGCTTGACCTTCGGCGGGGCCGGCGCGTCGAGCGGGGCTTTGGCGAGGCCCCACTTCTTGGCGGCGAGCGCGCGGGCGGCCTTCTGCTTGCGGACCCTCTCGACGTACGCGTTGAGCGCGCCGGCCGAGCCGGGGGCCTGTGCCCGGCCCTGCTGGCCGGCGGCGGGCGCGGGGGCGCCGCGCTCGGGTTCGGCGGGTCCGGATCCGGAGTCCGAGCAGGCCGTGGCGGCGGAGGCGAGGGCTGCGACGACGAGAGCGGCCCCGAGGGTCCGCCGGAAAGGGTGCGCGCTGATCACCATAAATTCTTCCTCTTGTCGTACAAGCTGTATGGCGCCGCATACTGTCAGTGTCGAAGCGCCCTCCGGACCACGACACCGCCGTACGGCTCCCACCGTCCCCCGGCCGGCCCACAGTGCCGCAGGGCCCACAATGGGACGGGTGACCGACCTCGCCCAGTTCACCGCCCTGCTCACGCCCGAAGGGCAGGCCCTCCTCGCCGCCCTGCGCGACTACGACCCCGCCCAGGAGCTGGCGGTCGTCTCCCGGCTGCGCCGCGACCACTCCGCGGAGCTCGTCACCTCGGCGGTCGGCCAGGCCCGGCTGCGCCAGCGCGCGGTGGCGAAGTTCGGCGCCGAGGACGCGTACCGGATGTACTTCACGCCCAACGGCGTCGAGCAGTCGACCCGCGCCTCCGTCGGCACCTACCGGGCGACCCGGCTGAAGGCGCTCGGCGTCGGCAGCGTCGCGGACCTCTGCTCCGGGATCGGCGGCGACGCGATCGCCCTCGCCCGCGCCGGGATCTCCGTCCTCGCCGTCGACCGCGACCCGCTCACCGCCGAGGTGGCCCGCGCCAACGCCGAGGCGCTCGGCCTCGCGGAGCTGATCGAGGTCCGGTGCGCCGACGTGACCGAGATCGACACGAGCCCGTACGACGCGGTCTTCGTCGACCCGGCGCGGCGCGGCGGCCGGGGCAGGATCTTCGACCCCGAGGCGTACTCCCCGCCGCTCTCCTGGGCCGTCGAGGCGGCCCGCAAGGCCCCGCACGCCGCCCTGAAGGTCGCCCCCGGCATCCCACACGAGGCCGTCCCGGAGGACGCCGAGGCCGAGTGGATCTCGGACGGCGGGGACGTGAAGGAGGCCGTGCTCTGGTTCGGCACGGAGCCGGGCGCCCGCCGCGCCACACTCCTGCCCTCCGGCGCGGGCCTCACCGGCCGGGGGCTGCCCGACCCGGCGGTCCGCCCGGTCGGCCGCTACCTCTACGAGCCGGACGGCGCCGTCATCCGCGCGCACCTCGTCGCCGAGGTGGCACAGGAGCTGGACGGCGGTCTGATCGACGAGACGATCGCCTATGTCACGGCGGACGCGCTCACCCCCACCCCGTACGCCGCCGCCTACGAGATCACCGACGAACTCCCCTTCAACCTCAAGAAGTTGAAGGCCCTGCTGCGCGAGCGCGAGGTCGGCACCCTGACGGTGAAGAAGCGCGGCTCGGCGGTCGAACCCGAGGAGATCCGGCGGAAGGTGAAGCCGAAGGGCCCCAACTCCGCGACGGTGCTGCTCACCCGGGTCGCGGGAGCCCCGACGATGCTGATCGGCCGCCCGGCGGGCGGGGGCCGGTGACTGCCGGCCCGTGACCTCCCGGCCCGTGACCTGCGGTCGGTGACCCGGCGGCCCGTGGCTAGAGTTCCCTAGGCGGCAGGATCCAGACCTGGGGGGCGGAGAGTCGTGGCGCTGTATCCGGAGGGCATGTTCACCACCGGTCCGATCGCGCACCTCGTCGGACTGGCCGCCGGCGGATCCGACCCGCTGGAGTGGGAGGTCCTGCGCTTCGGCCGCGTCACACGGACGGACTACTGGGACCCCGCCTGGCGGGTCACCCCGCAGCACCTCGCCTCCCAACTGGACTACCTCTCCACCGTGTTCAGCGAGGAGTTCCTCGACACCTGCCCGGAGGCGGACCGCAGGACCTGGCGGGCGGCCGCAGGAGCGCAGGGCGTGCCCGCGTTCATGACCGAGCTCGCGACGCTACTGCGGCTCGCGGACCGCCAGCAGGACGCCACGTACGAGGACGTGCCGCTCGCCGCGTGGGAGGTGTGGGCGCGGTTCCCGCTGCTGCTGTCGCTGGACGGCTGGGCGTACGACGGCGAGTACGCCTCGTACGAGGAAAGCCTGCGGGCCTTCGTCGAGGGCGAGCACCCGGACTGCTCCTACGAAGTGATGCCGCGCCTCAACCAGGCCCTGGCGGCGCGCACGCTCTGCGCGGAGTCGGCGGCCTTCGCCGCGTCCTTCCGGGTCCTCGCGCCGCAGGCGACACCGGAGGCCCTGGCGGTCCTCACCCGCACCACCCTCACCCACCTGACGGAGCACCATGCCTGAGCAGCCGACGGCGACCCCGCGCGCGGTCTTCCACGAGGAGCCCTTCCCCGAGCTGTTCGGGCTCGCCACCGAGGCGGTCCTCAGTGACGACGGGGAGTGGATCGCGGTCAGTTCGGTGCTGTCGCAGCTGAGCCGGGTGGCGGTCTACCGCACCGCCGACCTCTCCTGCGCGCACGTCCTGACCGTGGCCATGGAGACGGAGACGATGGCCTTCCACCCCACGCTCCCGCTCCTCGCCATCGGCTTCGACAACGGCGACGCGTACATGCGCGAGGGCCGCCTCGTCCTCCTCGACCCCACAAGCGGCCACCGCGTCGACTTCGCCGATCCCCACTGGGGTGTCGAGCTGATCCGCTGGACGGACGCGAGCACCCTCGAACTCACCTTCTGCGCCATGCACGACGGGGTGGAGTTCGAGCGGTCCGGGGCCGTCGTGGCCCGCGAGGAGTGGCGCGGCCTCGCCCCCGACGCCGTCGACCTGTCCGCCCTCCGCAAGCAGCCGCTCGCCCCGGACGCCCCGCTCCCGTACCCCGACCGGGGTCCCGCGCCGCAGGTCCTGCGGGCGCTCGCCGAGCGGGCCGGTCTGACCTACGAGGGCAGGGGCGGGGTCCGGGCCGTGGCGGGGCTGAGCGACGGCCGGGTGCTCGCCACCCGGAAGCACACCGCGCTCGAATGCCGGGCCCCCGACGGGACGCTGCTGTGGAGCGTGCCCGCACCGTCGGCGGTCGGCGGCACGCGGATCGAGGTCTCGGCCGACGAGCGGACGGCACGCGTCGTCGTCGCCGGCCCCGACTCCCGCACCCGGACCGACTTCCCGCTCGTCGACACCTCCGACGGCACGGTCCTCGACAACCCCTCGGTGCCCTTCTCGGCCGCGCTCTCGGCCCGTACGGACGGGGCGTGGGCGATCCGGGACACGTACGACCGCAGCAGCGAGAAAGAGGGTCCCGACCCCAACACCCGGGTCTTCGCCGCCGACGGCACCCCGCTGGTCACGGTCCACGAGCCGGACCGGTACGACCTCGTCCCGGTCGACGCCCGCCGCTGCCCCGAGCTGCTGTTCGGCCGGCGCCGCCTGGACGTGATCGCGCTCGACCCCCGCTCCGGCGCCGAGACGACGCTCTTCCCGCTGGAGCCCTTCCGGGTCGACCGCCCGCTCGGCCGCGCGGTGTACGTCTCCGACGCCGGCGGGCCCGCGCTCCTGCACGGCTGGACGGAGCTGGTCCGCCGGGCCTTCCCCGCCGGGGACGTCGTCTGGACCCTGCCCCTGGGCTCCGAGGCGGAGGGCTCGCCCAAGAGCCTCACGGTCGTCGACCTCGACGCGCACGGCGGCGTCCTGCACGCCCTCTGCACCGACGGCACCCTGCTCTCGGTCGACGCCGCCGACGGCACCGTCCTCGACCGGCGCCCGCTGCCGCCGTACGGTCCGCTCTCGGTGCACGCGGCCCCCGACGGCACGGTCCTCGTCGGCACCGCGGCCGGCCGGATCCTCCGCTACTGAGAGCCGGCCGCCCGCGCCCGCCCGAGCAGCAGCTCCCGCTCGCGCGCGTTCCGGGTGAGCGAGGCCGCCCGCTCGAACTCGGCCCGGGCCTCCGCCGTCCGCCCCAGCCGGGCCAGCAGATCGCCGCGCACGCTCGGCAGCAGGTGGTAGCCCGCCAGGGCGGTCCCGTCGGCGAGGGCGTCGACGAGCACGAGACCGGCCTCCGGGCCGTCCGCCATGGAGACGGCGACCGCGCGGTTCAGCTCGACCACCGGGGAGGGCGCGACGGCCGCGAGCCGGCCGTACAGGGCGGCGATGGTCCGCCAGTCCGTCTCCTCGTAGGTCACCGCCCGCGCGTGACAGGCGGCGACGGCGGCCTGGAGGGCGTACGGGCCGTAGGAGCGCCCGTCGCCGGCGCGCTCCAGGGCGGCGAACCCGCGCCGGATCAGCAGCCGGTTCCAGCGGCTCCTGTTCTGGTCGGCGAGGAGCACCGGCTGCCCGTCGGGGCCGGTCCGGGTCGCGAAGCGGGACGCCTGGAGCTCCAGCAGGGCCGCCAGGCCGTGGACCTCGCCCTCCTCCGGCATCAGCCCGGCGAGGACCCGGGCGAGCCGCAGCGCGTCCTCGCACAGCGCGGGCCGCAGCAGGTCGTCGCCCGCGGTGGCCGCGTACCCCTCGTTGAAGATCAGGTAGACGACCTCCAGGACGGAGCCGAGCCGGGCGGCCCGCTCCGCCCCGTACGGCACCTCGAACTCCACGCCCGCCTTCGCCAGCGACCGCTTGGCACGGGTGATCCGGGCCGCGACCGTCGCCTCGGGGACGAGGAAGGCCCGAGCGATCTCGTCGGTCCGGAGCCCGCCGACGAGCCGCAGCGTGAGCGCCGCGCGGGCGTCGGCGGAGAGCACCGGGTGGCAGGCGGTGAAGACGAGCCGGAGGACGTCGTCGTCGATGTCGCCGGGGCCGGACGGCTCGGGGTCGTACGACTCCTCGCTCAGCGTCCGGCCGACCTCGGCGAGCTTGCGCGCGTACGTCTCGCGCCGCCGCACGAGGTCGACGGCGCGGTGCTTCGCGGCGGCCGTCAGCCAGGCGCCCGGCCGGTCCGGGACCCCTGACCGCGGCCACTGTTCGAGGGCGGAGACGAGCGCGTCCTGGGCGATCTCCTCGGCGATGCCGACGTCCCTGACGATCCGCGCCACCGTGGCGATGATCCGCGCCGACTCCATCCGGAAGACCGTCTCAAGGGTGCTCTCCACCGTCACGGTTCACATGACAGCACAGCCGACGGCCCGGTGCGGGTCAGCCTTCCGGCAACTCCTCGACCTCGCGGACCTCCAGGCCGACCTTCCACTGCGGCGGGTGGACGGCCAGGAAGCGCCTCCCCCACTCGACGGCCTCGGCCATGTCCTTGCACTGGAGCATCGCGTAGCCGCCGACGACCTCCTTGGTCTCGGTGAACGGTCCGTCGGTGTACGACAGCTGCCCGTCCGACCAGGTGATCCGGGTGGCCTCGGCGGTCGGCCTGAGCCCGGCGGTGTCCACCATGGCGCCGGCCTTGGTGATCTCCTCGAAGAGCGCACCCATCCGCTGCTCGAAGCCGGGGTCGGCGCTCTCCATGTCGATCGTGTTCTCCTCGATGCGGACGAGGGACAGGAAGCGGGGCATGACGACTCCTCGGTGGTGCGGTGGCGGGGCCGTTCCCCGCCTTCCACACATACGTCGAACGGGCCGGGCCCGCATCGACACCGCGCCGGAGAAATCTTCCGGACAGGCCCCGCAGGCCCCATCCGCCGGACAAGGCCTAGACGTAGTCCTCCAGACGGGCCACGGTGAAGCCCTGCTCCTGGATCCTGCGCAGCATCGTGGCCGTCATCTCGGTCATCGTCCGGCCCTTGAGCTCGGACGGGCCCCGGAAGTGGGCCAGGATGATGTCGCCGGGGTGCAGCTTCCGGTCCCCGCGCTGGTACTGCATGTTCTTGATCTGCATGGACTCGCGCCACAGCACGATCGCGTCCACCCCGCAGGTCCCGGCGGCGGCGCGGGTGTCCTCGTTCCAGTTGCCGTACGGCGGGCGGAAGAGGCGCGGCGCCGTGCCGTACTCCTTCGCCAGCTTCGTCTGCTGGCCGCAGATCTCCCGGCGCTGGGCCTCCCCGGAGAGGGTGCGGAGGTTGGGGTGGGTGAGGGTGTGGTTGGCGACGCCGTGGCCCTGGGCGGCGAGCGGGGCGAAGTAGCCGTAGTCGCCGCGGATCGCCGAGTCGGTGAGGAACATCGTCACGGGGACCTTGAGGTCCTTCATCATCCGCACGAACTCGGGGTCCTTCTCGGCCCCGTCGTCGATCGTGATGAAGACGATCTTCTCGGTGGTGGGGATGTCGCTGATGACGGGTACGGGGCCGCCGGGCGCGCGGACCACCGGCTTGACCGCGGGCGGCGCGGGCGGGGCCGCGAAGGGCTTGAGGCCCCATTTCCGGTACGCGGCGGCCACGGCACCCTCGGGTGCCCCGGGCGCCTTCTGCCCCGCCTCCCCGGCCTCCCCGGCCTTCCCGGCGTCCCTGGAAGTCGTGGGAGTGGGAGCGGCGGCGGGGTCCTCCGCCGTGCAGCCGGTCACCAGGAGGGCGACGGCGGTCAGCGCCGCCCACAGCGCGATCTTCTTCTTCACGCGCTGTGTGATGCCCGATCCGGGCGAAAGGTTGCTCGATTTTCGGTCTCGTGTCGCCTATTCGACCGATTCGAAGCGCCAGCGGTGGACCGGACGGGTGATCAGCTCCGCGTCCGGCTCGGGCAGCTCGGGCAGTTCGGCGTCGAAGGCCCCGGCCTCCCACCAGGTGAGGACCAGGACCCGGTCCTGCGGGGCGCGGAAGATCTCCCGGCGCAGCGGCTCGTGGGCCAGGACCTGGGCCCTGGCCCACTCCAGGAGCTCGCCGCCGCGCCCCTGGGCGGCCCGCGCCTCCCACATGAGGGTGAGCCTCACGAGTACAGGTTCTCCTTGCTGACCTCGTGCACGTGGTCGTGGTCGTGCGCGTGGTCGTGGTGGTGCGCGCCGGGCACGTGCGGGTCCGTCACCGGCAGGGAGGAGTCCGCGGACAGCTCCAGGTCCGAGGCCGGCCGGTTGCGGGCGACCATCTCGGAGCCGAGGGCCGCGACCATCGCGCCGTTGTCCGTGCACAGGCCCGGGCGCGGCACGCGCAGCCGGATGCCGGCCCGCTCGCAGCGTTCCTGGGCGAGGGCCCGCAGCCGCGAGTTGGCGGCGACGCCGCCGCCGATCATCAGGTGGTCGACGCCCTCGTCCTTGCAGGCCCGGACGGCCTTGCGGGTGAGGACGTCCACGACCGCCTCCTGGAAGGACGCGGCCACGTCCCGGACGGGCACGTCCTCGCCGGCCGCCCGCTTCGCCTCGATCCAGCGGGCCACGGCGGTCTTGAGGCCGGAGAAGGAGAAGTCGTACGCGGGATCCCGGGAGCCGCTGAGCCCGCGCGGGAAGGCGATCGCCTTCGGGTCGCCCTCCTTGGCGAGCCGGTCGATGACCGGTCCGCCGGGGAAGCCGAGGTCGAGGACGCGGGCGATCTTGTCGAAGGCCTCGCCGGCCGCGTCGTCGATGGTGGCGCCCATCGGCCGCACGTCGGAGGTGATGTCGGAGGAGAGCAGCAGCGAGGAGTGCCCGCCGGAGACCAGCAGGGCCATCGTCGGCTCGGGCAGCTTGCCGTGCTCCAGCTGGTCGACGCAGATGTGCGAGGCGAGGTGGTTGACGCCGTACAGCGGCTTGCCGAGGGCGTAGGCGTACGCCTTCGCGGCCGAGACGCCGACGAGCAGCGCGCCCGCGAGCCCGGGCCCGGCCGTGACGGCGATGCCGTCGAGGTCCTTGGCGGAGATCCCGGCCGTCTTCAGGGCGCGCTCGATCGTCGGGACCATCGCCTCCAGGTGCGCGCGGGAGGCGATCTCGGGCACGACACCGCCGAAGCGGGCGTGGGTGTCGACGCTGGAGGCGACGGCGTCGGCGAGGAGGGTGGTGCCGTGGACGATGCCGACGCCGGTCTCGTCGCAGGAGGTCTCGATGCCGAGTACGAGGGGTTCGTCAGCAGCCATCAGAATCAGTCTCAGTTCCTTGAACGGTCAGTCGCATCACGAGCGCGTCCACGTTTCCGGGCTGGTAGTAGCCGCGCCGGAAACCGATGGGCTCGAAGCCGAAGCGCTCGTAGAGCTTCTGGGCCCGGGTGTTGTCCACGCGCACTTCGAGGAGGACCTCGTCGCACTCGAAGGCGGTGGCGTGGTGGAGCAGGTCGGTGAGGAGCCGGGCGCCGAGGCCCGTACCCCACTGGTCGCGGGAGACGGCGATCGTCTGTACGTCCCCGAGTCCGCCGGCCGCGGCGAGTCCCGCGTAGCCGACGAGCTCGCCCTCGCCGTTCTCCGCCACGACGTAGCGGCGGGTGGCCCGGGGGCCGCGCGCGTGCGCGAGCTCCGACCAGAACATCCCCGCCGACCAGGCGTCCTCGGGGAACAGTTCGTCCTCGAGGGCCAGCACGGGGGCGATGTCCCACCAGCGCATCTCGCGCAGTTCCACGCCGCCGGTCACTTGGGCGTGACCACCTTGTAGTTCTTGGGCACCTGCGCGTCGGGGCGGCGCAGGTACAGGGGCAGCGGGTCGAGGAAGCCCTCGCCGCCGGCCGCCAGCTTCTCCGCGGCGAGCGCGGCGAGCGCAGCAGCCGACTGGTGCTCGGGGTCGCGGGCGTCGGGGAAGGCCTCGGGGTAGAGACGGGCGCCGGCGCCGACGACGGGCAGGCCCGCGAGGCGTTCGGCGATCTCGGCGGGCCGGTCGACGGCCGCGTCGGTCACCCGGGTGCGGGAGTCCTCGTACCGCGCCCAGTAGACCTCCTTGCGGCGCGCGTCCGTCGCGACGGCGAAGGGCTCGTCGATCCCGGAGGCGTACGCGAGGCCGTCGAGGGTGCACAGGCCGTGCACGGGCACGCCGAGCGCGGACGAGAAGGCCGCGGCCGTGACGAGGCCGACGCGCAGGCCGGTGTACGGGCCGGGGCCGACGCCGACGACGACGCCGGTGACCGTGTCGAGGGTCAGCCCGGCCTCCTTGAGGACCCGGTCGACGGCGGGCAGCAGCAGCTCCCCGTGACGGCGGGCGTCGACCTGGCTCGACGAGGCGAGCACGGCCTCGCCGTCGTGGAGGGCGACGGTGACGGCAGGGGTGGCGGTATCCAAGGCGAGCAACAGCACGCGAACAGCCTACGGCTCCGGGGACGGGCGGCGCCCCGGGAGCCGTACCCGGCAGCCGTGGGCGGGCACCCCCGCGCACGTCACCCCGGGCACGGCGCCCCGCCCGCGGGGGCACCGGCTGCTACCGTCACCCTTCGATACGTTCGTACGAGAGGTGGGCACGGTGGCAAGGAGCAGCTCGGGATTCGTGGCCGGGCTCACCGCGGCGGCCGTCGTCGCGGTCGGCGTCCTCGCGTACCAGGCCTCGGCCAACGCCCCCGCCGATCTGTCGGCGAAGCCGACGAAGCCGGGCACGGCCGTCCCGTCCGTCTCGCCGAGCGGCGGCCCGAAGCAGCCGGCGAAGGACCCGCTGGCGGTCCCCGCGGGCTCCGGCACGGGCGAGCGGGTCGTGTACGCGCTGGCCGACCGCAAGGTGTGGCTGGTGAGCTCCAAGGGCAAGGCCACCCGGGCGTTCTCGGTGATGCCGAGCACGGTGAACCCGCTGCCGGGCGCCTACACGGTGACGTCGCGCTCGGGCGCGGTCACCGGCTCGGACGGGGTGCGGATCGAGCACGTGGTGCGGTTCGCGACGAACGAGGACGTGGTGATCGGCTTCAGCGCGGCGGTGGACGGCTCGACGCCGAAGCCGGACCCGTCGAAGAAGACCGGCGGCATCCGCATGAAGAGGGCGGACGGGGACGCGCTGTGGACGTTCGCGTCGATCGGCGCGAAGGTCGTCGTCGTCTCCTAGGCGGCTTCGTCCCGCCGTGTTCCGACGGTCTCCGCAACCGCTTCCTCACCCTGCTCGGGGCCGGGTCTGCGCGGCGGGGTGGACAGGGCGCGCGCGGCGGCACAGGACGCCAGCAGCTCGCCCATCGACACGTGGTCCCGGCCGTGTCCCGCTCCCGCTCGCGCTTCCGCGCGCTCTGGCGTGGCCATGCATGCCTCCCGTAGGTTAGGTACACCTAACCAGCTCGTGCATCCATGTGACCACGGCACGTACGACCCACGCAATATCTTCCCGACACGTTGTCGGAAGCTCCTACGATCAGACGTACGCGCCGCCGCCGGGCGGGGCACTGCCCGCGCTCCCTCAGCCGAGGTCGAGGTCCTCGTCGGCCCAGCGCGAACCGATCCCGCGCAGCACGACCGTGCGCCGGTCGTCGTCGGTGTCGCCGGTGACGCGGTGGATGAGGACGTGCAGCCGGTCGTCGGTCAAGTCCTCGACCTTGCCGTCACCCCACTCCACGACCACCACGGACTCGGGCAGCGAGACGTCCAGGTCGAGGTCCTCCATCTCGTCGAGGCCGCCGCCGAGGCGGTACGCGTCGACGTGCACGAGGGCCGGACCGCCGACCAGGGACGGATGGACACGGGCGATGACGAAGGTCGGGGAGGTGACGGCGCCCCGCACACCGAGGCCCTCGCCGAGGCCGCGCGTCAGGGTCGTCTTCCCGGCGCCGAGCTCGCCGGTGAGCATGACGAGGTCGCCGGGGCGGAGGATTTTCGCGAGCCGGCGGCCGAGGTCCCCCATCTGCTCGGGGGAGTCGATGGCGAGGGTGGCGCCGGAGACGGGCGGGTGCGCTGCTTCCATACCCGCCAACCTAACTCTTGCGGGCGTCGGTCCTCACCGTCGCGGGCCCCGGCCCCTGCCCCGGGACCGCACCGGCACGGACCAGCAGGTCGGCGAGGCGGTCGGTGACGGCCTCGGGGTGTTCCAGCATCACCAGGTGGCCGCCGTCCGGGACGATGACCAGCTCCGCGTCCGGGAGGAGACCGGCGACGGCCTCGGTGTGCGAGCTGGGGGTGACGAGGTCGTTGTCCCCGGCGAGCGCGAGCACCGGCATATCCGCGAAGGCGGCGAGGGCGGCGGCCTTGTCGTGCTCGGCGAAGGCCGGGTAGAACTCCGCCACCACGTCGATCGGGGTCGCCTCGATCATCCGCTCCGCGAAGCGGGCGACCGCCGGGTCCACGTCCTTCGAGGAGAACGAGTACTTCTTGATCAGCCCCGCGAACAGGTCGGCCGTCGCCCGGCGCCCCCGCTCGACCAGCTCCGCCTGCGACCCGAGCGCCTTGAGCACGCCCGGCAGGACCCGCCGGACGGCGTTGACGCCGGCGAGCGGCAGCCCGTACGACACCTCGGCGAGCTTCCCCGCGGAGGTGCCGACGAGGGCGACGCCCACGACCCGGTCGCGGACGAAGTCCGGGTACTGCTCGGCGAGCGCCATCACCGTCATGCCGCCCATCGAGTGCCCGACCAGGACGAGCGGGCCCTCCGGCGCGGCGACGTCGAGGACGGCCTTGAGGTCGCGGCCGAGCAGGTCGATGGAGACGGGCACCGCGTCGGGCCCGGACTGGGCGACGCCGTGGCCGGAGCGGCCGTGGCTGCGCTGGTCCCAGTGGACGGTGCGGACGAGACCGCGGAGCGCGGCCCGCTGGAAGTGCCAGGAGTCCTGGTTGAGGCAGTAGCCGTGGCTGAAGACGACGGTGACGGGGGCGGGGTCCTTGCGCCCGAAGAGCCGTCGGCGACGGGCGGGCGGAGTGTCCGCCTCGACCTCGTCGACCTCGTAGTACAGGACGGTCGAGTCCTCGGCGAGCGCCCGGCCGGAGGTGCCGCGGAGGCTGCCGTACGGGCCGGTGGCGTCCAGGGCGAGCCGGGCCTTCTGGCGGACGGAGCGGCCGACCGTGAGCCGCTCGACGGCGACTCCGGCGGCCGCGCCGGCGGCGAGGACGCCTATCGCGGCCCCGGCGAACCCGGCCCGCCGCCAACTGCTCGTACCGCTGCCACTGGACTCGCCCACGCCGGCTCCCCTATTCGTCCAGATAGACGCGCGGGACGCGCGCGCCGATCCGGGTGACGATCTCGTACGCGATGGTGTCGGCGGCCACCGCCCAGTCCTCGGCGGTCGGCTCGCCCCGGTCACCGGGGCCGAAGAGCACGGCCTCGGTGCCGGGCTCGGGAGTGTCCCCGCCGAGGTCGACGACGAACTGGTCCATGGCGACGCGCCCGGCGACCGTCCGGACGGTGTCACCGACGAGGACGGGACCGCGGCCCGAGGCGTGCCGGGGGACGCCGTCGGCGTAGCCGAGGGGGACGAGACCGAGGGTGGTGTCGGCGCCGGTGACGTAGTGGTGGCCGTAGCTCACGCCGTGCCCCGCCGGGACGTGCTTGACCAGGGCGACGCTCGCCTTCAGCGACATGACGGGCCGGAGCCCCAGCTCGGCGGAGGTGCCGAGCTCGGGGCTGGGCGAGACGCCGTAGATGGCGATGCCCGGCCGGACCAGGTCGAAGTGGGCCTCGGGCAGGGTGAGCGTGGCCGGCGAGTTCGCGATGTGCCGGACCTCGGGCCGGACACCGGCCTGCTCGGCGTGGTCGAGCAGGGAACGGAAGACGTCGAGCTGCGCGGCGATCGAGGGGTGGTGGGGTTCGTCGGCACAGGCGAGGTGCGACCAGAGCCCGGTCACCTTGACGAGCCCGTCGACCTCCGCCTTCAGGGCGGCCCCCACCAGCTCGGGCCAGTCGGCGGGCTGGCAGCCGTTGCGCCCGAGCCCGGTGTCGGCCTTGAGCTGGATCCGGGCGGTCTTCCCCACCGCCTTCGCGGCCCCGACGACCTCCTCCAGCGCCCACATCCCGCTCACGGACATGTCGAGACCGGCCTCGATGCCCTGGTCCCAGGGGTCGCCGGGGGTCCAGAGCCAGCACATGACCGGGACATCGGTGATCCCGGCGGCGCGCAGGGCGAGCGCCTCGTGCGGGGTGGCCGTACCGAGCCAGTCCGCGCCCGCTTCCAGGGCGGCGCGGGCACAGCGGACGGCGCCGTGTCCGTACGCGTCGGCCTTGACCACGGCCATGATCCGGACGTGGGGGGCGACGCGGGCGCGCAGCGTGCGGACGTTCGCACGCAGCGCACGCAGGTCGATCTCGGCGCGGGCTCGGCGGGGCGGAGGTGTCTCAGTCATCGCGCCCAGTCTCTCAGGTGTCAGCGACCGGGCCGCTTACCCCAGATGTAGACCCGGTCACCCTTGCGGAGGACGTCCCAGAGTTTCCGGGCGTTGGCGTAGCTCAGATTGACGCAGCCCCGGCTGCCGGTGGGCGTGGCGATCTGCCCGTAGACGGCGTGGAAGGCCTGGCCGCCGCTGAAGAACTGGGAGAAGGGCATCGGGGTGTTGTAGATGGAGGACCAGTGGTCCTTGTGGCGCCAGTAGACGGCGTGCCAACCGGTTCGGGTCGCGTATCCGACGCGCCCGCTTCTGATGTTGACCACCGGGAAGGTGACCTTCTTGTCCTTCCGTACCCACATCAGCTGACGGTCGAGGTCGACACAGGCGACGGCGTACTTCTTCACGGGGCAGCGCCGCCCCGGGTCGAGATTCTTCCGGGCGGCGAGCAGCTCGGCCCTGGCCCAGGTGACGGGCCCGGCGTACCCGTTGGCGGGCTTGATCTTCTCCCGTACCTGGAACGCCTTGACGGCCCTGCAGTCGGCGGCCGACTGCACGCCGTCCACCGTCAGCTTCAGCAGCCGCTCGACCTGCCGCTGATGGGTCCCGGTGGTGGCGGTACAGGCGGCCCCGATGACGCTGCGCGGCAGATACTCGACCAACTCGTCGACATCCGCCTCCGGCTCGGGCACGGGGACGTCCCCCTGTGACTGCAGCGGAGGCAGCACCTGATCGGGAGTGTCCATCGGATACTCGGCCCGCCCAGCACCGACGACCCCGGGCACGAGCGGGTCGACGGACTCGGAAGTGTCGGCCTCGGCGGGGGGCGCGTCGACGGCTGACGGGGGCGGGACGGGCTCGGACGTATCGGCGAGGGGAGGGACGGCGGCAGGCGGGACGGCGGCAGGCGGGACGGGCCCGGACGCGTCGGCGGCGGGCACGACGGGCTCGGGTGTGTCGGCGAGGGCGGACGTCGGCCCGAGGGCGAGGACGGCGGCGAGCCCGAACAGCAACGGCGCGGTACGGCTTCTTCTGCGACTGATCACCCCACCCACCCAATCCGCGCTCCGCGCTCCCAGCGCGCCGGGTCCCACGGGTGGGGCAACGGGTTCGCCCGAGTGGGGGCCGCCCGAACCGAACCGCCCCACCTACGACGCCGGCGCCACCACGTCCCGCCAGGCCCCCCGCAGGGACTCCGCCACCTCGCTCGCCGTCACCGGCCCCGCGCCCGCACCACCGCCCCGCCCCGCCGCCGCCCGCCGCGCCGCCAAGCCGTGCAGGTACGCGGCGGCCGAGGCCGCCTCCACCGCCGGGATGCCCGCCGCGAGGAGGGAGCCCGCCAGGCCCGAGAGGACGTCCCCGCTCCCGGCCGTCGCGAGCCACGGCGTGCCGGTCGGATTGACCCGTACGGGCCCGCCATCCGGCCCGCACACCAGCGTCGTCGACCCCTTGAGCAGCACCGTCGCCCCGAAACGCCCCGCCAGCTCCCGTACCGCCGCGAGCCGCCCCGCCTCCACCTCCTCCCGTGCGACGCCCAGCAGCGCCGCCGCCTCCCCCGCGTGCGGGGTGAGCAGGGTGGCGGCGGGGCGGCGGGCCCGTACGACCGCCGGGTCGAGGCCCCGCAGGCCGTCGGCGTCGACGAGGACCGGCACGTCGGAGGCGAGGACCTCGGCGACCGCGACGACGGGCCCGGGCCCCTCGCCGAGCCCGGGCCCGACGACCCAGGCCTGCACGCGCCCGGCCTTGTCGGGGCGCCCGGAGTGCACGAGGGTCTCGGGGTGCCGCGCGAGCACCGCGTCCCCGGCGGGCCCGACGTACCGCACGGCCCCCGCCCCGCCCCGCAACGCCCCGGAGACCGCGAGGACCGCCGCGCCCGGGTAGCGGGTGGATCCGGCGACGATGCCGAGGACCCCGCGCCGGTACTTGTCGCTCTCGGCCCCGGGCGCGGGCAGCAGCCGTGCGACGTCCTCGTGCTGGAGGGCCTCCAGCTCGGGGACGCCGGGGAGGTGGGGGTCGAGACCGATGCCGACGAACCGCAGCGCTCCCGCGTACTCCCTCGCCGGGTCGACGAGCAGCGCCGGCTTGTACGCCCCGAAGGTCACCGTCACGTCGGCCCGCAGCGCCTCCCCGGTCACCTCCCCCGTGTCGGCGTCGACGCCGCTCGGCAGGTCGACGGCGACGACGACGGCGTTCGAGCCGCGCGCGGCCCGGGCGATCGGGACGGCGTCGGGCCGGAGTCCGCCCCGCCCGCCGATGCCGGTGATGCCGTCGAGGACGAGGTCGGCGGCGGCGAGCGCCTCGAAGGGGTCGTCGGTGGTCCGTCCACCCGCCGCCCGGAACGCCGCGAGTCCGCTCTCATGGGCCGCGGACCCGAGCAGTACGGCCGTCACCCCGGCCCCCCGCCGGGCGAGCCGGGCTCCGGCGTACAGCGCGTCGCCGCCGTTGTCGCCGCTGCCGACGAGCAGCACGACCCTCGCCCCGTACACCCGCGGCAGCAATCCGGCGCAGGCGGCGGCGAGTCCGGCGGCGGCGCGCTGCATGAGGGCGCCTTCCGGGAGGCGGGCCATGAGTGCGGCCTCGGCGGCCCGGACGGTCTCCACGCGATGAGCGGTACGCATGGTCAGCAGTCTGCCGCAGTCCTCAAGCCACCGCCCGGGGACGAGGGTTGACGCCCCCTCATCGATCAACTTAGGTTTGCCTTACCTAACTAGCCACCGCCTGGAAGGGCAGCTTCGCCATGCGCACCAGCCTCCTCAACCGCACCCACGGCACCCGCAACACCCGCACCCTCGCCCGTACCGCCCTCACCCTCGCCTCAGCCGCCGCCCTCACCGTCGGTCTCGCCTCCACCGCCTCCGCCGCCACCGCGAACCGCACGGTCACGGACGGCACCCGCACCTACAACCTCGCCCTGACCGCCCCGAACACCGCCCCCGCCACAGGCGCCAACGTCACCGTCACCGGCTCCGGCTACAACCCCGACCAGGGCGTCTACGTAGGCCTCTGCGCGATACCCGCGGGGGTGAACACCGCCGACCCGACCACCTGGAACAGCAAGCCCACCCCCTGCCTGGGCGGCCAGGACGAGACCGGCACGACCGGCGCCTCCCACTGGGTGAACAGCGACTGGTACTGGATGTCCCCGTCCAACTCCTCCCCGTTCACGGAGTCCGGCGGCCTCGGCTCCTTCTCCGTCCAGATCCACGTCAAGGCGAAGATCTCCGACACCGTCACCTGCGGCCGGTCGGGCGTGACCTGCGCGATCGTCACCCGCGCGGACCACTTCGACAGCTCCGACCGGAAGTACGACGTGTACGTGCCGGTGACCTTCCAGTGAGAACACCCCTCCTGACGGCCGTCGCCGTGCTCGCGCTCACGAGCACGGCGGCGACGCCGCCACCACCCCTCCACGAGAACCTCCGCACCCTCACGCCGCCCTCCGGCAGCGCCCTCGACGCCGAGGTCGACCCGGCCGGCGACCGCCTCTACGTGAGCAGCAGCGACGGCACGACCCACCGCCTCACCGTCTACTCCACGGCCACCGGCGACCCCGTCGGCGAGCCCGTCGCGCTCCCGGCCCCGGCCACGGTGATGGCCCTCGGCGCCTCCGGCACGGTCTACCTCGGCCTCTCCACCCGGATCGCCGCCTACGACAGCGCGAGCGGCACCCTCACCGACCACCGCATCGCGATCGACGGCAGCGTCACCCATCTCGCCGCCGACCCGGGGCAGGGACGGCTGTACGTCGGCAACCAGGCCGCCAAGTCGGTGACGGTGTACGACACGGCCACCGGCGCGCCCGTCGGCGAGCCCGTCATCCTGCCCTTCCACCCGGCCGGCCTCGCCGTCGACACCACCCACCACACGGGGTACGCGACCTACGTCGGCGGCGCCGTCGAGAACGGCTCCGTGGTCTACCGCAACGTCCTCAACACCGTCGACGGCACCACCGGCCGCCTCACGGGCACGGTCAGCCTGGGCTCCACCGCCCTCGGCAGCATGGGGGTCACGGTCGACCCGGTGGGCCGCACGGGGTACGTGGCCAACCTCGCCGCCGGCACGGTCTCCGTCGTCGACCTGAGGGAGCAGAAGGTCACCGGCACCCTCACCGTCGACGGCAACCCGAAGGCCCTCGCGTACGACCCGGGGACCTCGACCCTCTACGCGGCCAGGACCGGCGCCTCGTCCGTGGCGGTCGTCGACCCGGCGAAGGGCGAGGTGACGGAGACGATCACGACGGGCGAACGGCCCGCCGCACTCGCCCTGGACCCGGAGGAGCACACGCTCTACACGGTGGCGGGCGGAGCCGTGACCCAGACGGCACGGAAGGCGCCACCGGAACCGACCCCGGAACCCACGCCGACCACCACGCAGGAGCCGACGGGCCCGACCCCGGAACCGACGACCACGGAACCGACGACCCCGGCCCCGACGGACACGACCCCGACTCCGACGGCAACGGCAACGGCAACGGCAACGGCAACGGCAACGGCAACGGCAACGGCAACGGCAACGGCAACGGCAACCACGGAACCGACACCGACGGAACCGACAGACACAGCCCCGGGCCCGGACTCGACGACCACACCGCCACCGCCACCGCCACCGCCCACAGACACACCCACACCCACCGGCGCAGACACAGGCACGAGCACCACCGAAGACACCGGCCCCAACACCCACGCGAGCACAAGCACGAACACCACCGGATCCACCGGATCCACCGGATCCACCGGATCCACCGGCGGCCTGGCCGCCACCGGCAGCCGTATCCTCCCCGTCACCCTCGCGGCGGCGAGCCTCGCCGCCCTCGGAGGCGCGGCCCTCGTCCTGTCCCGCTCCCGCCGCCGCGGAGCGGCAGCGCCGGAGGAGGACGACGGCACCCCCTAGACGCGCGCGGCACACGCAACCCGACGCCGGCCCTGGCAGTCGCGCGCCGTACGGCCCGGGGCCCGACCGTGGAAACGGCCGGGCCCCGGGCTCGTACACCTCGAAGGATTCACCCCTCCGCGATCACCACCGCTGAGGCCACGCCCGCGTCATGGCTCAGCGAGACGTGCCAGTGCCGCACGCCCAGCTCCGCCGCCCGCGCCGCCACCGTCCCGCGCACCCGCAGCCGCGGCTGCCCGGTGCCTTCGACGTACACCTCGGCGTCCGTCCAGAGCAGGCCGCCCGGCGCACCGAGCGCCTTCGCCAGCGCCTCCTTCGCGGCGAACCGCACCGCGAGCGAGGCCACCCCGCGCCGCTCGCCGCTCGGGAGCAGCAGCTCCCCCTCGACGAAGAGGCGCTTGAGCAGCCCCGGTGTGCGCTCGATCGACGCGGCGAAGCGGTCGATCTCCGCCACGTCGATCCCCACCCCAATGATCATTTCCCACTCACTCCACGGTCACGGACTTGGCCAGGTTGCGCGGCTGGTCGACCTCGTTGCCCCGCGCGGTGGCGAGCTCGCAGGCGAAGACCTGGAGCGGCACCGTGGAGACCAGCGGCTGGAGCAGCGTAGGCGTCGCCGGGATCCGGATGAGGTGGTCGGCGTACGGGACGACCGCCTCGTCGCCCTCCTCGGCGATCACGATGGTCCGCGCACCGCGCGCCCGGATCTCCTGGATGTTGGAGACGATCTTGTCGTGGAGGACGGAACGGGCCTTGGGCGAGGGCACCACGACGACGACCGGCAGGTCCTCCTCGATGAGCGCGATCGGCCCGTGTTTGAGCTCTCCGGCGGCGAAGCCCTCGGCGTGCATGTACGCGAGCTCCTTGAGCTTCAGCGCGCCCTCCAGGGCCACCGGGTAGCCGACGTGCCGGCCGAGGAAGAGGACGGTGTCCTTGTGGGCGAGGGAGCGGGCGAGGGCCCGGACGGGCTCCATCGTCTCCAGGACCCGCTCGACCTCGTCGCCGATCCTCGCCAGCTCGCGGACGACGGCGTGGATCTCGTCGCCCCACTTGGTGCCGCGCACCTGACCGAGATACAGCGCCAGCAGATAACAGGCGACGAGCTGCGTCAGGAAGGCCTTCGTCGAGGCGACGGCGACCTCGGGCCCGGCGTGCGTGTACAGCACGGCGTCGGACTCGCGCGGGATCGTCGACCCGTTCGTGTTGCAGACGGCGAGCACCTTGGCGCCCTGCTCACGGGCGTGCCGCAGCGCCATCAGCGTGTCCATGGTCTCGCCGGACTGCGAGATCGCGATCACCAGGGTCTTCTGCCCGAGGATCGGGTCCCGGTAGCGGAACTCGCTGGCGAGCTCGACCTCGCAGGGGATGCGGGTCCAGTGCTCGATGGCGTACTTGGCGATGAGCCCGGCGTGGAAGGCGGTGCCGCAGGCGATGATGACGACCTTGTCGGCCTCGCGGAGCACGGCGTCGGGGATGCGCACCTCGTCGAGGGTGAGCCGGCCGGAGCCGTCGATCCGGCCGAGGAGGGTGTCGGCGACGGCCTTGGGCTGCTCGGCGATCTCCTTGAGCATGAAGTAGTCGTAGCCGCCCTTCTCGGCGGCGGAGGCGTCCCAGTCGACGTGGTAGGCCCGCACCTCGGCGGGTGCGCCGTCGAAGTCGGTGACGGTGACGCCGTCCCGGGTGAGCTCGACGACCTGGTCCTGGCCGAGTTCGATCGCCGAGCGGGTGTGGGCGATGAAGGCGGACACGTCGGAGGCGAGGAAGTTCTCGCCCTCGCCGACGCCGACGACGAGCGGGGAGTTCCGGCGGGCGCCGACGACCACCTCGGGCTGGTCGGCGTGGACGGCGACCAGGGTGAAGGCCCCGTCGAGCCGGCGGCAGACGAGCCGCATGGCCTCCGCCAGGTCCCCGGCGGAGGAGAACTCCTCGGCGAGGAGGTGGGCGACGACCTCGGTGTCGGTCTCGGAGGCCAGATCGTGCCCGCGGTCGGCGAGCTCCTCCCTGAGGGCGGCGAAGTTCTCGATGATGCCGTTGTGGACGACGGCGACGCGCCCGGCGTTGTCGAGATGGGGGTGTGCGTTGACGTCGGTCGGCCCGCCGTGGGTGGCCCAGCGGGTGTGTCCGATGCCCACGGAACCGCCGGCCAGCGGCCGGTCCACGAGCTCCTTCTCCAGGTTGACGAGCTTGCCCGCCTTCTTGGCCGCGGCGAGTCCCCCGTCGGAGAGCACCGCGACACCGGCCGAGTCGTAGCCCCGGTATTCGAGCCGCTTCAGGCCCGCGACCACCACATCAAGTGCCGACTGACCGCCGGCGTATCCCACGATTCCGCACATGTCGGAAGCCTAGGACGGAAGGTGCCCGGAAGGGAGGAGTCGGCCGGGTTCGGCGGCTGCGCGTCGGCGGCCGCCGAACCCCGGAGCCCACGGGCCGGGGCCGGACCCGTGATCAGCCGAGCTTGGCGGCCTGCGCGTCGACGATGTCCTTCGGCAGGGCCTTGACCGTGCCGCCGAGGCTGAGCGTGGAGAACGAGGCCAGGGTGCCGCCCTGGCGGAAGACGACCACCTTGGTGACGAACGGCCGGCCGTCCAGGTCGGTGGTGACCGTCCAGGCGAGCGCCTCCTCGCCCGCGGTCACCGGCTCCGGCGCGACCGCGGAGATCTTCGTCTTCTCGCCGCCGCCGATGAGGGTGAAGCCGCCCGCGCACTCGGTGCCGGCCGTCTTCAGCGAGGCGAAGGTCTCCTGGGCGCCCTGCCCGTCGTACGAGCCGAGGGTCACGCCCGTCACGGGCGCCGCCAGCGCGCCCAGCGCCTCCTCCGGCGAGGCCGCCGAGCCGTCGGTCTTCGGCACCTCGATGGCCTTGCGCGTCACGGTGGCGCCCGGCTTTCCGGGGGCGACGTACGACATGACGTCGGCGAGCGGCTTGCAGGACGGCTTGTCGGTGGAGACCGCGGCGGCCAGGGGGACCTCCCCGGCCTTGGCCTTCTGCACCTTGTGGCCCGGCAGGTCGGCCTGCCCGACGATCAGCTTCTCCAGTTCGGCGGCCGACAGCACCTCGGCCGCGGGCGCGCTCGTGGCGGAGGTGCTGGGCGCGCCTTCCTTGCCGGTGCCCTTGCCCTGGTCACCGCTCTTCTCCCCGGCACCGCAGGCGGTGACGAGCAGCGCGAGGGAGACGGCGGCGACGGCGACTGCGGCGCTTCTCTTGTACGTACGCATGTGTGGTGTCTCTCTGCTTCTCTTCGCGTGCTCTACGTGGGCGGCATGAGCATGATCGCCCTCCCCCGACGGCCGGACAAAGGCTTTTGTCGCGTGACCGACCCCACGGTCCACGAAGCCCCCCGACCCACGACAATGGCTGGGTGATCACTTCGCCGCCACGAAGCACCAACGGAGACGGCCCCGGAGACGGCCCCGAGCAGGGCCCGGGGCCGGGCCCCGCCCCCGGGACCCCCCGGAACGGCACCGGCAACCGCCGCCCGTCCGAGGCGACCCCGTACGTCGACTTCACCCGCGCCGAGTGGAGCGACCTCCGCGACAAGACGCCCCTCCCCCTCACCGCCGACGAGGTCGAGCGGCTCCGCGGCCTCGGGGACGTCATCGACCTCGACGAGGTGCGGGACGTCTACCTCCCGCTCTCCCGGCTGCTCAACCTCTACGTGCAGGCCACCAGCGGCCTCCGCGGCGCCCTCAACACCTTCCTCGGCGAGAGCGCGGAGCAGCGCGGCACGCCCTTCGTCATAGGGGTCGCCGGCTCCGTCGCCGTCGGCAAGTCGACGGTCTCCCGCCTCCTGCAGGCCCTCCTGGCCCGCTGGCCGGAGCACCCGCGCGTGGAGCTCGTGACCACGGACGCCTTCCTCTACCCGATGGAGGAGCTGAAGGCGCGCGGCCTCATGGCCCGCAAGGGCTTCCCGGAGTCGTACGACCGCCGGGCGCTCACCCGCTTCGTCGCGGACATCAAGGCGGGCAAGGAGGAGGTCACGGCCCCGGTCTACTCGCACCTGATCTACGACCGCGTGCCCGGCGAGCGGCTCGTCGTCAACCGCCCCGACATCCTCATCGTGGAGGGGCTCAACGTCCTCCAGCCGGCGCTGCCCGGCAAGGACGGCCGCACCCGCGTCGGTCTCGCCGACTACTTCGACTTCTCGGTGTACGTGGACGCGCGTCCCGAGGACATCGAGCGCTGGTACCTCAACCGCTTCCGCAAGCTGCGCGACACCGCGTTCCAGAACCCCGACTCGTACTTCCAGCGCTACACCCAGGTCTCCGAGGAGGAGGCCCTCGACTACGCCCGCACCATGTGGCGGACCATCAACAAGGTGAACCTGCTGGAGAACGTGGCCCCGACCCGCGGCCGCGCGACGCTCGTCGTCCGCAAGGGCTCGGACCACAAGGTGCAGAGGCTGAGCCTCCGCAAGCTCTGACGTCCGTAAGCTCTGGGAATGTTGCATTTGCGGATGATCGTCCCGGCGGACCGCACCACGGCCGCGGTCGAGCTGATCGAGTCGACGGTCGGCACCACGCATCTCGTGGTGCTGCCGGGCGTGGCCAGGGATCCCGTCGGGGACCTGGTCATGTGCGACACGGCCCGCGAGTCGGCCGACGAACTGCTGCACGGACTGCGCGACATGAGGATCGATCAGGACGGGTCGATCGCGGTGGAGAACATCGACCTGTCGATGTCCACCCGGGCGGACGCGGCCGAGGTGGAGGCTCCGGGCGAGGGTGCGGACGCCGTGATCTGGGAGCAGCTGGCGGAGGCGACCCACGAGGAGTCGACGCTCTCCTTCACCTATCTCTCCTTCATGGGGCTCGCGACGATGATCGCGGCCTGCGGTGTCGTCCTGGACAACGCGATCCTGATCGTGGGCGCCATGGCGGTCGGCCCGGAGTTCGGCCCGCTCGCCGGGGTGTGCACGGCGATCGTGCAGCGGGCCCCGAGGCTGGCGGCCCGCTCGCTGACGGCGCTGCTCATCGGCTTCCTGTCGGCGATCCTGGCGACGACCCTGTTCAGCCTGCTCATGGACTGGCTGGGCCTGTTCAGCGACTCCATGCTGGACGCGGAACGCCCGCAGACCGGCTTCATCTGGCAGCCGGACCCGTTCTCGTTCGTGGTGGCACTGCTTGCGGGCGCGGCCGGCACCCTCTCCCTGACGTCCTCGAAGTCGGGCGCCCTGGTGGGGGTGGCGATCTCGGTGACGACGGTCCCGGCGGCGGCGAACGCGGCGGTGGCGCTGAGCTACGGCGAGTTCGCGCAGATGTGGGGGTCGATCGGGCAGCTGCTGCTCAACCTGCTGGGGATCATCCTGGCGGGTACGGCGACCCTGGCCCTGCAGCAGCGGCTGTGGCGGACCCAGCGCGGACGCCTCAAGCGTCGGCTGCGGAGGGGCTGACCCCGGCGCCGGAGGCGCTGGGAGGCTCCACGCACGCGAGGGCCCGCCTCACCGGAATCGGTGCGACGGGCCCTCGGTCATCTGCATGACGGTGCTTCAGAAAGCCTAGCCCAGCGCGGACTTCACGACGTCCGCGAGACGCTGCGCGACCGCGCGGGCCTGCTCGATGTCCGCGGCCTCGACCATGACGCGGACCAGCGGCTCGGTGCCGGAGGGGCGCAGCAGGACGCGGCCGGTGGCGCCGAGCTCGGTCTCGGCGGCGGTGACCGCGGCGGCGAGGTCGCCGGAGGTCTTCACACGGGACTTGTCGACGTCCGGGACGTTGATGAGGATCTGCGGCAGGCGCTCCATGACGCCGGCGAGCTCCGCGAGGGACTTGCCGGTGGCGGCGACCCGGGCGGCGAGCATCAGGCCGGTGAGGGTGCCGTCGCCGGTGGTGGCGTGGTCGAGCACGATGACGTGCCCGGACTGCTCGCCGCCGAGCGCGTAGCCGTTCTCCTTCATGGACTCCAGGACGTAGCGGTCGCCTACCGCGGTCTGGACGAGGTTCAGGCCCTCGCGCTCCATGGCGAGCTTGAAGCCCAGGTTGGACATGACGGTCGCGACGACGGTGTCGCCGCGCAGCGTCCCGGCCTCGCGCATGGCGAGGGAGAGTACGGCGAGGATCTGGTCGCCGTCGACCTCGTTGCCCGCGGCGTCCACGGCGAGGCAGCGGTCGGCATCGCCGTCGTGCGCGATACCGAGGTCGGCACCGTGCTCGACGACGGCGGCGCGGAGCAGACCCAGGTGGGTGGAGCCGCAGCCGTCGTTGATGTTGAGGCCGTCCGGCTCGGCACCGATGGTGACGACCTGGGCGCCGGCCCGGGTGAAGGCCTCGGGCGAGACGTGGGCGGCGGCGCCGTGGGCCTCGTCGAGGACGACCTTGAGGCCGTCGAGACGGTTGGGGAGGACGGTGAGGAGGTGGGAGACGTACGTCTCGAAGCCCTCGTCGTAGTCGCGGACCCGGCCGACGCCGGCACCGGTCGGGCGCGCCCAGGGAGCGCCGGTGCGGTGCTCCTCGTACACGGACTCGATGCGGTCCTCGAGGTCGTCGGCGAGCTTGTGGCCACCGCGGGCGAAGAACTTGATGCCGTTGTCGGGCATCGCGTTGTGGCTCGCGGAGAGCATCACGCCGAGGTCGGCGCCGAGGACGCCGGTGAGGTGGGCCACGGCGGGGGTGGGGAGGACGCCGACGCGCAGCACGTCGACACCGGCGCTGGCGAGACCCGCCACGACGGCCGCTTCCAGGAACTCTCCCGAGGCGCGCGGGTCCCGCCCGACCACGGCGGTCGGCCGATGGCCCTCGAAGGTGCCCGCTTCGGCCAGCACGTGCGCCGCCGCCACAGAGAGGCCGAGCGCGAGCTCCGCCGTCAGATCCGCGTTGGCGACGCCGCGTACGCCGTCCGTGCCGAAGAGTCGTCCCACAGCTGTCCTCCGAGAAATACGTGCCCAAGCTGATGAAAGATGAAAAAGGTTATGAAAAAACGTACGCCCCGACGGCACGGGCAGTGCCGCCGGGGCGTACGAAAACAGTCCGAGCAGGCGTGATTAACGCTTGCTGTACTGCGGAGCCTTACGGGCCTTCTTGAGACCGGCCTTCTTGCGCTCGACCGCACGGTCGTCGCGGGAGAGGAAGCCGGCCTTCTTCAGCGCCGGGCGGTTGTTCTCGACGTCCGCCTCGTTCAGCGCACGGGCCACACCGAGGCGCAGGGCGCCGGCCTGGCCGGAGACACCGCCACCCGCGATGCGGGCGATGACGTCGTAGCGGTTGTCGAGCTCGAGCACCTTGAAGGGCTCGTTGACTTCCTGCTGGTGCACCTTGTTGGGGAAGTAGTCCTCAAGGGTGCGACCGTTGATCTTCCACTTGCCGGTGCCCGGAACGATCCGGACGCGGGCAATGGCGTTCTTGCGACGGCCCAGGCCGGCGGCCGGCTGCGGGTCGCCGAAGCGGGACGCGAGCGACTCGGAGGTGTACTCACCCTCGACGAGCTCGGTCTCGGTGGTGTACTCCTCAACGCCCTCGAACTCGTCGACGGGGGTCTCGGGGGTGGTCTCGGCCACGATGCTCCTCAGATTTCTTTCGTTCTTAGGGGGTGTGGCCGGAACTACTGCGCGACCTGGGTGATCTCGAACGGGACCGGCTGCTGCGCAGCGTGCGGGTGGTTCTCGCCCGCGTAGACCTTCAGCTTCGAGAGCATCTGGCGGCCCAGGGTGTTCTTGGGGATCATGCCCTTGATGGCCTTCTCGACGGCCTTCTCGGGGTTCTTGTCCAGCAGCTCGTCGTAACGGACGGAGCGCAGACCACCCGGGAAGCCGGAGTGGCGGTACGCCAGCTTCTGGGTCTTCTTGTTGCCGGACAGGTGGACCTTGTCAGCGTTGATGATGATGACGAAGTCGCCCATGTCCATGTGGGGGGCGTAGACCGGCTTGTGCTTGCCTCGCAGGAGGTTCGCAGCCGTGGTCGCCAGACGGCCCAGGACGATGTCCTGCGCGTCGATGATGTGCCACTGGCGAGTGACATCGCCGGGCTTGGGGCTGTACGTACGCACTTCGTAGCCTTCGCTTCTTCAGTGGATGGAGTCCAGACACACCTGAAGCGATCATGCAGCTGGGGCCTGCACTGCCGGGACACCGCCCGTATGCGAGCCACTGGTAACTGCTCCAGGGAACCTGCGTAAGAGCTCTTCGTGTGAAAACGACGAAGCCAATACGCATAACAAACCGCAACAGTACCCGCGCCACCCTCGACGGGTCAAAACGCACCGCCCCCACCGGCCACCGGCCCCCGACAGCCGACAGCCGACAGCCCTAGGTCACCGCGCCCGCTCGACCCGCCGCTCGTCCCACACCGGCTCCGGCGACCTCTCCCCCACGCCACCCTCGCGCGGCTCGGCCCCGAGGGGCCTCCCCGGCTTCGCCCGGCTGCGCCGGACTCCGTCCGCCGACCGGAGCCCCCGGCCCCGCAGCCAAGCACGACGGCCGGTCACCGACGCCGACCGCCGACCGCCGAGGTCACCGCGCCCGGTCGACCCGCCGCTCGTCCCACACCGGCTCCGGCGTTTCCCGGACGACCCCGTCCGAGCCGAAGACCAGGAAGCGGTCGAAGCTCTTCGCGAACCACCGGTCGTGCGTGACGGCCAGCACGGTGCCGTCGTACGCCTCCAGGCCGTCCTGGAGGGCCTCGGCCGACTCCAGGTCCAGGTTGTCCGTCGGCTCGTCCAGGAGCAGCGCCGTGGTGCCCGCGAGCTCCAGGAGCAGGATCTGGAAGCGGGCCTGCTGCCCGCCCGAGAGCTTGTCGAAGGGCTGGTCGCCCTGGCGCTCCAGCTCGTACCGCCGCAGCATCGACATCGCCGCACCCCGGTCCTTGGCGTGCTCCGTCCACAGGATGTCGACGAGCGGCCGCCCGGTCAGCTCCGGGTGCGCGTGGGTCTGCGCGAAGTGCCCGGGCACGACCCGCGCGCCCAGCTTCCAGTCACCCGTGTGGGCGACCGTCGGGTCCCCCGCGAGCAGCCGCAGGAAGTGCGACTTCCCGGAGCCGTTCGACCCGAGGACCGCGACCCGCTCCCCGTAGAAGATCTCCAGCGAGAACGGCTTCATCAGGCCGGTCAGCTCGAGGTTCTCGACGGTCACGGCCCGCACCCCGGTCCGGCCGCCGCGCAGCCGCATCCGGATGTCCTGCTCGCGCGGCGGCTCCGGCGGCGGGCCCGCCTCCTCGAACTTCCGCAGCCGGGTCTGCGCCGCCGCGTACCGCGAGGCCATCTCGTGGCTGACCGCGGCCGCCTGCCGCAGGTTGAGGACCAGCTTCTTCAACTGTGCGTGCTTCTCGTCCCAGCGCCGCTTCAGCTCCTCGAAGCGCGCGAACCGCTCGCGCCGCGCCTCGTGGAAGGTGTCGAAGCCGCCGCCGTGCACCCAGACGTCCGAGCCGGCCGGGCCGGGCTCGACCGCGACGATCTTCTGCGCGCTGCGGGAGAGCAGCTCCCGGTCGTGGGAGATGAAGAGCACGGTCTTACGGGTCTCCCTCAGCCGCTCCTCCAGCCACCGCTTGCCGGGCACGTCGAGGTAGTTGTCCGGCTCGTCGAGGAGCAGCACCTCGTCGGGGCCGCGCAGCAGGTACTCCAGGACCAGCCGCTTCTGCTCGCCGCCGGAGAGCGTCCGCACCTCCCGGAACTGCGCCTTCTCGTACGGGACGCCCAGCGCCGCCATCGTGCAGATGTCCCAGAGGGTCTCGGCCTCGTAGCCCTGCACCTCGGCCCAGTCGCTGAGGGCCTGCGCGTACTTCATCTGCGCGGCCTCGTCGTCGACCGTCATGATCAGGTGCTCGGCCTCGTCGACCGCCTTCGCGGCCTCCCGGATCCGCTTCTGCGCCACCGAGACCAGCAGGTCGCGGACGGTGGACGCGTCCCGGACGGAGCCGACGAACTGCGGCATGACGCCCAGGCCGCCGCTGACGGTGACGGAGCCGCCGTGCGGCTGGAGCTCCCCGGAGATCAGCCGGAGCAGTGTGGTCTTGCCGGCGCCGTTGGCCCCGACGAGGGCGACGACCGCGCCCTCCCCGACCCGGAAGGAGACGTCCCCGAGCAGGACCCGCCCGTCCGGAAGGTAGTACTCAAGATGTGCGGCCTCGACATGTCCCATGGGGTGCATTGTCACCGCACGCGTCCCCTTCGCCCAACCGGATTAGGATGCGCGGCATGAGCTTTGGGGGACCGCAGTGGCCACAGGAGCCGCAGCAGCAGGGGCAGGGACAGCAGGGCCAGGGACAGCAGCCGGGGTACGGGCAGCAGCCCGGCTACGGCGGACAGCCCGAGTACGGGCAGCAGCAGCCGTACGGGGGCGGGCAGCCGTACGGCGGGCAGCCGGGCCCCGGGCAGCAGCAGCCGAACCCCTTCCCCGGGGCGCAGGGCGGCGGGACCCCTGACTGGGGCGCCCTCGCCGACGCCTCCGCGAACCGCAACCGCCGCAAGCGCTGGCTGCTGATCGGCGGCGGGGCGCTGGCCACGCTCGCCGTGGGCGCGATCGTCGCCACCGCGATCGTCAGCACGAACAAGACCGGCGACGAGGCGAAGAACGGCGGGGTCCCCACCGTCACGGCCTCCCCCACCGGCTCCCCCACGCCCGATCCGACCTTCTCGTCGGTGGCGCCGCCGCCCCCGCCGAACCCGAAGGACTACATCTCGGACCCGAAGAAGGACAAGGCCCCGCTCTCCGCGGAGGGCCTCTTCCCGGGCAAGAAGATGAGCATGAACGGCCGCCCGTACAAGAAGGGCGCGACCTCCGCCTCTGCCGACTGCGCGTCCGTGACGCAGGGCGGCCTCGGCGCCGTCCTCAAGAAGAACGGCTGCCAGAAGATCCTGCGCGCCACCTACGTGAAGGACGGTGTGGCGATCACCGTCGGCGTGGCCGTCTTCCCCTCCGAGGCCGCGGCCCTCAAGGCGAAGGCCCAGGCCACCGGCGGCATCGCGCCGCTCGCGGGCGCCGGCGTGCGTGAGTTCTGCCACGCGACGGTCTGCCTGCGCCGCTCGAACGCGATCGGCCGCTACGCCTACTTCACCCAGGCCGGCTTCGCCAACGGCAAGAAGGTCACCAAGGCCGACAAGCCGATCTTCCAGGCCAGCGACGACCTCGGGACCTTCGCCTTCAACCAGATCTACGCCCGCGGCCGGACGCAGGCCTCAGCAGCAGCCAACGCTCCCGGGGAGTGACCGCTTGTTGCGCGCCTCCTTGCTGCGGGCGGCGAGCAGCGCGTCCTCCGGGTAGCCGACCTCTTCGAGGGTGAGGCCGTGCGGCCGGACGACATGGACGGCCGAGTCCCGCACGCCGGCGGCGAGCACCTTGCCGGGCCAGTCGACCGGCCGGTGGCCGTCGCCGACGAAGAGCATGGCGCCGACGAGCGAGCGGACCATGTTGTGGCAGAAGGCGTCCGCCTTCACGGTCGCCTCGAGGATGCCGTCGTCCCGCCGCTCCCACCGCAGCACCTGAAGGGTGCGGATGGTCGTGGCGCCCTCGCGCTTCTTGCAGTACGCGGCGAAGTCGTGCTCGCCGATGAGCGCGGTCGCCGCCTCGTTCATGGCGTCCATGTCGAGGGCCCAGTCGTGCCACAGGACGTGCCCGCGCAGGAGCGGGTCGACGCCGCCGGGGTTGTCGGTGACGCGGTAGGCGTAGCGGCGCCAGATCGCCGAGAACCGGGCGTTGAAGCCGCTGGGAGCCTCTTCCACCTTCCACACCCGCACATCGTGCGAGAGCCGCCCGGCGAGCCGCCTGAGCAGCTTGTCCCGGTGCTCCGCCCACAGCTCGACGGGCAGGTCGACGTGGGCGACCTGCCCGCGCGCGTGGACGCCGGAGTCGGTCCGGCCGGCGACGGTCAGCTCGTACGTCTCCGTGGACCGCGTCACGGTCCGCAGCGCGGCCTCGATCTCACCCTGCACGGTGCGCCGGCCCTGGGGCTGCTTGGCCCAGCCGGAGAAGTCCCTGCCCTCGTACGAAAGGTCAAGGCGTACTCGTACGAACCCGTCCTGCACGTCATCGCTCACGCGGAAATCCTCTCAAACGCACGGGAGCGGGCCCGCACCCCAGGGGGTACGGGCCCGCTCGCGAGAATCGTCCGAAGAACGCTTACGCGTCCTTCGACTCCTCGGCCGGAGCCTCGGCGGCCGCGTCGGCCTCCTTGACGGCGCGCACGGTGGCGGCCTCGGCCTCGGCGACGGTCGCCTTCTTGGCGATCTCGCCCTCGACCAGCTCGATCACGGCCATCGGGGCGTTGTCGCCACGACGGTTGCCGATCTTGGTGATACGGGTGTAACCACCGGGACGCTCCGAGTAACGCGGGGCGATCTCGGTGAAGAGGGTGTGGACGATGCCCTTGTCGGTGATCGTCTGCAGCACCAGGCGACGGTTGTGGATGTCGCCCTTCTTCGCCTTGCTGATCAGGCGCTCGGCGACGGGGCGCAGGCGGCGAGCCTTGGCCTCGGTCGTCGTGATGCGGCCGTGCTCGAAGAGGGACTTCGCCAGGTTGGCGAGCAGCAGACGCTCGTGAGCGGCGGAACCGCCGAGGCGGGCACCCTTCGCGGGACGCGGCATGGTGTTTCTCCTTGGTGTCTGCCCCGGCCGTATCAGGTACCGGGGTCAGTATCCGAGCGGGCGGTCACCCGTCGGAGATCCAGGCCCCCGAAGGGGCCTGGAAGGGGCGCGGGTCGGAGTCTATGTGCGACTCCGTCGCGTGGGCGCGATCAAGCACAGCGCTCCCGCACCAGGTTACGGACCGTGAGGCCCGAGCTCTTAGTACTGCTCGGTCTCGACGAAGCCCGCGTCCGCGTCGTCGTCCGCACCGAAGGCGTCCGCGGCGGCGGTCGGGTCGAACCCGGGCGGCGAGTCCTTCAGCGCGAGGCCCATACCGGCCAGCTTCGCCTTGACCTCGTCGATCGACTTCGCACCGAAGTTGCGGATGTCGAGCAGGTCCGCCTCGGAGCGCGCCACGAGCTCACCCACGGAGTGGATGCCCTCGCGCTTGAGGCAGTTGTACGAACGAACGGTGAGCTCGAGCTCCTCGATCGGCAGCGCCAGGTCGGCGGCAAGGGCGGCGTCCGTCGGGGACGGGCCCATGTCGATGCCCTCGGCGTCGATGTTGAGCTCGCGCGCCAGACCGAACAGCTCGACCAGGGTCTTACCGGCGGACGCCATGGCGTCACGCGGGCGCATGGCCTGCTTGGTCTCGACGTCGACGATCAGCTTGTCGAAGTCGGTGCGCTGCTCGACACGGGTCGCCTCGACCTTGTACGTGACCTTGAGCACCGGCGAGTAGATGGAGTCGACCGGGATACGACCGATCTCCTGGCCCACCTGCTTGTTCTGCACGGCGGAGACGTAGCCGCGACCGCGCTCGACGGTCAGCTCCATCTCCAGCTTGCCCTTGCCGTTGAGCGTGGCGAGGACGAGGTCGGGGTTGTGCACCTCGACACCGGCCGGGGGCGCGATGTCGGCGGCGGTGACCAGACCCGGGCCCTGCTTGCGCAGGTACATCACGACCGGCTCGTCGTGCTCCGAGGAGACGACCAGCTGCTTGATGTTGAGGATGAGGTCGGTGACGTCCTCCTTGACGCCCGGCACGGTGGTGAACTCGTGCAGGACACCGTCGATGCGGATGCTGGTGACAGCGGCACCCGGGATCGAGGAGAGGAGGGTACGGCGGAGGGAGTTGCCGAGGGTGTAGCCGAAGCCCGGCTCCAGCGGCTCGATCACGAACCGGGAGCGGAACTCGTCGACGACCTCTTCGGTCAGCGACGGACGCTGAGCGATCAGCATGTCTCTTTGTCCTTCAGTCGTGGACGCCCACTATTTGACGCCCGACGGATCACTTCTGTACTGCAAGGGTACGGGCGGCACGGTCCGAAGAGCCGTACCGCCCGAAGTCCTCAGGTCAAGCAGCCGTGCGTCAGACGCGGCGGCGCTTGGGGGGACGGCAGCCGTTGTGCGGCGTGGGGGTGACGTCCTGGATCGAACCGACCTCGAGGCCCGTGGCCTGGAGGGAGCGGATCGCGGTCTCGCGGCCGGAGCCCGGACCCTTGACGAAGACGTCAACCTTGCGCATGCCGTGCTCCTGCGCGCGGCGGGCGGCCGACTCGGCGGCCATCTGCGCGGCGAACGGGGTCGACTTGCGCGAGCCCTTGAAGCCGACGTGGCCGGCGGAGGCCCAGGAGATCACGTTGCCCGAGGGGTCCGTGATCGAGACGATCGTGTTGTTGAACGTGCTCTTGATGTGCGCGTGGCCGTGAGCGACGTTCTTCTTTTCCTTGCGGCGCACCTTCTTGGCAGCGCCCTGACGACCCTTGGGGGGCATCTATTACTCCTACGGGAGGTGGTCGGTCCTACAGCGAAGACCGCTTGGTCAAGCGTCCGCTGAGGACTACTTCTTGCCCGGCTTCTTCTTGCCGGCGATGGCGCGACGCGGGCCCTTGCGGGTACGAGCGTTCGTGCTGGTGCGCTGACCGCGAACGGGCAGGCCACGACGGTGGCGAAGACCCTGGTAGCAGCCGATCTCGACCTTGCGGCGGATGTCGGCGGCGATCTCGCGGCGGAGGTCACCCTCGGTCTGGAGGTTGGCGTCCACGTACTCACGGATCTTGACGAGGTCTTCCTCGGCAAGGTCACGGACACGGGTGGACTCGTTCACGCCGGTCGCGGCGAGAATCTCCTCGGACCGGGTGCGCCCGATGCCGAAGACGTAGGTGAGTGCGACCACCACACGCTTTTCGCGCGGGATGTCAACACCGGAAACGCGTGCCATTCAATGGCTCCTGTGTTCTCGGGGGTCTGCTGCAGAACCGCTCCCGACCGCCGACCCTCTGAGGTGTTCAGAAGAGTGGTACGTCCGGGTCCCCGGCCCCCGCCGGAGGTGCCGTCAACCGTGGAACACGGCCCGACGGGCTCTGCTTATGTACGTACTGCTATGCGTCGCGCGAAGAACTGCGAAATGCAGGTCGGTCGGCGTGCGTCAGCCCTGGCGCTGCTTGTGGCGCAGGTTGTCGCAGATGACCATGACCCGGCCGTGACGGCGGATCACCTTGCACTTGTCGCAGATCTTCTTGACGCTCGGCTTGACCTTCATGGGATGTGAGGTTCTCCGGGTCAGTGCCACCACCCGCGCGCGGAGGCGGGGTGCGGGCAAGATCTACTTGTACCGGTAGACGATCCGGCCACGCGTCAGGTCGTACGGAGAGAGCTCCACGACGACCCGGTCGTCCGGGAGGATTCGGATGTAGTGCATCCGCATCTTGCCGGAGATGTGCGCGAGGACCTTGTGACCGTTCTGGAGTTCCACCTTGAACATGGCGTTCGGGAGGGACTCGATCACGGTGCCCTCGATTTCGATGGCACCTTGCTTCTTGGCCACGCTTCGCCTTTCGAATCGGCTACCTTGATCGACTCTCGCCGCCGTATGCGGACACACGGGTACACGAGAGCCGACGCATCAGTCTACGTCAGGCCCCTGGAAAAGACGAATCCGGGAAGTTTGCCCACAGTAGAAGATCATTACTCGACGATGGAGCCAGGGCTACGCGAGCGGGTCCGGCGCCGCCGGCCCATCCCCTACGCAGCCCTCGCGGGCTCGGCGCCGGGCGCCTCACAAGCTTCGGCCTGCTGCGGCGGACTCCGTCCGCCGGCCGATCGCCCGGGCCTCTTAGCCCAGCGGGTCCGGCGCCGCCGTCACGCCCAGCTCCGCCAGCTTCGCCTTGCCGCCGTCGACCGCCGTGAGGACCAGGGGGCCCTCCTCGGTGAGGGCGATGGAGTGCTCCCAGTGGGAGGACCAGGTGCCGTCCGTCGTGACGACGGTCCAGTCGTCCTTGAGGACCTCGGTGTGCGGGGTGCCCAGGGAGACCATCGGCTCGATCGCCAGGCAGAGGCCCGGGACCAGCTTCGGGCCCTTGCCGCGCTTGCGGGAGACGTAGTTCAGCAGGTGCGGGTCCATGTGCATCTCGGTGCCGATGCCGTGGCCGCCGTAGTCCTCGACGATCCCGTACCGGCCGAGGCTGTGCTCGCCGACCGAGGGACGGGGCTGCCGCTTGATGTACGTCTCGATGGCCTTCGAGATGTCGACGAGCCGGTTGCCGAGCTTCATCGCCGCGATGCCGGCCCACATCGACTCCTCCGTCACCCGGGAGAGCTCGACGAGCTCGGGCGCGTGCCCGGTGCCCACGAACGCCGTGTAGGCCGCGTCACCGTGCCAGCCGTCCACGATCGCGCCCGCGTCGATGGAGATGATGTCGCCGTCCTTCAGGACGGTCTTGTCATCGGGGATGCCGTGGACGACGACCTCGTTCACCGAGGTGCAGATCGTCGCGGGGAAGCCGCCGTACCCGAGGAAGTTCGACTTCGCGCCGTGCTCGGCGATGACCTTCCGCGAGACCTCGTCCAGGTCCCGGGTCGTGGCGCCCGGCACGGCCGCCTCGCGGGTCGCCGCGTGGATGGCGGCGACGACCAGCCCCGCCTCGCGCATCTTCGCGATCTGCTCGGGGGTCTTGATCTGCACCATCGTGGCCGCGGCCTTTCTTCGAGTACGGGGAACAGAACAACGATACGGCCGCGGCGCCCCCGAGGGGCACCGCGGCCGTATCGAACGAACCAGGGTTACTTCTTGAGCGCGGCCATCGCCTTGGCGGTGACCTCGTCCACCTTGCCGAGCGCCGAGATCGTCGCGACCAGGCTCTGCGCCCGGTAGTAGTCGATGATCGGCTCGGTCTCCGTGTGGTAGACCTCCAGGCGCCGGCGGACGGTCTCCTCGGAGTCGTCGTCGCGCTGGTAGAGCTCGCCACCACAGGCGTCGCAGACGCCCGCGGTCTTCGGAGCGTTGTACGTCACGTGGAACACGTGAGAGGAGTCGTTGCGGCAGATGCGGCGACCCGCGATCCGCTTCACGACCTCGTCCTCGGGGACCTCCAGGTCCAGGACCGCGTCCAGCTGGACGTGCCCCGCCTTGAGGATCTCGTCGAGAGCCTCGGCCTGGGCCACGTTGCGCGGGAATCCGTCGAGCAGGAAGCCGTTGACGGCGTCCGCCTGCTCCATGCGGTCCTTGGCCATCCCGATCGTCACGGAGTCCGGCACGAGCTGGCCGGCCTTCATGTACGACTGCGCCTCCACACCCAGCTCCGTGCCCTGCGAGATGTTGGCACGGAACAGGTCACCCGTGGAGATGTGCGGGATACCCAGGTTCTTGGCAAGGTACGCGGCCTGCGTACCCTTGCCGGCCCCGGGCGGTCCGACGAGGACGATTCGCATCAGCGGAGGAACCCTTCGTAATTGCGCTGCTGGAGCTGGCTCTCGATCTGCTTCACGGTCTCCAGCCCCACACCCACGATGATGAGGATGCTCGTCCCACCGAAGGGGAAGTTGGCATTGGCGCCACCGAAGCCTGCCAACGCCATCGTCGGCACAAGAGCGATCAGACCCAAGTACAGCGAGCCCGGCCAAGTGATCCGGTTGAGCACGTAGCTCAGATACTCGGCAGTAGGTCGACCAGCCCGGATACCCGGGATGAAGCCACCATACTTCTTCATGTTGTCGGCAACTTCCTCGGGGTTGAACGAGATCGCCACGTAGAAGAAGGCGAAGAACACGATCAGGAGGAAGTACGTAGCGATGTAGTAGGGGTGGTCACCCTTGACGAAGTGGGCTTCGATCCAGGTCTTCCACCCCGCGGTGGAGTTCGAGAACTGCGCGATCAAGGCCGGGATGTAGAGCAGCGACGACGCGAAGATGACAGGAATCACACCTGCCTGGTTCACCTTCAACGGGATGTAAGTGGACGTACCGCCGTAGGAGCGTCGGCCGATCATCCGCTTCGCGTACTGCACGGGGATGCGTCGCTGGGCCTGCTCGACGAAGACCACGAGGGCCACCATCGCGAAGCCGACGAGGATCACGGTGCCGAACTCGATCCAGCCGTCGGCCAGGTCACCCTCGACCTTGATCTTCCACAGCGCGCCCGGGAAGCCGGCGGCGATCGAGATGAACATCAGGATCGACATGCCGTTGCCGATGCCACGGTCGGTGATGATCTCACCGAGCCACATGACGACGGCGGTGCCCGCGGTCATCGTGATGACCATCGTGGCGATCGTGAAGATCGACTGGTCGGGCACGACCTGGTCGGCGACGACACAGCCGCTGAAGAGCGCGCCGCTCTTGGCCGTGGCCACGAGACCGGTGCCCTGGAGGATGGCGAGGGCGATCGTCAGGTACCGCGTGTACTGCGTGATCTTGGCAGTACCGGACTGACCCTCCTTCTTGAGGGCCTCCAGACGCGGGATCACGACGGTCAGCAGCTGCAGGATGATGCTCGCCGTGATGTACGGCATGATGCCGAGCGCGAAGATGGTGATCTGCAGCAGCGCCCCGCCACTGAACATGTTGACCAGGCCGAACAGGCTGTTGTTGCCCTCGCTGGCCTGCTTGACACACTGCTGGACGGCCTCGTACTTGACGCCGGGGACCGGGATGTGGGCCCCGAGGCGGTACAGCACGATGATGGCGAGCGTGAAGAGCAGCTTCTTGCGCAGGTCGGGCGTCTTGAACGCCCGGGCGAACGCGGTGAGCACGGTGCCTCCTGCGACCCCCGCGCTATGCGTCAAGGGTGACGGTCTTGAGGTTCGACGATTGGGTTTCGGTCATCAATCCCGTGCGGGCATACCGCACGGAGTCTAGACAGTGCACGCCACCTTACCGGCGACCATGCCCCCCTAGGAACGACCAACCGGGGATGCCCCTTTTGGGAGGCATCCCGGGCGGGAGCGGACCTCCGGGTCCCGGGCATCCGACTTTGGTCGGGCGCCCCTCCCGACCAAGAGCCGTCATGACACCGCACCCCACCCACAGAAGACTGATCGAGCGGTTCCGGACCGACCGGCCGGAACCGCTCGATACCCGCTGATACCGCTTCTGGGGGAACACCTGTGAAGAAGTCACTCACCGTCGCGACCGCCGTGGGCGCCGCGCTGCTGATGGGCGCCGGCACCTCCACCGCCCGGTCCGCCGCGCCGGCTCCCGCTCCACCGACCGTCACGACGGCGGTCACCACGACGGCCGCCGCCGCGCCGCAGGTCGCCGCGGCGGGCTGCTACCTCGAGGTGTACACGCCGTGGAAGGAGAACATGGCGAGCAGCGGCACGAGCGACCATGCCCGCGGCAAGTACCGGACCAGGAACAACTGCAGCGGCTGGTACAACACCGCGCTGCTGCAGTACCACCGCTGGGACGGCTGGAACCGCATCGCCGGTACGGACTGGGTCGGCAACCGCGGCATGAGCCACCTCCAGTGGAAGTGCCAGGGCAAGGGCACGTTCACCTACCGCACGAAGGGCTCCGTCCGCGGCGGCAGCCCGGCCCGTGTCGGCTGGGCCACCAGCCAGGAACGCCGCTTCACCTGCTGAGATGAAACGCATAGGGCTGGCCCTCGCGGGCGGTGCCGCGGTGACGGTCGCGGTCGCGGCCGTCACCGTCGGCACCGCCGACGCGGGACGGAGCGCAGGTGACGACGGCCGGGCAGGGGCGTCCGTCACCCGAATCGAGTTCACGGAGGCGGTCCCGCTGGAGACCGACCCATCCGTGACGACGAACCGGAGAGTGGAGATGTTCGCCGAGCACCGGGGCGACGCGGTCAGCAGACTCCGCTTCGTGATCACTTTCGAAGGGCGGACGGCGGAGGAACGACTCTGGCGTGCCGACCGCCCCGAATCCATCACCTCGCGGAACTGGGAGTCCTGTACGACCGGGGACGAACCCACCCCCGCGCCGAAGCCGGACGGCCTGGACGTGATCCTGCGGGGGTACTTCGGACCTCGCGAGATCCCCCGGGACGCGAAGAAGGTCGCCGGCGGCGCGAACCGGTGGGAGACACCCATGGGCATGATGCGCATGACCTACACCGACCTCGGCGGCCCGTATCCCCACCGGATCGTCGAGATCAAGGGGCCGGACGGCTCGATCGGCTCCACGATCAGCGGTACCCGGACGAGTGAGCACCCCGCCTTCCCCGACTGGCGGCCGGACTGGCGGTCCTGCCGGCCGTCCGCCGCGGCGGGCTGAACCGGAACATCAGGTACTGCTCAAGTGCCTGTGCAGGTGCAACCACCACGATTACAGTCGTGATCACCCAGGGGGGCGGGAGCGGGGGAACGCAGCGCCGCCCCCTGCCGCGATCGCGAAGTGGGGGAAATGAGCACGCAACGCCATGCACATGCCCATGTCCTTGTGGCCGACGACAGCCCGACCCGCACGCTCGGCCTCATCCAGATCGTCCGACGATTCTCGTACGTGAAGACACTCAGCACCTGCACCGTGAGCGACCTGGCCGAGGCGGTCGACCGCCTCGGCCCCGACCTCGTCCTGCTCAGCACCGCCGACTCACCCGAAGAGGACGTGACCGCCGCCCTCCGGCCCCGGGCAGGGGACCACGCGGTCCGCTTCATCTCCATCGGTCATCCGGCGCGGACCCGTATCTCTCCGTCCAGCGTGTCGGCCGGTCTCCATGGATTCCTGCCCGACACCGCGACTCCGGAGGACTTCGACCGCGCCCTGGCCGCCGCCCTCACGGGGTTCACGTACTTCCCCCGCGACATGACGGAGGAACTGACCGAATACCGCATGCGGTTCCCGCAGCTGACCCCCCGGGAACAGCAGGTGCTGGATCTGCTCTCCGACGGGATGAGCAATCACCGCATCGCGAGCTCCATGGGAATCAAGGAGGCCACGGTGAAGATGTACGTGACCCACGTGCTGGCCAAGCTCAACGTCGAGAGCCGGCTCCAAGCCTGTCTCAAGGCCCGCGGGCTCACCTCGGCCGTGGCCTGAGACCCTCCACACGCAGAGAAGCCCGGCCGGCTCCCCCTAAGGGGAACCGGCCGGGCTTACTCAGTGCTGTCTACCGGGCTCAGACGAGCTCGGTGACGGTGCCACCAGCGGCGGCGATCTTCTCCTTGGCGGAGCCGGAGACGGCGTCAACCGAAACCTGCAGCGCCACGGTGATCTCGCCGGTGCCGAGCACCTTGACGAGGCTGTTCTTGCGAACCGCGCCCTTGGCGACCAGGTCGGCCACCGTGACCTCTCCACCCTCGGGGTAGAGAGCGCCGAGCTTGTCCAGGTTCACGACCTGGAACTCGGTGCGGAACGGGTTCTTGAAGCCCTTGAGCTTCGGCAGACGCATGTGGAGGGGCATCTGCCCACCCTCGAAGCGCTGCGGAACCTGGTAACGGGCCTTCGTACCCTTGGTACCACGACCGGCCGTCTTACCCTTCGACGCCTCACCACGACCGACACGGGTCTTGGCAGTCTTGGCGCCGGGGGCGGGACGGAGGTTGTGGGCCTTCAGCGGGCTGTTCTCCGCCATTTTACTCAACCTCCTCGACCGTCACGAGGTGGCGGACGGTGTGCACCATGCCGCGGAACTCGGGACGATCCTCCTTGACAACCACGTCGTTGACCTTCTTGAGGCCAAGCGAGCGCAGGGTGTCGCGGTGGTTCTGCTTGCTGCCGATGTACGACTTCGTCTGCGTGACCTTGAGGCGAGCCATTACGCACCCGCCCCAGCACGCGCACGGAGCAGAGCCGCGGGAGCGACGTCCTCGAGGGGCAGACCACGGCGAGCCGCGATCTCCTCGGGACGCTGCAGGCCCTTGAGGGCCTCCACGGTCGCGTGCACGATGTTGATCGCGTTGTCGGAGCCGAGCGACTTCGACAGGATGTCGTGAACGCCGGCGCACTCCAGAACGGCGCGCACCGGGCCACCGGCGATAACACCGGTACCGGGGGAAGCAGGCTTCAGCAGGACAACGCCGGCCGCCTTCTCGCCCTGGATCGGGTGCGGGATGGTGCCCTGGATGCGGGGAACCTTGAAGAAGTTCTTCTTGGCTTCCTCGACGCCCTTGGCGATGGCCGCGGGAACTTCCTTGGCCTTGCCGTAACCGACACCTACGGTGCCGTCACCGTCGCCCACCACGACGAGCGCGGTGAAGCTGAAGCGACGACCACCCTTGACAACCTTGGCGACGCGGTTGATCGCGACAACGCGCTCAACGTACGCGGTCTTCTCGGCGGCAGCGCCACCGTCGCGGCCCTTCCGGTCCCGCCGCTCGCCGCCACCGGCACCGCTTCCGCGGCGCTGGGGTCCAGCCATTGGATTACCTCTCTCTGTTACGTCCGTTAGTCCCGGAACCGGGGCTTAGAACTTCAGCCCGGCTTCGCGGGCGGCGTCAGCCAGAGCGGCAATGCGCCCGGCGTACCTGTTGCCACCACGGTCGAACACGACAGCCTCGACACCAGCAGCCTTGGCGCGCTCGGCGACGAGAGCACCCACCTGCTTGGCCTGCGCGGACTTGTCACCCTCGCCGCCGCGGATCGACGCGTCCAGGTTCGACGCAGACGCAAGGGTGTGACCCTTGAGGTCGTCGATGACCTGAGCGGTGATACCGCGGTTGGAACGCGTCACGACGAGGCGCGGACGCTCCGCCGTACCCGACACGTTCTTGCGGATGCGGATGTGGCGGCGCGCCTTGGCGGCACGCTTGTAAGCGTCGCCCTTGGCGATCTTCACACCGTATGCCATGGCTTACTTACCAGCCTTTCCGACCTTGCGGCGGATGACCTCGCCGGCGTACTTGACGCCCTTGGCCTTGTACGGGTCGGGCTTCCGCAGCTTGCGGATGTTCGCCGCGACCTCGCCGACCTTCTGCTTGTCGATGCCCTCGACCGAGAACTTGGTCGGCGACTCGACCTTGAACGAGATGCCCTCGGGCGCCTCGACGAGGATCGGGTGGCTGTAGCCGAGCTGGAACTCCAGGTTGGAGCCCTTCGCGGCAACGCGGTAACCGACACCGCTGATCTCGAGCGCCTTCACGTAACCCTGGGTCACACCGGTGATCATGTTGGCCACCAGCGTGCGGGACAGGCCGTGAAGGGCCTTGTTCTGACGCTCGTCGTTCGGACGGTTGACGTTGAGCACGCCATCCTCGCCCTTAACGATCTCGATCGGAGCGGCGACGGTGTGGCTCAGGGTGCCCTTGGAACCCTTCACCGTGACCGTGCGGCCATCGATGGTGACGTCCACGCCGGCGGGAACCTGGATAGGCAGCTTGCCAATACGCGACATGAGCTTTCCTTCCTTTCCCGACTACCAGACGTAGGCGAGGACTTCCCCACCTACGCCCTTCTTGCCTGCCTGCTGGCCGGTCAGGAGACCGTGGGACGTGGAGATGATCGCCACGCCCAGGCCGCCGAGGACCTTCGGCAGGTTGGTGGACTTCGCGTAAACCCGGAGACCGGGCTTCGAGATCCGCTTGATGCCCGCGATGGAGCGCTCACGGTTCGGACCGAACTTGAGCTCGAGGACGAGGTTCTTGCCGACCTCGGCGTCCTCGACCTTCCAGCCCGTGATGAAGCCCTCCTGCTGGAGGATTTCCGCGATGTGAGACTTGATCTTGCTGTGCGGCATCGTCACGGAGTCGTGGTATGCCGAGTTCGCGTTACGCAGACGAGTCAGCATGTCCGCGATCGGATCAGTCATGGTCATGAATTGGCCTTCGGCCTCTCTCGCCGGGGTTTCCTGTATGCGCCATCCCTCTCCCCACACAGGGGCGGGACGGGTGCGGCGCGGGGACCTACGGCGTAGTAAGTCGTACGGGCGACGGACGCCCAACCCTCCTAGCCTAAGCCATGGAGGGGTGGGCATCCGCCAACCCAGTGCTTACCGAGAGTCTCTGGGTATCCCTAACGTCCAAAGGACAGTAGGGAATTACCAGGAGCTCTTGGTCACGCCCGGCAGCTCGCCACGGTGAGCCATCTCACGGAGGCACACGCGGCACAGGCCGAACTTGCGGTACACGGAGTGGGGACGACCACAGCGCTGGCAGCGCGTGTAGCCACGCACGCCGAACTTGGGCTTGCGAGCAGCCTTCGCGATGAGAGCCTTCTTCGCCATCTCGCTTACGCCTCCTTGAAGGGGAAGCCGAGGTGACGGAGAAGGGCGCGGCCCTCAGCGTCGTTGGTCGCCGTGGTCACCACGGTGATGTCCATACCCCGGACACGGTCGATCTTGTCCTGGTCGATCTCGTGGAACATGACCTGCTCCGTGAGACCGAAGGTGTAGTTGCCACGCCCGTCGAACTGCTTGGGGGACAGACCACGGAAGTCGCGGATGCGCGGAAGCGCGAGCGACAGGGTGCGGTCCAGGAACTCCCACATGCGGTCGCCACGGAGGGTGACGTGCGCACCGATCGGCTGGCCCTCACGCAGCTTGAACTGCGCGATGGACTTGCGAGCCTTGGTGACGGCCGGCTTCTGACCGGTGATCGTGGTCAGGTCGCGGATCGCACCGTCGATCAGCTTCGAGTCACGGGCGGCGTCGCCGACACCCATGTTGACCACGATCTTCACGAGGCCGGGAACCTGCATGACGTTCTCGTACGAGAACTCCTCACGCAGCTTGCCCGCGATCTCCTCGCGGTACTTCGTCTTGAGACGCGGAGTGGTGGTAGCCATCAGATGTCCTCACCCGTCCGCTTGGCAACGCGGATCTTGTTGCCCTCGTCGTCGAAGCGGTAACCGACACGCGTGACGACCTTCTTGCCGTCCTTCTCCACGACCAGCTGGACGTTGGAGACGTGGACCGGAGCCTCGGTCGTGACGATGCCACCGGCCTGCGACGGGCCGGCCTTGGTGTGCTTCTTGACCCGGTTGACACCCTCGACCAGGACGCGGTTCTCGCGGGGGAAGGCCGTGATGACCTTGCCCTGCTTGCCCTTGTCCTTACCGGTGATGACCTGGACCAGGTCGCCCTTCTTGATCTTCATGCTTACAGCACCTCCGGCGCGAGCGAGATGATCTTCATGAACTTCTTCTCGCGCAGCTCACGGCCGACCGGGCCGAAGATACGGGTGCCACGAGGGTCGCCGTCGTTCTTGAGAATGACAGCGGCGTTCTCGTCGAAGCGGATGTACGAGCCGTCCTGGCGGCGGCGCTCCTTGACGGTGCGAACGATGACCGCCTTGACGACGTCACCCTTCTTCACGTTGCCACCGGGGATCGCGTCCTTGACGGTGGCGACGATGACGTCACCGATGCCCGCGTAGCGGCGACCCGAGCCACCGAGAACACGGATGCAAAGGATCTCCTTGGCACCAGTGTTGTCGGCGACACGCAGTCGCGACTCCTGCTGGATCACGTCTATCTCCTGATTGTCTGCCGGTTCCCGGCCGGGGCTTCAGAAGAAGCCCCGGCCGAGCCTGGCGGAACGAACTCGAAGGGTTACCCCTTCAAGAATTACTTGGCCTTCTCGAGGATCTCGACGACGCGCCAGTGCTTCGTCGACGACAGCTTCCGGGTCTCCATCAGGAGGACGCGGTCACCGATGCCGGCAGCGTTCTGCTCGTCGTGAGCCTTGAGCTTGTTCGTACGGCGGATGACCTTGCCGTACAGCGCGTGCTTGACGCGGTCCTCGACAGCGACGACGACGGTCTTGTCCATCTTGTCGCTGACGACCAGGCCCTCGCGGACCTTGCGAGCGTTGCGCTCGGTCTTCTCAGTCACGTTGCTCTCGCTCATCAGGCGTTCTCCACCGTCTCGATGCCCAGCTCGCGCTCACGCATCAGGGTGTAGATCCGGGCGATGTCCTTACGGACGGACTTGAGCCGGCCGTGGTTCTCGAGCTGGCCCGTCGCCGCCTGGAAGCGGAGGTTGAACAGCTCTTCCTTGGCCTCGCGGAGCTTGTTGAGAAGCTCCTCGTTGCCCAGCTCGCGCAGCTCGGACGCCTTGGTACCGGCCGACATCACAGCTCACCTGCTTCGCGCTTAACGATCTTGCACTTCATCGGCAGCTTGTGGGCCGCACGGGTCAGGGCCTCGCGCGCGATCTTCTCGTTCGGGTAGGACAGTTCGAACATCACCCGACCCGGCTTGACGTTCGCGATCCACCACTCCGGAGAACCCTTACCGGAACCCATGCGGGTCTCGGCGGGCTTCTTCGTCAGGGGACGGTCCGGGTAGATGTTGATCCAGACCTTGCCGCCACGCTTGATGTGGCGGGTCATCGCGATACGAGCAGCCTCGATCTGGCGGTTCGTCACGTACGCCGGCGTGAGGGCCTGAATGCCGTACTCGCCGAACGCAACCTGCGTACCACCCTTGCTCATACCCGAGCGCTTGGGGTGGTGCTGCTTGCGGTGCTTGACCCTACGGGGGATCAGCATTTCGGTCAGGCCTCCGTTCCGGTGCTCTCAGCCGGAGCGGCAGCGGCGGCGGGAGCGTCGGCCTTGGGGGCCTCGGCAGCCGGCGCGGACTGCTGCTGCGGCTTGCGGCCGCGGCCGCCACGCTCGCCACCACGGCCACCACGGCCGGCCGGGCGGTCGCCAGCGCCGGCACCACGGGCCGGGCGGTTACCCGCACGGGCCGCAGCGTTCTCGGCGCGGACCTCGGCGATGTTCTTGACGTCGCCCTTGTAGATCCAGACCTTGACGCCAATGCGACCGAAGGTCGTCTTGGCCTCGAAGAAGCCGTAGTCCACGTTCGCGCGGAGCGTGTGCAGCGGCACACGACCCTCGCGGTAGAACTCGGAGCGGGACATCTCGGCGCCGCCGAGACGACCGCCACACTGGATCTTGATGCCCTTGGCGCCGGCCTTCATCGTGCCCTGCATGCTCTTACGCATGGCGCGACGGAAGGAGACGCGGGAGGAGAGCTGCTCGGCAACGGCCTGAGCAACCAGCTGAGCGTCCATCTCGGGGTTCTTGACCTCGAGGATGTTCAGCTGGACCTGCTTGCCCGTGAGCTTCTCGAGGTCACCGCGGATGCGGTCGGCCTCGGCGCCACGGCGGCCGATGACGATGCCGGGACGCGCGGTGTGGATGTCCACACGCACACGGTCACGGGTGCGCTCGATCTCAACCTTCGAGATGCCGGCGCGCTCCATGCCGGACGTCATCATCCGACGGATGGCGACGTCTTCCTTGACGTAGTCCTTGTACAGCTTGTCGGCGTACCAACGGGACTTGAAGTCCGTGGTGATGCCGAGCCGGAACCCATGCGGGTTAACCTTCTGGCCCATTACCGGGTTCCTTCCTTGCTGCTGACGACCACGGTGATGTGGCTGGTCCGCTTACGGATCCGGAATGCACGGCCCTGAGCACGCGGACGGAACCGCTTCAGGGTCGGGCCCTCATCGACGTACGCCTCGCTGATGACCAGCGAAGAGGCGTCAGTGTGGTCGTAGTTGTGTGCAGCGTTGGCGATGGCGCTGTCCAGCACCTTGCCAACCGGCACGCTCGCGGCCTGCGGGGCGAAACGCAGGACCGCCTGAGCCTCCGTGGCGTCCATGCCACGGATAAGGTCCACCACTCGGCGGGCCTTCATGGGCGTGACGCGGATGTACCGCGCCTGGGCCCTGGCTTCCATGGTTGTCCTTCCAGTGTCTGTCATGGTCGATTCCACCCCGCTACTAGCGGCGCTTCGACTTCCGGTCGTCCTTCACGTGACCCCGGAAGGTGCGCGTCGGCGAGAACTCACCGAGCTTGTGGCCGACCATCGACTCGGTGACAAACACCGGAATGTGGGTCTTGCCGTTGTGCACCGCGATCGTGTGGCCGAGCATGGCCGGGATGATCATCGAGCGACGGGACCAGGTCTTGATGACGTTCTTGGTACCGGCTTCGTTCTGTACGTCCACCTTCTTTACGAGGTGTCCGTCGACGAAGGGTCCCTTCTTGAGACTGCGCGGCATCTAAACCCGCTCCTAGCGCTTCTTGTTCGTCTTGCGGCGGCGGACGATGTACTTGCTCGAAGCCTTCTTCGGCGAGCGAGTACGACCCTCCTTCTGACCCCACGGGGAGACCGGGTGGCGACCACCGGAGGTCTTACCCTCACCACCACCGTGCGGGTGGTCGACCGGGTTCATCGCCACACCGCGAACGGTCGGGCGAACGCCCAGCCAGCGCTTACGGCCGGCCTTGCCCCAGTTGATGTTCGACTGCTCGGCGTTGCCGACCTCGCCGATGGTGGCGCGGCAGCGGGCGTCGACGAGACGGATCTCACCGGACGGCATACGAAGGTGGGCCATCGTGCCCTCCTTCGCCAGCAGCTGCACGGAGGCACCAGCGGAGCGCGCGAACTTGGCGCCGCCACCGGGACGGAGCTCGATCGCGTGGATCGTGGTACCGACCGGGATGTTGCGGAGCGCCAGGTTGTTGCCGGGCTTGATGTCCGCGCCGGGGCCGTTCTCGACCCGGTCACCCTGGTGCAGGTTCTTCGGGGCGATGATGTAGCGCTTCTCGCCGTCCGCGTAGTGGAGCAGCGCGATGCGCGCGGTGCGGTTGGGGTCGTACTCGATGTGAGCGACCTTCGCCGGCACGCCGTCCTTGTCGTGACGACGGAAGTCGATCACACGGTAGGCGCGCTTGTGTCCGCCACCCTGGTGGCGAACGGTGATCCGACCGGTGTTGTTACGGCCGCCCTTGCTGTGCAGGGGGCGAACCAGCGACTTCTCCGGCGTGGACCGCGTGATCTCGACGAAGTCGGCAACGGAGGAGCCACGGCGGCCCGGCGTTGTCGGCTTGTACTTGCGGATTCCCATTTCTCAGTCCTCGTCCGATTCCGGACGATCCAGACCGCCGTTAGGCGGTCGGACCGCCGAAGATGTCGATACGGTTGCCCTCAGCAAGGGTCACGATGGCGCGCTTGGTGTCCTTGCGCTTACCGAAACCGGCCTTGGTGCGCTTGCGCTTGCCCTGGCGGTTGATCGTGTTGACCCCGGTGACCTTGACCGAGAAGACCGCCTCGACGGCCTGCTTGATCTGGGTCTTGTTGGAGCCAGGCGCGACGATGAACGTGTACTTGTTCTCGTCCAGCAGGGCGTAGCTCTTCTCCGAGACAACCGGCTTGACGAGAATGTCGCGCGGGTCCGAGAAGGTCTTGCTGGTGACGACGGCGTCAGTCATCAGGCGTCGCTCCCTTCGGTCTCAGCGGTCTGGGGGCCAGACACGAAGGACTCGAGGGCGGCCTGGGTGAAGACCACGTCGTCGGAGACGATCACGTCGTACGTGTTGAGCTGGCCCGGCTCCAGGATGTGCACCTGGGGCAGGTTACGAGCGGACAGCCACGCAGCCTCGTCGGAGCGCTCGGCGACCAGGAGCACGTGCTTGCGCTCCGAGATCTTGCCGAACAGCGTCTTCGCGGCCTTGGTGGAGACGCCACCCTCGACCACGCCGGTGACGACGTGGATGCGGGAGTGGGTGGCCCGGTCCGAGAGGGCACCGCGGAGAGCGGCGACCTTCATCTTCTTCGGGGTCCGCTGCGAGTAGTCACGCGGCACGGGACCGTGCACGACGCCACCACCGGCGAACTGCGGGGCGCGGGTCGAACCCTGACGGGCGCGGCCGGTGCCCTTCTGGCGGTAAGGCTTCTTGCCACCACCGCGGACTTCGCCACGGCTCTTGGTCTTGTGCGTGCCCTGACGGGCCGCGGCCAGCTGCGCGACGACGACCTGGTGGATCAGCGGAACGCTGACCTTGGCGCCGAAGATCTCCGCGGGGAGCTCGACGGTCCCGGCCTTGTCGCCTGCCGGCGAAAGGATGTCAATGGTGCTCATCGGTTCCTCAAACCCCCTTGGCCGCAGTGCGGACCAGGACGAGGCCACCGTTGGGGCCGGGGACGGCGCCCTTGATGAGCAGCAGACCCTTCTCGGCGTCAACGGCGTGGACGGTCAGGTTCTGGGTGGTCACACGCTCGTTGCCCATGCGACCGGCCATCTTCATGCCCTTGAAGACACGACCCGGAGTGGCACAGCCACCGATGGAGCCGGGCTTACGGTGCACGCGGTGGGCACCGTGCGACGCCTTGCCACCACGGAAGTTGTGGCGCTTCATGACACCGGCGAAGCCCTTGCCCTTGCTCTTACCGGTGACGTCGACCTTGACGCCGGCCTCGAAGAGCTCGGCGGTGATCTCCTGGCCGAGCGTGTACTCGGAGGCGTCAGCGGTGCGGAGCTCCACCAGGTGGCGGCGCGGGGTGACGTCAGCCTTGGCGAAGTGACCCTTGAGGGGCTTGTTCACCTTGCGAGGGTCGATCTCGCCGAAGGCGATCTGGACCGACTCGTAGCCGTCGACGTCGTTCGTACGGACCTGGGTCACGACATTGGGGCCGGCCTTGACGACGGTCACCGGGACGACCCGGTTGTTCTCGTCCCAGACCTGCGTCATGCCGAGCTTCTCGCCCAGGATGCCCTTGATGTTCTTAGCCATCTCGCGCGCCCTCAGAGCTTGATCTCGATGTCAACGCCCGCCGGAAGGTCGAGACGCATGAGCGAGTCAACCGTCTTCGGCGTGGGGTCGAGGATGTCGATGAGGCGCTTGTGCGTGCGCATCTCGAAGTGCTCGCGAGAGTCCTTGTACTTGTGCGGCGACTTGATGACGCAGTACACGTTCTTCTCAGTGGGCAGCGGCACCGGGCCCGCGACCGACGCACCAGTGCGGGTCACCGTCTCGACGATCTTCTTCGCCGAGGAGTCGATGACCTCGTGGTCGTAGGCCTTGAGCCGGATGCGGATCTTCTGTCCCGCCATGGCTACTAGTAGTCCTTTGTCTCGTAACGCTCTGGCACCCCGGTCGACTGGGCTTCCTGAGAAGCCCCGTCCTACCTCCGACCCACGCGGTCGGGCGTGTCGCACTCCCTCTACGCAGAAATCCCTAAGGATTTCCCAACCAAGGGGGTGCGGTCACCATGACCGCGAGTCGGGGGTGGAACACCCACCGGGAGCCTGGCCGGCGCCCCGCTGACGCTTCCCAGAAGATTCCCGTACGTCCGCCCGACGCCTCTCCGAAGAGAGGTGTGAAGCGACGAGTACTGTGGGACTCGCTTCCGGTCCTCCCGACGGGAGGCGCGCAGCATCGGCACTCAACCGAGCAACCCCGACAGTCTGCCATACGGGACCTTCCGGCCGCCAATCGGGGGCGAAGACTGTACCCCACGTCACGTACGGACAAGCGCCGGGGCGTACGCGTGTTCCCGGGCGCCCCCTCTCGAACCCCTCACCCCAACCGGCGTGCCCGCTCCGTCAGATGGCGGCGCTCGGGAGCGCTCGTCGTGTGACGGGCCGCCTCGCGGTAGGCCGCCGCCGCGTTCTCCGCGTCGCCGAGGAGTTCGAGGAGATGCGCGCGGGTCGCCAGGAGCCGGTGGTGGTGGGCGAGGCGCTTATCCTCCGCCAGCCCGGCGAGCAGCTCCAGGCCCGCCTCCGGGCCGTGGACCATCGCGACCGCGACCGCGCGGTTGAGCGTGATCACCGGATTGTCCGCGGTCCGCTCCAGGAGCTCGTACAGGGCGAGGATCTGTGGCCAGTCCGTGGCCGCGGCGGACTCGGCCTCGTCGTGCACGGCCGCGATCGCCGCCTGGAGCTGGTACGGGCCGACCTGCCCCTTCGGCAGCGTGCGGCTGATCAGCTCGACGCCCTCCGCGATCAGCCGGCCGTCCCAGCGGTCCCGGTCCTGCTCGGCGAGTGGCACCAGCTCGCCGTGCGGGCCCGTGCGGGCCGGGCGGCGGGCGTCGGTGAGCAGCATGAGCGCGAGGAGGCCGGCCGTCTCGGTGTCCTCGGGGACGAGCCGGTGCAGGAGCCGGGCGAGCCGGATCGCCTCCGTGGAGAGCGCGGGCGCGGTGAGCTCGTCGCCGCCGCTCGCCGTGTAGCCCTCGTTGAAGGTCAGGTAGAGGACGTGCCGGACCTCGGCGAGGCGGACGGCCCGGTCCTCCCCCTCGGGCTGGGCGAGCCCTCCCCCGGCGGCCTTGATCGTCTGCTTGGCGCGGCTGATGCGCTGCGCCATGGTCGACTCGGGTACGAGGAAGGCCGCGGCGATCTGCGCGGTGGTGAGGCCGCCGACGGCCCGCAGGGTGAGCGCGATCCGGCTGGGGGACGACAGGTCCGGGTGGCAGCAGAGGAAGAGCAGGGCCAGGGAGTCGTCCCGGCCCGTGTCGGGGACGTCCGCGGCCCGGGCGACGAGCTCGGCGTCGGGTGTGGCGAACGCGAGGGCGTCCTCGCGGCGCCGGCGCGCGACGTCGGCGCGCAGCTGGTCGATGTACTTGCGGGTCGCGACGGTGAACAGCCACGCGCGCGCGTTGTCGGGGACGCCGTCCTCGGGCCACTGGCGTGCGGCGGCGATCAGGGCCTCCTGGAGGGCGTCCTCGCAGGCGTCGAAGTTGCCGTGCCGCCGCATGAGCAGTCCGAGGACCTGCGGCGTGCACTCCCGCAGCAGGTCCTCGATCTCCTGGGCTCCGGTCACACGTCCGCCGCGGACTCGTGCAGGACCGGCCAGAGCTCCACGGGGTCGACGTCCGCGAAGGGCATGTCCGCGGCGATCTGCTGGGCGCGCTCCGGGCTGTCGCAGTCGAGCAGGTAGAAGCTGGCCAGGTACTCCTTGGTCTCCAGGTACGGACCGTCGGTGACGGCGGGGACGCCGTCCTCGCGGCGGACGAGCCGGGCGGCGGCCGCGTCGGCGAGTCCGTACGCGCCGAGCAGCTCGCCCGTCTCCCGGTACTTCCGGTTGAAGGCCTCCTGCCTGGCGATCGCCTCGGGCCAGGCCTCGGCCGGGAAGGACTCCCACTTGGCCTGGTTGCCGTAGATCATCGCGACGTACTTCATCTCGGGTGTCCTCCCCGTCCCGCGCGCCCCTGTGGCGTGCTGTCACCCATGAGTCGGAGCCGCTCGCGCGGTCTCGACACCTCCGACCCTATTTCCCGGAGCGGGATACGCGAGAAGGCCCCGCACCGAAAGGTGCGGGGCCTTCTGCTGCAGCTACTTGAGCTACCAGATCAGATCAAGATCAGGCAGTGATCTTGACGACCTGGCCGGCGCCGACGGTCCGGCCACCCTCACGGATGGCGAACTTGAGGCCCTCCTCCATGGCGATGGGCTGGATCAGCTCAACGCTCATGGCGGTGTTGTCGCCCGGCATGACCATCTCGGTGCCCTCGGGGAGGGTCACGACGCCGGTCACGTCCGTGGTACGGAAGTAGAACTGCGGGCGGTAGTTGTTGAAGAACGGGGTGTGACGGCCACCCTCGTCCTTCGACAGGATGTACGCCTGCGCCTCGAAGTTGGTGTGAGGCGTGACCGAGCCCGGCTTGATGATGACCTGGCCGCGCTCGACATCCTCGCGCTTGATGCCACGGAGGAGCAGACCGACGTTCTCACCGGCCTGGCCCTCGTCGAGCAGCTTGCGGAACATCTCGATACCGGTGACCGTGGTGGTGGTCTTCTCGGTCTTGATGCCGATGATGTCGACGGTCTCGTTGACCTTGAGGATACCGCGCTCGATACGACCGGTGACGACGGTGCCACGACCGGTGATCGTGAAGACGTCCTCGATCGGCATCAGGAACGGCTTGTCGACGTCACGCTCGGGCTGCGGGATGGACTCGTCCACCGCGTGCATGAGGCCGAGGAGCTTCTCGCCCCACTCCTTGTCGCCCTCGAGGGCCTTGAGCGCCGAGACACGGACGACCGGAAGGTCGTCGCCCGGGAACTCGTACTCGGAGAGGAGCTCACGGACCTCGAGCTCGACGAGCTCCAGGATCTCCTCGTCGTCCACCATGTCGGCCTTGTTCAGGGCGACGACGATGTACGGAACGCCGACCTGGCGGGCCAGGAGCACGTGCTCCTTGGTCTGCGGCATCGGGCCGTCGGTGGCGGCAACCACGAGGATCGCGCCGTCCATCTGCGCGGCACCCGTGATCATGTTCTTGATGTAGTCAGCGTGACCGGGGCAGTCGACGTGCGCGTAGTGACGCGACTCCGTCTGGTACTCGACGTGCGCGATCGAGATGGTGATACCGCGCTGGCGCTCCTCGGGAGCCTTGTCGATCTGGTCGAAGGCCGAGGCCTCGTTCAGGTCCGGGTACGCGTCGTGCAGCACCTTGGTAATGGCGGCCGTGAGGGTCGTCTTACCGTGGTCAATGTGACCGATGGTGCCGATGTTGACGTGCGGCTTAGTCCGCTCGAACTTTGCCTTCGCCACTGAATCCTCCTGCGGAGTGGTTCTGTACGCCTTGCTTCATCGGCGCCAGGTGATCTTTGCTGGGATGCCAGTCGCCGGAGCCCGATCCTCGGGGTTCCGGGGTGAAACCCCGGCGACTGGTGTCAAGCCTAAAGCGTGAACTCGGGAGAGTTACTCGCCCTTGGCCTTCGCGATGATCTCCTCGGCGACGTTCCGCGGAACCTCGGCGTAGGAGTCGAACTGCATCGAGTAGCTTGCGCGACCCGAGGTCTTGCTGCGGAGGTCTCCGACGTAGCCGAACATCTCCGAGAGGGGCACGAGGCCCTTCACGACGCGAGCGCCGCTGCGCTCCTCCATGGCCTGAATCTGACCACGGCGGGAGTTGATGTCGCCGATGACCTCACCCATGTAGTCCTCGGGCGTGGTGACCTCGACGGACATCATGGGCTCGAGGATGACCGGCGAAGCCTTCCGCGCGGCCTCCTTGAAGGCCTGCGAACCGGCGATCTTGAACGCGAGTTCGGAGGAGTCGACCTCGTGGTAGCCACCGTCGAGAAGGATGACGCGGACGCCAGTCATCTCGTAGCCGGCCAGGATGCCGAACTGCATGGCCTCCTGCGCACCCGCGTCGACCGAAGGGATGTACTCCTTCGGGATGCGGCCACCGGTGACCTTGTTCACGAACTCGTACGAGGCGTCGCCCTCGGTGATCGGCTCGATCGCGATCTGCACCTTGGCGAACTGACCGGTACCACCGGTCTGCTTCTTGTGGGTGTAGTCCACGCGCTCGACGGTCTTGCGGATCGTCTCGCGGTACGCGACCTGCGGCTTGCCGACGTTCGCCTCGACCTTGAACTCGCGACGCATACGGTCGACGAGGATGTCGAGGTGAAGCTCGCCCATACCACCGATGATGGTCTGGCCGGTCTCCTCGTCCGAGTGCACCTGGAAGGAGGGGTCCTCCTCCGCGAGACGCTGGATGGCAACACCCAGCTTCTCCTGGTCACCCTTGGACTTGGGCTCGATCGCGACCTGAATGACCGGCGCCGGGAAGTCCATGGACTCCAGGATGACCGGGTTCTTCTCGTCGCACAGCGTCTCACCGGTGGTGGTCTGCTTCAGGCCCATGACGGCGACGATGTCGCCGGCGCCCACCGAGTCGATCTCCTCACGCTTGTTCGCGTGCATGCGGTAGATCTTGCCGATGCGCTCCTTCTTGCCCTTGACGGAGTTCAGCACCGCGGTGCCGGCCTCCAGGCGACCGGAGTAGATCCGGACGAAGGTGAGCTTGCCGAGGTGCGGGTCGCTCGCGATCTTGAACGCGAGAGCCGACAGCGGCTCCTCGTCGGACGGCTTGCGCTTGACGACCAGCTCCGCGTCCTTGACGTCGTGGCCCTCGATGGCCTCGACGTCCAGGGGGGAGGGGAGGTAGCGCACGACCGCGTCGAGCAGGGGCTGGACGCCCTTGTTCTTGAACGCGGTGCCACAGAAGACGGGGGTGACCGTCTTCTCGCCGCCACCCTTGCCGGAGGCAATGGTGATGCGACGGACGGCAGCGTAGAGCTGCTCCTCGGTGGGCTCGACGCCCTCGAGGAAGAGCTCCATGAGCTCCTCGTCGTTCTCGGAAACGGCCTCGACCAGCTTGCCGCGGTACTCCTCGGCGAGCTCGACGAGGTCGGCGGGGATGTCGACGACGTCGTACATCTCGCCCTTGGACGCTTCCGCGGACCAGACCAGGGCCTTCATGCGGACGAGGTCCACAACACCCTGGAAGTCCATCTCGGCGCCGATGGGCAGCTGCATGACGATCGGGACCGCGCCGAGGCGGTTCACGATCATGTCGACGCAGCGGAGGAAATCGGCGCCCGTACGGTCGAGCTTGTTGACGAAGCAGATACGCGGAACGCCGTAGCGGTCCGCCTGACGCCAAACAGTCTCGGACTGGGGCTCGACGCCGGCCACACCGTCGAACACGGTGACAGCACCGTCGAGCACGCGCAGCGAACGCTCCACCTCGACGGTGAAGTCGACGTGACCCGGCGTGTCGATGATGTTGATCGTGTGATCGACATTCTCGAGCGGCCAGTGGCAGGTCGTCGCGGCGGACGTGATCGTGATGCCGCGCTCCTGCTCCTGCTCCATCCAGTCCATCGTGGCAGCGCCGTCGTGGACTTCACCGATCTTGTAAGAGACGCCGGTGTAGAACAGGATCCGCTCGGTGGTGGTCGTCTTGCCCGCGTCGATGTGAGCCATGATGCCGATGTTGCGCACCTTGGCAAGGTCAAGCGAAGTGGTAGCCATATCGGCTCAGTCTTCTCTCGGTCTCGATGTGGGTTGCGACTACCAGCGGTAGTGCGCGAAGGCCTTGTTGGACTCGGCCATCTTGTGCGTGTCCTCACGCTTCTTGACCGAAGCACCGAGGCCGTTGGAGGCGTCGAGGAGCTCGTTCAGGAGGCGCTCGGTCATGGTCTTCTCGCGACGGGCGCGGGAGTAACCGACGAGCCAGCGGAGGGCCAGCGTGGACGCGCGGCCCGGCTTGACCTCGATCGGCACCTGGTAGGTGGCGCCACCGACACGGCGGGACTTGACCTCGAGGGACGGCTTGACGTTCTCGAGAGCGCGCTTCAGCGTGATGACCGGGTCCTGGCCGGTCTTCTCACGAAGACCCTCCATGGCGCCGTACACGATGCGCTCGGCGGTGGAACGCTTGCCGTCCAGCAGGATCTTGTTGATCAGCGAGGTGACAAGAGGAGAGCTGTAGACCGGGTCGATGATGACCGGGCGCTTCGGGGCGGGGCCCTTACGAGGCATTCTTACTTCTCCTTCTTGGCGCCGTAGCGGCTGCGAGCCTGCTTACGGTTCTTGACGCCCTGCGTGTCGAGGGAACCGCGGATGATCTTGTAACGAACACCCGGCAGGTCCTTCACACGGCCACCACGCACGAGCACGATGGAGTGCTCCTGCAGGTTGTGACCCTCACCCGGGATGTAGGCCGTGACCTCGATGCCCGAGGTCAGACGCACACGCGCGACCTTACGGAGGGCCGAGTTCGGCTTCTTCGGGGTGGTCGTGAACACACGCGTGCAGACGCCGCGACGCTGAGGGGAACCCTCGAGTGCGGGCGTCTTGTTCTTCTCGACCTTGTCCTGCCGGCCCTTACGGACCAGCTGCTGGATCGTAGGCACTACTTCTCCGGTTTCTGTGTGCCGTCGGTGAAACTAACCTGAAACACTCACCGACCCACGCGGTCGGGTGTGTCGAATCTCGCGGACCTCCGCCGAAGGCGGAAAAGGCGCGGATCACGGTGGCCGTTTCGCGGACTCACTGTGCGGCGGAAGACACGCACGCGAGCCCAGGCACACCCCAGGCACAAGGCTTGAGCGTACCTATCGCACGGACTCCGGTCAAAACAAATGGCCACGCGCGCGGACCCCGGCCGCGGCGGAGGCACGGTCGGGGCGCGGCCGGGGCGCGGCCGGGGCGCGGCGGGGGCGCGGTGGGCCGCCCCGTACCGCCGCGCCCGCGGTGGTCAGTCGCGCGCGGTGCGCCGCGCCTCGACGGCGGCGGCGTCCTCCGCCCCCTCCTCCTCGGGGTCAAGGAACTGGTTCACGACCTTGACGAAGACGCCCAGGCGCTCGTCGGGCACGCCGAGCCAGCGGGCGAAGTCCTCCATGGTCGGCTGCCAGTCGTTGGGCGGCAGGAGGTCCGCCGCCATGGGCAGCTCCTCGGGGGTGACCCGGCCGGACCGGATCAGCATGTCCCGCACGGAGACCCCGAGGAGCGGGGCGATCCGGCGCATCGTCTCCAGGTCGGGCATGCTCTGCCGCTGGAGCAGGCGCGTGACGGCGGCACGGTGCACCCCGGCCTCGTCGGCGATCCGGGACTTCCCGCCGCCACGGGGACTGTCGATGTCGTATCCGCGCGCTCTCATCAGGCCTTCGACCCAGCCCGCGAATTCGTCGAGCCCTTGACTGGTCATGTGTACCGCTCCCTTACTCCCCACCCTCCGGATTCCATACTTTAGCGTGCTTGCGCGCACAGAATTACGTGCTTTCGGGCACGCAACCGTGTCGAATCGATGAAGACCCGGTCAGGGCATCACCACAAGTTTGTTGCGCGCTCGCACGCAACGTGTAAGGCTGCTCATCGCCGCACTCGCCGGCCCCCTGAGCCCCAGAAGCCCCACCGGCCCCATGGATGCCCCGGTGGCCCCGGACCGTGGAGAACCCTCTTGTTCCCGACCGACCCGTCCCCCTGGCAGGCCTCCGCCGCGTGCGCCGGCCTCTCCCCGTCCGTCGTCTTCGCCCGTCGGCCCAAGGACGCCGCCCCGGCACTGCGCGCCTGCGCCGACTGTCCCGTCCGCCGCGAGTGCGAGGCGGCCGTGTCCCCTGCCGAGAGCTACTTCGACGGCGTCTGCGCCGGCCGACTGTGGCGCAACGGCCGCGCCGCGGACGCGGAGCGCGTCGCGAAGGCGGTCGCGAAGGCGGGGGGCCGCCGCCGTGGCTGACCTCACCGACCGCATGGACAGCACGGACAGCACGTTCCGTGCGGACGACGCCGACCGCACCGACCCTGCCGACCGCACCGTCGAGCTCGTGCTGCGGGACATCGCCCTCTGGACCGCCTCCCTCGTACGGCAGTTCCCCGAGCTCTCCGAGGAGCTGGCCCCCGGCCGCCGCTCCCCCGCCGGGACCGCCCCCACCGCCCCGCACCCCGGCCGCGACGAGCTGATCCGCGAGGAGCGGCGCGAGGCGCTGCTGCTCGAACAGCGGCACGGCCTCTCCGTCCCCGGGCACGGCGCCGCCCCGATCCGGCTGCACATCTCCGACGCCATCCGGGACATCACCGACGGCGTGGTGGAGCTGGAGGAGGCGGTCTGCGCCCGGCTCGCCCTGCCGAGGCCGCGCCGCGCCGGGGTGATCGAGCGGCTGCGGCGGATCGTCGGGCTGCTCGACGCCGTCGCCGCGCACCCGGTCCTCGCCCGGCACGTCCGGGACGAGATCCGGCGGATGGCCCGCCGGTGCGCGCGGACGCTGGGCGATGCGGAGACGATCGTCCGGGTCTCGGGGCGCTGCCCGTGGTGCGACTCGGTGTCGCTGCGGGCGTTCCCCGACCGACGGGCGGTGCTGTGCGTGAACCCGGCGTGCGTGTGCACGGACGCGGCGTGCGGCTGCCAGGACGACCCCGCGTACCGGCACCTGTGGCCGGAGAGCGCGTGGGCGGAACTGACGGAGGCCTCGGGGACGCGTACCGAGGAGATCGAAGCGGCGATGGACGACACGAAGGAGACCTCATGCTGAGCTCGCCCGCGATGCCCGCACTGCCGGCACTGGCCGCGATGCCCGCGCTGATCCCCGGACCGCTCGCCGCCGAGGAGGCCGGGGTCGCCCCCGCGACGATCCGCAAGTGGGTCCAGTTGGGACATCTGCGGGCCGCGGGGAAGGCGGGTCGCGCCCAGCTCTTCCGCCTGGAGGACGTCTTCGCGGCGGAGCGGCTGGCCCGCCGCCGTACGCGTACCGCCTCAGCCTGATCGTCCGTCACACCGAAGCGCCCCGATTCCGGATCCGGAATCGGGGCGCTTCGTCATGTCCTCAAGTCCTCAAGCCCTCATGCCCTCATGCCCTCATGCCCTCATGCGCTCAGGAAGTCGTGGAGGGAGCGGACCAGGGTGTCGGCGAAGTGCTCGCGGACCGGCTCGGCGACGCGGTCGAGGGAGAGGTACGGATTGAGGTCCTCCAGCTCGACGAGGAGGAGCCCGCCCTCCGGGGCGCGGCAGGCGTCGACGCGCTGGATGCCGTGGTCGAGGGTGTTCCAGTCGACGAAACGGCGGGCGAAGGCGAGGTCCTCGGCGGTCGGTTCGTACGGCTCCAGGACCCAGCGGCGCTCGGGGTCGGGGGCGTACAGGGCGTACTGGAAGTGGTCGTCGACGAAGTAGAAGGACACCTCGTACCGGAAGTGGACGCGCGGCTGGACGAGGAGGTCGCCGTACGGGAGGGCCGCCAGCTCCTCGCGGCCCACGAAGCGCAGGCCTATGGAGTCGGCGCCGGCCTTGGGCTTGACCGCGTACTCCGTGGCGTCGGGCAGCCGGTGGAGGTCCTCGGGGCGGTCGACGGTGGGGATGACGGGGTACCCGGCGGCGGTGAGGTCGAGCAGGTACTGCTTGCCGGCCATGTCGCCGCGCCCGTGGAGCGGGTTGTAGACGCGGGTGCCGAGTGACAGGGCGCGCTCGCGGAAGGCCTCGTACTCCTTCTCGTACGCGAGGACCGGGCCGCTGTTGCGCACGACGACGGCGTCGAAGCCCTCCATGAGGGCGGCGGCGTCGAGCGGGTGGCAGAGGGCGAGGTCGAAGTCGGCGCGCAGCCGGGCGGTGAGGTGGATGTCCTCGTCGCCGTACCGCCGCCCCTTGGCCGGGTAGGCCAGGTCGGTCACGTACAGCAGGCGGGGGCGGGTGGCGGGCACGGCGGACACGGGCGGCTCCCTCGGTCGGGTCGGGACAACCTATCGAGGCGGGTTCCGGCGGGGTCCGGCACATCCACTGTCACTCCCTTCGGATCCACTCCCCGTTCTAGTTGCGTGCGCGCACGATCGCTGTCACAGTTGGTGCAGCGGCGGAGCTGCGCCCGCAGGACGGGACGCGGCTCCGCCGTCCGCCGTCCGGGCGCGCTGCCGCGCCCCGCCCTCCTTTCGCCGGAGCGCCCCGGACGGCACCCCGTCCCGCCATCCCTCCCCTCCACCGAGGAGAACCGTCATGACCACTCCCCCGAGTGCTTTCCCGGACGTCGAGAAGCTGGTCGTCGACGTCCTCAAGGCCGACCCCGCCCTCGCCGGCGCCACGATCGCGGTCAACGCGCCGGCCGGCTTCGACGGCACGACGAGCGCCGTCCTGGTGAACCGCCGCGGCGGCGCCTGGATCGGCGACCAGCACGTCGACATGCCGCTGATCGAGTTCGAGGTGTACGGGCCGAGCAAGACCGCCGCCCACGTCCTCGCCAACGCGGCCCGGCGGGCGCTGCTCGCCACGATCGGCAAGCAGATCGGCGCCAACAACCGCGTGCACGACGTCGAGGAGCAGGACGGGCCGCGCTGGTTGCCCGACTACCTCTACCGGGGCGCGAACCGCTACCTCTGCGTGATCCGCCTCTCCCTGAGCGTCTTCTAGCCGCTCGCCGAGCGTTCTTCCGAGCCGCTCGCCCCGAGCGTCTTCCGAGCCCTTTCGGCTCCCTGACGGACGCTCACCCCACAGACCAGGCCTCGCCGTCCGGCGGGGCCTTTGCCGTACCCGGACCGGATGTCCGGGGACGGTCGCTCTCTCAACCCGAACACACCAAGGAGAAACACCACCATGGCTGGAAACAACTCTGCCGAGATCCGCGTCGCAGGTACCGGCAAGCTCTACGTCGCCGACGCCGGCACGTCCGCCCCGGCCACCTTCGGCACGGACCCCGCCGTCGACTGGACCGGCGCGGGCTGGAAGGACCTGGGCTTCACCTCCGGCGACGGCGTCACCTTCTCGAAGAAGGACAAGCTGGAGGCCATCGACTCGTGGCAGTCGGTCTCCCCGGTCCACTACATCTACTCGGCCCGTGACCTCTCGCTGAAGTTCTCCATGCTCCAGTTCAACGAGGACACGCTGCCCTTCTTCATGGGCGGTGGCTCCGTCAAGGCCGAGCCGACCCCGGCGGTCGACACCTACCGCTACGAGATCGCCGAGCGTCCGTTCGCCGACGTGCGCGCCCTCGGCCTGGAGTTCACCGACGTGAAGGCCGGTGGCACGACCGCGGTCACGTACCGCTTCATCATCCCGCGTGGCCAGGTCACCGCCTCCGACGACATCAAGCTGGCCCGCAAGGCGGCCTCCCAGCTCGGTGTCACCTTCTCGGCCATGTCGAAGGGCGACGGCAAGCCGCTGGCGACCTTCCTCATGAAGGACAGCCAGTACTCCGCGACTGTCTGATCCTTCTCCACCCGGGGCGGGACGGCACACCGCCGTCCCGCCCCACCCTTCTCCTCTTCACCCGTTCGAACAAGGAGTACGCATCACCATGGCCCGTTTCGACGTCAACGCAGCCCGCGCCCAGCGACAGGAGGCCCACGGACGCAAGTGGTCCTTCGAGCTGGACGGCGAGACCTACACCCTTCCGACCGAGCTCAGCCGCGCCACCGCCAAGGGGCTGCGGAAGCTCGACGACAACGACGTGGACGGCCTGCTCGCACTCCTGATGGGTGAGGAGCAGTTCTCCCGCTTCGAGCAGCACGACATCACCATGCAGGACATCTCCGCCATCCTGGAGGCCTACGGCAAGGAGACCGGGCTCGGCCTGGGGGAAGACTGAGCCTCGTCGAGTTCGTCGAAGAACACGCCGAGGCCCTTGAGGCGGACCTCATCCGCTATTACGGGGTCGACATCCTCGACTGGCACCGCCAGGAGCTCTCCAGCAGGCGGGTCCTGGCGCTGATCAAGCACCTGCCGCGGGACAGCGCCGTCCAGCGTGAGCTCCACGGCGAGGCCGCCGAGTGGTCGATCACCGACCATCTGCTGGCGGCCACGGTGGACCATCTGGCCGTCGCCAACTGGATGTTCTCCTGCGTCAACGCGAGCGAGGACAGCGACACACCCGAGGCACCGAAGCCCGTCCCCCGTCCGGGAGACGCGGACGAGGACAAGGAGGGTGGCGAGGGTGCGGCCCACGGTGGACGGAACACGTCCGCCGAGGACGACGAAGGTATGTCCCCCCAAGCCCTCGCCCGATTCTTCGGGTGATCCCGCGGCCCCCGGAGCCCCTTCCCGTCAGGGAGTGGGCTCCGGGGGCGCTTCCCGTGCTCGCTCGGAGGCCATGTCCTCCTCCAGGGCCCGGGCACGCTCGGACAGCCGGCGTCGTCCCTTGCGTTCGGATTCGCGCTCGGGCTCGGGCTCGGTTTCGTGAACCGGTTCGGGTTCGCGTACAGGCTCGGATTCCGGTTCACGGCGGTCGGCGGCCGAGGCCGGCTGGATCGGCACCCCGGCGAGCGGCGGCACGATCGGCCGCCCGCCCTTGCCGCGTACGACCTTCCGTACCGGCTGGGCGTTCCGGCGGGTACGGCTCTCCTGCGCGGTCAGCAGAACCTCGGGTTCCGCGTCCGGCTCAGGGCTCGTCCGGTGCTCCGGCTCCGGCTCGGGGCGCTGGTCGAACAGCTCGCGCTCCTTGCGTACCCGCTCCTCGGCCTCGACGACGGCCGCGGGGGGTTCGAGAAGCCGGGCGAAGGGCAGCGCGATGACCCGGGCGCCCTCCTGGCCGACGTCCGTACGGCGCTGGGGGCGGCGGATCCCCCGCGCGTCACCCTGCCCCTGCGCATAGGCGTCGGCGACCCGCTTCTCGTACTCCCTGCGGATACGGGGGAGTTCATCCGACACCGCCTCGGCCCAGCCGGCGGTGAACGCGGAGGTCTCCCGGCGGTCGATCTCGGCCCTCGGGATCACGACGAGCTCGTCCGGCGCGTACCCGGCGAGGTGGACGAGCTCCGAAAGGTAGGCGAAAAGGTGGGGCAGATCGGGGTGGGCGTCGAGCCAGTCGACTACCCGTTCCCCCCGGTTGGCGCCCGGCTCCGTTTCCATGCGTCAGTGCTGCCTTCCAGCCCCCTGGGGTCCCCGCGCGCCCCTCGCGCCCCTCGCGCCCCGAAGTGGTCGGCCCCAGGAATGCGTCCTCCAGGTTACCCCGGTCGAACGCATGACCCGTTCAAGGGCCAACCCGCGCCGGGAACGGTGGAGAAGACACGCCGTCAGCCGTTTCCGGCTCGACAAACCTCGAACAGATGTTCCACACTCTGTTCGCACAGAAGTTCGAACACGTGGTGCCCCCGCTCCTCACTCCGCGGCGCCGCCACACACGCACGGGCAAGCAACCGGAAGGCAGGCGTCCATGACCCAGCAGGCCGAGGCATCGCGACCGCAGATCCCTCTCCAGGACCGCCTCCGCCAGCTCCTCGACGGACCCGTCGCCCTCGACAAGAGAGCGTTGCTGGGCACGTTGTACGCCGAGGTCTCCCGCTACGAGACCCTCGCGTACGTGGCCGGCTGGAACGACGCCCTCGCGACGGCGCGCCGCGGCCCCCGCCGGGGTGAGGACGCCTAGCCGCCCCCGCTGCCCCAGACGAACGAGCCCCTGCCGGGACCGGCAGGGGCTTTTCGGCGCTTGGCCGTCACCGGCCGGAAGCGGAGCAATCCATGGCAGACACCATCGAGGGGCTCTCCAGAGAGATCGCCTCTCTCAGGGATGCCCTCCTCAAGGACAGGGTCGACAACAGCGACCCCAAGAACCCGAAGACGGTGGTCTCCGAACTCAAGGAGTACCTCGTCCTGAAGTCCCCGAAGATCGCCACCGAGGAGTGGATCAAGACCCAGTTCACCGCCGACTTCTTCAAGAAGATCGACGACATGCACCAGGAGCTCACCAAGGCGAAGAAGACGGAGTGGATGGAGGCCGCAGGCCTCGGCAGCTTCGCCGCCTCCCTGGAGAAGTTCCACGAGGGCAACGCATGGTGGCCCGTCTACCTCGTCTCGGGTTTCCTCAGCCTCGCCGTCCCCGCGTTCCTCATCGCCCTGGCGATGAACCTCACGGCCTTCCAGCGGACGATCCAAGGAGGGATATTCAACCTCCTCAGCAAGATCAAGCCGAGTCTCGAAGGCAAGATCCTCGCCCGCCCCGAGGGGGGCGGCATCATCCCCCGGCCCCAGCTGGCCGCCGACGTCAGGGCGCGCGAGAACTCCGTCCTCTCCGGCCTCGCCGCCCTCCCTCAGAACGCGGACTTCAGCGGCCTGCGGACGCAGCTCGAAGGGATCAACCCGCTCCTGGCGACGTTCAACCAGCACGCCCCCGCGTTCAACAAGGAGTTCCGCAAGCTGCCGAGCGAGAGCAAGGCCACCAAGGCGGGCCTCGGCGTCAAGGCCGTCGCCGACGCCATCACCGGCGTGAACCACGAGGCGATGGCCCCGATCGCCACCGGCATGGGCAAGATCACCGACGCCGTGAAGCTCTCGGACCCGAAGAAGACCTCCAAGTTCGCCGATGCCATCGGGAAGCTCAAGACCTCCATGACCGGCCTCGAGGTGGACAAGGTCCCCACGATGGCGACCTTCCAGAATGCGGCCAACGCGGCCAAGGAACTCGCCCAGCACACCGGCACCCTCTCCGGGCGGATGCGCGACTTCGCCACGGCCGTCCGTGACCTCAACCGCGAAATGGGTGGCGGCGGCAGCGCCCCGGCCGCCGCCTGATCACACCCCACCCCGAAAGGAGGTACACCCATGTCCCTCGTCAGAAACCTGAAGAGCGCGTCCACCGGCCTCGGCAACCTCAAGACCCAGGCGTCCGGCGCCGGCACCTCGGTCAAGAAGGTCGGCGACGCCGGCCGGGCGGCCAACGGCCAGCTCAAGAACCTCAAGACCGCCGCCCAGGGCTCCACCGGTCAGCTCAAGAACCTGAAGACCGCCTCGGACCAGGCCGAGCGGTCCATGAAGAAGGCCGGCGACACCGCGCAGTCGGCCGGCGGCAAGCTCGGCAAGTACGAGTCGGGCGCCGGCAAGGCGGCCAAGGGCCAGGACAAGCTCAACAAGTCCATGAAGGGCAACATCCTCGCCCGGCTCCTCGAACTCTTCATGCCGCTCATCGAGAAGATCGTCGAGATGGCGATGCGCTCGAAGACGATGCAGACGGTCATGAAGAAGGCGTTCGACGCCATCAAGACCGTCATCAGCGCCGTCATGAAGGCCATCGGGCCGATCATGAAGAAGGCCGGAGACCTGATCAAGACGGTCTGGAACGGCATCAAGACCGCCATCTCCACCGTCGTCAAGGCCGTCGCCACCGTCATCAAGACCTACGTGAACATCTGGAAGACGGTCATCACCACGGTGATGAACGCGATCAAGACCGTCATCAGCGGGGTCTGGAAGGGCATCAAGGCCGTCATCACGCCGGTCGTCGACTGGATCAAGTCGGCGATCCCGCAGGCGTTCACCGCCGTCAAGGACAAGATGTCGTCCATCTGGAACGGCCTCAAGGACATCGCGTCCCGGGCGTTCGACGGCATCAAGAGCGGCGTGAAGGGCCCGATCAACTCGGTCATCAGCCTCATCAACTCGATGATCAGCAGCCTCAACCGGGTCAAGGTCAGCGTCCCCGGCTGGGTCCCCGTCGTCGGCGGCAAGACCTTCGGCGTCAACCTGCCGACCATCCCCATGCTCGCCACCGGTGGTGTCGTCATGCCCCGCCACGGCGGTGTCCCGGCGATCCTCGCCGAGGCCGGCGAGGCCGAGGCCGTCCTCCCGCTCTCCAAGCTGGACCGGCTGCTCGCCATGACCGCGAAGCGCGCCCGTGTGAACGCCGGCCCCCAGGCCGGCCAGGGCGGCACCGGACTGCACATCGAGCACTACCACGCCGCCCGCGGCAGTGACCCGCAGTCCACGGCCGACGCCCTCATGTACCTGGCGAAGGCACGCGGATGACCGCCGTCGCCCCCATGCCCGGCTTCAGGGTCGCCGTCCCGGCGATGAGCTCCCTGCTGCAGGGCGTCGGCCAGGCGAACACCGCGATGCGGAAGCTCAGGCAGGACGTCCAGCACGCGTCCCGCAACGTCGGCGCGCTCGCCACCGGGCTGCGTACCGTCGGCACCACCCTCCGGACCCTCGGCACCACCGCGTCCGGGACCGCCACCGCCGTCACCAAGATCCGCCGGTCCACCGCCCCCGCCGGGGTCAAGCGGATCGGCACGGCGGCGGGCAAGGCCCGCACCGCGGCGGGCAAGATCGGCACCGGTGCCGGGGCGATCTTCGCGCTCATCCTGCCGATGCTCCCCATCGCCGACGTCATCACCGGCCTGATGGGCACCTTCGGCACCGTCATGACCGTCGCCTCCGTCGTCATGACCGCCGTCAACGTCGCCATGCGGGCCAACCCGCTCGGCTTCGTCGTCGGCATCATCGTGCCCATCGCGGCGGCCATCATCGAGTTCGCGCTGAACTCCGAGACCGGCCAGCAGATCATGCAGCAGGTCTTCGAGCGCGCGCTCGCGGTCATCGAGGAGATCTGGAATTTCCTCGCCCCGTTCGTGGAGATGATCGGGACGGCGGTCGGGACGTACTTCAACGGGTATCTGGCCGTGATCACCGGAGTGATCACGGGCATCGGTGTCGTCATCGGCGGGGTCGAGAAGCTCAGCGCCTCCGTCTCCTCCGCCTGGAACGCGCTCCGCGGGATCGCCTCGGGCGCGATGGACGGCATCAAGAACGCCGTACGCCCCGTCGTCTCGTGGATCACCGACTCCGTCCCCGGCTTCTTCCGGACCGCGAAGGACGCGGTCTCCGGGGCCCTGCGCGGTATCGGTGACCTGATCAAGGGCGCTCTGAGTTCCGTGATCGGGGTCGTCAAGGGCCCGATCAACGGCATGATCGCCTTCGTCAACTGGATCATCGACGGCCTCAACAAGCTCAGCTTCGAGATCCCCCTCACCGACAAGAAGTTCGGTGTCGAACTCGACAAGATCCCCATGCTCGCCGAGGGCGGCATCGTCTTCCCCGGCGACGCGGACGAGTTCCGTATCGACCCGCTCTCCCAGCTGGAGAACCGCCGCGTGCCGGCGCTCACCGAGCCGCTCCCGAAGCCGCACTACGTACGCGACTTCCACGAGCAGCCGGGCGCCGGCCCCCGGGCGGTCGCCGAGGACCTGCTCTTCCTCGCCACGGCCCACGCAGCCGCCTGAGCAGCAGCCCGCGCCGCCTGAGCAGCAGCCCGCGCCGCGTGACCGGCTGCCCGCGCCCGGGTCGCGGCCCGATCCCGGGCAGCGGCCCGTGCCCGGGCGGCAGCCGCCCTCGACACCAGCCGACCTCCCATCAGAAGTGAGGTGACGGCCCCCATGGCCGAGACCACCACCGCATACACCGGAAGCACCTACACCGCCGACCTCGCGCCCGGCTCACTGATCACCCAGGACGGGCAGATCCAGTGGGCCGGGCTTCTCATCGGGCCCGGCACGCCGTTCAACATCGACAAGTCCGGCCTGTCGGGCTGGGAGGACCTGCCCGAGTACGACTCCTCCGACGCCGACCGGCCGACCTCCCACGGAGCCTGGCCGGGCTCCCGGTTCGCCAAGCCGCGCAAGGTCGGCGGCACGGTCGTACTGATTCCGGAGTTCAACCAGGCCGCCGAGGCCATCCGCGCGCTGCGCCAGGCCCTCGCCCTCCTCGACGAGGAGCGCTGGCTCACCGTCCGGCTGCACGGCGAACTGCTCACCGTGCGCGCCCGGATCGCCCAGCGCGTCGTCCCCGCCGACCAGGGCTTCGCCACCCAGGGCAGCTCCCGCATGTCCGTCCAGTGGCTGGCGGCCGACCCCCGCCGGTACGGCGTGACCGAGCAGATGGTCAGCACGACGGCCCCTCAGCCCGAGCGAGGTCTCATATGGCCTCTCACCTGGCCGCTCACCTGGGGCGAGGCGAAGAGCACGGGTGACGCCGTCGCCGTGAACACCGGCTCCGCCGCCTGCCATCCGGTGATCGTCTTCCGCGGCCCGTGCTCCGTCCCCACCGTCACCGAGCGGACCACGCGCCGCCGGCTGCGGTACGCGATCGACCTGGCCGCCGGCGACGAACTCGTCGTCGACACCGGCGCGGGCACGGTCATGCTCAACAACTCCGCGTCGCGGCGGCACACCGCGATGGCCGACTCCAACCCGGAGGAGCTGTTCGCGCTCGAACCGGGCCGTACGGAGCTGTCCTTCCGGCCCGACTCGGCCACTCCGGACGCCCAGATGACGGTGCGCTGGCGCAGCGCCGAATGGTGACCCGCCGCCGCTGATCCCGGGCTCCCGACCCGCGCATCCGCGCCCGGTCCCGACCCCCGGCCCCGATCACCCGGCCTCGATCCCCCGGCCCCGATCCCCGGCGCCTGATTCTCAGGCCCAGGCGCCCCGGCGCCCAGGCCCAGGCACCAGCCCCGGCCCAGGCGCAGGCCCCGGCCCCGGCCCCCGATCCCCACCCCTGATCCCGCCGCCCCGACCGTCACGGAGAGGTGACCCATGACCGTACGCGCCGCTTGGCTCCAGACCACCGGCCAGACCCGCGAGGACACCCGGCTCGCCCTCGCCGCCCTGCTCACCCCCAGTGGCCAGAGCGCCGAGGAGACCCCGCTGCGCTCGCGGGCGGGCATCGTGCCGGGCGGATTCGTCCTGACCGGCAGCTCGCCCATGCAGGGCACCATCGGCACCGGACGAGCGATCGTCCAGGGCAAGGACACCGCCCAGGGTGCCTATCTCGTCGCCGTCACCTCTCCGGAGCTCCTCACCATCGCGGACGGCGACCCGATGTACGACCGGATCGACCTGATCGAACTGGCCGTCGTCGACGACGCCTACGACCGCACCGGTGCAACGGAGGCGGTGGTACGCCTGGTCAAGGGCGTCCCCGCCGCCTCCCCCACCGCGCCGGCGAGCGGCCCGGGCAGCACGATCCCGCTCTACACCGTCCTGGTGCCGAAGGGCATCTCCGCCGGCGCCGGCGGCATCCAGTGGAACACCTCCGCGGTCACCACCATGCACTGGCCGGTCGTGGCCCTCGGCGGCATCCTGCCCGCCAGCGGTTTCAAGGGCGCGTACGTCGGCCAGTACCGCGACACCGCCGGGCTCCTCCAGCGCTGGGACGGGACGACCTGGGTCTCGTACCCCAAGCCCGTCGGCGGCATCGCCCCGAGCACCACGACCAACGGCGCCTACACCGGCCAGTACCGGGACAACGGCGGCGGCCTGCAGCGCTGGAACGGCACCTCCTGGCAGTACGTCGAAGGCGCCTCGTCCGTGCTGTTCAGCGCCACGCAGTGGCTGACAGCCCAGGCGCAGAGCGTCCCCTCCAACACCTGGACCGTGCTCAACCTGCCCACCGTCGAGGTCGACGACGCCACCGCCTGGACCACGAACAACACCTACACCGTGCCGCGCACCGGCTGGTGGCGGGTCTCCGCACTCGCCACCTGGGCCAACGACGCCCAGACCGGTATGCGCGGCGCCCGGGTCATGCTCTCCGGCGTCGGACAGTCCCGGCTGACCTGGCTCACCCCCGCCGGCAACGGCGCCATATCCGTGGGCGGCAGCAGCCTGATCAGGCTCGTCGCCGGCGAGACCCTCCAGCTCGCCGGATTCCACAACCACACCGCGGCGATCAAGACCCTCGGCGGCTCGGGCTACGCCTGCAACCTCTCCGCCGAATGGATCAAGTCCTGACACGCCCGAACGCTGAACCGTCGCCCGACTCTTCGAACGGAGAAACCCCATGAACCTGCGCAGCAGCTGGGTCGCCGAGACCGGCCAGACCCGCGAGGACACCCGCCTCACCCAGACCGGCGTGACGACGCTGGCCAACCCCGTCCAGGTCCGCTCCGGCGTCCTGCCGGGCTCGTACACCGGCGAGCACCGACTGGCCGCCTTCTGGACCTTCGGCGCCTCCGCCATGACGGCGACCGTCTCCGAGGGCCGGGCCGTGATCCAGGGCGAGATCTCCCAGGGCGTCTACCCGGTGACCCTGCCGAGCTCCGTGGACGTCACCTTCGAGCCGGGCGACGCCCAGTACGGCCGCATCGACCTGATCGTCATCCGGATCTACGACAACCTCTACGACTCCTCGAACCGCAACGAGGCGAAGGTCGAGATCATCAAGGGCGTCCCCGCCCAGGCCCCGCATGCCCCGGCCGTCCCGCCGCGCAGCCTCGTGCTGTACGAGGTGACCGTCCCGGCCACCGTCAGCGCGGGCAACGGCGGCATCCCGTGGGCGACCGCCCTCAACGACCTGCGCACCCCGGTCGTCGCCCTCGGCGGCATCCTCCCGGTCGAGGGCGCGGTCCACGATGGTGCCTACCCGGGCCAGTACCAGGACTCCGGCGGCGCGCTCCAGCGCTGGGACGGCAGCGCCTGGGTGCCGTACCCGTCGGCGCTCGGCGGCATCGCCCCCGCGGGCACCGTCACCACCGCCAGCTACACGGGCCAGTACCGGGACACGAACGGCAGCCTCCAGCGCTGGGACGGCAACGCCTGGGTGCCGATCGGCGGCATCGCCCCGCCCGGCACCCTCACCACCGGCAGCTACGCGGGCCAGTACCGGGACACCCCGGGCGGTCAGCTCCAGCGCTGGAACGGCACGACGTGGGGTCCTGCGGTGCCCGGGCCGTACTTCGTCGACAACAGCGACTACGGCGACACCACGTCGCTCACCTGGACCTCGACGCTCGCGGGACGCGCCACGAACCCGCTCGCGCTCAACTTCGTCGCCCCGCCGTCGAGGGCCGTCGTGGTCAGCTTCGGCGCCCGCATGAAGTCGCACAGTGCCGACCACTACGCCTTCATGGCGCTCAAGCTCACCCAGGGAGCCACGGTCGTCGGCGACCTCGACGACGAGTACGCGACGGTCGCCGCCAGCCCGCACCTGATCTCGGTGGCCACCACGCGCCGGCTGTCGAACCTGACCGCCGGCGCGACGTACACCCTCACGGCCTTCTTCAAGATGGTCACCAACACCACCTCCCTCAAGGGCGGATTCGACAACACGTTCATCAAGGTCGACCCGCTTCCGTAGCCGCCGCCCGCCACCACCTCTCCGGGAGAACCCATGACCTTGCACACCGGGTGGCTCGCCCCCACGGCACAGACCCGCCAGGGCACCCGCCACATCGCCGTCGGTGCCACCACCCCGACCACTCCGCTCACCGCCCGCTCCGGCATCCTGCCCGGCACCAACGACGGCAAGTACCGCGTCGGCGGCCTGTGGATGAGCGGCAACGGCCCGATGACCGCCACCGTCTACGCCGGCCGGGCGATCGTCCAGGGGCCCGCCGTCCAGGGCGCCTACCCCGTCGCGCTCGACCAGGACACCGTCCTCACCTTCGCCGACGGCGACCCGCTGAACGCCCGGATCGACCTCGTCGTCCTCCGCGTGTACGACGACCAGTACGACAGCTCGAAGCGGAGCGAAGCCGCCATCGAGATCGTCAAGGGCACCCCGTCGGCCGTCCCCGCGGCCCCGGCGGCGCCCCCGCTCTCCCTCCCCCTGTTCAGCGTCAAGGTGGTGGCCGGCGCCTCCGCAGGCACCAACGGCATCCTCTGGTCGGGGACCGGCATCGTCACCGACCTGCGCGTCACGACGGCGAGCGTCGGCGGCATCCTGCCCGTCTACAACAACGCGGCCGTGCCCGGCTCCTACCCGGGCCAGTACCAGGACAACGACAACGCGCACTTCCTCCAGCGCTGGGACGGCACCGGCTGGATCCCCTACCCCAAGGAGCTCGGCGGTATCGCCGCCAACGGCACACTGCCCACCGGCAGTTACGTCGGGCAGTTCCGCGAGACGAACGGCGTCCTCCAGCGCTGGAACGGCACCGTCTGGGCCACCTACCACCCTCCGGTGGAGGTCGAGACCGCGACGGGCTCGCTGAACACCTACGGCGGCTGGACCGCCACCTGGTCCGCTCGCCGTACCCGCGGCATCGCCACGGTCAGGATGAGCGTCACCCGCACCGGCGCCGACATCACCGCGGGCGCCAACGGCTACATCACCGACCAGCAGATGTGCGCCCTGCCTCCCGGCTGGCCCCCGGGCATCGCCTTCGAGGCGATGGCCAGCGACACCATGGCCACCGGCTGCGCCACGATCACCGCGACCGGCGTGGTCACGCTGCGCTCCTGGACCCCGACCGCGATCATCCGCAACGGCGGCGTCGTGAACGTCACCGCCACCTACGTCCTGTAAGGGAGGAGCACCGTGGCACTCGACACTCCCTACCGGGCGATCTTCTGTGACCTGCTGACCGACCAGACGCTCGACATCCTCCCCCTGCGGGACGTCCAGTTCGACGACTACATCGGCAAGGCCGGCTCCCTCTCCGGCACCATCCCCATCCCCGACCGGGCGATCGCCGCGCGCGTCCGCCAGGTCCAGGAGGGCCGCACCGCGGTCTACCTGGAGCGCGGCGGCGACCTGTGGTGGGGCGGCATCATCTGGACCAGCACGCTGCAGAGCAACGAGCGCGGCGTCATGACGCTGTCCATCCAGGCCGCGACCTTCGACTCGTACGCCGCGCGCCGCCGTATCCGTACGAAGATCGAGATCAAGCAGGCCACCGACCAGCTGGCGATCGCCCGGAAGCTCTGGGAGGAGCTCCAGAAGCCCGTCGGCGGCAACATCTCCGTCGAGCCCGGGGAGGAGACCTCCACCACCCTGCGGACCGCGAGCTGGCGCGAGGGCGACGAGACCCTCTACTCGGAGGCGCTCGAACAGCTCGCCAACCTCGACGAGGGCTTCGAGCACCAGATCATGGTCTACCGGGACCCGGTCGACGGGCGGCGGATCCGCCAGCTCAGGCTCGGCGCCCCCAAGATCCGTACCGGCGCCACCGATCTGGTCTTCGACCGGCCCGGCACGATCCTGTCGTACTCCTTCCCGCGCGACGCGACCCGCGGCGGCACCACCGCGGTGGCGCGCGGCGCGTCGATCAACTCCAACGCCGCCGCCGAGTCCAGGCCGCTGTTCTCGAAAGAGAAGACATCACCGCTGATCAAGGGCGGCTGGCCGCGGATCGACCTGTCGTCGGACCACAACGAGATCACCTCCCCGGACACCCTGGAGAAGCTGGCCGAAGCCGAACTCGCCTCGGCGGCCGGCGCCGTCGTGATCCCCGAGATCACCATCAGGCTCGGCGGCGTCGTGCCGCCGGCGCTGCTCGGCCGCTCCGCCCGGATCCGCATCACCGACGAGTGGCACAACCCCGGCCTCGACGCCCGCTACCGCATCATCGGCGTCAAGGTGAAGCCGCCGGAGCGCGGCCGCCCCGACACCGCCGAGCTCTACCTTGAGGAGGCCTGATGCCCCAGCTGCCCGAGGACATCATCGACCGGCTCACCCAGATGGAGCGCCGGATCCAGGCGCTGTCCACCGCCGTCAACACCCGGCCCGCCCAGAACGAGGTGACCGACGGCGCGTTCAACGTGAGGCTGCCGAACGGCACCTCCGTCCTCCAGGTCGGCAAGTGGGACGAGGACCCGGAGAAGAGCGAGTACGGCGTGGCGCTGCGCCGCCAGACCGGCGAGCTCGCCGTCGCGCTCTTCAACGGCAGCGGCACCGACACCTCCAAGCAGGTGCTGCGGCTCTACGACTCGTACCTCCACGAGGTCTTCTCCGACGACATCGTCAAGGGCGGCCTCGCCAGGCCGTGGCTCGCGATGCTGCCGCCGCAGGACCTCGCCTCCGCGAACTGGCCGGCGACCACCTCCGTGAACAACTGGGCGACGATCGCCCGCTCCTACAACCCGGTCTGGCAGCCGCGCATGCGCCTGCTGATGGAGACCCGGGTGAGCGCGGGCGCGACCGGCGAGGTGAAGGTCGTCATCGACGGCGCCACCCAGTTCGGCGGGGTCGTCGCCGCCGGCAGCCAGTTCGACGTCACCGACACGTTCGTGGCCGACATGGCGACGCGCTTCGGCACCACCGCCAAGATCGAGATCCAGGCCCGGGTCACCAGTGCCTCCGGCACCGTCTACGCCAAGCCGGTGCTGATGTACGGCACCCAGAGCTGAGCCGTCCCGCCCCCATGGAGAGGAACCCCTCATGATCATCGACCCGACCCAGCCCTGGGGCGTGGCCGTCGACTACGCCGGCCGCGCCACCGTCGCCGACGGCGGCCACACCGTCGACATCCGCATCTACGACACCACGATGGGCGGCCCGCTGGAGGTGGACCCGGTGACCGGCGAGTACCCGCAGGTCTACGTGACCGCCCAGCTCGGCGCGTCCGGCGCGGCCGGCTCCGCGCTGCGCGGCAGCGGTGTCGTCACCCTCAACTCGCAGGGAGGCGTGCCGGTCGGCCCGAACCCGGAGGCCGTACGCGACGCCGTCGCCGCCGCGCTCGCGGACTTCGAGTCCCGCCGGCAGGCCTACGCCGCGCTCTGCGCGACCTGGGCTCCGCCGGCCCCCGACCCGACCCCCACGCCCGAGCCGACCCCGGAACCCACGCCGGAGCCCACGCCCGAGCCGGCCCCGGAGCAGCCCGCCCCCGAGCCGACCAAGCCGGAGACCGAGCCGGCCGCGTAGCCCGCGGCCACCGCCCCACCCGTACGTACGCCCGCCCGAGTGCGGGCCTTTTTCATGTCCGGAGGAACACCAGATGGCCACTCCCCTCCCCGCGGACCGGCTCCTCGCCGCGCTCCGCGCCGAAGGCGTCACCGTCGTCGAGCACCCCGGCTGGCGCACCCACAACCGCAACCACACCGGCGCCTGGGGCCCCGTCACCGGCGTGATGATCCACCACACCGTCTCCACCGGCACCGCCTCCTCCGTCGAGCTCTGCTTCAACGGCTACGAGGGCCTGCCCGGACCGCTCTGCCACGGCGTCATCGCCAAGGACGGCACCGTCCACCTCGTCGCCAACGGCCGCGCCAACCACGCCGGCGGCGGCGACCCGTCCGTCCTCCAGGCCGTGATCAGCGAGACGTACGGGGACCGGCCGCCGACCCCCCGCGCCCACCAGGGCAGCCCGAACGCCGTCGACGGCAACTCCCGCTTCTACGGCTTCGAGTGCATCAACCTCGGCAACGGCACCGACCCCTGGCCGGCCGCCCAGCTCGACGCGATCGAGCGGGTCTCCGCCGCGCTCTGCCGGGCCCACGACTGGGGCGCCCGCTCCGTCATCGGCCACCTGGAGTGGTCCGACTGGAAGAGCGACCCCAAGGGCTTCGGCATGCCGACGATGCGCGACCGCGTCCAGGCCCGCCTCAACAAGGCGCCGGCCAAGACGCCCGCCCCGGGCAACCCGGCGAGCGGCAAGCCCACCCCGCCCCGCCTCCAGCCCTTCCCGGGCACCTCGTTCTTCCGCAAGGAGACGAGCTCCCCGATCATCACCGCGATGGGCCGCCGGCTCGTCGCCGAAGGCTGCTCCGCGTACGGCGTGGGCCCCGGCCCCCGCTGGAGCGAGGCCGACCGGCGCAGCTACGCCAAGTGGCAGCACAAGCTCGGCTTCCGCGGCTCCGACGCCGACGGCATGCCCGGCGCCGCCTCCTGGAACGCGCTGAAGGTCCCGTACAGCAAGTAACCCGTACGCGTACACGAAGCAGCCCGTACGAAAGGAGACCCCGATGTCCGATGCCGCCAAGCGCACGGCCCGCACCGTCCTCCAGTCCGCCGTCGGCATCGCCGTCGTGCTCCCCGCGATCGTCGACGCCTCCGGCGTCCCCGCGACCCTCCCCTGGGTCGCCGGGGCGCTGGCCGTCGCCGGCGGACTGGCCCGCGTGATGGCCCTCGACGTGGTGCAGACCCTGCTGCCGTCCTGGCTGCGCAGCTCCCCGGGCGGTGCCGATGACCGAGTCTGATCCGAACGACCCGGTCGCCGTCGCCCTCGAACTGGAACGCCTCCGCGGCACCCTGGAGGCCGGCTTCGCCCGCGTCGACGGCTCGCTCGCGCTGCTCGTGCAGCGCAGCGACCAGACCGACAAACAGCTGGCCGACCACGAGGCCCGGCTCGACGCCCTGGAGCGCACCCGCTGGCCGCTCGCCAGCATCGCCGCGCTCACCGCGAGCGCCGGCGTGCTGATCGCGGTCTGGGAACTGGCCGCCCGCTAGGACGGCCGGATACGCCGAAGGGCGGCCACCCCACACGGGGTGACCGCCCTTCGGTTCGCACTACTTACTGGTTGTACGGACCGTAGTCGTAGTCCTCCAGCGGAACGGCCTGGCCGGAGCCCGAGCCGAACGGCGAGTAGTCGATGTCGTCGTAGCCGACGGCCGAGTACATCGCGGCCTTGGCCTCTTCGGTCGGCTCGACCCGGATGTTGCGGTAGCGGGCGAGGCCCGTACCGGCCGGGATGAGCTTACCGATGATGACGTTCTCCTTGAGGCCGACCAGGGAGTCCGACTTGGCGTTGATCGCCGCGTCGGTCAGAACCCGGGTCGTCTCCTGGAAGGACGCCGCCGACAGCCACGACTCGGTGGCGAGCGAGGCCTTGGTGATACCCATCAGCTGCGGACGGCCGGAGGCGGGGTGACCGCCCTCGGTGACCACACGACGGTTCTCGGTCTCGAACTTCGAGCGCTCGACGAGCTCGCCCGGCAGCAGCTCCGCGTCGCCGGACTCGATGATCGTCACGCGGCGCAGCATCTGCCGGATGATGATCTCGATGTGCTTGTCGTGGATCGACACGCCCTGCGAGTTGTAGACCTTCTGGACCTCGGCGACCAGGTGGACCTGGACCGCACGCTGACCGAGGATGCGCAGCACGTCGTGCGGGTTGGTGGCACCCACGGTGAGCTTCTGGCCCACCTCGACGTGGTCGCCCTCGCCCACGAGCAGACGGGCACGCTTCGAGATCGGGAACGCCGTCTCGTCGGTGCCGTCGTCCGGGGTGACGACGATCTTCTTGGTCTTCTCGGTCTCCTCGATACGGATGCGGCCGGCCGCCTCCGAGATCGGGGCGACACCCTTGGGCTGACGAGCCTCGAAGAGCTCGACGACACGGGGCAGACCCTGGGTGATGTCGTCACCGGCCACACCACCGGTGTGGAAGGTACGCATCGTCAGCTGGGTACCGGGCTCACCGATGGACTGGGCGGCGATGATGCCGACCGCCTCACCGATGTCGACCAGCTTGCCGGTGGCGAGCGAACGGCCGTAGCAGAACGCACACGTACCGACCGCGGACTCACAGGTCAGGACCGAGCGGGTCTTGACCTCCTCGACGCCCGCGTTGACGAGGGCGTCGATGAGCACGTCACCCAGGTCGACGTTGGCCGGCGCGATGACCTTGCCGTCGACGACGACGTCCTCGGCGAGCATCCGCGCGTACACGGAGGTCTCGACGTCGTCCGTCTTCCGCAGGACACCGGCCTCGTCCTTGGCCGCGATCCGCAGCTTCAGACCGCGCTCGGTGCCACAGTCCTCCTCGCGGATGATGACGTCCTGCGAGACGTCCACCAGACGACGGGTCAGGTAACCCGAGTCGGCGGTACGCAGGGCGGTGTCGGCGAGACCCTTACGGGCACCGTGCGTGGAGATGAAGTACTCGAGGACGGTGAGGCCCTCGCGGAACGACGCCTTGATGGGACGCGGGATCGTCTCGTTCTTGGCGTTCGACACCAGACCACGCATACCGGCGATCTGACGCATCTGCATCATGTTTCCTCGGGCACCCGAGTCAACCATCATGAAGATGGGGTTCGTCTTGGGGAAGTTCGCGTTCATCGCCTCGGCAACCTCGTTGGTCGCCTTGGTCCAGATCGCGATGAGCTCCTGCGTGCGCTCTTCCTTGGTGATCAGGCCGCGCTCGTACTGCTTCTGGACCTTCTCGTCCTGCGCCTCGTAGCCCTTGACGATCTCCTTCTTCGCCTCGGGAACGACGACGTCGGAGATGGCCACGGTGACGCCGGAACGGGTCGCCCAGTAGAAGCCCGCCGCCTTCAGGTTGTCGAGCGTCGCCGCCACGATGACCTTGGGGTAGCGCTCGGCGAGGTCGTTGACGATCTCGGAGAGCTGCTTCTTGCCGACGGAGTAGTCGACGAACGGGTAGTCCTCGGGCAGCAGCTCGTTGAAGAGCGCGCGGCCCAGGGTCGTCCGCAGACGGAACGAGTCACCCTGCTGCCACTCACCGGCGGCGACGCTGTCGTCACCCTCCTCCGTGACCGGGGGAACCCAGCCGCGGGGAGCGACGGTGCCGACGGGGAAGCGGATGTCGATCTCCGACTGGAGAGCGAGCTCGCCGGCGTCGAACGCCATGATCGCCTCGGCCGTGGAGCCGAACGCGCGGCCCTCGCCCTTGGTGTCACGGAGCTCACCGTCGGTGGTCAGGAAGAACAGACCGAGGACCATGTCCTGGGTCGGCATCGTGACCGGACGGCCGTCGGCCGGCTTCAGGATGTTGTTCGAGGACAGCATCAGGATGCGGGCCTCGGCCTGCGCCTCCGCGGAGAGCGGCAGGTGCACGGCCATCTGGTCACCGTCGAAGTCCGCGTTGAACGCGGTGCAGACGAGCGGGTGGATCTGGATGGCCTTGCCCTCGACCAGCTGGGGCTCGAAGGCCTGGATGCCGAGGCGGTGCAGCGTGGGCGCACGGTTCAGCAGAACCGGGTGCTCGGCGATGACCTCTTCGAGGACGTCGTACACGACCGTGCGGCCGCGCTCGACCATCCGCTTGGCGCTCTTGATGTTCTGCGCGTGGTTCAGGTCGACCAGGCGCTTCATCACGAACGGCTTGAAGAGCTCCAGCGCCATGGCCTTGGGCAGACCGCACTGGTGCAGCTTCAGCTGCGGACCGACGACGATGACGGAACGCGCGGAGTAGTCCACACGCTTACCGAGCAGGTTCTGACGGAATCGACCCTGCTTACCCTTCAGCATGTCGCTGAGGGACTTCAGGGGACGGTTACCGGGACCGGTCACCGGACGACCACGACGACCGTTGTCGAAGAGGGCGTCCACGGCCTCCTGAAGCATGCGCTTCTCGTTGTTCACGATGATCTCGGGCGCGCCGAGGTCAAGGAGTCGCTTCAGACGGTTGTTGCGGTTGATCACGCGGCGGTACAGGTCGTTCAGGTCGGAGGTCGCGAAGCGGCCACCGTCCAGCTGCACCATCGGACGCAGGTCCGGCGGGATGACCGGCACGCAGTCGAGAACCATGCCCTTGGGGCTGTTCGCGGTCTGCAGGAACGCGGAGACGACCTTGAGGCGCTTGAGCGCACGGGTCTTCTTCTGGCCCTTGCCGGTACGGATGATCTCGCGGAGGCGCTCGGCCTCCTCCTCCAGGTCGAAGGACTCCAGGCGCTTCTGCAGCGCCGCGGCACCCATCGAGCCGTCGAAGTACGTGCCGAAGCGGTCACGCAGCTCGCGGTAGAGGAGCTCGTCGCCCTCCAGGTCCTGGACCTTGAGGTTCTTGAAGCGCGACCAGACCTCGTCCAGACGGTCGATCTCGCGCTGCGCACGGTCGCGCAGCTGCTTCATCTCGCGCTCGGCACCCTCGCGCACCTTGCGGCGCACGTCGGCCTTCGCACCCTCGGCCTCAAGCTCGGCCAGGTCGTTCTCGAGCTTCTTGGCGCGGGCCTCCAGGTCGGAGTCGCGACGGTTCTCGATCTGCTGACGCTCGACGGAGACGTGCGCCTCGAGGGAGGGCAGGTCACGCGTACGACGCTCGTCGTCGACGAACGTGATCATGTACGCCGCGAAGTAGATGACCTTCTCGAGGTCCTTCGGGGCGAGGTCGAGCAGGTATCCGAGGCGCGACGGGACGCCCTTGAAGTACCAGATGTGGGTGACGGGAGCGGCGAGCTCGATGTGGCCCATCCGCTCACGGCGCACCTTGGCGCGGGTGACCTCGACGCCACACCGCTCACAGATGATGCCCTTGAAGCGGACACGCTTGTACTTGCCGCAGTAGCACTCCCAGTCCCGGGTCGGACCGAAGATCTTCTCGCAGAAGAGTCCGTCCTTCTCGGGCTTGAGCGTGCGGTAGTTGATGGTCTCCGGCTTCTTGACCTCGCCGTGGCTCCACTGACGGATGTCGTCAGCGGTAGCCAGACCGATCCGGAGCTCGTCGAAGAAGTTGACGTCGAGCACTATGCGTCAATCCCTCTCAGGGTTGTAAGTCTTGGGGTCTGGAACGGGGGTCCTGGGGCCGGCGGGGGGACCATCACTGGTGGTCCCCCTGCCGGAACTCCCGTCAGACCTCTTCGACGCTGCTCGGCTCGCGCCGGGACAGGTCGATGCCGAGCTCCTCCGCTGCGCGGAAGACGTCCTCGTCGGTGTCGCGCATCTCGATGGACATGCCGTCCGAAGAGAGCACCTCCACGTTGAGGCACAGGGACTGCATCTCCTTGATGAGCACCTTGAAGGACTCGGGGATGCCGGGCTCAGGGATGTTCTCGCCCTTGACGATGGCCTCGTAGACCTTCACGCGGCCGGTCACGTCGTCGGACTTGATCGTCAGCAGCTCCTGGAGGGCGTACGCGGCGCCGTATGCCTCCAGCGCCCACACCTCCATCTCACCGAAGCGCTGGCCACCGAACTGGGCCTTACCACCCAGCGGCTGCTGGGTGATCATCGAGTACGGGCCGGTCGAACGCGCGTGCAGCTTGTCGTCGACCAGGTGGTGGAGCTTGAGGATGTACATGTACCCGACCGAGATCGGGTCCGGGAACGGCTCGCCGGAGCGGCCGTCGAACAGCCTCGCCTTACCGGTCGGGAGCACCATGCGCTCGCCGTCGCGGTTCGGGATGGTGTGGTTCAGCAGACCCGCGAGCTCGTCCTCACGCGCACCGTCGAACACCGGGGTGGCGACGTTGGTGCCGGGGGCGACCTGGTCGGCGCCGATCGCCTGGAGGCGCTGCGCCCACTCGTCCGCGAGACCGGAGACGTCCCAGCCGCGGCTGGCGAGCCAGCCGAGGTGGATCTCCAGGACCTGTCCCGGGTTCATTCGGGACGGGACACCCAGCGGGTTGAGGATGATGTCGACCGGCGTGCCGTCCTCGAGGAAGGGCATGTCCTCGATCGGAAGGATCTTGGAGATGACACCCTTGTTGCCGTGACGGCCGGCGAGCTTGTCACCATCGGTGATCTTGCGCTTCTGGGCGACGTAGACGCGGACCAGCTGGTTCACGCCCGGGGGAAGCTCGTCGCCCTCCTCGCGGTCGAAGACGCGGACGCCGATGATCTTGCCGATCTCGCCGTGCGGCACCTTCAGCGAGGTGTCACGGACCTCACGGGCCTTCTCACCGAAGATCGCGCGGAGCAGGCGCTCCTCCGGGGTCAGCTCGGTCTCACCCTTGGGCGTGACCTTGCCGACGAGGATGTCGCCGGCGACGACCTCGGCACCGATACGGATGATGCCGCGCTCGTCGAGGTCGGCGAGGACCTCCTCGGAGACGTTCGGGATGTCCCGGGTGATCTCCTCCGGGCCGAGCTTGGTGTCACGGGCGTCGACCTCGTGCTCCTCGATGTGGATCGAGGAGAGGACGTCGTCCTGCACGAGGCGCTGCGACAGGATGATCGCGTCCTCGTAGTTGTGACCCTCCCACGGCATGAACGCCACGAGCAGGTTCTTGCCGAGCGCCATCTCGCCGTCTTCGGTGGCGGGACCGTCGGCGAGGACCTGGCCCTCGATGACGCGGTCGCCCTCGTCCACGACGACCTTCTGGTTCACAGAGGTGCCCTGGTTGGAGCGCGAGAACTTGTGCAGGCGGTACGTGATGTACGTGCCGTCGTCGTTGGCGACCGTGACGTAGTCGGCCGACAGCTCCTGGACGACACCGTCCTTCTCGGCCTTGAGCACGTCGCCGGCGTCGGTGGCGCAGCGGTACTCCATGCCGGTGCCGACGAGCGGGGCCTCCGACTTAATCAGCGGCACCGCCTGACGCATCATGTTCGCGCCCATGAGGGCACGGTTGGCGTCGTCGTGCTCGAGGAACGGGATCATGGCGGTCGCGACCGACACCATCTGGCGCGGCGAGACGTCCATGTAGTCGACCTCGGCCGGCAGGACGTAGTCGACCTCGCCGCCACGCTTACGCACCAGGACGCGGTTCTCGGTGAGCCGCATGTCGTCGTTGAGCGCGGCGTTGGCCTGCGCGATGACGAAGCGGTCCTCCTCGTCGGCGGTGACGTAGTCGACCTCGTCGGTGACCTGGCCGTCGACGACCTTGCGGTACGGCGTCTCGATGAAGCCGAACGCGTTGACGCGGCCGTACGAGGCGAGCGAACCGATCAGACCGATGTTCGGGCCTTCGGGGGTCTCGATCGGGCACATGCGTCCGTAGTGGGACGGGTGCACGTCTCGGACCTCGAAGCCGGCCCGCTCACGGGACAGACCACCAGGGCCCAGCGCCGAGAGACGACGCTTGTGCGTCAGACCCGACAGCGGGTTGTTCTGGTCCATGAACTGGGACAGCTGGCTGGTGCCGAAGAACTCCTTGATGGAGGCGACGACCGGCCGGATGTTGATCAGGGTCTGCGGCGTGATCGCCTCGACGTCCTGGGTGGTCATGCGCTCACGCACGACGCGCTCCATACGAGCCAGACCCGTGCGGACCTGGTTCTGGATGAGCTCGCCGACGTTACGCAGACGACGGTTGCCGAAGTGGTCGATGTCGTCGGTCTCGACGACGATCTCGTTGCCGTTCTCGCCGATCGTCTCGGTCTCGCCCGCGTGGAGCTTGACCAGGTACTTGATCGTGGCGATGACGTCGTCGGTGGTGAGCACGCCGGCGTCCAGCGGCTCGTCGGCGCCGAGCTTCTTGTTCACCTTGTAGCGGCCGACCTTCGCGAGGTCGTAGCGCTTCGGGTTGAAGTAGAGGTTCTCGAGCAGCGTCTGAGCGGCCTCACGGGTCGGCGGCTCGCCCGGACGCAGCTTGCGGTAGATGTCGAGCAGCGCGTCGTCCTGGCCCTGGGTGTGGTCCTTCTCCAGGGTGGCGCGCATGGACTCGTACTCGCCGAACTCCTGCAGGATCTGCTCGGTGGTCCAGCCGAGAGCCTTGAGGAGCACGGTGACCGACTGCTTGCGCTTGCGGTCGATACGGACACCGACCAGGTCGCGCTTGTCGATCTCCATCTCCAGCCAGGCACCCCGGGACGGGATGATCTTGGCGGAGAAGATGTCCTTGTCGGACGTCTTGTCGATCGAGGAGTCGAAGTAGACACCCGGCGAGCGGACGAGCTGCGACACGACGACACGCTCGGTGCCGTTGATGACGAAGGTGCCCTTGTTGGTCATGAGCGGGAAGTCGCCCATGAAGACCGTCTGAGACTTGATCTCGCCGGTCTCGTTGTTGGTGAACTCGGCGGTGACGAAGAGCGGGGCACCGTACGTGAAGTCACGGTCCTTGCACTCGTCGATCGAGTTCTTCGGCGGCTCGAAGCGGTGGTCGCGGAAGGTCAGCGACATCGACCCGGAGAAGTCCTCGATCGGCGAGATCTCCTCGAAGATCTCTTCCAGGCCGGACTTCGTGGGGACGTCCTGTCCCGACTCAAGGGCAGCCTCGACGCGAGCCTTCCAGGCGGCGTTGCCGAGCAGCCAGTCAAAGCTCTCGGTCTGCAGCGCGAGGAGGTTCGGAACCTCGAGGGGCTCCTTGATCTTTGCAAAGGAGATGCGCAGCGGGGCGGTGCTTGCGCCGTTGTTCGTATTGGTCGAGGCGTTGCGCGAGGCGGCCAAGAGGGGGTCCTTCCGAGGGCTCGGACTCACTACGCGCGTACCGGTCCCCAGCAATGCTTTGCGGCAGACTTTTCCTGAGATGACCAAAAGGCCAGGTCAGACGGGGTCGGTCCACGAAGCGGATGCGAAGGTATGCCCCTGGTGACGGGCAGAGGGCAGCTAACAGGCAGCGCAAAGGGTCAGTGTAGCCACTTGGCTCACTGATGTCCAGGGCGAGTAATTCGCGACCCTCGTTGCTCTCAACTCCGCGGTACCTCGCGCCGTGTGGCGCACCTCGATACTGCCCGTTCAGCCGTCGATCCATGCCTCGGATGCGGATCGTTGTGACGACGCGTCCTGAGAATTGCGCGCTGCGTGCGGTTCGTCAAGGCCCCCCGGTGTGCGGGGCGCACGGCGAAGATCACCATACTCCGCTCCCGGCGGCCCTCGGGCCCCCCGCCACGCCCTTCCCGGGGAACGCCGAAAGGCGACCACCCACAAGGGTGATCGCCTTTCGGTGCTCCCGCGTTACACGGGGGCAGGAGTCAGCTCAGCGAGCCGAAACGGTCTTACTTGACCGTGACGGAGGCGCCGGCGGCCTTGAGGGACTCGGCGGCCTTCTCGGCAACGTCCTTCGCGACCTTCTCGAGGACGGCCTTCGGGGTGCCGTCGACGAGGTCCTTGGCCTCCTTGAGGCCCAGGGAGGTGAGCTCACGCACGACCTTGATGACCTGGATCTTCTTGTCGCCCGCGCCATCGAGGATGACGTCGAACTCGTCCTGCTCCTCAGCGGCCTCGGCAACGGCGCCCGGGCCGGCCGGACCGGCAACGGCGACGGCCGCGGCGGCGGTGACGTCGAACTTCTCCTCGAAGGCCTTCACGAACTCGGAGAGCTCGATGAGGGTCATCTCCTCGAACTGGGCGAGGAGGTCGTCCTGAGAGAGCTTCGCCATGATGGGCGATCCTTCCACTAATTCGGCAGGTGCCGATGTGTCTTGAGAGGCGGGCGTAACGGCCCGCTACGACCCGCGCACTAGGCGGCGCGGATCAATGCGCGAGCCGAATTACTCGGCACCGCCCTGCTCGGCGAGCTTGACGCGAAGCGCTTCCGCGGTGCGGACGAACTTCGACGGCAGCGCCTGGAGGAGCGAAGCAGTCTGCGACTGCTTGCCCTTGAAGGCACCGGCCAGCTTGCTGAGCAGAACCTCGCGGGACTCGAGGTCCGCAAGCTTCTTGATGTCGTCGGCGGAGAGAGCCTTACCGTCAAGGACACCGGCCTTGATGATGAGGTTCGGGTTCTCCTTGGCGAAGTCACGCAGGGCCTTCGCCGACTCCACCGGGTCACCGGTGACGAAGGCGACCGCGGTCGGACCAGCGAAGTGCTCGTCCAGTGCGGTGATCCCGGCCTCGTTGGCCGCAATCTTGGTCAGCGTGTTCTTCACCACGGCGTACTGGGCGTTCTCACCGAGCGAACGACGCAGCGTCTTGAGCTGCGCAACGGTGAGACCCCGGTACTCGGTCAGCACGGCGGCGTTGGAGCTCTGGAACGCGTCCTTGAGCTCGGCCACCGATGCAGCCTTGTTGGGCGTCGGCATAGTGCTTCGGCCTCCTTCCGGGTGATGAGGACCGCTCAGAAGGAGGCTGAACAAAACAAAACGCCCCGGCGCAGGCGCACGGGGCTTAGCTCGACCGGACGAGTCCGGGAACCTTCCACAGTCACCTGCGCGGGTCGTCCGTTGTCAGCGGATCCTTCGGCCACCGCACCCGGTAAGGGCACAGCAACGACCAGCGGTCTTTGGCTTCTGTGGAAGCTTACGTGACGCGTTCCGGTTCGGGCAAATCAGCTCTGACCGGCGCCTTCGCCGAGGCCCTCGCCGAGCTGCTTGATCATCGCCATGAAGTCGAAGGTGTCCTTGGCCGGCGGGGCCACGACGCTCGCCTTCGTGCCGTAGTCGGAGTAGAAGGCGGTCATGTTCATCTGGCCCTCGGGCATCTTCATGCCGACGACCATCTTGACCGGGTAGCCGTCGCCGTTGACCCAGAGCTCGGTGTCGTAGCCCTTGATCCCGGATTCCTTCATGGTCGCGACGAGCTTGTCGCGGTCGGCCTTCGGCAGGCCGTCGAAGCTCTTGTTGGCCTTCAGCATGTCCTCGAAGGCGATCGCACCCTTGTAGTGCTCGGCGTCGACGCCCTCGACCTTCTCCGGGCCGATGTGCTTGATGCCCGGGGCCTCCAGGAGCAGCGCGAGCTGCTGCGCCGGGTCCTGGTTCATGCCGCCCAGGCCCTGCGTCATCTGCTTCTGCAGGGCGGCGTCGCCGGACTCCTTCGCGATCCCCGCGAAGTCCAGCTTCATCCAGCGCTTGCCGTCCATCTCGGCGGCCTGCTCGGCGCCCATGTCCATGTACATGACGTTGTCACGCATGATCATGCGGATCTTCTCGGGCATCCCGGCGGCGCCCGCGCCGGCGAACATGCCGCCGGTCATCGTCACGTCCATCGCGGCCGGGTCCCAGCCCTGCACGCCGGTCATGGTGGTGGTGCCGGCGCCCGGGCCGTCACCCTTCATCTCGATCGTCATCCGGATCTTCGCGGCCTTGGCGGCCGAGGTCTTCTCGTACGCGGCCTGGATGACCTTCGTGACGTCCCCGTGGCTCTTCACCCCGCCGGCCGCCTTGGCGTCCCCGTCGTCCTGACAGCCCGCGACACCCACGACGACGGCCGTGGCCGTCAGGGCGACGCCCGCGCGCTTCCATGCGGACATGTTCATGAGCGTTCCCCACCCCTTGATGATTCTTTACGGTCCTTTGAACCGTAACAAAGAACAGGCCCCCGCCTCTCCGAGGAGAGGCGGGGGCCTGTTGACCACTCAGTGAACCTGTGAGGTTCAGACCGCGGCCGGGTCCTCCTCGACGAGGAGGTTACGGGTGCGGTTGGAGTCCAGCGGGATGCCGGGGCCCATCGTCGTCGTCAGGGTCGCCTTCTTGATGTAGCGGCCCTTGGCGGCGGACGGCTTCAGACGAAGGATCTCGTCCAGGGCCGCGGCGTAGTTCTCGACCAGCTTCGTCTCGTCGAAGGAGACCTTGCCGATGATGAAGTGCAGGTTCGAGTGCTTGTCGACGCGGAACTCGATCTTGCCGCCCTTGATGTCGTTGACAGCCTTCGCGACATCGGGGGTGACGGTGCCGACCTTGGGGTTCGGCATGAGACCACGCGGGCCGAGGACGCGGCCGAGGCGGCCGACCTTGCCCATGAGGTCCGGGGTGGCCACAACGGCGTCGAACTCGTTCAGGCGGTTGCCCTTGGAGATCTCGTCGATGAGCTCGTCGGAGCCGACGATGTCGGCACCCGCGGCGATCGCGGCCTCGGCACGGTCACCGGTCGCGAAGACCAGGACCCGGGCGGTCTTGCCGGTGCCGTGCGGGAGGTTCACGGTGCCGCGGACCATCTGGTCGGCCTTGCGCGGGTCGACGCCCAGGCGGAAGGCGACCTCGACGGTGCCGTCGAACTTGGTGGCGGCGGTGTCCTTCGCCAGACGGACGGCCTCGAGGGGGGCGTAGTTACGCTCCCGGTCGATCTTGGCGTCCGCGGCGCGGAGAGCCTTGCTGCGCTTCACTTCTTCTCCTGTTGGTTCAGGTATGGAGTCGTGGTGCGGGCCGCGCAGGCCCTACCACTGAGGTCACGAGGTGGGGGTGATCAGCCCTCGACCGTGATGCCCATGGAGCGGGCGGTGCCAGCGATGATCTTGGACGCGGCGTCCAGGTCGTTGGCGTTCAGGTCGGGGAGCTTGACCGTGGCGATCTCGCGGACCTGGGCAGCCGTGAGCTTGGCGACCTTGGTCTTGTGCGGCTCGCCGGAGCCCTTGTCCACACCAGCGGCCTTGAGGATCAGCTTCGCGGCCGGCGGAGTCTTCGTGATGAAGGTGAAGGTGCGGTCCTCGTAGACCGTGATCTCCACCGGCACGACCATGCCACGCTGCGACTCGGTCGCGGCGTTGTAGGCCTTGCAGAACTCCATGATGTTGACGCCGTGCTGACCCAGCGCGGGGCCGACCGGCGGGGCCGGGTTGGCCGCGCCGGCGTTGATCTGGAGCTTGATAAGCCCCGTGACCTTCTTCTTCTTGGGAGGCATTGCTCTCTCCGGGTCCTAGTGAGAGTGTTCAGCCCGCCTTCCGGTCATCCGGATGCAGGCATACCGCACAACGATAACGGGTATAGACGCGCGGCTAAAAACCGAGCAGGTCAGAGCAGCTACGAGAGCCACTCTGACCTGGTCGGAAGACGGTGAGATCAGTTCTTCTGGATCTGGTCGAAGCTCAGCTCGACCGGGGTCTCGCGACCGAAGATCTCGACGAGGCCCTTGACCTTCTTCGAGTCCGGGTTGATCTCGTTGATCGTGGCCTGGAGGGTCGCGAAGGGACCGTCCGTGACCGTGACCGAGTCGCCGACCTCGAAGTCCAGAACCTGGACCTCCAGCTTGCGGGCGGGAGCGGGCTTGCCCTCGGCCTCGGCGGCCTCGCGGGCGGCCTTCTCCTCGGCCTCCGGGGCGAGCATCTTGACGATCTCGTCCAGGGTCAGCGGGTACGGGTCGTAGGCGTTGCCCACGAAGCCGGTGACGCCGGGAGTGTTGCGGACGACGCCCCAGGACTCGTTCGTCAGGTCCATGCGGACGAGAACGTAGCCGGGGAGCTTGTTCTGCTTGACGTTCTTCCGCTCGCCGCCCTTGATCTGGACGATCTCTTCCTCGGGGACCTCGGCCTGGTAGATGAAGTCCTCGACGTTGAGCGAGACGGCACGCTGCTCGAGGTTGGCCTTCACGCGCTTCTCGTAGCCCGCGTAGGTGTGGATGACGTACCACTCGCCGGGGAGGGTGCGGAGCTCCTCGCGAAGCGCGGCGACCGGGTCGACCGGGGCGGCCGGCTCGGCCTCCTCCTCGGTCTCGTCCTCGGCGTCCTCGACCTCGTCGGACTCCTCGGCGTCGGACTCGTCCGACTCGTCTTCCTCGGCGTCCTCGTCGGACTCCTCGGCGTCAGCCTCGTCCTCGTCGGACTCGTCCTCGTCGGCCTCGGCGTGGAGAGCGGCTTCCTCGGCGGCGTCGCCCGCAGCGTCGTCAGCAGCGTCGGCCTGGTCCTCGTCGGCGGCCTCGACGATGTCCAGCTCGTCCTCGACGGACTCGGACTCGAAGGCGTCGTTCAGGTTCGCGTCAGACACGGTGGCTGCTTCTTCCTGCGATACAGATGGGGTGGAACAAAAAGTCAGCCGAAGACGTACTTGACTGCTTCCTGGAAGCCATAGTCAATCACGGTGACAAGGCCGATCATGATGACGACGAAGATAATCACCACAGTGGTGTACGACGTCAGCTGGCTGCGAGTCGGCCAGACGACCTTGCGGAGCTCCGCGACGATCTGGCGGTAGAAGAGCGCGAGACGGCCCAGAGGGCCCTTCTTGCCGCGCTTGCCGCCCTTGCGAGTCTTCTTCTTCGACTCGGAGGCCTCGTCATCGGCATCAGGCATGTCGATGGAGCCTACGGCGTCCGTCACGATCTCTCACCTGATTCCGGGTCGGCCGTGCCGCGCCCGGGATGGAGCCGCACGGCGGTGCAATGAAGTACGTACATGCGCACAACACCTGGCGGTGTGTGTAGCAGGGCCGGAGGGACTTGAACCCCCAACCGCCGGTTTTGGAGACCGGTGCTCTACCAATTGAGCTACGACCCTTTGTTGGTGTCCCTCAACGTACCGCATCGTGAGATGTGGTCGGTGCGGGCCAACGAGGAGTGAGCATACGTGGTCATGGGGGTCCGCGTCGAACAGAAACCACGCCGACCTGCCCTCGGACGGGCGTACGACCGGGAATGACCGTTCCTGTCCGGTCCGTGAAACCTGTGTGCCGGGCCCGGATCCGGTCTGGGACGATGGCCCGTATGAGCGCTGCTACCCCTCCCACCGAGCGTCGGGTCTCCGCCCGCATCGGTGCGATCTCCGAGTCCGCCACCCTCGCCGTCGACGCCAAGGCCAAGGCCCTCAAGGCCGCCGGGCGTCCGGTGATCGGCTTCGGTGCCGGTGAGCCCGACTTCCCGACCCCCGACTACATCGTCGAGGCGGCCGTCGAGGCCTGCAGGAACCCGAAGTTCCACCGCTACACGCCGGCCGGCGGTCTGCCCGAGCTGAAGGCCGCGATCGCCGCCAAGACGCTGCGCGACTCGGGCTACGAGGTCGACGCCTCCCAGGTCCTCGTGACCAACGGCGGCAAGCAGGCGATCTACGAGGCCTTCGCCGCGATCCTCGACCCGGGCGACGAGGTCATCGTCCCGGCGCCCTACTGGACGACGTACCCCGAGTCGATCCGTCTCGCGGGCGGTGTCCCGGTCGAGGTCGTGGCCGACGAGACCACCGACTACCGGGTCTCCGTGGAGCAGCTGGAGGCCGCGCGCACGGAGAAGACGAAGGTCGTCCTCTTCGTCTCGCCGTCCAACCCGACCGGCGCGGTGTACTCCGAGGCCGAGACCGAGGCGATCGGCCGCTGGGCCGTCGAGCACGGTCTGTGGGTCCTGACGGACGAGATCTACGAGCACCTGGTCTACGGCAGCGCCTCGGCGGTCTCCCTCCCGGCGGTCATGCCGGAGCTGCGCGACAAGTGCATCGTCGTCAACGGTGTCGCCAAGACGTACGCGATGACGGGCTGGCGCGTGGGCTGGATCATCGGCCCGAAGGACGTCGTGAAGGCCGCGACGAACCTCCAGTCGCACGCCACGTCGAACGTGAGCAACGTGGCGCAGGTGGCCGCGCTGGCCGCCGTGTCCGGCAACCTGGACGCCGTCGAGGAGATGGGGCGCGCCTTCGACCGGCGCCGCCAGACGATCGTGCGGATGCTCAACGACATCGAGGGCGTCTACTGCCCGACCCCGGAGGGCGCGTTCTACGTGTACCCCTCGGTGAAGGGTCTGCTCGGCAAGGAGATCCGTGGCAAGCGCCCCGAGACCTCGGTCGAGCTCGCGGCCCTGATCCTCGACGAGGCCGAGGTCGCGGTCGTCCCCGGCGAGGCCTTCGGCACGCCCGGTTACCTGCGCCTGTCGTACGCGCTCGGCGACGAGGACCTGGTCGAGGGTGTGTCCCGGATGCAGAAGCTGCTGGCGGAGGCGACCGCCTGAGTCGACCACCTAGGAACGTTCCTAAGTGATCGGGCCCCCGGTTCTTCGGAACCGGGGGCCCGTTTTTGCGTTCTAGCAAGGTCCCGATCGGGGAAACGGGGTGCCTTCGTCCATTCGGGTGCGGCAGTATCAGTCGATGGAGCACGTTTCACGCGACATCACCCTGCTGCCCAAGGCCCATCTGCACCTGCACTTCACCGGTTCGATGCGGCCCACGACGCTCATCGAGCTGGCCGACAAGTACGGCGTCCATCTCCCCGAGGCACTCAAGGGCGGTACGCCCCCGAAGCTACGGGCGACCGACGAGCGCGGCTGGTTCCGCTTCCAACGCCTGTACGACATCGCCCGCTCCTGCCTGCGCGAGCCCGAGGACATCCGGCGGCTCGTCCGCGAGGCGGCCGAGGAGGACGTCAGGGACGGCTCGGGGTGGCTGGAGATCCAGGTCGACCCCACCTCGTACGCTCCGCTGCTCGGCGGGCTCATCGCGGCCATGGAGGTCATCCTCGACGCGGTCGACTCGGCGTCCCGCGAGACGGGGCTCGGGATGCGGGTGCTCGTCGCCGCGAACCGGATGAAGCATCCCCTGGAGGCGCGGACGCTCGCCCGGCTCGCGGTGCGGTACGCGGACCGGGGCGTGGTCGGCTTCGGGCTCTCCAACGACGAGCGGCGGGGCATGGCGCGCGACTTCGACCGCGCGTTCTCGATCGCCCGCGACGGCGGTCTGCTGGCGGCGCCGCACGGCGGCGAGCTGACGGGCCCGGCGTCGGTACGGGACTGCCTGGACGATCTGCGGGCCTCGCGGGTCGGCCACGGGGTGCGGGCGGCGGAGGACCCCCGGCTGCTGCGGAAGCTCGCGGAGCGGGGGGTGACCTGCGAGGTCTGCCCCGCGTCGAACGTGGCGCTCGGCGTGTACGAGCGGCACGAGGACGTACCGCTGCGGACGCTCTTCGAGGCGGGGGTGCCGATGGCGCTGGGCGCGGACGACCCGCTGCTGTTCGGCTCGCGGCTCGCGGCGCAGTACGAGATCGCCCGCCGGTACCACGGGTTCACCGACGCGGAGCTGGCGGAGCTGGCCCGTCAGTCGGTGCGGGGTTCGGCGGCCCCCGAGGGCGTCCGGGCGAAGCTGCTGGCGGGGATCGACGACTGGATCGCCGACTGATCCGTCGCCTCGGCCTCTAGCCGAGCCCGCTCATCAGTGTGCGCGCGATCGAGCGGGCGAAGTCGTCGAGCGACTGGGGCGGCCTGCCGTCCTCGGTCATCTCGTACGCGAAGGCCCGCTGGACGCAGGCGCCGAGGAGGAGCGCCGCGGCCGCCCGGGGGTCCGCGTCGGCGCCGACGCGGCCGAGGCGCTGCTCGGTGCGGAGGTAGGCGGTGAGCCCCTCGACGGGCTTGTGCGGGCCGGCGCCGAGTCTGCGCATGCCCTCCTCGTGGCGGGCCTTGAGCTGCGGCTCGGCGTAGAGCGAGGCGGCCATCGGGAAGCTCTCCTCGTAGAAGAGGGCGGCCTGCCGGGCGATCTCCGTGAGGTTCTCCTCGACGGTGCGGCTGCCGGGGTCGGCGGCGAGGGCGCCGAGCAGTCCGCCGAGCCGGGGCAGCCGTTCGTCGAGGACGGTCAGGAAGAGTTCTTCCTTGCTCGCGAAGTACTTGTAGAGCGCCGCCTCCGAGCAGCCCGCGGCCTTGGCGATCTCCTTGGTCGTGGTGCGGGCGAGCCCCGCCGTCCGCATGAGGTCGCGCGCGGCGTCGACGATCCGTACGCGGGTCGGCTTCTGTTCCATGCATCCTCCACTCACGCTTGACGCGTGAGTGAGTATCCACCCACCCTGAGGGTGAGTGAACACTTACCCACCCCGGGAGGGTGCGACATGAGGCTCACAGTCTTCGGCGCGACCGGCGGCATCGGACGGGAGATCGTCCGCCAGGCTCTGGCCACGGGCCACGAGGTGACGGCGGTGGTGCGGGACCCCGCGCGGCTGGCGGTCACCGGGGAGCGGCTCGTGGTCCACCGGGCGGACCTCGCCGACCCGGAGACCCTGCGCGCGGCCGTCACCGGCCGGGACGCCGTGCTCTCGGGTCTCGGCGCGCGCGGACGCGCGGACGCGGCCACGGGCGTGGCGGCGCGGCTGACCCGCTCGGTGCTCGCGGCGATGGAGGCGGAGCGGGTCCGGCGGCTCCTGGTGGTCAGCGCGGCACCCGTGGGCCCCGCCGCGGAGGGCGACGGGGTGCTCGACAAGGCCGTCCTCGCGGTGATCAGCAGCGTCCTGAAGGACGTCTACGCCGATCTGCGGGTGATGGAGTCCGCGCTGGCGGCGAGCGCCACCGACTGGACCTCGGTCCGCCCGCCGAAGCTGACCGACAAGCCGCTCACCGGCCGGTACCGCACGGTCGTCGGCGGCAACCCGCCCCGGGGCCGCACGCTGGCCCGCGCGGACGTGGCCCACGCGATGCTGGCGATGATCGACGCCCCGACGACGGTCGGCCAGGGCGTCGGAGTCGCCTACTAGGAACCGGCGCTCGGCGCTAGAGCTCCACGCCCACCGTGACGGGCTCGTTGACGAGGGTGATCCCGAAGGCGTCCCGCACGCCGGCGACGACCTCGCGGGCCAGGGCGAGGAGGTCCTCGGTGGTGGCCTCGCCGCGGTTGGTGAGGGCGAGCGTGTGCTTGGTGGAGATCCGGGCGGGCCCGGTTCCGTACCCCTTGGTGAACCCGGCCCGGTCGATGAGCCAGGCCGCGGAGGTCTTCACGGTGCCGTCCTCGCCCGTGGGGAAGGCCGGCGGGGTGACGTCGGGGCCGAGCCGTCCGGCCACGCGGGTGAGGAAGGTCTCGTACTCCCCCGCCGTGAGGATGGGGTTGGTGAAGAACGAGCCCGCGGACCAGGTGTCGTGGTCCGCGGGGTCCAGGACCATGCCCTTGCCGGCGCGGAGCCTCAGGACGGTCTCACGGGCGGTGGTGAGCGGTACGCGGTCGCCGGCCTCGACGCCGAGGGCGCGGGCGGTCTCCGGGTACTTGATCGGCGCCGACATCCCGTCCGCGTCCTCGAGCTCGAAGCGGACCCGCAGCACCACGTACCGCTCGGGCTGGTCCTTGAAGAGGCTGTGGCGGTACGAGAAGGCGCACTCGGCGTTGGCGAGGGTGACGGTCTCCTCGGCACGCCGGTCGTAGGCGACGACCTCGGTGACGGTGGCGGAGACGTCCTGCCCGTACGCGCCGACGTTCTGGATCGGGGTCGCGCCGGCCGAGCCGGGGATGCCGGCGAGGCACTCGATCCCGGCGAGCCCGGCCTCGACGGTCCGCGCGACGGCGTCCGTCCAGACCTCGCCCGCCGCGAGCTCCAGGCGGGTGCCCTCCAGGGAGAAGCCGGTGGTGGCGATGCGCAGCGCCGTGCCGTCGAAGCCCTTGTCCCCGATGACCAGGTTGGAGCCGCCGCCGATGATCAGCAGCGGGGTGCCCGTGGTGTCGGCCTCGCGGACGGCCGCGACCACCTCGTCGTCGGTGGTGGCGGTGACGAGCCGGGTGGCGGGTCCGCCGAGCCGGAAGGTGGTCAGGGGCGCGAGGGGGGCGTCGTGGAGAGGCTGCACGCGCTCAAGAGTACGAGAGAGAAAGAAGCCCATAGCCCCATTGCATGCGCAATGGGGCTATGGGCTCTCGGCTGTCAGGCGAGCTCGACCACGGCCCGCGACATGCCCAGGACCTTCTGGCCGGCGCTCATGGCGGTGATGTCGACCCGCACCTTCCGGTCGTCCAGCTTCGCGGCGACCTTGGCGCTGACCTCGATGAGGGCGCCCTGGTCGTCGTTGGGGACGACGACCGGCTTGGTGAAGCGGACGCCGTACTCGACGACGGCGGCGGGGTCGCCGGCCCAGTCGGTGACGACGCGGATCGCCTCGGCCATGGTGAACATGCCGTGGGCGATGACGTCCGGGAGGCCGACCTCCACCGCGAACTTCTCGTTCCAGTGGATGGGGTTGAAGTCCCCGGAGGCGCCCGCGTACTGCACGAGCGTGGCGCGCGTCACGGGGAAGCTCTGCGCGGGCAGCTCGGTGCCGACCTCGACCTCGTCGTAGGCGATCTTGGCGGTCATGGTCAGGCCCCCTCGGGTGCGCGGGAGACGAGCTTCGTCCAGGCGGTCACGACGTGCTCGCCGGAGGCGTCGTGGACCTCACCGCGGATGTCCAGGATGTCGTTGCCCGCGAGGGACTTGATCGCCTCGATGGTGGAGGTGACCGAGAGCCGGTCCCCGGCGCGTACGGGCCGGGTGTAGGCGAACTTCTGGTCGCCGTGGACCACGCGGCTGTAGTCGAGGCCGAGCTGCGGGTCCTCGATGACGGCGCCCGCGGCCTTGAATGTGATGGCAAACACAAAGGTGGGCGGGGCGATCACGTCGGAATGGCCGAGCGCCTTGGCCGCCTCGGTGTCGGTGAACGCGGGATTGGCGTCACCGATCGCCTCGGCGAACTCGCGGATCTTCTCGCGGCCGACCTCGTAGGCCGCGGTGGGCGGATAGGTCCGGCCCACGAAGGACTGGTCGAGCGCCATGGACTCGATACCTCCTGGATTCATTGCCGATGTTGCCGGTGTTGCGGATCGTGCCGACAAACGACACGAGGCCGCCCCCTGGTGGGGACGGCCTCGTGTACGAGCCTGATTAGCGCGTCTCGCGGTGCGCAGTGTGCGAGTTGCAGCGGGGGCAGTGCTTCTTCATCTCCATGCGATCCGGGTTGTTACGCCGGTTCTTCTTGGTGATGTAGTTCCGCTCCTTGCACTCCACGCAGGCCAGCGTGATCTTCGGGCGGACGTCGGTGGCAGCCACGTGAGTGCTCCTTGACGGACGGATAGGATGGATGAACGCATAAAAGAGTAGCCGATCGCAGGACCGACCCCACAATCGGCTACCGTGTGTAGCGGTGACCGGACTTGAACCGGTGACACAGCGATTATGAGCCGCTTGCTCTACCGACTGAGCTACACCGCTTTGATGATCCGGATCCCGCCCGAAGGCGGGGTCCTTCTCACCAGAGCCCCAATACGGAATCGAACCGTAGACCTTCTCCTTACCATGGAGACGCTCTACCGACTGAGCTATTGGGGCGAGCGAGGAAGACATTACACGGTCTCCGGGCCATCACCCAAATCCGTTTCCCCGTGCCTTCGCGACGGCCCTGACCAGGCCCCTCACCAGGCGTCACGTACGCCACACGTGGACTCATCGGTACGACTATTGCGCTCCTCCTCGAAGGTCGGTCCGAGCCGCCCTAGGCTCTGCCCCACCTTGCGCGATCTTGATCTTGAGGAGCCTTGAGGAGCCCGGATGTCAGCCGACAGCAAGCAGCCCCAGCCACCCGAGGACGGGGCCGCCACCACCGCCGACTCGACCTCGCTCCTGCTCTCCCACGCACGCCTCACCGACGGCCGGAACGTGGACGTCCGGCTCGTCGGCGGGCGGATCGAGGCCGTGGGCACGGCCGGCAGTCTCAGCGCCGGCGCCGGTTCCCGCGTCGACCTCGCCGGCTATCTGCTGCTGCCCGCCGCCGCCGAACCCCACGCCCACGCCGACACCGCGCTCTCCGCCGACACCCCGGGCCCCGTCTCGTACGCCCCCGAGGATGTGCAGCGCCGGGCCACCGAGGCCGCCCTCCTCCAGCTGGGCCACGGCGCGACCGCGCTGCGCGCGCACGTCCGGATCGGCGACGTGCAGGGGCTCGGGTCCCTGGAGGCCGTGCTCCAGGCGCGGCGCTCGCTGCGCGGCCTCGCCGACCTCACGGCCGTCGCCGTCCCCCGGCTCCTCACCGGAGTGGCGGGCGCGGACGGGCTCGCGATGCTGCGGGACGCGGTGAAGATGGGCGCCGGCGTGGTCGGCGGCTGCCCGGACCTCGACCCGGACCCGGCGGGGTACGTGGAGGCGGTCCTGGAGGTCGCGGCCGAGCACGGCTGCCCGGTCGACCTGCACACCGACGGGGACGACCCGGCCCGGCTCGCCCGGCTCGCGGCGATGGCCGGCGGACTGCGGCCCGGGGTGACGATCGGTCCGTGCGCCGGGCTCGGCCGGCTCCCCGCCGACGCGGCGCGGCGGGCGGCGGACCAGCTGGCGGCGGCCGGGGTGACGGTGGTGTGCCTGCCGCAGGGCGGCTGCGGGGGCACGGAGCTGCGCGGCGCGGCGCCGGTCCGGCTGCTGCGGGCGGCCGGAGTGCGGGTCGCGGCGGGCAGCGGGGCGCTGCGGGACATGGCGAACCCGGTGGGGCGCGGGGACCCGCTGGAGGCGGCGTACCTGCTCGCCTCGCTCGGCGGGCTGCCGCCCCAGGAGGCGTACGCGGCGGTGAGCGCGGGGGCTCGGGCCGCGATGGGGCTGCCGGAGGTGCGGGTGGAGGCCGGCTTCCCGGCGGAGCTGCTCGCGGTGCGCGGCGAGCGGCTCGCGGGCGTGCTGTCCCTCGCGTACAGCAGGATCGTGGTGCACCGGGGGCGCGTGGTGGCCCGGACGAGCGCGGTGCGGGAGTACTGCGACTCGGCGGCCGCCCTCGACCTGCCCAGGCAGGCCCGGCCGGAGCGGCCGCCCGAGCCGGGGAGCCCTCCGGCGGGTCCCGTCGTACGGTCGTGAGTATGCGCATCGTCATCGCTGGAGGACACGGACAGATCGCCCTGCGCCTGGAGAGGCTGCTCGCGGCGGGCGGACACGAGGTGGCGGGGATCATCCGCCGGCCCGAGCAGGGCGACGACCTACGGGCGGCGGGCGCCGAGCCGGTCGTGCTCGATCTGGAGACGGCGTCGGTGGAGATGGTCGCCGCGGTGCTCCAGGGCGCCGATGCGGCGGTCTTCGCGGCGGGCGCGGGCCCGGGCAGTTCGGTGGAGCGCAAGGACACGGTGGACCGCGCTGCGGCCGTGCTCTTCGCGGACGCGGCGGAGCGGGCGGGCGTACGGCGCTATGTCGTGGTCTCCTCGATGGGCGCGGACGCGACCCACGCGGGCGACGAGGTCTTCGACACCTACCTCCGCGCCAAGGGCGCCGCCGACGACTCGGTCCGCGCCCGTACGGCCCTGGACTGGACGATCCTGCGCCCCGGCTCCCTGACGAACGACGCGGGAACGGGCCAGGTCCGCCTGGAGGCCCATACGGGCCGCGGGATGGTGCCGCGGGACGACGTGGCGGCGGTCCTGGCGGAACTCCTCGACACGCCGGCGACGGCCGGCCTGACCCTGGAGCTGATCAGCGGCTCGACGCCGCTCTCGGTCGCGGTGAAGGACGTGGCCGGAAACTGACACTCAGGCCCTGAGGGGCCACGGCCCCCAGAAACGAGTGAAGGTCCCCGGTGCAAGCACCGGGGACCTTCTTCACGTGGCGACGCCAGGATTCGAACCTGGGTAGGCTAAGCCGACGGATTTACAGTCCGCTCCCATTGGCCACTCGGGCACATCGCCATGAGATCGCTGCCGTGGAGCCGCTTTCGCGGTGTTCCGTGGCAACGACGTAAACAATACCTGATCCCAGGGGGTGGTTCGCCACCGGATTGATCAGCGGTTCGAGTCGCGGCGAACCCCCTAGGCTTTGGGCTGTACCCGACAGCAAACCAACAAGGAGCCACGAGTCATGGCCGACTCCAGTTTCGACATCGTGTCCAAGGTCGAGCGGCAGGAGGTCGACAACGCCCTCAACCAGGCCGTGAAGGAGATCTCCCAGCGCTACGACTTCAAGGGGACCAACGCCTCGATCTCCTGGTCGGGCGAGAAGATCCTGATGCAGGCGAACGGCGAGGAGCGCGTCATGGCGATCCTCGACATCTTCCAGACCAAGCTGATCAAGCGCGGGATCTCGCTGAAGTCGCTGGACGTCGAGGGTGAGCCGCAGCTGTCCGGCAAGGAGTACAAGCTCTTCGCCTCGATCACCGAGGGCATCTCCCAGGAGAACGCCAAGAAGGTCGCGAAGGCCATCCGGGACGAGGGTCCCAAGGGCGTCAAGGCGCAGGTCCAGGGCGACGAGCTGCGTGTCAGCTCGAAGAGCCGGGACGACCTGCAGGCCGTCCAGGCGCTGCTCAAGGGCAAGGACTTCGACTTCGCCCTCCAGTACGTGAACTACCGCTGACCCGACCGCCCGGTCGATGCTTGTGTCCGAATTCCGCCAGCCGGAAGGGTGGCGGGCCCCGCACACTGGGTCGTGAGAGACCCGTGCGGGGAGAGGAACCAGTCATGACCGTGTACGCGTACGTCGACGGCCCCCTGGGCGAGATGCTGCTGGTCGGGCAGCTCGCCGAAGGGGGCCGTGCCGTGCTGCGCTCGCTGTCCCTGCCGGGGCAGAAGGGCGGCGTCGAGGTCGAGGACGGGTGGACGCACGCGCCCGAGGCCTTCGCCGAGGCGGCCCGGCAGCTGGGCGAGTACTTCGCCGGGCGGCGGGACCGGTTCGACCTCCCGTACGACCTCGACGGCGGTACGGAGTTCCAGCGGCGCGTCTGGCGCGCCCTGGAGGAGATCCCGTACGGGACGACCGTGTCCTACGGGGACATCGCCCGGCTCGTCGGCTCCTCCGGGGCCGGGGTGCGGGCCGTGGGCACCGCGATCGGGCGCAATCCGCTGCTCGTGGTGCGGCCCTGCCACCGGGTGATCGGGGCCGACGGGAGCCTGCGCGGGTACGCCGCCGGGGTGGAGCGGAAGCAGCGGCTGCTGGGGCTTGAGGGTGGTCCGGCGGGGTCCGTGTGAGCGAGGGGCTCTTTCCCCGCGAGCGGGCCGTCGTCGCGCCCGGGGCCGTGCACGTGCCCGGGTGGCTGTCGCTCGCGCGGCAGCGGGAGTTGGTGGACGCCTGCCGGGAGTGGGGGCGCGGGCCGGACTCGTACCGGCGGACCGTGCTGCCGGGCGGGGGTGTCATGTCGGTGCGGTCGCTGTGTCTGGGCCGGCGATGGGAGCCGTACCGCTATCTCGACTCCGTCGGCGTCGAACTGCCCGACTGGCTGGCCGCGTTGGGGCGGGAGGCGGTCGTCGAGGCGTACGGGGAGAGCGGCGGGCTCGGAGGGTTCTCGCCTGACACGGCCTTGGTGAACTTCTACGGGGCCGGCGCCAGGATGGGCATGCACCAGGACAAGGAGGAGCGGTCCGGGGCTCCGGTGGTGTCGTTGAGCCTCGGGGACTCCTGTGTCTTCCGGCTCGGGAACGCGGAGAACCGCGGGCGGCCCTACCGGGACGTCGAGCTGGTCTCCGGTGACCTCTTCGTCTTCGGCGGGGCTTCGCGGTGGGTGCACCACGGGGTGCCCGCGGTCCGTCCGGGGACGGCCGATCCGGCGCTCGGTCTGGCCGGGCGGCTCAACATCACGCTGCGGGAGACCGGTTGGTGACCGCCCTCTAGGCTGATGTCGTGGCAGAGGAACTGCGCCGGTCGCTCGGCGTCTTCGACGCGGTCGTGATCGGGCTCGGCTCGATGATCGGGGCCGGGATCTTCGTGGCGCTCGGACCGGCGGCCGGTGCGGCCGGGTCCGGGGCGGGGCTCCTCTGGGCGCTCGGGATCGCCGCCGTCGTCGCCTACGCCAACGCCATGGCCTCGGCCCGGCTCGCCGCCCTCTACCCGGCCTCCGGCGGCACGTATGTGTACGGTCGCGAACGCCTCGGTTCCTTCTGGGGGTACATGGCCGGCTGGGCCTTCGTGGTCGGCAAGACCGCCTCGTGCGCGGCGATGGCGCTGACCGTCGGAGCGTACGTCTGGCCCGCGCACGCGCATGCGGTGGCGGTCGCCGCCGTGGTGGCCCTGACCGCCGTCAACTACCGGGGAGTTCAGAAGTCGGCACTGCTCACACGGGTCGTCGTGGCGGTGGTCCTGGCCGTCCTCGCCTGTGTCGTCGTGGTGTCCCTCGGGGCCGGTGAGGCCGCCCGGCCGACGCTCGGCGGGGAGCTCGTCGGGGGCTCGGTCTTCCAGGCCGCCGGTTTGCTCTTCTTCGCATTCGCGGGGTACGCGCGCATCGCCACGCTCGGCGAGGAGGTCCGCGATCCGGCCCGCACGATCCCCCGGGCGGTGCCCGTGGCCCTCGGGATCGCGCTCGCCGTCTACGCGGCGGTCACGGTGAGCGTGCTCGCCGTCCTGGGGCCCGACGCCCTGGCCGCCTCCCCCGCGCCGCTCGCCGACGCGGCCCGCGCGGCGGACGCGGAGTGGCTGGTGCCGCTCGTCACGGTGGGGGCGGCGGTCGCCGCGCTCGGCTCGCTGCTCTCGCTGATCCTCGGGGTGTCCCGGACGACCCTGGCGATGGCGCGGGACGGATACCTGCCGGGCGCGCTCGCCGCCGTGCACCCCCGCTTCCGGGTGCCGCACCGGGCCGAGCTCGCCGTGGGCGCGGTGGTGGCCGTGGTGGCGGCGACGGCGGACGTGCGGGACGCGATCGGCTTCTCGTCGTTCGGCGTGCTCGTCTACTACGGGATCGCGAACGCCTCGGCCTGGACCCTGGGGGGCCGGAGCCGGCCGCTCGCCGCGCTCGGGATCGTCGGCTGCGCGGTGCTCGCGTTCGCGCTGCCGCTCGGGTCGGTCCTCGCGGGGTCCGGGGTCCTCGCGGCGGGCGTCGTGGCCTGGGCGGTCAGTCGAGGACGAGCCGTACCCCCGCGTCCGTGAGCTCCTCGACGAGCTCCTGGAAGGTCGCCGGGCGGCGCCCGCTGTAGGGCAGGACACCCAGGCAGGCGCGGGCCACGTCGGCGTGGTGCCAGACGACGGTGGCGCCGGACAGCTCCTCGCCGATCGCTCCGGCGCCTCCCGCGGGGAAGCAGCGGCCGGGGCCGAGCACGGCCTCCCCCAGCGCGCACCGGAACGAGTCCTCGTCGACGACGTCGGTGCCGTCGAGGTGGTACGCGGCGCCGGGGACGAGCCCCGGCGCGCCGTGCGGGCCGTGGGCGGCCGCCCGGTCCAGCCACTCGCCGCGCGCCGCACCGGTGAACCGCCGCCAGGTGCCGGGCTCGGCGGGCCTCGCCCGCCAGAACAGGTCCCATATCTCGCCGGTCGCGGGCGGCACCAGCCGCGTACGCGGGAAGGACAGGGTGAGGTCGACGAGGCCGCGGTGGCCGGTGGAGGTGTCCCAGCCGGTGATGCGGCCCGCCTCGCCCTCGTAGTGCCCGGTCCCGGTGCGGGTCAGGCCCTGGTAGCGCACTTCGCGGAAGTCGTCCGCTCCCGCGTCGAGGGCGTCGCGGAGCTCGCCGCGCGGGGAGCAGCCGACGAAGGTGACGTCGGTGTGGGTCTCCTCCTCGGGTGCGGCGGGCGTGACCCGGATCAGGTTCCCGCACGGGACCGGGTCGGGCGGGTGGTGGACGCGGTGCGGTGCGCCGGCCGCCTCCACCGTGACGACGTCGCCGCGCATGCCGAGGACGCGGGTGTCCGCGAGGGCCCACCCGGTGCCGTGGAGGTCGACGACGAGCGTCCCGAAGGGCGCCGTGCCCTCGACGACGGCCTGGGCGACGGCCCGGGACAGCGCGCCGCGCGGTTCGCAGCCGCGGAGCTCGTAGCGGACCCGGGCGGGGCGGGCGGGTTCGGCGAAGAGGCCCGCCACGTCGGCGCAGAGGGCCAGGACGACGTGGCGGGCGGGATCGCCGGGGGCGGGCACCAGCGCGTAACGGGGGAACCGCATCAGCGGGCCGCGTACGCCTGGTCCGTACGGACGATCTCCTTGCCGAGGGGGAGCAGCGACACCGGGATCAGCTTGAAGTTCGCGATGCCGAGCGGGATGCCGATGATCGTGATGCAGAGGGCGATGCCGGTGGCGATGTGGCCGAGGGCCAGCCACCAGCCGGCGAGGATCAGCCACAGCACGTTGCCCACGCAGGAGGGGGCGCCCGCGTCGTGGCGGTCGACGACCGTGTACCCGAAGGGCCACAGGGCGTAGAGGCCGATGCGGAACGCGGCGAGGCCGAAGGGGATACCGATGATCGTGATGCAGAGCAGGACGCCCGCGAGCATGTAGCCCAGGAACATCCAGAATCCGCAGAGGATGAGCCAGATGATGTTGAGGATGGTCTTCACGGGCGGTGACCTGCCATCTGTTCGAGCCGGGCGATGCGCTCGGCCATCGGCGGATGGGTGGAGAACATCTTGGACATGCCCTTGCCGGGGCGGAACGGGTTGGCGATCATCATGTGGCTCGCCGTCTCGATCCGGGGCTCGGGCGGCAGCGGCAGCTGCTTGGTGCCCGCGTCGAGCTTCCGCAGGGCGCTGGCCAGGGCGAGTGGGTCGCCGGTGAGCTGGGCTCCGGAGGCGTCCGCCTCGTACTCCCGGGATCGGGAGATGGAGAGCTGGATCACCGAGGCGGCGATCGGGCCGAGGATCATGACCAGCAGCATGCCGAGGAGGCCTGGGCCGTCGTCGTCGTTGGAGCGGCCGACGGGGATCAGCCAGGCGAAGTTGACCAGGAACATGATCACGGAGGCGAGTGCTCCGGCGACCGAGGAGATGAGGATGTCCCGGTTGTAGACGTGGCTCAGCTCGTGGCCGATGACCCCGCGCAGCTCGCGCTCGTCGAGGATCGCGAGGATGCCCTCGGTGCAGCAGACGGCGGCGTTGCGCGGGTTGCGGCCGGTCGCGAAGGCGTTGGGCGCCTGGGTCGGCGAGATGTAGAGCCGCGGCATCGGCTGGCGGGCCTGCGTGGAGAGCTCGCGCACCATCTTGTACAGCGCGGGAGCCTCGAACTCGCTGACCGGGCGGGCCCGCATGGCCCGCAGCGCCAGCTTGTCGCTGTTCCAGTACGCGTACGCGTTGGTGCCGAGCGCCACGAAGAGCGCGACGATCAGCCCCGTCCGGCCGAAGAAGCTGCCGATGACGATGATGAGGGCGGAGAGCCCTCCGAGGAGGACGGCGGTCCTCAGCCCGTTGCGCCGGCGGTGCACGGTACGCCCTCCAAGTGGTGCGGCAGGGGAACCCTTTGCTTCGTGGTGGTCCACTCGTCCAGTGGACCCTCCCGTACTGGTCAACGCCAGGCGGGAGGCTCGGGTTCCCCCGGCCTTACCGGGGCGGCCGGACCGGCATGGGGGCCGTTCGGGTGAAGGCTGCCCTCAGCGGGCGGCCGGGACCGCGATCTTCTCCGGCTCCAGGCCGGCGGTGATGGGCTCGATCTCGCTGGTGCAGTGGGCGCAGCGGGAGGCGATCGCCGGGATCTCGGTGAAGCAGCGGGGGCAGTCGCGCTTCTCCGACTTGGGGTCGGCGGCCTCCTCCTTGGCGAACCTCTCCTGGACCTTCGCCAGCGGGGCGACGATGAGGAAGTAGAGGACCGCGGCGGTGATGACGAAGGCTATGGCGGCGGAGATGGCGAGGCCGTAAGGGAAGACGGTCTTGCCGACGCTGAACTTCGCCTCGCTGAAGTCGCCGACAGAGCCGGTGGCGAGACCGATGAGCGGGGTGATGAAGGCCTTGCTGAAGCCCGTGACGACGGCCGTGAACGCGGTTCCGACGGCCAGACCGATGGCCATCGAGATGACGTTCCCGCGAAGTATGAAGTCCTTGAATCCGTTCAGCACGGGGTGTTGCTCCTCGGTGTTTCTTTGTGGGGGGTCAGAAGAGGCTGTCCGCCGCGAAGCGGAGGGCGAACTGCGGGTAGCCCGACAGGACGACTCCGCCTGCGGCGGTCAGCGCGATCGCCACGGTGACCGGCACGGAGGCCCTGTGGGGGACGGGGGCACCGACCGGCGCGCGGAAGAGCACTGCCGTCCAGCGCAGGTAGTAATACAGCGCGATCACGACGTTGAGGCCCATCACCACGGCCAGCCAGCCGAGGCCCGCGTCGACGGCCGACGAGAAGACGGTCACCTTGGCGAAGAGGCCGATGATACCCGGGGGCAAACCGGCCAGATTCAGGAGGAAGAACCCGAGCGCGAGGGCGGCGGCGGGGCTGGCCGCGTACAGGCCCCGGTAGTCCTCGATCCGGTTCGCCGGGCGGGTGCGGGCGACGAGGGCGACGACCGCGAAGGCGCCGAGGTTCACGACGGCGTACATCAGGGCGTACGCGACGGTGGCGCCGACCTGGTCGTCGTCGGAGTACGCGGCGGCGGCGATCGGCACCAGGAGGTAGCCGGCCTGGGCGACGGAGGACCAGGCGAGCAGCCGGACCGCGCTCCACGCGCGCGTGGAGACCTGGCGGAGGGCGGCGACGTTGCCGGCGGTCATGGTGAGCGCGGCGAGGACGGCGAGCGCCGGGCCCCAGACGTCCGCGTACGAGGGGAACGCGACGACCGTCACGAGGATGAGCCCGGTGAAGCCGACGGCCTTGCCGACCACGGAGAGGTAGGCGGCGACGGGCAGCGGGGCGCCGACGTAGGTGTCGGGGACCCAGAAGTGGAAGGGGACGGCGGCCGTCTTGAAGGCGAAGCCGACGAGGGTGAGGGCGACGCCGGCCTGGGCGAGCGTCTCCAGCTGTCCGGGGACGGAGTCGAGGCGCTCGGCGATCTCCGTGAGGTGGAGGGTGCCGGTCGCCGCGTACACGAAGCTGACGCCGAGCAGGGTGACGGCGGTCGCGGTGACGGAGGAGAGGAAGAACTTGAGCGCGGCCTCGCCGGACATGCGGTCGCCGCGCTTGAGGCCGACGAGCGCGAAGGCGGGCAGCGAGGCCACTTCGAGGGCGACGACGAGCGTCGCGAGGTCACGGGAGGCGGGCAGCAGGGCCGCGCCGGCGGCCGAGGAGAGCAGCAGGAACCAGAACTCGCCGGCCGGGAGCCTCTCGCGGGTCTCGTCCAGGGAGAGGATCGCGGTGAGCAGCGCGCCGCCGAGGACGAGCAGCTGGACGACGAGGGTGAAGTGGTCGGCGGTGTAGCTGCACGCGGCCGCGTGCCCCTGGGCCTGGGCCTCGGGGGTGAGACAGAAGGTGGAGCGGTCGCCGGCCCGCAGCGGGACGAGGAGGGCGAGGGCGGCGACGAGGCCGCCGATCGCGGTCCAGCCGAGGAGCCGCTTGTGCTCCGGAGGGACGAAGAGGTCGGCGACGAGGACGACGAGGGCGACCACGGCCGTGAGGGTCGGGGGCGCGATCGTGAGCCAGTCGATGGACTGGACGAGCGACTCGCTCGGCTCGCTGGCGAGCGTCGTCACGGGCGTCATCGGGTACCTCCGGCGAGGAGCTGCTGGACGGCCGGGTCGGTGAGGCCGAGGAGGACGGCGGGCCAGAGTCCGGCGAGGACGGTGAGGGCGACGAGCGGGGTCCAGGCGGCGAACTCGTAGCCCTGGACGTCGGCGATCGCCGTCTCCCCCGCCGGGCGGGGGCCGCCCATGCAGACGCGGCGGATGACGAGGAGGAGATAGGCGGCGGTGAGGAGGGTGCCGAACGCGCCGATCGCCATGAAGGTGAGGAAGGCGGGGCGGCTGAGGCCCTCGGCGGGTTCGAAGGCGCCGAAGAGGGCCAGCATCTCGCCCCAGAAGCCGGCCAGGCCGGGGAGTCCCAGGGAGGCGACGGCGGCGAAGGCGAGGAGGGCGCCGAGGCGCGGGGCGCGGCCGTAGAGGGCGGCGCCGGTGGCCCCGGCGAGGGTGTCGAGGTCGGCGGTGCCGTACCGGTCTTTGAGGGCGCCGACCAGGAAGAAGAGGAGGCCGGTGACGAGGCCGTGGGCGATGTTGGCGAAGAGGGCGCCGTTGACCCCGGTGGGCGTCATGGTGGCGATGCCGAGGAGGACGAAGCCCATGTGGCCGACGGAGGAGTACGCGATGAGCCGCTTGAGGTCGCCCTTGGCGCCGGGGCGCACGAGGGCGAGGCAGGCGAGCGATCCGTAGACGATCCCGGCGACGGCGAAGGCCGCGAGGTACGGCGCGAAGGTCCGCATGCCGTCGGGGGCGATCGGCAGCACGATGCGGACGAAGCCGTACGTGCCCATCTTGAGCAGGACGCCGGCGAGGAGGACGGAGCCGACGGTCGGGGCGGCGGTGTGGGCGTCCGGGAGCCAGCTGTGCAGCGGCCACATCGGGGTCTTCACCGCGAGCCCGAGACCGATCGCGAGAACGGCGGTGACCTGCACGGTCGTGCTCAGTCCACGGCCGTTGTCGGCGGCGAGTGCCACCATGTCGAACGTGCCGGCCTGTACGCCGATGAGGAGCAGGCCCAGCAGCATGACGACGGAGCCGAGCAGCGTGTAGAGGATGAACTTCCAGGCGGCGGCCCGCCTGCCCTCGCCGCCCCAGCGGGCGATGAGGAAGTACATCGGGATGAGGACCATCTCGAAGGCCAGGAAGAACAGGACGAGGTCGAGGACGGCGAAGGTCGCCAGGGTGCCGGACTCCAGGACCAGGAGCAGCGCGACGAAGGCCTTGGGGGAAGGCCCGCTCGGCATCTTGAAGTAGCTGTACAGCGCGCAGAGGAAGGTCAGCAGCGCGGTCAGGACCAGCAGGGGGAGGGAGATGCCGTCGATGCCGAGGTGGATGCGCACGTCGAGTGCGGGGATCCACGTGATGTCCGTCGTGGCCTGCATCCTCGACGGCCGGTCGTGGTCGAAGCCGATCGCGAGGACGATCGCGGCCAGCAGGATGACGCCGGTGACGGTGACGCCGTGGCGGAGCACGGCCTGGTCCGGGGACTTCCCCTTCAGCCCGGGCGGGGCCGGGAGGAGGGCGGCGGCCGCGCCGAGGAGCGGGCCGACGACGGTGAACGCGAGAAGGAACTGCATCACGGATTCGCTGATATCGATCACGGCTCACGCTCCGGCGACGGCGTTGGCGAGGGCGACTGCGGCGATCACCAGGACGACGGAGCCGGCGAGCAGGGCGCTCAGATAGGTCTGGACGTTGCCGGTCTGGGCGCGGCGGACGAGCCAGCCGAGCCCCTTGGCGGAGGTGCCCGCGGCGCGGACGTAGGTGTCGACGACCTCGCGGTCCAGGAAGCGGACCAGGGAGGCGGCGGCGAGGACGGGGCGGACGAAGGCGGCCCGGTAGACGGCGTCCAGGTGGAAGCCGTCGGCGGCGGGGGCGTGCAGCGACCCGAGGAGGGCGCGGCCGGGGTCGGCCGGGTCCTCGGCGGGGTGCGGCAGGTGCAGCGCCTCGGCCTCGACCAGGCCGGCGTCGGCGTCGGGGTGGGCCACGTGCGGGAGCGGTACGGGGCCGGCGACCGGGGTCCTCGCCGCGAGGGTGCGCCAGACCGCGTACGTGATCACGGCGCCGGCGGCGGCGAGACCCGTGCCGAGGACGGCCGTGGTGACGGTCGGGGTGAGGGCGTGGCCGTCGAACCAGTCGTCGAGGTAGGTGACGGTCAGTCCGAAGCCCAGGGAGGGGATCGCGAGGACCCACAGGACGGTCGTCATGGCGATCGGCTGGCGGCCGTGGTCGGGGGCCTCGGCGCCCCGGCCGCGGAAGGTCCGCAGCCACAGGCGGAGGGCGTAGGCCGCGGTGAGGAGGGCGGTGAGCAGCCCGGCGACGAGGACGGTCCAGCCGGCCCCGGCGGGAGCCGGCTGGATGGTCTGGTCCCCGAGCGCGGTGTGCTCGGCGGCCACGAGGACGGCTTCCTTGGAGAAGAAGCCGGCGAACGGCGGGATCGCGGCGAGCGCGAGGAGGGCGACGGTCATCGTCCAGTACGCGTCGGGGACGCGCTTCGCGAGGCCGCTCATGCGGGACATGGCGGTGAGCGAGTTCGTCCCGGCGGCGTGGATGACCGTGCCGGCGGCGAGGAAGAGCAGCGCCTTGAAGGCGGCGTGCGAGAGCAGGTGGAAGACGGCGGCCCCGCGGTCGCCGACGGCGAGGGCGCCGGCCATGTAGCCGAGCTGACCGATCGTCGAGTAGGCGAGGACCCGCTTGATGTCGTCCTGGGCGAGCGCGGCCAGGGCCGAGCCGACCATCGTGATCGCGGCCATGACGGCGAGCACCGTCATCGCGGCGGCGGACTCGGCGAAGACGGGCAGCAGCCGGGCCGTGAAGTAGATGCCGGCGGCGACCATCGTCGCCGCGTGGATGAGCGCGGAGACGGGGGTGGGGCCGGCCATCGCGTCGGGAAGCCAGGTGTGCAGCGGGAACTGCGCGGACTTGCCGGCCACGCCCGCGAGCAGCAGCAGCGCGATCAGGGTGGGGTGGTCGAGGCCGCCGCTCGCGACGGCGTCGAGGACACCGGTGATCCGGAAGGTGCCGGCGTCGGTGGCGAGCGCGAAGAGACCGATGAGGAAGGGGACGTCGCCGAGCTTGGTGACGAGGAAGGCCTTGAGGGAGGCGGCCCGCGCCTCGGGGGTCTCCCAGTAGTGGCCGACGAGGAAGTACGAGCAGATGCCCATGATCTCCCAGCCGACCAGGAGCACCATCAGGTCGCCGGAGTAGACGACGAGCAGCATCGCGGAGGTGAAGAGGGAGACGAGCGCGGCGTACGAGGGGTAGCGGGGGTCGTCGCGGAGGTAGCCCGTCGAGTAGATCTGCACGCAGGTCGCGACCACGCCGACGAGGACGGCGACGAGGGCGGCGAAGCCGTCGATGTACAGGGCCAGGTCGATGGGGACCGAGCCGGTCGGGGTGAGCTGGGTGGCCGCGTCGATCGCCTTGCCGCCGCCCTGCCGTGCGGCGACCACGGCGGCGAGGACGGCCGCCACGAGCGTCGGGAGCACGGCGAGGGGCCGGACGAAGCCGGGCGCGGTGCGGCCCAGGAGGAGTCCGGCGACGGAGCCGAGGAAGGGCAGGAGGGGGACGAGGACGGCGAGGGTCGTGGTGGTCACGCGGTGGCCTCGGCCTTCTCGCCGTGGGGCGTCTCGTCTGTGGGCGTCCCGGGCGCGCCCCCGTCGTCGGGTCCGTCGTCCGGGGATCCGGGCCGCTCCGCCGTGTCGCGGAGGCGGTCGACGTCCGCGGTGCCGCGGTTGCGGTGGACCATCAGGACGATCGCGAGGCCGATGCCGATCTCCGCGGCAGCGACGGCGATGGTGAAGAGGGTGAGGGCCTGTCCGGCGTGCAGGGTGTCGCGGAGCCAGACGTCGAAGGCGACCAGGTTGAGGTTGACGGCGTTGAGCATCAGCTCGACGGACATCAGGACCAGGATCGCGTTGCGGCGGGCGAGGACGCCGTACACGCCGACACAGAAGAGGAGGGCGGCGAGGACCGCGGGATAGGCGAGGTGCATCAGCGCTCCTGCTCCTTCTTGCGGGAGAGGACGATCGCGCCGACCAGCGCGGCCAGGAGGAGCACCGAGAGGGCCTCGAAGGGCAGCACCCAGTGCTTGAAGAGGGTGGCGCCGGTGACCTCGGTGGAGCCCTGGACCGCGCCGTCGAGGTCGATCCAGGTCGTACGGAACGCGTCGACGACGACCCAGACGAGCGCGGCGGCGGCGGCGAGCGCGACGCCGAGGGCGACCGGGCGGTTGCCGGAGTCGGCGTCCGGGGAGCGGCCGATGGGGGCCTTGGTGAGCATGAGGCCGAAGAGGAGGAGGACGACGACGGAGCCGACGTAGATCAGCACCTGGACCCAGGCGATGAACTCGGCGGTCAGGAGGAGGTACTCGACGGCGAGCCCGCCGAGCGCCACGACCAGCCAGAGGGCGGCGTGGACGAGCTGGCGGGTGGTGACGGTGACGACGGCGGCGCCGAGGGTCACGAGGCCGACGAGGAGGAAGACGATCTCGACGCCGGAGGGCGAGAGGAAGCCGGGGGTCTCCGCGGCCGCTTGTGCTGCCAGGATCACTGCTGCTCCTCCTGGGCCTGGGACTGGGCCTCTGCCTCGTCCTGGGCCTGTGCCTGGGCTGCTGCCTCGGCCGCTGCCTTCTCCGCCGCCTTCTCGGCTGCCTTGCGGGCCGCGGCGATCTCCTTCGGTTCCTCCGCCTTCGGGTCGAGCGCGGGCGGCTCGGGGACCGTCCACATCCACTCGCGGAGCTTGTCCCGCTCGTGGGTCAGCTCGTGGATGTCGGTCTCCGCGTACTCGAACTCGGGCGACCAGAAGAGCGCGTCGAAGGGGCACACCTCGATGCAGATGCCGCAGTACATGCAGAGCGAGAAGTCGATGGCGAAGCGGTCGAGGACGTTCCGGCTGCGTTCGCGGCCGCCGGGGGCGGCGGGCGGCACCGTCTCCTTGTGGGAGTCGATGTAGATGCACCAGTCGGGGCACTCACGGGCGCAGAGCATGCAGACCGTGCAGTTCTCCTCGAACAGTCCGATGACCCCGCGGGTGCGGGGCGGCAGCTCGGGCTGGACGTCCGGGTACTGCGCGGTGACGGTCTTCCTCGTCATCGTGCGGAGCGTGACGGCGAGACCCTTGGCGAGGCCGGAGCCGGGGATGGGCATTACTGGATCGCCACCTTCACGATGCCGGTGAGCGCGATCTGCGCGAGGGCGAGCGGGACGAGCGTCGTCCAGGCCAGCTTCTGGAGCTGGTCCTCGCGCAGGCGCGGGTAGGTCACCCGCAGCCAGATCACGACGAAGGCGAGGACGGCGGTCTTGAGGAGGGTCCAGACCCAGCCGAGGCCGTCGGCGCCGAAGGGGCCGTGCCAGCCGCCGAGGAAGAGGACGGTGGTGAGACCGCAGAGGACGACGATGCCCGCGTACTCGGCGAGCAGGAACAGCGCGAAGCGGAGGCCGGTGTACTCGGTGTACGCGCCGAAGATGATCTCCGAGTCGGCGACCGGCATGTCGAACGGCGGCCGCTGGAGCTCGGCGAGACCGGCCACGAAGAAGACGATCGCGCCGACGATCTGCCAGGGCAGCCACCACCACTCGAAGGCGTTCAGGATGCCGGGGAGGGAGACGGTGCCGGCGGCCATCGCGACGGAGGCGGCGGCGAGCAGCATCGGGAGCTCGTAGGCGAGCAGCTGCGCGGCGGTACGGAGGCCGCCGAGCAGGGAGAACTTGTTGGCGGAGGCCCAGCCGGCCATGAGGCTGCCGAGCACGCCGACGCCCATGACCGCCAGCACGAAGAAGATGCCCGCGTCGACGACCTGGCCGACGGCGCCCTCGCTCGGCCCGATCGGGATCGCGAGGAGGACGAGGAGGTACGGGAGGAGGGCGACGGCCGGCGCGATCTGGAAGACCCGGCGGTCGGCGTCCTTCGGGACGACGTCCTCCTTCTGCGCGAACTTCACGCCGTCGGCGACGAGCTGGGCCCAGCCGTGGAAGCCGCCGGCGTACATGGGGCCGAGGCGGCCCTGCATGTGGGCCATGACCTTGTGCTCGGTCTGCCCGACGACCAGGGGCAGGACGAGGAACAGTCCGAAGACGATCAGAAGCCGGACGGCGACGTCGAGTGCGTCGTTCACGCGGGGTCGCCTCCGGCGGGGTCGGTGGTCTCGGTGGTCTCTGCGGCATCTCCCCGCCCTGCGGGCGGCCCGCCGCTCTCGGAGGCTGCGCCCCCACCCTCGGGCTCCGCCGCCGCGGGCGACGAGCCTTCGGCGGCCTTGGCCGGTGTGGCCTGGGGGGCCTCGGGGGCCTGGGGGGCCTGGGGGGCTTCCGTGGCGGGGGCCGGGGTGGCCGGGGTAGCGCCCGTGGCCGGGGCCGGGGTGGCCGGGTCCGGCTCGGCCGGAGCGGCCGGGTCCGGCTCGGCCGGAGCGGCCGGGTCCGGCTCGGCCGGGACGACGCCCGTAGCCGGGCCATCGGGCT
>NZ_BJMN01000013.1 GCF_006539185.1 Streptomyces gardneri
GAGCCGATCGCGGGCGGACCCGGGCCCCGGCGTGACATCCCTGTCACGCCGGGGCCTTCGCCATGCGCGTCACGCCGGAGGCTTCCTCGCGAGCGTCACGCCAGGGGCTTCTCCATCAGCGTCACCGTGTACCGGCGGCCGTCGGGACCGACCTTCTCCAGGAGCGGGGCGAGAGCCGTGTACCCGGCGCCCTCGTAGTACGTCCCCAGGCGCGGATTGCGCGTCTCGCAGTCCAGCCGGGCCAGCGTCCGGCCCGAGGCGGCGATCCGCTCCTCCGCGTGCGCGAGCAGCACCCGCCCGGCGCCGGCGGGCGCCGCCTCCCGGTCGGTCATCAGCCGGTGCACGTACCCCGCCACCGGCGGCTGCGGCCCCCAGACCTCCCGGTCCTCCCACCACAGCTCGTAGGCGCCGACGACCCGCTCCCCGTGGGACGCCAGCCACACCTCGCCCCCGGCGATGCGCGCCCGGAAGTGCTCGGCACCCTTCCCGCCCGGTTTCCACTGGTCTATCCCGTTCTGCAGCATCCAGGCGGCCGCCCCGTCGAACAGCCCCACCAGAAGGTCCAGATCGCCGTCGTCCGCCTGCCGGAAGGTCACTTGTGTCGTCATGGAGATCACCGTAAAGGTGTGGCCAGACATCCGACATCCGTACCCTCTGGCCTGGAGTGACCCTCATGCCGCAGATCACCGTGGACTACTCCGCACCTCTCGACCGGCGCGGCTTCGCGCTCGCCCTGCACCCGCTCGTCGTCGAGGCCGTGGACACCAAGCTGGATTCCTGCAAGACCCGCTTCCGCGAGGTCGAGGAGACCGTCGTCGGCGACGGCGCCACCGAGGACGTCATCGTGCACGTCGAGATCGCCCTGCTCTTCGGCCGCACGGACGACACCAAGGCGCGGCTCTCGCAGGCCGTCCTCGACCTGCTGCCGAAGTACGTCAAGGCGACCGAGAACGTCCGGCTCTCCGTCGAGGTCCGCGACCTCGAATCGTCCTACCGCAAGCGCTGATCGGGCACGACGGGCGCCGCTGCGGCCGAGGGCACGAGCGCGACGAGCCGGGCCACCAGGTCCCCGAAGGGGCCGTCGGCCGGCTCGTCGGCGAGGAGGCCGACCAGGATCTCCGCCATCTCCTCGTCGTACGCGGCCGACACCGCGGCCAGCGCCGCGAAGTCGTGCACGAGCTGCAACTCCAGCTCCGCGCGCGGGACCCGGCGGCCGTCCAGCCAGAGCAGGGCCGTCGACTCGGCGAGCGACACCCAGGAGCGGACGACCAGTTCGAGCCGGGCCGAGGGCTTCTCGACCTTCAGGTGGGCCAGGATCTGCTCGTACGCGGCCTGGCGCACCTCGTCGATCATCGCGTTCGTCGTGGAGGAACCCACGGCAGGGCCGCCCCGCATGAGCGCGGCGAAGCCCGGCCCGTGCTCGTCCACGAAGTCGAAGAAGCGGCCCATCACCCGCAGCAGGCGCGCCCCCAGCGGGCCGCGCGGCGGCTCCACGAACCTCGCCGCCAGCTCGTCCGCCGCCCGCCGCAGCGCCGCCTCGTAGAGGCTCTGCTTGCCGGGGAAGTAGTGGTAGACCAGCGGTCGTGAGATCCCCGCGGCCGCGGCGATCTCGTCGATGGACACCTCGTCGGGAGAGCGGTGGCTGAACAGTTCGAGGGCCACCCCGATGAGTTGCTGCTTGCGCTCCTCGACGCCCATCCTGCGGCGTACCCCGGTCGTCATACGAACAGCCTAACGGGGTCCGTTACGCTCCTGCCCCATGAGCGCTTCCGACCAGGACACCAAGGCAGTCGAGGCCCCCGAGGCCGCTGAGGCTCCTGAGACCGACGAGACCGCAGAGAAGACTGCCGACGAGGCCGCGGAGAAGGCCGCCGACGAGGCCGCGGACGAGATCGCCGAGGCGGTCGCGGAAGAGGCCGAAGAGGCCGAAGAGGCCGAAGAAGCCGACGAGGTCGAAGAGGCGGAGGAAGACGACGAGGCCCCCTCGGTGGGCGGTCTCACCCCCAAGCAGGCGCGACGACTCCGCGTCGCCGCCGCCTCCGTCCTCCTCGTCGCCCTCGCCGTGGTCCTGGTGATCCGCCTCGCGAGCCGTACGTCCGTCCTGGTCGTCGGCGTGTACGGCCTCGCGATGATCCTCTGCGGCGTCGTGATCGAGCTCTCCCGCAACGGCCGTACACGGCTCGCCACCTGGCTCCTGGTGAGCGGGCTGCTCGCCGCCCTGGCCTTCGACTGGCTGATCCTGCCGTGAGCCCGTCCTGAGGCCTACAGGTCCAGGACGAGTCGCTTCCCCGTGCAGCGCGAGACGCAGATCAGCATCGAGCCGTCCCGCTCCGCGTCGGTGAGCAGCTCGTCCCGGTGGTCGACCTCCCCTTCCAGGACCTGCTGCCGGCACGTACCGCAGAAGCCCTGCCGGCAGGAGTACATGAGGCCGGGCACCTCCTCGCGGACCGCTTCGAGCACCGTCCGGTCGGCCGCCACCGTCACCGTACGGCCGGAGCGGCGCAGTTCGACCTCGAAGGCGGTGCCGCCGGTCGGCGCGGCGGCGGAGAAGCGCTCCAGGCGCGGCGCCCGGCCCTCGGGCATCGCCGCGCCCACCGCGTCCATCAAGCCGTCGGGCCCGCAGCAGTAGACCGCCGTCTCGGCCGGCACGTGCGCGAGGAAGTCAAGCTCGGGGAAGCCGGATTCGTCCTCGGCGACGACCGTGACGCGGTCGCCCCCGAGCCGCTCGACCTCGTCGAGGTACGGCATCGTGGCCCGGCTCCGGCCGCAGTACACGAGCCGCCAGTCCGCACCGGAGGACTCGGCGGCGCGCACCATCGGCAGGACCGGGGTGATGCCGATGCCGCCGGCGACGAAGACGTAGGCGGGGGCGCCGACCAGCGGGAAACGGTTGCGGGGGCCGCGGATCTCGACCTCCGTGCCCTCGTGGAGCTGCTCGTGCACCTCGCGCGAGCCGCCCCGGCCGTCCTCGATCAGACGCGTCGCGACGGTGTACGAGGACGGGTCGGCCGGGTCGCCGCAGAGCGAGTACTGCCGCACGAGCCCGGACGGCAGGACGAGGTCGACATGGGCGCCCGGCTGCCACGCGGGCAACCCGGCGCCTTCGAGGCGCAGTTCGACGACACCCTCGGCGGGCGTGGAGCGCCCGGTCACGAGGACCCTGCGGGGGACCGTGCTGCCCCGGCCGAACCCGGAGACGGGCACGTCGAGGGCGGGCATCGGCCACAGCGGGGCCGTGGACATCCGGCTGCGGACGGCGTGGCGGACGAGCAGCGCGGCCCCGGCGGCGAGAGCGACGGTGGTGAACCGGGGCATCAGCGGCCTCCGTTGGCGCCGGGGGAGGAGGCGAGGTAGGCCAGCGCCTGCGCGGTGTCGCCCTCCTGAGAGGGGTGGTAGGCGCGGCTCATGTAGCGGGGTATGGAGCGCAGCATGTCCGGGGTGGAGGGCAGCACCCCCTGCCGGCCCTTCCGGTAGAACTGGCCGAAGGAGGCCTTGCCGTCGAGCAGGCTCGGGTCGTTCTCCATGAAGAAGCGGACGCCCCGCTGCCACAGGAAGAGGAGCGCGCCCAGGCCGAGCGCCCAGGTGCGGGCGCGGCGCCGGTAGCCGCCGTCGAGGTGCATGAACAGCTCGAAGGCGACCGAGCGGTGCTCGACCTCCTCCGCCCCGTGCCAGCGCAGCAGATCGAGCATGGTGGGGTCGGCGCCGACCCGGTCGAGCTCGTCGGCGTTGAGGATCCAGTTGCCGAGGAAGGCCGTGTAGTGCTCGATGGCGGCGATCATCGCCACCCGCTCCATCAGCCACCAGCGGCGCGGCCGGCCCGGCGGCAGCGTCCGGTCGCCGAGGAGCTTCTCGAAGAACCAGTCGACCTGCGCGGTGTACGGGGTGGGGTCGAGGCCCAGCTTCTTCAGGTGGGGGAGGACGTCGTCGTGGGCCTGGGAGTGGACGGCCTCCTGGCCGATGAAGCCGATGACGTCCTCGCGCAGCCGGTCGTCGGTGATGTACGGCAGGGCCTGCTTGTAGACGTGCACGAACCACCGCTCGCCCGCCGGGAGCAGCAGGTGCAGCACGTTGATCGTGTGCGTGGTGAAGGGGTCGCCGGGGACCCAGTGGAGCGGGGTCTCCTCCCAGTCGAAGGAGACCTTGCGGGCCTTGAGCTCGACGTGTTCCGACGCCACCGGGGCAGGCTGCGTATTAGACATGACGTCAATGTACTGAGGGGTAGGCGACGGCAACAGGCCTGTGCGCCGCCTTTTTGGCGGATGCGCGGGCCGTCGGGGGCTCACCGCAGCGCGGCCAACCGGCTGCCGTCCCGCAGGGTGCCGTCCAGATCCGCCCGCGCCCCCGCCTTCGCCCGCACCGCCAGGACCTGACCGTCCGCACGGCCCTTCACCCCGCCCGAGGTCTCCAGGGAGACGACGTCCGGACTGCCCGCCGCCAGGACGTACCAGCCGCCGCTCGGTGCCTGCCACAGCACGCCCGCGAGGACCCGGGGATCCCGCACGCCGCACGCGGGTGAGCCCTCGGACCGGGCCGCGAGCACCGCCGGAGCCTTCGGTGACGGTACGAGGAACTGGGCGAGGACCCGACTGCCGGTGCCGCGCCAGGTCTCCGCGCGCGTGCACACCCAGGAGCCCTGCCCGGCGCGCTCGGGCAGCGGCTGCCGCGCGAACCGCCAGGCGTTCACCGACCGTACCCCGTGCGCCCGCACGGCCGGCAGCTGACAGGCCGTCCGCGCCCACGCCTCCCGCGCCTCCTTCCCCGTCACGTCCACCGGCGCGTCCGGCGGCCCCCACAGGAGCCGGGCGGGTGCCAGCTCGCCCAGGTCGGAGAGGAGCCGCGTGCCCGAACCGTCCCGCACCTGGAGGCTGTTCCAGCGCTCGCACTCCGTCGCCTGCGCGGGGCTCGGCACGGACTCGGTCACCCCGTACGCGTCCCGGGCCAGCGGCCACGGCTCCTTCGCGGGCGCGAGCAGGTCCCGTACGGCCGTCTCCCGCACCCAGGGGGCCGTCAGATAGCGGACGTTGCCCGAGGCGCGGGAGACGACGAGGGCGGCCGAACCGACGGCGTCGGCCGCGTCCGTCCGCGCGAAGTCCAGCGCCGCTCCGCCCGCGCCGCCCGCCGTCCCGGCCGCCGGCTCCGCGTACCGCACGGCCCGCAGCCCGTCGTGGAAGAGCACCACCCGGGCTCCGTCCACCAGGCCCGCGAACAGCAGCTGCGGCGGTCCCATCGGCGGCCCGACGGGCGTCCCGGGCGTCGCCGACGACCGCACGGTGAGCCCCGGCCGCGCCCACACGGCGAGCGCCCGCCGCAGCAGCGCCCGGTCCCCGGTGAGACCGCCGCGTGCGGGCCACACCGAGAAGTCCTGACGCGTCGACCCCGGCCAGGCGGTCGGCGGCACACGCTTGACGGCACCCGGGTCGAGCGCGGCCTCGGCGGCCGGGTTCCGGGCGTACGAGGGCGCGGCAGCACCGTTTCTGCCCCAGCCGTCCCCGGGCAGCCCGAGCAGCGTCCCGCACACGACGAGCGCGGCGACGGCGACGAGCGCGGCCCGGCCGTGCTGCCGCCGCCGCAGCAGATCGGTCGGCCGGGCCTGCAACGAACAGGGGTCGAACTCGGCCGACTCCAACAGAGCGGCCCCACTGACCCGCCCACGGGCCCGCCGGACGACCCCGGCTCCGCCGGACCCTCCGCCGCTCCCGAGGCCGTCGCCGCTGACCCCGCCGCCGCCGACCCCGCCGCTCCCGAGGCCTCCGCTGCCGCTGCCGCCTCCGGCTCCGCCGTCCCCGGCCCCCCGCCCCTGGCCGGCTTCGCCGGTCCCGAGGCCTCCGGGCCACCCACCGCCCGATCCGCCGCCGTAGGCATCGCCCTCGCCGTTCCAGGCGCCGGCGAGGTGGCCGAGCCTGCCAGCCCCGCCCGGGGCTCCCGCCCCGCCGGGCCCGCCCGCCCCGCCCGGGGCCCCCGTCCTGCCGGGCCCGCCCTGCTCGCCGACCCGCGCGGCGCGCCCGGCCCCGCCGGTTTGCCGGGCTCCGTCGCCGGGGCGGCGGGTGTGCTTGCCCTCGGCCGGGCCGGCGTCGCCCTTGCCTTCGGCCGGGTCGCCGTCGCCGTCGCCTGCGGCCTGGCCCTCCGCGCCCGGTGCGGGTGCCCCGTCCGGGAGCCCGGCGCGCTCCGCGAGCGGGTCGTCCTCCGCCGCGTCGACCGCGTCCGCCTCCGCGAGGGCCGCCGCCGGGTCGGTGACGCCGGCGGCGGCCAGGACCCGCAGGACCTCCGGGTCGCCCTGGCGCTCCAGGCCGCGCAGCACGTACGCCGCACGGCCGGGGCCCGAGAGGGCGGACAGGCGCTGGTCCAGGGCCAGTTCGTCCGCGCCGCCCACCCGGGGGAAGACCCGGAGCCCCCACACCTGCGGCAGCAGCGGCGGGAACTGGGCCCGGCGCGGCAGGGCGCGCCGTCGCAGCGGCAGCCCGGCGATCAGGGCCTGCCGCAGCACCTCGCCCCGTACGTACGCGTAGCCGGGATCGACCGCGTCCTCGGGGCGGCGCGGCCCCGGGACCGCGGGACCCGGTACCCGGCGGCGCGGCAGCGAGCGCTGCACGAGGGCGTGCGCGGTCAGCACCCGGCGGTTGCGGCCGAGCGTCGGCGGCAGCACGAGATAGGCGATGCGCACGAGGCGCGGGTAGCGCTCGACGAGCGCGGCCTCGGCCTGCTCGACGTCGACGGGGCCCACGGGCGAGGGGTCGAGATCCTGGGTGCTCACGTTCAGCAGAACGAGCGATTCTTCCGATGGTCACCCCGGCCACGGGCCCCCGCGCAGGGGCCTCAGGCGGAATGGACCGTCAACCGCTCGCGGATCAGCTCCGTCACCTCGTCCGGAACGCCGAGCCCCTCCCGTACGTACTTCTCCATCGAACCGTGCCGGACCGCCACCTCGTCGAGACCCGCCTCCAGGTACTCCGGCAGCACCCCGATCAGGTCGAGCGCCAGCTCGGGGTCCCCGCCCTGGGCGGTGAACCCCTCGACCATCGGCGCGAACGCCTGCCGTACCGCCGGATTGACCGCCAGGTACTCGGCCCGCACCGTCTCCTCGTCCGCCCCGAGCAGCGACAGGACGACCGTCGCCGCCCACCCCGTGCGGTCCTTGCCCGCCGAGCAGTGGAAGAGCAGGGGCCCGGCGCCCGGCGTGCCCAGCTCGGTCAGCAGGGCGCGGTACGCGGCGCGGGCGGAGTCGCCGGACACGAAGGTCCGGTAGGTGCGCGCGAAGGCCTCCCGCACCCGGCCCCCGCCGAGGTGTTCCTCGGCCAGCGCCGGGTCGGAGAGCAGCAGCTTCAGCCGCGCGGCCGGCGGCAGCCCGCTGACGGCCAGCCGGTCGGCGAGGACGTCCGCGACGAGCAGCCGTGCGCCGGCCGGCAGGTGGTCGGGACGTTCGCCGCGCTCGGTCTCCGTCCGCAGGTCGACGACCGTGCGGATGCCGAGCGCCGCCACCACCGGCTCGGCCGGATCGAGCCGGTCGAGATGCGCCGAGCGGAGGGCGAGACCCGACCGGACGGCGCGCCCGGCCCCGAGGGGAAGGCCCCCGAGGTCGCGGAGATTGGCGACGGAGACGGCGGGGATGGCGGGCATGGGCGTCGACTCCTCCGGTTCGTCCACTTTCCTGTCGACCGTAGTGGAACTCCCGAAATGTGGCAGTTCGTCAGTGGCCTCCGTCAGTGGCCTCCGTCAGTGATCTCCGTCAGTGGTCTCCCTCGGTGGTCTCCGTCAGCGGTCCCCGCCGGCGGGGTCGTACTTCGCGAGGAAGTCCGCCTCCCGCTCCGGGGAGAGCCCGACCTCCGGCCGGTCGGGGCGCCTCGGCGCGACCCCGCCGATCGATTCCAGCCACGCCCAGGTGTCCGCGACTGTCTCCTCGACCGGCCGGCAGCGCAGCCCGGCCGCGACCGCCCGGGAGACGTCGGCGGTGTGCATCGCGTCGTACATCTCGCCCGGCGGCAGCCACACGGGCAGCTCCGACCAGGGCTCGAGACCGGCCGCGAGGACCGCCTCCGGCTCCGCCCACCGCAGCTCGACGTCCGCGCCGGTCACCCGCACGCAGGCGTCGAGCAGTTCGCCCATGGTCGTGTGCCCGGGCGGCGAGACGAGGTTGTACGGCCCCGAGAGCCCGGCCGCCACCGCGTCGAGCGTCCACTCGGCGAGGTCGCGGGCGTCGACGTACTGGAGGGGGAGCGAGCGCGGCCCGGGGGCCAGGACCGTCCCGCCGCGCGCGACCCGGCCCAGCCACCAGGGGAGCCGGCCGATGTTCTCGTACGGGCCGATGATCAGGCCCGCCCTGACGTGCAGCGTCCGCTCCGCCCCGAAGGCGGCCGTCGCGGCGAGCTCGCCGCCCATCTTGGACTCCGCGTACGGCACGTCCCCGGCGTCCGGCGAACCCTCCACCAGCGGGCCGTCCTCCGCCAGTCCGGCGGCCGGCGGCCAGGAGTAGACGGAGCGGCTCGACACGTACGCGTAGCGCCCGACCCGGTCCGCGAGCAGCCGCGCCGCGTCCCGGACCGCCGAGGGCGCGCCCGACCAGGTGTCCACGACGGCGTCCCAGGAACCGGTGGCGAGGGCGGCGAGCCCCTCCGGTCCTGTGGTGCGGTCGCCGTGCAGGGAGCGGACCCCGGCCGGGGGTGCGTGGCGGCCCCGGTGGAAGACCGTCACCTCCCAGCCCCGGCCGAGAGCCGCCTCGACGACCGCGCGACCCACGAACTCCGTACCACCGAGAATCAGCAATTTCATGATCGAAGCGTGCCTCGGAGGCGAGGGCCGGGGCCAGGGGATTCCGCTCCGGGAGGATTCCGCCGGGGGAGGAACGCGACAGGTGGGAGGGGGTCTGTTCGGCCGGATGGCGGGATGGCACCATTGCGGGCGATGACGGATGCCCGGTCGCCGCTGCGCGCCCTGCGAGCCGCACTTTTCGCGGTGGTGTGCGTGGCCTTGGCCGCCGTGGGGCATTCGTCCATGTCTGCGCACCAGCTTCCGGCGCTCGGCCTGCTCGGCGCCTTCGCCGCGACGGCGGCCGCCGCCTGGGCGGCGGCCGGACGACGGCGGGGCACGCCGACGATCGCGGGCGCCATGCTCGTCCTCCAGGGCGCGCTGCACGTGCTCTTCTCGATGACGGGCGCGCACCCGGCGGCGCAGGGCACGGGCGACGCGCAGGCGACGACGCACGCGCACGCCATGACCGCCGGACACCCGTCCATGGGTTCCATGGGCTCCACGGCTTCCATGAACCCTGTGGAGTCCCTGCCCATGAGCCCCATGGCCATGGACTCCGGCGCCGGCATGCTCGCCGTCCACCTCCTCGCCGCACTCCTCTGCGGCCTCTGGCTGGCCCACGGCGAGGCCGCGTTCTTCACGCTCGCCGAGGCCGCCCTGGCGTACGCCTTCACCCCGCTGCGCCTGCTGTTCGCGCGCGTCCGCGTCCCCGACGCCCCGCGCGGGCCGGTCCGCCGGCCGCGCGGGAACGCCCACCGTCCCCACACCGTCGTCCTCGCGCACACCGTCTCCCGGCGCGGCCCGCCCCGGCTGTCCGTACCCCGCGCCACGGCCCTCGGAGCTCACGTCTGACACCGGGGGTCTCCTCCCGTTGTCCACTCGTCTCCAAGGACGGACAGTCATGACCATCGACGATCCCGCGCGCCCGGAAACCACCGAGGCACCACCGTCGGAAACCGCCGACTCCACGGCGAACACCCCCCGTAAGGCCGGCACCTGGAGCGCCCTGCGCCCCCTCGTCCTGCGCCTGCACTTCTACGCGGGCGTCCTCGTCGCCCCGTTCCTCCTCGTGGCCGCCGTCAGCGGCCTGCTCTACGCGCTCTCCTTCCAGGCCGAGAAGGTGATCTACGCGCACGAGCTGGAGGTCCCCGTCGGCGACACCACCCTGCCGCTCTCGCAGCAGGTGAACATCGCCCGCAAGGTCAACCCGAACGGCACCGTCACCGCCGTCTGGCCCGGCGCCGAACCGGACGCCTCCACCCGGGTCCTGATGGCCGACCCGGACGTCCCCGAGGGCACCTCGCTCGCCGTCTTCGTCGACCCGTACACCGGTGACGTACGCGGACAGCTGCCCAGCTTCGGCAGCTCCGGCGCCCTGCCGGTGCGGACCTGGATCGACGGTCTCCACGCCGACCTGCACCTCGGTGAACTCGGCCGCAACTACAGCGAGCTGGCCGCCAGCTGGCTGTGGGTGATAGCCCTCGGCGGTCTGCTGCTCTGGCTCGGCCGCCGCAGGAAGAACCGCCGCGCGCTGTTCGTCCCCGAGGGCGGCCCGAAGTCCCGCCGCCGCACGCTCTCCTGGCACGGCTCGGTCGGCCTGTGGGCCGTGACCGGACTCGTCCTGCTCTCCGCGACGGGCCTGACCTGGTCGCGGTACGCGGGCGAGAACATCGGCGTCGTGCAGGACGGCCTCGGCGGCGCGACGCCCACGCTGACCGCGACCCTCGGTGGTGCGGCCGACGCCGGCTCGGAGCACGAGGGCCACGGCGGCGGCCACCAGCAGGGCGGCACCACCGCGCAGGGCCCGGACATCGGCGTCGACAAGGCGGTCGATGCGGCCCGCGCGGCCGGCATCGACAGCCCGCGTATCTCGGTCGTCCTGCCCGCCGAGGGCAAGGGGTACGTGGTCAAGGAGACCGACACGCAGTTCCCGCTCCAGCTGGACTCGGTGGCCGTGAACCCGGCGGACGGCGCGGTCCTCGACCGCCTCGCGTTCGCCGACTACCCGCTGCTCGCCAAGCTGACCCGCATCGGCATCGACGCGCACACCGGCGTGTTCCTCGGCTTGTTCAACCAGCTGGCGCTCGCGGCCCTCGCGCTCTCGCTGATCCTGCTGATCCTCTGGGGCTACCGCATGTGGTGGCAGCGCCGCCCGGGCCGCCCGGTGGCGCGCGGGGCCTGGCGCAAGGTCCCGGTGACGATGCTGCTGCCGCTCGCGGCGGTCACGGCACTCGTCGGCTGGTTCGTCCCGCTGCTCGGGCTCAGCCTGCTGCTGTTCCTGGCGGTGGACCTCACCCTCGCCGCGGTGGCGAAGGTGAGGGCGCGCACCGGCCGAACCGCCTGATCAGGGCGTGTACTTGTAGCCGACCCGCCGCACGGTCTGGATCGTGTGGCGGTGCTCGGCGCCCAGCTTCCGGCGCAGCCGGGCCACGTGCACGTCGACCGTGCGGCCGTCGCCGACGTGCCCGTACCCCCACACCGTCGTGACCAACTGGTCGCGGGTGTGGACCCGGTGGGGGTGCGCCACGAGGTGGGCGAGGAGCTCGAACTCCAGATATGTCAGGTCGAGCTCCTCCCCGTCCACGGCGGCGATCCGCCGGACCCCGTCGATGGCCACCGGCCCTTGCTCCTCCGGTGCCGGGGCCGGCGCGGGGACGGGGGCGGCCACGGGGACCTGCGGCTGCTGATCGGCCGGTACGAGCACGAGGTACCCGACCATCGGCGGCCGCCCCGGCAGGGTCGGCAGCGCGTGCTGCGGCGCGGGCAGCAGGGTGGCGCCGGGCGGCAGGAGGTCCGCCACCTGGGAGAGCTGGGCGAGCGGCGAGAGCGGGGCCGGCCCGGCGAACTCGTTGGGGTCGACGGCTCGAAGCCGGTGCCGGCCGGGACGGACGGCGGTGGCGGCGGTGAGGGGAGCGGTCTGGGTGTAAGCCATGGAAGGTCAGCTCTTTCGCGCGGAGAAACGAACGGACAGGCGTCGTGCGTCATTCGTCGTGCGCGTCGGCCGAAGGCCGGGGATCGGACCGTACCGATCGGGCTTTAGAGGGCCGACGCGTTCCTCGCGCGGCAACAGACCCGGTCGAAGTCGTCGTGCTGCCGGGACGGCCAGAACGGCTCGAGGTCGTCGCGACCTGTCGCTGTCTCGTTCTTCGTCGTGGCCATATCCCTATTGAACCAGAAGGGAATGCCTCCGACGAGCCTTTCGTCGGCCAAACCCCGTGTCATCCGTCCCACATGACGGAAGAGGCGCCCACCGTGCGAAACGGTGGGCGCCTCTTCGAAGTTGCGCGCGCGTCGATCCGGGACGGGGATCGGACGGGCTCGGATCAGACCTGGCCGGCCTTCTCCAGGGCCTCGCAGCAGGTGTCCACCAGCAGGCGGGTCACCACGTACGGGTCCACGTTCGCGTTCGGGCGACGGTCCTCGATGTAGCCCTTCTGGTCCTGCTCGACCTGCCACGGGATGCGGACCGAGGCGCCGCGGTCCGAGACGCCGTAGGAGTACTTGTCCCACGGAGCGGTCTCGTGCAGACCCGTCAGGCGGTCGTCGATGCCGGCGCCGTAGTTCTTGACGTGGTCGAGCGGCTTCGAGCCCTCGCCGAGGGACTCGGCGGCGGTGATGATCGCGTCGTAGCCCTCGCGCATCGCCTTGGTGGAGAAGTTGGTGTGCGCGCCCGCGCCGTTCCAGTCGCCCTTCACCGGCTTCGGGTCCAGCGTCGCGGAGACCTTGAAGTCCTCGGCCGTGCGGTACAGCAGCCAGCGGGCGACCCACAGCTGGTCCGAGACCGTGAGCGGCGCCAGCGGGCCGACCTGGAACTCCCACTGGCCCGGCATGACCTCGGCGTTGATGCCGGAGATGCCCAGACCCGCGGTGAGGCAGTTCTCCAGGTGCGCCTCGACGACGTCACGGCCGAAGATCTCGTCCGAGCCGACACCGCAGTAGTAGCCGCCCTGCGCGGCGGGGAAGCCGCCGACGGGGAAGCCGAGCGGGCGGTCGCCCTCGAAGAAGGTGTACTCCTGCTCGATGCCGAAGATCGGCTCCTGGGCGGCGTACTTCGCGGAGACCTCGGCGAGCGCGGCACGCGTGTTGGACTCGTGCGGCGTCATGTCCGTGTTGAGGACCTCGCACAGCACCAGGATGTCGTCGCCGCCGCGGATCGGGTCCGGGCAGACGAAGACCGGCTTGAGGACGCGGTCCGAGGCGTGGCCCTTGGCCTGGTTCGTGCTGGAACCGTCGAAGCCCCAGATCGGCAGCTCGTCGAGCGCGGTGCCACCGCTCACGATGATCTTCGTCTTGGAACGAAGCTTCGCGGTCGGCTCGGTGCCGTCGATCCAGATGTACTCAGCCTTGAAGGTCACGGGTCTCATCCTTTGGGCGTGCTGCTGCGGGTGCGCGGCGGCTCGCGGCGCTGCGAGAGCTGCGGTGTGTTGTTCGGTGTCCGGTCGCAGCTTCGCAACACGGGATTTCCCGATGGTTGCCCGTTTGTGAACCCCGTGTTACTCAGCCTTCCTCTTTTTCCCGTGTGCGCCGTGCGACGACGTGCGCATCGAGCAGCCCGCCGAGCCCCGCCGCCTCGATCCGCCGCACGACCTCCGCGTACGTGGTGCCGAGGTCCTCCGCCGTCGCCTCCAGGTGCCAGTCCCGGTCCGCGAGCCGCCGCAGCAGGTGCCCCTTCCGGATCTGCTTCTCGGAGAGCCGGAAGGTCTTCAGATAGGCCGCCCGCCCCTTGTGGTCGGTGATCAGCTCGCCGATGTGCTGCTCCCGCCCGTCCCGCAGGAACGGCGGCAGGAACCGGAACAGGTCGAAATCGCCCATCCGGTACACCCGCTCGAAGGCGTACGAGGTCTCCAGCAGGTCCCGCGCCATCAGCCCGTCGTGCGCCTCCGCCCAGGCCCGCTCCTCCTGGCGCGCCGCCGCCCGCAGGTCCGCGAGGGTACGGATGCCTCCGACGCCGTCCCGGATCCGCGCCGTGAACTCCGGCACCTGCGCGCCGTAGTACGCGTACTGGTGGACCAGCTCGCCGTACAGGTCCTCCACGAGCGTCGGGTGCAGCACGCGGTAGTCGTCCGGGTGCGGGACGACGAAGGCCGCGGCCAGGGCGTCCGCCACGTACAGGAGCAGCCCGCACTGGCCGGGATGGAGCTCGAAGATCCGCAGCGCCTCGCCGAGCCCCGGCACCGCCCAGCCCGCGTACGCCGCCTCGGCCCGCGGCGACAGGCCCTGCCCGAGGGCCTTGCGGGACCAGTCGTCCCAGACCACGGACGGGCCGCCGAAATGCAGCGCGAGGTAGCCGTCGAGGGCCAGGTGGAGCGGCAGGAAACGCAGCCGCCGCTCGCCCTGCCGCCGCTTGGCCAGCCGGTGCACGCGGCGCACGGGCACGCACGGCGGCGCGCCCTCGCCGCCGAGCACGGTCCCGTAGGCGGCGGACTCGACGCCCTGCTCCGCGCCCGCGCCCGCCCCCGCGCCCGTCCAGTCGGCGACGAAGCCGTGCGGGACGTACGACGTGTAGGTCGTCCGGTCGCCCAGGTCCACGGTGGCCAGGCCCGAGCCCTCGTACAGCTCCCGGCGCAGCCGCAGCCCGGCCACCGGCTCGGCCCGCACGAGCGGCACGATCCGCACCCCGCCCCACACCTGCGCCGGCCGGACGTCGAGCCCGGTCAGATCGATCCGCGTCATCCCCCGGCCTCCTTCAGGAACAGCTCCACACGCCGGTCCAGATACGCCCCCAGCTCGGCGAACCCCGTCCGCCCCTCCGCGAACTGCGCGATCTCCACCAGGGCCGCCAGATCCTCCGCGTCCCGGATCCCGGCCGTCGGCACGCTCGGCGCCAGCCGGCGCACGTCGAAGCCCTCGGCGTCGTATACGGGGTTGAGGTGGACGACGCTCGTCCGGCGCTCGGCGTCGAGCCGTGTGCGCCACACCCGCAGGACCTCTCCCGCGAGCCCCGGCGGCGCGTTGTCCCAGCCGTCCGAGACGATCACGACCCGGTCGGGCCCGGTCTCCAGGGCGTCCAGGATCCGCAGGCCCAGCGGCGTCGGACCGTACGGCCGGACGAGCAGCGGATCGGAGCCGCCCGAGGTCCACAGCGGGGTGTACGCCCCCGGCGCCGCGAGGGCCTCCAGGAGGAAGTGGCAGCCCAGCGCGACGGCCAGCGGACGGCGCCGCTTCACCGCCGAACCGGACGAGGAGAAGCTGTCGTCGAGCACCGCGGCGACCCGCCCCCAGCTTCCGGCGTACGGTCCCGCCGCGCGCCGGGCGGCGGCGCGCAGCGCGTGCGTCAGCTCGGCCCGCCGCTCCACCCGCTCGGCGAACGGGAGCGAGAGGACGTACAGGGCGAGCCGGGTGAGCGGCATGACGGTCAGATCGGCGGCCCGCGCCGTCCTGAGCTGTTCGAGCCGCGTCATCCGGGGCGCGATCCGCTCCAGGAACACCGCGCGCGGCACCTTGTGACGGGCGGCGAAGCCCTCGGCGACCGTGAACGGCAGCTCGTACAGCGCGCCCTGCTCGTAGTGGGCGCGGCGGTACGCGTCGAGGGTGGCGTTCCCGTAGCGGACACGGCGGCCCGGCGCGAAGAGGAAGTCGCCGGTCTCGTCGTCGGCGGGCCGGCCGTGGACGTGCCGGAGGGCGGCCTTCAGCCCGGGCCGGTACTTCACGGCGTCCAGCGCCGGATCGGGCCGGGCGGCGAGCCACGCGCGCACGATCGCGCGCGTGCGGCGGTTGTTGACCCCGGCGGCGCGCAGCGAGCGGAACAGCCGGTAGACGCGCTGCGGCGGCAGCAGCGCGAGCCGAGCGGCGATCAGCCGCCCCTCGGCCCGCTTCGCCTCGGACCCGCCCGCCTCGTGGGGCGTGCGCAGCAGCTGCTCGACGATCAGGGCGGCGTTGTGGTGGTTGATGTCGAGGGCGAGCGCGGCCGCGTACACGGGGCGGTAGTTGACCCGTACGTACTCGTGGACGAAGCGCAGCGAGAAGTGCTGCGCGGCGGCGGACGAACGGAACTCGCGCTGGCCGGTGGCGGTCACGGCGGCGTTGACGAAGAGGAGCACGTCCTCGGCGGCGACGAGCTCGGACAAGGCTCTCCCCTTCTCGTGGGCGCCGGCCGGGGAATGGGGGTACGAACAGCGAAGACGTTGCTTCATAGGCAGGTTCCGGAAGTCGCACCGAAGTCCCGCGGCCGGCGGATCGACGCTAACACCGGAAGGGGGGAGGCCCGCCACCGGGTTTCGGACCCGGGCCGCACCCGCTGTCAGCGGCACCCGGCAGACTGGGGGGCATGGCGAAGCACTTGGGCGCGAAGCCCCGCATCGGACTCCTCGGCACCGGCCCCTGGGCCGGCCGCACGCACGCGCCCGCGCTCGCCGGGCACCCCGGCGTCGAGTTCAGCGGGGTGTGGGGCAGACGCGCGGAAGCGGCGGAGGAGCTCGCCGCCGCGTCCGGCACGCGCGCGTACGAGGACGTGGACGCCCTCTTCGCGGCCAGCGACGCCGTGGCCTTCGCACTCCCGCCGGACGTCCAGGCCCCCTTGGCGGTGCGGGCGGCACGGGCCGGCTGCCACGTCCTGCTCGACAAGCCGGTCGCCACGACGGTGGCGGCGGCCCGGGAGGTGGCCGAGGCCGCCGAGGAGGCCGGGGTCGCCTCGGTGGTCTTCTGCACGCTGCGCTTCGCTGAGACCACGGCCCGCTGGATCGAGGAGCGGAAGGCGGCCGGCGGCTGGTTCCTGGGCGAGGCGCACTGGCTGGGCTCGCTCTACGGGGCGGGCTCCACCAGCGTGTATGCGGACTCCCCGTGGCGGCGGGAGAAGGGCGGGCTGTGGGACGTCGGCCCGCACGTCCTCTCGGTCTATCTGCCGGTCCTCGGCGACGTCACCGCGATCACGGCTGCGGCGGGCCCGGAGGACACCCACCACCTGGTCCTGCGCCACAGCTCGGGCGCGAGCAGCACGGCCACGCTGACGCTGAGCGCCCCACCGGAGGCGGCGGAGGTGACGCTCTCCCTGCACGGCGCCGCCGGCCGGGCCGAACTGCCCCGCTGGGGAGGAGCGGTGGAAGCCTTCGGCACCGCCGTGGACGCCCTGCTCACGGTGGCCCGCACCGGCGAGCCGCACCCGTGCGACGCCCGGTTCGGGCTGCGCCTGACCGAGATCCTGACGGAGGCGGAGCGGCTCGCCGCTCAGAGCGCGGCGGCCAAGGCCTGACACAGCGCGTCCAGGGCGGCCGGGTACAGCCGGTCCGGCGGGGTGGCGTAGCCGACGACGAGACCGTCGGGGAGGGCCGGGCCCAGCGCCTCCGGGTGCCGGTAGTCGGCGAGGCCCTCCACGGCGACCCCGTGCCGGGCCGCGGCGGCGACGGCCGACCGCTCCGTGCCCGGGGGCAGTTCCACGAGTGCGTGCAGTCCGGCGGCGAGGCCGGTCACCCGGACCCGCGGCACGCGCTCCGCGAGCACCGCGGCCAGCCGGTCGCGCCGCACACGATGGTGCTGGCGCATGCGCCGGACGTGCCGGTCGTAGGCGCCGGAGTCGACGAACTCCGCGAGCGTGAGCTGCTCCGTCGCCGACGTGTGCGGCTCGCGCAGGCCCTTCGCCTCGACGACCCCGTCCACGAGGGCCTCCGGCAGACACATCCAGCCGATCCGCAGTGCGGGGGAGAGGCTCTTGCTGACGGAGCCGAGGAGGACGGTCCGGTCGGGGTCGAGGCTCTGGACGGCGCCCACCGGCCGCCGGTCGTAGCGGAACTCGCCGTCGTAGTCGTCCTCCACGACGAGCCCGCCGGACCGCCGCGCCCACTCCAGGACGCCGGCGCGGCGCTCGGGGTGGAGCGGCCCGCCGGTGGGGAACTGATGGGCGGGGGTGAGCAGGACGGTGCCCGCCTCCGGAGGGATCTCCGCGATGCGCGCCCCGTCCTCGTCGACGGCCAGCGGCAGCGTGTGGATGCCCGCCTCGCCCAGCAGCCCCTGGTGGTAGGGGAGTCCGTAGGCCTCGACGGCCCAGGGCCGGGGAGGCGCCTTGCGGGCGGCCGTCTGGCGGGCGGGCTTCTCGCGGGCGTGCGTCGCCAGGGGGACGCGCGCGAGGAGCCGCAGGGCGTGCGCAGTGCCGGAGCAGACCACGATCCGGTCCGGGGTGGTCCGTACGCCCCGGACCCGCGCGAGGTAGGCGGCGAGGGCCCGGCGCAGTTCGATCCGGCCGCGCGGGTCCCCGACGCCGAAGGCCTCGTGGGGCGCGGCGGTCAGCGCCCGCCGGGCGGCCGCCAGCCAGGCAGCGCGCGGGAAGGCGCCGGGGTCGGGCTTGCCCTGGACGAGGTCGTACGGGAGCGCCGCCGGCGCCGCGGGCCGTGCCGGTCCGGGGGCGGGGGCGAGCACCCGCTCGGCGACCCGGGTCCCGGAGCCCTGGCGGGAGGTCAGCCAGCCCTCGGCGACCAGCTCGGCGTAGGCGTCGGCGACGGTGTTCCGGGCGATCCCGAGGTCGGCGGCGAGCGACCGGTAGGGCGGCAGCAGCGTCCCGGGCGCAAGGCGTCCGCCGCGGACGGCCTCGCGCAGGGCCTCGGCGAGCACGGCCCGCCGGCTGCCGCTCGCACCGAGCTCCAGATGCAGATCGACGCCGGGCCCGCCGGGCCCCGCGTCCACCGTCCCGCTCACCGCACGTCCTCCAGGCTCCCCTTCACTCGGCTTCACTCGGCTTCACTCGGCTTCACCCGGCGGGGCGGGACAGGGCGTCCCGCACGGCCTCCTCCGACCGGGCCACGACGGCCGTGCCGTCCTCCGCCGTGATGATCGGCCGCTGGATCAGCTTGGGGTGCCCGGCGAGCGCCTCGATCCACCGGTCCCGGTTCGCCTCGTCCCGGGGCCACTCCTTCACCCCGAGCTCCTTGGCGACGGCCTCCTGCGTCCGCGTGATGTCCCACGGTTCGAGCCCGAGCCGGTCGAGCACCTGCCGGATCTCCGCGGGCGAGGGCACGTCCTCCAGGTAGCGCCGGACGGTGTAGTCGGCGCCCTCCGCGTCGAGCAGGGTGAGGGCGCTGCGGCACTTGGAACAGGCGGGATTGATCCAGATCTCCATGCCCCACACGGTACCCCCCAGACGGCCCTCCACCACCCCCCAAACCCTGCCTGGCCAGGGGCGATTGTCAGTGGGGGCCTCTAAAATAGGGGGTGAAGGTGAGGGTCCCGGGGAGGGCCCGCACCCCATCGTTCGCCAGGAGGTAGCCCATGGCTCTGGCCGTGATCCGGACGCCGTCCCTCGAACCCTGGAAGCCGCTCCAGCGGAAGCCGCTTCCCGCGGGCCGCCCCCGCGAGTGGTACGTGACGCACAACCGCCGCCTGAAGGCCATGCGTCTCGCGATCGCCCTCCTCGACGCCGGCGTCTACGTCCCGTCGAAGGCCACGAACGCGACGATACGCACGACGGCCGCCGACATCGGCATCCACCCGCCCTCCGACACCACCTGCCGCATGGTCCGCGCCCTGATCCGCTACGGCCGCTGACACCGGAGGGGCGCTGCCCGGCACCGAGAGTGCCGGGCAGCGCCACCCGTGGGCGTGCGGGGCTACCAGGCCGCCGGCAGCCGCTCGGGGAGCCGCTTCATGAAGTTGGTGCGCCACACCAACTGCTCGACCGGCACCGCGAGCCGCAGCCCCGGCAGCCGGTCGAGGAGCGTCTCCAGAGCGATCTCGGCGTGCCGCTTGCCGAGCGCCGTCGCCGGGCAGTAGTGCCGCCCGCCGCCGAAGGAGAGGTGCTCGGCGGCGTTCTCCCGGTCCGGCCGGAAGACCAGCGGGTCCGGGAAGTGCTCCGGATCGTGGTTCGCGGCCTCCACCAGCACCAGGACCAGTTCACCGGCCCGCACGTCGACCTCGCCGAGCCGCACGTCCTCCAGGGCCAGCCGCGGCAGCCCGTCGCCGATCGACAGGTTCACCCGCAGCAGTTCGTCCATCGCCCCGGCGACCCCGCCCGGGCCGGCGGCGGTCAGCGCCTCCCGCACGTCCGGCCGGGTCAGCACCGACACGAGCGCCATCGCCAGGAACCCGGCGGTGGAGATCACCCCGGCCCCGAACAGCGTCACGCCCACCGTCGCCAGCATCTCGTCCGTCAGATGCGCGTACTCGGGATCCTCGCGCAGCGCCGCGAGCTCCGCCATCAGCCCGCCCGTCGCCGGATCGTCGAGGCGCTCCGTCATGTAGGCGATGTCCCGGTCCCAGTGGAGCCGGGCCGCCTCGATCTCGTGCGGCGCGTTCATGAAGGCCACGTCCAGACTGCGCAGCAGCCGCGCTCCGTCCTCCTCCGGGATGCCCAGCATCCGGCAGTGCAGCCCCGCCGAGTACGGATCGGCGTAGGCGCTCCGCAGATCCCCGGGCGCCCCCTCGGCGACCAGCGCGTCCACCAGGGACCCGGCCCGCGCCCGCAGCCACTCCTCCAGGCCGGGGGCCTTCGGGTTGATGGCCTTCATGACGGCCTTGCGCAGCCCGGCCCCGGTGATGTTGCCCATGTTGTTCACCACGTGCGGCGGGATCGTCAGCGCGTACTGCCGCGGCGCTCCCGGTGCCGAGGTGTCCTTCAGGCTGAACCTCGGGTCCTCCAGGACGTGCCGGCACAGCTCGTAGGAGGAGACCAGCCAGGCCTCGGCCCCGGCGATCGTGCGGACCTTCCGGACCGGCTCGGCGCGCAGCGCCTCGATCTCGGCGGGCAGCCGGGTCCCGTCCCAGTCGAAGGGGAACGCGGGCAGTTCGTTCGTCATGACCGCGGTCATCGTGAATCTCCTTCGACAGGCGTGAGGATGCCGTGCCCCTGGTTGCGGGAGGCACGCAGCCCGGTGCCCCGGGCGTAGAGCAGATCGGCGAGGGGCAGGGCCTGGTGGTAGCAGTTGAGCGAGGAGGGCACCCCGAGGATCGCGGGGGTGTCCAGGAACAGCGGCACTTCGGCGCTGATGTACGCCCGGCACACCTCCTTCTGGAGCCTGCTCGCCTCCTGCCCCGGCGCCAGCTTCCCGGCCAGGAAGATCCCGGTGAGCGCGTCGCAGGTCTCCCGTACCACCGGATCCTCGTCGACGGCCGCCACGACCTGGCGGTGCAGCTCCTGGTACGCGGGCAGGGCCTGGAACTCCGACATCCCGCGGGCCCGTACGCGTACCCCCGTGGGGTCGGCCTCGGCCGCGGCCGCCCCGACCTTCGCCCGCACCCCCCGCAGGTTCTTGACGGCCTTCCGCCGCGCCTCGTCGGCCCCGTACCCCAGCGACTCGTACATGTCGGCGACATGCAGATCGGTGTAGACGAGATCGACCTGATCGAAGTGGTCCAAGCCCCAGCGCGTCAGCTCGCGCAGCCGCTGGGCGGTGAAATAACTGTTTCCCGGAGAGACGCCGATGACCACGTGCGCGCCTTCGTCGGCGATGACGCGGCAGTGATCGGTGTACGGCTGGAGTTTGAGCGTCTCTGCAGGGGCGAATGCCGCCTGAGTCACGTAGGCAGTCCTCATCGCGCCAGCTAGTCCCAGCGGAGCCCCGTGCTCCGGGTGTGGCGGCAGCGACGACGTCACGCTATCGATCAGTCGCGGAGCGTGAACAGACCTACTCGTAGGTACGTACGAAAGTTCGTCACCTGTTCCCCGTTTCGTGATCTTGGCCGGAAAACGGCGGAGGCCCGCCGCCCCTCGAAAGGGGACGACGGGCCTCGTGAGAACCTCGCTCGCGCGGTACGGCCTAGAGGTCGAAGTAGAGCTCGAACTCGTGCGGGTGCGGGCGCAGCTGGATCGGGGCGATCTCGTGGGTGCGCTTGTAGTCGATCCAGGTCTCGATCAGGTCGGACGTGAAGACGCCACCGGCCTGCAGGTACTCGTTGTCGTCCTCGAGGGCGTGGAGCACGGCCTCCAGGTTGGTCGGGACCTGCTGGACGTTCGCGTGCTCCTCGGGAGCGAGCTCGTACAGGTCCTTGTCGATCGGCTCCGCGGGCTCGATCTTGTTCTTGATGCCGTCGAGGCCCGCGAGGAGCAGCGCCGAGAAGGCGAGGTACGGGTTCGAGGACGGGTCCGGCGCGCGGAACTCGACGCGCTTGGCCTTCGGGTTCGAGCCCGTGATCGGGATGCGCATGGCGGCGGAGCGGTTGCGCTGCGAGTACACCATGTTGACCGGGGCCTCGAAGCCCGGGACCAGGCGGTGGTACGAGTTCACCGTCGGGTTGGTGAAGGCGAGCAGCGACGGGGCGTGCTTGAGGATGCCGCCGATGTAGTAGCGGGCGGTGTCCGAGAGGCCCGCGTAGCCCGTCTCGTCGTAGAACAGCGGGTCGCCGTTGGCCCACAGCGACTGGTGGACGTGCATGCCCGAGCCGTTGTCGCCGAAGATCGGCTTCGGCATGAAGGTCGCGGTCTTGCCGTTGCGCCAGGCGACGTTCTTGATGATGTACTTGAACAGCATCAGGTCGTCGGCCGAGGCGAGCAGCGTGTTGAACTTGTAGTTGATCTCGGCCTGGCCGGCGGTGCCGACCTCGTGGTGCTGGCGCTCGACCTGGAGGCCGACGTTCTCCAGCTCCAGGGACATCTCCGAGCGCAGGTCGGCGAAGTGGTCGACCGGCGGGGCCGGGAAGTAGCCGCCCTTGTAGCGGACCTTGTAGCCGCGGTTGTTCTCCTCCGAACCGGTGTTCCAGGCGCCGGCCTCGGAGTCGATGTGGTAGAAGCCCTGGTTCGCCGAGGTCTCGAAGCGCACCGAGTCGAAGACGTAGAACTCCGCCTCGGGGCCGAAGTACGCGGTGTCGGCGATGCCGGTGGAGGCGAGGTACGCCTCGGCCTTCTTCGCGATGTTCCGCGGGTCGCGGCTGTAGGCCTCGCCCGTGATCGGGTCGTGGATGAAGAAGTTGATGTTCAGCGTCTTGTCGCGGCGGAAGGGGTCCACGCGGGCCGTCGACAGGTCGGCGCGGAGCGCCATGTCGGACTCGTGGATCGCCTGGAAGCCGCGGATCGACGAGCCGTCGAAGGCGAGCTCCTCCGCCGGGTCGAAGGCCGTCGCCGGGATCGTGAAGTGCTGCATCACGCCCGGAAGGTCGCAGAACCGGACGTCGACCATCTTGACGTCGTTGTCCTTGATGAACTTCTTGACCTCGTCGGCGTTCTGGAACCCGTGCTTCTCGGACATCCAACTCCTCCTACTCCCGGCCCGGGGAGGGGCGGGGTTGCAGCTCGGTCGTGCGGCCAGTGCGGTGGCACACGCTGGACCCGACCATAGGCAGACGGGATTTCTCAAGCATGACCCATTTGTTTCGTCGAAGTTAACCGGAGCGGGTGTGCGGCGCGCTGTGGCGCGCGTACGCCGACCCGGACGGAAGTGATCGAAAACGGGCGCAGTACCGTGGTCGGGTGGACAACAGGCAAGCACTCGGATCGTGGCTCTCCGGCCCCCGTGCCGCGGCGGAGCAAGCAGGCGTGGACTTCGGATACCGGGGGCAGCAGCTGGGACTCCCCGAGGAGGGACCCGGCTCGATCGCCCGCCCGGGCCGCCGGCTCGGCGCCCTCGCAGTCGACTGGGCCCTGTGTCTTCTGATCGCATACGGATTGATCACCGACAGCTACAGCCAGGCGACCAGCAACTGGGCGCTCGGTCTCCTGCTCGTCCTGAGCGTGCTGACCGTCGGCACCATCGGCTCGACGCCCGGCAAGCGCCTCTTCGGCCTGGTGGTCGTCTCGGCGAACGGCGGCCGGCTGAGCCTCTGGCGCGTCGTCGTCCGCTCCGTGCTCGTCTGCCTCGCCGTCCCGGCCCTGATCTGGGACCGCGACGGCCGCGGCCTCCACGACCGCCTCTCCGGCGCCGTCCAGGTCCGTATCTGACCTGTCCGACCTGTCTGCCCCGGCCGACCGCCGACAGGACCCGGCCGACCGCCGACAGCGAGAAGGCCCCGGACCGTGTGGTCCGGGGCCCTTCTTCTCGTGTTCGGTCGGGCGCGTCAGCGCGTCGTTCCGCTCAGCGCATCTTTCCGCCGCGCGGCATCTTCATGCCCTTGGGCATCGGGCCCTTCGGCAGCGGCATGTTGCTCATCAGGTCGCCCATCGCCCGCAGCCGGTCGTTGGCCGCGGTGACCTGCGGGCCGGTGAGCACGCGGGGCAGCTTGAGCATGGTCGTGCGCAGCTTCTTCAGCTCCACCTGGCCCTCGCCGTCGCCGACGATGAGGTCGTGCACCGGCACGTCCACCACGACGCGGCTCATCCGCTTCTTCTCGGCCGCCAGCAGAGTCTTCACCCGGTTCGGGTTGCCCTCCGCCACCAGCACGATGCCCGCCCGGCCGACCGCGCGGTGCACGACGTCCTGGCTGCGGTTCATCGCGACCGCGGGGGTCGTCGTCCAGCCGCGCCCGACGTTCTGCAGCACCGCCGCGGCCGCGCCCGGCTGGCCCTCCATCTGCCCGAAGGCCGCGCGCTCGGCACGCCGCCCGAAGACGATGGCCGCCGCCAGGAGCGCCAGGACGAAGCCCAGGATGCCCAGATAGACCGGATGACCGATGAGGAAGCCGATCGCGAGGAGGACACCGAGTACGACGATGCCCACGCCTGCGACGACAAGTCCGACCTTAGGGTCGGCCTTCCGGGTCATCTTGTACGTGAGGGCGATCTGCTTGAGCCGCCCCTGGTTCGCAGCGTCAGCGCTGCCCGTGTTTGCCTTCCTCGCCATGTCCTGAAGTTTACGTGGCCCGGGAAGCGTGGCCAGACGCGGCCTCCATCACATGCTGGGCCTCGACCCGGTCCTTGGCGTGGCGGCGGTCCTCCAGGACGGAGGTCCAGGCGTTGCGCCGGGCGGTGCGCTGCCCGGCGCCGAGCAGCAGGGCCTCCACGGCCTTCAGGGCGTCGGTGACGGACGGGATCGCGGTGACGCGGACGTGCGTCGATGCGGCCGGCATGTCGGGGTCCTCCCTCGATTGCGGATGAGACGAGGCGGGGGGATGCGAGCGGTGGTGGCGGTGAGTGAATCCAGGCTCACAGATCGGTGTTACCAGGGCGTGACCCAGTGGTCAAACACTGATGAAACGTTGGCGCGGCCGGTCGTGCCACCGGAGAACGCCGACGCGGCCCGTACGTCCCCGCTGAGCTGCGGGGGCGTACGGGCCGCGTTCGATCCGGCCATTACTGACCGGTAACTGCTTGTGCTCGGATTCACACGGCGGGGCCGTGGAGCGATCAGACCGCCTGCGTGGCGTTGTCGACCGCGCCGCGCTTCTCGATCGCCTGCTGGAAGAGGCGGCCCGCGCGGTACGAGGACCGGACCAGCGGGCCCGACATCACACCGGAGAAGCCGATCTCGTCGGCCTCCTCCTTCAGCTCCACGAACTCCTGCGGCTTCACCCAGCGCTCGACGGGGTGGTGCCGCACCGAGGGGCGCAGGTACTGCGTGATCGTGATGAGCTCACAGCCCGCGTCGTGCAGCTGCCGGAGCGCCTCACTGACCTCCTCGCGGGTCTCGCCCATGCCGAGGATCAGGTTCGACTTCGTGACCAGACCGTAGTCGCGGGCCTGGGTGATGACGTCGAGGGAGCGCTCGTAGCGGAAGCCCGGACGGATCCGCTTGAAGATCCGCGGGACGGTCTCGACGTTGTGCGCGAAGACCTCGGGGCGCGAGTCGAAGACCTCCTTCAGGAGCTCCGGCACCGCGTTGAAGTCGGGGGCCAGCAGCTCGACCTTCGTGCGGCCGTCGGCGCGCTCCGCCGTCTGCTGGTGGATCTGGCGCACGGTCTCCGCGTACAGCCAGGCGCCGCCGTCCTCCAGGTCGTCGCGCGCGACGCCGGTGATCGTGGCGTAGTTCAGGTCCATCGTGACGACCGACTCGCCCACGCGCCGCGGCTCGTCACGGTCCAGCGCCTCGGGCTTGCCCGTGTCGATCTGGCAGAAGTCGCAGCGCCGCGTGCACTGGTCGCCGCCGATGAGGAAGGTCGCCTCGCGGTCCTCCCAGCACTCGAAGATGTTGGGACAGCCCGCCTCCTGGCAGACCGTGTGCAGGCCCTCGCTCTTCACGAGGCCCTGCATCTTCGTGTACTCGGGACCCATCTTCGCGCGGGTCTTGATCCACTCGGGCTTGCGCTCGATGGGGGTCTGGGCGTTCCGGACCTCCAGGCGCAGCATCTTGCGTCCGTCGGGTGCGACTGCGGACACATCGGCTCCTGTAGCTTCGATTCTTCGGCGCACACCAGGGTACGCCCGTTGCTTCCCATGCCTTACCTCTGGCCAACCCATGGCCAGAGCCCCGCATTCCTCAGGCCGTGCCCCCAGTGTGGAGGCCGTGCCCGAGCGGGCCGTGCCTCAGACGGAGGCCGGCTCCGCCGGACGCTCGATCTCGCGCGGCTTCAGCTCCGCCTGCTCCAGGACCTCCCGCAGATGGCGCTCCACGACCGGGAGCACCTCCTCGATCGTGAGGTCCCGGCCCAGCTCGTTCGCGAGCGAGGCCACGCCCGCGTCGCGGATCCCGCAGGGGATGATCCGGTCGAACCAGGTGTTGTCCGGGTTCACGTTCAGGGCGAAGCCGTGCATGGTGACGCCCTTGGCGACCCGGATGCCGATGGCGGCGAGCTTGCGGTCCTCGCGGCGCTGGCCGGCGTTGGACGGCGCGTACTCGGGGCCGTTCAGCCGGGGGTCGAACTCCTCGTCGGTGAGACGGGGGTCGAAGTCGAGGGAGAGCCCGCCGAGCGACGGTCGCTGCTCCACCGGGTCGCCCAGGACCCAGACACCGCTGCGCCCCTCGACCCGGCTCGTCTCCACACCGAACTCCGCGGCCGTACGGATCAGGGCGTCCTCCAGGCGGCGGACGTGTGCGACGACGTCCACCGGGCGGGGCAGCTTCATGATCGGGTAGCCGACGAGCTGGCCGGGGCCGTGCCAGGTGATCTTGCCGCCGCGGTCGACGTCCACGACGGGCGTCCCGTCCAGCGGGCGCTCGCTCTCCGCCGTGCGCCGGCCGGCCGTGTAGACCGGCGGGTGCTCCAGGAGCAGACAGGTGTCGGGGGTCTCGTCGGCGAACCGCGCGGCGTGCACCTCGCGCTGCTTGTCCCAGGCCACCTGGTACTCGACGGCTTCCGCGCCGAAACCAAGGCGGACGAATCGCAGCTCACTCACGGCCATGCCTCCTCCTGGGTGCCGGGGACCGGGGACCGGGGATCATCCCGGGCCGGATCGGCACATGCGTCATTCGCGCCCATGCCACTGTACGGCGACACCACGCACACCTGTACGGGGGTGCCGGGGGCGGCGGCGCGGGCGGTGCCGGGGACGCCCCCTACGGGCGGTGCGGGGGTGCCGCCTCCGTCAGCTGGACCGCGGCGGCTACGTCAGCGGTGCCGTCAATCCTCACACGATCGGATGAATGTGGGGCGAAGGTGGCGGTACAGGCCGTGAGGACCGCTAAATTCACGCCGTTCCATGAGGGACCGAACGGGCTGCACCTGGGCCCGGAAGGCAGGAGACCGCACAGCTGATGACGGAACGACCACCGCAGCGCATCCCGAACCGCCAGCTCGCCTCGCTCATCGCCGAAGCCGGGTTCTCCAATGCGGGCCTCGCCAGACGAGTGGACCAGCTCGGTCTGGAACACGGCCTCGATCTGCGGTACGACAAGACCTCCGTGACCCGCTGGCTCCGCGGCCAGCAGCCGCGCGGCACCACCCCCGCCCTCATCGCCGAGGTCTTCACCCGGCGCCTCGGCCGCCGGCTCTCCGCGCAGGACCTCGGTCTCGACGCCTGCGCGCCGGTCTACGCGGGCCTGGAGTTCGCGGCGACCCCCGAGGAGGCCGTCGACATCGTCAGCGGGCTCTGGCGCAAGGACTCCGGCAGCCACGCCGAACTCCGCAAGATCGCCTTCACCCCGGCGGGGCTCGTCGTGCCCAGCCGCGACTGGCTCATCGGCCGCGCCGACGAGCGGGTCGCCCGCGGCGAGCCCGCCCCCGGCCCGCCCTCCTCCCGGTCCCACACCGGGGCGCCCGGCGACCCCCACGCGCGGCCCGACCCGCGCTCCCCGCACGAACCCCGCGTCCCGAACGACCCCCGAGTGGCGCAGCACGACCCGCGCGTCCCCCCGCAGGGCCGCTTCTCCGTGCCCCGGCAGCGCGGTACGGACCGCGGACCCGGCCAGCGGGTCTCCAGCGGCGACATCGCCGCCCTCCGCTCCGTCGGCGAGCTCTTCCGCACCCTCGACCACGCCTACGGCGGCGGCCACGCCCGCCAGGCCCTCGTCCGCTACCTGGAGCACGAGGCCGAGCCGATGCTGCGCGGCACGTACGGCGAGTCCGTCGGCCGCCGCCTCTTCGCCGCAGCCGCCGACCTCACCCGACTCGCCGGCTGGACCTCGTACGACATCGCCGCCCACGGCCTCGCCCAGCGCTACTTCGTCCAGGCGCTGCGCCTCGCCCAGGCCGCCGGCGACCGGGCCTACGGCTCGTACGTGCTCCTCACCATGAGCTGCCAGGCCGTCTACCTCGGCCACGGGAGGGAGGCCGTGCAGCTCGCCCGGGTCGCCCAGCAGGGCGTCGGGCCCGCCGCGCCGCCCGTCGTCCAGGCGATGCTGCACGCGATCGAGGCCCGCGGGCACGCGGTCCTCGGCGAGGCCCGGGTCTGCGGCGCCTCCCTGGTCCGGGCCGAGCGGGCCCTCGAAGCGGCCAGGCCGGGCGACGAGGTGCCCTACTGGGCCAGGATGTTCGACGAGGCCCAGCTCGCCGACGAGCTCGGGCACTGCCACCGCGACCTCCAGCAGTACCGGCCCGCCGCCCAGCACGCCGAGCGCGCCCTCCAGCTGCGCGCACCCGGCTTCGCCCGCAGCCGGCTCTTCTGCCGGGTCGTCCTCGCCACCTCGCGCCTCGCCCTCGGCGAACTCGACCAGGCGTGCGCCCTGGGCGCGGAGGCCGCCCAGCAGGCCTCCGAGATGCGGTCGGCGCGCGCCGTCGAGTACGTCCGCGACTTCGAGCGCCGCCTGGAGCCGTACCGCGACGCCGCGGCCGCCCGCACCTACCGCGACCGCGTGGCCGCCCTCGGCTGAGCCCGGAGCCCGGAGCCCGGAGCCGGAGCCCGGCTCGGAGCCCGCGCCCCGTGCCCCGGAGCCGGAGCCCGGCTCGGAGCCCCGTGCCCCGGGCCGGGGCTGCGTCCGCGTCCGCGTTACGCGGCCTCCTCCGCCGTCTCTTCCTCCTCCTGCGGGAGCCGGACGCCGAGGTCGCCGAGGAGCGCGCGGGCCGCGCGCGCTCCCGAGGCGAGGGCGCCCTGCGGCGTGCCCGCGTCCCGGTGGTCGCCGCACACGTACAGGCCCGCGAGCAGTCGGACCGGGCGGCGGGCGTCGTACGGCGGCGGCATCGCCGGCACGGCCTCCGGAGTGTGGTGCAGGGCCAGCAGCTCCCACTCGTCGGTCGACGTGCCGTACAGCGTGGCGAGGTGCTTGCGGACCCGGCGCTCCGTGTCGTCCGGCGGCGCCCCGAGCACCGTCGAGGTGATCAGGGCCCGGCCCTCCGGGGCGCGGACCGGGTCGACCGCGCTCATCACGGCCGTGTGGGCCACCGGCCCGCCCGGGTCGGACTCCAGGAGCAGCGTCGGGTCCCCGGTGGGCGCCGCGGGCGCCGTGTGGTGCAGGACCGTCACCGCGTGGAAGGCGGGCGCCCGCAGGCCGGGCAGCAGCTCGGCCGCCGTCCGTGCCCCCGTCGCGAGCAGCACCGAGCGGCAGCCGAAGACCCCGTGCTCGGCGGTCGTCACCCGGGAGACGGACGCCTCCGTGACCCGGACGCCGGTACGGACCGTGCCGGGCGGCAGCGAGGCGGCGAGCCGCTCCGGGAGGGCCGCCGAACCGCCCTCCGGTACGGCGAGCCGGCCCCGGGCGAAGGCGCGCAGCGCCAGGTCCGCCCGGCGGCTCGACATGACGAGGTCCGGGTCGCCGAGGAGCGCCGCGAGCAGCGGTCGCAGCACACCCTGCACGGTCCGGGCGGGCAGCCGGGCGGTCAGCGCCTCGCGCGCCGTCCGCTCGGGGCGGGCGAGCAGCCGCTGCGACGGGGTCGCGGCGAGCCGGACCAGGGACGCGCCGAGCCGCGCCTGGTCGAGCGAGGCCGTCGGACGCCGGGGGGCGCTCGCGAGGGCGCGTGCCACGCTGAACGCTCCCCCCACGCTCCGGTGCCCCCCGCCTCGGTGCGTGCCGCCCGCCCTGCGCGGGTGCGGGGCGCCCCACCGGGCGTGCCGGCCGTCGCTGTGCACGAGAACCCCGGGGGCGAAGGGACGGAGCGCGAGGCCGTCGAGCCCCGGCACGGCCCGCAGCTCCTCGGGCGACAGGGTGAGCAGGGGGCCCACCCGGTCGAGCAGGAAGCCGTCGACGGAGTCGGTGGCCATCCGGCCGCCCACCTGCGGCTCCGCCTCCAGGACGGCGACGGAGAGCCCGGCCCCGGTCAGCCGGCGGGCGGCCGTGAGCCCCGCGATCCCGGCCCCCACGATGACGACGTCGACGGTTTCCCCGACGTCCGTTCGCTGTGCGGTACTTGCGGTACTGAGCACGTGCCCCTCCCCAGGTCGGCGCCGCCGGTGGGAGGCCTTATGCCCCCAACCGGCCCCCGGAATGCCCGCGTTCGCGGTCGTATCGAACAATGGGCATCGAGCCTAGGGAGCGCGCCCACGGAAGTCGGCCCGCGCGCGGCGGGGTGCACGCAGCACGGGGGAGCGCAGGGAGCCGGGGGAGGGGTGCGTCAGCGGGCCGCGGCCCTGATCGCCTCGTCGATCGTCGGGAAGGCGAAGTCGAAGCCGGACTCCAACAGCCTCCCCGGCAGCACCCGCTGACTGCCCAGCACGTCCTGGGCGAAGTCCCCGAGCACCAGCTTCAGGGCGGGCGCCGGGACCGTGAACAGGGTCGGCCGCCGCAGGACCCGGCCCATCGCGGCCGTCACCTCGCGGTTGGTGACCGGCTCGGGGGCCGTCAGGTTCACCGGGCCCGACAGGGCCGGGGTGTCGACCACGTGGCGCAGGGCGGCCACCTCGTCGTGGAGGGAGATGTGGGACCAGTACTGGCGGCCGTCGCCCATCCGCCCGCCGAGCCCGGCGCGGAAGACCGGGAAGAGCCGCCCCCACGCCCCGCCCTCGCGGGCCACGACCAGGCCGGTGCGGGCGTACGCGACGCGGATGCCGGCCTCCTCGGCGGGGGCCGCGGCGGCCTCCCACTCCACGCACACCGAGGGCAGGAAGCCCGTCCCGGCGGGCGCGCTCTCGTCGACCGCGCGGCTGCCGGTGTCGCCGTACCAGCCGAGCGCCGTGCCGCACACCAGGACCTCCGGCGGCGAGGCGAGCGAGGCCAGCGCCTCGGCGATCGCCCGCGTGCCGAGGACGCGGCTGTCGCGGATCTCCCGCTTGTACGCCTCGGTCCAGCGGCGTTCGCCGACACCGGCGCCCGCCAGGTGGACGACGGCGTCCACCCCGACGAGTCCGGCGGCGTCCACGTACAGCCGCTTCGGGTCCCACTCGACCTCGTCGGCGGTCGCTGCGGGCCGCCTGACGAGGCGGAGGACGTCGTGGCCGTCGGCGCGCAGGGAGCGGACGAGGGCCCGGCCGATGAGTCCGGATGCGCCGGTGACGGCGACGCGCTTGCGGGTGGCGGAACGCTGCATGGGCTCATCCTGCCCTCCCGGTCCCGTGCGTGACACAGTGGCCGTCATGATCGTGCCGGAGACGCAGATACGTATCGCCGACGCCGGGGACGAGGACGTCCTCGCCGCGCTCGACCGGGCCGCCTGGTCGCCCCTGCACGCCGTGCTGCCCGCGCCGACGGAGCCGTACGAGCCCTTCTTCGACGACCGCCACCGGCCCGGTGACTACCTCGTCGCGGTGGTGGACGGCGCCGTGGCCGGATACATACGGCTCGTCCTGCCGACCCCGCTCGCCGCCACCGCCCACGTGCGCCAGATCCAGGGCCTCGTGGTCGACGAGTCCGTCCGCGGCCGGGGCGTGGCGCGGGCGCTGCTGCGGGCGGCCGTGGAGCGGGCCCGCGGGGAGGGCGCCCGCCGGATCACCCTGCGGGTCCTCGGACACAACGCGCCGGCCCGCGCGCTCTACGCCTCCGAGGGCTTCGCGGTCGAGGGCGTCCTGCCGGGCGAGCTCCTGATCGACGGGGAGTACGTGGACGACGTCCTGATGGGCCGCTCGCTACACGCCTGAGTCGTTTCCGGACGCGGCCGGGCCGTCGTCCCGCGAGCCGCCCCTCGTGCTGTCCCTCGTGCCGTCCTCGGCGGTCGCCTCCCCGAGGAGCCGCATCCCGCCCATCAGCTCGCGCAGGCAGCGGACGGCGAGAGCGGCCGGTGAGCCCTCGCCGCGTACCGGCGCGTCCGTCTCCGCCCAGGTCTCCAGGGCGATCCGGATGGCGTCCGTGGCCGCCGCCGCCGCGAGCCGGATCTCCAGCGGGTCGGTCTCCGGGCCCGCGAGCCCGGCCAGGACCTCCCGCAGCCGCTCCTCGGACTCCTGGTTGACCCGGTACCAGACGGCCCGCAGGGCGGGGTCCTGTGCGGCCGCCCGCAGGAGCCCGCGCGTCCAGCGCACCCCCTCGGCCGCCTCCTCGTCCTCCGCGGCCAGCGACTCGGCGATCGAGCGTTCCAGCGCCTCGGGGAGGCGGGCCCCGGGGCCGGCCGCCGCGAGCTGCTCGCGCCAGCGGTCGGCGCCGCCCGCGAGGAGCGGGGCCACGGCGTCCTGCTTGGAGCGGAAGTACCGGTAGAAGGTGCGCAGGGCGACCCCGGCCCGCTGGGCGATGTCCTCGGCCGTGGTGCCGTCGGGTCCGCGCTCGGTGAAGAGCTCGGCGGCGGCTCGGGCGATGTCCAGCTGGGTCGCGGCCTTGCGGCGCTCCGTCAGGGAGGGGGGCTTGGTGCTCACCGTACGAAGCGTACGCCCGCACCTGCCGAAAGTGCACGACGTGCATCTCTGGCAAAACGTGCCACTCGGGCGTACGGTGGCAGCGTTCCACGGAAGCTTGACATCGAGAGGTTGCCACCATGAACCAGCTGACCCGTTACGAAGGACGCCGCGCCCTCATCACCGGCGGTGGCTCCGGCATCGGCCAGGCCACCGTGCTCCGCGTGCTCGCCGAGGGCGGCCGGGTCGTCGCCGCCGACATCAGCGAGGACGGCCTCAAGGACACCGTCGCCAAGGCCGGCGAGGCCGCCGACCGCCTCACCACGGTCGTCGTGAACGTCGCCGACGAGGACTCCGTACGGGCCGGCGTCGCCGCCGCCGTCGAGGCGCTCGGCGGTCTGGACGTCCTGGTCAACGCGGCCGGCGTCCTGCGCTCCTCGCACACGCACGAGACGAGCCTCGACTCCTTCGAGCAGGTGCTCCGGATCAACCTCACCGGCACCTTCCTCGTGATCCGCGAGTCGATACCGGCCCTCCTGGAGGGCAACGGCTCCGCCGTCGTGAACTTCTCCTCGACCTCCGCGATGTTCGCCCACCCCTACATGGCGGCCTACGCGGCCAGCAAGGGCGGCATCCAGTCCATGACCCACGCGCTCGCCGCCGAGTACGCCAAGCAGGGCATCCGCTTCACCGCCGTCCAGCCCGGCTCCATCTCCTCCGGCATGACCGACGGCACCGGCGCCAGCAAGCAGTCGATCGGCCCCGGCCTGCCCGAGGACACCGACTGGTCCCTCTTCGCCAAGCTCGCCCCCGCCCTCGGCCAGGGCTTCGCCGGTCCCGAGACGGTCGCCGGCGTCGTCGCGATGCTCGCGAGCGAGGACGGGAAGTTCATCACCGGCACCGAGGTCCGCGTCGACGGCGGCACGCACTTCTGACGGGCGCGGGTACGGAAGCGCCGGCACGAGAGCCGGTACGGAAGAGCCGTACGAATGAGCCGGTACGGACCCGGGGCGGGACGGCCCCCCGGGTCCGTACCTCTTCCTGCTTCCCTCTCCTGCTCCTACGCGGCCCCGAAGCGCTCCCACAGCCGGGGGAAGCGGGCCGCGAGGACACCGTCGTCCTCCAGGTCGAAGGGCGCGCCCAGCGGCTCCCCGCCCGGCATCGGAATGCCCAGGTCCGGGGTCTCGGCGCCGGTCAGCTGCTCGTACGCCTCGTCCGCCGCGAAACCGATCTCCTCGCCGTCCCCGTCGATCTCCACGTCGAAGTCGGCGAGCAGCTCCGCCAGCGCGTCCGGATCGTGCACCGCCCCCTCGAAGACCTCCCGGCCCTGGCCGATGAGCCAGCAGCGGAAGAAGTCGAAGGTGTCGTCGCCGGACCTGCCGAGGAGCACGGCGGCCGCGCCCCACAGGTCCCAGAGGTACGCGCGGTTGTAGCGGGCCTCGAAATGGCGGGCGTAGTCGAGCACGGAGTCGGGATCCAGCCGGGTCAGCCGTTCCACGAGCAGATCGGCCTGTTCCTCGGGGTCGCCCTCGGCGGCCTCGCGGGTGGCGTCGATGATCTCCCAGAACTCCGTCTCGTCCATCACGGGACCAGCATCCTGTCTCGGCGGGCGCGACGCACCCGGAATGCCCGAAGAACTCCGGAAATGAATCCGGACAGAAGATGTCGTACTTTCCTGCCAGTCTGGTGTCCATGACGACGGAAACCACACCCCTGCGGGGACGTATCTGCCTGGTCGCCGGAGCCACCCGGGGCGCGGGACGGGCCATCGCCGTCCAGCTCGGCGCCGCCGGAGCCACCGTGTACGTCACGGGGCGCACCACCCGCGAGAAGGTCAGCGAGGTCGGCCGCGCCACCGAGACCATCGAGGAGACGGCCGAACTGGTGACGGCCGCGGGGGGCGAGGGCATCGCCGTGCCGACCGACCATTTGGAGCAGGACCAGGTCCGGGCCCTGGTCGACCGGATCGACCGGGAACGGGGACGGCTCGATGTCCTCGTCAACGACGTGTGGGGCGGCGAGCACCTCCTCGTCTTCGGGAAGAAGACCTGGGAGAACGACCTTGCCGGCGGCCTCAGGATGCTCGAACTCGGTGTCCGGACGCACGTCATCACCTCGTACACGGCCCTGCCGCTGCTCATCAGGAACCCCGGCGGGCTCGTCGTCGAGGTCACCGACGGCACCACCGAGTACAACGGCACCCGCTTCCGCGAGAACCTCTTCTACGACCTCGCCAAGAACGCCCCCCTCCGGATGGCCTTCGGCCTCGGCAAGGAACTGGAGGAGTACGGCGGCACGGCCGTCGCCCTCACCCCCGGCTGGCTCAGGTCCGAGCAGATGCTCGCGGCCTTCGGCGTCACCGAGGAGAACTGGCGGGACGCCGTCGAGAGGATCCCCGGATTCGCCGTCGCCGAGTCCCCGGTGTACGTCGGCAGGGCCGTCGCCGCCCTCGCCGCCGACGCCGACCGCCGTCGCTGGAACGGCCAGTCGCTCTCCAGCGGCCAGTTGGCCCGGGAGTACGGCTTCACCGACGCCGACGGCTCGCAGCCGGACGCCTGGGGCTACATGTTCGCGGACGAGACGGGAACGCCGGACGTGGCCGACTACCGGTAGGGCCGGGGGCCCGGGACCGGCCCTACCGGTAGGGCCGGTCCCGGGACCGGCCCGGTCGGGCGCCGAGGCCGGCCCGACCCCGGTGGGCCCCGGGGAGGCCCGTCCCGTCCCGGTCAGGAGTACAGCGTCGCCAGGCCCCGGGCCGCCGCCGTGAAGCGTGCGCGGAGTGCGGCCGGGGCCAGGACCTCGGCCTCCGGGCCCAGGGTGAGCAGCTGGGAGAAGGCGACCTCCTCGCTCTCCACGCGCAGGACGACCCGCAGCCGGCCGTCGTCCTCCGCGGCCCCCGCCGCCAGGGCCTCCTCGGCGGCCGCTCGGTCCGTCACGTGCGGCAGCCGCCGCGCGCCCGCCTCCGAGAGCCGCAGGACGACCTCCGCGCGGAGCAGCGAGCGGGCGAACTCCGCCGCCCGCTCCTCCCAGAACGACGGCAGGTCGAAGTCCTCGTCCCGGACGAACCGCTCCTCGCCCACGGCGACCGCCGTGAACCGGTCCACGCGGTACGTGCGGAAGGAGGAGTCGGCCCGCGCGCACACGTACCAGACACCCGCCTTCAGGACGAGGCCGTACGGACACAGCTCCCGCTCCACCTCCTCGCCGTCCCCGCGCAGATAGCGGGCGAAGAGCAGCCGGTCGTCCCAGACCGCCTCCGCGACCGGGGCGAGCAGCTCCGGGGTCTCCGGCTCCTGGTACCAGCCGGGCGCGTCCAGAAGGAAGCGCCGGCCCACCGCGTCCGGGGCGTCCCGCAGGGAGGGCAGCAGCGCCGCCGACACCTTCAGCCGCGCCGCCGAGGCCGCGTCCGCGAGGCCCAGATCGCGCAGCGCGCCCGGCAGCCCGGAGAGGAACAGCGCCTCCGCCTCGCCGCGCGCGAGCCCCGTGAGCTGCGTCCGGTAGCCGCCGACCAGCCGGTAGCCGCCCGCGCGGCCCCGGTCCGCGTACACCGGGACCCCCGCCTCGGAGAGGGCGAGCGCGTCCCGGGTGATGGTCCGCTCCGACACCTCCAGTTCGGCGGCCAGTTCGGCGGCCGTCATCGACGGCCGGGACTGGAGCAACAGGACCAGCTTGATGAGACGTGCGGCACGCATGGGCCTATTTTCAGGGCTCGGTTCGCCTCCGGGGCGCAGAACCGGGCTCACGACCTCGGGGCGACACGCCGAGGGGCCGTGCCCGTACGAGACGTACGGGCACGGCCCCTCGGAACCGATCAGCCGGCCGGACTACAGGCCGTAGCGCTCGCGCGCCTCCTTCACGGCCGTCGCCTGGACCTCGCCGCGCCGCGCGAGCTGCGCGAGCGAGGCGACGACGATCGACTGGGCGTCGACGCCGAAGTGGCGGCGGGCCGCGTCGCGGGTGTCCGAGAGGCCGAAGCCGTCGGCGCCCAGCGAGGACCAGTCCTGCTCGACCCACTGCGCGATCTGGTCCGGGACCTGGCGCATGTAGTCGGAGACCGCCAGGACCGGCGAGTCGATGCCCTCCAGGGCCTTGCGGACGTACGGCACCTGCTCCTCGCCGCGCAGGAGGGCCGCGTCGGCCTCCAGGGCGTCGCGCCGCAGCTCCGTCCAGGAGGTCGCGGACCACACGTCGGCGGCCACGCCCCACTCGGCGGCGAGCAGCTTCTGCGCCTCGAGGGCCCAGTGGATGGCCGTGCCGGAGGAGAGGAGCTGGATGCGCGAGGCGTTCGCGGGCAGGTCGAGACCGGCCGACTCCGCGGTGTTGAAGCGGTAGAGGCCCTTGACGATGCCCTCGTCGATGCCGGACGGCTTGGCCGGCTGCGGCATCGGCTCGTTGTAGACCGTCAGGTAGTAGAAGACGTCCTGGTCCTCGCCCTCGGCGGCCTCGCCGTACATCCGGCGCAGACCCTCCTTGACGATGACGGCGACCTCGTAGGCGAACGCCGGGTCGTACGTCAGCGCCGCCGGGTTCGTGGCCGCGATCACCGGCGAGTGGCCGTCGGCGTGCTGGAGGCCCTCACCGGTCAGGGTGGTGCGGCCGGCGGTCGCGCCGACGAGGAAGCCGCGGCCGAGCTGGTCGCCGAGCTGCCACATCTGGTCGGCGGTCCGCTGCCAGCCGAACATCGAGTAGAAGATGTAGAACGGGATCATCGCCTCGCCGTGCGTGGAGTACGCGGTGGAAGCGGCGATGAAGTCGGCCATCGAACCGGCCTCGGTGATCCCCTCGTTGAGGATCTGGCCGTTGACGGCCTCCTTGTAGTACATCAGCTGGTCGCGGTCGACCGGCTCGTACGTCTGGCCCTTCGGCGAGTAGATGCCGAGCGACGGGAACAGCGACTCCATACCGAAGGTACGGGCCTCGTCCGGGACGATCGGGACCCAGCGCTTGCCGGTCTCCTTGTCGCGGATCAAGTCCTTGATGAGTCGCACGAAGGCCATCGTGGTCGCCATCGACTGCGAGCCGGAGCCCTTGTCGAAGGCCGTGAAGGCCTTGTCGGCGGGGGCCGGCAGCGGGGCCAGCGCGTGGGTGCGGCGGGCCGGGGCCGGGCCGCCGAGGGCCGCGCGGCGCTCCTGGAGGTAGCGGACCTCGGGGGAGTCGGCGCCGGGGTGGCCGTAGGGCACCTGGCCGTCGACGAACTGCGCGTCCGAGATCGGGAGCTCGAGAAGGTCACGCATGTTCTTGAACTCGTCGGTCGTGAGCTTCTTCATCTGGTGGTTCGCGTTCTTCGACGCGAAGCCCTCACCGAGGGTGAAGCCCTTGACGGTCTGCGCGAGGATGACCGTCGGCGCGCCCTTGAACTCCAGGGCGGCCTTGTACGCGGCGTACACCTTGCGCGGCTCGTGGCCACCGCGGGAGAGGTGGAAACACTCGAGGATCTTGTCGTCGCTCAGCAGCTGCGCCATCGCGACGAGCGCCGGGTCCTTGCCGAAGAAGTCCTGGCGGATGTAGGCGGCGTCGCGGGTCTGGTACGTCTGGACCTGCGCGTCCGGCACCTCGCGGAGGCGGCGGACGAGGGCGCCGGTGGTGTCGAGCGCGAACAGCTCGTCCCAGGCGTTGCCCCACAGCGACTTCACGACGTTCCAGCCGGCGCCGCGGAACTGGGCCTCCAGCTCCTGCACGATCTTGAAGTTGGCGCGGACCGGGCCGTCGAGGCGCTGCAGGTTGCAGTTGATGACGAAGGTCAGGTTGTCCAGACCCTCGCGGGCGGCGAGCGCGAGGGCTGCCGTCGACTCGGGCTCGTCCATCTCGCCGTCACCGAGGAAGGCCCACACGTGGGACGCGGAGACGTCCTTGATGGAGCGGTTCGTCAGGTAGCGGTTGAAGCGCGCCTGGTAGATCGCGGAGAGCGGGCCGAGACCCATGGAGACGGTGGGGAACTCCCACAGCCAGGGCAGCCGGCGCGGGTGCGGGTAGGAGGGCAGGCCGTTGCCGCCGGACTCCTGCCGGAAGTTGTCGAGCTGGGCCTCGTTCAGGCGCCCGTCGAGGAACGCGCGGGCGTAGATGCCGGGGGAGGCGTGGCCCTGGATGTAGAGCTGGTCGCCGGAACCGTCGGCTTCCTTGCCCTGGAAGAAGTGGTTGAAGCCGGTCTCGTAGAGCCAGGCCGCCGAGGCGAAGGTGGCGATGTGGCCGCCGACCCCGTACTTGGAGCCGCGGGTGACCATCGCGGCCGCGTTCCAGCGGTTCCAGGCGGTGATCTTCCGCTCCATCTCCTCGTCGCCGCCGAACTCGGCGATCGACGGCTCCGCGGAGGTGGGGATGGTGTTGACGTAGTCCGTCTCCAGCAGCTTGGGCAGGGCGAGGCCCGCGCCCTCGGCGTGCTGGAGCGTGCGGCGCATCAGGTAGGCGGCCCGGTGAGGGCCGGCGGCCTTGGTGACGGCGTCCAGGGAGGCCGCCCACTCGGCGGTCTCCTCGGTGTCACGGTCCGGGAGCTGGTCGAGCTCGCTCGGAATCTTGCCTACGGGATCGGTCATGATCGCCGCCTTCCGGACAGGTGGGGGTGGAGAAAAGGGGGCCTTGTCTGGCAGGACAGGGCGAAGGGCCGGGTGACGGCCCGCCGAAGACTGTAAACCGACGATCGATGATCGATCAAAGGGTTGAAGGGGAAAACCTCTTCAGATCGAGAAAGTCGGCACAGGGTGCCGCGAAGCAGGGCACCGGGTGCCTCGTATTCGCCTTGATTCTGGCTTGTTCTCGCAGGTGGGAGCGGTCGTCTGAGGGCATGCTCGCACGAATGAGCGGGCCCGCCGGAGAGGTGGGCCCGCTCGATTCCTGCAACCGAAGGGGGAGACGTCAGGCGCGCGGGGCGCAGCCCAGGACGTGCGCCTTCACGAGCGCCCCGATGTTCGGGTCACCCCTGCGGAAGGCCTCCACCAGCTCCTGGTGCTCCTCCGCGTACGACTTCTGGACCGTGCCGAGCCAGCGGATCGACAGGGCCGTGAAGACCTCGATGCCGAGCGTCTCCCAGGTGTGCAGCAGCACGGCGTTCCCGGCGGCCTTCACCAACTCCCGGTGGAAGGCCACCGTGTGCCGCACCTGCGCCGTGCCGTCGGCGGTCGCGTCCGCCTCGTACAGCGCCGTCACATGCGGCTCGAGGGCCGAGCAGTCCGTCGCCAGACGTCCGGCGGCCAGCTCGGCCGCGATCTGCTCCAGACCGGCTCGTACGGGGTAGCTCTCCTCCAGGTCGGCCGCGGTGAGATTGCGGACCCGGACGCCCTTGTTGGGGGCCGACTCGATCAGGCGCAGGGACTCCAGCTCGCGCAGGGCCTCGCGGACCGGGGTCTGGCTGACCTCCAGCTCCGTCGCGATCCGGCGCTCCACGATGCGCTCGCCCGGCTTCCAGCGGCCGCTGACGATCCCCTCCACGATGTGCTCGCGGATCTGTTCGCGCAGCGAGTGGACGACGGGGACGGTCATGAAGGCTCCTTGGGGAGTGTTGACCCTTAGACAATACGGCGGCGCCCCCGTCCGGAAACACTTCCGGGCGGGGGCGCCGCAGGTGAGGCTCGTTACGTTGCCAGCCGGTGGCCGGCCCTCACGTGGCCTCGCGGAGGCCTTACAGGCCGAGGTCGACCTCGAACTCGCCGGCCTCGAGGATCGCCTTGACGGCCGTCAGGTAGCGGGCCGCGTCGGCGCCGTCCACCAGGCGGTGGTCGTAGGACAGGGCGACGTACGTCATGTCGCGGACCGCGATCGTCTCACCCAGGTCCGGGTGGTTGATGACGACCGGACGGCGCACGGTGGCGCCGATGCCCAGGATGGCGACCTGGTTCGGGGGCACGATGATCGTGTCGAACAGCGCGCCGCGCGAACCGGTGTTGGAGATGGTGAAGGTCGCACCGGCGAGGTCGTCCGGCGTGATCTTGCTGGCGCGCACGGCGCCGGCCAGCTCCGCGGTCTTCTTCGAGATGCCGGCGATGTTGAGGTCGCCCGCACCCTTGATGACCGGGGTCATCAGACCCTTCTCGGAGTCCACCGCGATACCGATGTTCTCGGTGTCGAAGTAGGTGATCGTGCCCTCGTCCTCGTTGATCCGGGCGTTGATGACCGGGAAGGCCTTCAGCGCCTGGGCCGCCGCCTTGACGAAGAACGGCATCGGGGAGAGCTTGACGCCCTCACGAGCCGCGAACGCGTCCTTGGCGCGGGCGCGCAGCTTCATCAGCTTGGTGATGTCGACCTCGACGACCGAGGTCAGCTGGGCCTGGCCGTGCAGCGCCTTCATCATGTTGTCGCCGATGACCTTGCGCATGCGGGTCATCTTGACGGTCTGACCGCGCAGCGGGGACACCGCGAGGGCCGGAGCCTTCGCGGCGGCGGCCGGAGCAGCCGGAGCGGCGACGGGGGCGGCCGCGGCCTTCTTGGCCTCGGCGGCTGCGAGGACGTCCTGCTTGCGGATGCGACCGCCGACGCCGGAGCCCTTGACGGCCGCCAGGTCGACACCGTTCTCGGTGGCGAGCTTGCGGACCAGCGGGGTCACGTACGCGCCGTCCTCGGCCGGAGCCGGGGCGACCGGGGTGACCAGCGCCGGGGCGATGGACGGGGCGGCGGGCGCGACCGGAGCCGGAGCGGCCACGGGAGCGGCCGGAGCCACCGGCGCGGGAGCCGCGACCGGGGCGGCCGGGGCCACCGGAGCCGGAGCCGCGACGGGCGCCGGGGCGGCGACCGGGGCGGCGACCGGAGCGGCCGGGGCCGGGGCGGCGGGGGCGGCCGGAGCGGCACCCGCGGCACCGATGACGGCCAGCTTGGCGCCGACCTCGGCGGACTCGTCCTCGGCGACGGTGATCTCCAGGAGGACACCCGAGACCGGGGCCGGGATCTCGGTGTCGACCTTGTCCGTGGAGACCTCGAGCAGCGGCTCGTCGGCCTCGACGGTCTCGCCGACCGACTTCAGCCAGCGGGTCACGGTGCCCTCGGTGACGGACTCGCCCAGCGCGGGCAGCACGACGTCCGTGCCGGAGGCGGCGCCGGCCGGAGCGGCGGCGGGGGCCTCGGCGACCGGCGCCGGGGCGGCCGGGGCCTCGGCCACGGGGGCCGGGGCGGCGACCGGGGCCGGGGCGGCCTCGGCGGCCGGGGCGGCGGCCGGGGCCGGGGCGCCCGTGCCGTCGTCGATGATGGCCAGCTCGGCGCCGACCTCGACCGTCTCGTCCTCGGCGACCTTGATGGAGGCCAGGATGCCCGAGGCGGGGGCGGGGATCTCGGTGTCGACCTTGTCGGTCGAGACCTCGAGCAACGGCTCGTCGGCCTCGACACGCTCACCCTCGGCCTTGAGCCAGCGGGTGACGGTGCCCTCGGTGACGCTCTCGCCGAGCGCCGGCAGGGTTACGGAAACCGACATGGTTTCAGTTGCTCCTAACGAATTGCGGAAAGTGGTCGTCGCGCCCTGTGATGACGTGAGCGTCAGTCGTGGGAGTGCAGCGGCTTGCCGGCCAGGGCCAGGTGAGCCTCGCCGAGCGCCTCGTTCTGCGTCGGGTGGGCGTGGATGAGCTGCGCGACCTCGGCCGGCAGCGCCTCCCAGTTGTAGATCAGCTGCGCTTCGCCGACCTGCTCGCCCATGCGGTCACCGACCATGTGGACGCCGACCACGGCACCGTCCTTGACCTGGACGAGCTTGATCTCGCCCGCGGTCTTGAGGATCTTGCTCTTGCCGTTGCCCGCGAGGTTGTACTTCAGGGCGACGACCTTGTCCGCGCCGTAGATCTCCTTGGCCTTGGCCTCGGTGATGCCGACGGAGGCGACCTCGGGGTGGCAGTACGTCACCCGCGGCACGCCGTCGTAGTCGATCGGCACGGCCTTCAGGCCGGCCAGGCGCTCCGCGACGAGGATGCCCTCGGCGAAGCCGACGTGCGCGAGCTGGAGGGTCGGGACGAGGTCGCCCACGGCCGAGATCGTCGGCACGTTGGTACGCATGTACTCGTCGACCAGGACGTAGCCGCGGTCCATCGCGACGCCCTGCTCCTCGTAGCCGAGACCGGCGGAGACCGGGCCGCGGCCGATCGCGACGAGCAGCACCTCGGCCTCGAAGGTCTTGCCGTCGGCCAGGGTCACCTTGACGCCGCTGTCGGTGTACTCGGCGGACTGGAAGAAGGTGCCGAGGTTGAACTTGATGCCGCGCTTGCGGAACGCGCGCTCAAGAAGCTTCGAGCTGTTCTCGTCCTCGACCGGGACGAGGTGCTTCAGGCCCTCGATCACCGTCACGTCGGTGCCGAAGGACTTCCACGCCGAGGCGAACTCGACGCCGATGACGCCGCCGCCGAGGATGATCGCGGACTCCGGGACCCGGTCCAGGGTCAGCGCGTGGTCCGAGGAGATGATCCGGTTGCCGTCGATCTCCAGACCGGGGAGCGACTTCGGCACGGAACCCGTGGCGAGGAGGACGTGCCGGCCCTCGACGCGACGGCCGTCCACGTCGACGGAGGTCGGGGAGGAGAGGCGACCCGTGCCCTCGATGTAGGTCACCTTGCGGGAGGCGACGAGCCCCTGCAGACCCTTGTACAGGCCCGAGATCACGTCGTCCTTGTACTTGTGCACGCCCTTGATGTCGATGCCCTCGAAGGAGGCCTTGACACCGAACTGCTCCGCCTCGCGCGCCTGGTCGGCGACCTCGCCGGCGTGGAGCAGGGCCTTCGTCGGGATGCAGCCGTTGTGCAGGCAGGTGCCGCCGAGCTTGTTCTTCTCGATCAGTGCGACGTCCAGGCCCAGCTGCGCTCCGCGCAGCGCCGCGGCGTAACCGCCGCTACCGCCGCCGAGGATCACTAGGTCGAAAACGGTGCTGGCGTCGTTCGCCACGTCACGTCCTCCATGCATGTGCGCTCGTCGCCGGTCTTCAGTGACCGGGCGGCGGCTGGTGTTCGGCCGCTTTATTTCGGCCCTGTGGTGGGGGCCCTGTCCTGCCGAGAACCCATCTTCGCACTTGTTGACGGATGGCGGGACGCGGGGCCGTGCTGTGAGACGGCCGATCGTCCGTACGGAGGGATCGCCGCAGCGTACGAACCTACGGATTTCGTCGCGGGCGAACAGTCGCTCACAGGCGCGGACAGGGACGGCCCCGGGCGCGAGACCCGGGGCCGCCCCTGTCACGGGTGTGCTCAGAGCTCGCCGGCCGCCGTGAGCTCGGCCAGCTTCACCAGGGTGCGCACCGAGGAGCCGGTGCCGCCCTTGGGGGTGTAGCCGTACGGGGCGCCCTCGTGGAAGGCCGGGCCCGCGATGTCCAGGTGGGCCCAGGTGATGCCCTCGCCCACGAACTCCTGGAGGAAGAGGCCGGCGACCAGGCCGCCGCCCATCCGGACGCCCATGTTGGCCATGTCGGCGGTGGGGGAGTCCATGGACTTCCGCAGGTCCGCCGGGAGCGGCATCGGCCAGGACTGCTCGCCGACCTCCTCGGCGATCTCGTGGATCGCGGTGCGGTAGTCGTCGTCGTTGGCCATGATGCCGAAGGTGCGGTCGCCCAGGGCGAGGACCATGGCGCCGGTGAGGGTCGCCACGTCGACGATCGCGTCCGGGTGCTCCTCGGAGGCCTTGGTCAGCGCGTCGGCGAGGACGAGCCGGCCCTCGGCGTCGGTGTTGAGGACCTCGACGGTCTTGCCGCTGTACATGCGCAGCACGTCACCCGGGCGGGTGGCGCTGCCGGACGGCATGTTCTCGGCGAGGGCGAGCCAGCCGGTGACGTTGACGGCGAGACCGATGCGGGACGCGGCGACGACGGCGGCGAACACGGCGGCGGCGCCGCTCATGTCGCACTTCATCGTCTCGTTGTGGCCGGCAGGCTTCAAGGAGATGCCGCCGGAGTCGTAGGTGATGCCCTTGCCGACCAGGGCGAGGGTCTTCTCCGCCTTCGGGTGGGTGTAGGCGATGCGGACCAGGCGCGGACCGCGGACGGCGCCCTTGCCGACGCCGAGGATGCCGCCGTAGCCGCCCTTCTCGAGCGCCTTCTCGTCGAGCACCTGCACCTTGAGGCCGTGCTCCTTGCCGGCGGCCGTGACGGCGGCGGCGAAGGACTCGGGGTAGAGGTCGTTCGGCGGCATGTTGATCAGGTCACGGGCGCGGTTCATCTCCTCGGCCACGGCCTGGGCGCGCTCGGCGGCGGCCTTGTACGCCTTGTCGCGCGGCTTGGCGCCGAGCAGGGCGACCTCGGCCAGCGGCTTCTTCGCGTCCTTGTCTGCCTTTGCGTCCGGGGCCGCCTTGTACGCGTTGTAGGCGTACGCGCCGAGCAGGGCGCCCTCCGCGACGGCGGCGGTGTCCTCGGCGGAGACGATCGGCAGCGCGAAGGCGGCCTTCTTCGAGCCGGTCAGCGTGCGGGCGGCGGTACCGGCGGCGCGGCGCAGGGTCTCCGCGCCGTACGACTCGCCGTCCTCGGGGGCGGTGCCCAGGCCGACGGCCAGGACGACGGGGGCCTTGAGACCGGCGGGCGCGGGCAGCTTGATCGCCTCTCCCTCGGAACCCGAAGCGCCCAGGGTCTCCAGGACGGTGGCGAGCCGCCCGTCGAAGGCCTTGTCGACGGCCTCGGCGCCCGGGGCGACGACGAGCGTCTTCCCGGACTTCGCGACGCCGACCACGAGGGCGTCGGCGCGCAGCGTCGCCGCACCGGCAGTGCTGAGAGTGAGAGCAGTCACGGTGGTGAAATCTCGCTTCCATTGAGTTCTGTGGCGGTCGAGGGATGGGCCGACCGTGCCCGCCGCATCGTATTTCGGCCCGGAGAGCGCCGAGAACGAGCCTACGCTCGCTCACCGCGTTCGCTCACGGCGGCAGTGATTCACTCATCCGTGGTGTCTCTTTCATGTTTACCGTTCAGGCTCGGAGCGCTCGTCCACACTCGCCTCAATCCCGCAAGGCGAACGCACTCGCCTTTGCACCATCTGCATCATCTCCACAGGTCCCGCCGGTCCGGCCCCGGCCCGGACGGGCCTGCCGAGGGGGGACACCACCGATGGACTCCGGCCGAATCCGTACGCCCAGAAGCGCCCGCCGCACCGCGCCCCGCACCGCCCGGGTCGCCGCGCTCGCCGCCGCCGCGCTGCTCGCCACCGTCATGCCGTCCGCTCAGGCGGCGACCGCGCCGGTGCCCCGTGTCGACCTGACGGTCCTCGTCGTCGACGACGGAGGCAGCGCCGTCGAGGCGATCACCGCCGAGCTGAAGGGCTCCGGCGTCCCGTACCGCAGGATCGACCTCAACGACCCGAACCGGCCGGTCCTCGACACGGCCTTCCTCAGCGACACGCTCGACGGGCGCCCGCGCGCCAAGTACCAGGGCGTCGTCCTGCCCCACGAGACCGCCTTCGGCCCCGACTCCGCCGAGCACACCGCGCTCCAGGCGTACGAGCGGACCTTCGGCATCCCGCAGGTCGACGCCTACACCTGGTCGCACCCCGGGGTCGGCCTCGACTACACGAACGAGGGCGGCTGGTCCGGCGTCCTCGACGGGACCACGGCCGGCATCACCACCGCAGGGAAGACGGGCCCCTTCCGGTACCTCGCCGGAGCGCTCACCTTCGAGGACAACGACCCGTCGATCGCCGAGAGTTACGGCTACGCGGGCCGGCCCCGCGCGGGCTACACCAGCTACGTCGACATCCCGGTCGACGGCGGCGGCCGGGCCAGCCTCGTCGGCGAGTACACCGCCGACGGGCGCCGCGAGCTCGTCGTCACCTTCGCCTACAACCAGTACCAGCGGCAGTTCCGGGCCCTCGCGCGCGGCATCGTCGAATGGCTCACCCAGGGCGTCCACCTCGGCCAGAGCCGCAACTACCTCTCCGTCCACGTCGACGACGTCTTCGCCCCCGACGCCCGCTGGGACCCCACCCTCAACTGCACCCCCGGCGACTTCGACTGCGTCGACGACGACGGCGAGGGCGTGAACCCGATCCGGATGACCGCCGCCGACGCCCAGTACGCCGCCGCCTGGCAGAAGGCCTCCGGCTTCACCCTCGACATGGTCTACAACGGCGGCCAGGGCGAGCAGTGGAAGACCGAGCACGGCGGCGCCGACCCGCTCACCACGCAGCTCCTCGCGGACCGCGCCCAGTACCGGTGGATCAACCACACCTACACCCACCCCTTCCTCGGCTGCGTCCAGGACAACACCACCGTCCCCTGGCAGTGCGCCAAGGACATCTCGGGCAACACCCTCTGGGTCAGCCGCTCCGAGCTCTCCGGGCAGATCCGCAACAACCACAACTGGGCCGTCGGCAAGGGCATCTCCGTCGACCGCTCCGAACTCGTCACCGGCGAGCACTCCGGTCTGAAGACCCTGCCCCAGCAGTCCGTCGACAATCCGAACCTCGCCGGCGCCCTCGCCGACAACGGCGTGAAATGGACGGCGAGCGACAACTCCCGCGAACCGCAGCAGCGTGCCGTCGGCACGGGCAGCGCCGCCGCGAGGACCGTGCCCCGCCACCCCATGAACGTGTACTACAACGTGGGCACCGCCGCCGAGATGGCCGACGAGTACAACTGGGTCTACACCTCCCGCGCCGACGGCGGCAGCGGCATCTGCGAGGACAACCCCCTCTCCACCTGCCTGCCCGCCCCGCTCCCCACCACCACGGGCTACGCCGAGCGGATCGTCCCGCAGGAGGCCCGCACGGCCCTCTCCCACGTCCTCGGCAACGACCCCCGCCCGCACTACGTCCACCAGTCCAACCTGGCCGAGGAGCGGCTCCTCTACCCCGTCCTTGACCGCGTGCTCGCCGACTACCGCGCACTCTTCGCGCCCAGCGCGCCCCTGGTGAACCCGCGTCAGAAGGACGTCGGCACCGAGCTGAGCCGCCGCGCCGCCTGGGACCAGGCCGTCGCCACCGGGAAGGTCACCGCCTACCGCGTCGGCACCACGGTCACCGTCAAGGCCCCCGCCGGCCTCACCGTGCCCGTCACCGCGCCCGAGGGCACCCGCAAGCAGCTCCTGCTCGGCTCGACCGTCTTCGGCACGGGCTACGCGGGCACCCGCTCCGCCTGGACCACGCCCGAACTGCTCCAGACCGCCGTCACACTCACGCTCCCGACCGCCTGACCAGCACCGTCTGACCAAGCACGTCCTGGGGGGAAACGCACATGCCGAGCAGTGGCCGTCACGTCACCATGCTCACCGAAGGCACCTATCCGCACGTACACGGCGGCGTCAGCACCTGGTGCGACCAGCTCGTCCGCGGCATGCCGGAGGTCGACTTCGAGATCCTCGCCCTCACCGGCAGCGGCCGCGAACCCGTCACCTGGGAGCTGCCGCCCAACATCACCCGGCACACCGCGTTCCCCCTCTGGGGCCACCCGCAGGGGCCCGACGCGCCCGGCCTGTTCGCCGGAGCGCGCCGGCCCCTGCGGGGGCGCGAACGCCGCCGCTTCCTCGACACGTACGAACGCCTGCTCCTCGCCCTCCTCGACCCGGGCGCGGGCTGCGACTTCGGCACGAGCCTGTACGAGCTGGCCGAACTGGCCCGGCAGGGACGGCTGACCTCCGCCCTGCGCTCCGAACAGGCCCTGCGCTCCCTGATGTGGATCTGGACCATGCCGCACCTGCCGACGCTCGCGGCCCGGCCCACCGTCCACGACGCGCTCACCGCCACCGACCTGCTGGAACACGCCCTGCGCCCGCTCGCCGCCCGGATAGCCACCGGCAGCGTGGCCCACGCCGTCTCCAGCGGCCTCGCCACGCTGCCGGCCCTCGCCGCGCAGCACTTCGAAGGGGTGCCCTTCCTGCTCACCGAACACGGCATCTACCTCCGCGAGCGCTACCTCGGCTACCGCACCGACGCGCAGCGCTGGCCCGTGAAGGCCCTCATGCTCGGCTTCTACCGCGAGCTCAACACGCTCGGCTACCGCAAGGCCGACCTGATCACCCCGTGCAACCAGTACAACCGGCGCTGGGAGGAGCGCGGCGGCGCCCCCGCCGACCGCATCCGCACCGTCTACAACGGCGTCGACCCGGCCCTCTTCCCCGAGGCCGGACCCGAACCCGAGACCCCCACCCTCAGCTGGTGCGGGCGGGTCGACCCCATCAAGGACCTAGAGACGCTGATCAGGGCGTACGCGATCAGCCGAGCCGAACTCCCGGAGCTGCGGCTGCGCTTGTTCGGCCCGGTCCCCGCCGGGAACGAGGACTACCGCACCCGGCTGGAGAAGCTCGCCGCCGAACTGGGCGTCACCGACGGCATCACCTTCGAGGGCCGCGTCTCCGAGGTGCCGCGCGCCTACGCGGCCGGCAGCGTGGTCATGCTCTCCTCCATCAGCGAGGGCTTCCCCTTCTCCCTCATCGAGGCCATGTCCTGCGGCCGCGCCACCGTCTCCACGGACGTCGGAGGCGTACGGGAGGCCGTCGGCGACACCGGGATCGTCGTCCCGCCCCGTGAACCGGCCGTCATGGCCGCCGCCGTCACCGAACTGCTCAGGGACGGGGCCCGGCGCGCCGAACTCGGCCGTCTGGCACGGCAGCGGGTCATCGACCGGTTCACCCTGAACCGCTCGGTGGACGGCTTCCGCCAGATCTACCGCGAGCTGGCCGGCGAACGGCCCGCCGCCCCCCGCCCCCTCCCCGTCCCGAAGACGTGGACGATCCGGATCCCCGCCCCCCGCCGCGCCCCCGCGCCCCTGGTGGCGGGAGGCACCCCGGCATGAGCGGCTCCCTCTGGCTGAAACCCCCGACGACGGTCACCCCGCTCCCGGCGATCCCCCGCCCCCGCGGGGAGAAGCACGCCGCCGGCGAGGCCGCACCCGGCCCCGCCGCCGGCGCTTCCCCTCCCGGGGTGGCTCCCGCCCTTGACGGCGACGGCCTCGCCGTCGACCCCATCGACGAACTCGCCGCGCGGCTCGACGACTTCGTCGCCCTCGCCGTGCACCCGGACGAGATCGCCGCGCTCCTCGAATCCGACGGCATGACCGACGACCACATCCGCCTCACCTACGGCCGCGCCGACTCCTTCGCCCTCGCCGAGGACCTCTACGCGCGCGTGGAGCGGCGCCACACCGCACCGGAGGCACCACCCGCCGGCCCCTGGCACAGCGAACTCGCCGGCTGCCTCCTGCGCGGGCTCGTCTTCGCGCTGCCCGGCCTCGCCTACGTCCTGGCCGCGCCGCTCCTCGCCGGGGAGCACGGCCGGTTCGGGCTCCCCGGCGGAACGATCCCTCTCCTCGCCGGGGCCGTCACCGGCTGGGTCTGGAACCAGGCCCTCTCCCACCGCGCGTACACCTGGCTCGGCCTCGGCGACCGGCCCGCCGCGGCCCGCGCGCTGCTCACCGGCGCCCCGGCGGGCGCCCTCGCCGGCGCGGCCGTCGCGTTCGCGGTCGCCGCGCCAGGCGAGCTCCCGGCGGCGCTGTTCGCCGCCGGCCAGTCGCTCTACCTCGCCGCCGCGACCGTCCTCCTGGTGCTCGGCCGCGAACGGGCCCTGCTCCTGGCCCTGCTGCCGCTCGCCGGAGCCGTCCCCGCCTTCCGCTGGGACCTGCCCGACCTCCTGCGCGGCGGGCTCCTCCTCGCCTCGCTCACCGCCGCCGTCGTGTTCGCCGCGCTCGTGCTCCGACCGGGCGTGCGGCGCGGGGTGGCCGGACGGGGCGGGCCCCCGCGCGCGGCCTCCCTCCCGTACGGCCTCTTCGGCCTCGGCAGCGGCCTGCTCGTCCTCCACGCGGGCATCGGCGACACGCTCGTGAGCGGCGCCGGGGCGGTCGTCGCGCTCACCCTCTCCATGGGACCGGCCGAGTGGCTGCTGCACCGCTTCCGGGGCGAGAGCCTGACCCGGCTGCGGACCCTCTCGACGGCCCGCGAGTTCCGCAGGGCGGTCGCCGGGACCCTCGTCCTCTGCCTCGGCGGCTACCTCACCGTCCTCGTCGGCCTCACCCTCACCGCGGTCCTGGCCTGGCCGGGAGCGCCCTGGCCGACGCTCCCGCGTCTCGTCACGCTGCTCCTGATCGGGACCGTGCTCTGGCTGGGGCTGCTGCTCCAGGCCTTCGGTGCGGTCGCGAGCGCGGCGGCCGTCTGCCTGGTCGCCGCGGCGGCGCAGACCGTGGAGCCGGCGGCGGGACCGGCGGCGACCGGGGGAGCGGCGGCGCTGCTGGCCGTCCTCACCTGTGTTCTGCTGGTACGACCGACCGCCCACCGCGCGTAGGGGCAGACGTGACTTCTTCGCTCCTGGTGCCGTACTACGAGCACCCCGCCGACCGCCCCGAGGCCTGGTCGGCCCTCGTCGCCGCCGCGCCCTCCCTCCACGGCGTCGTCCTCAACCCGGCGAGCGGCGCGGGCGAGGCACCCGACCCGGCCTTCGCCGAGGTGTCCGCGCGGCTGCGGGAGGCCGGTGTCCGCGTCCTCGGGTACGTGGACACCGACTACGGCCGCCGCCCGCACGCCGAGGTCGTCACCGACCTGCTCCGGCACCGGGACTGGTACGGCGCCGACGGGACCTTCCTCGACCAGGTGGCGACCGCGCCCGGCGTCCTCGCCCACTACCGGCGGATCGCGGTCGCGGCCCGGGCCGCCGGGGCCGCGACCCTCGTCCTCAACCACGGCGCCCACCCGGACCCGGGGTACGAGGAGTTCGCCGACCTCCTCGTCACCTTCGAGGGCCCCTGGGACACGTACCGGACGCTCGACCTCCCGGTCGCCCCGCACTACTGCCACCTCGTCTACGCGGCCCCGCCCGGGGCCCGCCCCGCCACCCCGGTGCACTGCGCCGTCCCCGGCACGGGCGCGCACCCCTGGGGCACCCTGCCGCACCTCCTGGAGCCCGCCCGATGAGACGTCTGCTGCCCCTGCTCGCGGGCCTGTTGCTGCTGGTCACCGCCTGTACGACGGCCCCGGACCCGGATCCGAAACCCGACCGGGACCCCTCCTCGGACCGCTGGCGGCCGAAGCCCGGCCTGGCCTGGCAGTGGCAGCTCAGCGGCCGTCTCGACCCGACGGTCGACGTCCCGGTGTACGACATCGACGGCTTCGACCACCCGGCGTCCACGGTGCAGGACCTGCACGCCCGCGGCCGCAAGGTCATCTGCTACCTCTCCACCGGCGCCTGGGAGGACTTCCGCCCGGACGCCGCCCGCTTCCCGAAGTCCGTCCTCGGCCAGGGCAACGGCTGGGAGGGCGAGCGCTGGCTCGACATCCGCCGCACCGACGTCCTCGAACCCCTCATGGCGAAGCGGCTCGACATGTGCCGGGACAAGGGCTTCGACGCCGTCGAACCCGACAACATGGACGGCTACCGCAACCGCACCGGCTTCCCCCTCACCGCCGCCGACCAGCTCCGCTACAACCGCCTCATCGCCCGCCTCGCCCACGACCGGGGCCTTGCGGTGGGCCTCAAGAACGACCTGGACCAGATCCCCCGGCTGCTCCCGGACTTCGACTTCGCGGTCAACGAACAGTGCGCCGAGTACGACGAGTGCGGCCGCCTGGCCCCGTTCGTGGCGGCGGGCAAGGCGGTCTTCCACGTCGAGTACGAGCTGGACACCGGCGAGTTCTGCCCCCAGGCACGGAAGCTGGGCCTCAGCTCGATGCTGAAGAAGTACGAGCTCGGGGTCTGGCGCAAGCCCTGTTAGGGGCCTTCGACGCCGGGGTCACCCCAGCGTCAGTGCGACCAGCGCCACCGTCGCCGCCGTCTCCTCCAGCGCGCCGAACACATCGCCCGTGACCCCGCCGAAGCGCCGGATGCACCGGCGCAGCAGCAGCGCCGCCGCGCCCAGGGCGGCGCCGGCGGCCAGCACGTTCCGTACCGCGTCGTACGGGGAGGAGAGGAGGCCCGCCGCCGCGCACGCCACCAGGACGAGGGCGGTCGAGAGGGTCGCGGATCGGACCGGGACCGTCGCCGCGACGATCGCGCCGAGGCCCTCGGGGCGGGCCGCGGGGACGCCGTGGCGGGAGGCGTGGGTGAGGGCGAGGCGGGCGACGGTCGCGGCGAGGGCGGCGGCGACCGTGCCGTGCGCCCAGCCCTCCTCGTACAGCCGGGTCAGGGCGGCGACCTGGGCGAGCAGGACGAGGACGATCGTGATGACGCCGAACGGCCCGATGTCCGACTGCTTCATGATGCGCAGCGCGTCCTCGGCGGGCTTGGCGCTGCCGAGACCGTCGGCGGTGTCGGCGAGGCCGTCGAGGTGGAGGCCGCGGGTGAGCACGGCGGGGACGGCGGTGGCGGCCACGGCCGCGAGCAGCGGTCCCGATCCGAGCAGCAGGAACGTCCCGCCGAGCGCGGCGGCGGAGACTCCGACGACCAGCCCGGCCACGGGGGCGCAGAGCATGCCGGCGCGCGCCGCGTCACGGTCCCAGCGGGTGATGCGGGCGGGGAACACCGTGAGGGTGCCGAAGGCGAAACGCAGGCCGTCCATCCGGGCAGGGTAATCGTCGCCCCCGGACGGTAGATTGCGCATACCGCGCATATCGGAACGGGGTGGCATGGGTCACTGGTTCTCCCGCAACATCGTCGAGCCGGGCAAGCTCCCGATGCTGCTCGCTCTGACCTCCTTCGTTCTGACATTCCTGGTCACCCGTACCGTCACCCGGCTCATCCGGGCCGGGAAGGGCCCCTTCCGGAACGTCTCCTCCGGCGGTCTCCACATCCATCACGTCGTGCCCGGCGTCGTCCTCACCGTCCTCGGCGGTTTCGGTGCGGTGGCCAGCGACCGGCACGGCGTGGGCGCGTGTGTCTTCGCCGTCCTCTTCGGGATCGGTGCGGGGCTCGTCCTCGACGAGTTCGCGCTGATCCTCCACCTCGACGACGTGTACTGGACGGACCAGGGCCGCAAGAGCGTCGAGGTGGTCGTCCTCACCGCGGCGCTGATGGGGCTCACGCTCAGCGGCTTCTCGCCGCTCGGCGTCGACGACATGACGGCGGACGAGCGCCAGGACCGGGGCACGTTCATCCTCACCCTGGTGGTGAACTTCCTCTTCGTCCTCATCGCGCTGGTGAAGGGGAAGTTCCGGATGGCCGTGCTCGGGACCCTGATCCCGTTCGTGGCGATCGTCGGCGCCGTCCGGCTGGCCCGCCCCGGCTCCTGGTGGTCCCGGCGCTTCTACAAACGCCGGCACAAGGCCCGCGCCCGCTCCCGTATCCGCACGTACCGCCACGACAAGCGCTGGACCAAGGTGCGGCGCCGTCTTCAGGACCTGATCGGCGGCTTCCAGGAGCGGGTGCCGGGCCGGGGCTCCACGCCCTCCTGACGGCGTTCGCGCCAGGCCTGGACGCCGATGAGGACGAGCACGCCCCCGATGGCCGCCAGATGCTCCTTGCCCGCCAGGTTCGGCTTGACGATCACCTCGACGATCATGGCCACGACCACCGCACCACCCGTCCACCACGCCCGGTAGCGCCAGCAGACGTAGACGGCGAGACCCACCACGGCCGCCGACGGGCCGGTGTCGACCACCTGCGCGTCGGAGGAGGGAAGGCCGAACGGCGTGCCCGGCCCCAGGGCGATGCCCACGCGCGCGTACAGCGTGCCGCAGAGCGTCGCCAGAAAGGCCACGCCGAGCGTCCGCCACCGGCCGAGGCAGATCTCCGCGATCCCGAACACCAGCAGGACCTGGGCCAGGGCGCCCCACACGGGCAGGTCGAGCGCGGGGACGAAGAGCGAGAGCGGGGTCCGCAGCAGCGCGAGCCACAGCGGGTCCTCGGCCCGTACGGAACCGATGTTCTGGACCGGCTGGTAGCCCCAGTCCTGGTTCTGCACGAGCTGGAAGAGGGCCGTCAGACAGACGGCGGCCAGCGTCATCGGAATCGCGCTCCCCCAAGCTCTCGGCTTCGCTCGAGCAGGGAGGTGCCCCCATCTCCGGGCCACGAGATCCGCCCGTACGGTGCCGAACAGCGGTCCCCACTCGCGGCGCGCGAAACGCGTGACGGACCCGCTCAACGCCCGCTCTCCAGGTGCTTGCGGTGCAGCCACTTCGGCAGGCCGGGGGCTTCGAGGAAGCCCTCGGCCCGGCCGGCGGCGAGGCCGATGCGCAGCAGGTCGGCGCTCTTCTCGAAGAGCATGAATCGGGGCTCCCAGATCGGTCGGTACTTGGCGTTGGCGCGGTACAGCGACTCGATCTGCCACCAGCGGGAGAAGAAGCTGAGCAGTGAACGCCACATGCGCAGCACGGGTCCCGCCCCGAGCTTCGAGCCGCGTTCGAAGACGGAGCGGAACATCGCGAAGTTCAGCGAGACCTGGGTGATCCCGATCTCCTTCGCGCGCTGGAGCAGCTCGATCACCATGAACTCCATCAGGCCGTTCTCGGAGTCCCGGTCACGGCGCATCAGGTCGAGCGAGAGGCCCTTCGGCCCCCAGGGCACGAAGGAGAGCACCGCCCGCAGCTGACCCTCGCCATCAGTGCACTCCAGCATCACGCAGCGCCCGTCCTGCGGGTCCCCGAGCCGCCCGAGCGCCATCGAGAAGCCGCGCTCGGTGGCCCCGTCCCGCCAGTCGTCGGCCTTGCGGAGCAGCTCGTCCATCTCCGCGGCCGGGATGTCCTCGTGGCGCCGGATGCGGACCTCGTAACCGGCCCGCTTGACCCGGTTGAAGGCCTGCCGGACCGTCCGCATGGCCCGCCCGTCCAGGGTGAACTCGTCGGTCTCGACGATCGCCTCGTCGCCCAGCTCCAGGGCGTCCAGACCGTGCCGGGCGTAGATGACCCCGGCCTCCTCGCTCGCGCCCATCACGGCCGGGATCCAGCCGTGCTCGCGCGCCTCGGCCAGCCAGGGCTCGATCGCGCCGGGCCAGGCCTCGGGGTCGCCGATCGGGTCGCCGGAGGCGAGCGAGACCCCGCCGACCACCCGGTAGGTGATGGCGGCCTTCTCGCTCGGCGACCAGACGACGCTCTTCTCGCGGCGCAGCGCGAAGTAGCCGAGGGAGTCGCGGTCCCCCTGCTTGTCGAGCAGGGCCCGCAGCCGCTCCTCGTCCTCCTCGGTCAGCGGGTCGGTGGCCCGGCGGGCGCGGAAGGCGGCGAAGAGCACCGCGAAGAGCAGCAGCGTGGAGAGGACGTTGATGGTGACGTCGACCCAGCCGGGGGTGGTGATCCCGGCGAAGCGCGAGTCGTCGGAGGCCAGGGTCACCAGCCGCATCACGCCGTACCGCCAGCGCTCCAGGAAGGTGGAGTGGGCGGTGGAGGTGTTGGTGACGGTGACCAGGACGGCGGCGAGCAGCGAGGTGACGAGCAGTCCGCCGACGGCCACGATCGCGGCGAGCCACGGGTTGGAGCGGTCGCCCTTCGCGTAGAACTCCTTGCGGCCGAGCAGCAGCGCCAGGACGAAGGCGGCCGTCAGCGCGAGCGAGATCCAGTTCTGGGCGTGCTGCCGGATCTCCGGGAAGACCATCACGACGGCGAAGAGCAGCAGGAAGAGCCCGGCGAGGACCATGTTGAGGATCCACGCGGCCCGCTTGCGGCGGCGCATGGTGATTGCCAGGAAGAGCGTGAAGACGCCCGAGGCGAAGCCCGCGGTGAGCATGTACGGGGTGAAGTAGTTGTCCTCGTTGTGCCGGCGCAGGTCCTGCCCGAACGAGACCCAGACGGCGCTCAGGAAGTTGATGAACGTGACGATGCGCAGGTACCAGACGGCGAACGCGGCACTCCGCCGCGAACGGACGGTGGAGCCTCGGGGTGTTGCTTCGGCAGACAAGCGGACTTCTCCCATGAAAAGCGATCATATGGGGCATCGCTTGCCGTGCGGAGACGCCGGAGGCGGCCACGCGCGCGTCGCGCGTGGCCGCCCCGGAGTCGACGATCCGTCTTTCCCGCTTCTCCCCGTCAGAGCTCGGAAGCGCCCTCGGCGTCCGGAGTGGTCGGATCCGGTCGCTCGGGCAGCTCCGCGGCGAAGGCCGCCGCGGCCTGGACGAGGGGAAGCGCGAGCAATGCCCCGGTTCCCTCACCCACATGGACGCCGTGGTCGAGCAGAGGGTTGAGTGCCATCCGGTCCAGTGCCTTCGCCTGGGCCGGCTCCCCGCTCACCTGCCCCGCCAGCCACCAGTCCGGCGCGCGGAACGCCGCCCGCTGCGCCACCAGCGCGCAGGCCGCCCCCACCACGCCGTCCAGGATCACCGGCATCCGCCGCACCGAGGCCTGGAGCAGGAAGCCCGTCATCGCCGCCAGGTCCGCGCCGCCGACCGCCGCGAGCAGTTCCAGCTGGTCGCCGAGGACCGGCCGGGCCCGTCGCAGGGCGTCCCGGATCGCCGCGCACTTGCGCATCCACGCCAGGTCGTCGATCCCGGCGCCGCCCCGGCCCGTCACCACGGAGGCGTCCGTCCCGCACAGCGCCGCGATCAGCGTCGACGCCGGGGTCGTACCGCCCACGCTCAGGTCCCCGAGCACCACCAGATCGGTGCCCGAGTCCGCCTCCTCGTCGGCGATGGCGATGCCGAGCCGGACCGCCGCCTCGGTCTCCTCGACCGTCAGCGCGTTCTCCACGTCGATCCGGCCGCTGCCCCGCCGCACCCGGTGGCGCACCACCTCGGCGGGCAGCAGCTCGGGATCGCAGTCCAGACCGGCGTCCACGACCCGTACGGGCACGCCCATCGTGCGGGCCAGGACGGCGACCGGGCTCGCCCCGTCCAGGACCGCGCGCACCAGCTCGTGCGCGGAGCCGGGCGCGCGGCCCGACACGTCCAGCGAGGCCACCCCGTGGTCGCCCGCGAAGAGCAGCACCTTCGGCTGCTCGATCGCCCGCACCTTGACCGAGGCCTGCGCGGCCGAGAGCCACTCACCGAGCTCGTCGAGCCGGCCGAGCGCGCCCGGCGGCACGGTCAGCCGCTCGCGGCGCTCCTCGGCATCGCGCCGGATCCCCCCGTCGGGGCGCTCGATCAGATCGGAGAAGTCGTCCAGGTTCACGGGTTCCGCCTTGTGACAATCAGCGAGGGCCATCGGTGTTGGCACCCTACCCGCGCAGCACCAGCGCCTGACCGGCGACCACGAGGAGGACCTCCTCGCACTCCTCGGCGAAGGCCGCGTTCAGCCGGCCGAGCTCGTCCCGGAACCGGCGCCCCGACGCCGTGGCCGGCACGACCCCCGAGCCGGTCTCGTTCGTCACCGCGACCACGGTGCGGCGCGTCGCCCGCACCGCCGCGACCAGCTCCGCCGTCCGCTCCCGCAGCGCCGCCTGCCCGCCGTCCGCCCACCGCTCGTCGTCCCAGGCGCCCACCCGGTCCATGGCGTCCGTCAGCCACAGCGACAGACAGTCGATGAGGAGCGCGGGACCGTCCTCGACGAGCAGCGGTACGAGATCACAGGTCTCGGCGGTACGCCACGCACCCGGCCGCCGCTCCCGGTGCAGCCCCACCCGCTCCGCCCAGTCCGGATCGCCCTCCCGGGTCCCGCCCGTCGCCACGTACAGCACCTCGGGGAAGGTCTCCAGGCGCCGCTCGGCCTCCACGGACTTCCCCGACCGGGCCCCGCCCGTCACCAGCGTCCGCCGCGGCACGTCCGGCACCTCGTGGTAGTCGCCCACGTACAGCGTCGTCCCGTCCGGCACCGCCCGCGCGCCCGCCGCCGCGAGCCGCCGGTCCAGCGCGGCCCCCGTCGGCACGTCGTGGTCCAGGTGCGCGGCGATGACCTCGGTGGCCGGGCCGATCGCCCCGGTCGCCCGCAGCCGTGCGATGGCGTCCGGACGGCCCGTCACATCGGCGACGACCATGTCGTACGGCAGGCCGGGTTCCTCCGGAAGCCCCGCCGGGGCCCCGCCCGGAGGCAGATAGAGCAGCCGCTCGCCCTCCGCGGAGGTCACCTCGTACCCGGTACCGGGGGAGTCCATCGGCACCGCCCGCACCCGGTGCCCGCTGATCAGCGTCAACTCCCTGCCGTCCGGCACCCGCCCGGCCGTCGGCAGCCCGGCGGGCACCTCCACGGCGGGCCCGTCGTGCGGATGCGTGAGCAGCACCTGCCGCACGGCCACCAGCGAGTGGCCCGAGCGGGCCGCCGCGAGCGCGGCCCCCGGGGTGAGATCGAGCAGCAGGGCCCCGTCCACGAGCAGCGCGGTCGCGGCCCGGACCCGGGTACCGCGGGAGAGCGCGCAGACGGCGCAGGGGCAGTCGGGGCGGGGGAGCCCGAGGGGGGCGCCGGTGCCGAGCAGAGTCAGTTCCACCCTCAGATCCTCCCGCGCCACCGCGAGGCGTGCGCGCCCGGCTACGCTGCGGGCAGGAAACCGATCATCCGGTGAGCGCCTGGAGGCGGACATGGCATGGACGTGGCGGTTCGAGAAGTCCGACGGCACGGAGGTCGAGCCGGTGGTGACTCCCGAGGAGTTCACCACGCAGGGCGACGCCGAGAGCTGGATCGGAGAGCACTGGCGTGACCTCCTGGGCGGCGGCGCGGACCAGGTGACGCTCTCGGAGGACGGCGCCAAGATCTACGGCCCGATGCCGCTGGACGCGGAGGGCTAGAGCACCCGGCGGCCGAGGGGTGCGGGGTCGAGGACCCCGCACCCGTGGCTCGGTGAGATACGGCACGCACCGGCAGGCACGGGTTCCCACCCGGGACCCCGGACGCGGGCTCAGCCCCGCACGCCGCACAGGTGCAGCAGCGCCGCGATCCGCCGGTACGGCTCCGTGCGGCCCGCGCGCTCCTCGGCGGCGAGCAGCCGGTCCAGCTCCTCGGCGGCCGGCAGGCCCGTCTCGGCGGGGATGCCGTCGGTGAAGACCCGCACGCCGTACCAGGCGTGCAGCGGCGCCGCGATCCCGGCGAGCGTCGACGTCAGGGCGTCGAGCCGGTCGGCCCGCACCTTCACGCCGTTGTCGTCGGTGTAGACATCGGTGTCGAAGCCCGCGAGGGCCCCGGACCAGTCGCCGGCGAGCCCCGGGCGCATGGCGAGTGCCTCGCCGTTCCGCACGACGAGGGAGAGCAGGCCGCCGGGGGCCAGCATCCGGGCCAGACCCGCGAGCAGCGCGTCCGGCTCGTCCGCGTACATGAGCACGCCGTGGCAGAGCACCACGTCGAAGCTGCCGGGCAGGAAGTGGACGCCGGTCTCGCGTCCGTCGCCCTCGATCAGCCGGACCCGCTCGCGGATCCCGGCGGGCTCCGTCGCGAGCGACTCGCGCGCCGCCTTCAGCAGCTCGGGATCGGCCTCCAGACCGGTCACGGTGTGTCCGGCGCGGGCCAGGCGCAGCGCCTGCGTGCCCTGGCCCATGCCCGCGTCGAGGATCCGCAGCCGCTGCCCCACGGGGTAGCGCGCGGATATCTGCTCGTCGAGCTGGCGGGCGATGACCTCCTGCCGGATGGTGTCGCGCAGCCCGCCGTACCCGGCGGGCCAGTGCGCGACGGCGGGCAGCACGGCGCCGCCCGTCACCGACCCGTCCAAGCCGGACGTACGGTCATCGACAGCGTGCTCGCCGAAGGCGTGCCCGCCGAGGGCCGAGCTGTCGGCGCTCAGGGCCGCTCTCCGCGCTTGACCTGCGGCTTCGGCAGCCGCAGTCGGCGCATCTGGAGCGTACGCATGAGGCCGTAGGCCACGGCTCCGCGCTTCGGCTCGTTCGGGAAGCGCTCGTTCAGCTGCTTGCGCAGCCGGATCCAGATGCCGACCGAGTCGATCACGATCAGGATGATCACGCCGAGCCAGAGCAGCAGGGAGATGTTCTGCAGGCTGCGGTTGGCGTTCCCGAAGAGCGACAGCACGAGGATCACCACGGCCATCGGCAGGAAGAACTCGGCGATCGCGAAGCGCGAGTCGACGAAATCGCGCACGAACTTGCGCACCGCGCCCTTGTCGCGGGCGGGCAGATAGCGCTCGTCGCCGCTCGCCAGCGCCTCGCGCTGCCGGGCCAGGTCCGAGCGACGCGCCTCGCGCTGACGCTTGGCGGCCTCCTTGCGGTCGGTCGGCACCGTCGCGGCACGCCGACGCTGGGTCTGCGCTTCGCTCCGCTTCGGTGTCGGGCGGCCCTTGGGGGCCTCGGGGTCGCGGGGCTGCTTGGTGGAGAGGTCCGCCGTCACCTTGTCGGTGGGGGCCTTCTCGTCCTTCGAACGGCTACGGAACACAAAACCCAAGGGTACGGGGTGGTGGGCATGGACCCCAGCCCGGGCGGGAACGATCCGCTAACGGACTGCGTCTACGGCGGTACGTACGGAGGACGCGCAAGGGTTCCCCCTAGATCCGTCTACAACCTGGGCGGGAGGGAGACCGACGCGCAGTCGTCCTTGGGGAGGAGCGCATCGCGCTCCGAACAGTGCGGTAATGGAGACAGGGCCCGTACTGTGGACCTGTTGGAGAGCTGGAGCCGAAGTCCGTCAGAAGGGGGCGCGCGAAGCCCATGAGCGGTGTCATGAAGCGTATGGGGATGATCTTCCGCGCGAAGGCGAACAAGGCCCTTGACCGGGCCGAGGATCCGCGCGAGACGCTCGATTACTCCTACCAGAAGCAGCTGGAGCTGCTGCAGAAGGTGCGGCGCGGCGTGGCCGACGTCGCCACCTCCCGCAAGCGGCTCGAACTCCAGCTGAACCAGTTGCAGGGCCAGTCCGCCAAGCTGGAGGACCAGGGCCGCAAGGCGCTGGCGCTCGGCCGCGAGGACCTGGCGCGCGAGGCGCTGTCCCGGCGTGCCGCGCTCCAGCAGCAGGTCAGCGACCTGGAGGTGCAGCACCAGACGCTGCAGGGCGAGGAGGAGAAGCTGACGCTCGCGGCGCAGCGCCTCCAGGCCAAGGTCGACGCCTTCCGCACGAAGAAGGAGACGATCAAGGCGACCTACACGGCCGCGCAGGCCCAGACCCGGATCGCCGAGTCGTTCTCCGGCATCTCGGAGGAGATGAGCGACGTCGGTCTCGCGATCCAGCGGGCCGAGGACAAGACCGCCCAGCTCCAGGCGCGCGCGGGCGCGATCGACGAGCTGCTCGCCTCGGGCGCCCTGGACGACCAGTCCGGGCTCGCCAAGGACGACATCCAGGCGGAGCTGGACCGGCTCTCGGGCGGTACGGACGTCGAGCTGGAGCTCCAGCGGATGAAGGCCGAGCTGGCCGGAGGCCCTTCGGCGCAGAAGCAGGCGATCGAGGGCGGCGGCACGGCCGCGCCGCAGGACCAGACGCCGCAGCAGCAGTCCCACCCGCGCTTCGAGAAGTAGGCGCGGGGAAGCAGGCCACAGCCCGCGAACAGAACAGGACGCGTCATGATCGTTCGGATCATGGGGGAGGGCCAGTGGAAGCTGGCCGACAGCCACTTCGTCGAGCTCAACAAGCTCGACGACGAGCTGCTCGAAGAGATGGAGTCGGGGGACACCGAGGGCTTCCGCCGCACGCTGGGCGCTCTGCTCGAAGCTGTCCGCCGGCTCGGCGAGCCGCTCGCGGACGAGGCCCTGGAGCCCTCCGAGCTGATCCTCCCGGCTCCGGACGCGAGCCTCGACGAGGTCCGCGCCATGCTCTCCGACGACGGCCTGATCCCGGGCTGACGTCCACCCGGCGCCCTTCGGTGTCCCATCGCCCCCACCGGGGCGGTGGGACACCGTGCTTTCCCCCCGCGGGCGCTTTGCCCGTACCGTTCTTCGACGTGACCCCCACCGGCCCCGCCACCGGCACCCTCTACGCCCGCCTCCGCGACTGGTTCCGCGCCCACCCGCTCGCCTTCGACGCGACCATCGCGGCCGGCACGCTCGTCTGCATGATCGCCGCCTCCTTCACCGACCCGCACGGCAGCCCGGAAGGGCCGACCTTCGGTGACCGCGCCCCCGACGCGGGAAGCGTGCTGATCATGGTCATCGGGGCCGCCGCGCTGGTGCTGCGCCGCCGGCGCCCCTTCGCGGTGCTCTGCTTCACGGTCACGATCTGCTTCGTCGAGCTGGTCGACGACGTCCGGCCCGCCCCGATCGCGATGAGCGCCGTCGTCGCGCTCTACACGGTCGCCTCCCGCACCGACCGTCCCACCACCTGGCGCGTCGGACTCGTCACGATGGCGCTCCTCACCGCCGCCGCGATGATCTTCGGCCCGACCAACTGGTACGCGCAGGAGAACCTCGGCGTCTTCGCCTGGACCGGCATGGCGGCCGCCGCCGGGGACGCCGTCCGCAGCCGCCGGGCCTTCGTCGACGCGATCCGCGAGCGCGCCGAGCGGGCCGAGCGCACCCGCGAGGAGGAGGCGGGCCGCCGGGTCGCCGAGGAGCGGCTGCGGATCGCCCGCGACCTCCACGACGTCGTCGCCCACCACATCGCCCTGGTCAACGTCCAGGCCGGGGTCGCCGCCCACGTCATGGACAAGCGCCCGGACCAGGCCAAGGAGGCCCTCGCGCACGTCCGCGAGGCCAGCCGCTCCGCCCTCGACGAGCTCCGCGCCACCGTCGGGCTGCTGCGCCAGTCCGGCGACCCCGAGGCACCCACCGAGCCCGCCCCGGGCCTCGCCGTCCTCGACGGACTCCTCGACAGCTTCCGCAAGGCCGGCCTCCCGGTCGCCCTGGCCCGCGCCGACGGCGACGGGGCGCTGCCCGCGACCGTCGACCTGGCCGCGTACCGGATCGTGCAGGAGGCCCTCACCAACGTCCGCAAGCACGCGGGACCGGACGCCGAGGCGGAGGTGAGCGTCGTCAGGGTGGGCCGTACGGTCGAGATCACCGTCCTCGACAATGGCGCACCACAGGCCGGGGCACCCGCCTTGACCCCAGGCGGCCACGGCCTCCTCGGCATGCGCGAGCGGGTCAGCGCCCTCGGCGGCACCCTGACCGCCGCACCCCGCTACGGCGGGGGCTTCCGCGTGCAGGCGATACTGCCCGTGACGACCCGCACGGGGGAGGACGCATGACGATCCGGGTACTGCTCGCCGACGACCAGGCCCTGCTCCGCAGCGCCTTCAAGGTCCTGGTCGACTCCGAGCCGGACATGGAGGTCGTCGGCGAGGCCGCCGACGGCGCCCAGGCCGTCGCCCTGGCCCGCGCCGAGCGGCCGGACGTCGTCCTCATGGACATCCGGATGCCGGGCACGGACGGCCTCGCGGCGACCCGCGCGATCACCGCGGACCCCGAGCTGTCCGCCGTACGCATCGTCATGCTCACCACCTTCGAGGTCGACGAGTACGTCGTGCAGTCACTGCGCGCCGGGGCGTCCGGCTTCCTCGGCAAGGGCGCCGAACCGGAGGAGCTGCTCGGCGCGATCCGGATCGCCCACGCCGGCGAGGCGCTGCTCTCCCCGGTCGCCACCAAGGGCCTCATCGCCACCTTCCTCGCGCAGGGCGGCGGGCTCGAACCCCTGTCCACCGGCGACCGGCCCTACTCCGAGCGGCTCGCCGCGCTCACCGCCCGCGAGCGCGAGGTCCTCGTCCTCGTCGGCGGCGGCCTCTCCAACGACGAGATCGCCGAGCGGCTCGACGTCAGCCCGCTCACCGTGAAGACACACGTCAACCGGACCATGGCCAAGCTCGGCGCCCGCGACCGCGCCCAGCTGGTCGTCACGGCGTACGAATCGGGACTGGTACGTCCGAGGGTGGAGTGACCGAAGGCCCCGGCGTACTCCAGACGCGGTATGCGCGGGATAAGGATGTGGACCCGGGGGCCGAGGACTTCCGGCCGGGGATGGCAGATCGTATAGGCGGGGAGGGCACCTCCGGCGGTTGACGGCCGGGGTCTTGGCTGCTCCCGCCTGCCGACGAGTACGCCACAGAAGAGAGACCCCATGTCCTGGCTGTCCAGATTCAGCCTCGCGCAACGGGCCCTGATCGGGCTGACGTCCATCGTCGCGATCGTCTTCGGGGCGATCGCGATACCGCAGCTGAAGCAGCAGTTGCTGCCCTCGATCGAGCTCCCCATGGTCTCGATCCTCGCCCCGTACCAGGGCGCCTCTCCCGATGTGGTCGAGAAGCAGGTCGTCGAGCCGCTGGAGAACAGCCTCAAGGCCGTCGACGGTCTGAAGTCGGTCACCTCCACCGCCTCCGAGGGCAGCGCCGTCATCATGGCCTCCTTCGACTACGGCGACGAGTCGACCAAGCAGCTCGTCGCCGACGTCCAGCAGGCCGTGAACCGGGCCCGCGCCCAGCTGCCCGACTCCGTCGACCCGCAGGTCGTGGCCGGTTCGACGGACGACATGCCGACCGTCGTCCTCGCCGCCTCCTCGGACCAGGACCCGCAGGCACTCGCCGACCAGCTGCAGAAGACCGTCGTCCCCGCCCTGGAGGGCATCGAGGGCGTCGGCCAGGTCTCGATCGACGGCGTCCAGGACCTCCAGGTCTCGGTCACCCCGGACGAGCGCAAGCTCGCCGCGGCCGGCCTCAGCTCCATGAAGCTCGCCGAGGCGCTCCGCTCCGGCGGCGCCACGATGCCGGCCGGCTCCTTCTCCGAGGCCGGCAAGAGCCGCACGATCCAGGTCGGCGGCGGCTACACCTCCCTGCGGCAGATCGAGGACCTGCGCATCCCCTCGGCCACCCCCGGCAAGGGCAAGGCGGTCCGCCTCGGCGACGTCGCCACCGTCCGCCAGGAGGAGTCCCAGCGCGTCTCCCTCACCCGCACCAACGGCAAGCCCAGCCTCGCCGTCATGGCCACCATGGACAAGGACGGCAGCGCCGTCGCCATCTCCGACGCCGTCGAGGAGAAGCTGCCCGACCTGCGCCGCGACCTCGGCGCCGGCGCCGAGCTGACCGTCGTCTCCGACCAGGGCCCGGCCGTCGCCAAGGCGATCTCCGGCCTGACCACGGAGGGCGCGCTGGGCCTCGTCATGGCCGTCCTGGTGATCCTGGTCTTCCTGACCTCGATCCGCTCGACCCTGGTGACCGCGGTCTCCATCCCGCTCTCGGTCGTCCTGGCCCTGATCGTGCTGTGGACCCGCGACCTCTCGCTCAACATGCTCACCCTGGGCGCGCTCACCATCGCCATCGGCCGGGTCGTCGACGACTCGATCGTGGTCCTGGAGAACATCAAGCGTCACCTGGGCTACGGCGAGGAGCGCCAGGCCGCGATCATCACCGCGGTCCGCGAGGTAGCCGGCGCCGTCACCTCCTCGACCCTCACCACCGTCGCGGTCTTCCTGCCGATCGGCCTGGTCGGAGGCATGGTCGGCGAGCTGTTCGGCTCCTTCTCGCTGACGGTGACGGCGGCCCTGCTCGCCTCGCTGCTCGTCTCCCTGACCGTCGTCCCGGTCCTCTCGTACTGGTTCCTGCGGGCCCCCAAGGGCACGTCGGAGGACCCGGAGGAGGCCCGCCGACTGGCCGAGGAGAAGGAGGAGAAGAGCAGGCTCCAGCGCGCGTACGTGCCCGTCCTGCGCTTCGCGACCCGGCGCAGGCTCACCAGCGTGGCCATCGCCCTCGTCGTCCTGGTCCTCACCTTCGGCATGGGCGGCCTCCTGAAGACGAACTTCTTCGACCCGGGCGAGCAGGAGGTGCTCAGCATCCGGCAGGAGCTGGCGCCCGGCACCAGCCTGAGCGCCTCCGACGAGGCCGCGAAGAAGATCGAGAAGGTCCTCGCGGAGACCGAGGGCGTCAAGGACTACCAGGTCACCGTCGGCTCCTCCGGCTTCATGGCGGCCTTCGGCGGCGGCACCGGCTCCAACCAGGCCTCGTACAAGGTCGGCCTGGAGAGCTCGGACGCCTACGAGAAGGTCCGTGACTCCCTCGACAAGGCGCTCGCGGGCCTCGACGGCATCGGCGACACCACCATCGCGGCCGGCGACGGCTTCGGCAGCCAGGACCTGAGCGTGGTCGTCAAGGCAGCCGACCCGAAGGTCCTGGAGCAGGCCTCCGAGCAGGTCCGCACGGCGATCGCCGGGATGAAGGACGTCACCGACGTCCAGAGCGACCTCTCGCAGTCCGTCCCGCGCATCTCGGTCAAGGCCAACGCCAAGGCGGCCGACGCGGGCTTCGACACCGGCACGCTCGGCATGATCGTCGCCCAGGCCGTCCGGGGCACCCCGGCCGCCAAGGCGATCCTCGACGACAGCGAGCGGGACGTCCTCATCACCTCGGCGAAGCCCGCCACCACCCTCGCCGAGCTCAAGGCCCTGCCGCTCGGCCCGGTGAAGCTGGGCGACATCGCCACCGTCGAGCTGGTCCCCGGCCCGGTCTCCATGACCCGGATCGACGGCGCCCGCGCGGCGACGGTCACGGCCAAGCCGACGGGGGACGACACCGGCGCGGCCGGCTACGAGCTCGAGACGAAGCTGAAGTCCCTGGAGCTGCCCGAGGGCGCCACCGCCACCATCGGCGGTGTCAGCGAGGACACGAGCGAGGCCCAGCTCAGCCTGCTCCTGGCGATGCTCGCGGCCGTCGCGATCGTCTTCATGCTGCTCGTGGCGACCTTCCGGTCGCTGATCCAGCCGCTGATCCTGCTGGTCTCGATCCCGTTCGCGGCGACCGGCGCGATCGGTCTGCTCGTGGTCACCGACACCGCGATGGGCGTCCCGGCGATGATCGGCATGCTGATGCTCATCGGCATCGTCGTGACCAACGCGATCGTCCTCATCGACCTGATCAACCAGTACCGGGCCCAGGGCCTGGGCGTCGTCGAAGCGGTGATCGAGGGCGGCCGGCACCGGCTCCGCCCGATCCTGATGACCGCTCTGGCGACGATCTTCGCCCTGCTGCCCATGGCCCTCGGCGTCACCGGCGAGGGCGGCTTCATCGCCCAGCCGCTCGCCGTGGTCGTGATCGGCGGCCTGATCACCTCGACGCTGCTGACCCTGCTCCTCGTCCCGACGCTCTACGCGATGGTGGAGCTCCGCAAGGAGCGCCGCGCGAAGAAGAAGGCGGCGAAGAAGGGCGAGAAGGCGACGAAGAAGGCGGCCGGGAAGGGCGAGAAGACGAAGATCCCGGAGCAGGGGGACGTGACCCCGGTGGACGCCACCCTGCTGGACATCCTCGACTGATCACCGGGTGACGGACGGAAGGGGCGCCCCGCGAACTCGCGGGGCGCCCCTTCGGCGTACGTACGGGAGAACCGTTACGGCAGCGCCAGCATCCGCTCCAGGGCGAGCTTGGCGAAGCTCTCCGTCTCCTTGTCGACCCGGATCTGGTTGACGAGGTTGCCCTCGGCCAGCGACTCCAGGGTCCACACCAGGTGCGGCAGGTCGATGCGGTTCATGGTCGAGCAGAAGCAGACCGTCTTGTCGAGGAAGACGACCTCCTTGTCCGGGTGCGCGTTGGCCACGCGGCGGACCAGGTTCAGCTCGGTGCCGATCGCCCACTTCGAACCGGCCGGGGCCGCGTCCAGGGTGTTGATGATGTACTCGGTCGAGCCCACGTAGTCCGCGGCGGCGACGACCTCGTGCTTGCACTCCGGGTGGACCAGCACGTTCACGCCCGGGATCCGCTCGCGGACGTCGTTGACCGAGTCCAGCGAGAAGCGGCCGTGCACCGAGCAGTGCCCGCGCCACAGGATCATCTTGGCGTTGCGCAGCTCCTCGACGGTGAGCCCGCCGTTGGGCTTGTGCGGGTTGTAGAGCACGCAGTCGTCCAGGGACATGCCCATGTCGCGGACGGCGGTGTTGCGGCCGAGGTGCTGGTCCGGCAGGAAGAGAACCTTTGTTGTGCCGGGCTCCCCCTGCTCGAAGGCCCAGTCCAGCGCCCGCTTGGCGTTCGACGAGGTGCAGATCGTGCCCCCGTGCTTGCCGGTGAAGGCCTTGATGTCGGCCGAGGAGTTCATGTACGAGACGGGCACGACCTGCTCGGCGACGCCGGCCTCGGTCAGCACGTCCCAGCACTCGGCGACCTGCTCGGCGGTGGCCATGTCGGCCATCGAACAGCCGGCCGCCAGGTCCGGCAGGACGACCTTCTGGTCGTCGGTGGTGAGGATGTCGGCCGACTCGGCCATGAAGTGCACACCGCAGAAGACGATGTACTCGGCCTCCGGCTTGGCTGCGGCGTCGCGCGCGAGCTTGAACGAGTCGCCGGTGACGTCGGCGAACTGGATGACCTCGTCACGCTGGTAGTGGTGGCCGAGCACGAAGACCTTGTCCCCGAGCTTCTCCTTGGCCGCGCGGGCGCGCTCCACGAGGTCCGGGTCGGAGGGCGACGGCAGGTCGCCCGGGCACTCCACGCCGCGCTCGCTCTTCGGGTCGGCCTCGCGGCCGAGCAGGAGCAGGGCGAGCGGCGTCGGCTGGACATCCAGGGGCTGGGCGGTGGTCACGACACGCACCCTTTCTTCGGGTCTTCGGGACAAGCCTTTTCGTCGAAATGACGCTATCTATCATAACCGCTTCACGTCACGTTGACGATGTCCATAGTGTCGATGTGACGAATTCGCCGTCCGCACTCGAGGACAGGGTGTGCGAGCATGAAAGAAGAAAGACCCGCTCGCCCCGGAATGAATCCGGGACACCGCCGGTTGCAACCGTCGGCAAGCAGTCTCCGTACACACCGGGAGAGAAGCAGATGTCCGTATCGGACGAGAAGACCACTGTCAGCGACGGCATCCTCCTGTCCGACGCCGCCGCGGCCAAGGTCAAGGCCCTCCTCGACCAGGAAGGCCGCGAGGACCTGGCCCTGCGCGTCGCCGTACAGCCCGGTGGCTGCTCCGGCCTGCGTTACCAGCTGTTCTTCGACGAGCGTTCGCTCGACGGCGATGTCGTGAAGGACTTCGACGGAGTCAAGGTCGTCACCGACCGCATGAGCGCCCCCTACCTCGGCGGCGCCTCGATCGACTTCGTCGACACCATCGAGAAGCAGGGCTTCACGATCGACAACCCGAACGCCACGGGCTCCTGCGCCTGCGGCGACTCGTTCAGCTAAGTCGCACCACCCGCACGAACGCGAGGGCGGCGGTCCGGTACTCCCGGACCGCCGCCCTCGCGGCATGTACCCCTACGGCTGTGGTCAGCGGCGCGGCACGGCCTCCCCGCTCGCCCCGTCGACGACGGGCCGGTCGCCCAGCGGCCGGTCGAGCGTCACCGGCTTCGTCACCTCGACCGCGATGGCGATGCACGCCCTGCCCGGGTCGATCGGCGTCTCCTTCACCCGCACCGTGACCCGGTCCGCGCTCTCCGTCGCCGTCACCGTGTACTCGCTGCACACCCCGCCCCAGAAGGTGACGGTCAGCTTCCGGCCGTCCCCCTCGGTCCGGTACGACTCGATCTGCCGCGCCGGGGACGTGCCCTCGTCGGGCTCCGGCGTCGGCGTGGGCGAGGGCTTCACGGGCGGCGCCAGGAACTCCGGGGCCACCGCCGTCTGCGTCACCGTGTACGGCGCCATGTCCGCGGGGTCCGCCGTGAACAGCCACGCCGGGACGAGCAGCCGCTCACCGGCCACGTCCTGCGCGGCCAGTCCGAACACCGCCCGCGTCACCGGCACCTCGTCCGGCGCCACCCGGTCCGCGATCGACTGGCAGGGCGCGCCCGGGGCGTCGGTCGCTCCGGTCACCGGCTCGTCGAGGTCCCTGCCGATGTCGGGCACGCCCCCCTCGGTCTTCTTCCCGGCCTCCGGCACCCCGGCCGGCGGGTCGGTGGCACAGCCGCCGATGCCGATCGGGCCGGTTCCCTTCGAGGCCTCGTTCAGCTCGGCGAGCGCCTTCTCCGCCCCGATCACCGGGTACGTGTCGCCCTTCGCCGGCTCCTTGAGCATCCCGCTCCCGGCGACCGGCCGGCCGTCCGGCCCGATGTGGAGCCCCGTCGACCAGCCGTAGGTCGGCAGCCCGCCCACCACGGGCTCGGCGTTGACCACCCGGACCGAGCCGTTCATCACCTGGGTCGCGGTCACCTTGGCGTCGTCCTGGCCGATCGCCTTCAGGACGGGAGCCGCCGCGGCCTTCGCCGCCGCCTCGCTCACCGGCGAACCACCGGGGGAGGGCTTCGTCTCACCCGGCGGAGGGCAGGCCTTGCCCTTGAGGCAGGCGTCGCCGGCCGGACCGCCGTCGTACCAGGAGTACGTCCAGTTCCCCGGGGCCTTCCGCGCCACGTCGAGGCGCGCCCCCGAGCCGTCCTTCTCCGGCCGGATCGTCCAGACCTCGCCGACCAGGGCGGGGCTCCCGGAGATGCCCAGCGCTTCGGCCAGCCTGGTCACCTCCGCCGAGGTGACCAGGCCCTCGGGCCGGTGGACCGCGGCCGAGGAGGGCCCTTGGGGGAGGGGGCCCTTGGCTGTGTAGACGGTCCCGTTCGGACCGCCTCCGGGGTCGGGCTCGCCGGGGGCGATGCCCGTACCGCCATCCGTACCGCTCTCCAGACGCAACGGCGGCGGCGCGGCCGCGTGGGCCGCGTCGGCCGTCCCGCTCGGTGTGGCCTTGCCGGGTGCCGTCGCGGCCACGGCGAGATAGACCCCACCGCCACCGGCCAGCAGGACACCCGCCGCCACCGAGGCGGTGAGCAGCCTCCGCCGCCTCTGCCCGTTCTCCGTACCGCTCACCGCATCGCTCCCTCGTATCGATCGGACACGGGTGGGACGGAGCGGACGCGCGGACGGTTCCGTCAGCCGCCGTACTCCGCGGTGGCGGCGATCAGCCGCGCGGAGGCCGCCGGGATGACGACCCCGTGGATCAGCGCGGGGGAGACCGGGGCGGGTGCGGGAGAGACCGGGGACACCCAGTGGGGGGCCATCCGAGCACCGTCGCCGCACAGCTGGGCGAGGCTCAACTCGGACTCGTGGCGCTCGCGAGGAGCGGGGTACGTGGTCATGGCCGCACCGTATGCATCCGAGCGCTCCGGAGAAAAGGCCTACTCTGGGGTAGTTTCCACTGTTCGGCAGGACCGCCCCCACCCGGTAGCGTGAACTGTCGCCCGCCCGTCGCCCACCACCACCCTTCAGTCGAGCGCTTCGCGCGCCCTATCGATTTCCGCAGGAGCACCCCGCCGTGCGTATCGCAGTCACCGGCTCCATCGCCACCGACCACCTCATGACCTTCCCCGGCCGGTTCGCCGACCAGCTCGTGGCCGACCAGCTCCACACGGTGTCCCTCTCGTTCCTCGTCGACAACCTGGACGTGCGCCGGGGAGGCGTCGCGGCCAACATCTGCTTCGGCATGGGCCAGCTCGGCAGCACCCCGCTCCTCGTGGGCGCCGCCGGCTTCGACTTCGACGAGTACCGCGCCTGGCTCGACCGCCACGGCGTCGACACCTCCTCCGTGCGGATCTCCGAGGTCCTGCACACCGCCCGCTTCGTCTGCACCACGGACAAGGACCACAACCAGATCGGCTCCTTCTACACGGGCGCGATGAGCGAGGCCCGGCTGATCGAGCTCAAGGCCGTCGCCGACCGCGTGGGCGGCCTCGACCTGGTCCTGATCGGCGCCGACGACCCCGAGGCGATGCTCCGCCACACGGAGGAGTGCCGCTCCCGGTCGATCCCGTTCGCCGCCGACTTCTCGCAGCAGATCGCGCGCATGGACGGCGAGGAGATCCGCACGCTCCTCGACGGGGCCACCTACCTCTTCTCCAACGAGTACGAGAAGGGCCTCATCGAGTCCAAGACGGGCTGGACCGAGGCGGAGATCCTCTCCCGCGTCGGCCACCGGATCACCACCCTCGGCTCGCGCGGCGTCCGCATCGAGCGCGTCGGCGAGACCCCGATCGAGGTCGGCTGCCCCGAGGAGACGGCCAAGGTCGACCCCACCGGCGTCGGCGACGCCTTCCGCGCCGGCTTCCTGACGGGTCTGCACTGGGGCGTCGACCTGGAGCGCGCCGCCCAGATCGGCTGCATGCTCGCCACGCTCGTCATCGAGACCCTGGGCACGCAGGAGTACACCCTGCGCCGCGCCAACTTCATGGACCGCTTCACCAAGGCCTACGGCGACGAGGCCGCCGCCGAGGTCCAGTCCCACCTGGGCTGACGCCCCTGGCGGTGGTGTGCGGCGGGCGGCTCAGGCCACCCGCCGCACCACGTACGCGACGCCGCCCCGTTCGGACGGCTCCTCGCCCACGTACTCCTGGCCGCGCATCTCGCACCAGGCCGGGATGTCGAGGCGGGCCGCCGCGTCGTCGGCGAGGACGGTCACCGTCCCGCCGACCGGGACGTCGCCGATCACCTTCGCCAGCTCGATCACCGGGATCGGGCAGCGCCGGCCGAGCGCGTCCACCACGAGCGAGCCGGAGCCGGCCGCCGGGGCCGCGGCCGGGGTCGCCGGAGCGCCGAGCCGCTCCCGTACCCCCGCGACCACCCCCGGCAGCACGTCGAGGAAGCGGTCCACGTCCTCCGCCGGGGTGCCGGCCGGCAGCGACACCCGGACGTTCCCCTCGCTCAGCACGCCCATCGCGCGCAGCACATGGCTGGGCGTCAGCGTCGAGCTCGTACACGACGAACCGGACGAAACGGAGAAACCCTCCCGGTCCAGCTCGTGCAGCAGGGTCTCTCCGTCGACATAGAGGCAGGAGAACGTGACGAGATGGGGGAGCCGGGCCACCGGGTCGCCCACCACCTCCACGTCCGGCACCAGCTCCGGCACCCGTGCCCGGATCCGGTCCACCAGGCCCCGCAGCCGTGCCGACTCGGCCGCCGCCTCCGCCCGGACCGCCCGCAGCGAGGCCGCCGCCGCCACGATCGCCGGCAGGTTCTCGAAGCCGGGCGCCCGCCCCGACTCCCGTTCGTCCGCGGGGCCTTGGGGAGCGAACCGCACCCCCTTCCGTACGGCGAGGAGCCCCACGCCCGCCGGGCCGCCCCACTTGTGCGCGCTCGCCGCGAGCAGCGACCAGTCGCCCTCCACCGGCCCCCAGCCCAGCGACTGGGCCGCGTCCACGAGCAGCGGCACCCCCGCCGCCCGGCAGGCCTCGGCGACCTCGGCGACCGGCTGTTCGGTCCCCACCTCGTGGTTGGCCGACTGGAGACACGCCAGGGCCGTCCCGGCGTCCAGCGCCGTGGCGAAGCCCTCCGGGTCCACCGCGCCCGACCGGCCCACCGGCACCTCGGTCACCGCGCCGCCCGCCGCCGCGTGCCGCTCGGCCGCGTGCAGGACGGAGGAGTGCTCGACCGCCGAGACGACGAGACCGGTCCCGACACGCCGACGGCCCGCGAGGGCCCCGGAGATTCCGGCGTGAACCGCGCGCGTCCCCGAAGGAGTGAACACGAGCTCGTCGGGACGGCACCCCACCGCCTCCGCCGCGGCCTCCCGCGCCGCGTCCAGGAGCAGCCGGGCCCGCCTCCCCTCCCGGTACAGCCGGGCCGGGTCGGCCCAGCCCTCGTCCAGGGAGGCGAGCAGCGCCTGGCGGGCGACGGGGTGCAGGGGCGCGGCGGACGCGGCATCGAAGTACGGCATCCGCCCACGGTAGGGCCGTCCGTCCCCGACCCGCCGGGGCACCCCTCTCCGACCCGCCGCGCGGCCTCGCCCCGACCTGCCGGGCGACCCCTCCCCGCCCTGCCCGGCGGACCCGCCCCGACCCGCCGTGCCGACCCCCGTCCCGCGCCCGGCCGACACGCCCGACGCGCCCGGCCCGCACCACCGCCCACACATCCGTCCGCACATCCGTGCGCTTCTCGTGAGCCCTCGTCAGAAGGCCCTCCCGGTACGACGCCAGACCGCCGGACGGGCCCCCGGGACCCCCCTCCGGAACCTCGGAGTCCACCCCTTCGGGGGCTCGGGCGGCGCGTTGGGCACCCTCCCCGCGCGACCCCAAATAGCGTCCAGTAGGGTTTGGTCCGCATAAACATCCAAACCCCTGCCCGCGGCCGGGGCGGCGACCGACCAGCGAGACGGACGGCCGTGGCCGACCACTGCGGGCCGAGACTCTCGGGAAGGCGCTACGTGAGTCCCAACGGCTCCGACCGCTCGTCGCGGCGCCCGATGCGGCGGAAGCTGCCGCAGGTGCTGACTGCGGGCCTGATCCTGGCGACAGCCACGGGCTGCTCGTACAACTGGGAAGACTTCCCCCGCCTTGGCATGCCCACCCCCGTCACGGAAGAGGCTCCCACGATCCTCTCCCTGTGGCAGGGCTCGTGGGCCGCCGCGCTCATCACCGGAATCCTGGTGTGGGGCCTGATCATCTGGTCCGTCATCTTCCACCGGCGGAGCAGGACCAAGGTCGAGGTACCTCCGCAGACCCGTTACAACATGCCCATCGAGGCGCTGTACACGGTCACCCCGCTCATCATCGTCTCGGTGCTCTTCTACTTCACCGCGCGCGACGAGTCCAAGCTCCTCAGCCTCTCCCCCAAGCCCGCCCACACCATCAACGTGGTCGGCTACCAGTGGAGCTGGGGCTTCAACTACGTCGAGAACGTGCCCGGTGTCGAGGGTGACGCCAAGGCGGACAAGAACCTCTCCTCGATCCCGGACAAGTACCTCGAGGCGTTCCCGGAGAACGCCGGCGGCGTCTACGACGCCGGTATCCCCGGCGACCGGAACCCGCAGACCGGCAACCCGGGCCCGACCCTGTGGCTGCCCAAGGGCGAGAAGGTCCGGTTCGTCCTGACCTCCCGCGACGTCATCCACTCCTTCTGGGTGGTCCCCTTCCTGTTCAAGCAGGACGTCATCCCGGGTCACACCAACGTCTTCGAGGTGACTCCGAACCAGGAGGGCACCTTCCTCGGCAAGTGCGCCGAGCTGTGCGGTGTCGACCACTCCCGGATGCTCTTCAACGTCAAGGTGGTCTCTCCGGAGCGCTACCAGCAGCACCTGAAGGAGCTGGCCGAGAAGGGGCAGACCGGCTACATCCCGTCTGGCATCGAGCAGACGGACCCGGCCAGGAATGCGGAGAAGAACCAACTGTGAGCATCCACAACGAAACCCAGGGTGCCGCCGCAGCTGAGGACTCGTACGAGAACGAGCTGCCCGTACGGCGCAAGCAGCCCGGCAACGTCGTGATCAAGTGGCTGACCACCACCGATCACAAGACGATCGGGACGATGTACCTGGTCACGTCGTTCGCGTTCTTCTGCATCGGCGGTCTCATGGCGCTCTTCATGCGCGCCGAGCTGGCCCGTCCGGGTACGCAGATCATGTCGAACGAGCAGTTCAACCAGGCGTTCACGATGCACGGCACGATCATGCTGCTGATGTTCGCGACGCCGCTGTTCGCCGGATTCGCGAACTGGATCATGCCGCTGCAGATCGGCGCGCCCGACGTGGCGTTCCCGCGGCTGAACATGTTCGCGTACTGGCTGTACCTCTTCGGCTCGATCATCGCGGTGGCCGGCTTCCTCACCCCGCAGGGTGCGGCCGACTTCGGCTGGTTCGCCTACTCCCCGCTGTCGGACGCCGTCCGCTCGCCGGGTGTCGGCGCCGACATGTGGATCATGGGTCTGGCCTTCTCCGGCTTCGGCACGATCCTCGGTTCGGTCAACTTCATCACCACGATCATCTGCATGCGCGCTCCGGGCATGACGATGTTCCGTATGCCGATCTTCACCTGGAACGTGCTGCTGACCGGTGTCCTGGTCCTGCTCGCGTTCCCGGTCCTGGCGGCCGCGCTGTTCGCCCTGGAGGCGGACCGCAAGTTCGGCTCGCACATCTTCGACGCGGCCAATGGTGGAGCGCTGCTCTGGCAGCACCTCTTCTGGTTCTTCGGACACCCAGAGGTGTACATCATCGCGCTGCCGTTCTTCGGCATCGTCTCCGAGGTCATCCCGGTCTTCAGCCGTAAGCCGATGTTCGGCTACATCGGTCTGGTGGCCGCGACCATCGCGATCGCCGGCCTGTCCGTGACCGTGTGGGCCCACCACATGTACGTCACAGGCGGTGTGCTCCTACCGTTCTTCTCCTTCATGACGTTCCTCATCGCCGTACCGACAGGCGTGAAGTTCTTCAACTGGATCGGAACGATGTGGAAGGGCTCGTTGTCGTTCGAGACACCGATGCTCTGGACGATCGGCTTCCTGATCACCTTCACCTTCGGTGGTCTGACGGGTGTCATCCTGGCCTCGCCGCCGATGGACTTCCACGTCTCGGACTCGTACTTCGTCGTCGCGCACTTCCACTACGTCGTCTTCGGCACCGTGGTGTTCGCGATGTTCGCCGGCTTCCACTTCTGGTGGCCGAAGTTCACGGGCAAGATGCTGGACGAGCGACTCGGCAAGATGACGTTCTGGACGCTGTTCATCGGCTTCCACGGCACCTTCCTGGTGCAGCACTGGCTCGGTGCCGAGGGCATGCCGCGTCGTTACGCGGACTACCTCGACGCCGACGGCTTCACCGCGCTGAACACGATCTCGACGATCTCCTCCTTCCTGCTCGGTCTGTCGATCCTGCCGTTCTTCTACAACGTCTGGAAGACCGCCAAGTACGGCAAGAAGATCGAGGTCGACGACCCGTGGGGCTACGGCCGTTCGCTCGAGTGGGCGACGTCCTGCCCGCCGCCGCGGCACAACTTCCTCACGCTGCCGCGGATCCGCTCCGAGTCCCCGGCCTTCGACCTGCACCACCCTGAGATCGCCGCTGTCGACCAGCTGGAGAACAAGGGGCACGTGGCCGAGGCCCTCACGAGCGGCAAGGAGGCCGGCAAGTGAAGATCCAAGGCAAGATGTTCATCTGGCTGAGCGTCTTCATCCTCGCCGTGGCCATCCTGTATGGCGTGTGGTCGAAGGAGCCGGTCGGCACCACGGCGCTGTTCCTCGCCTTCGGCCTGTCCATCATGATCGGCTACTACCTGGCCTTCACGGCCAAGCGTGTCGACGCGATGGCGCAGGACAACAAGGAGGCCGACGTCGCGGACGAGGCCGGCGAGGTGGGCTTCTTCGCCCCCCACAGCTGGCAGCCGCTCTCGCTGGCCGTCGGTGGTGCGCTCGCCTTCCTCGCCGTCGCGATGGGCTGGTGGATCCTGTACTTCTCCGCCCCGCTGATCCTCGTCGGCCTGTTCGGCTGGGTCTTCGAGTTCTACCGCGGCGAGAACCAGAACCAGTAGCGGCAACGCCGCAGCGGTACCCCGCTCCGTAACGGAGCACCCAGAGGGGCCCGGACACTTCGTCACCGAAGTGTCCGGGCCCCTCTTTTGCCGCACTCGGCGCGCTGCTGCCGAGGACAGTCCTTAGCGTGAAGTCATGAACGACACGCCGCGCATTCGGACTGTTCTGAGCTGCACTCTTCTGGCCGTCACCGTCACCGCGGCCGCCACGGCCTGCGCGGGCTCCGACGGCCATCCCCTGTCGGTGAAGCCCTACGACGCGGCGGACCAGCTCGCCATCAGCGCCGGGACGGGCGGCGCCAAGGCGGACCCGGAGAAGCCCCTGGAGATCTCCGCCAAGGGCGAGGACGGTCGGATCACCGACGTCACCGCCATAGACACCGCAGGACGCCATCTGGCAGGCGAACTCACCGCGGACGGGCAGCGCTGGCGCTCCACGGCCGCCCTGGCCGCCGGCACCCACTACACCGTCCGGGTGGCCACCGAGGACGAGGACGGCGCTCCAGGCGCCCGTACGTACACGTTCGAGACGGCACCGGCCAAACGGGCCCTGACCGCCACCTTCGGGCCTGAGACGGGCACGTACGGCGTCGGACAGCCCCTCACCGCCGACCTCAGCCTCCCCGTGAAGGACAGGGCGGCCCGCGCGGTCGTCGAGCGGGCCCTCAAGGTCCGCTCCACCCCCGCCGTCGAAGGCTCCTGGTACTGGGTGGACGACAAGAAGCTGCACTTCCGCCCGAAGGAGTACTGGCCCGCGGGAGCGCGCGTCACGGCCACCGCCAACCTGGACGGCCTCAAGGTGGGGGACAAGCTCTACGGCGGCGCGTCCAAGCCGCTGAAGCTCTCCATCGGCGACCGCGTCGAGGCGGTCGCGGACGCCGGGTCGCACTACATGACCGTCCGGCGCAACGGAGAAGTGATCAACACCATTCCGGTGACCACCGGCAAGCCGGGCTTCTCCACCCGCAACGGCATCAAGGTCGTGCTCGGCAAGGAGTACTACGTCCGGATGCGGGGCACCAGCGTCGGCATCGCGGAAGGCAGTTCGGAGTCGTACGACCTGCCGGTCTACTACGCCACGCGGGTGACATGGAGCGGCGAATACGTCCACGCCGCGCCCTGGTCCGTCGGCTCGCAGGGCGTGGCGAACGTCAGCCACGGCTGTGTCGGCATGTCGACCGGGAACGCGGCCTGGTTCTACGAGACCGTCCGCCCCGGCGACATCGTGAAGACCGTCAACAGCTCAGGCAACACGATGGACACCTTCGGCAACGGCTTCGGCGACTGGAACATGCCGTGGGACAAGTGGCGCAAGGGCAGCGCCCTGGTGGAACAGTCGGGAGACCCGACCGCCACCGAGGACGCCAAGGCCCGCCTGCGGCCCCTCTCCTTCTAGGGCTGGGTTACGCGTCGAGGGACAGGCGGGAACGCAGCAGGGACGCCAGGGACGCCGCGAACTCCACCGGTTCCACCGGAAGGGTGATCGCGGCGTCCGCGCGGCTCCAGGTGGCCAGCCAGGCGTCCTGCGGGCGCCCGATGAGCAGCAGCACCGGCGGGCAGCGGAAGATCTCGTCCTTGATCTGCCGGCAGACGCCCATGCCGCCGGCGGGCACCGCCTCGCCGTCCAGGACGCACACGTCCACACCGCCCTCGTCCAGGCGCTTCAGCACCGCCGGCAGAGTCGCGCACTCCACGAACTCGACCGGGGGGACGTCGGCCGCGGGCCTGCGCCCGGCGGCGAGGCGCACCTGCGCGCGGGTGTTCGCGTCGTCGCTGTAGACCAGGACCGTGGCACTCGACTGCATCGTTCCTCCGTGGGGAAGTCCGTGGGAAGGTCGTCGATCGATGCGCGGGATGCTACTCCGGTCCACACCCCGTCAACACCCGTTCAGCACCTGTTCGAAGGGCCTTCCGATGGGCCGTTCGGGCTGGACACACCCCCCTGACACTCCGAACGGCACCCCCCGGAGTGAGGGCGGGATAAGCGACCGACATAATGTCGGTCGTGGCGACAGTAACGACAGTAGAAACAGGGCACGCGCACCCGTCGGTCAATCGACCGAACCTCACCAGCGTCGGAACCATCATCTGGTTGAGCTCCGAGCTGATGTTCTTCGCGGCCCTCTTCGCGATGTACTTCACCCTGCGATCGGTGACCGGTCCCGAGTTCTGGGCGGAAAAGGCCTCGGCCTTGAACTTCCCGTTCTCGGCGACCAACACCACGATCCTGGTGCTCTCCTCCCTCACCTGTCAGCTCGGCGTCTTCGCCGCCGAGCGGGGCGACGTGAAGAAGCTCAGGACGTGGTTCATCATCACGTTCGTGATGGGTGCGATCTTCATCGGCGGCCAGGTCTTCGAGTACACCGAGCTGGTCAAGCACGAGGGCCTCTCGCTCTCGTCGGACCCGTACGGCTCGGTGTTCTACCTGACCACCGGCTTCCACGGCCTGCACGTGACGGGCGGTCTCATCGCCTTCCTGCTGGTCCTCGGCCGGACGTACGCCGCCAAGAGGTTCACCCACGAGCAGGCAACCGCCGCCATCGTCGTGTCCTACTACTGGCACTTCGTCGATGTCGTCTGGATCGGCCTCTTCGCCACGATCTACATGATCAAGTAATCGGTCACCGCCTCATGGCGGACCGAGACATCCAGCAAGCATCGACGCAGAAGATCCTGACACCGGGGTAATCCGTGAAAAAGCTCTCCGCACGACGACGCCATCCGCTGGCGGCGGTCGTCGTCCTCCTACTCGCGCTGGCGGCCACTGGGGGGCTGTACGCCGCGTTCGCGCCCGCGGGCACGGCGAAGGCCGATGAAACCGCCCAGTCCCTCGCGATCGAGGAGGGCAAGAAGCTCTACTCCGTCGGCTGCGCCAGCTGCCACGGAACCGGCGGTCAGGGCACCACTGACGGCCCGTCCCTGGTCGGCGTCGGCTCGGCCTCAGTCGACTTCCAGGTCGGCACGGGCCGCATGCCGGCCCAGCAGCCGGGCGCCCAGGTCCCGAAGAAGAAGGTCATCTACTCGCAGGCTGAGATCGATCAGCTCGCGGCGTACGTCGCCTCTCTCGGTGCCGGTCCGATCACGCCGACCGAGGCCCAGTACAACCCTGCCGGAGCCGACATCGCCAAGGGTGGCGAGCTGTTCCGCAGCAACTGTGCCCAGTGCCACAACTTCACCGGTGAGGGCGGCGCGCTGAGCAACGGCAAGTACGCCCCCAGCCTCGAAGGCGTGAGCCCGAAGCACCTCTACGAGGCCATGCAGACCGGCCCGCAGAACATGCCCTCCTTCCCGGACACGACCATGCCGGAGCAGGAGAAGAAGGACATCATCGCGTACGTCCAGGCCGTCAACGGCGAGAAGGCCGACAACCCGGGCGGTCTCTCGCTCGGTGGCCTCGGCCCCGTCTCCGAGGGTCTGTTCGCCTGGGTCTTCGGTCTGGGCGCGCTCATCGCAGTTGCCATCTGGGTCGCGGCCCACACCGCTAAGGCCAAGAAGTCATGAGTACCCAAGAGATTCCAGAAGAGAACCTGCCCGCGGGGCAGGACACCGCGCACGGCGCGGTGAAGGTCGCCGACGATCCGTTCGCCGACCCGGGCCTTCCGCCCCACAAGCCGCGCATCCAGGACATCGACGAGCGGGCCGCCCGCCGGTCCGAGCGTGCGGTCGCCTTCATGTTCGTGCTGTCGATGCTGGCCACTGTCGGCTTCATCGCCTCGTACGTGATCTTCCCGGTCGACAAGATCGTGTACATCTGGCCCTTCGGCCGGGTGTCCGCGCTCAACTTCGCCCTGGGGTGGACCCTCGGTCTCGCCCTCTTCTTCATCGGCGCGGGGGCGGTCCACTGGGCCCGCACCCTGATGTCCGACGTCGAGGTCGCCGACGAGCGTCACCCGATGGAGGCGTCGCCCGAGGTCAAGGCGAAGGTCATGGCGGACTTCGCGGCCGGTGCCGCCGAGTCCGGCTTCGGCCGCCGCAAGCTCATCCGCAACACGATGTTCGGTGCGCTGGCGCTCGTCCCGCTCTCCGGCGTGATGCTCCTGCGTGACATGGGTCCGCTGCCCGAGAAGAAGCTCCGGACCACCAAGTGGGCCCGCGGCAAGCAGCTGATCAACATGAACACGCACGAGCCGCTGCGTCCCGAGGACGTCGCGGTCGGTTCGCTGACCTTCGCGATGCCCGAGGGCATGTCGGAGCACGACCACGACTTCCAGGTCGAGATCGCCAAGGCCGCCCTGATGATCGTCCGGATCCAGCCGGAGGACATCAAGGACAAGCGCGAGCTCGAGTGGTCGCACGAGGGCGTCGTCGCCTTCTCGAAGATCTGCACCCACGTGGGTTGCCCGATCTCCCTGTACGAGCAGCAGACGCATCACGTGCTCTGCCCGTGCCACCAGTCCACCTTCGACCTCTCCGACGGCGCCCGCGTCATCTTCGGCCCGGCCGGTCACGCCCTCCCGCAGCTGCGGATCGGCGTGAACGACAAGGGCTTCCTGGAGGCGCTCGGCGACTTCGACGAGCCCGTCGGCCCTGCCTTCTGGGAGCGCGGATGAGCACCGTGACCGATACGACGAAGAAGGCGCCCGCCGGTGAGCGGGTCGCCGACTGGGCCGACGGCCGGCTGGGGATCTACACGCTGGCCAAGGCCAACATGCGGAAGATCTTCCCGGACCACTGGTCCTTCATGCTGGGCGAGATCTGCCTCTACAGCTTCCTCATCATCATCCTGACGGGCGTCTATCTGACGATGTTCTTCCACCCGTCGATGAACGAGGTGGAGTACGTCGGACCGTACGTCCCGCTCCAGGGACAGCTGATGTCCGAGGCGTTCAACTCGACCATGCACATCTCCTTCGAGGTGCGCGGTGGTCTGCTGATCCGGCAGATCCACCACTGGGCGGCGCTGATCTTCCTCGCCGGCATGTTCGTGCACATGATGCGCGTGTTCTTCACCGGTGCGTTCCGCAAGCCGCGTGAGATCAACTGGCTGTTCGGCTTCCTGCTGTTCTTCCTGGGCATGTTCACCGGTTTCACCGGTTACTCGCTCCCGGACGACCTGCTCTCCGGCACCGGTGTCCGCTTCATGCAGGGCGCGATCCTGTCGGTGCCGATCGTCGGCACCTACCTCTCGATGTTCCTGTTCGGCGGGGAGTTCCCCGGCGGCGACTTCGTGGCCCGGTTCTACTCGGCGCACGTGCTCCTGCTGCCCGGCATCATGCTGGGCCTGGTGGTCGCCCACCTCATCCTGGTGTTCGTGCACAAGCACACGCACTTCGAGGGTCCCGGCCGGACGAACAAGAACGTCGTCGGCATGCCGCTGCTGCCCGTGTACATGGCGAAGGCCGGAGGCTTCTTCTTCCTGGTCTTCGGTGTCATCGCGGTCATCTCGGCGATCGCCTCGATCAACCCGATCTGGGCCATCGGCCCGTACCGCCCGGACCAGGTGTCCACCGGCGCCCAGCCCGACTGGTACATGGGCTTCGCCGAAGGCCTGATCCGTGTCATGCCGGGCTGGGAGATCAACCTCTGGGGCCACACGCTGGTCCTGGGCGTGATGATCCCGCTGGCGATCTTCCCGGCGGTCCTCGCGGCCATCGCGGTCTACCCGTTCATCGAGTCCTGGATCACCGGCGACAAGCGCGAGCACCACATCGCGCAGCGCCCGCGCAACGCTCCGACGCGTACCGCCTTCGGTGTCGCCTGGATCACCGCGTACATGGTCATGCTCGTGGGTGGTGGAAACGACCTCTGGGCGACCCACTTCCACCTGTCGATCAACTCGATCACCTGGTTCGTGCGGATCTTCTTCTTCCTCGGCCCGGTCATCGCCTTCATCGTCACCAAGCGGATCTGCCTCGGCCTCCAGCGCCGCGACAAGGACAAGGTGCTGCACGGCCGCGAGTCGGGCATCATCAAGCGCCTGCCGCACGGTGAGTTCGTCGAGGTCCACGAGCCGCTCAGTCAGGGCCAGCTGCACCGCCTCACGGCGCACGAGCAGTACGAGCCCGCGGAGCTTCCGCCGGCCGTCGACGAGAACGGCGTGGAGCGCAAGATCGGCGCCATGGAGAAGCTCCGGGTCAAGCTCAACAAGGGCTACTACGGCGCGGACAACCAGATCGCCAAGCCCACCTCGGAGGAGTACAAGGAGATCCAGAGCGGCCACGGCCACCACTGATCCCCTGACCTTCCACTGATGTAGGTCGCCACGGTGAGAGCCCCGTCCATTCGATGGACGGGGCTCTTCGCCGTCCCTGGGGCTCGATAGGGTGAGTGTCGTTACCTGTTACGCGCGCAACAGACATGAGGAGCGGCCATGAGCGCTGTGCACCCCGCTGGAGGCGACTTCGCGGCGGGCCGCTCCTGGCCCGTCGTCCTGGACGGTCTCCTCTCCGGTCGCGACCAGAGCGCCGACGACACGGCCTGGGCGATGGACCGCATCCTCCGCGGCGAGGCCACCGACGCCCAGATCGCCGGCTTCGTCGTCGCCCTGCGGGCCAAGGGCGAGACCGTGGAGGAGATCACCGGTCTCGTCCGGACCATGTACGAGCACGCCAACACGATCGAGGTCCCCGGCCCCTCCGTCGACATCGTCGGCACCGGAGGCGACGGCGCCAAGACCGTCAACATCTCCACCATGTCGGCGATCGTCGTCGCCGGCACCGGAGCCAAGGTCGTCAAGCACGGCAACCGGGCCGCGTCCTCCGCGTCCGGTGCCTCCGACGTCCTGGAGAAGCTCGGCGTCAATCTGCAGCTGACCCCGAAGCGGGTCGTCGAGGTCGCGGAGGAGGCGGGGATCACCTTCTGCTTCGCGGTGAAGTTCCACCCCGCGCTGCGGCACGTCGCCACGGCCCGCAAGGAGCTGGGCATCCGGACCGTCTTCAACTTCCTGGGCCCGCTCACCAACCCCGCCCGGGTCAGGGCCCAGGCGACCGGTGTCGCCGACCCCCGGATGGCCCCCATCGTCGCCGGCGTCCTCGCGGATCGTGGTTCCTCCGCCCTCGTCTTCCGAGGCGACGACGGACTCGACGAGCTGACCACCACGGCCACCTCGCGGGTCTGGGTGGTCCGGGACGGCTCCGTGCGGGAGGAGGCCTTCGACCCCCGGGACGTGGGCATCGAGATCGTGCCGGTGGAGGCCCTGCGCGGCGCGGACGCCTCGTACAACGCCGACGTCGCCCGGCGGCTGCTCGCGGGGGAGACCGGGCCCGTACGGGACGCGGTGCTCCTGAACTCCGCGGCGGCGCTCACCGCCCTGGAACCGGGCGACGGCACCCTCGTGGAGCAGCTGCGGGCCGGCATGGCGAAGGCCGCGGAGGCGATCGACTCCGGTGCGGCCCGCGAGGCCCTGGAACGCTGGATCGCCGTCAGCAACGCGTAGTTCACCCCCGAGGCCCCGGTCCAGCATGCGGACCGGGGTCTTGCGCTTCCGCGATCATGTGGCAGGATGCATGCCAGGTCATGAGTGACAGCTACGAAGCCCCGGCTTGCTGTCCGGCAACCCTCCGTCCGTGGCGGGGTGCCCCGGGTGAAGACCAGGCCGTAGACAAAAAGGTCTACGGCAAGCGCGGGCCCCTCGACACACCAGGGGTCCTGGTCTCTCGAGGAGCTTTTTCCGTGAGCAAGCGAATGCGATAGGGCGAATCCGCCCCTACTTCACCCTCGGATCAGGGTCGCTTCCGCGTACCCCCGTGTCCTCCGAGGCATCACCCGTGCCCCGCCGTGTCCGGCCGCGTACGGGATTTCCGAAGCCATTCCGCACCGCCCGCCGGGAGATACCGCCATGTCCGCATACCCGAACACCGCTGTCGAGACCACTGGCTCCGAGTCCGCCGACCCCTGCTGCGCCGCCCCGCTTCCGGTCCTCGGCCGTGACGTCACCGTCCCGCTCGTCACCGGCGGCGAAGTGACCTACGCGGCGCTCGACTACGCCGCCAGCGCCCCGGCGCTCCAGCGGGTGTGGGACGACGTCGCCGCGTACGCCCCCTACTACGGCAGCGTCCACCGCGGCGCCGGCTACCTCTCCCAGCTCTCCACCGACCTCTTCGAGAACAGCCGCGTCACCGTCGCCGAGTTCCTCGACTGCCGCCCCGGCGACCAGGTCGTCTTCACCCGCTCCACCACCGACTCCCTCAACCTGCTCGCCCGGACCATCCCGTCCGGCTGCGAGGTCTTCGTCTTCGAGACCGAGCACCACGCCTCGCTGCTGCCCTGGCAGGACGCTCGCGTCACCTACCTGAACGCGCCCCGCACCCCCGCCCAGGCCGTCGAGACCCTGGAGCTCGCCCTCGCCGGGCGCGACCCCTACGGCCCGGCCCTCGTCTGCGTCACCGGCGCCTCCAACGTCACCGGTGAGCTGTGGCCGGTGAAGGAGCTCGCCGCCGCCGCGCACGCCCACGGCGCCCGGATCGTCCTCGACGCCGCCCAGCTCGCGCCCCACCACCCCGTCTCCGTACAGGAACTGGACGTGGACTGGGTCGCCTTCTCCGGGCACAAGCTGTACGCGCCCTTCGGCTCGGGCGTCCTCGCGGGCCGCTCCGACTGGCTCCAGGAGGCCGAGCCGTACCTCGCCGGCGGCGGCGCCTCCCGCAAGGTGGCGCGCCGCGCCGACGGCGGCGTGGACGTGGAGTGGCACACGACCGCGGCCCGCCACGAGGCCGGCTCCCCGAACGTCATCGGTGTCTACTCCATCGCCTCCGCCTGCAAGGCGCTCACCGAGGCCGGCTTCGACGAGCTCGTCGCCCGCGAGCAGCACCTGATCGACACGGTCCGCGCGGGGCTCGCCGAGGTTCCCGAGGTGAAGGTGCTCTCGCTCTTCGGCGACGACGCGCCCCGCGTCGGCGTCATCTCCTTCGTCGTGGAGGGCTGGAACAGCTCCCACTTCGCCGCCGCGCTCTCCGCCGAGTACGGCATCGGCGTCCGCGACGGTCTCTTCTGCGCCCACCCGCTGGTCCGCACCCTCCTCGGCAGCGACCCGCAGGACCCGGGCGAGTGCGGCGCCCCCGAGGCCGCGCCCGGCGAGCGCTCGCTCAACGCCATCCGGGTGAGCTTCGGCGCCGGTACGCCGGACGAGCACGTGGAGCGGTTCGTCGGCGCCGTGAAGGAGCTCGTCCGGGACGGCGCGCAGTGGAAGTACCGCACCGAGGACGGCCGCTGCGTCCCGGACCGCGGCTGATCACTCACTCGTACGGGTGAAGGGGGCCTCCCGATCGGGAGACCCCCTTCACTCATGACGCGTGCGCGGCCTCAGGACTCCAGGCCGATGGCGAAGGCCGCCTCCAGGTCGTGCTGGGAGTACGTGCGGAACGCCACGTGCGTGTCCGTGGCCTCGACGCCGGGAATCTTGCTGATGCTTCCCGGGATGACGTCCGCCAGGTCGTCGTGGCGCGGCACCCGCACCATGGCGATCAGGTCGTAGGTGCCGGTCACCGAGAAGACCTCGCTGACGCTGTCGAGCGCGGCGATCGACTCGGCGATCTCGGGGATGCGGTCCACGCTGGTCTTGATGAGCACGATCGCGGTGATCACGGCTGGCTTTCTCCCTCGGTCGCCGCGGCTGGTGCCTTCACTCTATCCCCACCCCGGTAGCGGCCCCAGGCGTAGAGGAAGCCGACGGAGAAGCCCACCACATGGGAGAGATAGGCGACGCCGGGCCCCGGTCCCGCCGCCCGCGCCGCCAGCCACTGGAGCACGAACCAGAAGATCAGCACGATCCAGGCGGGGAAGCGCAGCGGCAGGAAGAAGAGGAAGGGGAAGAGGCTGGTCACCCGGGAGCGCGGGAAGAGGAAGAGGAAGGCCCCGAGCACCCCGGAGATCGCCCCGGACGCCCCGACCAGCGTCTGCTCGCTGTTCGCGTGCGCCACCGCGTACCCGACGAGGGCGAGGTAGCCGGTGCCCAGGTAGAAGAGGCCGAACCCGACCGGACCCATGCGCTCCTCGGCCATCGCGCCGAAGACGTAGAGGAAGAGCATGTTACCCAGCAGGTGGAGCCAGCTGCCGTGGACGAAGAGCGCGGTGAACGGGGTGAGCAGGGCGCGGGGTTCGCCGCTCATCAGCTCGGCGGGGACCACGCCCCAGCGGCGGAAGTACGTGCCCTGGGCCGCCAGGAGCGCGTCGCCCGTGCCGTACACCGGGTTGAGACCGGAGACCGGGCTCACCGCGAAGAGCAGACAGCAGGCGGCGATCAGGCCGTAGGTCACCGTGGGGCCGCCGCGGGTGCCCCGCCAGGCGCCGAGAGCCGCCGCTCGCCAGTCGATCATGGACAGATCATGGCGTACCGGGGCCGAACTGGACAGAGTGCCTCGCCGTGTCCCGGCGCACCGACGAGGCCGTAGGGTAACGGGCAGTACGACAGCGGTTCGACGGCGCACCGCGGCTCCCGCACCTGGTACGACCCGACAGGAAGAAGGAACGGACCGATGACGACGGTTCCCCTGCCGACCGACGAGACCCGCTGGCGCTGCACGCTCTGCGGCAACCTGACCCGATTCGACGTGACCCGCTCCTCGAAGGTCGTGGAGTACGTCCATCTGGACCTCGCGGGTGACCCGACGGTCGAGGAGCGGCAGGTGGTCAGTGAGACCATCGAGTCGGTCCGCTGCCGCTGGTGCAACGCGGTGGACCAGATCGAACTGGTGGACAGGCCGGGCGCCGCCTCCTGAGGGACGGCGCGGACGACATAGGGGTGACGGATCGTGGAGCAGCCCGCGCACGGTGGAGAGCCGGCCGGCGCGGCAGGTGACGCTGCCGAGACGCTCGACCACCCACTGACGGAAGGCGTACGTCGGCGGGTCGTCGCGCTGGTCGCGGACGCCTTCGGCGGGCTGACCGTCGCGGAGCTGCCGGCCCCCCTGCGGCAGTACGCCCGGTTCACCGCGAGCCGGCGGGCCAAGTTCGCCGGCAACGCGATGGCGGCCGCCCTGGAGAGCGATCCGCTCTTCCGGCAGCGGATCGGCGAGCGCTTCAAGCAGGCCCAGCCCGAACTGGCCGGGGCCGTCGAGACGGGCACCCCGCCCGCCGCCGCGGACCCGGTCGACGTGGCCGCGGCCGCCTATGTGCTGCGTCCGGTCGGCTGGGTCAAGCTCGTGGCCGCCGCGGGCGAGGAGGCACTGCGGGCGGACGCCGAGCGGGCCGACGAGGCCGGACGGCGCGAGCTGGAGCGGCTGCGTGAGGAGCTCGCCACCGCCAGGGACCGCTCCCGCGGCGAGACGGAGCAGCTGCGCCACGATCTGGACGCCGCCCGGAAGGAAGCGGAATCGCTTCATCGCAAGCTGCGCAGCGCCCAGAGCGACGTGAAGCGCGGCGAGGCCGCGATGCGCCGCGCGCAGGGCGAGATCGACGCGGCGCGGGCGGAGGCGGCGGCCCAGGTGTCGGCCGCCGAGAGCGAGAGCCGGCGGCTCAAGGCCCGGCTCGGCGAGGTCGAGGCGGCACTGGAGGCGAGCCGCAGGACCGCCCGCGAGGGCCGCTCGGTGGAGGACATGCGGCTGCGGCTGCTGCTCGACACGGTCCTGGACGCGGCTCAGGGGCTGCGGCGCGAACTGGCGCTGCCGCCCGTCTCCGTGCTCCCGGCGGACACTGTGGACGCGGTGGAGCCGGGGCGGATGTCCCCGAAGGACATCGCGGCGCGGGCGCTCTCCGAGACCGACCCGGCCCTGCTCGACCAGCTGCTCGCGCTGCCCCAGGCCCATCTGGTCGTCGACGGCTACAACGTCACCAAGACCGGTTATCCGACGATGCCGTTGGAGAAGCAGCGGCTGCGGCTGCTCGGGAGCCTGTCGGCCCTCGCGGCCCGTTCGGGCGCCGAGGTCACGTGTGTCTTCGACGGGGCGGAGCTGGCGGCCCCGGTGCTGCTCGCGCCGCCGCGCGGGGTGCGGGTGCTCTTCTCCAAGCCCGGTGTCACGGCCGACGAGTTGATCCGGCAGCTGGTCCGGGCCGAGCCGCCGGGGCGGCCCGTGGTGGTGGTCTCCACCGACCGCGAGGTGGCCGACGGTGTCGCGAAGGCGGGGGCGCGGCCGGTGGCGTCCGCCTTGTTGCTGAAGCGGCTTTCGCGGCTCTCGTAGCGACCTCGTAACTCCTGGGCGGTATGCCCGAATTCTGGATGGCACACCGTCAAGTGGCCATCACTGGCCGTGGGGTGCGTGTGAATAAAGTGCTGCGCGAGCGATATTTTTGCCGGTGGGATTTGAACTGATCACAACTTGGTCACTAGGGTCAGGGCTCGAACCTTCGCACGGTCGATCACTCATCCGGGGTGGCGGCGGAGGAACCGCCTGCCTCTCAACCGGTCGGGCGGCTCTGAGGAAGAAGGAGATCGCCTTCGTGGCGTCCCACCGTCGACCCAAGCAGCCGAGCCGGGCCCGTGTGACCGTGCTCACCGCGGCCGCGGCCGCCGCCGTAGCCCTCTCCGCCCAGTCCGGAGCCCAGGCGGCCCCCAAGCCCAAGATCGACGAGGTCAAGTCCAAGGTCGACGCGCTGCACCACGAGGCCGAAGAGGCCACGGAGCAGTACAACCAGGCCGAAGAGCGCCGGGGCAAGCTGCAGGACGAGATCGGCAACCTCCAGGACAAGGTGGCCCGCGGTCAGCAGGAGCTCAACACCCTGCGCGACCAGATCGGTTCGGTCGCCAGCGCCCAGTACCGCTCCGGCGGCATCGACCCGGCGCTCCAGCTCTTCCTCTCCGCCGACCCGGACACCTACCTCGACAAGGCGTCCGCGATCGACCAGCTGAGCGCCCAGCAGGCCGACGTCCTCACCTCGATCCAGGCCAAGCAGCGGACCCTCGCGCAGCAGCGCGCCGAGGCGACCACGAAGCTCGCCGACCTCGAGGACGTCCGCAAGACCCTCGGTGCCAAGAAGAAGAAGTTCCAGGGCAAGCTCGCCGAGGCGCAGAAGCTCCTCAACACCCTCACGGCGGCCGAGAAGGCCAAGCTGGAGCAGGAGGAGCGGGCGAAGGAGCAGCGCGCCAGCCGCGCCGCCGGCGAGCGGATCGACCTCGGCAACGAGGCCCCCGCGAGCGGCCTCGGCGCCGCCGCGCTCGCCGCCGCCGCCACCCGCCAGGGCATGCCGTACCAGTCCGGCCACGAGGGCCCCACGTCCTTCGACTGCTCCGGTCTGACCCAGTGGGCCTACGGCCAGGCCGGTGCCAGGCTCAGCCGCGTCACCTACACCCAGCAGAACGACGGCACGAAGATCGGCCGCAGTCAGCTCAAGCCGGGCGACCTGGTCTTCTTCAACGGCCTGTCGCACGTGGGTCTGTACGCGGGCAACAACACGATCCTCCACGCTCCCAAGCCGGGCGCCAGCGTCCGCTACGAGTCGATGAACTACATGGGCACGTTCCAGTTCGGTGTCCGCATCGGAGGCTGACACGCCCCGCCCCGGCATGCCGCCCAAACGGGTGGTTCGCCCGGACCCGCGCTGACCTGACGCCCCGCCGGTGACCTGTGTTCTCCGGCGGGGCGTCACTTTGTGTGCCCGTCGGCTTCGTTGGACACGGCGTGATCAGCGGCTACTGTCTGCCGCGCCAGTCTGCGTCGAGCCGAACGGAGCGCGATTAGTGGCGTCCCACCGCCGACCCGCGAGGGTCACCGTCCTGACCGCAGCCGCCGCGGCCACCGCGGCGGCGTCCCTCGGGGCCGTCCCCGCGAGCGCCGACCCGGGGCCCGGCGACAGCGCCGCCACCCGGGCCACGGTCGACCGCCTCTTCGAGGAGGCCGAGAAGGCCACCGAGGGCTACAACAAGGCGGACGAGAAGACGGACGCGCTGCGCAGGACGGTCTCCCGGGCGCAGGACGGACTCGCCCGGGGCCAGGACCGCATCAACCACATGCGGGGCGCCCTCGGCTCGGTCGCCGGGGCCCAGTACCGCTCCGGCGGCATCGACCCCGCCCTCGCGCTGCTGCTCTCCTCCGACCCGGACAGCTACCTCGAACGCGCCTCCGCCCTCGACCGCGTCACCGCCCGGCAGGGCGTCGCGCTCGGCGAACTGCGGCGGGAGCAGCGCCGGCTGAACCAGAAGCGGGACGAGGCGCGCACCGCCCTCGCCGAGCTGGAGCGCAGCCGGGCCGACGTCGCCCGCCACAAGCGCGCCGTCGAGCGCAAGCTCGCCGAGGCCCGCCGGATCCTCGCCTCCCTCACCGTCGCGGAGCGCGCCGACTACGACCGGGCCTCCCGCTCCGGCGGGCGCGCGGAGGAGCTGCCGCCCCTCGCCGACCTCGCCCCCGGCTCCTCCCGGGCCTCCGCCGCGGTGATCGCCGCCCGCAGCGCGATCGGCAAGCCGTACGTGTGGGGGGCGACCGGGCCCTCCGGCTTCGACTGCTCGGGCCTGATGGTCTGGTCGTACCGGCAGGCCGGGATCAGCTTGCCGCGCACCTCCCAGGGCCAGCGGCACGCGGGCCGGCAGGTGCCGCTCTCGCAGGCGCAGCCCGGCGACCTGGTCACGTACCGCGGCGACGCCAGCCATGTGGGGATCTACGCGGGCAACGGTCAGGTCATCCACGCGCCCTACCCGGGGGCGCGGGTCCGCTACGACCCGGTGAACATGATGTCGAACGTGACGGTGACGCGGGTCTGAGGCCGGGGCGGGGCGCCGATCCCGCCGTACCGGAAGCGGCACCGGCCCGTCCGACCGTACGATTTGAGGCGTGGCAGGTCAGGGGTGTGGAGCGAGGCGGCCGGCCGTGGCCTGTCTGCTCGTCCTGCTGCTCACGCTCACGGCGCTCGCCGGCTGCTCGGCGGGCAGCCCCGGCACCGCGGCCACGTCCGCGGTGTCCCGGGAGATACAGACGCTCCTCGACGCGCACGCCAGGGCGCTCCTCGACCGTGACGAGGCCTCCTTCCGGGCCGCCCTCGACCCCGCGTACGCGCCGACCGCCCTGACCGGGTTCCGGCGGCTCGCGCAGGTGCCGCTCGACGACTGGACGTACAGGGTCACCGGGATCGACCGCACCGGCGACGACCGGGTCACCGCGCGCACCGAGCTCGGCTACCGGCTGCGGGGCCACGACAGGGGGCCCGTCACCAGCGGCCGCGTCCTGGACCTGGCCGAGCGGGACGGACGCTGGTACGTGACCGGTGACCGGCCCGCGGAGGGCGCGCCCCGGCAGCTCTGGGAGCAGGGGGACGTCACCGCGGTCCGGGGGGCCCGCTCGCTGGTCCTCGGCGTCGGCCAGGACCCGGTGCGGCTCCGGGCGATCGCCGCGGCCGCCGACCGGGCGGTCCCCGCCGTGAGCGCGGCCTGGCCCTCGGAGTGGGCCCGCGAGGTCGTCGTCCTCGTCCCCGGTTCGCTGGACGCGATGGGCGGCCTCCTCGGGGCGCCGGGCAGCTCCTACCGGGGCATCGCCGCCGTCACCACGGGGGAGACGGCGGGCGGGGCGGACGCGCCCGCGGATCGGGTCATCGTCAACCCCGAGGCGTACGGCGCCCTCGGCGACTTCGGCCGGCAGCTGGTCCTCACCCACGAGACGGTCCATGTCGCCACCCGGGCCCACACCTCCGCGTCCACCCCGGTCTGGCTCTCCGAGGGCTTCGCCGACTGGGCCGCCTACCGGGGCACCGGCCGGACACCCGCCCAGGCGGCCCCCGAGCTGGCCCGCGCGGTCCGTGCGGGCGAGCTGCCCGCCCGGCTCCCGGAGGACGCGGACTTCGGCTTCGGCGGCGACGCGGAGGCGCTCGCCCGGGCCTACGAGGGCGGCTGGCTGGCGTGCGCGCTGATCGCGGAGCGCTGGGGCGAGAAGGAGCTGACGGAGTTCTACCGCGCGGTGGGGGCGCACCCGGGCCGGGACGGCGCGGTGGAGAAGGCGCTCCAGGAGGTCCTGGACACCACGCCGGAGGAGTTCACGGCCGCGTGGCGGACGTACCTGGGGGAGCGGCTCGGCTGACGCGCTCCGCGCGCGCGTCCAGTTCGGCGAGGGCCTCCGTCAGCCAGGCCTTCTCCTCCGTGCCCGTCGCGCGGGCGATCCGCAGCATCCCCCGGCGGAAGAGGTCGGACTCCTCCTCGGCGCGCACCGGAGTCCCGCCCTCGTAGAAGAAGCTGGCCGGGGCGGTGAGGAACTCCTGGCGGCGGCGGAGGACGGCCGCCTGGTCCGCCGGGTCGGGGAGGTGGCCGAGGAAGGCGAGCAGGGTGAAGAAGCGCTGGCCGTCGGTGATCTCGGCGTCCTTGGGGGCGCGCAGCCGGGCGAGCAGCTCCTGGCGTCCCTCGGGGGTGAGCGAGAGCGTGCGGCGCGGGGCGGCGCTCGCGCCGGGTTCCGTACGGCTGTCGACCAGGCCGTTCTTCACCAGGCGGGTGATCGCCGGGTAGAGGGCGCCGTCGCTGACCGGGCGGACGTGGCCGCTCAGGCCCTGGATGCGCTCCTTCAGCTCGTACCCGTGCAGCGGCTTCTCGTACAGGAAGCCCAGGATCGACAGCTCCAGCACCGGGGGCCCTCCTTCGCGCTTGTCGTGGGACCGGCCGCCATGCTACCTCTTTTCGAGGTGCCTCTATTCGAGGTACATCGAAAAGAGGGGGGACTCTTTCGCATGTCCGAACACCGCCGCACACTCGTCCGGCTCGCCCGCCCGGTGTACTTCGAACTCCTCGCCGGAGTCGCCGCGGGCGTCATCAACATGGTCTGGGTCGCCCGGCTCGGCGCGGACGCGGTCGCCGCCGTCGCCGTCGCCACCAACGTCGAGAACCTCCTCCTCGGCGTCGTGCTCCTCGCCGGATCCGGCACCACCGTGCTCGTCGCCCGCGCCCGGGGAGCCGGCGACCCGGGCGGCGTCCGCGCCGCCGTCCGCGGCGGCACCGCCCTCTGCGCGCTGCTCGTGCCGCCCGTCGCGCTCGGCGGATACCTGCTGCGCGAACCGCTCGCCGCCCTGCTCCTCGGCGGCCCGGGCCATCCCGCCCACGCCCTGGCCACCGCCTACTTCGCGATCTCGCTCCCCGGCACGGCCGTCTTCTTCGCCACGAACGTCCTCGACGGAATCCTCAAGGGCGCCGGAGACACCCGCACCCCCATGCGGCTCGCCTTCCTCGCCAACGGACTGATCCTCGTCCTCGACCCGCTGCTCATCCACGCCCACGGAGTGGCGGGCGCCGCCCTCGCCACCGTCATCGGCCGGACCGTCGCCCTCGCCGCAGGGCTGCTCGTCCTGCGCCGCACCGCCCTGCTCAAGGCGGCGCGCACCACCCGGCCCGCCCTGTCGACCGCCGCCGCCCTGCGCCGTACCGCCACCACCGGGCTGCCCATGTCCGTGGACTTCACCGTCCGGATGACCGGAGCGCTCGCGCTCGTCTCGGTCGTCGCCCGGCTCGGCGTCACCGAGACCGCCGCCTACGGCATCGCCACCAAGGCCATGTACGTCGCGACGATGGCCTTCTACGCCGTCCGGCAGGCCGCCGCGATCCACACGGCGCACCTCCTCGGCGCCCTGGGGACACCCGCCGCCCCCCAGCGGGCCGGCGGCGAGGGGAACAAGGGGAACGAGGAGCGGCAGGCCGTCGCGCGGCAGGCCCTCGTCCTCGCCGCAGTCCTCGGCGCGACCGCCGCCGTACTGCTGCTCCTCGGCGCCGGACCGGTCATGCGGGCCTTCGGCGCCGAGCCGGCGGTGGCGGAGGCGGGCGCGCTCTTCCTGCGCTGCCTCGGCCCCTACCTGCTGCTCATGGCCTGCTTCATCGGGGTCGCCGGGGTCTTCGAGGGCAGTGGGGCCGGTCCGTACCTCGCCCGGATCACCATCGCCGGCGTCCTCGTCCAACTGCCGCTCGCCTACGCCCTGTCAGGACTCGGGCTCGCCGGGATCTGTGTGGCCATGGCCCTCGCCATGGCCGTGCAGTGCGCGGCCCTCGGCCTGCTGCACCGCCGCGGCACCGGCTCTCAGAAGGAGCCGGACAGGGCCTTCTCGCGCTCCGGCTGAACCGCCTGCGCGGGGATGGCGACCTCGGTGAGACGAGGCTCGGTCACCGTCTGGCGCCACAGGATCCGGCAGGCGATCAGCGCGGCGGCGATCAGCATGCCGTTCCGCGTGAACAGCACCGCGATGCCCAGCGGATCGCTCCGCGTCACGTGCGAGAACCACACCGGGAACTCGAAATGCGTCACCGCCGTCGCCCAGATCACCAGGTACACGGGGACCCGCATCCGGCTCGACCGGTAGGCCAGGCAGACCGCGCCCAGACCGACCAGCCACAGCATGTACTGGGGGGAGAGCACCCGGCTCGTCACCGTGAACAGCAGTACGGCCACGAAGGCCGCGTCCGCCACCGTCGACGAGACGAAGCGGCGGGAGCGGATCCGCCACAGCAGCAGCCAGCCGAAGGCGGCGATGGTGAGCGCGAGCGCGGCGGTGGAGACCGCGGAGACGTACGGGCCGAGGAACTCGATCGAGCCGTAGTTCATCCGCGCCTCGCCCTCCCAGCCGAAGTGCCGGACGACGTGGAAGACCATCGCGCCCAGCGACTCGACCTCGGTGCCCCGGTCGCGCTGGAAGGAGAGGAAGGCCAGCGCCCCCGGCATCCACAGCACGCACAGCAGCAGGACGGCGGCCGCCGCGCCCGCCGCCGTCGACCAGGCGCGGAAGGTCGCGCGGCCCTTGGCGGTGCCCACCAGGATCAGCGCGGGCCACACCTTCAGGACCGCGCCGAAGCCGGCGAGGGCGCCGAGGACGCGCGGGCTCCGGCCGGCCGCGAGCAGCCCCGCCACCGCGACGGCGGTCACCATCACGTCGTACCGGGCGTACGCGGTCGGACCGAGCAGCGGGACGCCGGCGAGCCACATCCAGGCACCGTCGAGCCTCCGGCCCGCGCGGCGGCCCGTGCGCACGAGCAGCCCGAAGACGAACGCGTCGCAGAGGAAGGCGAGGACGAAGAAGGCCGACGCGTAGTCGAGGAACGGCAGCAGCCCGGGCGCGAGGATCGGGAAGGCCGCGGCCGGCGGGTACTGCCACGTGACGTCGTCCAGCGGGTACGTGCCCGTCCGCAGGACCTCGTACCAGCCCTGGTAGATGTTCGAGACGTCGAAGGTGATGTCCGGCCCGGGGACGACCACGACCTTGAAGACACAGATCAGCAGGATGACCCTGGTGAGAGCCCAGAGAGAGAGCGGAAGCCGCAGACTCGTGAGTGAACCGTTCTTCACTGCCCCGCCCGTCATCGCTGAATCGTCCTTGTCCTGTCGGTCCGCTCACGCGGTGAGTGGTGGTGCCGGGCGGTGAGTGCCATCGCGTACTGTCGGCCACGATGGACAAGACCCTGATCGTAACCAACGACTTCCCGCCGCGACCCGGCGGAATCCAGGCGTTCCTGCACAACATGGCGCTGCGCCTCGACCCCGAGCAGATCGTGGTCTACGCCTCCACATGGAAGCGAAGCCGCGAAGGGGTCGAAGCGACCGCTCTGTTTGACGCCGAACAGCCTTTCACGGTTGTCCGCGATCGCACCACCATGCTGTTGCCCACACCCCGGGTCACCGCCCGCGCCACCGCCCTGCTGCGCGAGCACGGCTGCCGGTCCGTGTGGTTCGGCGCCGCCGCGCCGCTCGGCCTGATGGCCCCGGCGCTGCGTCGGGCGGGCGCGAAGCGGCTCGTCGCCACCACCCACGGACACGAGGCGGGCTGGGCCCAGCTGCCCGCCGCCCGACAGCTCCTGCGGCGGATCGGCGAGGGCACGGACACCCTCACGTACCTCGGCGAGTACACCCGCTCCCGGATCGCGGAGGCCCTCACGCCCGCCGCCGCCGCGCGGATGGTGCAGCTCCCGCCGGGTGTGGACGAGAAGACGTTCCACCCCGACTCGGGCGGCGCCGAGGTCCGCGCCCGCCTCGGGCTCAGCGACCGGCCCGTCGTCGTCTGCGTCTCCCGGCTCGTCCCGCGCAAGGGCCAGGACACCCTGATCCGGTCCCTGCCCGCGATCCTGCGCCGAGTGCCGGACGCGGTCCTCCTGATCGTCGGCGGCGGACCGTACGAGAAGGACCTGCGCCGCCTCGCCGACGAGACCGGCGTGGCCGGATCCGTGCGCTTCACCGGCGCCGTCCCCTGGGCCGAACTCCCCGCCCACTACGGGGCCGGCGACGTCTTCGCGATGCCCTGCCGCACCCGCCGCGGCGGCCTCGACGTCGAGGGCCTCGGCATCGTCTACCTGGAGGCCTCGGCCACCGGCCTCCCGGTCGTCGCCGGCGACTCCGGCGGCGCCCCCGACGCCGTCCTCGACGGCGAGACCGGCTGGGTCGTCCGCGGCGACTCCGCCGAGGAGACCGCCGACCGCGTCGCCACGCTCCTCCTCGACCCCGAACTCCGCGCCCGCATGGGCGAGCGCGGGCGGGCCTGGGTCGAGGAGAAGTGGCGCTGGGACCTCCTCGCGGAGCGGCTCAGGGAGCTGCTCTGACACGGCGGTACGGAGTACGGAGAGGGGCCCCGGGCGGACAACCGCCCGGGGCCCCTCTCCGTCGTGTGCGTACGACCGACCGGGCTCAGCCCTGGTAGATCGCCTCGATCTCGTCCGCGAAGTCCCGCGCCACGACATTGCGCTTCAGCTTCAGGGACGGGGTGATGTGGCCCGCCTCCTCCGTGAACTGGGCCGGGAGCACCCGGAACTTGCGGACCGACTCGGCCTTGGAGACCGCGGCGTTGCCGTCGTCGATCGCGCGCTGGACCTCCGCCAGGAGGTCGGCGTCCTCGCTCAGGGAGGCCGCCGAGGAGCCGGCCGGCTTGCCGTGGTCGGACGCCCAGCGGCCGAGGAACTCCTCGTCCAGGGTGACGAGCGCGCCCACGAACGGGCGTCCGTCGCCGACCACCATGCACTCCGCGACCAGCGCGTGCGCACGGATGCGGTCCTCGATGACCGCCGGGGCGACGTTCTTGCCGCCCGCCGTCACCAGGATCTCCTTCTTGCGGCCCGTGATCGCGAGGTAGCCGTCCTCGTCGAGCGTGCCGATGTCGCCCGTGTGGAACCAGCCGTCGGCCAGCGCCTCGGCCGTCGCCGCCTCGTTGTTCCAGTACCGCGAGAAGATGTGCTCGCCGTGCAGCAGCACCTCGCCGTCGTCGGCGATCCGCACCACGGAGCCCGGCAGCGGCTGCCCGACCGTGCCGATCTTCTGCCGGTCCCACGGGTTGAACGCGGTCGCCGCGCACGACTCCGTCAGGCCGTAGCCCTCCAGGACCGTGAAGCCGATGCCCCGGAAGAAGTGGCCGAGCCGCTCGCCCAGCGGCGCGCCGCCCGAGATCGCGTACTCGCCGCGCCCGCCGAGGACCGCTCGCAGCTTGCTGAAGACCAGCTTGTCGAAGACCTTGTGCTTGAGCTTGAGGCCGAAGGACGGGCCCTCGGGGGTCCCGATGGCCCGGCTGTACGCGATCGCCGTGTGCGCGGCCTTGTCGAAGATCTTGCCCTTGCCGTCGGCCTGCGCCTTGGCCCGAGCCGAGTTGTAGACCTTCTCGAAGACCCGCGGCACACCCAGGATCAGCGTCGGCCGGAAGGAGGCCAGCTCGTCGGTGAGGTGCTTGATGTCCGGGACGCAGCCGAGCCGGATCGGCGCCATGACGGACGCGACCTCGACGAGCCGCCCGAAGACGTGCGCGGCCGGCAGGAAGAGGAGCACCGAGCACTCGCCGGTACGGAAGAGGGGCTTCAGCCGCTCCACGATGTTGCCGCACTCGGCGAAGAAGGCCCGGTGGGACAGGACGCAGCCCTTGGGGCGGCCGGTCGTGCCCGAGGTGTAGACGATCGTGGCCGGGTCGTCGGCGTTCGCCGCCGACATCCGCGCGTCGAGCAGCTCGTCGGAGACGTCCGTGCCCTCGGCGGTCAAGCTCTCGACCGCGCCGGCGTCGATCTGCCGGACGCCCTTGAGGTCCGGGAGCTCCGCCCGGACGGACTCCACCGACGCCTCGTGGGCCGCGCTCTCCACGAGCGCCAGCGAGGCGCCCGAGTCGCCGAGGATCCACTGGATCTGCTCCGCCGAGCTCGTCTCGTAGACCGGCACGGTCACGCCGCCCGCGCTCCAGATCGCGAAGTCGAGCAGCACCCACTCGTAGCGCGTACGGGACAGCAGCGCGACCCGGTCGCCCGCCTCGACGCCCGAGGCGATCAGCCCCTTGGCGACCCCGCGGACCTCCGCGAGGAACTGCGTGGCCGTGACGTCCGTCCAGACGCCGTCGACCTTGCGACCCATCACGGCGACGTCTGGATGCCGGGAGGCGTTGCGGCGGATGAGATCGGTCAGATTGCCGTCCGTGGGGACCTCGTACAGGGCCGGAAGGCTGAACTCGCGCAAGACTGCTGCTCCTCATCGGGCGCCGGCGCCACGGCTCTGTGTGATGCACCGGTGTGGTCCATGATCGGGCAGGTGCTCAGTGGGGGTGAGCACGACTGGACCGACCGGACGTTACCCATCAGTAGTTGGTTCCGATAGGGGGTCCCGGCCAGATGTTCCGTGCGTCACACATGCATGACGGTGCTGTGCGCACAGTAATCCACGGGTTTCCCGACTCGGAAGTAACCGCAGGTGACACCCCCTAAGGTGGGCTCATGCGAGTCCATGTGGTCAGTGACGTGCACGGCAACGCCGAAGACCTCGCCAAGGCGGGGGAGGGCGCCGACGCCCTCATATGCCTGGGGGACCTGGTCCTCTTCCTCGACTACGCCGACCACAGCCGCGGGATCTTCCCCGACCTCTTCGGCGTCGAGAACGCCGACCGGCTCGTGGAACTGCGCACCGCCCGCCGCTTCGACGAGGCCCGTGACCTGGGCCGCCGCCTCTGGGCCGAGCTGGACGTCGACCGCGAAACCGCCATCGAGGCCGCCGTGCGCCGCCAGTACGCCGAGCTCTTCGCCGCCTTCCCCACCCCCACCTACGCCACCTACGGGAACGTCGACATCCCCCGGCTCTGGCCCGAGTACGCCGGACCCGGCACGACCGTCCTCGACGGGCAGCGCGTCGAGCTCGGCGGCCTCACCTTCGGCTTCGTCGGCGGCGGACTGTGCACCCCGATGCGCACCCCGTACGAGATCTCGGACGAGGAGTACGCGGCCAAGGTCGAGGCCCTCGGGGACGTCGACGTCCTCTGCTCCCACATCCCGCCGGACGTGCCGGAGCTGACGTACGACACGGTGGCCCGCCGCTTCGAGCGCGGCAGCCGCGCGCTGCTCGACGCGATCCGGCGCACCCGGCCCCGCTACGCCCTCTTCGGTCACGTCCACCAGCCGCTCGCCCGGCGGATGCGGATCGCCGCGACCGAGTGTGTGAACGTCGGCCACTTCGCCTCGGCCGGCAGGCCCTTCGCCCTGGAGTGGTGACAGGCGCCCAGTCGCGGCGCGATAGCCTTCCGTCGGCACATCTGTACGTTTGTGCCCTTGTTTTCCTTCGAGTTCTCGCCGGACCGCACAGTGGAGGAGCCACCGCGATGGCCGAACACACCAGCTCCAGCATCACGATCGAGGCGGCGCCGGCCGACGTCATGGGTGTGATCGCCGACTTCGCCCGCTACCCCGAGTGGACGGGCGAGGTGAAGGAGGCCGAGGTCCTGGAGAAGGACGCCTCCGGCCGCGCGGAGAAGGTCCGGCTGCTCCTCGACGCCGGCGCCATCAAGGACGACCACACCCTGGCGTACACCTGGACCGGCGCCGACGAGGTCAGCTGGACCCTGGTCAAGTCCCAGATGCTCCGCTCCCTCGACGGCTCCTACCGGCTCGCCGCGCTCGGCGGCGGCACCCGCACCGAGGTCACGTACCAGCTGACCGTCGACGTCAAGATCCCCATGCTCGGCATGATCAAGCGCAAGGCCGAGAAGGTCATCATCGACCGCGCCCTGGCCGGCCTGAAGAAGCGCGTCGAATCCGGCGTGTGATGCCCCGGAGGGCGGCGGTAACGTCCTCCGCATGCGGATCATCCTTGTCACCGGCCTCGGCGGCGCCGGACGCACCACCGTCGCCGCCGCGACCGCCCTGGCCGAGGCGCGTACGGGCCGCCGGGTCCTCCTCGTCTCCGAGGAGGCCGACCCCCGGCTCGCCGGGGACGGCCTGAGCATCCTGCGCCCCGACCCCGCCGAGGATTTCCGACGCGAGTTCCTCGCACTCCAGGCCCGCTCCGGCGCCGCCCTCGACCTCCTCGGCGCCGCGCCCTTCGAGGACGCCGAGCTCACCGAGCTCCCCGGCAGCCGCCAGTTCGCCCTGCTGAGGGCCCTGCGCGACGCCGCCCACGGCGAGCACGACCTCGCCGTCGTCGACCTGCCCCCGCTCCCCGAGGCCCTCGCCCTCCTCGCCCTGCCCGAGCAGCTCCGCCGCTATCTGCGCCGCCTCCTGCCCCCCGAACGGCAGGCCGCCCGCGCGCTGCGCCCGATGCTCGCCCAGCTCGCCGGGGTCCCCATGCCCGCGCAGTGGCTGTACGAGACCACCGCCCGCTGGGAGACCGAGCTTGCCGCCGCCCAGGCCGTCGCCGACGCCCCCACCACCCGCGTCCGGCTCGTCCTCGAACCCGGACCCGCCGCCGTCCGCGCCCTGCGCACCGCCCGGCTCGGCCTCGCCCTCCAGGGCCTCGCCCTCGACGCCGTCGTCGCCAACCGGCTGCTCCCCGCCGACTCCGAGGACCCCTGGCTCGCCGGGCTCACCGCCCAGCAGCACCGGCACCTGGCGGAGCTCCGTACCGCCGCGGGCGTCGTGCACGAGCTGCCGCACCTCGGCCGCGACCCCCGCGGCGCCGAGGACCTCGCCCTCCTGGCGCCCGTCCCGCCCGCCGCCGCCCCCGCCCCCGCACCCGGCCCCCAGGTCGAGGACCGCAGGGAGGAGGACGGCGTCCTCGTCTGGCACATCGCGCTGCCCGGCGCCGTCAAGGAGGAGCTCGCCCTCGTCCGCCGCGGCGACGAACTGCTCCTGACCGTCGGACCGTTCCGCCGCCATCTGCCCCTGCCGCCCGCCCTGCGCCGCTGCACCGTGACCGGCGCCGGGCTCGTCGAAGGGGACCTCAGGGTGCGCTTCACCCCCGACCCGGGACTCTGGCCACGGACCCCCTGAGGGCGTGTACCGTCGAAGTACCAGCCACTGAGGAGTACGCCATGAGCGATTCGGATGCCTGGGCCAAGGCGTGCGCCGAGGACCTGGAGGCGGAGAAGGCCCGCCGCCGCGCGGAGCGCGGCGCCGAGCCCGGCTCGGCCGCCGAGGAACTCCGCAAGCTCTTCGACGCCGTCGCCGACAAGGTCGCCGGGGGACTCGGCGGGCCGCTGCTCGGCGGTCTCGGCGGGCAGACCGTCCAGCAGTTCGTCAACCAGGCGAAGGCCGCCGTCGAGCCCGTCATCGAGCGCAACCCGCAGGTCTTCGACCACCTCGCCGCCGCCGGGAACGAGCTGCTCGCCGCCTACCGCTCCGCCGTCGAGAGCCACGAGACCCGCTGGACCCGCGGCGGGACCGTCGCCGAGGACGACCCGCGCCGCGAGGCCGACACCCGCGGCGACCGGGACGGCGAGGACGGCGGGGACGAGCCGCGCCGCGACGACGAAGGGCCCGGAACGGGCCAGCACATCGACCTCGACTGATCGGGACTGATCGGGACGAGCCCTCCCCTCGGGTACGGTGGGCCGTAGCGGGGCTCGACCGAATACTGAGGGACACATGGGACTCACCATCGGCGTCGACATCGGCGGCACCAAGATCGCGGCCGGCGTGGTCGACGAGGAGGGCAAGATCCTCGACACGCACAAGGTGCCCACCCCGCCGACCCCCGAGGGAATCGTCGACGCGATCAGCGCCGCCGTCTCCGAGGCGGGCAAGGGACACTCGATCGAGGCCGTGGGCATCGGTGCCGCGGGCTACGTCGACGACAAGCGCGCCACCGTCCTCTTCGCGCCGAACATCGACTGGCGGCACGAGCCGCTGAAGGACAAGGTCGAGCAGCGCGTCGGCCTCCCCGTCGTCGTCGAGAACGACGCCAACGCGGCGGCCTGGGGCGAGTACAAGTTCGGCGCCGGCCAGGGCCACGAGGACGTCATCTGCATCACCCTCGGCACCGGCCTCGGCGGCGGCATCATCATCGGCAACAAGCTGCGCCGCGGACGCTTCGGCGTGGCCGCCGAGTTCGGCCACATCCGGGTCGTCCCGGACGGCCTGCTGTGCGGCTGCGGCAGCCAGGGCTGCTGGGAGCAGTACGCCTCCGGGCGTGCGCTCGTCCGGTACGCCAAGCAGCGCGCCAACGCCACCCCGGAGCGCGCCGCGGTCCTGCTGGGCCTCGGCGACGGCACCCCCGAGGGCATCGAGGGCAAGCACGTCAGCCAGGCCGCCCGCGCCGGCGACCCGGTCGCCGTCGACTCCTTCCGCGAGCTGGCCCGCTGGGCGGGCGCCGGTCTCGCGGACCTGGCCTCGCTCTTCGACCCCTCGGCGTTCATCGTCGGCGGCGGCGTCTCGGACGAGGGCGACCTCGTCCTCGACCCGATCCGGAAGTCCTTCCGGCGCTGGCTGATCGGCGGCCAGTGGCGCCCGCACGCGCAGGTCCTCGCGGCCCAGCTCGGCAACAAGGCCGGCCTGGTCGGCGCGGCCGATCTGGCCCGCCAAGGCTGACACACGTACGAAGGCATACGACGACCGCCCGCCGCGTCCTCTCGGACACGGCGGGCGGTCGTCGTATGTTGACCGGCATGGCGATCAGTGAGCTGCCCAACTCCCGCACCGAGGCGGACGGTTCGGCCGTCCTCCGGGTGCTGAGCTACAACGTCCGCTCGATGCGCGACGACGAGGACGCCCTCGCCCGGGTGATCCGCGCCTGCGCCCCGGACCTCGTCTTCGTCCAGGAGGCCCCGCGTTTCTTCCGCTGGCGCAAGCACGCGGCCCGGCTCGCAGCCAAGAGCGAGCTCGTCATGCTGAGCGGCGGTGCCACCGCGGCCGGGCCGATGCTCCTCTGCTCCCTGCGGGCCACCGTGGAACGCACCGAGGACGTGCTGCTGCCACTCACCCCGGGCCTGCACCGCCGCGGCCTCGCAACGGCCGTCGTCCGCTTCGCCGGGGCCAGGATCGGACTGATCAGCTGCCATCTGAGCCTGCGGAAGGACGAGCGGTACGCGCAGGCCGGGATGGTCCTCGACCGGGTCGCCGCGCTGGGCACCCCGCACACCCTCGTGGCCGGAGACCTCAACGAACGGCCCGGCGGTCCCGCCTTCACCCGGCTCGCGGCGGAGCTCCGGGACGGCTGGGCGGTCAGCCCCTGGGGCGGCGAGCACACCTCGACCCCGGCCGACCCGCACCAGCGCATCGACGCGATCCTGGCCACCCCGGGCGTCGAGTTCCTCGGCTGCGGGGTCCCACCCCACCTCGACCCCGAGGACCTGAGAACGGCCACGGACCACCTGCCGGTACTGGCGGCGGTCCGTGTGCCCGCCTCGTAGGGCGGGAGTCCTCCGTCGGACGGGGGAGGCGGGGCGGGGCGCGGGCGGTGAGCTACACGACGGCCCCGCGGCCCGGGTCGCCGAAGCCGTCGTCATCGTCGTCGTCGTGCTTCATGCGCGCCACCAGGGTCGCGAAGCCGCCCAGGAAGCCGCCCACGCAGAGCGTCGTCAGCCACCAGGTCATGTCCCACTGGAACAGGACGGCCACCAGCATCAGCACCGGGCCGCCGATCACGCCCAGCCAGGCGAACTTGGTCGTCGCGTCCGCCTCCGGGAGCGGCGGGGGCTCCGGCGGGACGAAGTGTCCCTCCTCGGCACCGTCCGGGCCCTGCTCCGGCTCGGCCGGGGAGTAGTCCCGCGGGCCGCTCGGGCGCACCCCGGGCGCGAAGACGACGGAGCTGCCCAGCGCGGGCTTCTCCGCGCCGGCCTCCGGCCTCCGGTCGGGATCGGCCGAGAGCTCGCCGTCGGCCCCGGTCGGCCCGGTCGCCCCCGGCTCGCCGTCGGACGCGGAGCCCGTATCGCTACCGGAAGAGGCGCCCGTACCGGAACCGGCGCCGGTACCGGAACCGGTACCGCCCGACGTGGCTCCGGACGCGGACCCCGACCCCGACCCCGTACCGGATGTGGTCCCCGACCCCGACCCCGTACCGGATGTGGTCCCCGGCCCCGTACCCGTACCGGACGTGGTTCCCGGGCCCGGCTCGGTCCTGGTGTCCGGCTTCGCGGGCTCGTCCTCCGGCTCGGGCAGCGCGAGGTTCTCGATCGGCCGGAACGGCCTCGCCCCCGGGGGATCCGCGGGCTCGTCCCCGTACCCGGCGACGATCGCGGCCCAGGCCGCCTCCTCGTCGATGGGCTGCGGCTCCCGCTCGCCGCCGTCCTGCTGATCAGCCACCGCTGCTGCTCCTCTTCCCGTCGACCGGACTCGGGGCGAGACGCTCGACGAACGCCCAGCTCTCCTCGAAGATCCGCTCCGCGTCATGGTCCAACGTCGCGACGTGGTAGCTCTGTTCCAGCAGGATCTCCTTCACGTCCGTCGAGGACACCCGGCTGAGGACCCGCGCCGAGTCGGCCGGCGGCACCACGTGGTCCTGCGGGCTGTGCAGCACGATCAGCGGCTGCGTGACCTGCGGGAGCTCCGCGTCCACCGTGCGGAAGAACTGGCGCAGCGAGTGCGCGGCGTGCAGCGGGACCCGGTCGTAGCCGATCTCCGCCACGCCCTCCTTGGCGATGTCGCTGGCGATGCCGCTCGTCGTGCGGACGAAGTGCCGGGCGACCGGCAGCGCGTGCGCCGCCAGGCCGTGCACCTTGTTGCCCGGGTTGACGAGGACGAGGCCCCGCACGGCGTCCCCGTGCTGCGCGGCCAGCCGCAGCGAGAGCGCGCCGCCCATCGAGAGACCGAAGACGAAGACGGTCTCGCACCGCTCCAGGAGCTCGCGCAGGGCCCGGTCCACCTCCGCGTACCAGTCGCGCCAGGTGGTGAGCTGCATGTCCTCCCAGCGGGTGCCGTGGCCCGGCAGCAGCGGCAGCGACACGGTGAGTCCGCGGGCGGCCAGATACTCGGCCCACGGGCGCATCGACTGCGGGGAACCGGTGAATCCGTGACAGAGAAGGACGCCGACCTCTCCGCCTTCGTGGCGGTACGGCTCGGCTCCGGGAAGGACCGGCACCGGGGTCTCCTGTTCGGTTGCGACTTCGGCGCTGCGGGTGCGCCGAAGCGACGGAAAATGGGGAAGGACCTTCACGGTACGCGACCGGACCGACACCGACCAGGGCCGCAGCGGGGGCCGTGGGCAGGTACGGGATAAAGTCGTCGCGACGGCACACGGAAGGCATGGCGAGTTGATCTACGGCGCAATGAAGTTCTCCATCGGAGGGTCCCTGAAGCTTGCCTTCCGGCCCTGGGTCGAGGGATTGGAGAACATTCCGGCCGAGGGTCCCGCGATCCTGGCGAGCAACCACCTCTCCTTCTCGGACTCCTTCTTCCTCCCCGCCGTCCTGGACCGCAAGGTCACCTTCATCGCCAAGGCCGAGTACTTCACCTCGCCGGGCGTCAAGGGCAAGCTCACCGCCGCCTTCTTCAAGGGCGTCGGCCAGCTTCCGGTCGACCGCTCGGGTGCCCGCGGCGCCGGCGAGGCGGCGATCAAGGCCGGTATCGAGGTCGTCGAGAAGGGCGGGCTCTTCGGGATCTACCCCGAGGGCACCCGCTCGCCCGACGGCCGGCTCTACCGCGGCAAGCCCGGCGGTCTGGCGCGGGTGGCCCTGGCCACCGGCGCGCCCGTGATCCCGGTCGCCATGATCGACACGGAGAAGATCCAGCCGCCCGGCAAGGTCGTCCCCAAGCTGATGCGCCCGGGCATCCGGATCGGCAAGCCGCTGGACTTCACCCGCTACCAGGGCATGGAGGGGGACCGCTTCATCCTCCGCTCGGTGACCGACGAGGTCATGTACGAGATCATGAAGCTGTCCGGCCAGGAGTACGTCGACATCTACGCGACGGCCGCCAAGCGACAGATCGCGGACGCGGAGAAGGCGGCCAAGGAGGCCGTCAAGGCCGAGATCGCGGCGCGGGAAGAGTCCGGCGCGTAAGCGGTCCGGCGGTTGGGCGCCCCCTGGGGGTGTTCGGGGGGTGGGGGAGATGGCCAAGCGCGAGCGTGTCGTGCGCATGTCGGTCGAGCAGCCGCTGTGGCGTGCGCTGACCGGCTACCGCGTCCTGACGATGATCTACGCCGTCCTGCTCTTCGCCTTCGGGCGGCAGCAGTACGAGCGGCCCTGGATCGCCGTCGCCTATCTGGCGGTCATGTGCGTCTGGACCCTCGCGACCCTCCCCAAGGTGGCGAACGCGGCCAGCTGCACCAAGCGCTTCCTCGGCGTCGACCTCACCATCGCCCTCGTCGGCATCCTCCTCACCCCGCTCGCCGACGCCCAGGCCCAGTCGGTCGACCACGCGACCCTGCCGACGATATGGACCGCCGGCTCCGTCCTCGCGTTCGCCATCAAGGGCGGCTGGCGCTGGGCCGGGGTCGCCTCCTCCCTGGTCGCCGTCGCCAACCTCGTCGAGCGCGGTCACCCCAGCCGGGACACCCTCCACAACGTGCTCCTCGTCTGGGTGGCCTCCATCGCCATCGGATACGTCGTCGAGGTGGCCCGCGCCTCCGAGCGCACCCTCGCCCGCGCCCTGGAGATCGAGGCCGCGACCCGGGAGCGGGAGCGGCTAGCCCGGGACATCCACGACAGCGTCCTCCAGGTCCTCGCGATGGTGCAGCGGCGCGGCACGGCGATGGGCGGCGAGGCCGCCGAGATCGCCAGGATGGCGGGGGAGCAGGAGGTGGCGCTCCGTACGCTCGTCGCGGGCGGTCTCACCCGGCCCAGCCTGGTCTCGGAGGACGAGTCCGAGGGGGCCGTGGTCCGGGTCGTCGACGTGGACGACGAGCCGGACGACGACACCCCCGTCGACCTGCGCCTCCTGCTCGCTCCGCGGGCCGGGGCGAAGGTCACCCTCTCCGAGCCGGGCGCCCCGGTCATGCTGCCGCCGCCCGCAGCCCGCGAGCTGGCCGCCGCCGTCGGCGCCGCCCTGGACAACGTCCGGGTGCACGCGGGGGAGGAGGCCCAGGCCTGGATCCTGGTCGAGGACTGGACGGACGAGGTGATCGTCACCGTCCGGGACGACGGCCCCGGCATCCCGGAGGGCCGCCTCGCGGAGGCCTGGGGCGAGGGCCGGATGGGGGTCGCCCTCTCCATCCGGGGCAGACTGCGGGACCTGGGCGGCTCGGCCGAGCTGATCTCGGTCCCCGGGCAGGGCACGGAAGTCGAGTTGAAGGTCCCTCGGGGGAAGGCAGGACAGGAAAGATGAGCGAGCAGCAGGCCGAGCGGCAGCGGATCAGGGTGATGGTCGTCGACGACCATCCGATGTGGCGGGACGCGGTCGCCCGCGACCTCGCGGAGGCGGGCTTCGACGTGGTCGCCACGGCGGGCGACGGCGAGCAGGCCGTACGCCGGGCCACGGCGGTCGACCCCGAGGTCCTCGTCCTGGACCTGAACCTGCCGGTCAAGCCGGGCGTCCAGGTCTGCAAGGAGCTCGTCGGCGCGCACCCCGCGCTGCGGGTCCTGGTCCTGTCGGCGAGCGGCGAGCACGCCGACGTCCTGGAGGCGGTCAAGTCCGGTGCCACCGGCTACCTCCTCAAGTCGGCCAGTACGGAGGAGCTGATCGACGCCGTGCGGCGGACGGCCGTCGGCGACCCCGTCTTCACCCCGGGCCTCGCCGGCCTGGTCCTCGGCGAGTACCGCCGGCTGGCCTCCGAGCCCGCCCCGGCGGCCGGCGCCGACGAGCCGAAGGCCCCGCAGCTGACCGAGCGCGAGACCGAGGTCCTGCGGCTCGTCGCCAAGGGGCTCAGCTACAAGCAGATCGCCGAGCGTCTGGTGATCTCGCACCGCACCGTCCAGAACCACGTCCAGAACACGCTCGGCAAGCTCCAGCTGCACAACCGGGTGGAGCTCGTCCGGTACGCCATCGAGCGCGGTCTCGACGACGCGTAGGCCGGGCGCGGTGACGTGAGGGGCCGTATATTCGCGAGGACCGCGCATATCCGGCCCTTCACCGCTTATGGGGGAAACTCGTGGAAATCCTGGCATTCGGCGTGCAGGCGGACGAGAAGCCCATGATCGAGAAGGCCTTCGAAGGGCACCACGACGTCCGCTGCCTGGGCGTCTTCCTCACCGAGGACACCGCGCCGATCGCGGCGGGCTACGAGGTCATCTCCACCAGCGTCAACGCCATCCTCGACCACAGGGTCCTGCAGACCCTCGCCGCCGGCGGCACGCAGATGATCGCCCAGCGCTCCACGGGCTTCAACAACATCGACCTGGAGGTCGCCGAGCGGCTCGGTCTCACCGTCGCCCGCGTCTCGTACTACTCGCCTTACTCCGTCGCCGAGTTCGCCTGGACGCTCGCGATGACCGTCAACCGCCGGATCGTCCGCGCCTCCAACCGCACCCGTGACTTCGACTTCCGCCTCGACGGGCTGATGGGCCGCGACCTCCGGGGCCGTACCGTCGGCGTCCTCGGCACCGGCAAGATCGGCGAGGCCTTCACCCGGATCGCCCACGGCTTCGGCATGAACCTGCTCGGCTGGGACGTCGCCGAGAACCCCGCGTGCGTCGAGCTCGGCATGACGTACGTCGAGAAGGAGCGGATCTTCGCCGAGGCCGACCTCCTCAGCCTCCACGTACCGCTCCTCCCGTCCACTCAGCGCATCATCGACGCCGCCGCCCTCCGGGCCATGAAGGACGACGCGATCCTGGTGAACTCCAGCCGAGGCGGCCTCGTCGACACGGAGGCCCTCGTCGCCGAGCTCAGGAAGGGCCGCTTCGCCGGGGTCGGGCTCGACGTCTACGAGGCGGAGGCCGGGCTCTTCTTCCTCGACAAGTCCCTGGAGGCCGTCGAGGACGACACCCTGGCCCGCCTGGTCACCTTCCCGAACGTGGTGGTCACCTCCCACCAGGCGTACTACACGGTCGACGCCGTCACCCAGATCATCGACACCACGGTCCGGAACGTCCTCGACTACACCGCAGGCCGGCGCAGCGAGAACGTCCTGGTCCCGCGGGCTTCTTGAGGCCTGAGGCCTGAAGCCGTTCTAGACGAGCACTCCCGCAAGCAGCGAGGCCGTCAGGGTGGCCCCGTCCAGCGTGAGCACCGACTCCGGGTGGAACTGCACGCCCGCGAAGCCCGGCCCGCGCAGCGCGTGCACCTCGTCGGTCTCCGGGTCGCGGCTGACCTCGATCCGGTGCAGGGCCAGCTCCGTCGCCGTCCGGTCGTCGCAGCGGGCCGTGAAGCTGTTGTAGAAGCCGACCGTCTGCTCCTGCCCGAAGAGGTCGATCCGCAACTGGGCCCCCTGGAACGGGGTCCGCTTGCGGACGATCTCCAGGCCCAGCTCGGCGGCGATCAGCTCGTGCCCCAGGCACACCCCGAGCAGACCGTGCCGGTGGTCCCGCACCAGCTCGGCCGTCAGACCGCGCAGGAAGCGCATCTTAGGGTCGGCGGCGTCCGAGGGGTTCCCGGGGCCGGGACCGAGCACCACCGGCCCCTCGTGGGCGAGGGCCAGCTCCCGCAGCCCCGGCTCGTCGTAGCGGAGCACCGACACCTCGAGGCCCGAGGAGCGCAGGACGTGCGCGAGCATCGCCGTGAACGTGTCCTCGGCGTCGATCACCAGCGCGTGACCCGACAGCTCCGCCGACTTGACCTGCATCCGCAGCCAGAACGGCGCGAGATCGGCCCGCCGCGCGTCCAGGGCGGCCCGCACGCGCGGATCGTCGGCGAGACGCGCGGGCGCCGGAGCCGACGGGCCGTCCGTCGGCCGGCCCTCCCGCACCCCGAGCGCGGTCAGCACCCCGGCCGCCTTGGCGTGCGTCTCGGCCACCTCGCCGGCCGGGTCCGAGTGCCGGACGAGGGTCGCCCCGACGGGCACCCGCAGCCGCCCGGCCGCGTCGATGTCGGCGGTACGGATGAGGATGGGCGAGTCCAGCATCTGCGCCCCGTTCTCGTCCGTACCGAGCAGGGCGAGCGCGCCCGCGTAGTAGCCGCGCCCGCCGGTCTCGTGACGCTCGATCACCCGGCAGGCGTTCTGCACCGGCGAGCCCGTCACGGTCGCCGCGAACATCGTCTCCCGCAGCACCTCCCGCACGTCGAGCGAGGAGCGCCCGCGCAACTCGTACTCGGTGTGCGCGAGATGGGCCATCTCCTTGAGCCGCGGCCCGATCACGACCCCGCCCATGTCGCCCACCGTGCACATCATCTTGAGCTCCTCGTCCACCACCATGGAGAGCTCCTCGGTCTCCTTGCGGTCGGCGAGGAAGGTCAGCAGGTCCTCGGCGGTCGGGGCGGCCCCGGCCGGGTAGCGGTACGTGCCGCTGATCGGGTTCATCACGACCGTGCCGCCCGACATCCGCACGTGCACCTCGGGGCTCGCCCCGACGAGCGTCCGGTCGCCGGTGTGCACGACGAAGGTCCAGTAGGCGCCCCGTTCGCCCGCGAGGAGCCGCCGGAACAGGGCGAGCGCGTCGGCCCGCCCGAAGCCGGGAATCTCACCCGTGTACGTCCGCCGGATGACGAAGTTCGCGCCCTCGCCGGAGCCGATCTCCTCCTCGATGACCCGGCGCACGGTCCCGGCGTACTCCTCGTCCGAGACGTCGAACGCGCCGCCCTCGACCGTCACGTCGTGCGCGGGCAGCCGGGTGAGCGCCTCGTCGAGCGGCAGCTCGTACGACTCCTCGGCGACGAGCACGGAGAGCGGGGTGCCGTCGTCCCGCACGTCGAAGCCGCGCTCCCGGATCTGCCGGAAGGGCACGAGCGCGAGCGTCGGCAGCGGGCCCACGGGGAGCTCGGCGAGCCGTTCGGCCTCGTGGACCCGGCCGATCAGCACCTCCACGGTGTCGTGGTCACGACCGGGGGTGCGCCTGCGCAGCAGGGCGAAGGGCGGGCAGGAGTCGTCCAGGAGACGGGAGAGGTCCAGGGAGTCCATGGGGCGTGTCGTTCCTTCCGGGAGGAGTACGGAGAGGAGGAGCGGCCCCGGGTACGAGAAAAGGCCGCCCTCGGGCGGCCTTCGCGTGTCGTTCGGTGTACGCGCGATCAGTGGGCCGCCGGATGAGCGGTCCACCACCAGTTCTGGATCTGCGGCGCGAACATGCGAGCACTGTAACCCAGCGGGAAGCCGAGGGGCCACGGAAACGGGGCCCGGTCCGCACCGTGGACGGTGCGAGCCGGGCCCCGAGCCTGCTCTGGGCGAACTACCCGATCAGAAGATCAGGTTGTATATCTGCCAGCCGGGGCCGACGTTCACGCGCGTGGCGAACGGCGCGGTGAGGCTGCCGGTGCCCTTGTACGACCAGAGGGTGCCGGAGGAGTCGCGGGCGATGAGGTCGCCCTTGCCGTCGGTGCTCAGGTCGCTCGGACCGACGATGCTGTTGTACGCACCCCAGCCGCCGCCGACCCGGTACCGCGTGGCGAACGGCGTGGTGGAGCTGCCCGTGCCCTTGTACGACCACAGGACACCGGAGGCGTCGCGGCCGATGAGGTCGGCCTTGCCGTCGCCGGACAGGTCGCCGGTGCTGACGATCGCGTTGTAGGTCTGCCAGCCGCCGCCGACCCGGATGCGGGTGGCGAACGGAGTGGCCGGGGTGCCGGTGCCCTTGTACAGCCACAGGACACCCGACTTCTCACGGGCGATCAGGTCGGGCTTGCCGTCGTTGGTCACGTCCCGGACGGCGATGATCTTGTCGTAGACGCCCCAGCCGCCACCGGTCCGCAGCCGCGCCTTGAACGGCGCGGCCGGGTTGCCGCTGCCCTGGTAGTACCAGAGGACACCGGAGGCGTCCCGGGCCACGGCGTCACCGGTGCCGTCGGCACGGAGAGCGGTCATGGGAGTGACGGCGTTGTAGGCCTGCCACCCGGGCCCGACCCGGTACCGGTTCAGGAACGGCGCGGAGGCGTTGCCGGTGCCCTGGTACTGCCAGAGGACACCGGAGGCGTCACGGGCGAGGACGTTGTAGCGGTTGGTGGCGTTCACCGCCGGGGCCGGGGCGGACTCGACGACGTCCGAGGCCTTCACCCACGCCATGCGGTGGTTGTAGCGGATCGGGATGTACATGTCGGTGCCGACGACGTTCGTCTGGGCGGAGCCGAAGTAGTCGTCGCCCTTGACCGCCGGGCCGGCCTTCACGTACGCGCCGCCGTCGCCGAAGGCGTACAGCGACAGGTAGTTGGGGTTGTCCGTGGGGGCGGTGACACCGTTGGTGCCGGGGTACGCGGCCTTCTCGGGGAAGGCGCGGCCGTAGATCAGTGGGGTCTTGCCGGGTGCGGCCTTCAGGACCCGCTGCGTGCTGTCCTTGACGACGGACGTGTACTGGCCGCCCGGGTTGTAGAACCAGGCCTTCTGGCCGCCGTACCAGATCTGCGTCCAGTTGGTCTGGACGGCCGTCACCACGTAGGTGCCGCCCGCGCGGACCTTGTTGCCCCAGTTCGGTCCGTCGCTCCACAGGACGTTGGGGATGTACGCGTCCTTGATCGGCGTCGTGGTCGAGGGCCCCGTGTAGAGGTAGCCGAAGTTGGCCGGCTGGGCGGGGACGGTGCTGCCGCCGTAGGTGATCGTCGGCTGGTTCGCCGAGGTGTACGGCGGGACGACGCGGACCAGCTGGCCGGCCTGAAGCAGACCGCCGGCGCCGCCGGCACCGGTCGGGGCGCCGAGCAGGGACATGTAGTGGTTCCAGTCCCAGAACGGACCGGCGTCCCAGTGCATGCCCGAGACCTTGGCGTTGACGTGGCCCGGGACCTCGTCGTGGCCGATGACGTGCTCACGGTCCAGCGGGATCCCGTACTGGGCCGCGAGGAACTTCACGAGCTTGGCGGAGGACTCGTACTGGGGCTCGGTGTACCAGTTGCCCGCCTTGATGGCGTAGCCCTCGTGCTCCACGCCGATGGCGTGCATGTTGTCGGTCCAGTTGCCCGCGTGCCACGCGATGTTCTTGTTCTCGACCATCTGGGTGACCAGACCGTCGCTCGCGCGGACCAGGTAGTGGGCGCTGCCCTTGGCCGTCGCGCTCTGGAAGGTCGCGATGGTGCCTTCGTAGCTGCCCTCGGTGTCGTGGATCACGATCCGGCGGACGTCCAGCTGGGTGTCCTTGGCCCGGTTGGCGAGCGTGTAGTTCCGCTGCCCGGTGCTCGGGACCTCGGCCGGGCGGAAGTCGCACACCAGGCCGGTCGGCGGGCACTCGGGCGTCGGGGTCGCCGTGGTGCTCGCGAAGCTCGCGGCCAGCGGCACGTTCGACGGCTTGGCGGGCTCCACTTCGGGCGCGGCCGGCAGGGTGACCGGCTGGCCCTCGGTCGTGAGCGCGCGCTCACCCGTCTTGATCGACTCGAAGACGCGCTCCGCGAAGAGGTCGGCGCCCTTCCTGTCGGGGGACTGGCTGTAGCGGGCCACGGCCGGGTACCAGTCGGCCGGGTCCTCGGACAGCTCGGCGCCGGCCTGCTTCTGGTACTCGGCGAGCAGCGCGGCACCGGCGCGGATCGAGGCGGCGGTGTCGTCCTTGACGGCCTCGGCGGAGCTGTCGATCAGCTCGGCCGCCTTGTCCAGGGTGTGCAGCCGCGGGTCGTCGGTGTCGACGGTCTCCTTCGGCAGCGCCGCCAGGGCCTTGGCCTTGTCGAAGGTCTTCTCGATCTCGGCCTTGCCGCTCGCGTTGAGGTGGGCGAGCCGCTCCTTGTCGTCGTGCTGCTCGACGTCCTCCGGGTCGACGTCCGTCAGACCCATGACGTTGTACGCGCCGGTCGTGCTCGGCAGCCCGTCGTGCGACTCCCACCGCGTCTGGCGGTACGACACCGCCATCAGCACGCTCTGCGGCACGTCGAACTCACGCGCCGCGTTTGCGAACTGCGACTGGAGGGAAACGTCACCGGCAGCAGCCTTGGCGTCGCCCGTCGCGCCGAGGAGGCCCGGGGACGCGACCGCGATCGTGCCGAGCGTGGCGGTGGCGACGACCGCGGCCGCCGCTCCGTACATAAGGCGTTTCTTCTTACGGTCCCTGCGGTGACTCTGGGTCACGCCCACCCCTGTGATTCGACTGTCAACTAGTGAAACGGGCCAGAGGGTAACACCACCCGAAGGCTTGAAGTTCGTCGACGGACATTTCGGGCGCGCGTCTCAGTCACTGGGCAGGGGGCCGAGACGGGGCCTGGAACCCCGTACTGTGGTGTGCGTGACCGTGAACGCTGATACCCACGCCGTCGCCAAGGCGACCTGGCGAGACCTGCCCGCGGCGCAGCAGCCCGAGTACCCCGATGCCGAGGCTCTGCGCGATGTGATCGCGGACCTCGAGTCCTATCCTCCGCTCGTCTTCGCCGGCGAGTGTGACCAGCTGCGCGCCCGGATGGGAGCCGTCGCCCGTGGCGAGGCGTTCCTCCTCCAGGGCGGCGACTGCGCCGAGGCCTTCGACGCCGTGTCCGCCGACCACATCCGGGCCAAGCTCAAGACGCTGCTCCAGATGAGCGCCGTCCTCACCTACGCGGCCTCCGTGCCCGTGGTGAAGGTCGGCCGCATCGCCGGCCAGTACTCGAAGCCCCGCTCCAAGGGGACCGAGACCCGTGACGGCGTGACCCTGCCGACGTACCGGGGCGACTCGGTCAACGGCTTCGGCTTCGACGAGAAGTCCCGCATCCCGGACCCCGAGCGCCTGAAGCGGATGTACAACGCCTCCGCCTCCACGCTCAACCTGGTGCGCGCCTTCACCACCGGTGGCTACGCCGACCTGCGCCAGGTGCACGCCTGGAACCAGGACTTCGTGAAGTCGTCCCCCTCGGGCCAGCGCTACGAGCAGCTGGCGCGGGAGATCGACAACGCGCTGAACTTCATGAAGGCCTGTGGCACCGACCCGGCCGAGTTCAAGGCCGTCGAGTTCTACGCCTCCCACGAGGCGCTGCTGCTCGACTACGAAGGCGCCCTGACCCGTACGGACTCGCGCACCGGCAGGCTGTACGACACCTCCGGCCACATGGTCTGGATCGGTGAGCGCACCCGCCAGCTCGACCACGCGCACATCGAGTTCTGCTCGCAGATCGCCAACCCGATCGGCATCAAGCTCGGCCCGACCACCACGGTGGACGAGGCGCTGACGTACGTCGACCGCCTCGACCCGGACCGCGAGCCGGGCCGGCTGACCTTCATCGTCCGCATGGGCGCCGACAAGGTCCGCGACAAGCTCCCCGAGCTCGTCGAGAAGGTCACCGCCTCGGGCGCGGTCGTCGCCTGGGTCACCGACCCGATGCACGGCAACACCTTCGAAGCCGCCTCCGGCCACAAGACGCGCCGTTTCGACGACGTGCTCGACGAGGTCAAGGGCTTCTTCGAGGTCCACAAGGCGCTCGGCACCCACCCGGGCGGCATCCACGTCGAGCTCACCGGTGACGACGTCACCGAGTGCGTGGGCGGCGGCGACGAGATCTTCGTCGACGACCTGCACCAGCGCTACGAGACGGCCTGCGACCCGCGCCTCAACCGGAGCCAGTCGCTCGACCTGGCGTTCCTGGTGGCGGAGATGTACCGCGACCAGTGACGTGATCAGTCGGTAGGTACCTACGACGATGGGGCGCGGATCCATGTGATCCGCGCCCCATCGTCGTAGCCAGGGCTTTTGAGGCTCAGGTCCGCCGGGTAAGGTTAGGTTAGCCTTATCGATCTCGGCGGGAGGTGAACCGCGTGTACGTCTGCTCATGCTTCGGTGTCACGGAGAAGCAGGTCAAGGAGCACGCGGACGCGGGCGCCTGCACGCCGCGCCAGATCGCCTCGGCCTGCAAGGCCGGAACTGACTGCGGTTCCTGCGTCCGTCGCATCCAGGCCATCCTCGGGCGCGGCAACTGCCCTCGCCGCGAGCTCCTGGACCAGGGCATGCCGGCCCTGGTCGCTGAGACCTTCACGGAGCTCGACGAAGCCGCCTAGGGGTCCGCCGGCTCGGGTCCGCTAGCTCGGCTGCTCGATCAGGGTCGAGATGTAGAGCGCCTCGCCCAGGGACTCGATCAGCTCCAGCTGCGTGTCCAGGTAGTCGATGTGGTGCTCCTCGTCGGCGAGGATCTCCTCGAAGAGGTTGGCGGACGTGATGTCCCCCTTGGCGCGCATGACCTCGATCCCGCGCTTGAGGCGGTCGATCGCCTCCACCTCGACCTGGCGGTCCGCCTGGAACATCTCGGTGATCGTCTGCCCGACCCGGACGTGGAAGAGCCGCTGGTAGTTCGGCAGACCGTCGAGCATCAGGATGCGCTCGGTGATCTTGTCCGCGTGCTTCATCTCATCGATGGACTCTTCGCGGGTGTACTTGGCGAGCTTCGTCCACCCCTTGTTGTCCTGGATGCGATAGTGCAGCCAGTACTGGTTGATGGCCGTCAGCTCGCCGGTCAGCTGCTCGTTGAGAAACTCGAGGACCTCGGGGTCGCCCTGCATCGCAGAGGCTCCTTCCACTTCCACGTTGCGTGTCTGTGCCGTCACTGGGCAGGATGGCCGCATCCTCGCACCCCGAATGGGGGGCGTCCAGTAAGTGCAGGCTTAGTGGGAGTTGCCCGAATCCTGCACGGGTGCGAGGTTGACTGGTCATGACCACCCCTCGCCGTCTGTCACCATGGATGACATGGGTCAGCCGGAGAGCGGAGAACGCCGGGAAGGGGAAGCGGGGGAGGCGGATCGTTCGCCGGATCTTCCGCCGGGTCAGCGGCTGCAGCGCGGCTGGCCGGTCACCCACTACGGGCCTGTCCCCAAGTTCAAGCCGGACCGCTGGGAGTTCCGCGTCTTCGGCGCGACGGCGGACGGCGACAAGCGGTGCTGGAACCACGAGGAGTTCTCGGCCCTGCCGTTCTCCACGGTCGTGGCCGATCTGCACTGCGTCACGAAATTCAGCATGCTCGGGGCCGAATGGGGTGGGGTGCCCGCCCGGACCATCCTCGAACTGGCTCCGCCCGCGCCGCAGGTCACGCATGTGATGGTCTGGGCCGAGTACGGCTACAGCGCCAACATACGGCTCGCCGACTTCGCCGACGACCGCACGATCTTCGCCACCCACAAGGGCGGCGAGCTGCTCACCGCGGAGCACGGTTTCCCGTTGCGGCTCGTCGTCCCGCACCTGTACGCCTGGAAGGGGCCCAAGTGGGTCCGGGGCGTGGAGTACATGGCGGCCGACCGCCGGGGCTTCTGGGAGGAGCGCGGCTACCACAACCTCGGTGACCCGTGGACGGAGCAGCGCTACTCGTACCAGGAGGAACCGGGGGACGGCCCGGAGCTGTAGCGCTCCGGACCGCCGGGGAGTGTCTCGGCCGGTTCGTTCAGTGGTGGTACTGGTGGACCACCGCGTGGCCCTTGCCGCGGCCGATCATCCACTTGTTCACCGGGGTGGTGATCACGAACGCCGCGGCGAGCGCGATGGCGAGCACGATCCAGAAGAACGGCTCGTCGAGGTGCGCGTCCATGGCGCCCGGCCAGAGGGCGATGACGCCGTTGTCGATGATCTCCATGACGGCGATGGAGAGGGTGTCGGCGGCGAGCGCGACCTTGAAGGCCGTCCTGAAGTCGACGCCGGCGGACAGGATGCCGCGCAGGGTGAGCGCGTAGCCGAAGAAGAACGCCAGGATGATCGCGAGGATCATCGTCTGCATGTTGCCCCAGCCAAGCGCGGTGCCGATGACCATGCCGAGGATCTCGCCGATGGCGCAGCCGGTGAGGCAGTGCAGCGTGGCCTTGGCGGCCATGCCCCAGGAGACCTTGCCGTCGGCCTGGTGGTGGCCGTGGCCCTCGTGAGCGGTGTGGCCGCCGTGGCCTTCGTGACCCTCGTGGGCGGTGTGGTCGTGATGGGCGTGCGCTTCGTGCTGCATCGGTGCCCCCAAAGCCGGGTAGCGGTTCCTGCCGTTGCAAGAACCGTATACCCCCCTGGGGTATTCCTCAACAGCGAAGCTTCTTGAGGAGCTCCACGTCGGCGACGTGTCCCGCCGTGCCGCCCGGGGTCTCGATGACCAGTGGTACGCCGTCCGTCGCCGGGTGGCGCAGCAGCGCGCGGAAGGCGTCCTCTCCGATGTGGCCGGCGCCGATGTTGGCGTGGCGGTCCTTGTGGGCGCCCACGACGTCCTTCGAGTCGTTGGCGTGGATCAGCTTCAGCCGGCCCTCCCCGACGGTCGCCACCAGCTCGTCGAGCGTCCGCACCGCGCCGCCCGGCTCCGCGAGATCGTGGCCCGCCGCGAAGATGTGGCAGGTGTCGAGGCAGATGCCGAGCTTCGGGTGGCGGTCGAGCGCGTCGAAGTACGGGCCGAAGTCCTCCGCGCGCGAGCAGAGCGAGAAGCCCTGGCCGGCCGTCGACTCCAGGAGCAGATACGGGTCGTCCTCGTGCGTCAGCTCGTCGAGGAGCGGCAGCATCCGCTCCCGGACCTGGGCGAGGGCCACCTCGCGCGGGCGGCCCGCGGTCGCCGAGCCGGTGTGCACCACCACGCCCTTCGCGCCGATCTCGCGGCCCCGGCGCAGCGAGTGCCGCAGCGACTCGACCGACTTCTCCACGGTGGCCTCGGTGTGGGAGCCGAAGTTGATCAGATACGGGGCGTGGACCCAGGCCGAGATCGACCCGGCCTCGCACTCGGCCCGGAACCGCTCGTCCTGGGCCGGGTTGCCGACCGGGGTGGCCCAGCCGCGCGGGTTGGCGACGAAGACCTGCACGGTCTCGGCGCCGAGGACGCGGGCGTAGGCGAGGCCGGTCGTGGCGAGGCCACCGGCCACGGGGACGTGGCCGCCGACGGGGTTGCGCATGAGCTCTAGAGTCCCTTGATCGTGATGGTGACGGTGGAGCCCTCGGGTGCGGTCTCGCCGCCCTCGACGGACTGGCTCACGACCGTGTCGCCGAGGAAGGGGAAGGACTTCTTGACCTCCACCTCGAAGCCCGCGTCCTCCAGGATCGTCCGGGCGTCCTCGGTGCTCTCCTCCGTGACGTCCGGGACCTCGATCAGCTTCGGGCCCTTGGAGACGGTGAGGGTGATCGTGTCGCCCTCGGCGGCTCGGCTGCCCTGGGCGAGGGACTGGGCGGCGACCGTGCCGGCGTCCTCGGGCGAGTTGATCCGCTCCGGCGCGACCCGCACGGTGAGGCCGGCCTCCTGGAGCGTGGCCGTGGCGTCGGCGACGGTCTCGGCGGTGACGTCGGGGACGTCGATCGGCGCACCCTTGCTGACCACCAGGGCGACGGCCGAATCGGGGCGGCGCTCGGTGCCGGGCTCGGGGTCGGAGCTGATCACGGCGCCCTGGGCGACGGAGTCGCTGAACTCGTTCGTGATCACCCCGGGGGCCAGCCCCTCCTTCTCCAGGAGGCGCTTGGCCTCCGGGAGCGGCTTGTTCCTGAGGTTGGGGACCTTCACGATCTCGGGACCCCGGGAGAGCGTGAGGACGACCGTGGCGTTGCCCCGGACGCGCTCGCCGGGGGCGGGGTCGACGGCCATGACCGTGCCGCGCTCGTACACGTCGCTGAAGGCACGTTTCGTCGTGCCCACGTCCAGGCCCGCGTCCTTGACCCGCTGTGTCGCGGCGGCCTCGGTCTGGCCGAGGACGGCCGGGACACGGGTGAACTGGCCGGAATTGATGTACCAGACACCGGTGCCGAGACCGAGCGCGAGCAGGACGCCGAGGACGATCAGGAGTGGGCCGCGAGGGGCTCGGGGGGCCTGGACGCGCCTGCGGGGCGCGGCCGGGGGCGGCTCCGGGGCCGGCAGCCGGTTCGTGTGCTGCACCTGCTGGACGTCGGACTCGGCCGGTACGACGCGGGCGATCACGCTCGTCCGGTCCTCGGCGGTGTCCCGGTCCTCGGCGCGCGCCTGCGGCGGCGCGGCGTCCAGCTGCGCGTCGCCGAGCGTGGCGCGGGCCTCCCGGAGGAGGGCGAGCAGCGCGACGGCGTCGTGCGGGCGGAGGTCGGCGTTGCGGGCGGCGGCGGCTGCGACCAGCTCGTCCAGTTCGAGGGCGAGCCCGGGGACGGTGGCGGAAGGGGCGGGCACGTCCGTGTGGAGGTGCTGGTAGAGGACCTGGGCGGGGGTGTCGCCCGCGTGGGGCTTGCCGCCGGTCAGCATCTCGTACAGCACGACACCGCAGGCGTACACGTCGGCGCGGGTGTCCGCCGTGCCGTGCTCGATCTGCTCCGGCGCGAGGTACGAGACCGTGCCGAGGACCGAGCCGGTGGTGGCGGTGGCCGAGCCCACGGCCCGTACGAGACCGAAATCGGCCACCTTCACCCGGCCGTCGTCCCCTATCAGGACGTTCTCCGGCTTCATGTCCCGGTGCACGAACCCGGCCCGGTGCGCGGCGCCCAGCGCGGCGAGGACCGGCTCCAGGATGTCGAGCGCCGCGCGGGGCGTGAGGGCGCCGCGCTCGCGCAGGACGTCGCGGAGGGTGCAGCCGGCGACGTACTCCATCGCCAGGTAGACGTACGCGCCCTCGGCGCCCTGGTCGAAGACGCCCACGACGTTCGGGTGGGCGAGCCGGGCGACGGACTTCGCCTCGCGGATGAAGCGCTCGACGAAGGCGGCGTCCGTCGCGAGGGAGGGGTGCATCACCTTGAGCGCGAGGACGCGGTCGAGGCGGGTGTCGACGGCCCGGTAGACCGTGGCCATCCCGCCGACGGCGATGCGCGCGTCGACGCGGTAGCGGCCGTCGAGCAGCCGCCCGACGAGGGGGTCCTGAAGGGTCGTGTCCACGGCGTCGAGTCTACGAGCCGTGGACACGGCCCCTGTGCGGGTGCCCCGGTACTGCAGCGCACCTGTGACGAGCGCCGCCGCCGGGCCGGATCAGAACGCCGGGCGTTCCGGGTCCAGGTGGGGGCGGCCCTCCACCGGGGACGAGGCCTCCGCGAAGTGGCGGCGGGGGATACGGCCCGCCCGGTGCGCGAGGCGGCCCGCCTCCACCGCGTGCCGCATCGCCGACGCCATGAGCACCGGCTCCTGCGCCCGCGTCACGGCCGAGGCCAGCATCACCGCCGCGCACCCCAGCTCCATCGCGAGCGCCGCGTCCGAGGCTGTGCCCGCCCCGGCGTCCAGGATCACCGGCACCCCCGCCCGCTCCGCGATCAGCTGGAAGTTGTGCGGGTTGCGGATGCCGAGCCCCGAGCCGATCGGGGAGCCCAGCGGCATGATCGCCGCACACCCCACGTCCTCCAGCTTCCGCGCGAGGACCGGGTCGTCGTTCGTGTACGGGAGGACGGTGAAGCCGTCGTCCACGAGCGTCTCGGCCGCGGCCAGCAGCTCCTCGCCGTCCGGCAGCAGGGTCCGCTCGTCGGCGACGACCTCCAGCTTGATCCAGTCGGTGCCGAGCGCCTCCCGGGCGAGCCGGGCGGTCAGGACTGCCTCGCCCGCCGTGAAACAGCCCGCCGTGTTGGGCAGCACCCGGATGCCGAGCCGCTCCAGGACGGAGAGGACGGAGCCCTGGACCGTCGGGTCGAGCCGCCGCATCGCGACGGTGGTCAGCTCGGTGCCGCTGGCGATCAGCGAGCGCTCCAGGACGTCGAGGCTCGGCGCGCCGCCGGTGCCCATGATCAGGCGGGACGAGAACTCCGTACCGCCGAGGACGAACAGGTCGTCGGACATCGCGCTCAGCCTCCCTGCACCGCGGTCAGGACCTCGACCCGGTCGCCCTCGCCGAGCAGCGTCGCCGCCCACTCGCTGCGCGGGACGACTGCCTCGTTCACGGCCGCGGCCACCCCGGACGGGGCCGTGCTCAGGCTCGCGACGAGGGCGTCGAGGGAGACGGGGCCGGTGAGCTCGCGCGCCTCTCCGTTCACGGACACGTTCATGCGGGCTGCTCCTGACGTACGGGAGGGGTGGTGGAGAAACGGCGGGGGGTGAAGGGGCGCGCCTCGTCGGGGAGGGCGCCCGTGGTGAGCAGCTCCGCCATGACGTCGCCGGTGAGCGGGGTGAGCAGCACCCCGTTGCGGTAGTGGCCGGTGGCCAGGTGCAGGCCGGGCAGGGCGCTGGGGCCGAGCAGCGGCGCGTTGTCCGGGGACGCGGGGCGCAGTCCGGCCAGCGTCTCGGTGAGCGGGAGCTCGGTGATGCCGGGGACGAGTTCGTGGGCGTCGCGCAGCAGCTCGTACACCCCGCCGGCCGTCACCGTGGTGTCCCAGCCGAGCTCCTCGCTGGTGGCGCCGACGACGAGCTCGCCGTTCGCGCGCGGCACGAGGTAGACGTGGCTGCCGCGGACGACGGCCCGGACGGTACGGGACAGGAAGGGGGCGTACGCGGCCGGGATCCGCAGCCGCAGGACCTGGCCCTTCACGGGGCGGACCGGCGGCAGCACCTCGTCCGGCACGCCCGCCAGCCGCCCGCTCAGGCTGCCCGCGGCCAGGACGACCTGGTCGGCCGTCAGCTCCTCGCCATCGGTGAGGAGGACCCCGCGGGCCCGGTCGCGGACGACCGTGAGGCGCTCCGCGAGGACGCGGTGGAAGACCACCCCGGCCCGCTCGCAGGCGACGAGGAGCGCGGCGGCCAGCCGGCGCGGGTCGACCTGGTGGTCGCCGTCCACGCGCAGTCCGCCGCGCACGCCGGGGGCGAGCATCGGTTCGAGACGGCGGCACTCGCGCCCGCTCAGCCACTCCGAGGAGAGGCCGCAGCGGGTCTGGAGGGCGTGGAGTTCCCGCAGATGGGCCCGGTCGTCGGCGTCGAGGGCGACGGCGAGCGTCCCGCAGGCGCGGTAGCCCACGTCGTGGCCGGTGGACTCCTCCAGTTCGGCGACGAACGCGGGATAGCGCGCGGCGGAGGCGAGGTTGAGCCCGAGCAGGGTCTCCTCGCCGTAGTGGAGCTCGGTGACGGCGGCGAGCATCCCGGCCGCGACCCGCGCGGCGCCGCCGCCCGGGTCCGGGTCGACCACGGCGGTGCGCAGCCCGCGCCGCGCGGCCCGCCAGGCCGTGACCAGGCCGATGATGCCGCCCCCGACCACGAGGACATCGGAAGAACGCATGGGCGTCCAGCCCCTCCCTTCGCCGGCATGACCCGGATCAGGTTCGTACGGTCGGAGGCCGCCCAGCCTCCCTCTCAGCCCGGTGCGTCCGGGCTCCCGCGAGTGCTTTACGCCCGCCAGACTAGCTTCCGCCCGCGGCCGGCCACAGACCCCTCCCCGGACGCTCCCCGGACCGTCACCGGGCCCCTCCCTTCCTGACGGTCCGTCAGATGCGTAAGGTGGACGGGTGAGCGAGCAGAAGCAGGCCCAGCAGCAGGTCGTGATCGTCGGCGCCGGAATGGCGGGTGTGCAGACCGCCGTCGCCCTGCGCGAACAGGGCTTCACCGGCCCCGTCACCCTCATCGGGGCCGAGCCCCACCAGCCCTACGACCGGCCCCCGCTCTCCAAGGCGATCCTCCTCGGCAAGGCCGAGGACTCCGCCTTCGACGTCGACTTCGAGGCCCTCGACGTCGAACTCCGCCTCGGCCTCGACGTCACCGGGCTGCGCGCCGCCGACCACGAGATCGACACCGAGGCCGGACCCGTCCCGTACGACGTCCTGGTCGTCGCCACCGGGGCCCACCCGATCACCCTGCCCGGCGCCGAGGGCGTCCCCGGGGTGCATCTGCTGCGCACCCTCGACGACGCCGTGCGCCTCGGCCCCGTCCTGGAGCGCCGCCACACCGTCGTGGTCGTCGGCGCGGGCTGGATCGGCGCCGAGTTCGCCACCGCCGCGCGCGAGGCGGGCTGCGCCGTCACCGTCGTCGAGGCGGCCGACCGCCCCCTCGCCGGGGCCCTGCCCGCCGAGGTCGCCGCCCCCATGGCCGGCTGGTACGGGGCGAACGGCGCCGAACTCCTCACCCACGCGCGCGTGGACACGGTCGAAACCGGCCGGGTCGTCCTCGCCGACGGCCGGGAGCTGCCCGCCGACGCCGTCGTCGTCGGCATCGGCGCCCGTCCCGCCACCGGCTGGCTCGCCGGCTCCGGCATCGCCCTCGACCCGAGCGGCGCCATCACGGCCGACGAGCGGCTGCGCACCTCCCTGCCCGACGTGTACGCCGTCGGCGACTGCGCCTCCTACCCCTCGGCCCGCTACGGCAAGCGCCTCCTCGTCCACCACTGGGACAACGCCCTCCAGGGCCCGCGCACCGTCGCCGCCACGATCACCGGCGCCGACACCGGCCCGTACGACCCCGTGCCGTACTTCTGGTCCGAGCAGTTCGGCCGGTTCGTCCAGTACGCCGGACACCACGCGGACGCCGACGAGCTCCTGTGGCGCGGCGACCCGGCCGAGGACACCTGGTCCGTGCTCTGGCTGCGCGCCGGGGTCCCGGTCGCCCTCCTCGCCGTCGGCCGCCCCCGCGACCTGGCCCAGGGCCGCAAGCTCATCGAGACGGCCACCGCCGTCGATCCCGCGCGCGCCGCCGACCCGTCCGTCCCCCTGAAGGCGGCGGTCCGATAGGGCCCGACCCCCCTGAAGGCGCAGTCGGGCAGGGCCCGGGTACCGGCTGTCGGTCCGGGATGGCAGGCTTGTCCTGTGACCGAGATTGACGTAAAGATCGATGCGCTCGTCCCCGCCTGGCTCTACGTGCCCGACATCGCGGAGGCGCTCGATGTCGACGTGGTGCGCGTGCGACAGCTGATCAAGGATGGCCAGCTCATCGCCGTGCGCCGCGGCGAGAACAGGTCCCTGCAGGTTCCCGCCGCCTTCATCCAGGGCGACAAGATCGTCAAGGGCCTCGTCGGCCTCCTGACCGTCCTGCGGGACGACGGCTTCAGCGACGAGGAGATGCTGGAGTGGCTCTTCACTCCGGACGAGAGCCTGCCGGGCACGCCCGCCCAGGCCCTCAATGAGAATCGCGGCACGGAGGTGAAGCGCCGCGCCCAGGCGCTCGCCATCTGACGCCCGTACGCCATCAGGCGGCGGTGCGCTGACGCACCGAAGACACCACCAGCGGGTGTCGCGGCGACCGGCCCTCCCCGGGCCGGCCGCCGCGGCACCGGCGACACCGACGGGGGGAACCCACCCATGCCCACGCCTCGTGAGCGGCTCGCCGACGCCCGGCTCTACCTGTGCACCGACGCCCGGAAGCGCCAGGGCGACCTGCCCGCCTTCCTCGACGCCGTGCTCTCCTCCGGCGTGGACATCGTGCAGCTCCGCGACAAGGGCATGGAGGCCGGCGAGGAGCTGGAGCACCTCGCCGTCTTCGCCGAGGCCGCCCGCCGGCACGGCAAGCTCCTCGCGGTGAACGACCGGGCGGACGTCGCCCACGCCATCGGCTCCGACGTCCTCCACCTCGGCCAGGGCGACCTGCCCGTGCCCGCCGCCCGCGCGATCCTCGGCGGCGGTGACGGCGTACTGATCGGCCGCTCCTGCCACGCCGAGTCCGAGGCGGCCGCGGCCGCCGTCGAACCGGGCGTGGACTACTTCTGCACCGGGCCCTGCTGGCCCACCCCCACCAAGCCCGGGCGGTACGCGCCGGGGCTCGACCTCGTGCGGTACACGGCCGGTCTGGCCCAGAACCGGCCGTGGTTCGCCATCGGCGGCATCGACGAGACCAACCTCGACGAGGTCCTGGACGCCGGCGCCCGCCGGATCGTCGTCGTCCGCGCGATCACCGAGGCGGACGACCCGGCGGCCGCCACCACCGCCCTCGCCAAGCGGGTCCGGGAGCGGGCCACGGCCTGAGCCCGTTCGCGGGCGGGTGTTCTCCGGGCGCCCCGAAACGGCGCCCGCGAGATTGTCCGAAAAATTGTCCACAACGCGGACGCCGTCTACGCGGGTCCTCGTCCCCCGTCTAACCTGCCCGTATGGCCCTAGGTACCGCTTCCGTCCGCTCGGACCGCGCACGCACGGTCCGCGAGATCCTCGCCTCCGGCGGCACGTCGTACTCCTTCGAGTTCTACGCGCCCCGGACCGCGAAGGGCGAGCAGGTCCTCTGGAACGCGATGCGCCGGGTCGAGGCAGTCGGCCCCAGCTTCGTCTCCGTGACCTACGGCGCCGGTGGCACCACACGGGGTGGCACCGTCAAGGCCACCCAGAAGATCGCCTCCGACACCACGCTCACCCCCGTCGCGCACCTCACCGCCGTCGACCACTCGGTGGCCGAACTGCGCAACGTCCTCGGCCAGTACGCCGACGCCGGCATCCGCAACATGCTCGCGCTGCGCGGCGACCCGGCCGGCGACCCGCTGGGGGAGTGGGTCGAGCACCCGGAGGGCGTCCGGTATGCCGCCGACCTGGTCCGGCTCATCAAGGAGTCGGGAGACTTCTGCGTCGGCGTCGCGGCCTTCCCCGAGATGCACCCCCGCTCCACCGACTGGGACAAGGACATCCGGCACTTCGTGGACAAGTGCCGCGCGGGCGCCGACTACGCGATCACCCAGATGTTCTTCGATCCGGAGAACTATCTGCGGCTGCGCGACAGCGTCGCCAAGGCGGGCTGCGAGACCCCGATCATCCCCGAGGTCATGCCCGTTGTGAACGTGAAGACCCTCGACCGGCTGCCGCAGCTGAGCAACGCCACCTTCCCGGCGCATGTGAAAGACCGCATCCTCGCGGTCAAGGACGATCCCGCCGCTGTACGCTCCATCGGTATCGAGTTCGCGACGGAGTTCTGCGCGCGTCTGCTCTCCGAGGGTGTCCCCGGACTGCACTTCATCACGCTGAACAGCTCCACCGCGACGCTCGAGATCTACGAGAATCTCGGACTGCACCAGCAGTCGTGACCGGTCGTACCCGCCCCGACCCGCGGCGGTGACCGTGGAGAGGGGCGGCGGGGCATGGGGTGGACGGTCCTCTACATCGCATTCGGCGTGGTCGCGCTGTGGCTGCTGGGGGAGGTGCTCCTCCAGTACAAGGCGCGGCTGCGCTGGCGACTGCTCGCCTTCACCGGCTTCCTCGGTGTCGTCCTGGGCGTCCTGCTGCCCTCGGTGGCGGTCATCATCGCCGGCGCGGTCGCCTTCGCCGTCGGCCAGACCTATGTGACGCTCTCCTTCCGCCGCGGCTTCTCCACCGGCTGGGCGATCGGCGGGAACCCCGGCGCGAGCCGCCGCCGCAAGGCCGGTTCCCCGGCGCAGGCCGGGCCGACGCTGGAGGTCACCGAGCTCTCGTACGACACCGCCGACGCCTATGACACGGCGGACGGCCACCGCCACGAAGACCCCGCCACCGCCGCCGAGACCACCGCGGTCTACGAGCCCCAGCCGCTGCCGGACGAGACCGGCCAGTACGGGATCTACGACCTCGGCCACCAGGACGCGGGCCACACCGGTCACCACGACACCGGGCACCACGACACCGGCCAGGGCGCGGGCTACGGCACGGGATACGAGCAGCCGCAGCAGCCCGCCTACGACCCGTACGCCCCGGCGTACGAGCAGCAGCAGCCGGCCTACGACTACGGCACGCCCGCCGCGCAGCAGCAGTACGCCGCCTACTCCGACCCGTACATCGGCCCGGGCACGGACGGCCAGCAGTACACCTCGTACTACGGCGACCCCTACGCCCCCTCGTACACCTACGACACCCCGCCCGGCGGCGTCTGGGTCCCGCAGCAGCGCGACACCGAACAGCCCCCGCAGCAGGCGCCGCAGCAGCAGAGCCCGTACGGCTACGAGCAGCACCCGGACGAGCAGCAGCAGTACCGCTACTGACCGGGCGTGCCCTGGGGGGTGTCTCGTCGATCAGGCCCGGCCTGATCGACGAGACACCCCCCAGGTCCTTTTCAGCGCGAGCCGCGGAAGTCCGCGCCCTCCACGATCAGACCCGCGACCAGCGCGCCCGACATGCCCGCGTGGGCGAGCCCGCCGCCCGGGTGGGACCAGCCGCCGGCGAAGTACAGGCCGGGCAGCGGGGAGACGTTCGCGGCGGGCAGCAGACGGCCGTCGGCCCCGCCGAGCGCGGGGCCCGGCACCTCGGCGATCCCGGTGTCCCGCCGTACGTCCTCCGGGGTGCGGACGTGCCGCCACAGCAGCCGCTCGCGCAGGCCGGGAACGGCGAGACCGGCCGCGTCGACCATCCGGTCGGCGAAGGTGTCCCAGTCCTCTCCCGAAGCCGCGCGGACCGTCGCCGTGACCGTCACAGCCTCGTGGGTGTCGTCGGGCCGCAGCGCCGGGTCGTCCGGCCGGAGGACCGTCACGGTCGGCCGCTCGCCGGCCCCGTGCACGACCGTGCGGTGGACCGCCGTCGCCTCCCGGGGGCCGCGCAGGGCCAGACACACCGTCACCCGGCTCGTCCCGATCTCCTGGTGGAGCGGCCAGTCGTCCTGCCGCTCCCAACCGATGACCTGGTCGCTGTAGAGCACTGGGACCGGCGCGCCGGAGACCACGTGGTCGGCCTCGACCGTCTCGCCTCCGGCGAGCCCGACGCCGGCCGCCCGGCCGTTCTTCTCCAGGACCTCCTCCACGGGCGCCTCGAAGACGAACTCCACCCGCCGCTTGCGGCAGCGCTCGTACACCGCGTCGGCCAGGGCCCGCAGGCCCCCGCCGACGTACCAGCTGCCGAAGGTCTGCTCCATGTACGGCAGGACGGCCGCGGCGGCCGGGGCGGTCGCCGGGTCGAAGCCGTACGACCAGGCGTAGGCGTCGAGCAGGGCGACGAGCCGGGGATCGCGCAGCTCACGCGCCCCGACCTGGGCGAGCGTCGTCGTCGGACGCCGCAGCAGGCCCGTCTTGAGCGCCGGGTACGGCTCCCGGGCCAGCGGCGCCGGGTCGGCCGGCTGCGGCTCCTCGAGGAGCGGGCGCCGGGTCCGGTCCCAGGCCTCTCGGGCCCGCACCAGGAACTCGCCCCAGCGCTCGCCCGAGCCCGCGCCGAGCGCGGCGTCCAGGGCGGCGACCGTGCCGGCCCGGGAGGCGTTCGGCAGGTCGACGCGCGTGCCGTCCGCGAAGACATGACGACTCGCCGGATCGACCTGGGTCAGTGCGAGGCACTCCTCCAGGGGCTCCTTGCCCGTCTTCACGAACAGGTCCCGGTAGACGGCGGGCAGGTGCAGCAGCCCCGGGCCGGTGTCGAAGGCGAAGCCCTCGCGGGCGAAGCGGCCGACCGCCCCGCCGTACGTCGCCGTCCGCTCGTACACCGTCACCCGGTGGCCCGCCACGGCCAGTCGGGCCGCCGTCGCCATGGCGCCGAGTCCCGCGCCGATCACCACAATCCGTGCCATGTCAGCGACCCTATCCGGCGGGTCGGACAGCGCTCAGAAGTGGTCGGACTCGTCCGGCGGGGGCTGTGTCCGTGCCGCGCGTCTCCCCGCGTACGCCAGCTGCTTCTCCTCGCGGCGCTGGGACCGGCGGCGCAGGAAGCGGCGGATCTTCTGGGCGAGGAAGAACAGTATCGCCAGGCCGAGGGTGAGCAGGACGGCCGCGATGATCGACGCCGCCACCGGGTTGAAGATCGCGAAGGTGACGATCGCGGCCACGCCGAGGTCCTCCGCCAGGCTCAGCGCGACGTTGGAGAACGGCTCGGGCGTGGTGTTGACCGCCATCCTCGTCCCGGCCTTGACGAAGTGGCTCAGGAGCGCCGTCGTGCCGCCGACCGCGCCCGCCGCGAGCTGCGGCAGCGAACCGTCCTGACCGGCGAGGAGAGCGGCGACCACGGCCCCCGCGATCGGCCGGATCACCGTGTGGACGGAGTCCCAGGCCGAGTCGACGTACGGAATCTTGTCCGCCACCGCCTCGCACAGGAACAGCACGCCCGCGACGACGAGGACATCGGTGCGCTGCAAGGACTCGGGCACCTCGTCGGTCAGCCCGGTCGCGCCGAAGATGCCGAACAACAGGACCACCGCGTACGCGTTGATCCCGCTCGCCCAGCCGCTCGTGAACACCAGAGGGAGTACCGACACGCCCGCGATCGTAACCAGGACTGAGTATCCGTACCTAGAGGGCGAGATGAGTAGATGCGCGGATGGGCCGGGGCCCCTCCGGACGGAAGAGTGGTGACCACGGAAGGGGCGCGGCTCCGGCACCGCCGGCACGGGGCTGCGGAACGGGGCCGCGCGCCTACCGACTCCGGGGTACGGGGGATGTGCCACGGGGGTGCACGGGGGTGCACGCGAAGAAGGAAGGCCGGTGCGGTGAGGCTCGGGGGGATCGAGCCTCACCGCACCGGCCTTTTCGCGTGCCGTGGACGGTCCGACGGACGGTGGGCGGCACCTGCTGTCGGGCCGCCCTTAGGGGCCTACCGGCCGCCGACCCGGCCGTGGAGCAGGCGCGAGAGCGCCGCGTGCACGTCGTCGAGCGAACGCTCGCTCTGGAAGGCCTGCCAGTCGAGCGCCGCCACGAGCACCATCCCGACCAGGGCCGCCGCCGTCAGCTGGACGTCGATGTCCTCGCTCAGCTCGCCGGCCGCGACCCCCTCCCGCAGGACCCCCTCGACCACCGCGACGGCCTCCTGGCGGACCACCAGGAGCGTCGAGTTCCAGGCCCGGTTGGTGCGCCAGAGCTCGGCCACGTACAGCTGGGTGAAGGCCGGGTAGCGGTCGATGAAGACGAGTCCCGCCCGGATCATCGCGTCCAGCGCGTCGATCCGGCTGCCGCCCCGCTCGTCGGTCTCCTCGGCCGCGGCCCGCAGCGAGGCGGTCAGCAGGGAGACCCCGTGCCGCAGCAGCTCCTCGAAGAGCTCGGTCTTGCTCTTGAAGTTGTAGTAGACCGTGCCCTTGGCCACTCCGGCCCGCTCGGCGATCTCGTCCACCGTCGTCGCGGAGAAGCCCTGCTCCGCGATGAGCGTGACGGCCGCCTCGTAGAGCTTCGCGCGCGTGGCCTGGCGTCGGGTGCTGCTGCTGTCCATGGGGTCGATTCTCACAGGTGTCGCGGGTGTCACCGGGCCCTGTCTCACAGGGTCAGCTCGGGGTGGAGTCGGTCGAGCGTCCAGACCTGCCGCTTGCGGGCGGAGACGGCGGTCAGGGCCAGGGCGCCCAGGGTGAACGCGGCCAGCACCGCGCAGGCCTGCCAGACCGGTTCGATCCCGCCGCCCGTGATCAGCCGGCGCAGCGCCTCGACCACGTACGTCATCGGCAGGAAGGGGTGGATCGCGTTGAAGAAGCCCGGGCTGGTCTGGACGGGGTAGGTGCCGCCCGCCGAGGTCAGCTGGAGCATCAGCACCGCGAGCACGAGGATCCGGCCCGCCGCGCCGAAGCGGGCGTTCAGCCACTGGATGATCGCGGCGAAGCAGCAGGTGACCAGGGCGAGGAAGCCGATCGTGCCGGCGGCCCTGGCCATCTGGAGGCCGAGGCCCCAGTGCAGGACCGACATGAGGGCCCCGACCTGGAGGATGCCGATCGCCGCCACCGGCAGCCAGCCCGCGAGCGCGATCCGCCAGGCCGAACCGCCGGCGGCGAGGGCGCGCCGGTTCAGCGGCTGGATGATCATGTACGCGACCATCGCGCCGACCCAGAGGGAGAGCGGGATGAAGTACGGGGCGAAGCCCGTGCCGTAGTTCGGCGCCTTGTGCAGGGACTGGGAGGCCAGCTGCACCGGGTCGGCCATGACCTCCGTGCGCCGGTCGCGGTCCTGCTCGTCGTAGTCGGGGATCTGCTTGACCCCGTCGTGCAGACCGACGGCCAGCGCGCCGGAGCCGTCGGCCAGCTTGAACAGACCGCCGTCGAGCTCGCCCGCGCCCTTCTTGAGCTTGCCGATGCCGGTGTCGAGGCCGGCCGAGCCGCTCTTGGCACCGCTGATGCCGGTGTGGAGCCTGTCCGCGCCGTCGGCGACCTTCTTGGCGCCCGCGTTGAGCTCGTTGATCTTCCTGATGGCGTCCTCGACGTCCTCGTCGAGGTGCGGGGCGCGGACGGCCAGCTCGTCGGCCTGCTTCTTGAGCTTGACGAGCCGCGCGTCCAGGGTCTTGAGGTCGCCGGTGCTGTCCTTGGTCAGGGTGTGCACGTCGTCGGCGATGGTGGCCACGTCGTTCGCGGAGACCGTGGCCTTCTTGAGCACCCCGCACACCTTGGCGTCGGGCTCCGGGTTCTTCTCGCACTCCTCGCGGTGGAGTGCGGCGAGCCCGTCGTCCGCCGCGTGCGCGCCGGCGCGGACCACGGGGGCGCGCCTGACGAGGTCGTCGAGGTTGTTGCGGACGGCGGTGATGGAGTCCGAGGCGAGGCGGGCGGTGTCGCGGATCGACCTGCCGTTGTTCGCGAGGTACGGGCGGACCTTGTCGGCGGTGCCGTTCACCTTGTCGGCGAGCTCCTGGGTGCCCTTCGCGACCTTGCGGGAGCCGCTCTCCAGGTCCTTGGCGCCCTTGTCGAGCTTCTTCAGCCCGGCGGCCAGGTCGCCGCTGCCCTCCTTGGCGTCCTTGAGGCCGGCGGCCAGGTCCTTGGAGCCCTTCTTCGCCTTGTCCACACCGTCCTTGAGGTCGTCCGCGCCCTTGGCGGCCTTCGCGGTGGCCTCGTGGATGTCGGAGAAGGAGATGAAGATCTTGTCGAGGAAGGTGCGCGAGGACTTGGTGGAGGCCGCCGTGCGCACCTCGGAGAAGACCGTGCGGGAGATCTGGCCGACGATGTAGTTGTTGGCGTCGTTCGTCCGGACCCGGAGGGCGCCGGTCTCGGGGGAGTCACCGGAGCTGGAGGCGATCCGCGAGCTGAAGTCGCCGGGCATGGTGAGGGACAGGTAGTACGTCCCGTCCTCGACGCCCTTGCGCGCCTCGGCGTCGCTCACCCGGTGCCACGCGAAGGTGTTGCTCTCCAGGAGCCCCTCGGCGATGTCGTCACCGGCGTTGATCTTCTTGCCGTCGGTGGTGGCGCCCCGGTCCTCGTTGACGAGGGCGACGGGGATCTTGTCGAGCCTGCTGTACGGGTCCCAGAACGAGTACAGGTACAGGGCGCCGTAGAGCAGCGGCAGCAGCAGGATCGCGACGAGCGCGGCGCGCGGCAGCTTTCCCCTGCCGAAGCGCTTCAGCTCAAGAGCGGCCAGTTTCGGCGAGCGCATCGGCCGTCCCCTCCTCGGTGTCGTCCTGGGTGTCGTCTTCGGTGGTGGCCGCGGCGGGCTCGGCCTCGCCGGGCTCCGGCTCGGTTGCCGCTTCGGGCGCGGGCGCCGCCTCGGCGGGCTTCGCCGGCTTCGCGGCCTTCTGAGGCTTCGCGGCCTTCTCGGGCTTCGCGAGCGTCTCCGGTTCCGTGGCCTTCTCGGGCTTCGCGACCTTCTCGGGCTCCGTGGCCTTCTTCGGCTCGGCGGCCTTCTCGGGCTCCGTGGCCTTCGGCTCGGTAGCCTGCTCCGGCTCCGTGGCGTTCGGCTCCGTGGCTCGCTCCGGCTCCGCCGCGTCGGCGATCGTCGTGATCCGCTGGGCGTCCGCCGGGGCCTCGGCGCAGACGGCGAGGACGGTCGTCCCGGCCTCGGCCACCGAGCGCAGCAGCGCCCAGGCCTCGGCCCGGTCGGCGTCCGAGAGCTTCAGGTCCGTGTCGTCCAGGGCGAGCAGCCGGGGCCGGCCGATGAGGGCCAGCGCGATCGAGAGCCGCAGCGCCTCGAGCCGCTCCAGATCGCGTACGGAGGTCCGCTCGCCCTTCGGGAGGGCGTCGAGGTCGAGACCGGAGGCCGCGACGGCCTCGTCGATCCGGGTCCGGGCCTCCGCCGCCCGCTCGGCGGGGCGCCGCAGGAGCGCCCGCACGGAACCGTCGAAGCGGCGCTGGACCAGCACCCGCTCGCGCAGGTGCTCGGCGACCGTGAAGGCCGGGTCCAGCTCGCTCACGCCGGGCACCTGCCCGAGCGCGCTGATCCGGCGCACCGCGCCCAGCTTGCGGGGCAGCCGCACCCCGCCGACCTCGGCATGCCCCTCCGTGGCCTTCATGCGGCCCGTGAGGGCGAGCAGCAGGCACGTACGACCTGAGCCGGACGGGCCCTCGATCGCCACCAGCGCGCCCGGTTCCGCCCGGAAGGAGACCTCCCGGAAGGCCCAGCCGCGCGGCCCCTTCAGTCCGAAGCCGTCCGCGACGACGGCGGCGCCGTGCGGCTGCTCCTCTGCCTCCGCTCCCACGGGCCCACCCCCCCACTTCCCCATTTTTGAACTGACTGGTCAGTTCAAAAGTTACCCCGGGGTAGTGGATCACGCAAAAGCCCAGGTCAGCCCGCGTTGTCAGTGGGGCCCTGCACGATGGACACATACGGCCACAGCGCCGTCACGCGACGACAGGAGGCACGTCATGGCCAGCCCTTCCGCAGCAGCCGCGCCCCGCCCCCGCCCCGGCGGCACCGCCGCTCCCGCACGGTCCGGACCAGCCTCCGACGTCCACCCCGTCCCGCGTCGCGCCGGCGCCCCGCCCGCCGCCCTCGACCTGCTCGCCAAGGCCCGCGCCGGACTCGCCGAGGCCGCCGTCCTCGACCGGCCCCACGAGCGGTACGCCACCGCCCACCTCGCCGCCCTGCGGGCCGCGGCCGCCGTGCTCGCCGCCCGGGCCAGGCCCGAGACCGCGCCTCGCCACCGGCAGCGCATAAGGAGCGCCTGGGAGCTGCTGCCCCAGCTCGCGCCCGAGCTGACCGAGTGGAGCGCCCTCTTCGCCTCCGGCGCCCAGCGCAGGGCCCGCGCCGAGGCCGGGATCACGAGCGCGGCGAGCCGGCGCGAGGCCGACGACCTGCTGCGGGACGCCGCCCTGTTCCTGCGGCTGGTCGAGCGGCTGCTCGTCCTCCAGCCGGTGCTGCCCCGTCAGCCGGGGGCCGGAGAGGCCGACGGATGATCCGAAACGCAGGCCGGAGGCCATAGGGTGGGGAGCGTCCGTACCCGTCACCGAGGAGTCAACAGCCGTGCCGGACCCTTCCCCTGTCTTCGGTCGAGAGACGTCGTCGCGACCGTCGCGCGCCTCCCTGCGTACCGCCGTCGTCTGGGACGTCCTCAAGGACGCCCTCGACCGTCGGGTCAAGGCCACCGGGAAGGACAGCCTCGATGTCCTCGACACGGGCGGCGGCTCCGGCAACTTCGCCGTGCCGGTGGCCCGCCTCGGACACCGCGTCACCGTCGTCGACCCCAGCCCCAACGCCCTCTTCGCGCTGGAGCGCCGGGCCGCCGAGGCCGAGGTCGCGGACCGGGTCACCGGTGTCCAGGGCGACGTCCGCGGTCTCTTCGACGTGGTCGAGCGCGAGCAGTACGACGTCGTGCTCTGCCACGGCGTCCTGGAGTACGTCGACGACCCCGCCGAGGGCGTGCGGAACGCGGTCGCCGCGCTCCGCGCCGGCGGCAGCCTCAGCCTCCTCGCCGCCGGGCTCGGCGGCGCCGTGCTGGCACGCGCGCTCGCCGGGCACTTCACCGAGGCCCGGCACGCGCTCACCGACCCGGACGGCCGCTGGGGTGCGGGCGACCCGGTGCCCCGCCGCTTCACCGCCGAGCAGCTCGCCGAGCTCACGGCGGAGGCCGGTCTCGAGATCGGCGCCGTGCACGGCGTCCGGGTCTTCGCCGACCTGGTTCCGGGCGTCCTCGTGGACACCGAGCCGGGCGCCGCGGAGGCTCTCCTCAAGCTGGAGGCCGCGGCCGCGGAGCTGCCCTCCTTCCACGCCATCGCCACCCAGCTGCACGTTCTCGGCGAGAAGCGCGCCTGACAGCCACCGGCACTCGTTCGGCGGTGCGGGCCGCAGACGGCGATGGAGTACGCCACAGCCCGCCCGATGTGGGGTTCCGCCCCGTATGATCGGGGGACACCATCCGGCATGACGGAGATGGTGCTGGGGAATCAACGCCTCAGCAACCGATCCGCATGGCGGCCCGGATTGGCTATTCGGCATTGTGGGCGGGTTTCACGGGGGCGATTCCCTGCCTATCCTGAAAGGGCCGCAAACCGGTCGCCCCCGCGACCGACGACTAGGAGGACTCCGTGCCGCTCTCGGAGCACGAGCAGCGAATGCTCGAGCAGATGGAGCGAGCGCTGTACGCCGAAGATCCCAAGTTCGCGACAGCGCTCGAGGGAAGCGGGCTGCGTACGTACACCCGCCGACGGGTTTACCAGGCAGTCGCCGGCTTCCTGGTGGGTATCGCGCTCCTCATGGCCGGAATGGTCGCACAGCAGATCTGGATCAGCGTGGTGGGATTCCTCGTCATGCTGGGCTGCGCGGTCCTGGCGGTCACCGGATGGCGCAAGGCGCCCAAGCCGGGCGAACAGCAGGCCAGGGGTGGGACGGCGACCGGTGGTCGCCAGACCCGGCAGCGACGCTCCGCCATGAATCGGATCGAAGAGCGGTGGCAGCGCCGCCGCGACGAACAGCAGGGCGGCGGCCACTGACGGCCCCCTGAGCGGTAGCCCCGCACCCTGACAACGATCGAGCCCCGCAGGGCCCGCGCCATGAGGCGCGATGCCCTGCGGGGCTTCGTCGTTCCGCCGGTGCCTCCTGGAGCCCGACTTGAGCCCGCCTCGCACCCGACTTGCGCTCACCTGGCCCCCGACGTGTGTCTGCCTGGGGCCGCCTGGTGGACCGCCACTCCGCCGGAGCGGCGGTCCACCAGGGCCGTCAGCCCGCTTCGCGCGGGGTGCGGCGGAGGAGCGAGGCCGTACGCGAGACCAGCGTGTGGCGGCGTACCGACCACACCGTCGTCGCGGCCGACCAGCGGGCCGAGGCCTCCCAGCGGAGACGGACCGCAGAGCGCGGGGCCAGCCCCGCGCGCAGCCGCGCACGGCGGTCGGCGCTCGCGTGGAAACCCGCCCTGACCCGGGCGGCCTCCTCGGCGAGACCCGCGGCCGGCACGGGCCGGGGCGCGTACAGCACCTCCTCCACCGCACGGGCCACGCGGTGCACCGCGTCCGCCGGTTCGCCCCTCAGCTCACCCAGTCGGACCATCCGCGCCGCCGTCTTCCTCGGCGTCATCGACTCGTCCGGCTCGACCCCGTAGTCCCAGGCCGTGTCGGTGATCTCCTGCCAGACCGCGAGGGTCCGCGCCGCCAGGTCCTCCGGACCGCGTCCGCCGCCCGGACCGAGCCGCCGGGCCCGCACACGGGTCCGCCACAGCGCCGGCAGGAACGGCAGCGCCAGCACCACGAGCGCCCCGAGCGTCAGCAGCACGGCCGTCAGGGGGTTCGGGCCGGAGCCGTCCGCCTCCGCACCGGCCACCGCCGCGTCGGGACCGCAGTCGCCGAGCCGTTTCATCTGCGGCGTGCAGCTCTCCGAGGCGCTCGGCGCGGCGGACGGCTGCGCCGAGGCGCTCTGCTCGGGCTGCGCGGGACCGGTGGCCGTACCCGAGGGCGTGTCCTGCCGGGTGTACGCCGGGGTGGAGCCCCGCGACGGCGTCGGCTCGAAGCGCATCCAGCCCGCCCCGTCGAAGTACAGCTCGGGCCAGGCGTGCGCGTCCCGGATGCCCACAGAGACCGAGCCGTCGGTCTGCGTCGTCCCCGGCATGAAGCCGACGGCCACCCGCGCGGGGATGCCGAGCGAGCGGGCCATCGCCGCCATGGAGAAGGAGAAGTGGACGCAGAAGCCCTCCTTGTCCTTCAGGAAGCGGGAGATCGCCTGCACCCCGGTGCCGGAGCTCACCTCGACGTCGTAGCGGAAGCCGCCGTCGTCGGCGAACCAGTTCTGGAGCTTCACCGCCTTCTCGTAGTCGTTGCGCGCACCCTTCGTGACCTCCCGGGCCGTCGCCTTCACATCGGCGGGGAGGGACGCGGGGATCTTCGTGTACTCGGCGCGCAGCTTCTCCGGGGCGGTCCCTGCCGCGGCCAGCTGTCCGGACGTGGGCTGCACGTCCAGGCTGGAGACCTGGTAGCGGATGCCGCTGGTGGTCTGCTTCTCGTCGCCGACGAGCATCCGGCCCGCCGGCTCGAAGCGCCACTTCCCGCTGATGTCGACCCGGCCCGCCGGGTACGGCATGGGGAGCCACCGCTGCTGGTACGCCTCGGAGGCGACGAGATTGGTGGTCACCTCGCTGACCTTGACGTTCTGAGCGAGCCCCTCGGGCCACGGCAGCTGCTTCGGCACGTCCTCGATCGGGCGGACCGAGGACTTCCAGGAGGCGCCGTCGAACTGGTCGAGGGCGACGAGCCGCAGGTACAGGCCGCTGGTGTCGCGGGCGTTGGTCCGGTAGCGCAGGACCTCCCGGTCCTCCGGCTGGCGCAGATTGTCCTGGAGGGAGACCAGCGGGTTCACGGCGGAGATCGTGCCGCCGGGGCCGGAGCCCCCGCCGCCCTCACCGCCGCCACCGCCGAACAGACCGCCGGAGAGGCCCGGCAGCGCGAGCGGTACCACCAGGGCGACGCCCATCGCGACGGCGCCGATCCGGCGACCGGTGCGGGCGGGGGCGAAGGCGGGACCGCCGCTCGCGACCGCCGAGCCCGGCCGACCCGAACGCTGGGCGCCGCCGAAGACCCGCCCCCACTGGGAGAGCCGGTCGCGGCTCTCCGCGAGGAGCAGCAGCAGATAGCCGGAGGCCGCGAGGAGGAACCAGAGCCAGCCCGCGCCGCCACCGGAGAGACCCGCCGCCACCGAGTACAGCGCGAGCAGCGGAAGGCCGGCCGGGGCCGCCCTGCGGAAGGTGACCGCGAGGGTGTCCACCAGGAGCCCGATCGCGACGACCCCGCCGACGAGCATCAGCCGGATGCCCTCGGTGTCCGGCGCCGGGATGGCGTACCGGCCGACGTCCTCGGCGCCCGCCTGGAACAGATCGACGGCGTGCGAGACGGCCTGCGGACCGGGGATCAGCCAGAGGACGGCCTGCTCCCGGGCGAAGAACACCGTGAGCGCGAGCAGCACGACGGCCACCTGCGCGAGGAGTGTCAGCGGCCGGGCCAGCGGTACCCGCCGGGCCAGCGTGCCCACACCGCTCACCAGGGCGAGGACGAAGGCCGCCGTGAAGATCCAGGTCGCCGGCTTCACCAGCGGGAGCAGCGCCCCGGCCGCCATCAGGGTGGCGCCCCAGGAGGCGAGGGTCAGCCGTGCGCGGCCGCTCATGACCAACCTCCGTAGCTGTCGGCGGCGGATTCCGTACGGGCTCCCGCCGCCTGCTGCCACAGGTCGGCGATCCGCGCCCCCGGCGGTACGGCCAGCGCCGTCCAGCCCGCCTCGCGCAGCTGCCGTACGCGCTTCTCGACCCGCCCGCTCACCGCGCCGCCGGTCAGCCAGGTGCCCGAGTCCAGGAAGAAGGCGACGGCCGCGCCGGACCGCCCGCGCATCCGGGCGGTCAGGGCCGCCTGCTCCTCGTCGAGGTCGCCGAGGAAGGCGATGAGCAGTCCTTCGTTCCCGCCGCGCAGGACGTCGGAGGCGCGGGAGAGCCCGGCCCCTTCGGAGTGGTCGACGATCGCGAGGGTGTCCATCATCAGACCGGCCGTGTCGGCCGAGTCGTGTGCCGAACCGGCGAAGCCTTCGGAGCCCTCGCCGGGCACGGCGCTGCCGGTGTCGGTGAGCAGCCGGACCGCGTAGCCGCGCTCCAGCATGTGCACCAGGGAGGAGGCGGCGCCGGAGACGGCCCACTCGAAGGCGGAGTCGGGGCCCGTGCCCTGGTAGGCGACCCGGCGGGTGTCCAGGAGCACGGTGCAGCGGGCCCGCTGCGGCTGCTCCTCGCGGCGGACCATCAGCTCGCCGTAGCGGGCGGTGGAGCGCCAGTGCACCCGGCGCAGGTCGTCGCCGTGCCGGTAGGTGCGGGGGATGACGTCGTCGTCGCCGGCGAGCGCGAGGGAGCGCTGGTGCCCTTCGCCGTACCCCGCGGCCTCGCCGGCGAGCTTCACCGGGGGCAGCGGCTCCGTGCGCGGGACGACGGTGAGGGTGTCGTACGCGCTGAAGGCACGGGTCAGCTCGCACATCCCGAAGGGGTCGTTGAGCCGGAGCTGGAGCGGGCCCAGCGGGAAGCGTCCGCGCAGGTCGGAGCGGACCCGGTAGGAGACCTCGCGCCGGCCGCCCGCCTCGACCCGGTCGAGGACGAAGCGGGGGCGGGGCCCCAGCATGTACGGCACGTGGTCCTGGAGCATGAGCAGCCCGGTGGGGAGCTTGGAGACGTTCTCCATCCGGAGCTGGACCCGGGCCTCGGAGCCCGCCTCCACCCGCTGCGGGGTGAGGCGGCGGGAGGCCGCTACCCGGTAGCGCGTGCGGTGCAGCACGAGGACGCAGATCAGCGGCAGGGCGGCGAGGAGCAGCCCGACGCGCAGCAGATCGGCCTGGCCGAGCACGTACGCGCAGACGGCGGCGGCCACCCCGGCGGCGAGGAAGGACCGGCCGCGGGTGGTGAGACCGCCGAAGGCGGCCCGCAGACCGCCCCGGTCGTCGTCGCCCCGCTGCCCGTCCGGTACGGCAGCGCCTGTCATCACAGCCGCCGGGCGCCGGGCTGCTGCTGGCCGTAGAGAGGTCCGGCGGGCGGGGCCGCGGCCGGGACGGGGGTGCGCTGGAGGATGTCCTGGACGACCTGCTCGGCGGTGCGCCGGTTCAGCTGGGCCTGCGCCGTCGGCAGCAGCCGGTGGGCGAGGACGGGCGCGGCGAGGGCCTGGAGGTCGTCCGGCAGGACGTACTCGCGGCCGCTGAGCGCGGCGGAGGCCTTGGCGGCCCGCAGCAGGTGGAGCGTGGCCCGGGGGGAGGCGCCGAGCCGCAGGTCGGGGTGGGTGCGGGTGGCGGCGACGATGTCGACCGCGTACCGGCGGACGGCGTCGGCGACGTGCACCGCGCGCACGGCCTCGATCAGCTTGGTGATGTCGTGGGCGTGGGCGACCGGCTGGAGGTCGTCCAGCGGGGACACCGAGCCGTGCACGTCGAGCATCTGGAGCTCGGCCTCGGCGCTCGGGTAGCCCATGGAGACCCGGGCCATGAAGCGGTCCCGCTGGGCCTCGGGCAGCGGGTAGGTGCCCTCCATCTCCACCGGGTTCTGGGTGGCGACGACCATGAACGGGCTGGGCAGCTCGTAGGTCTGGCCGTCGACGGTGACCTGCCGCTCCTCCATGGACTCCAGGAGCGCGGACTGGGTCTTCGGCGAGGCGCGGTTGATCTCGTCGCCGATCACGATCTGCGCGAAGATCGCGCCCGGCTTGAACTCGAACTCCCGACGCTGCTGGTCGAAGATCGACACGCCCGTGATGTCCGAGGGCAGCAGGTCGGGGGTGAACTGGATGCGGCGCACCGAGCAGTCGATGGACCGCGCCAGGGTCTTGGCGAGCATGGTCTTGCCGACGCCGGGGACATCCTCGATGAGGAGGTGCCCCTCGGCGAGCAGCACGGTCAGAGAAAGCCGTACGACCTCGGGCTTGCCCTCGATCACACTCTCCACCGACCCGCGGACACGCTCCGCGGTCGTGGTCAGATCAGTGAGGCTCGCTCGATCGTCATAGGTCGTCACCCGGCCCTCCTCGGCCTTCCGGAACACGGACACCTGCCCCCGGGGACATGTTTCGGGGGGTGTCACGCGAGCATTCTTGTTGGCGTGGCCGTGTCGTGTCACTCGCCTGTGGACAAGTGCGAGGGAAATGCCGGGGTTTGATCCGGTATGCCGACTCGACGCCGGGCGGGTCGAGCCGGAGCGGACAGGCTCCGGAGCAGGTCCCGGGGCCTGTACTAGGCGGGGTCGATCTCGCGCAGCAGGCCGGAGGTCACGTCGAAGACGAAGCCCCGGACATCGTCGGAGTGCAGCAGGAAGGGGGAGGTCCGCACCCGCTGCATCGACTGCCGGACGTCCTGGTCGACGTCGCGGAAGGCCTCGACCGCCCAGGCCGGCCGCTGGCCGACCTCGTCCTCCAGCTCGTGCCGGAAGTCCTCGGTGAGCGATTCGAGACCGCAGCCCGTGTGGTGGACCAGCATGACGCTGCGGGTGCCGAGGGCGCGCTGGCTGATCGTGAGGGACCGGATCACGTCGTCGGTGACCACGCCGCCCGCGTTGCGGATGGTGTGGCAGTCGCCGAGCTCCAGGCCGAGGGCGGCGTGCAGGTCGAGACGGGCGTCCATGCAGGCGACGACGGCGACGCCCAGCACGGGCCGCGCGTCCATTCCCGGGTCGGTGAAGTCGGAGGCGTAGCGCTCGTTCGCCTCGACGAGACGGTCGGTGACCGTGCCGGCGGTGCGTATGGCGTCGGCAGAGGGGTGCGCGGAGGTCGACATGGCTCCGACGTTAACGGGCACAGGGCCGCCTGGCCTGGTGTGAGAGGGGACAAAGAACGTCAATGAGCCTTGTTGTGAGCTAACCCACAGGTGTCGAAAGCAGGGCCCCGAACGAGTGAGCCGTCCGGAATGTCCCACGGCTCCACCGGCTCCGGGCGACGCGCCAGCCGGTTGATTGACCGGCGGGTCACGTGGACTAAAGTGACGCGAAGTTCACGGAGACATCGAGCGGTTTCCGCGGTTTCTCCCCCGTGTGCGCGGCGGTACCCACGACTCGGCCTGCTCCCGCTCGCGCGGCGGCCGGCGCGGGGCGAGAGCCCGGCGGTACGTACCACCGCGCCGGATCTGAGAGGGCGCATTGAGCAACGACCGCCACGTCCCGGTGATGCTCCAGCGGTGCCTGGACATGTTGGCCCCCGCACTGGAGCGCCCCGGCGCGGTCGTCGTCGACTGCACCCTGGGCCTCGGCGGCCACAGCGAGGCCCTGCTCCAGCGGTTCCCCGAGGTGCGGCTCGTCGCCCTCGACCGGGACAAGGAGGCGCTGCGCCTCTCCGGTGAGCGCCTCGCCCCCTACGGGGAGCGCGCCACGCTGGTCCACGCCGTGTACGACGAGCTGCCCGAGGTCCTCGACCGGCTCGGCATCCCCAAGGTGGACGGCGTCCTCTTCGACCTGGGCGTCTCCTCGATGCAGCTGGACGAGGCCGACCGCGGCTTCGCCTACGCGCAGGACGCCCCGCTCGACATGCGCATGGACCAGACGACCGGCATCAGCGCGGCCGAGGTCCTCAACACCTACCCGGCCGGCGAACTCGTCCGCATCCTGCGCGCGTACGGCGAGGAGAAGCAGGCCAAGCGGATCGTCTCCGCGGTCGTGCGCGAGCGCGAGAAGGAGCCCTTCACCAACAGCGCCCGGCTCGTCGAACTCATCCGCGACTCCCTGCCCCAGGCGGCCAAGCGCACCGGAGGCAACCCGGCCAAGCGGACCTTCCAGGCCCTGCGCATCGAGGTCAACCGCGAGCTCGACAGCGTCGAGAAGGCGATCCCGGCGGCCGTGAAGGCCCTCGCCGTCGGCGGCCGGGTCGCCGTCCTCTCGTACCAGTCGCTGGAGGACCGCATCGTCAAGCAGGTCTTCGCCGCCGGCGCCGCGACCACCGCGCCGCCCGGACTGCCCGTGGTCCCGGAGAAGTACCAGCCGCGCCTCCAGCTGCTCACCCGGGGCGCCGAGCTCCCCACCGAGGAAGAGGTCGCCGAGAACCGGCGCGCCGCGCCCGCCCGTCTCCGCGGCGCGCAGCGCATCCGGGAGGACGTGCTGTGAGCACGGCGAAGGGGCCCCTCAAAGGGCGGGCCGCGCGACTCGGTCGGCTCATGCCGTCGGGGCCCAGCTCGGCCGCCCGTACCCCCTTCGTCCTGCTCGTCTTCGTGCTCCTCGGCGGCGGGCTCATCGCCCTGCTCCTGCTGAACTCGGCCCTCAACCAGGGCTCCTTCAAGCTGCGCGAGCTCAAGGACAGGACCACCGAGCTCACCGACGAGGAACAGGCGCTCCAGCGGGACGTGGACGACTACGCGGCCCCCGACGCCCTGGAGCGGCGCGCCCGTGAGCTGGGCATGGTCCCGGGCGGCAGCCCCGCCTTCCTCGGCCCGGACGGCAAGGTGCTCGGCGAGCCCTCGGTGGCGGTCGCCCCGAAGCCCACGCCCACCCCGAAGCCGACCCCCACGCCGACCTCCACGCCGAAGCCCCCGCCCGTCGGCGCCCAGCAGCCCGCGGCGAACACCGCCATCACGCGCCCGACCCCCACCGGCCCGGGCCTCACCGGCACCAGCCCCGCACGGACAACGCCGGTACCAGAGGTCCCGGACCCCCGACGATCCTCCGGCAGGTGACCGAGCAGTGCCCTCCAAGGAGCCACCCCGCCGCCGCGTCCCCGGACCCGCCCGGCCCACCCGCCCCCGGCCCGCCTCCGCCGGAGCCCGCCCCTCGCGTCCCGCCGCCTCGCGCCCCGCGCCACGCCCGGCCGCGAGGCGCCCCGCGCCCCGGCCCCCGGCCCGGCAGCCCCGCACCATCCGGCTCGGCAGCCCCCGGCCCCGGCTCCGGCTGATCTCCCTCGGCCTGACCCTCGTCATGCTGGTCTTCGTCGTCCGGCTGCTCCAGGTCCAGGCCGTCGACGCCAGCGCGTACGCGGCCAAGGCCGACAAGTACCGCTTCCAGGACCACACGCTCTCCGCCGAGCGGGGCGAGATCACCGACCGCAACGGCATCGCGCTCGCCGCCAGCGTCGACGCGTACGACATCACCGCCGACCCCAAGCTCTTCACGCCCGAGGAGTCCAAGGTCCCCGACGCGCCCGAGCAGGCCGCGGCCCTCCTCGCCCCGATCCTGGGCAAGGAGCCCGCCGAGCTCGCGAAGAAGCTCCGTACCCCCAAGTCCCGCTACACCCTGCTCGCGCGCAAGCAGACCCCGCAGGTCTGGAACCAGATCAAGGACCTCAGGAAGGTCTACGGGGAGAAGGCCCGCGCCACCGGCGGCACCGGCGTCAATCTGCTCGGCGGCATCCTCAGCGAGCCCAGCACCAAGCGCGTGTACCCGAACGGCGAGCTCGCCGCCGGGATACTGGGCTACGTCAACGCCGAGGGCAAGGGAGCCGGCGGCGTCGAGTCCATGCTCGACCCGGAGCTCGCCGGCAAGGACGGCAAGGTCCGCTTCACCGAGTCCGGCGGCCGCCAGGTGCCCACCGCGGGCTCCCAGGGCACTCCCGCCGTCCCCGGCTCCGACATCGAGCTCACCATCGACCGGGACATCCAGTGGGCCGCCCAGCAGGCCATCACCGAGCAGGTGAAGAAGTCCAAGGCCGACCGGGGCTACGTCGTCGTGCAGAACACGAGGACGGGCGAGGTCCTCGCCATGGCCAACGCCCCCGGTTTTGACCCCAACGACCTCTCCGCCGCCAACGCGGCCTCCATGGGCAACGCCGCCCTCCAGGACGCCTACGAGCCCGGCTCCACCAGCAAGGTCATGTCCATGGCCGCCGTCCTGGAGGAGGGCAAGGCGACCCCCGGGACCCATGTCACCGTCCCCAACCGGCTCCACCGCGGCGACCGGCTCTTCGAGGACGACATCGACCACCCGACCTGGTACCTGACGCTCAACGGCGTCCTGGCCAAGTCCAGCAACATCGGCACGATCCTCGCCACCGGCCAGCTCGGCGCCACCCAGCCCGAGTCCAACCGGATCCTCCACACCTACCTGCGCAAGTTCGGCATCGGCAGTCCCACCGGCCTCGACTTCCCGGGGGAGACCCCGGGCATCCTCGCCAAACCCGAGGACTGGTCCACCTCGCAGCAGTACACAATCTCCTTCGGCCAGGGCCTCTCCGTGAACGCCATGCAGGCCGCCTCCGTCTACTCGACCATCGCCAACAAGGGCGTACGCATCGAGCCGACGCTCGTCCGCGGCACCAAGGGGCCCGACGGCCGCTTCAGCCCGGCCGCCGCCCCCAAGGAGAGCCGGGTCGTCAGCGAGAAGACCGCCGACACCCTCGCCAAGATGCTGGAGTCCGTCGTCGACGACCGGGAAGGCACCGGCAACCGGGCCGCCATCCCCGGCTACCGCGTCGCCGGCAAGACCGGCACCGCCAACCGGGTCGACCCCGAGCTCGGCCGCTACAAGGGCTACACCGCCTCCTTCGCCGGGTTCGCCCCCGCCGACAACCCCCAGGTCACCGTCTACTGCGCCATCCAGAACCCCACCAAGGGCAGCTACTTCGGCGGCCAGATCTGCGGCCCCATCTACAAGAAGGTCATGGAGTTCGCCCTCAAGACCCTGCACACCGCCCCCACGGGCGGCGAGCCCGCCCGCCTGCCGGTCACCTTCGAACCCACCCCGTGACACTCCGGGAGCACCAGTGACAACGATCACCAACCATTCCGGGAACCGGAAATCGAACTCCGGCGACGCCCCGGGCTCTTTTGGCCCCGCACAGGGTGCGCCCGGTACGCTCACCGCCGTGCCACACGCTGATCAGTACCGAACCACCCCGCCCCGGCCGGAGCAGGCCCGCCCGACACCCCTGGGCGACCTGGCCGCACAGCTGGGCGTCGAGACCTCCGGCGCCGACCCCGGCCCCGTGGTCATCACGGGCATCACACACGACTCCCGGGCCGTACGCCCCGGCGACGTGTACGCGGCCCTGCCCGGCGCCCGCGCGCACGGCGCCGACTTCGTCGCCCAGGCCGCCGGGCTCGGAGCCGCCGCGGTCCTCACCGACCCGGCGGGCGCCGAGCGCGCCGCCGCGACCGGCCTGCCGGTCCTCGTCGTCGAGAACCCACGCGGCCGGATGGGCGAGCTCGCCGCCGAGATCTACGGACGGCCGGGCGCCGACCTCCTCCAGATCGGCATCACCGGCACCTCCGGCAAGACCACCACGGCCTACCTCGTCGAGGGCGGCCTGCGCGGCGCCGGACGGAGCACCGGCCTCGTCGGCACCGTCGAGATGCGCATCGGCGACGAGCGCATCAAGTCGGAGCGCACGACCCCCGAGGCCACCGACCTCCAGGCGCTCTTCGCCGTCATGCGCGAGCGGGGCGTCGAGGCGGTCGCCATGGAGGTCTCCAGCCACGCCCTCGTGCTCGGCCGGGTCGACGGCTGCGTCTTCGACGTCGCCGTCTTCAACAACCTCAGCCCGGAGCACATGGAGTTCCACTCCGACATGGAGGACTACTTCCGGGCCAAGGCCGCGCTCTTCACGCCCGAGCGCAGCAGGCTCGGCGTCGTGAACCTCGACGACGCGTACGGCCGCAGGCTCGCGAAGGAGGCCACCGTCCCGGTCGTCACCTTCTCCGCCGAGGGCCGCGCGGAAGCCGACTGGCGCGCCGAGGACCTCGTCCTCGGCTCCCACGACTCGACGTTCACCGCCGTCGGCCCGAAGGGCGAGCGGATCTCCGCCACCGCCCCGCTGCCCGGCCCGTTCAACGTCGCCAACACCCTCGCCGCCCTCGCCACCCTGGCCACCGCCGGCCTCGAAGCGAAGAGCGCCGCCGACGGCATCGCCGCCGTCCCCGGCGTCCCCGGCCGCCTGGAGCGGGTCGACGCCGGCCAGCCGTACCTCGCGGTCGTCGACTACGCCCACAAGACGGACGCCGTCGAATCGGTCCTGCGCTCCCTGCGCGAGGTCACCGAGGGCAAGCTGCACGTGGTCATCGGCTGCGGCGGCGACCGGGACACCACCAAGCGCGGCCCGATGGGCGCCGCGACGGCCCGGCTCGCCGACACCGCCGTCCTGACCTCCGACAACCCCCGCTCCGAGGATCCCCTCGTGATCCTCTCCGCCATGCTCGCGGGCGCCGCCGGGGTCCCGGCAGAAGGCCGCGGCGAGGTCCTCGTCATCGCCGACCGCGCCGCCGCCATCGCCGCAGCCGTGGCCCGCGCGCAGCCGGGCGACACCGTCCTGGTCGCGGGCAAGGGCCACGAGCAGGGCCAGGAGATCGCCGGGGTCGTACGCCCCTTCGACGACCGCCAGGTCCTGCGCGCGGCGATCCTCGAACAGAACGGCCGGGCCGCCCTGGTGGGCGGCAAGGACACAGACAGCCACCAGAACAGTCAGGGATGAAGCAGTGATCGCCCTCTCCCTCGCCGAGATCGCCGAAATCGTCGGCGGGCAGACGCACGACATACCGGATCCGGCCGCCCGGGCGACCGGGCCCGTCGTCATCGACTCCCGCGAGGTGCGGCCCGGCAGCCTCTTCGTCGCCTTCGCCGGCGAGCACGTCGACGGCCACGACTACGCGGAGCGCGCCGTCGAGGCGGGAGCGGCGGCCGTACTCGCCGCCCGCCCCGTCGGCGTCCCCGCGATCGTCGTGGACGACGTCCAGGCCGCGCTGGGGGCCCTCGCCCGCGCGGTCGTCCGGCGGCTCGGCACCGATGTCGTCGCCCTCACCGGCTCCGCCGGCAAGACCTCCACGAAGGACCTGATCGCCCAGGTCCTCGACCGGCACGCGCCCACCGTGTGGACGCCCGGCTCCCTCAACAACGAGATCGGCCTGCCGCTCACCGCGCTGAAGGCCACCGACGAGACCCGGCACCTGGTCCTGGAGATGGGCGCCCGCGGCATCGGGCACATCCGCTACCTCACCGGCCTCACCCCACCCCGTATCGGCCTCGTCCTGAACGTGGGCACCGCCCACATCGGCGAGTTCGGCGGCCGGGAGCAGATCGCCGAGGCCAAGGGCGAGCTCGTCGAGTGCCTGCCCTCCGCCGAGGAGGGCGGTGTCGCGGTCCTCAACGCCGACGACCCGCTCGTCCGCGCGATGGAGAGCCGCACCAAGGCCCGCGTGATCCTCTTCGGCGAAGCGGACGAAGCGGCCGTACGGGCCGAGAACGTCCTCCTCACAGAGAACGGACAGCCTTCTTTCAGGCTTCACACACCCACCGGGTGCAGTGACGTGACCTTGCGCCTGTACGGTGAGCACCACGTGTCGAACGCGCTCGCCGCGGCCGCCGTCGCGCACGAGCTGGGCATGCCTGTCGAAGAGATCGCCACCGCGCTCTCCGAGGCCGGCACCCTGTCGCGCTGGCGCATGGAGGTCACCGAGCGTCCGGACGGCGTGACGATCGTCAACGACGCCTACAACGCGAATCCCGAGTCCATGCGAGCCGCCCTGCGCGCGCTCGCGTCCATGGGCCGGGCCGCACAGGCCCGAGGGGCTCGTACGTGGGCGGTGCTCGGCAAGATGGCCGAGCTCGGTGACGCATCGCTCGTCGAGCACGACGCGGTCGGACGGCTTGCCGTCCGGCTCAACGTCAGCAAGCTCGTCGCGGTCGGGGACAGGGAAGCGTCCTGGCTGCAACTGGGCGCATATAACGAGGGTTCGTGGGGTGAGGAGTCGGTGCACGTGTCCGACGCGCAGGCGGCTGTCGACCTGTTGCGCAGTGAGCTGCGCCCGGGGGACGTCGTCCTTGTGAAGGCTTCCAGGTCGGTCGGTCTCGAACGGGTCGCGCTGGCCCTCCTCGACACCGAGGGCGAGGTCGCCGGACGATGAGGCAGATCCTCTTCGCGGGGGCCATCGGGCTCTTCCTGACCCTGATCGGCACCCCGCTGCTCATCAAGCTGCTCGCCCGCAAGGGATACGGGCAGTTCATCCGCGACGACGGCCCGCGCGGCCACGCCGGGAAGAAGGGCACGCCCACCATGGGCGGCATCTCCTTCATCCTGGCCACGCTCATCGCGTACGCCCTGGCCAAGGTCATCACCGGTGAGGACCCGACGTACTCGGGCGTCCTGGTGCTGTTCCTCATGGCCGGCATGGGCCTGGTCGGCTTCCTCGACGACTACATCAAGATCGTCAAGCAGCGTTCGCTGGGCCTGCGGGCCAAGGCGAAGATGGCCGGCCAGCTGATCGTGGGCATCGCCTTCGCGGTGCTCGCGCTCCAGTTCTCCGACTCGCGCGGTCTCACCCCGGCCTCCGAGAAGCTCTCGTTCATCACGGACTTCGGCTGGACCATCGGCCCGGTGCTCTTCGTGATCTGGGCGCTCTTCATGATTCTCGCCATGTCCAACGGCGTGAACCTGACGGACGGTCTGGACGGCCTGGCCACCGGCGCCTCGGTGATGGTCTTCGGCGCGTACACCTTCATCGGGCTCTGGCAGTTCCAGGAGTCCTGTGCGAACGCCCTGACCCTGACCAACCCCAACGCCTGCTTCGAGGTGCGCGACCCGCTGGACCTCGCGGTCGTCGCCTCCGCGCTGATGGGTGCCTGCTTCGGCTTCCTGTGGTGGAACACCTCGCCCGCCAAGATCTTCATGGGTGACACCGGCTCGCTGGCCCTCGGCGGCGCGCTGGCCGGTCTCGCCATCTGCTCCCGTACGGAGCTCCTGCTGGCCCTGCTCGGCGGCCTGTTCGTGCTGATCACGATGTCCGTGGTCATCCAGGTCGGCTCGTTCAAGATGACCGGCAAGCGCGTCTTCCGGATGGCCCCCCTCCAGCACCACTTCGAACTCAAGGGGTGGTCCGAGGTCCTGGTCGTCGTCCGGTTCTGGATCATCCAGGGCATGTGCGTGATCGTGGGCCTGGGCCTCTTCTACGCGGGATGGGCAGCAGAGAAGTGACAGAACAGCTCGACTGGAACGGCAAGAAGGTCACCGTCGCGGGGCTCGGGGTGTCCGGCATCCCGGCCGCCCGCGTCCTGCACGGCCTCGGCGCGCTCGTGACCGTCGTCAACGACGGCGACGACGAGCGCTCCCGGGCCCAGGCGGCCGACCTGGAGGCGGAGGGCATCACCGTCCGCCTCGGCGACGGGGCCACCCTGCCGTCCGGCACCGAGCTGATCGTCACCACCCCCGGCTGGCGGCCCGACAAGCCGCTCTTCGCGGCCGCCGCCGAGGCGGGCGTGGAGGTCTGGGGCGACGTCGAGCTTGCCTGGCGCCTGCGCGGCCCCGGGGCCGCCCCCTGGCTCGCGGTCACCGGCACCAACGGCAAGACCACGACCGTGCGGATGCTCGCCTCGATCCTGGAGGCGGCCGGTCTGCGGACCGCCGCCGTCGGCAACATCGGGGTGTCGCTCCTCGACGCCGTCTGCGACGAGACGTACCGCGATCTCGACGTACTCGCCGTCGAGCTCTCCAGCTACCAGCTCCACTGGGCGCCCTCGGTCCGCGTCCACTCGGCCGCCGTGCTCAACCTGGCGCCCGACCACCTCGACTGGCACGGCTCGATGGAGGCGTACGCCGCCGACAAGGGCCGGATCTACGAGGGCAACCAGGTCGCCTGCGTCTACAACGTCGCGGACAAGGTCACCGAGGACCTGGTCCGCGAGGCCGACGTCGAGGAGGGCTGCCGTGCCATCGGCTTCACCCTCGGCACCCCCGGCCCGTCCCAACTGGGCGTCGTCGAGGGCATCCTCGTGGACCGCGCCTTCGTCGAGAACCGGCAGAAGAACGCCCAGGAGCTCGCCGAGGTCGCCGACGTGCAGCCCCCGGCCCCGCACAACATCGCCAACGCCCTCGCGGCGGCCGCCCTCGCCCGAGCCTTCGGCGTCGACGCGAAGGCCGTACGGGACGGACTGAAGGCCTTCCGGCCCGACCCGCACCGCATCGAACTGGTCGAGGAGGTCCAGGGAGTCACGTACGTCGACGACTCCAAGGCCACCAACACCCACGCCGCGGAAGCCTCGTTGGCGGCCTACGACCCGATCGTCTGGATCGCCGGCGGCCTCGCCAAGGGGGCCGCCTTCGACGAGCTCGTACAGAGGTCGGCGAAGCGCTTGCGCGGGGCCGTCCTGATCGGCGCCGACCGCGCGCTGATCCGCGAAGCCCTGGCGCGACACGCCCCGGAGGTACCGGTGGTGGACCTCGACCGGACCGACACTGGGGCGATGTCCGAGGCGGTCCGGGAAGCGGCCCGGCTGGCCCGCCCGGGGGACACGGTGCTTCTCGCCCCGGCCTGCGCCTCGATGGACATGTTCACCAACTACAACAAGCGCGGCGAGGCCTTCGCGGACGCGGTCCGCGCCCTCGCCGCCACCCGGGACGCCTGACCCGACCAGTGGGAGGGTCCGGCCGGACCGGGCACGACTGGAGGGGGCAGCGACCATGCCGAGCAAGATCGCCGGGACACGCCGGCCTTCCGCCGTACGCGGCGGAGGGCGGGCCCCAGCGACCCCGCGGCGGACCCGCGGCGGGGGCGTACGGCGGCTCTACGAGCGGGCGCTGAAGGCCTGGGACAGGCCCCTCACGGCGTACTACGTGATCATCGGTGCGGCCCTGCTCATCACCATGCTCGGCCTGGTGATGGTCTTCTCCGCCTCGATGATCACGGCCCTCCGCTACGACCTCGTGCCCTCCTACTTCTTCCGGAAGCAGTTCTTCGCCGCGCTCCTGGGCACCGGACTGCTCCTGGCCGCCTCCCGGATGCCGGTGAAGCTGCATCGGGCGCTGGCCTACCCGATTCTGGTCGGCGCGGTCTTCCTGATGGTGCTCGTGCAGATCCCCGGGATAGGGCACTCGGTCAACGGCAACCAGAACTGGATCTCGCTCGGCGGCCCCTTCCAGCTCCAGCCCAGCGAGTTCGGCAAGCTGGCGCTGATCCTGTGGGGGGCCGACCTGCTCGCCCGCAAGCAGGACATGCGGCTGCTGTCCCAGTGGAAGCACATGCTCGTCCCGCTGGTCCCGGTGGCCTTCATGCTGCTCGGTCTGATCATGCTCGGTGGCGACATGGGCACCTCGATCATCCTCGCCGCGATCCTCTTCGGCCTGCTGTGGACGGCCGGCGCGCCCACCCGGCTCTTCGTCGGAGTGCTCTCCGTCGCCGGCGCGATCGGCGTGCTGCTGATCAAGACGAGTGACAACAGGATGAAGCGCTTCGACTGCATCGGCGCGACCGACCCAGGCGGCGAGGGAGCCCCCTGCCTCCAGGCCGCGCACGGAATCTATGCTCTGGCCTCGGGCGGATGGTTCGGTTCCGGGCTCGGTGCCAGTGTGGAGAAATGGGGCCAACTCCCCGAAGCGCACACCGACTTCATCTTCGCGGTCACCGGTGAGGAACTGGGTCTCGCGGGGACGCTGTCGGTAGTCGCCCTGTTCGCGGCTCTAGGCTATGCGGGTATCCGCGTGGCCGGACGCACGGAGGACCCCTTCGTGAGGTACGCCGCGGGAGGCGTGACCACCTGGATCACGGCGCAGGCCGTGATCAACATCGGTGCGGTGCTCGGCTTGCTGCCGATCGCCGGAGTCCCGCTCCCGCTGTTCTCGTACGGGGGGTCGGCCCTGCTGCCGACCATGTTCGCCGTCGGGCTCCTCATCGCCTTCGCGCGACAGGATCCCGCCGCGAAAGCGGCCCTGGCCATGCGCCGCCCCGGCTGGGGCAAGCGGGCCGGGGTGAGATGGAAGTCGATGCGACGGCGCGTCAAGAAGCGCCCGTCCGGAGAGCGGTGAATTTCGGTGCATGTCGTACTCGCCGGCGGGGGGACCGCCGGCCACATCGAGCCCGCGCTGGCCCTCGCGGACGCCCTGCGCAGGCAGGACCCCAGCGTGGGGATCACAGCGCTGGGCACGGAAAAGGGTCTGGAGACCCGGCTCGTGCCCGAGCGGGGCTACGAGTTGGCGCTCATCCCCGCCGTACCGCTGCCCCGTAAGCCCACCCCCGAGCTGATCACCGTCCCCGGACGGCTCCGCGGCACCATCAAGGCCGCCGAGCAGATCCTGGAGCGCACGAAGGCCGACTGCGTCGTCGGCTTCGGCGGCTACGTGGCGCTGCCGGGCTACCTCGCGGCCAAGCGGCTCGGGGTGCCGATCGTGGTCCACGAGGCCAACGCCCGGCCCGGCCTGGCCAACAAGATCGGTTCGCGGTACGCGGCCGGGGTCGCCGTCGCCACCCCGGACAGCAAGCTCCGCAACGCCCGCTACATCGGCATCCCGCTGCGGCACACCATCGCGACCCTCGACCGCGCCCGGGTGCGCCCCGAGGCGCGCGCCGCCTTCGGGCTCGACCCGAACCTGCCGACGCTGCTCGTCTCGGGCGGCTCGCAGGGCGCCCGGCGGCTCAACGAGGTCGTCCAGCAGATCGCCCCGGTGCTCCAGCGCTCCGGCATCCAGATCCTGCACGCGGTCGGCCCGAAGAACGAAATGCCGCGCGTCGACAACATGCCCGGTATGCCGCCGTACGTGCCGGTACCGTACGTGGACCGGATGGATCTCGCGTACGCCGCCGCCGACATGATGCTCTGCCGTGCGGGTGCGATGACCGTCGCCGAGCTCTCCGCCGTCGGGCTGCCGGCCGCGTACGTCCCGCTGCCCATCGGCAACGGCGAACAGCGGCTCAACGCCCAGCCGGTGGTCAAGGCGGGCGGCGGACTCCTCGTCGACGACGCGGAGCTGACGCCGCAGTGGGTGCAGGGCAACGTCCTGCCCGTACTGGCCGATCCGCACCGGTTGTACGAGATGTCCCGTGCCGCCGCCGAGTTCGGCCGCCGGGACGCCGACGACCTGCTCGTCGGCATGGTGTACGAGGCGATCGCCGCCCGCCGACAGGCGTAGCGGCGGCGAAAGGCGGAAGCGTGGCAGCCGGATCGACGACCGCCGAGAAGAGCGGCGCGAAGAAGTCGAAGGGGTCGTCGGAGCGGCCGTCCCGCACAGGCGCCCGGAATCGTCGATTCCGGGTGCCCGCCCCCCGCGTGCTCCTCGTCGTGCTCGGCATCGCGCTGCTCACGGCCGGGGTGGTCTGGGCTCTCTACGGGTCGACCTGGTTCCGTGTGGAACGTGTGAAGACTTCCGGCACCCGGGTCCTGACCCCGGGCGAGGTCGAGGCGGTAGCCGCCGTTCCGGCGGGCGCGCCGCTCGTCTCCGTCGACGTCGAGGCGATCGAGGCACGGCTCCGGCAGGCGCTCCCGCGCATCGAATCGGTCGACGTCGTGCGGTCCTGGCCGCACGGAATCGGTCTGAAAGTGACAGAACGGAAGCCCGTTCTCCTGCTGGAAAAGGGCACGAAGTTCGTCGAAGTGGACGCGACCGGCGTCCGGTTCGCCACCGTCGACACCGCCCCCAAGGGCGTCCCCCGGCTCGTCCTCGACGCGGCCTCCTCGCCCAGCCTGCGCCGTTTCGACGCGGACCGGCTGCTGGGCGAGGCGGTCCGCGTCAGGGGTGAACTCCCGGAGGAAATCGCCCGGAACACTCGTGTCGTCCGCGTCACCTCGTACGACTCCGTCACTCTGGAACTGACCAAGGGGCGCAGCGTCTTCTGGGGGAGCGTCGAGCACGGCCCGGTGAAAGCCAGGGTGCTGACCGCTCTCATGAAGGCCTCGCCCAAAGCGGGGCACTTCGATGTAAGTGCCCCCACGGCACCCGCGTCGTCCGGCAGTTGACGGGTATCGGCCCTGGCCAGCACCCTGGTTGGCCAGCGCTCTGGGTGATCACATAGGGTGAAAAGAAAAACGGGAGGTTCGGCGTGTTCGTTGAACGTGCGCCGCTTGTCGACTTAGTGTCTCGTTCGGAAGAGTCCAGCGAACAGAGACACTGGTAACCCTAAACTTCAACGTTAGGGTTTGGGTCGGCGTTCCGGACCGCCCCAATCGGCATCCGTCGTCGCAGCGCGACCAACCACCGCGTAGCGGCGACACGTAACTCGAGGCGAGAGGCCTTCGACGTGGCAGCACCGCAGAACTACCTCGCAGTCATCAAGGTCATCGGTGTCGGCGGCGGTGGTGTCAATGCCATCAACCGAATGATCGAGGTCGGCCTCAAGGGCGTCGAGTTCATCGCGATCAACACCGACGCGCAAGCGCTGTTGATGAGCGACGCCGACGTCAAGCTCGACGTCGGTCGTGAACTCACCCGCGGCCTGGGCGCCGGGGCGAACCCGGCCGTCGGTCGCAAGGCGGCAGAGGACCACCGTGAGGAGATCGAGGAGGTCCTCAAGGGGGCCGACATGGTCTTCGTCACCGCCGGCGAAGGCGGCGGCACCGGCACCGGCGGCGCACCCGTCGTCGCCAACATCGCGCGCTCGCTCGGCGCCCTGACGATCGGTGTGGTCACCCGACCCTTCACCTTCGAGGGCCGGCGTCGCGCCAACCAGGCGGAGGACGGCATCGCCGAGCTCCGCGAAGAGGTCGACACCCTCATCGTCATCCCGAACGACCGACTGCTGTCGATCTCGGACCGCCAGGTCTCCGTGCTCGACGCGTTCAAGTCGGCCGACCAGGTGCTGCTGAGCGGCGTCCAGGGCATCACGGACCTCATCACCACCCCGGGTCTGATCAACCTCGACTTCGCCGACGTCAAGTCGGTCATGTCCGAGGCCGGATCCGCCCTCATGGGCATCGGCTCCGCCCGTGGCGACGACCGCGCGGTGGCCGCCGCGGAGATGGCGATCTCCTCGCCGCTCCTGGAGGCCTCCATCGACGGCGCCCGCGGCGTGCTGCTCTCCATCTCCGGCGGCAGCGACCTCGGTCTCTTCGAGATCAACGAGGCCGCGCAGCTGGTCAGCGAGGCCGCCCACCCCGAGGCCAACATCATCTTCGGCGCCGTCATCGACGACGCCCTCGGCGACGAGGTCCGGGTCACCGTCATCGCGGCCGGCTTCGACGGCGGCCAGCCGCCGGCCCGCCGGGACAACATCATCGGCTCGGTCTCGGCCAAGCGCGAGGAGCCGGCTCCGGCGCCCCGCATCAGCGAGCCCTCCCGCCCGATGGGTGGACTCGGCACGGTGGCCCCCCGCGAGGAGCCGGTCTCCGTCCCGGTCGAGCCGCTCCCGGTCGTCAACGAGACCCCGCTGACGCCGGCCCCGCCGGTCGTCCCGCCGGCCCGTCCGTACGCGGACTCCCAGGCCGAAGAGCTGGACGTCCCGGACTTTCTGAAGTGATAGGGCAGTCCTTCGACGCGAACGGCGCGCACTTCGCCTTCACCGACAGGTGGGGCGGGGTGAGCGCCGTTCCGTACGAGGAGCTCAACCTCGGCGGCGCGGTCGGGGACGACCCCGAGTCCGTACGGACCAACAGGGCGCTGGCCGCCGGCGCCCTCGGGCTCGACCCGGCGCGGGTCGTCTGGATGAACCAGGTGCACGGCGCCGACGTCGCCGAGGTCGAGGGCCCGTGGACCGGGGAGGCCGTCCCGGCGGTCGACGGTCTCGTGACCGCGACCCGCGGCCTCGCCCTCGCCGTCCTCACCGCGGACTGCGTCCCGGTCCTGCTCGCCGATCCCGTCGCCGGGGTCGTGTCCGCCGCCCACGCCGGGCGGCCCGGCATGGTCGCCGGGATCGTCCCCGCCGCCGTCGAGGCCATGATCCGCCTCGGCGCCGACCCGGCCCGGATCGTCGCCCGCACCGGCCCCGCCGTCTGCGGGCGGTGCTACGAGGTGCCGGAGGCGATGCGGGCCGAGGTCGCGGAGACCGAGCCCGCCGCGTGGGCCGAGACGAGCTGGGGCACCCCCGCCGTCGACGTCACCGCCGGAGTGCACGCCCAGCTCGAACGGCTCGGCGTCACGGACCGGCGGGCCGACCCGGTCTGCACCCGGGAATCCGGTGACCACTACTCGTACCGCCGCGACCGCACCACCGGGCGACTCGCGGGATATGTCTGGTTGACCCAGGAAGAGACATGACGGACCGGAAGTCGCAACTCGCCGAGAATCTCGCCGGGGTGGAGGAGCGCATCGCCGCCGCCTGCACCGCCGCCGGGCGCGCGCGGGAGGAGGTGACCCTGATCGTGGTCACCAAGACCTACCCCGCGAGCGATGTGCGCCTGCTGCACGGACTGGGCGTGCGTCATGTCGCCGAGAACCGGGACCAGGACGCCGCTCCCAAGGCCGCCGCGTGTGCGGACCTTGATCTGACCTGGCACTTCGTGGGCCAGTTGCAGACCAACAAGGTCCGATCCGTGGTGGGTTATGCCGATGTGGTGCAGTCCGTCGACCGATTGAAGCTCGTTTCCTCTCTCTCCGCGGCCGCGGAGAAGGAGGGGCGGGAGCTCGGTTGTCTGCTCCAGGTCGCGCTCGACGCCGAGTCCGGGGAGCGCGGCGCCCGTGGCGGTGTCTCGCCGGAGGGCGTCGAGGAGTTGGCGGCCGCGGTGGACGGCGCCCCCGGGCTGCGGCTGGACGGCCTGATGACCGTCGCGCCGCTCTCCGGCCCGTACGCGGGCAGACAACGCGCCGCCTTCGACCGGTTGATGGATTTGTCGACTGCCCTGCGCGCGACCCGTCCGGCTGCGAACATGGTGTCAGCAGGGATGAGTGCGGACCTCGAAGAGGCCGTCGCTGCCGGGGCGACACACGTACGCGTCGGTACGGCGGTACTCGGCGTCCGCCCGAAGCTCGGGTAACGTCGCGAAGCAAGTCGGACCACAGCAGAAAATATGGTCATTCCGCAGAACGGCGGGGTGGCCTGTGGATCGCGGGCACTTCGTGACGCTGCGACATTGGCCTGTACGGCGATCCACCACAGAGCGGAGGACTCAGAGAATGGCCGGCGCGATGCGCAAGATGGCGGTCTACCTCGGCCTCGTGGAGGACGATGGGTACGACGGCCGGGGCTTCGACCCCGACGACGACTTCGAACCCGAGCTGGAGCCGGAGCCCGAGCGTGAACGGCGCCACACCCCTCCGCGACAGATGGAGCGCGAGGAACCGGTGCGTGTGGTGCAGCAGCCTCCGGCGCCCCGGGAACCGGTCGCTCATTCTGTCCCGGTACTCGCCGAAAGCGGACGTCCGGCCCGAATTGCCCCCGTGGCATCCATCACACCCGAACGCCCGAGCCTGGAGAAGAACGCACCGGTGATCATGCCCAAGGTCGTGTCCGAGCGGGAGCCCTACCGCATCACCACGCTGCACCCCCGGACCTACAACGAGGCCCGTACCATCGGGGAACACTTCCGTGAGGGCACCCCCGTGATCATGAACCTCACGGAGATGGACGACACGGACGCGAAGCGACTTGTCGACTTTGCCGCCGGACTCGTCTTCGGGCTCCATGGCAGCATTGAGCGCGTGACGCAGAAGGTGTTCCTGTTGTCGCCTGCTAACGTCGATGTCACGGCGGAGGACAAGGCCCGGATCGCAGAGGGCGGATTCTTCAACCAGAGCTGAGAACGGAACCGGACGGACCGGCCGCGACGCGGCCGGGCAAGTGAGAGCACGTAAGCCAGGGGAGAGGGAAACGCGGGATGGGCGTCGCACTACAGGTGGTCTACATCGTGCTGATGTGCTTCCTCGTCCTCCTGATCGTCCGGCTGGTCATGGACTACGTCTTCCAGTTCGCGCGTTCATGGCAACCCGGTAAGGCGATGGTGGTCGTTCTGGAGGCCACTTACACTGTCACCGATCCACCGCTCAAGCTTCTGCGGCGACTCATCCCGCCGCTGCGTCTCGGGGGCGTGGCACTCGACCTGTCCTTCTTCGTTCTGATGATCATCGTCTACATCCTGATCTCCCTCGTGAGCAGGTTCGCCGGGTGAATGTGGACGATACGGTCTTGCCGACTGCCGACGACTACGTAGAGGTGAAGAAGAGATGCCGTTGACCCCCGAGGACGTGCGGAACAAGCAGTTCACGACCGTCCGCCTTCGAGAAGGCTATGACGAGGACGAGGTCGATGCCTTCCTCGACGAGGTCGAGGCCGAGCTGACCCGCCTGCTCCGGGAGAACGAGGACCTGCGCGCCAAGCTGGCCGCCGCGACGCGTGCCGCCGCGCAGAACCAGCAGCAGCAGGGCATGCGTAAGCCCCCGGAGCCGCAGGATCGTCCCGTCGGTCCCGGCGCGCCCGTGCCCGCGGCCATATCCGGACCGCCGGTCCAGCAGCAGCCGCCGCAGATGGGCCCGCCGCAGCTGCCCTCCGGTGCCCCCGCGCTTCCCCCCGGCCCGATGCAGGGCGGCCCCATGCAGGGCGGCCCCATGGGCCCCGGCCCGATGCAGGGTGGCCCCATGCAGGGCGGCCCCATGGGTCCCGGCCCGATGCAGGGCGGCCCCATGGGTCACCCGCAGCAGCAGATGCAGCAGCAGCAGATGCAGCAGCAGCCTCCGCAGGCCCCGGGTGGCGACAGTGCCGCGCGTGTCCTCTCGCTGGCCCAGCAGACCGCCGACCAGGCGATCGCCGAGGCCCGCTCCGAGGCCAACAAGATCGTCGGCGAGGCGCGCTCGCGCGCCGAGGGCCTGGAGCGGGACGCCCGCGCCAAGGCCGACGCCCTTGAGCGGGACGCCCAGGAGAAGCACCGCGTCGCGATGGGCTCCCTGGAGTCCGCCCGCGCCACGCTGGAGCGCAAGGTCGAGGACCTGCGCGGCTTCGAGCGCGAGTACCGCACGCGCCTGAAGTCGTACCTGGAGTCGCAGCTGCGTCAGCTGGAGACCCAGGCCGACGACTCGCTGGCTCCGCCGCGGACCCCGGCGACGGCCTCGCTGCCGCCGGCGCCCTCGATGGCCTCGGCCGGCGCGAGCGCCCCGTCCTACGGTGGCAACGGCGGCATGGGCGGCGCGCCGTCCATGGGCGGTGCGCCCTCCTACGGCGGCCAGCAGCAGATGTCCCCGGCGATGACGCAGCCGATGGCTCCGGTCAGGCCGCAGGCTCCCCAGCCGATGCAGCAGGCGCCGGCGCCGATGCGGGGCTTCCTGATCGACGAGGACGACAACTGACGGCGGGCGGTCGCGCGATGAGCGCGTAGCCGTCGGCAGGCTGCAAGGGCCGGGCCCCGGGTAACACCGGGCCCCGGCCCTTCGCCGTACCCGGGGGCGGGCCGGTCCCGGGGGCGAGCCGGTCCCGGGGCGGCCGGCGGGGGCGGCCGGCGGGGGCGGCCGGCCCGGGGCGGCCGGTACGCGGTCGCACGGCTGCGGGTGGCCGGGTGGCGCCTGCGGCGGGCCTCCCCCCACCCCGCCCCTTCCCGAAACCGGGGCTCCGCCCCGGACCCCGAACCCCCCCCGGGCTCCGCCCCAGCCCCCAGGCAGCGGCTGCCCCGCCCCGAACCTAGGCAAGGGCCCGGCTCCTGCCCCGGACCCCAGGCGACCACGCCGGCTCCGCCGCCGGACCACAGGCAGGCCCCGCCTCCGCCCCCGGCCTCCCGGGCGACAGCGGCGGCTCCGCCGCCGGACCGCAGGGAGGCCCGCCCCGGCCTCCCCGGCGACAGCAGCAGCCCCGCCCCAGACCCCGGGAACGGCCCGGCGCTCCGCCCCGAACCCCAGGCGACCGCGGCCGCTCCGCGCCCCAGGCGCCCCTGAACGAGCCTGCTCGACCCCTCCGCCCCGGCACCCACCCAGCCCCTCCCTGACGGCCGGCAGTCGTCGTCACCCCCACCCGCCCCCGGCAGGGTTTCGGGAAGGGGTGGGGTGGGGGAACGGAAAAGGCCCGGCTCCCAGGAGGGGCCGGGCCTTTTCGGGGGTGGTTACGCCTTGCGGAGGCGGAACGTCAGGGCGAGGGAGTCGTCCGTGAACGGGGTGCCGTACGTGGCGTCCGCTTCGCCTTCGGCGTGGTCCGTCGCGAGGACCTCGTCCGCGATGAGCTCGGCGTGGGCCGCCAGGGCCTCCGTCGTCTCCGGGGAGGTGGACGTCCAGCGCAGGGCGATCCGGTCCGCCACGTCCAGGCCGCTGTTCTTACGGGCCTCCTGGATCAGGCGGATCGCGTCGCGGGCGAGGCCGGCGCGGCGCAGCTCCGGGGTGATCTCCAGGTCCAGGGCGACTGTCGCGCCGGCGTCCGAGGCCACCGACCAGCCCTCCCGCGGGGTCTCCGTGATGATGACCTCGTCGGGGGAGACGGTGATCTCCTCGCCGTTCACCGTGAGCGTCGCCTCGCCCGAGCGGAGCGCCAGCGACAGCGCCGCCGCGTCCGCCGCGGCGACCGCCTTCGCCACGTCCTGGACGCCCTTGCCGAAGCGCTTGCCCAGGGCCCGGAAGTTGGCCTTCGCCGTCGTGTCGACGAGCGAGCCGCCGACCTCCGAGAGGGAGGCCAGGGAGGAGACGTTCAGCTCCTCCGTGATCTGGGCCTGGAGGTCCGTGGAGAGGGCCGCGAAGCCCGTCGCCGCCACCAGGGCCCGGGAGAGCGGCTGGCGGGTCTTCACGCCCGACTCGGCGCGCGTCGCCCGGCCCAGTTCCACCAGACGGCGGACCAGGAGCATCTGCTCGGAGAGCGTCTTGTCGATCAGTCCGGCGTCCGCCTCCGGCCAGGTGGCGAGGTGGACCGACTCCGGGGCCTCAGGGCTCACCGGCACCACGAGGTCCTGCCAGACCCGCTCCGTGATGAACGGGGTCAGCGGGGCCATCAGGCGCGTGATCGTCTCGATGACGTCGTGGAGGGTGCGCAGGGCCGCCTTGTCGCCCTGCCAGAAGCGGCGGCGGGAGCGGCGCACGTACCAGTTGGAGAGGTCGTCGACGAAGGCCGAGACGAGCTTGCCGGTGCGCTGGGTGTCGTACGTCTCCATCGCCTCGGTCGTCTCGGCGACCAGGGTGTTCAGCTCGGAGAGCAGCCAGCGGTCGAGGACCGAGCGGTCGGCCGGGGCCGGGTCCGCGGCGCTCGGCGCCCAGCCGGACGTACGGGCGTAAAGCGCCTGGAAGGCCACCGTGTTCCAGTACGTCAGGAGGGTCTTGCGGACGACCTCCTGGATCGTGCCGTGACCGACGCGACGGGCCGCCCACGGCGAGCCGCCGGCCGCCATGAACCAGCGGACCGCGTCGGCGCCGTGCTGGTCCATCAGCGGGATCGGCTGGAGGATGTTGCCCAGGTGCTTGGACATCTTCCGGCCGTCCTCGGCGAGGATGTGGCCCAGGCAGACCACGTTCTCGTAGGACGACTTGTCGAAGACCAGGGTGCCGACGGCCATCAGCGTGTAGAACCAGCCGCGGGTCTGGTCGATGGCCTCGGAGATGAACTGCGCCGGGTACCGGGACTCGAAGAGTTCCTTGTTCTGGTACGGGTAGCCGTACTGCGCGAACGGCATCGAGCCCGAGTCGTACCAGGCGTCGATGACCTCCGGTACGCGGGTGGCCTCCAGCGAGCAGCCCTCCGTCGGGCAGCCGAAGGTGACCGCGTCGATGTACGGGCGGTGCGGGTCGAGCTCCGACTGGTCGGTGCCCGTCAGCTCGGTGAGCTCGGCGCGGGAGCCGACGCAGGTGAGGTGGTCGTCCTCGCAGCGCCAGATCGGCAGCGGGGTGCCCCAGTAGCGGTTCCGGGAGAGCGCCCAGTCGACGTTGTTGGTGAGCCAGTCGCCGAAGCGGCCGTGCTTGACCGAGTCCGGGAACCAGTTCGTCCGCTCGTTCTCCGCCAGCATGCGGTCCTTGACCGCGGTCGTGCGGATGTACCAGGACGGCTGCGCGTAGTAGAGCAGGGCCGTGTGGCAGCGCCAGCAGTGCGGGTAGCTGTGCTCGTACGGGATGTGGCGGAAGAGCAGGCCGCGCGCGTCCAGGTCGGCGGTGAGCGCCTCGTCGGCCTTCTTGAAGAAGACGCCGCCGACCAGCGGCACGTCCTCCTCGAAGGTGCCGTCGGGGCGGACCGGGTTCACGACCGGCAGGCCGTACGCCTTGCAGACCTTGAGGTCGTCCTCACCGAAGGCGGGGGACTGGTGGACCAGACCCGTACCGTCCTCGGTCGTCACGTACTCGGCGTTCACCACGTAGTGGGCCGGGGCGTCGAAGGGGACCAGCTCGAAGGGGCGCTGGTAGGTCCAGCGCTCCATCTCGGCGCCCGTGAAGGACTCGCCGGTGGTCACCCAGCCCTCGCCGAGCGCCTTCTCAAGCAGCGGCTGCGCGACGACGACCCGCTCGTCGCCGTCGGTCGCGACCACGTAGGTGACCTCGGGGTGGGCGGCGACCGCCGTGTTGGACACCAGGGTCCAGGGGGTCGTCGTCCAGACGAGGAGCGCCGCCTTGCCGGCCAGCGGGCCGGAGGTCAGCGGGAAGCGGACGTAGACGGACGGGTCGACGACCGTCTCGTAGCCCTGCGCCAGCTCGTGGTCGGAGAGGCCGGTGCCGCAGCGCGGGCACCAGGGGGCGACCCGGTGGTCCTGGACCAGCAGGTCCTTGTCGAAGATCTGCTTCAGGGACCACCAGACCGACTCGATGTACGAGGGGTCCATGGTCCGGTAGGCGTCGTCGAGGTCGACCCAGTAGCCCATGCGGGTCGTCAGCTCGGCGAAGGCGTCGGTGTGGCGGGTCACCGACTCGCGGCACTTGTCGTTGAACTCGGCGATGCCGTACGCCTCGATGTCCTTCTTGCCGGAGAAGCCGAGCTCCTTCTCGACGGCGAGCTCGACCGGCAGGCCGTGGCAGTCCCAGCCGGCCTTGCGGGCCACGTGGTAGCCGCGCATGGTCCGGAAGCGGGGGAAGACGTCCTTGAAGACGCGGGCCTCGATGTGGTGCGCGCCGGGCATGCCGTTCGCGGTGGGCGGGCCCTCGTAGAACACCCACTCGGGGCGTCCCTCGGACTGCTCAAGGGTCTTCGCGAAGACCTTGTTGTCGCGCCAGAAGTCGAGCACGTCGTGCTCCAGCGCGGGCAGGTCGACCTGGGCGGGCACCTGGCGGTACTGCGGCGGTGTCATCGAGATTCCTCCGGCGGACTGTCGTCATTCCGTCGGAGGGACGAGAGCGCTGCTCCCGCGGTACCACCCTCCTTGGCTCCGGGCAGGCACGCGCCCTGAGCCCCCTCATTGGGGTCGCGACACCGGGTCTAGTCACCGCGCTCTCGCACGGCTTTCTTCCGACGGCTCCGGGGTGATGCTTCACATCGGGCTGGCCCCCGGGCTCTCACCGTCCCCGGGTCGCTCATGGCTGCGTACGACGCTACTCGTCCCCATCCAAGCCTTTCGCTGTGCCCAGTGTACGGGCCGCGACGGGGGGTGGCCGACCCGTTTTCCCGAGCCCCGCACGGCCACCCGAACCGCCACCCGAATGGCCATACGAAGCGGGGCGGAGTTCCGTTACGGCCATGTGGGGGAGGGGCGGGGCGGATTACCCGGCGGGGAGCTGGGCACAACGGAGGCAGGCCCGCCCCGTGGGGAGCGGGGGCGGGTGGGAACGGCGGCGTGCCCCGTTGCCGCGGGCCCTGGGCCGATTTATCGTCCCAGCACGATTCGCGAGCAAGATCACAAAATGTGAAGGGGCCGCGACATGGTGGCGAAGAAGACCGCCGCGAAGAAGTCCGCGACCGCCGTCGCCACCGGTGCGACGGCCGTGGACGGCAAGGACGTGGCCGGGAAGAAGTCGACCGCCGGGAAGGCGGTCGGCAAGAAGGCCGCGGCGAAGAAGACGGGTACGGCGGCCCCTGCCCGTAAGGCGGCGGCCGTGGCCGAGGAGGCCGCCGAGGAGACCCCCGCCGCGCACGCCCCGGCCAAGAAGGCCCCGGCGAGGAAGACGGCCGCCAGGAAGGCGACCGCCGCGAAGAAGCAGACAGGAGCCAGGACGGTGGCAGCGAAGAAGACCGCGGGTGGCGTGACGACCGCAGAGGACGAGGCCGCGGTGCCCTCGGCCCGTACCGGTGAGCTCGCCGTGCGTCCCGGCGAGGACCCCTGGACGCCCGAGGAGGTCGAGGAGGCCCGCAGCTCGCTCCAGGCGGAGGTCCTGCGGCTGCGCAGCGAGCTCGTCCACTCGCGGGAGGAGCTCACCGGCCTCATGCGGGACTCGGGCGACGGCGCGGGCGACGACCAGGCCGACACCGGCACCAAGAACATCACCCGCGAGCACGAGCTCGCGCTCGCCGCCAACGCCCGGGAGATGCTGGAGCAGACCGAGCACGCCCTGGAGCGGCTCGACGCGGGCACGTACGGCCTCTGCGAGGTGTGCGGGAAGCCGATCGGCAAGGCGCGGATGCAGGCCTTCCCCCGGGCCACCCTCTGCGTCGAGGACAAGCAGCGTCAGGAGCGGCGCGGCTGACGATCTCGGCTGCCGGTCTCGTACGCCTGTGCCGTACCCTCGGGGCACGGTCAGGCATCGAGGTCGAGGGACTCACTCACGTGGCAGAGGCGGAGCGCATCATCGGTACGCCGGATTCAGCAGGGGCCGACGAGTCGGCCGCCTCCGACGACGGCACGGCCGCTCCCGAGGAGCAGCCCAAGGGCAGGCGCAGGATCGTCGCGCTGCTGGTGGTGGCCGTGCTGGCCTACCTGCTCGACCTGGGCAGCAAGATGCTGGTGGTCGCCAAGCTGGAGGGCCGCGAGGCCATTCCGCTCATCGGCGACCTGCTGCGCCTCGACGCCATCCGGAACCCGGGCGCCGCCTTCGGCATGGGCGAGGCCTTCACGATCGTCTTCACCTGCATCGCCGCCGTCGTGATCATCGTGATCTTCCGGCTGGCGCGGAAGCTCTACAGCCTGCCCTGGGCCATCGCCCTCGGTCTGCTGCTCGGCGGCGCGCTCGGCAACCTCACGGACCGGATCTTCCGCTCGCCGGGCGTCTTCGAGGGCGCGGTCGTGGACTTCATCGCCCCCGCGCACTTCGCCGTCTTCAACCTCGCCGACTCGGCGATCGTCTGCGGCGGCATCCTCATCGTGTTCCTGTCCTTCCGCGGCGTGGACCCGGACGGGACCGTCCACAAGGACTGAGCGGGACCGGGCGCGGGCCGGGCAGGGGCCGGGCGCGGGGCCCGGCCAGTACGGAGTACCTCCCGCGCAAGGCATACTCGACGGGTGAGTACGAGTCCCGAGATCCGCACGCTGCCCGTTCCCGATGGCCTGGAGGGCGAGCGAGTCGACGCCGCCATCGCCCGGATGTTCGGGTTCTCCCGCACGAAGGCGGCCGAACTGGCCGCCGCAGGCAAGGTCCAGGTCGACGGCTCCGTCGTCGGCAAGTCCGAGCGGGTCAGCGGCGGCGCGTGGCTCGAGGTCGAGATGCCGGGGGCGCCCGCGCCCGTGCAGATCGTCGCCGAGCCCGTCGAGGGCATGGAGATCATCCACGACGACGACGACATCGTCGTGATCATGAAGCCGGTCGGCGTCGCCGCGCACCCCAGCCCCGGCTGGACCGGCACCACGGTCATCGGCGGCCTCGCCGCCGCCGGGTACCGCATCTCCACCTCCGGCGCCGCCGAGCGCCAGGGCATCGTGCACCGCCTCGACGTCGGCACCTCCGGCCTGATGGTGGTCGCCAAGTCCGAGTACGCGTACACCTCGCTCAAGCGCCAGTTCAAGGAGCGCGTGGTGGACAAGCGCTACAACGCGCTGGTGCAGGGCCACCCCGACCCGATGAGCGGCACCATCGACGCGCCGATCGGCCGGCACCCGAACCACGACTACAAGTGGGCGATCACCGCCGAGGGCAAGCCCTCCGTGACGCACTACGACCTCATCGAGGCGTACCGCTCGGCCTCGCTGCTCGACATCAAGCTGGAGACGGGCCGCACCCACCAGATCCGGGTGCACATGTCCGCCCACCGCCACCCCTGCGTCGGTGACCTCACCTACGGCGCCGACCCGACGCTCGCCAAGCGCCTCGGCCTGACGCGGCAGTGGCTGCACGCCGTCCGCCTCGGCTTCGAGCACCCCGGCGACGGCTCGTGGGTCGAGTTCGCCAGCACCTACCCCGAGGACCTCCAGAAGGCCCTGGACCGGATCGCGGCGGAGAGCCAGTGACCGCCGCCTACCGCGTCCGTGAGGCGCTCGGCCCCGAGGACCGGGAGGCCTGCTTCGCGGTCCGCCGCGAGGTCTTCGTGGTGGAGCAGGGCGTTCCGCAGGAGCTGGAGTACGACACGTACGACGCGACCGCCGTGCATGTGCTCGCGGTGCGCGAGGACGGGCTGCCGCTGGGCACCGGCCGGCTTCTCCTCGGGGCGGACGCGGTCGGCAAGACCGGCGCCGACACCTCGGTGGGCTCGCTCGGCAGGCTCGCGGTCTCCGAGGCCGCGCGCGGCCTCGGCGTCGGCGCGGCCCTTGTGCGGGGCATCGAGGACGCGGCGCGGGAGCGCGGTCTGACCGCCGTCGACCTGCATGCGCAGACCCACGCCCTCGGCTTCTACGAGCGGCTCGGCTACGAGGCGTACGGCCCCGAGTTCCCGGACGCGGACATGCCGCACCGGGCCATGCGAAGGGCTCTGTAGGCCGGAGGCGCAGCCGGGGGGCGGGCCGGGCGCCGTGTCCGCCTTCCGGGCTGCGTCGGGACGGCCACGGGGGCAGTTGCTGTGAAAACGGACATACGTGGCAGGGTGTGTCCGTGGATCAATTGGCCCTGTTGTTCTTGCTGCTGCTCGGCGCTCTGCTCACCGTGCCCCTCGGCGACCGGCTCGGACTGCCCGCGCCCGTCCTGATGACCCTCATCGGGATCGTGCTGGCCCTCCTGCCGTTCGTGCCGAACGTCGAGATCTCGCCGGAGTTCATCCTCCCGCTGGTGCTGCCGCCCCTGCTGTACGCCTCCGTGCAGCGCACGTCCTGGCGCCAGTTCGCGGCGAACAGACGGCCCATCTTCCTGCTCGCGGTCGCCCTCGTCTTCGTGACCACCGCCGCCGTCGGCGCGGTCGCGCACGCGCTCGTGCCCGGTATCTCGCTGGCCGCCGCGATCGCGCTCGGCGCCCTCGTCGCACCGCCGGACCCGGTCGCGGCGACCGCCGTCGCCGGTTCGCTCGGGCTGCCGCGGCGGCTCGTGTCGATCCTGGAGGGCGAGGGTCTCTTCAACGACGTCACCGCGATCGTGCTCTACCACGTGGCGATCGCCGCCGTCGTCAGCGGCTCCTTCTCCTGGCCCGAGGCGATCGGCGAGTTCGTGCTGTCCGCGGTGGTCGCCACGGTCGTCGGCCTGGTGCTCGGCTGGCTCACCAACAAGCTCATCGGACTCCTGGGGGACGCCACGCTCCAGACCGGACTCACCCTCCTGGTGCCCTTCGTGAGCTACGTCCTCGCCGAGGAGCTGCACGGCTCCGGCGTCCTCGCGGTCCTGATCACCGCACTCTTCCTCGCCGAGCACGCGGCCGACGCCGACGACGTCATGGGCCGGCTCGCCGGGCAGACCTTCTGGCAGATCGTGGACACCCTCGTCACCGGCATCGCCTTCGGGCTCATCGGTCTGGAGCTCGTTCACGTCTTCGGGGTGGCCGAGGGGCGCGGCCTGCAGATGCTCGGCTGGGGCGCCACCGTGGTCGCGGTGGTCGTCGGGGTCCGGCTGCTGTGGCTGCTGCCCGCCACCTGGCTGGCGAAGCGGCTCCACACGGGCCGGGACGTCGACGAGGAGATCCCGATGAGCTGGCGGGAGACCGTCGTCATGTGGTGGGCGGGGATGCGCGGGGTGGCCTCGGTGGCGCTCGCGCTCGCCATCCCGCTCCGCACCGACGACGGCGAACCCTTCCCGGGCCGCGACGAGATCGTCTTCATCGCCTTCTGTGTGATCATCGCCACCCTCGTCTTCCAGGGGCTCACCCTGCCCTGGCTGGTCCGGAAGCTCGGGGTCCGGGCGGATGCCGACGCGGAGCGGGCCCTTGAGCGAGATCTCGCCATCCGGGCCGCGAAGGCCGCCAAGCGCCGGCTCAAGGAGATCGAGGAGGTCGAGGAGTTGCCCGAGGAGGTCCAGGAGCGGCTGCTGCGCGGGGCGTACGACATCGGGGCGCGGATCAGTCCGGACATGGTCGACGAGGAGCGGAGGGCCGCGTTCGTCGAGCGGACCGAGCGGTTCAAGGCGGTGCAGCGGATCCAGCGGGAGCTGATGTCCGCCGCGCGGCACGAGGTCCTCTCGGCCCGCAACGAGCCGGGCGCCGACCCGGAGGTGGTGGACCGGGTGCTGCGGCACCTGGACGTGCGCAGCATGCGGTGAGGCCGGTGCCCCGCGGGCCGGGTGGCAGGATGGGACGCATGGACATCATGCTCTTCCACTCGGCCTACGGGCTGACCCCTTCCGTCGAGGCCGCGGCCGAGCGGCTCCGGTCCGCCGGGCACCAGGTCTGGACGCCGGACCTGTACGACGGCAAGACGGTCGGGACCGTCGAGGAGGGCGTGGCGCTCCGGGACGAGATCGGCAAGGACGAGCTGCTGAAGCGGGCGGTCCTGGCGGCCGCCCCCTACTCCGAGCGGGGACTGGTCTACATGGGCCTCTCCCTCGGGGCCTCGATCGCCCAGACCCTGGCCCTCGGCGACGAGAAGGCGCGCGGGCTGCTCCTGTTCCACGGCACCTCGGACCTCGCGGAGTCGGCCTCGGTGGACGAGCTGCCCGTACAGCTGCACGTGGCGGAGCCCGACCCCTTCGAGACGGACGACTGGCTGTCGTCCTGGTACCTCCAGATGCGCAAGGCCGGGGCGGACGTGGAGATCTACCGCTACCGGGGCGCGGGGCACGTGTACACGGACCCGGAGCTGCCCGACTGGGACGCGGAGGCCGCCGAGCGGACCTGGTCGGTGGCGCTGTCCTTCCTGGACACCCTGTAGCGGTCGCCGGTACGAACGCCCGAGGGCGCGGCGGGAGCTTTCTCCCGTCGCGCCCTCGGTGTTGTCCGGGGTGTGTCAGCTCGCGCGGTACGAGGTCCAGAACTGGTTCATCCGGGTCACCTGGCCGGAAGTGAACTGGTACATGCAGGCGTCGTACGTGTAGTCCATGAAGTTGTGGATCGGGTCCACACCGGCCTTGGAGGCGCAGGAGTCACGGCCGGTCGGGCACTCGTACGCGGGGCTCTTCTCGGCCGGGGTGTCGGCGACGGAGTCACCGGCGCCGTTGCAGCCGCCCTGGAAGGTGTGGTAGAGGCCCATCCAGTGGCCGACCTCGTGGGTCGCGGTGTCACCCTCGTTGTAGTTGGCCGAGGAGCCGCCCGGGAGGGAGGAGTCGAGGACGACGACACCGTCCATGGACGGGCTCGAGGCGTACGAGGACGGGAAGGTCGCCCAGCCGAGGAGGCCGCCGCTCAGGTTCGCGGTGTAGAAGTTCAGCGCGCCGGCGCCGCCCTTGCGGAGGGTCTGCTTCATCGACTTCTCGGCGGTGGAGCCCGAGGCCAGGTTGTACCAGGAGGCGTTGTCCGTGTAGTCGGTACCGGCCAGCGTGAACTGGAAGTTGGTGTTCACATTGCCGGTGCCCTGGCCCGCGTAGGCCGCGTTCAGCACGTTCAGCTGGTTGTTGATGGCGGTGGCGGACAGCTTGCCCGTCGTGCCGCTGTGGATGACGTGGAAGTAGACGGGGATGTTGACCACGGCGGCGGCGTCCGCGGTGGCGCTGAGGCGCCCCTGGACGGCGGCCGAGGCCAGCTTCTTCTTCAGGTCGTCGTCCATGGCCTTGGCCTTGGCGGCCGAGAGCTCGTTGGGCTCGGCGGCGTGGCTGTCGGCGCCGCGCGCCTTGCGGGCGCTGGAGACACCGGCGTCGTCGGCACACTCCTCGGCGGAGGCGCCGGCCAGGGTGGCCGTCGACGCACCGGTGGCGACGGGGGCGGAGAGCGGGGCCAGGGCCAGGGTTCCGGCCATGACGGCGGTGCCGAATATACGACGTGACATACGGGGCGAAATACGGGCAAGAGCACGCATGGTGACTCCTCGTGGGGGAGGGTGGGAGAGGAACTTCCTCGCCACGGCCCGGAGATTACGCGTCCATGTCAGACACTGTTGAGGAGTGATCAAGCCCAATCATTCATGGGGCAATTCGGCACATCGGGAAGAAATTCTTGCGCCCGTTCCGGAGTTTGAGACCTCGACGTAACGGATGAGGTGCCAGAGGCGGGTGGTGTGTCCGGATTCGATCTCCGAAACTGGCCACCCGCCGTAGCGATGTGATCTCCCGTTAACAGAAGAGATCATGGCTGAAAATCGCCGTTAGGAACCCGTCAGCGAACCGGCTGGTACACCCGCTCGACACGCTGGGTTCCGCTCTTCGTCCGGTACGAGCGCGCCCAGGCGGTCGTCGCGGCCGGATCCGCCTTGTCGGAGACCGTGTAGTAGTCCATCTGCGAGCGCTCGGACGTCACGTCGAGCACGCCGTAGCCGTGGTGGTCCATGTCCACCCACTTCACATGGCGGTTGGCGGCCTTCACGGCGCCCGCGGCCACGACCGAGAGCGTCCCCGGGGCCACGTTCAGCATGTCGTCCAGGTTGTCCGAGGTCACCGAGGTGACCACGAACTCGGTGGCCGCCGAGGCCGACAGCGGGTACGTCGCCGCCTTCACCGGCACGTCGTTGGCCCAGGCCATGTGGATGTCGCCGGTGAGGAAGACCGTGTTGCGGATCGCGCGCGAGGTCAGGTGCCCGATCAGCTCCTTGCGGTCGTCGGTGAAGCCGTCCCACTGGTCGACGTTGACCGCGAGCCCCTCCTTCGGCAGGCCCATCAGCTCGGCGAGCGGCTCCAGGAGGTGCGCGGGCAGGGCGCCGAAGGCGATCGGCGAGATCATCACCGAGGTGCCGACCAGCTGCCAGGTCGCGTCCGAGCCCGCGAGACCGGCCTTGAGCCAGTCCAGTTGGGCGCGGCCGGCGATCGTCCGCTCCGGGTCGTCGACCGAGCCGCTGCCGGTCTTCGCCGGGGCGGAGCGGAACGTCCGCAGGTCGAGCAGGTGCAGATCGGCCAGCTTGCCGAAGCGCAGCCGCCGGAAGACCGTGCCCTCGGTGGAGGCGCGGACCGGCATCCACTCGAAGTACGCCTGCTTGGCGGCGGCCACCCGGGCCGCCCACTCGCCCTCGGCGCCGGGGGTGTGGTTCTCGGCCCCGCCCGCCCAGGCGTCGTTGGCGAACTCGTGGTCGTCCCAGATGGCGACCACCGGGTGGGCGGCGTGCAGCGCCTGGAGGTCGGCGTCCGTCTTGTAGTGCCCGTGCCGGGTGCGGTAGTCGGCGAGCGAGACGATCTCGTGGCGCGGCTCGTGCTGCCGGACGGTGTCCTTCGCCTCCGGGTAGACGCCGCTGGCGTACTCGTAGACGTAGTCGCCGAGATGGAGGACGGCGTCCAGGTCGGAGCGGCCGGCGAGGTGGCGGTACGCGGAGAAGTGGCCGGACTCCCAGTTCGCGCAGGAGACCACGCCGAAGCGGACCCCGGGGCCGGCGACGTCGGCGGCCGGCGCGGTCCGGGTCCGGGCCGCCGGCGAGACGGCGTCGCCCGCGGTGAAGCGGAACCAGTAGGCGGTCGCCGGGCGCAGGCCCCGGACGTCGGCCTTCACGGTGTGGTCGGAGGAGGCGCTCGCCGTGGTCGAGCCGGAGGCGACGGTCCGGGCGAAGCCGCGGTCCTCGGCGAGCTCCCAGCCGACCGTGACGTCCGGGCCGAGACCGGATCCGGGCACGGCCTCGGCGGAGGGGGTGACGCGCGTCCAGAGGAGGACGCCGTCGGGCAGCGGGTCGCCGGAGGCGACACCGTGGAGGAAGGCGGGTGCCCCGGAGTCCGCGAGAGCGGGGGAGGCGGCGCCCAGCAGGGCGGGCGCGGCGACGGCGGTGACGGCGGCGGCCTTGACGACCGTACGACGACTGGGGGCAGAAGATATGAACTGACTGGTCACGGGCAGTCAGATTACTGACGGGTAGGGCACTTGGGCAGGTGAATTCCGGAAGTTCGTCGACTTGTCGCCCGGAGGACGCGTCTCGCCCCGTGCGTAGCCCGCACCTCGCACGCACCCGCCGGGACGCCGCCGGCCCCGGACCTCAGGAGGTCCGGGGCCGGGCGACGGGCGAGAGGGGTCTCGCGGATCAGGCCTTGAGGGCCGCGTCGATCGCGGTGGTGAACTGATCGGCCGTCATCGGCGGGCTGTCGGAGCCCTGCGTCGTGACGGGCTTGCCGTCCATCTTCAGCGTCGGCGTACCCTTCACGCCGCTCTCGTCGAAGGCCTTGTTCATCTTCATCGCCCAGGCGTCGAACGTGCCGTTCTCGACGTTCTTCTTGAACTCGGCGTTGCTCTTGAGGGCCGGGACCGAGTCCGCGACCTCGAGGAGGTACGAGTCCTTGGCGAACTTGTCCTGGTTCTCCTCCGGGTGGAATTCCGTGGAGTAGAGCGCCGCCTTGTACTTCAGGAAGGCTTCGGGGCTCACGTTCAGGGCCGCGCCCAGGGCCGACAGGGCGTTCTTCGAGCCCTCGCCGGGGACGCCGTTGTCGATGAAGGTGGCGCCGATGTACTTGATCTTGTACTTGCCGGACTCGACGTCCTTCTCGATCGTCGAGCCCACGCCCTGCTCGAAGGTCGCGCAGACGGGGCAGCGCGAGTCCTCGTACAGCTCCAGGGTCTTCTTCGCGGACGGCTTGCCGATGACGACCGTCGTGCCGTTCGTGCCCGAGGTGTTCTTCGGGGCCGTCACGGTCGTCGCCTCCGCCGCCGCCTCCCACTGGGTGGGCTTGTTCGACTGCACCACCGCATAGCCGATGCCGCCGGCGGCGGCCAGGACGGCCACGGCCGAGACGCCGACGACCAGCTGCCGGCGCGCCCGGTCCTTCTTCGCCTGGCGCTCGCGCTCGACGCGCAGCCGCTCGCGGGCGGCGGCCTTGTTGGACTGGCTGTTGCGTGCGCTCATGATCGTGTTCTCCGTGAAGGTGTGAGGAAAGGGGGGACCGCTGTACCGGGGTCGCTCAGACGAGAGCGAAGCCCGGGAACGGCGGCCCCCGCCGCCCTACGGAGTGCACGAGGAGACGGACGCGGGACGACCGGGGCCGTCCCGTGGGCCGGACGGCCCGGCCCGGAGCCGTACCGCCGCCGCGGAAGAAGGCCACCACGAGCAGCAGCGGCCGGAACGCGAAGGCGGCCACCGCGCCGAGCAGCCGGGCGAGCGCCCGCTCCCCGCCGCGCAGCCAGAACGCCGCCGTGAGCCCGACCCCGACGTGCGCCAGGAGCAGCAGCCACGGCAGCGCCGGGTCGGGGGAGTCGAGCAGGGCGGCCGCGGTCCCGCTCTCGGGGGCGGCCACACCGGGCAGCGGAGCGCCCACCGCGCCGCCGCAGAAGACCTCCACGCCGACCGCGCGCAGCGAACCGGCGACGGGGCCGCCGGCGGCGCCGTAACAGACCACCTGGCCACTGGTGAAGAGGGTGTCGGCCGCCAGCTCCAGCGGGACGAGGAGCCCGGCGATCGGGCCGAAGCCGCGCTCGCGGCCGGCCAGCGCGTACGCGACGGCGAAGACGCAGACCGCGACCGGGACGACCGTCCCCAGCGGCAGCGGCACGCCGGAGAGCAGCACGTGAGACGCCACGGACAGCGTCACGACCAGTGCCGTGAAGAACGCCGCCCGCAGCGCCCTCAGCTGCGTCCCTGCCATGTCCATCGTCGTGGAGTGTGCCATGTCGTGCCGTAAGGGGTCGCTAAAGACAGTCTGTGAACCGCCCGCCCTGCCCCCGCGGGCCCCTGCCGCCCGGGGGCCTACAGCCCCGGGATCCGGCCGTTGCGGAAGAGGTCCACGAAGATCTGGTGGTCGGCCCGCGCGCGGGCCCCGTACGCGTGCGCGAAGTCCACCAGGAGGTCGGCGAAACCCTCCTCGTCGGCGGCGATCGCCGCGTCGATGGCCCGCTCCGTCGAGAACGGCACCAGCGAGTGCCCGCTCGACTCGTCCGCCGCCGCGTGCATGGTCGCCGTCGCCCGGCCCAGGTCCGCGACGGTCGCCGCGATCTCGTCGAGGTCGTCGATGTCCGACCAGTCCAGGTCCACCGCGTACGGCGAGACCTCGGCGACCAGCTGTCCGGCGCCGTCGAGCTCCGCCCAGCCCAGCCAGGGGTCGGCGTGCGCCTGGAGCGCCCGCTGCGAGATCACGGTGCGGTGGCCCTCGTGCTTGAAGTACTCCCGTACCGCCGAGTCCGTGACGTGGCGGGAGACCGCCGGGGTCTGCGCCTGCTTCAGATAGATCACGACGTCGTTCTCCAGGGCGTCGCTGTGACCCTCCAGCAGGATGTTGTACGAGGGGAGGCCGGCCGAGCCGATGCCGATCCCGCGCCGCCCGACGACGTCCTTCACCCGGTACGAGTCGGGGCGGACCAGGCTCGCCTCCGGCAGCGTCTCCAGATAGCCGTCGAAGGCGGCCAGGACCTTGTAGCGGGTGGCCGCGTCCAGGTCGATCGCGCCCCCGCCGGCCGCGAAGCGGCGCTCGAAGTCACGGATCTCCGTCATCGAGTCGAGCAGCCCGAAGCGGGTCTGCGCCCGGGCGTCGCGCAGGGCGGCGAGCAGCGCGCCGTCGGCGGTCTCCAGCGTGAAGGGCGGCACCTCGTCCTCGCCGGCGCCGGTCGCGAGGGCGTGGATCCGCTCGCGGTAGGCGGCGGCGCAGATCCGGACGCCCTTGGTGATCTGCTCGTCGCTGAGCGCCTTCGCGTAGCCGATCAGGGCGAGCGAGGCGGCGAGCCGCTTCAGGTCCCAGGTGAAGGGCCCCACGTACGCCTCGTCGAAGTCGTTGACGTTGAAGATCAGCCGGCCGTTGGCGTCCATGTACGTGCCGAAGTTCTCGCCGTGCAGATCGCCGTGGATCCAGACCCGGCCGGTGCGCTCGTCCAGGTAGGGCCCACCCTGAGCCTCTTTCTCCAGGTCCGAGTAGAAGAGGCAGGCCGTCCCCCGGTAGAAGGCGAACGCGGAGCCGGCCATCTTCCGGAACTTGACGCGGAAGGCGGCGGGGTCGGCGGCGAGGAGCTCGCCGAAGGCGGTGTCGAAGACGGCGAGGATGTGCTCACCGCGCTCGGCGACGGTGGGCTGGGGGACCGACATCGAGGTGCCTCCTGGTACCGGACGTGCTGCAAGACCGTTCATGACAATTTGGGGGTCCCCCCAGCTCGCGAGGGGGAAGGTGTTCTCTGTCTCCCAACGCGCGACCCTAGCCCCGAGTGCCCGTCGTCTGTCAGTCGCGCGACGTAGACTTCCACGCTGTCCCCCCAGACTGTCCGCAGCCTGTCACTCCGTGTTTTTGGAGGCCCCCCGCCGTGACCAAGCCGCCCTTCACGCACCTCCACGTCCACACCCAGTACTCGCTGCTGGACGGTGCCGCGCGGCTCAAGGACATGTTCAACGCGTGCAACGAGATGGGCATGACCCATATCGCCATGTCCGACCACGGCAACCTGCACGGGGCGTACGACTTCTTCCACACGGCGAAGAAGGCGGGGGTCACCCCGATCATCGGCATCGAGGCGTACGTCGCCCCCGAGTCCCGGCGCAACAAGCGCAAGATCCAGTGGGGCCAGCCGCACCAGAAGCGGGACGACGTCTCCGGTTCCGGCGGTTACACCCACAAGACGATCTGGGCGGCGAACGCCACCGGACTGCACAACCTCTTCAAGCTCTCCTCCGACGCGTACGCCGAGGGCTGGCTGCAGAAGTGGCCCCGGATGGACAAGGAGACCATCTCCAAGTGGTCCGAGGGGCTCATCGCCTCCACCGGCTGCCCCTCCGGAGAGCTCCAGACCCGCCTCCGCCTCGGCCAGTTCGACGAGGCCCTCAAGGCCGCCTCCGAGTACCAGGACATCTTCGGCAAGGAGCGGTACTTCCTGGAGCTGATGGACCACGGCATCGAGATCGAGCGCCGCGTCCGCGACGGACTCCTGGAGATCGGCAAGAAGCTCGGCATCCCGCCGCTCGTCACCAACGACTCGCACTACACGTACGCGCACGAGTCGACCGCGCACGACGCCCTGCTGTGCATCCAGACCGGCAAGAACCTCTCCGACCCGGACCGCTTCCGCTTCGACGGCACCGGCTACTACCTCAAGTCCACGGACGAGATGTACGCCATCGACTCCTCGGACGCCTGGCAGGAGGGCTGCCGCAACACCCTCCTGGTCGCGGAGCAGATCAACACCGACGGCATGTTCGTCGAGAAGAACCTCATGCCGAAGTTCGACATCCCGGAGGGGTACACCGACACCACCTGGTTCCGCGAGGAGACCATGCGGGGCATGCACCGCCGCTTCCCCGGGGGCATCCCCGAGGACCGCATGAAGCAGGTCGAGTACGAGATGGACACCATCATCTCGATGGGCTTCCCCGGCTACTTCCTCGTGGTCGCCGACTTCATCATGTGGGCGAAGAAGCAGGGCATCGCAGTGGGCCCCGGCCGAGGCTCCGCGGCCGGCTCGATCGTCGCGTACGCCATGGGCATCACCGACCTCGACCCGATCCCGCACGGACTGATCTTCGAGCGCTTCCTCAACCCCGAGCGCGTCTCGATGCCCGATGTCGACATCGACTTCGACGAGCGTCGGCGCGTCGAGGTGATCCGGTACGTGACGGAGAAGTACGGCTCGGACAAGGTCGCCATGATCGGCACCTACGGCAAGATCAAGGCGAAGAACGCCATCAAGGACTCCGCGCGCGTCCTCGGCTACCCCTACGCCATGGGCGACCGGCTCACCAAGGCCATGCCCGCCGACGTCCTCGGCAAGGGCATCGACCTCAACGGCATCACCGACCCCTCGCACCCGCGCTACAGCGAGGCCGGCGAGATCCGCGCGATGTACGAGAACGAGCCGGACGTCAAGAAGGTCATCGACACCGCCCGCGGCGTCGAGGGTCTGGTCCGCCAGATGGGCGTGCACGCCGCCGGCGTGATCATGTCCAGCGAGCCCATCGTCGACCACGCCCCGATCTGGGTGCGGCACACGGACGGCGTCACCATCACGCAGTGGGACTACCCCCAGTGCGAGTCGCTCGGCCTGATCAAGATGGACTTCCTGGGCCTCAGGAACCTCACGATCATGGACGACGCCGTCAAGATGGTGAAGGCCAACAAGGGCGTCGAGCTCGACCTGCTGGCCCTCCCGCTGGACGACCCCAAGACGTACGAACTGCTCTGCCGCGGTGACACCCTCGGCGTCTTCCAGTTCGACGGCGGACCCATGCGGTCGCTGCTGCGGCTGATGAAGCCCGACAACTTCGAAGACATCTCCGCCGTGTCCGCCCTGTACCGGCCGGGCCCGATGGGCATGAACTCGCACACGAACTACGCCCTGCGCAAGAACAAGCAGCAGGAGATCACCCCGATCCACCCCGAGCTGGAGAAGCCGCTCGAAGAGGTGCTCGCGGTCACCTACGGCCTGATCGTGTACCAGGAGCAGGTGCAGAAGGCCGCCCAGATCATCGCCGGGTACTCGCTCGGCGAGGCCGACATCCTGCGCCGCGTGATGGGCAAGAAGAAGCCCGAGGAGCTGGCGAAGAACTTCGTCATCTTCCAGGAGGGCGCGAAGAAGAACGGCTACAGCGACGAGGCCATCCAGGCGCTCTGGGACGTCCTGGTCCCCTTCGCCGGCTACGCCTTCAACAAGGCGCACTCCGCCGCGTACGGCCTGGTCTCCTACTGGACCGCCTATCTCAAGGCGAACTACCCCGCCGAGTACATGGCCGGTCTGCTCACCTCGGTCAAGGACGACAAGGACAAGTCCGCCGTCTACCTCAACGAGTGCCGCCGCATGGGCATCAAGGTGCTCCCGCCGAACGTGAACGAGTCCGAGTCGAACTTCGCCGCCCAGGGCGACGACGTGATCCTCTTCGGTCTCTCCGCCGTGCGGAACGTCGGCACCAACGTCGTCGAGTCGATCATCAAGTCGCGCAAGGCGAAGGGGAAGTACAGCACCTTCCCGGACTTCCTCGACAAGGTCGAGGCCGTCGTCTGCAACAAGCGGACCATCGAGTCGCTGATCAAGGCCGGCGCCTTCGACGAGATGGGCCACACCCGCAAGGGCATGGTCGCCCACCACGAACCGATGATCGACAACGTGGTCGCGGTCAAGCGCAAGGAGGCCGAGGGACAGTTCGATCTCTTCGGCGGCATGGGCGAGGAGACCAGCGACGAGCCCGGCTTCGGCCTGGACGTCGAGTTCTCCGACGTCGAGTGGGAGAAGTCCTACCTGCTTGCCCAGGAGCGCGAGATGCTCGGCCTCTACGTCTCCGACCACCCGCTCTTCGGCATCGAGCACGTCCTGTCCGACAAGACGGACGCGGCGATCTCGCAGCTCACCGGTGGCGAGCACAGCGACGGCGCGGTCGTCACCATCGGCGGCATCATCTCGGGCCTCCAGCGCAAGATGACCAAGCAGGGCAACGCCTGGGCGATCGCCACCGTCGAGGACCTGGCCGGCTCCATCGAGTGCATGTTCTTCCCCGCCACCTACCAGCTGGTCTCCACCCAGCTCGTCGAGGACACGGTCGTCTTCGTCAAGGGACGGCTCGACAAGCGCGAGGACATCCCCCGCCTGGTCGCCATGGAGCTGATGGTCCCCGACCTGTCGAACGCCGGGACCAACGCGCCGGTGATCCTCACCATCCCGACGGTGAAGGTGACCCCGCCGATGGTCAGCAGGCTCGGCGAGATCCTCAAGCACCACAAGGGCAACACCGAGGTGCGGATCAAGCTCCAGGGCCCCCGGACCACGACCGTGCTCCGGCTCGACCGGCACCGGGTGACGGCCGACCCGGCACTCTTCGGCGACCTGAAGGTGCTGCTCGGCCCGTCCTGCCTGGCCGGCTGACCGCACTCCGCACTCCGCACACGCGCTAGGGGCGCGCCCGTCGTCACGGGCGCGCCCCTTTGCCGTGGATCGCGTCAGTTGTGGCCGAAGCGCTTCTGACGGCCCTTCCGGGCCATGTCACCAGGGGTCACCTGGGTGGCGCGCTGCTCCGCCTGCGACTCCATCGCGGACTGCTGCGCCTGCTGGCTGCCACGCTCTGCTGCCGACGCCTTCTGCTGCATACGGTCCTGCTTGCGGTTCTTGGCCATGGGGATGATGCCTCCTCAAAGGGACCTAGGGGCCAGGGCCGCTGTCAGATTCACACACGGGCGAATGGCCCGCATTTTGGATCATTACGGAACGTAAGGACCGGGGTGGACGTGATATCCGCCACGCCGATGATCCAGTTCCGACCGTCAAGCCCCCGGCCGTCGGGCAGACTCGAAGTGAACGAAGAGAACGAAGACGCCCCCTAGCACCTTCCGACCCCCGAGTCCGACCCCGAGGTTCCCGAAAGAGGGTGGAACACGTGGACCGCTGCGTCGTCCTGGTGGACGCCGGCTACCTGCTGGGCGCCGCCGCCAGTCTGCTCGCCGGGGAACCGGCCCGCTCCAGAATCGCCGTCGACCACGCCGCGCTCATCCAGCAGCTGCGTGAGCGCGCCGAGGCCGAGACGGCGCTGCCGCTCCTGCGGATCTACTGGTTCGACGGCGCACCCGACCGGGTGCCCCAGCCCGAGCACCGCAGACTGCGCGTGATGCCCCGGGTCACCGTCCGGCTCGGCGCCCTGACCAGGAGCGACGGACGCTGGGCGCAGAAGGGCGTCGACGCGGCCATGCACACCGAGCTCACCGAACTCGCCCGCAATAGGGCCTGCTCCGACATCGTGCTCGTCACCGGCGACGGCGATCTGCTGCCCGGCCTGATGTCCGCCAAGGAGCACGGCGTCGCCGTCCACCTCTGGGCCGTCCAGGCCGCCGACGGCGACTACAACCAGTCCGAGGACCTCGTCGCCGAGGCCGACGAGCGGCGGGTCCTCGACCGGACCTGGATCACCCGGGCCGTCCGCGCCAGGGACCTCACCGGCATCTGCGCGCCCCCGCCCGCCCCGCGCCCCGAGATCGCCGCCATCCTCTCGGCGCCGCTGCCCGAGGCCGCCCTCGCGGCCTCCGCCGAACGGGCCGCCGAAGCCGCCGCCACGCGGAACGGGGACGGACCGGCCACGGCGGAGGTGCCCGCCGCGACCAACGGTCACGTCCACGGCGTCCCCGCCCCCGGCACGGGCCGGGGCGTCCCCACGCCCAAGGACCTCGCGGGACTGCGCGGACCCGGCGGATCCAACGGCTCGGGCGGGCCGCTCGGCACGGTGCCGCAGGGCGCGAGCGCGCTCCGCTGGTCCTCCGACCGCGGCTGGATCGACCGCCCGGCCACCTCCGCCCTCGGGGAACCGGCCGAGACCGCGTCGCTGCCCACCCTCGCCCTGCTCACCAGCGCCGAGCAGCGCTGGGCGGACCGCGAGGAGGACATCACGACCGTCGGCGGCGATCCCTTCGAGGTCGGACAGGTGTTCGCCCGCCGCTGGATGGAACGGCTCCCCGAACAGAGCCACGTCCAGAAGCTCTCCACCCTCTACCCCCGCATCCCGCACCGCATCGACGGCGAACTCCTCCGCTACGCGGCACGGTTCGGTCTGCTCGCCCACAAGGACGATCAGATCGACGAGCACGACCGGTACGCCATCCGGGCCGGCTTCTGGCGCGAGATCGACGTCCGGGCCGCCGCCGAACATGCCCCCGCGCCCGGGGCCGGCCCGGCGACCCCGTAGGCTCTTCCCCCGTGAGTACGGTGTGCGTGGTGCGGGATCTGGTCAAGACGTACCCCGCCACGCGCGGCAGGCGCGGTGCGCCCGCGACACCCGAGGTGCGCGCCACCGACGGGATCAGCCTCGACGTGCGCGGCGGCGAGATCTTCGGCCTGCTCGGACCCAACGGAGCGGGCAAGTCCACCCTCGTCCGCCAGCTCACCGGGCTCATGCGCCCCGACTCCGGCACCGTCGAGCTCCTCGGCCACGACCTCGTGCGCCACCCCGAGCGCGCGTCCCGACTCCTCGCCTACCTCGGCCAGGAGTCCACCGCCCTCGACGAGCTGACCGTCTCCCTCGCCGCCGAGACCACCGGACGCCTGCGCGGCCTCGGCGCCCACGAAGCGCGCGCCGAGCGCGACGCCGTCCTGGAGGAGCTCGGCCTCACCGCGCTCGCCGGCCGGCCCCTCAAGAAGCTCTCCGGCGGTCAGCGGCGGCTCGCCTGCCTCGCCACCGCGCTCGTCGGCCACCGGCCGGTCCTCGTCCTCGACGAGCCGACCACCGGCATGGACCCCGTCGCCCGCCGGGCCGTCTGGGCCGCCGTCGACCGGCGGCGCGCCGAGCACGGCACCACCGTCCTGCTCGTCACCCACAACGTCATCGAGGCCGAGACCGTCCTCGACCGCGTCGCCGTCCTCGACCGCGGCCGGGTCATCGCCTGCGACACCCCGGCCGGGCTCAAGGAGCGCGTCGCGGGCGAGGTCCGCGTCGAGCTGGTGTGGCGCGAGGCGCCGCCGCTCCAGCTGCCCGAGGTCGCCGCCCTGCGCGGACTCGCCCAGGAGACCGGACGGCGCTGGAGCCTCCGGCTCGCCCCCGACGCGGCCCGCGCGGCCGTCGCCACCGTCACCGGCGGGGCCGCCTTCGCCGCGCTCGACGACTTCACGCTGGCCACGCCCAGCCTGGAGGACGTCTACCTCGCGCTGGGCGGCGCGTCAGAGGGCCTGGTGAAGGCATGACCCCCGACCCGCACGTGACCCCCCACGTTCCGCACGTGACCGTCAGGAGCTGTACGCAGTGAGCACCGTGCCCGCCGAGGTCCTGCCGACCGGCGCGCTCCCTCTCCGGTCGCAGGACGCCGGGGACGGCGCGGCGCCGCTCGCCCCGCGCGCCCGGCTGCTGCCGGCCATGGCCGCCGTCTACCGCGCGCAGCTGTCGCGTGCCCGCGTGGCCCGCATCCCGCTCCTCTTCGTGGCCACCTTCCAGTCGATCGGGATCATGGTCCTGATGCGCGGGGTCGTCGACGGCGGCTCCGAGGCGCGGGCCGTCGTGGCCGGCTCCACCGTCCTCGTCGTCGCCTTCGTCGCGCTCAACCTGCTCGCCCAGTACTTCGGGCAGCTGCGGGCGAGCGGCGGCCTCGACCACTACGCCACCCTGCCCGTGCCGCCGGCCGCCGTCGTGCTCGGCGCGGCGGGCGCGTACGCCTCCTTCACCGTGCCCGGGACCGTCTTCACCGCCGTCGCCGGTTCCTTGCTCTTCGGGCTGCCCCTCGGCCAGCTGTGGATCCTCGGCGCCGTGGTGCCGCTCGCCGGGGCGGCACTCGCCGGACTCGGCGCCGCCCTCGGACTCCTCGCCCCCCGGCAGGAGCTGGCCACGCTCCTCGGCCAGCTCGGCATGTCGGCGGCGCTGCTCCTCGGCGTGCTCCCCGCCGAGCGGCTGCCGGAGCCGATCGGCTGGGCGCGGGACCTGCTGCCGTCGACGTACGGCGTGGAGGCCCTGGCCCGTACCTTCGACCCCCACCCGGACTGGGCGGCCGTCGCCCTCGACCTCGCCGTCTGCGGGGCGGTCGGCGTGGTGTCCCTGGCGGTCGCCACCTGGGCCTACCGGCGGGCTGCCGTCCGCTGAGGCGGGCCACAGACACACCTGGCACGATGGCGGGGTGACCGCACCTCTGACTCCGCCCCACCAGCCTCCGCACGACCCCGCCTGGCCTCCGCCGCCCCCGCCGCCGCTCGGGCCCGCCGGGGACCCGATCACGGCGGCCGAGGTCCTGCGGGGTGCCGTCGTGACCGGCGTCTCGGCAGTCGTGGGTGCGGTGCTCGGGCTGCTGTGGCTGTGGCTGGCGCCGCGCGTCCTGCTCATCTCGGACGGCAAGGGGGTCTACCTCCGCGACTCCGAGGGCGAGTCGGCGATCGGCGCGGACGGGACGTTCGTGCTCCTCGCCCTGGCCTTCGGGGCGGTCGCCGCGCTCGTCGTCTTCCTGTGGCGCCGTGAGGGCGGGGTGCCGCTGGTGCTCGGCCTGGCGCTCGGCGGCGTCCTCGGATCGCTGCTCGCCTGGGGCGTGGGGACGTACTTCGGTCCGGCGCGGGACGTGGTCGCGCACGCGAAGTCGGTCGGCCCGAACGTCGTCTTCGAGGCGCCACTCGAACTGAACATGGCGGCCGCCGCCATGCTGGCCTGGCCGCTGGCGGCGATGATCGTGCACCTGGCGCTGACGGCGCTCTTCGGCCCCCGCGACCCGGAGCCGGAGTACTGGGGGCCGCAGCAGGCACAGCCCGGGCCGAAGTCCCTCTGAGCGCCGGCCGTGGCCGGCAGGGGCCACGACCCGGCGTCAGCCGCGGCCGATCGGGGCCACGACCGCCGAGGTGAGGGCGGCCAGGTCGGCGGGGGAGAGCTCGACCTCCAGGCCGCGGCGGCCCGCCGAGATGCAGATCGTCGCGTGGTCCGAGGCCGAGGCGTCGAGGACCGTACGCAGACGCTTGCGCTGGCCCAGGGGAGAGATGCCGCCCCGGACGTACCCCGTCGTGCGCTCGGCGGCGGCGGGGTCCGCCATCGCCGCCCGCTTCCCGCCGACCGCCGAGGCCAGCGCCTTCAGGTCCAGCTGCCCCGCGACCGGGACGACCGCGACCGTCAGCTCGCCGTCGACGTCGGCCACCAGCGTCTTGAAGACCCGGTCGGGGGAGACGCCGAGCGCCTCCGCCGCCTCCTCGCCGTACGAGGGGGAGGCCGGGTCGTGCTCGTACGCGTGCAGGGTGAAGGGCGTCCCGGCCGAGGTCAGCGCGACCGTCGCCGGGGTGCCCCCGCTGTTCTTCTTCTGCTTCTTCGCCACGCGCTCCTCGCCCTTCCTCAGTTCGGGTTCGTCGGACCCTGCGTCAGGTCGACCGCCGGCAGCGAGGGCAGGTGCCGCAGCACCGCCGTCTCCGCGCGCAGCAGCGCCAGCTCCTCACGCAGCCGCGTCGCCGTGTCCGGGGCCTGGAGCAGCCGCTGCTTCGACGGGGTGTCGAGCACCGCGGCCGCCGCGACCAGGTACGACACGACCGACGGGTCGTCCGGCAGCTCGCTCGTCGTCAGCGACCGCTCCCGCGCCCCCGCCAGCCGCTTCTGGTAGTTCCGGAAGGCCCGCAGCACGCCCTCGGAGAGGGTGCCCGCGTCCTCGCCCCGCTCCTCCGCGATCTCCTCGACCTCGGCGACCAGGAACGGTCCGCTCGCGTCGACCGAGAGGAGCTTGACCCGGGTCGTCCCGGTGGCCATGACCTCGAAGCTGCCGTTGGAGCGCTCGCGGATGCTCGCCGCGTCGGCGATACAGCCGACCCGGTGGAAGGCCTGGATCGGGTCGGCGCCGAAGCCGGCGGCGGGGCCCTTCTCCGGCAGGGCCGTCGGGTCCGGCATCCCGGGGGCGGTGGGCGCGACCTCGCGCCCGTCGCGGATGGCGACGACGGCGAAGCGGCGCGGCTCCGTGTCGTCGATCGTGAGCAGCTCCCGCATCATGGCGCGATAGCGCTCCTCGAAGACGTTCAGGGGCAGCACGAGGCCAGGGAACAGCACCGCGTTGAGCGGGAAGAGGGGCAGGCGAGCGGTGGTCACGGCGGCAAGCCTAATGGCCGCCGGGACCGCCCCGTCCGGCCCGTCCGTATCCGGGCCTCCACAGGGGCGTCCGGCCGGCCGACTCGGCCCGTACGAGGTCCCGCACGGCCAGGAACCGGCGGAGGGGATCCTCCTGCACGGCGCCCCGCGGCGCACCCCACGGGAAGGACGTCGCGTGGGGGCCGATCCGGCGGAACTCGTCCAGCGCGTCCGTCCACCGCGCGCGCTCCACCAGCACGTACGCGAGGAGGTTGCGCACCTCGGCGGGCCACGGGTCGCCCGCGGGGAAGGCGGCCGAGAGGGCGAGCGCCCGGTCGGCGGCCCCGTCGAGCCGAGCCGCGGCCGCCGAACGGTCCGGCCTGGGCAGCGAACGGAGCCGGTCGTAGGCCGCGCGGACCGGGAGGGCCCGCACGAGCGAATCCGGGGCGGCGTCGTCGGCGGCCTGCTCGGCGAAGTCGAAGGCGGCCCGGTGCGAGCCGTACCACTGCGCGGAGAGGTACTTGAGCGCCGCGACATGGCTGCCGTAGTGGTGGGGGGAGCGGCGCACGGCCTGCTCCCACAGCGTCTCGAAGACGGCGTGCCCGGCGTGCTCACCGCGCGCGTGGTCCAGGGCGAGCCGCCACGGCACCGGATCGTGCGGCGCCTCCTCGGTGACCGTCCGGATCAGCGGGTCGAGCTCGCGCAGCCGCTCGGCCCGGGCGGGGGACTCCCAGGCGCGGCGGACGGCGAGCTGGGTCGAGACGAGCAGGGCGTCGGGGTCGTGGGGCGCGGCGGCGAGCCAGTGGGCCAGCCAGTCGCCCCTGCTGTACGCGAAGGTGGCGAGCCGGGTGACGTACCGGTCGCGGTCCTCCCACTCGGCCGCGTCCCGGGTGGTGGCGAGCAGCTTCGCCGCGGGTTCCGGGTCGGCCAGCGCGGCGGCGACCAGGGCGGGGGCGAGCCGCTCGTCCGGGGCGTCGAGCAGCACGTCGTCGTCCGGCACGAGCCCGGCGGCGGACCGCGGGGTGTGCCGGGCCGAACGGACGGCGCCGATCAGGGCGCGGAGGAAGGCCATGGTGCGACATATTTTCGCACCGGGTCGTGCTGTTTCGCGCCCATCTGCCCAGCCCTTTCACCCCCACCTCACCCGGCCCCCTCACATCGCCGCCGCGGCGCGGCCCCACGCCCCCGCGCGGCCTCCTCTTCTCCGCCTCGCCTCTGCCTTCCCTCCGCCTTCCCTCCGCCGGGCCGAGGCGGCTTCCGTCGGGTCAGCCGCGGCGCAGGAGACGGGTCGCGCCCGCCGCCACGGTCGTCGCCAGGATCCAGCCGAGGAGTATCAGCACCGCCGCCGCCCACTGCCAGACGCCCTCCAGGCGCCAGTAGCCGTCCTGCCCGAGGTTGATCACCGGCAGCAGCAGGTCCAGCGCGTACAGCGTGCCGTTCCACGCCGGAGCCTCGTCCTCCTTGAGCGGGATCGGGCGGTAGTGGGAGAAGGCCACCGTGCCCGCCGCCCACAGCACGGCCATCCACAGGGCGGCCCGGCCCGGCCGGTAGCCGTACGCCACCGTCCAGTCCTGGACGAACCCCCACAGCTTCCCCGCCACCGGAAGCGTCTCCCGCCGGCGCCGCTGCTTGGCGAGGAGCACCTCGCGCGCGTCCGCGTCCTCCCCGCTGTTGCGCAGGACCGTCGCCAGCCGCTCGTACGGCTCGGGGGCGTACTCCGGGGTCGCCGCCGCCACCCACTCCAGGCGCCGGGCCAGCGGGAAGTGCCCGTACGGCACGAGGTTCTCGTAGACGAACCCGCCCATCGCCAGACCGCCGGGCCCCGGCCAGCTGGTCGACAGGTCGATCAGGGTCACGATCCTGGCGCCGTTGAGCACCACCCGTCCCTCCTCCGGGCGCTCGCCGTTGAACCGCAGCTCGGGGGTGGCGATCCTGCGCAGCGACACCTCCTCCCGGCGCGAGCCGTTCAGCAGGAACCGGGCGGAGTGCAGGTCCACCGCGTCGCCGAACCGCCCGTCGTCGAGCCGGACGCCGCCGTGGCACTCCACGGGCTTGCGCCGGGTGCCCTGGGCGGGCGTCACGCCGTACGGCGGGGTGGCGGTCGTGTTGCCCGTGCTCCCCGTGTTCCCCGAGGGGTCCGTCTCCTCGTACACCCATGCCGCGTTCAGGTAGAGCGAGCGCTCCACCGTCAACTGCGGGGCGTTGAGCGCGCGCCGCTGCTGCGCCCCGCGCAGCACGCTGCCCCGCAGGCTGAGCGAGACGCCGACCTTCGCCCCGCGCAGGCTCAGCTCGCCGTGCGTCTCGATCAGTTCGGCCTGGAGGTCCTGGGCCACCACCATCCCGTCGGCCGTGATCGCCCGTCCGCGCCGGTCCGGCCACACCTGGATCTGGTTGATGAGCAGGTCCGTGCCGATCTGGGCGTCCGTGAGCCGGATGCCCCGTCCCACCCGGCAGCGCGGCAGGTGCAGGTCGCCCGTCGTGTGCAGCCGGGCCGCCTCCAGGCGCGGGATCGCGCAGGCGACCATCCGCAAGGTGCCGAACTGGGCCTCGGGGAGCACGACCTCGCCGTCGAACCGGCAGCCGTGCAGCTCCACGTACGGCCCTATCGTCCCGCCCGCCAGGTTCAGCACGCCCGTGATCCGCACGCCGCGCAGCTTCAGCGCGGCCACCCGTCCCGACCTGGCCTGCGGCCCGTCGAGCAGCAGCAGGGCCACCACGTCCGCGCGGACGCTCCGCTCCGGGCCCCACTCCCGTGCTCCGAACGGATCGTCCCGCTCGGCGATCCCCTCCGTCAGATCACAGGTCCTGCCGATCCGGAACGCCCGCCACACGGCCCGCTCCGGGCCCGTGAGCCCGTCGGGCATCCCGTCGTCGTGCGGCTCGGTCACGCCGCCCCCCTCGCTTTCCACGTCCGCTCCCACGATTTCCCTCGCCGGGTTCCGTGGATTCGTACAGCCGTTCTTCCCGCTGAGTGACGGGCTGAACGCTAACGGTCAGCTGTGGCGACAAGACGCCAGTGTGGCGGGTATCAGTCACTGATTGGCATGTATCAGCTGTTGATACGGGCGACCGGCGTTCTAGGCCGTCTGCGAGAATTGACCCGTGATCTCGCGAATCGATCTGCGCGGTGAGACCCTCCCCGAGGGTTCCGCCCTGCGCGACCTGCTGCCCCGTGCCGAGTTCGACGTGGAAGCCGCCCTGGAGAAGGTGCGGCCCATCTGCGAGGACGTCCGGCATCATGGCGCGGCCGCGGTGATCGACTACGGGGAGAAATTCGACGGCGTCCGCGTCCCGAGCCTGCGCGTCCCCACCGAGGCGATCACCCGCGCCCTCGACGAGCTCGATCCGGCCGTCCGCGCCGCCCTCGAGGAGTCCATCCGGCGCGCCCGGCTCGTCCACCGCGAGCAGCGCCGCACCACCCACACCACCCAGGTCGTCCCCGGCGGCACGGTCACCGAGAAGTGGATCCCGGTCGAGCGCGTCGGTCTGTACGTGCCGGGCGGCCGCGCCGTCTACCCGTCCTCCGTCGTGATGAACGTCGTCCCGGCCCAGGAGGCCGGCGTCGAGGGCCTGGCCGTCGCCTCGCCCCCGCAGAAGGACTTCGGCGGCCTGCCGCACCCGACGATCCTCGCCGCCTGCGCCCTGCTCGGCGTCGACGAGGTGTACGCGGCCGGCGGCGCCCAGGCCATCGCCATGTTCGCGTACGGCACCCTGGGCACCACGGCCACGGACGCCGAGCCCGGCTGCGCCCCGGTCAACCTGGTCACCGGCCCCGGCAACATCTACGTGGCCGCCGCCAAGCGCCTCCTCAAGGGCCGCATCGGCATCGACGCCGAGGCCGGCCCGACGGAGATCGCGATCCTCGCGGACTCCACCGCCGACCCCGTCCACGTCGCCGCCGACCTCATCAGCCAGGCCGAGCACGACCCGATGGCCGCCTCCGTCCTCGTCACCGACTCGGACGAGCTGGCCGCCGCCACCGAGGCCGAACTGAAGACCCAGGTCGCCGCCTCCAAGCACGTCGACGACCGGATCGTCCCGGCCCTCGCCGGCCGCCAGTCCGCGATCGTCCTCGTCCGCGACCTGGCCGACGGCCTCAAGGTCGTCGACGCGTACGGCGCCGAGCACCTGGAGATCCAGACCGCCGACGCCGCCGCCGTCGCCGACCGGGTCCGCAACGCGGGCGCGATCTTCGTCGGCCCCTGGGCGCCGGTCTCGCTCGGCGACTACTGCGCGGGCTCCAACCACGTCCTCCCCACCGGCGGCTGCGCCTGCCACTCCTCGGGTCTCTCCGTGCAGTCCTTCCTGCGCGGCGTGCACATCGTGGACTACACGCGGAACGCCCTCGCCGACGTGGCCCACCACGTGGTGACGCTCGCCGAGGCCGAGGACCTGCCCGCGCACGGCGCGGCGATCAAGGCAAGGTTCGGATGGAAGGTTCCCGAGACCAAGTGACCTCGTACGACACCGTCCGCATCGACGACCTGCCCGTCCGCGACGAGCTGCGCGGCAAGTCCCCCTACGGCGCGCCCCAGCTCGACGTCCCCGTCCAGCTGAACACCAACGAGAACCCGTACCCGCTGCCCGAGCCCCTGGTGGCCCGGATCGCGGAGCGGGTCGCCGAGGCCGCCCGCGGCCTCAACCGCTACCCCGACCGCGACGCGGTCGAGCTGCGCACGGAGCTCGCCGCCTACCTCACCCGGACCGGCAAGCACCGCGTCGGCATCGAGAACGTGTGGGCGGCCAACGGTTCCAACGAGGTCCTCCAGCAGCTCCTGCAGACCTTCGGCGGCCCCGGCCGTACCGCGATCGGCTTCGAGCCCTCGTACTCGATGCACGCCCTGATCGCCCGCGGCACCGGCACGGGCTGGATCTCCGGCCCGCGCAACGACGACTTCACGATCGACGTGGCGGCGGCCCGACAGGCCATCGCCGAGAACACGCCGGACGTCGTCTTCATCACCTCTCCCAACAACCCCACCGGCACCGCGGTCGAGGCCGACACCGTCCTCGCCCTGTACGAGGCGGCCCAGGCGGCCGGGCCCTCGATGGTGGTCGTGGACGAGGCGTACGTGGAGTTCAGCCACCGCGACTCGCTGCTGCCGCTCCTCGAAGGCCGGCCGAACCTGGTGGTCTCCCGGACCATGTCCAAGGCGTTCGGCGCCGCCGGGCTGCGCCTCGGCTACCTCGCCGCGCACCCGGCCGTCGTCGACGCCGTCCAGCTGGTCCGCCTGCCGTACCACCTCTCCGCCGTCACCCAGGCCACCGCGCTCGCCGCCCTGGAGCACACCGACACCCTCCTCGGGTACGTCGAGCAGCTCAAGGTCGAGCGCGACCGGCTCGTCACCGAACTGCGTGCCCTCGGCTGCGAGGTCACCGAGTCCGACGCCAACTTCGTGCAGTTCGGCAGGTTCGCCGACACGCACGCGGCCTGGCAGCGGATCCTCGACCGGGGCGTCCTGGTCCGGGACAACGGCGTACCGGGCTGGCTGCGGGTCACCGCGGGCACCCCCGAAGAGAACGACGCGTTCCTCGACGCGGTCCGTGAACTGATGAAGGAGCAGAAGCGATGAGCCGCGTAGGCCGCGTTGAGCGCACCACCAAGGAGACGTCCGTCGTCGTCGAGATCGACCTCGACGGCACCGGAAAGGTCGACGTGTCGACCGGGGTCGGCTTCTACGACCACATGCTCGACCAGCTCGGGCGGCATGGTCTCTTCGACCTGACGGTCAAGACCGACGGCGATCTGCACATCGACTCGCACCACACCATCGAGGACACCGCCCTCGCCCTCGGCGCCGCCTTCAAGCAGGCCCTCGGCGACAAGGTCGGCATCTACCGCTTCGGCAACTGCACCGTCCCGCTGGACGAGTCCCTCGCCCAGGTGACCGTCGACCTCTCCGGCCGCCCGTACCTCGTGCACACCGAGCCCGAGAACATGGCGCCGATGATCGGCTCGTACGACACGACGATGACCCGGCACATCTTCGAGTCCTTCGTCGCACAGGCCCAGATCGCGCTGCACATCCACGTCCCGTACGGGCGCAACGCCCACCACATCGTGGAGTGCCAGTTCAAGGCCTTCGCCCGCGCCCTCCGCTACGCCTCCGAGCGCGACCCGCGCGCCGCCGGAATCCTCCCCTCCACGAAGGGCGCGCTCTAGTCGTGAACGGCCTCTCCACCATCCTCATCGTCGTCGGGCTCTTCCTGCTCGGCGGCATCTACTCCTTCGTCAAGCAGCAGATGCCCAAGGGCCTCATCGTGCTCGTCGCCATCGGCGCCGCCATGTCCCTCGGCGCCGGCGTGCTGCGGCTGGACGTGTGGTCATGACCGGCAGCCCCAAGAAGGTCGTCGTCTTCGACTACGGCTTCGGCAACGTCCGCTCCGCCGAGCGCGCGCTCGCCCGGGTAGGCGCCGACGTCGAGATCACCCGCGACTACGACAAGGCGATGAACGCCGACGGACTCCTCGTCCCCGGCGTCGGCGCCTTCTCCGCCTGCATGAAGGGGCTCAAGGAGGCCCGCGGCGAGTGGATCATCGGCCGCCGGCTCTCCGGCGGCCGCCCCGTCATGGGCATCTGCGTCGGCATGCAGATCCTTTTCGCCCAGGGCATCGAGCACGGCGTGGAGACCGAGGGCCTCGACGAGTGGCCCGGTACGGTCGAGCCGTTGAACGCCCCCGTCGTGCCCCACATGGGCTGGAACACGGTGGACGCGCCCGAGGACACCCAGCTCTTCGCGGGCCTCGACGCCGACGCCCGGTACTACTTCGTGCACTCCTACGCGGTGCGCGAGTGGACCCTGGAGGTCGGCAACAAGAACATGCGCGCCCCCAAGGTCACCTGGGCCACCCACGGCGAGCCGTTCGTCGCGGCCGTCGAGAACGGCGCCCTGTGGGCGACCCAGTTCCACCCCGAGAAGTCCGGCGACGCCGGAGCCCAGCTCCTCACCAACTGGATCGGAACCCTGTGAGCACTCTCGAACTCCTCCCCGCCGTCGACGTCCGCGACGGCCAGGCCGTCCGCCTCGTCCACGGCGAGTCCGGCAGCGAGACCTCCTACGGCTCTCCCCTGGAGGCCGCCCTGGCCTGGCAGCGTTCCGGCGCCGAGTGGCTCCACCTGGTCGACCTCGACGCCGCCTTCGGCACCGGTGACAACCGTGAGCTGATCGCCGAGGTCGCCAAGGCGATGGACATCAAGGTCGAGCTCTCCGGCGGCATCCGCGACGACGCCTCCCTCGCGGCGGCCCTCGCCACCGGCTGCACCCGCGTCAACCTCGGCACCGCCGCCCTGGAGACCCCCGAGTGGGTCGCCAAGGTCATCGCCGAGTTCGGCGACAAGATCGCCGTCGGCCTCGACGTGCGCGGCACGACCCTGCGCGGCCGCGGCTGGACCCGCGACGGCGGCGACCTGTACGAGACGCTGGCCCGCCTCGACGCCGAGGGCTGCGCCCGCTACGTCGTCACCGACATCGCCAAGGACGGCACGCTCCAGGGCCCCAACCTGGAGCTCCTGAAGAACGTCTGCGCGGCCACCGACAAGCCCGTCGTCGCCTCCGGCGGCGTCTCCTCCCTGGACGACCTGCGGGCCATCTCGGATCTGGTCCCGCTGGGCGTCGAGGGCGCGATCGTCGGCAAGGCGCTCTACGCCAAGGCCTTCACCCTCGAAGAGGCGCTCGCGGCGGTGGCTGCCGTATGACCGATTCCGTACGCAAGGTCGTCACCGGCGCTCCCTGGGAGGAGCAGTTCGGCTACTCCCGCGCGGTGGAGCTGCCGAACGGCCTGGTCCTGGTCGCCGGCTGCACGTCGGTGGTCGACGGCCAGATCGCCGACGGCGGCCCGTACGACCAGACGGTCAACTCCTTCAACGTGGCCTTCGCCGCGCTGAAGCAGCTCGGCCTGGGCGCGGAGCACGTCGTGCGGACGCGGATGTACATCACCCACGCCCGGGACGTGGACGAGGTCGGCCGCGCCCACAAGGAGCTGTTCGACGCCGTCCGCCCCGCCGCCTCGATGATCATCGTCTCCGGCTTCGTCGACCCGCGTCTGGTCGTCGAGGTGGAGATCGAGGCGTACCGGACGGAGGAGCCCGCATGAGCCTCGCCGTACGCGTGATCCCCTGCCTGGACGTGGACAACGGCCGGGTCGTGAAGGGCGTCAACTTCCAGAACCTCCGCGACGCGGGCGACCCCGTCGAGATGGCCAAGCTGTACGACGCCGAGGGCGCCGACGAGCTGACCTTCCTCGACATCACCGCCTCCTCCGGGAACCGGGAGACGACCTACGACGTGGTGCGCCGCACCGCCGAGCAGGTCTTCATCCCGCTCACCGTGGGCGGCGGGGTCCGCGCGGCGGAGGACGTCGACAAGCTGCTGCGCGCCGGGGCCGACAAGGTGGGCGTCAACACCGCCGCCATCGAGCGCCCCGAGCTGATCCAGGAGATCGCGGAGCGCTTCGGCCGCCAGGTGCTCGTCCTGTCGGTCGACGCCCGGCGTACCGCCTCCGGCTCCTTCGAGGTGACGACGCACGGCGGCCGCAAGGGCACCGGCATCGACGCCGTCGAGTGGGCGCACCGGGCCGCCGAGCTCGGCGCGGGAGAGATCCTGCTCAACTCGATGGACGCCGACGGCACGAAGGACGGCTACGACACCGAGATGATCGCGGCCGTGCGCAAGCACGTCACGGTCCCGGTGATCGCCTCCGGCGGCGCCGGTAAGCTCGCCGACTTCCCGCCGGCCGTCGCGGCGGGCGCGGACGCGGTGCTCGCGGCCTCCGTCTTCCACTTCGGCGACCTGCGGATCTCGCAGGTCAAGGACGCGCTGCGGGAGGCGGGCCACCCGGTCCGCTGAGCCGTGGCAGGAAGGGGCTCCTTCGGGAGCCCCTTCCTCTTCGCCAGATGTGCAGGATTATTTGTGCAATTTCTGTTGTGCAAGTTTTCCTTCGTATCTAGGGTCGGCGTCATGACCTCGCAGGAGAACCGTCGGATCACCGACCTCGGCACCCTCAAGGCCATCTCGCACCCGCTGCGGATGCGCCTCTACCGGGCCCTCTTCGTGGCCCGCACGGCCACCGCGTCCCAGCTCGCCGACCAGGTCGACGAGGCCGTCTCGCTCGTCAGCTACCACCTGCGCAAGCTCGCCGACCACGGCCTCATCGAGGAGGCCGAGAACCGGTCGGCGGACGGCCGCGAGCGCTGGTGGCAGCCCGCCTCCGACGGCTTCAGCGTCCAGGAGGAGGACCTCAAGGACGCCCCTGAACTCCTCGCCGCGAGCGCCGCCCTCGGCCGGACGCTCAGCGAGCAGCGCGCCGATCTGCACCGCCGCTTCCTCGACGAGCGCCTCACCTGGTCGAGCGAGTGGCGGGCCGCCGCCCTCAGCTCCGAGTGGCTGCCCCGGTTCACCGCCGCCGAACTCGCCGCCCTCGGCGAGGAGCTCGAAGCCGTCCTCAGGAAGCACGACAAGAAGGCCCGCGCCGCCGAGGCCGCCGGCGACACCGAGGGCCGGGAGAACGTCGCCGTCCACCTGCACGGCTTCCCGTACCGGGGCGTCGGATGACCGCCGACGCGAGCAACGCGAGCACCACAAGCACCGTGTCCCCCGCCGGCACCGGAGCTGCGGCCCCCGCCCACCGCGACCCTCAGGTCCTGCGCTGGCTCGGCGCCCACACCGCCTCCACGCTCGGCGACAGCGTCTACCACCTCGCCCTCTCCTGGACCGCCGTCAGCAGCGGCACCCCCGCCCAGGCCGGACTCGTCATGGCCGTCTCGGCCGTGCCCCGCGCGCTGCTCATGCTCGTCGGGGGAGTGATCGCCGACCGCCTCGGCCCGCGCCGGGTCGTCATCGCCTCCGACACCGTCCGCTGTCTGCTCGTCCTCGGCCTGGCCGCGACCCTGCTTCTCACCTCGCCCGGCCTGTGGGTCCTCGCCGTCGTCGCCCTCCTCTTCGGCATCGTCGACGCGCTGTTCCTGCCCGCCGTCGGCGCCCTGCCGCCCCGCATCACCACCCGCGACCAGCTCGCCCGCGTCCAGGGGATGCGCGGTCTCTCGTACCGCCTCGGCGCCGTCCTCGGCGGCCCGCTCGGCGGCCTCGCCATCGCCCTCGGCGGCCAGGCCACGGCCTTCGGCGTCGCCGGACTGCTCTTCGCCCTCTCGATACCCCTGCTCTGCGCGCTCCGCCTCCGGCAGCTGCCCGCCGGCGACGAGGCCCGGGACGGCACCGCCCTGCGCGACCTCGCCGACGGACTGCGCTACGTGCGCGGCCACCGCGTCCTCGGCCCGCTGATGATCGTCGTCCTCCTCAGCGACCTCGGCTTCGTCGGCCCCTTCAACGTCGGCCTCGCCCTCCTGGCCGAGCAGCGCGGCTGGGGCGCCTCCGGCATCGGCTGGATCCTCGCCGGCTTCGGCACGGGCGCGGGCGCCGCCTCGCTGCTCCTGACCGTCCGGGGCCGCGTCCCGCGCGCCGGACTCCTGAGCGGCTGGACCATGATCGCGGGCGCCGTCTCCGTGGGCGCCCTCGCCCACACGGCACACCTGGCGGTCGCGGTCGCCCTCGCCCTCTCGGTCGGGCTGCTCGCCGGACTCTCCGGGGCGCTGTGCAACGCCCTCGTCCAGACCGAGTGCGACCCCGCCTACCTCGGCCGCGTCACCGCCGTCGCGAGCCTCTGCTCTCTCGGCATCGCGCCGCTCAGCTTCCCCGTCACGGGCGCGGCGATCCAGCTGTGGGGCATCGGACCGGTGTACGTCGTGAGCGCGGCGATCTGCGCCCTCGCGGGCCTCTACAGCCTCGCGGTCCCGGCCGTCCGCCGCGCCGAGCTGCCCCGGGGCTGACCGCTCAGATCCCCAGCTGCTTCGTCTCCCGCAGCCGCTCGATCGCGTCCGGCTCACCGTCCAGGGCCACCTTGGCCGAGTCCTGGCGCCCGTACAGGTACATCAGCAGCTCGCCCGGCTCCCCGGAGGCCGTCACCACCGGGGTGCCGCGGTGGGCCACCGCCGTCTGGCCGTTCGGGCGGCGCAGCACCAGGCCCACGGGGGCCTTCCTGCCCATCAGCCGGGCCGCCTTCTCCAGACGGGACCAGAGGGCGTCCGCGAAGACCGGGTCGAGCTCGCGCGCCGACCACTCGGGCTGGGCCCGCCGCACGTCCTCCGCGTGGACGTAGAACTCGACGACGTTCGCCCCCTCGTCCACCTGCTTGATCGTGAACGGGGAGAACCGCGGCGGCCCCGAACGGATGAGCTGGATCAGCTCCTCGTACGGCTTCTCGGCGAACTCCGCCGTCACCCGGTCCAGCCGCTCCTTCAGCGCCGGTACGACCGCACCCGCAGCCGCGTCCGGCCGGCGCTCGCGCACCACCACGTGGGCCGCGAGGTCCCGGGTCCGCCAGCCCTCGCAGAGCGTCGGGGCGTCCGGGCCCGCCGCCTCCAACAGATCGGCGAGCAGAAGCCGTTCACGTTTCGCATGCGTCGACATGCCCGCCAGCGTACGGCGGGGGCCGGCGGTCCGCCCAGTGGACACCGCGCCGGACACCACCCCCGCGCGCGGCACAATGTCCCCATGAGCAGCAATCTCGACCCGGCCGTCGCCGCCCGCCTCAAGCGCAGCCCCGACGGGCTCGTGCCCGCCATCGCCCAGCAGTACGACACCGGCGAGGTGCTGATGCTCGGCTGGATGGACGACGAGGCCCTCCACCGCACCCTCACCACCGGCCGCGCCACCTACTGGTCCCGCAGCCGCAACGAGTACTGGGTCAAGGGCGACACCTCCGGGCACGTCCAGCACGTCAAGGCCGTCGCCCTCGACTGCGACGCCGACACCGTCCTCGTCAAGGTCGACCAGGTCGGAGCCGCCTGCCACACCGGCGACCGCACCTGCTTCGACGCCGACGTGCTCCCGCTCTCCCAGTAAGGTCTGGCGCCATGGATCTCGAGACCTTCCGCAAGCTGGCGGCCGACCGCCGCGTCATCCCCGTCAGCCGCAGGCTCCTCGCGGACGGCGACACCCCGGTCGGGCTCTACCGCAAGCTCGCCGCCGAACGACCCGGCACCTTCCTCCTCGAATCCGCGGAGAACGGCCGCAGCTGGTCCCGCTACTCCTTCGTCGGAGTCCGCAGCGACGCCACCCTCACCGTCCGGGACGGCGAGGCCCACTGGCTCGGCACCCCGCCCGTCGGCGTCCCCACGGACGGCGACCCGCTCCAGGCCCTGCGCGCCACCGTGGAGACCCTCCACACGCCGCGGAGCCCCGAGTCCGGCATGCCCCCCTTCACCGGCGGCATGGTCGGCTACCTCGGCTACGACATCGTCCGCCGCCTGGAGAAGATCGGCGACTCCACCCGCGACGACCTGGAGCTCCCCGAGCTCACCATGCTCCTCACCAGCGACCTCGCGGTCCTCGACCACTGGGACGGCACGGTCCTGCTGATCGCCAACGCGATCAACCACAACGACCTGGAGACCGGCGTCGACGAGGCGTACGCGCACGCCGTCGCCCGCCTCGACGCCATGGAGGCCGACCTGGCCCGCCCGGTCGCCACCGTCCCCGCCGCGCTCCCGCCCTCCGAGCTCCCCGAGTTCTCCGCGCTCTGGGGCGGCCCGGCCTACCAGGACGCCGTCGAGGACATCAAGGAGCGGATCCGGGCCGGCGAGGCCTTCCAGGTCGTCCCCTCCCAGCGCTTCGAAACCTCGTGCGAAGCCTCCGCGCTCGACGTCTACCGGGTCCTGCGGGCCACCAACCCCTCCCCGTACATGTACCTCTTCCGCTTCGAGAACGGCTTCGACGTCGTCGGATCCAGCCCCGAGGCCCTCGTCAAGGTCGAGGACGGCCACGCGCTGCTCCACCCCATCGCCGGCACCCGGCACCGCGGCGCCACCCCGCAGGAGGACCACGACCTCGCCGAGGAGCTGCTCGCCGACCCCAAGGAGCGCGCCGAGCACCTCATGCTCGTCGACCTCGGTCGCAACGACCTCGGCCGGGTCTGCGCGCCCGGCTCGGTGGAGGTCGTCGACTTCATGTCCGTCGAGCGCTACTCCCACGTCATGCACATCGTCTCCACCGTGACCGGCAGGGTCGCCGAGGGCCGCACCGCCTTCGACGTCCTCACCGCCTGCTTCCCGGCCGGCACGCTCTCCGGCGCGCCCAAGCCCCGCGCCATGCAGATCATCGAGGAGCTCGAACCCTCCCGGCGCGGCCTGTACGGCGGATGTGTCGGTTATCTCGATTTCGCGGGAGACGCCGACACCGCCATCGCCATCCGCACCGCCCTGCTCCGTGACGGAACGGCGTATGTGCAGGCCGGAGCGGGTGTCGTCGCGGATTCCGATCCGGTTGCCGAGGACAACGAATGCCGCAACAAGGCCGCCGCCGTACTCCGCGCCGTACACACCGCCAACCGGATGAACGGCTCCTGAGTCCGTAGGGGATAGTGGGGTACGTGAGTGCCGTACCCGTACCCCAGCCCCGGGCCGCCCGAGTGGCCGTCCCCACCGGCGGCCGCCGCAGCCTGGCCGCGGCCCTCTTCCTCGGCGCCCTCGGCGCCACCGTCGTCCTGCTCTCGGCCGGCCAGATCTGGGCGGAGGGCACCGCGTCCGTCGGCGGCGGCACCGTCCCCGTCGAGGCCGACGGCGGCGCCGTCACCGGTGTGCCGACCGCCCTCGCGATCGTCGGACTCGCCGCGCTCTTCGCCGTCTTCGCCGTCCGCCGCACCGGCCGCACCCTCGTCGCCGCGCTCCTCGCGCTCAGCGGCGCGGGCGCCGTGCTCGCCGCCGTCCTCGGCGCCTCCGACAGCGCCGCGCTGGACGCCGAGGCCGCCCGGATCAGCGGCGACACGGCCGCCGCCGTGGCCGGTCTGACCCACACCGCCTGGCCGTACGTCACGGCCGCCGGCGCCGCCCTCATCCTGCTCGCCGGCCTCCTCGCGCTGCGCTTCGGCAAGACCTGGCCTGCGATGGGCGGCCGCTACGAGCGGTCCGGGACCCCGCGCACCGCGCGCAAGGCCCCCACCGTCGACCCGGACCGCCCCGAGGACCTCTGGAAGGCCCTGGACCGCGGCGAGGACCCCACCCGGGGCGAGTGACCGACCGGAGAGGGCGGCCGGCGAGCCCGGCCCGAGGGGCGGCGCGCCGCGACGCGTGATCGTCCGGGCACCCCCGATTCATCCTCGCGCGCCCGCGTGCGGGACAATGGGCACCGAGTGTCCGCGCACGCGAGACCTCACCATCGAGCAACTGCAACGAGGAGCAACTCATGGCGGGCAGCGCCCACGGACACACCCCGGCCGCCTGGACCGGTGTCATCATCTCCTTCATCGGCTTCTGCATCGCCGGCGTCTTCATGGTGGCCGCCAACCAGCCCGGATTCTGGGCGGGCATGGGTGTCATCGTCCTCGGCGGCATCGTCGGCGGCGCGATGAAGGCGGCCGGCCTCGGCATGCCGAAGGAGTCGGCGGCCGTCGCCGCCGCCCGCGAGGTCGCGACGGCGACCGCGCAGGCCCGTTCCTGACGCGACACGCAGCACCCGAGAGCGCAGTCCGGCCGTGCCGGGCTGCGCTCTCGCGTGTCAGGGGCGAGAATCACCGGGTGGACCCGCAGCCGACGGCCGAAGCCGAGACAGACGAACCTCTCGCCCGACCGGGTGAATCCGCCCGGACGGACGCGCCACGGCCGCTGGCCCCGCAGGACGCGCCAGGGCTCATCGCCCCGCCGGATGCGCCACGGCCGGTCGCGCCGCCGGATGCGCCACGGCCGCTCGCCCGGCGGCTGCTCGCGCCGGTCGCGACCCTCGCCGGCGTCGCCGCCGCCTTCGCCTACGTCGGGGCCGTCGACCCCAACGAACCCGGGCACTACCCCGTCTGCCCCATGCTCCGCTTCGCCGGCGTCTTCTGCCCCGGGTGCGGCGGACTCCGCAGCGCCCACGCCTTCGTCCACGGCGACCTCCCGGCCGCCCTGGGCGCGAACGCCCTCGCCGTCGTCGGCTACGGAGTCTTCGCCGCCGTCATGGCCCTGTGGCTGGTTCGTGTCATTCGCGGGGTGCCGATGCGCCTCACGGTCTCCCCGGTCTGGTGGTGGGGGATCGGGGCCGTACTCGCTCTCTTCACCCTGGTCCGGAACCTCCCCTTCGGCTCCGCGCTGGCCCCGTGAAGGTCCTTGCGCTCCCGGTCAGACCCCTACGGGAGTCCCAGCAGGTGGGACACCACTCCGGCCGATGCGAGTCCGGGGCCGTCCTGCGGATAGGATCGATGTGGCTGAACCTGGTTCCTCATCACCATCACCGTCCCGGAAGGGGGCCCCTCGCGTGAGTGTGCTCGACGAGATCATCGAAGGCGTACGCGCCGACCTCGCAGAGCGGCAGGCGCGGGTCACCCTCGACGAGCTCAAGGAGCGCGCCGCCAAGGCGCCGCAGGCCAAGGACGGCGTCGCCGCGCTGCGTGGCGACGGCGTCAAGGTGATCTGCGAGGTCAAGCGCTCCAGCCCGTCCAAGGGTGCGCTCGCCGCGATCGCCGATCCGGCCGGACTCGCCGCGGACTACGAGGCGGGCGGCGCGGCCGTCATCTCCGTCCTCACGGAGGAGCGCCGCTTCGGCGGCTCCCTCGCCGACCTGGAAGCCGTGCGCGCCCGGGTCGACATCCCCGTCCTGCGCAAGGACTTCATCGTCACCGCGTACCAGCTCTGGGAGGCCCGGGCGTACGGAGCGGATCTCGCGCTCCTCATCGTCGCCGCCCTGGAGCAGGAGGCCCTGGTCTCCCTCATCGAGCGCGCCGAGTCCATCGGGCTCACCCCGCTCGTCGAGGTCCACGACGAGGACGAGGTCGAGCGTGCCGTCGACGCGGGCGCCCGGATCATCGGCGTCAACGCGCGCAACCTGAAGACCCTGAAGGTCGACCGCTCCACCTTCGAGCGCGTCGCCCCCGAGATCCCCGCGCACATCGTCAAGATCGCCGAGTCCGGTGTCCGCGGCCCGCACGACCTGATCGCCTACGCCAACGCCGGCGCCGACGCGGTCCTGGTCGGCGAGTCGCTCGTCACCGGCCGCGACCCGAAGGCCGCCGTCGCCGACCTCGTCGCCGCCGGCGCCCACCCGGCGCTCCGCCACGGCCGGAGCTGACCGCGCCATGACCCTCGTCCGCGCCACGCCGACCGCCCTGGGCTCCGCCCCGGGCGGGCCGGTCGTGCCCGCGGACGTCTCGGGCCGCCGCGGCCGTCTCCGTACGGCCGCCGCGCCCGTCTCCAAGCACGCCCCGCTGGCCAGGGGCTGCCGACCGCGTGGCTGCCGCGCACCCGCCCGCCGTGTCCACGGCCGCCGGGTCCGGTACGTGATCGGCGACGAGCCGGGCCAGGTCAACGGCATGCGATGGCGCCCGCGCCCCGCGCGCACCTTCACGTACGACGCATAGCCGGCACCCAAGCCGAGCCCGAGCTGCATGGGCCCGTGCCGGGCCCGAGCTTCCGCCCTTCCGTGCAGGCCCGCCCCACTCCTGCCCGTGCCCACCCCTGCGTGGTCGCGTCGCCGGCGCCGCTGCCCACCCCGTGTGGGCCCCGCGTCGCCCCCTGTGCCGCTGCCCACCGCCGTGTGGGCAATCGTCCCGCAGGGCGGGACGGGTGGGCACACGGGGCGGCGCCCTTCGCGGACGCCTCCGTCCCCTGTACCGGCCTGCACCACCAGCGGCCGTGCACCGGGGTGCGGGTCCAGGCGCGGAAGCCTCTGGCGCCGGCAAGGGCGCCGTCCCGTTGTGCCCACCCGTTCCGCCCCAGCGGAACGACTGCCCACAACGGGATGGGGCGGCGGGCGACGGCCCGGCGTTGCCGTACGTGAGCGGCTCGCGCGCATACCGTGACCATCAACCACACGTATCCCGGGGCATCCGCCCCGCGAGGAGCATCCGCATGTCCAGCGAGTTCTTCATTCCGGACCCGGAGGGTCAGGTTCCGACCGCCGAGGGCTACTTCGGTGCCTACGGCGGCAAGTTCATCCCGGAGGCCCTCGTCGCCGCCGTCGACGAGGTCGCCGTCGAGTACGACAAGGCCAAGTCCGACCCCGAGTTCGCCCGCGAGCTCAACGACCTCATGGTCAACTACACCGGCCGCCCGAGCGCCCTCACCGAGGTCCCCCGGTTCGCCGAGCACGCCGGCGGTGCCCGGATCTTCCTCAAGCGCGAGGACCTCAACCACACCGGCTCCCACAAGATCAACAACGTGCTCGGTCAGGCCCTGCTGACCAAGCGCATGGGCAAGACGCGGGTCATCGCCGAGACGGGCGCCGGCCAGCACGGCGTCGCCACCGCCACAGCCTGCGCCCTCTTCGGTCTCGAATGCACCATCTACATGGGCGAGATCGACACCCAGCGCCAGGCCCTGAACGTGGCCCGGATGCGGATGCTCGGCGCCGAGGTCGTCGCCGTGAAGTCCGGCAGCCGCACCCTCAAGGACGCCATCAACGAGGCCTTCCGCGACTGGGTCGCCAACGTCGACAGGACGCACTACCTGTTCGGCACGGTCGCCGGCCCGCACCCCTTCCCCGCCATGGTCCGCGACTTCCACCGGGTCATCGGCGTCGAGGGCCGGCGCCAGATCCTGGAGCGCGCCGGCCGCCTCCCCGACGCGGCGATCGCCTGCGTCGGCGGCGGTTCCAACGCCATCGGCCTCTTCCACGCCTTCGTCCCGGACGCGGGCGTGCGCCTGATCGGCTGCGAGCCGGCCGGTCACGGCGTCGAGACCGGGGAGCACGCGGCGACCCTGACGGCCGGCGAGCCCGGCATCCTGCACGGTTCCCGCTCGTACGTCCTCCAGGACGAGGAGGGCCAGATCACCGAGCCGTACTCGATCTCGGCCGGCCTCGACTACCCGGGCATCGGCCCCGAGCACGCGTACCTCAAGGACAGCGGACGCGGCGAGTACCGCGCCGTCACCGACGACGCCGCCATGCAGGCACTGCGCCTGCTCTCCCGTACCGAGGGCATCATCCCGGCCATCGAGTCGGCACACGCCCTCGCCGGGGCGCTGGAGGTCGGCAAGGAGCTCGGCAAGGACGCGCTGCTCCTCGTCAACCTCTCCGGGCGCGGCGACAAGGACATGGACACGGCGGCCCGCTACTTCGGCCTGTACGACGGGGAGGGCTCCAAGTGACGAGCGGAAACATCCAGCTGCTGAGCGAGACCCTCGCCAAGGCCAAGGCGGAGAACCGGGCGGCGCTCATCGCGTACCTGCCGGCCGGCTTCCCGACCGTCGGCGGCGGCATCGCGGCCATCAAGGCCGTCTTCGACGGCGGCGCCGACGTCGTCGAGGTCGGACTTCCGCACAGCGACCCGGTCCTCGACGGGCCCGTCATCCAGACCGCCGACGACATCGCCCTGCGCGGCGGTGTCAAGATCGCCGACGTGATGCGGACGGTCAAGGAGGCCCACGAGGCCACCGGCAAGCCCGTCCTCGTCATGACGTACTGGAACCCGATCGACCGCTACGGCGTCGAGCGCTTCACCGAGGAGCTCGCCGCGGCCGGCGGCGCGGGCTGCATCCTGCCCGACCTGCCGGTCCAGGAGTCCGCCGTCTGGCGCGAGCACGCCGACAAGCACGGTCTCGCCACCGTCTTCGTCGTCGCGCCCAGCAGCAAGGACGCGCGCCTCGCCACCATCACGGCGGCCGGCTCCGGCTTCGTCTACGCCGCCTCGCTCATGGGTGTCACCGGCACCCGCGAGTCGGTCGGCGAGCAGGCCGCCGACCTCGTCCGCCGTACCCGCGCCACCTCCGGACTGCCGGTGTGCGTCGGGCTCGGCGTCTCCAACGCCACCCAGGCCAAGGAGGTCGCCGCCTTCGCCGACGGCGTCATCGTCGGCTCCGCCTTCGTGCAGCGGATCCTCGACGCCGACGGTGACGAGGCCGCCGGGCTCGCCGCCGTAAGGGAACTGGCGGGCGAACTCGCGGCGGGCGTGCGTCGCGTTTCGTAACCCATTTGGGTGGATCTGGGACCGGGGAGGCACGTACGTGCCTCCCCGGTTCGTTGCTGTGGGCGTGAGCGAGAAGAACCGTGGTGACGGTAACCGGAGCGCGCGGGAGCGCCTCCAGCAGCAGCGCGAGCACGACAAGGCCCGCGAGAAGCAGCGGCGCGTCCTCATCGTGTCGGCGGCGGTGGTCGGCGTCCTCGGCCTGGCCGCGGTCGTCGGGGTGATCGCCGCCAACAGCGGCGACGGCGGCGGATCGGACAAGGCGGGGCCTGTGGTGGCGCCGGCGGGGTCCGTCGAGGGCGACAAGCCCGCCGTCCCCACGGGCACGACGGACGCCCCGTCGACGCTGGCGATCTGGGAGGACTTCCGCTGCCCGGCGTGCGCCCAGTTCGAGAACGTCATGCGGGACACCATCCACGAGCTGGAGGCCTCCGGCGCGCTCAAGGCCGAGTACCACCTCGCCACCCTCATCGACGGGAACATGGGCGGCAGCGGCTCGCTGCGCGCGGCGAACGCGGCCGCGTGCGCCCAGGACGCGGGGAAGTTCACCGCGTACCACGACACGCTCTACATCAACCAGCCGCCGGAGACGGACGACGCCTTCGGGAAGAACGCCAAGCTGATCGAGCTGGCGGCGAAGGTGCCCGGGCTCGACACGCCCGCCTTCCGCAGCTGTGTCGAGGACGGCACGCACGACAGCTGGGTGGAGAAGTCCAACGAGGCCTTCCGGAACGGCGGCTTCCGAGGCACGCCGTCCGTCCTCCTCAACGGCGAATCGATCTTCCCGACGAAGGGGAACGAGCAGATCTCCCCGGAGAACCTGAAGAAGTGGGTCGCCGAGGCCAACAAGGGCAAGAAGCTCGGCACAGCCTCTCCCTCGGCTCCCGCCGCCCCCTCCGCTCCCGCGGCTTCTTCGGCGGGTTAGTTACCCATACGTTGCCGGGTGGGCTGCCGTCCCGCCCGCCCGGCAGGGTAGCGTCGGTCCTGCCATGGACCTTGCCTACATCCCCAGCCCGTCGACCGGCGTGATCAATCTCGGACCGATCCCGCTGCGCGGCTATGCCTTCTGCATCATCATCGGTGTCTTCGTCGCCGTCTGGTACGGCAACAAGCGCTGGATCGCCCGGGGCGGCACTGCCGGCACCGTGGCCGACATCGCCGTCTGGGCGGTGCCCTTCGGCCTCGTCGGCGGACGCCTCTACCACGTGATCACCGACTATCAGCTGTACTTCAGCGAGGGTGAGAACTGGGTCGACGCCTTCAAGATCTGGGAGGGCGGCCTCGGTATCTGGGGCGCCATCGCGCTCGGCGCGGTGGGTGCCTGGATCGGCTGTCGCCGACGGGGCATCCCGCTCCCGGCGTACGCCGACGCCATCGCCCCCGGCATCGCCCTCGCCCAGGCCATCGGCCGCTGGGGCAACTGGTTCAACCAGGAGCTCTACGGCAAGCCGACCGACCTGCCCTGGGCGCTGAAGATCACCGAGAGCGCGAACCGCGAGGCCGGGCTGTACCACCCGACCTTCCTGTACGAGTCGCTCTGGTGCGTCGGCGTCGCCGCCCTGGTCGTCTGGGCCGACCGCCGCTTCAAGCTCGGCCACGGGCGCGCCTTCGCGCTCTACGTCGCCGCGTACTGCGCGGGCCGCGTCTGGACCGAGTACCTGCGCGTCGACGAGGCGCACCACATCCTCGGCCTCCGGCTGAACGTGTGGACGGCGATCATCGTCTTCCTGCTCGCGGTGACCTACATGGTGATCTCGGCGCGGATCCGGCCGGGACGCGAGGAGATCGTGGAGCCCAGGGCCGAGAAGACGGGGAAGGCCGGGGAGGTCGCGTCGGGCGCCGACGCCGATGTCGACGCCGACTTCGACGCGGACTTCGATTCCGACGCGTCCGAGGACGCCGTATCCGGCGCGGTCCCGGACTCCGACGAGGACGCGGACACGGACGCGGACCACGATGCCGACAACGGCGCCGGGTCGGCCGCCAAGGGCTGATCCACCGCCGTCACAGGGCCGCCGGGACCGAGAGGTTCCGGCGGCCCTTTCGCGTACAGGGGCGCAGGGGTCAGGCCGTGCGGGAGGCGAGGGCGAGGACCCGGTGGGCGCCCTCCACGACCGCCGCGTCGACGAAGCGGCCGTCGGGGAGGGCCAGGGCGCCCCGGTCCGTCCCGGCCGCCGCGACGACCTCCCGCGCCGCGTCGACCTCCTGCGGGGTGGGGAGGTAGGCCCGCTCGATGACGGGCAGCTGGCGGGGGTGGATCGCCGCCCGGCCGAGGAAGCCCATCGCCCGGCCCCGGGCGCAGCCGGCGGCCAGGGCGACCAGGTCGCCGATGTCGGGATGGACCGACTGCGCGGGGGGTGGCAGGGCCGCCGCGCGGGCCGCGACCACCACGCGGCCGCGCGGCCAGTCGAGGCCGCGGTCGTCCCGTACCCCCAGGTCGGCGCGGAGGTCGGCCTCGCCGAGCGCGATGCCGCGCACGGCCGGGTGCGCGCTGGCGATGGCGTACGCGTGCTCCACGGCGAGGGCGTTCTCCAGGAGCGGGTAGAGGGGGAGGCCGGGGGCGAGGTCGGCGATCCGGTGGATGTCAGTGGCGTGTGTCACCTTGGGTACACGGAGACCGCAGAGGCCGGGGAGGGGGGCCAGGGTGGGGATGTCGTGCGGGGAGTGGACGCGGACGTGCACCGGGACGGGGTGGGCGTCGGCGAGCAGATCGACCGTGGCGTCGAGGGCGTACGCCTTGCGGTGCGGGGCGACCGCGTCCTCCAGGTCGACGATGACGACGTCGGCGCCGGAGGTCAGGGCCTTGCGGACGACCTCGGGGCGGTCGCCGGGCGCGTACAGCCAGGTGAGAGGGGTGCGCAGGCACCCGATATCGCCGATGCCGCCCCTCTCGCGAGGCTCGCTCATACCGCTCCCTGGGCGCGGAGGGCGGCGATCTCGGCAGGGGTGAGGCCGAGCTCGGTGAGGACGCCGTCGGTGTCGGCGCCGTGCGGGCGGCCGGGCCAGCGGATCGCCCCGGGCGTCTCGGAGAGCCGGAAGAGGACGTTCTGCATCTTGATCGGGCCGAGTTCCGGGTCCTGCACCTCGGTGACGGTGCCGAGCGCCTGGTACTGCGGATCGTCGAGGACGTCCCGGACGTCGTAGACGGGGGCGATGGCTGCCTCGGCCTTCTCGAAGGCGGCCATGGCCTCGTCGCGGGTGTGGCGCGCGATCCAGGTGCCGACCGCCTCGTCCAGGACGTCCGTGTGCTCGGCGCGGCCCGTGCCGTCGGCGAACCACGGCTCGTCGATCAGCTCCGGGCGGCCGACGAGGCGCAGCACACGCTCGGCGATCGACTGGGCGGAGGTGGAGACGGCGACCCAGGAACCGTCGGCGGTCCGGTAGGTGTTGCGCGGGGCGTTGTTGCGGGAGCGGTTGCCGGTGCGGGGCTGGACGTAGCCGAGCTGGTCGTACCAGAGGGGGTGGGGTCCGATGACGGAGAGCATCGGTTCGATGATCGCCATGTCGACGACCTGGCCGCGGCCGGTCGTGGTCCTGGCGGTGAGCGCCGTCATCACCGCGTACGCGGTGGCGAGGGCGGCGATCGAGTCGGCCAGGCCGAAGGGGGGCAGGGTGGGCGGGCCGTCGGGCTCGCCGGTGATGGAGGCGAAGCCGCTCATCGCCTCGGCGAGGGTGCCGAAGCCGGGGCGGTGGGCGTACGGGCCGAACTGGCCGAAGCCGGTGACGCGGGCGAGGACGAGACGCGGGTTGACGGTGGAGAGCTCCTCCCAGCCCAGACCCCAGCGTTCCAGGGTGCCGGGACGGAAGTTCTCCACGATCACATCGGCTTCGGCGGCGAGTCCGAGGAGGGTGTCGCGTCCGCCCGGGCTGGAGAGATCGAGGGTGATCGTCCGCTTGTTCCGGCCGAGGACCTTCCACCACAGGCCGACGCCGTCCTTGGCGGGGCCGTGGCCGCGCGAGGGATCGGGCTTGCGGGGGTGCTCGACCTTGACGACGTCGGCGCCGAAGTCGCCGAGCATCGTGGCCGCGAGCGGCCCGGCGAAGAGGGTCGCGAGGTCCAGGACGCGCAGTCCGCGGAGGGGAGGCGCGGCCGGGGCGGGTGTCGTGGGGGCGTGCTGCGTGGTGGTCATACGGAGTCGGCCTCCAGGTCGCCGAGGGAGCCGAAGGCCGCCTCGATCTCGGTCCGGTACGGCATCGAGGTCGACGCGCCCTCGCGCTGGACGGAGAGCGCGGCGGCGGCCTGCGCCCAGGCCAGCGCCTCCGGGACGGGCCGGCCCTCGCCGAGGGCGACCGCGAGCGCGCCGACGAAGGTGTCGCCGGCCGCGGTGGTGTCCACGGCCCTGACCCGGGGGGCGGCCACGGCGACCGGTTCGACGCCGCGGGCCGCGTAGAGGCTGCCGGCCGCGCCCAGGGTGACGACGACCTCGGGGACGTCCCGCAGCAGGGCCTGGGCGGCGGCGCGCGGGTCGGTGAGTCCGGTGAGCGCGGCGGCCTCGTGCTCGTTGGGGACCAGCAGGTCGGTGGCGGCGAGGAGTTCGGGAGGGAGCCGCTGGGCGGGGGCGGGCGTGAGGACCGTGCGGACGCCGAGGCGGCGGGCGGTCGCGGCGCCCTCCGTGACGACGGAGAGGGGGAGTTCGAGCTGGAGGAGCAGGGTGTCGGCGGTGCCGATGAGGGCCTCGTCGCCGTGGCTGAGGGAGGTGACGGTGGCGTTGGCGCCGGGGACGACGACGATCGCGTTGCCGCCCTCGTCGTCGACGACGATGTGGGCGGTGCCGGAAGGGCCCTCGGCGGTGCGCAGGAGGTCGGTGTCGACGGAGCAGTGCTCCAGGTTGGTCCGGAGGCGTGCGCCGAAGTCGTCCGCGCCGACCGCGCCGATCATCGCCACCTCGGCGCCGGCGCGGGCGGCGGCGACGGCCTGGTTGGCGCCCTTGCCGCCGGGGACCGTGCGGAACGCGCGGCCGGTGACCGTCTCGCCGCGGGCGGGAGCCCTCGGTACGTAGGCGACGAGGTCCATGTTCGTGCTGCCGAGTACGACGATGCTGGTCATGGGCGTACTGCCTCCAGATGTGTCAGGTCGGCCAGGGTGTCGAAGCCGATGCCGTCGAAGGACGGGACCGAGGTCGCGAGCCGGTTCTTGAGAGGGGTGGTCCACCGCTCGGGCAGCCGGTCGGGGTGACCGGCGAGCAGCCCGGCGACCGAACCGGCGGTGGCGCCGTTGGAGTCGGTGTCCCAGCCGCCGGAGACCGCCGCGCAGACGGAGCGGGAGAAGTCGCCGTCGCCGTGGGTGAGGGCGGCGGCGAGAAGCGCGGCGTTGGGGACGGCATGGACCCAGTGGTACCCGCCGAGCTCGGTGTGCAGGCGGTCGACGACGGTGTCGAAGTCGGGCGTGGCGCGGGCGGACGCGATGCCCAGCCGGACGGCCCCGGCGAGACGGGAGCGCGGTGGGATCACGTCGAGTCCGGCGGCGAGCGAGCGGTGGACGTCGGCGGTGCCGGTCGCGGCGGTGGCGAGGGTGGCGGCGACGAACATGGCGCCGTAGACGCCGTTCGCGGTGTGGGTGAGGGCCGCGTCCCGGTACGCCTGCGCGGCCGCGGCGACCGGATCGCCCGGGTGGGTCCAGCCGTGGACGTCCGCCCGGATCTGGGCGCCGATCCACTCACGGAAGGGGTTGCGGCGGACGGCGGTCAGCGGGGGCTCGACGCCGTCGAGGAGATTGCGGTAGGCGACGCGCTCGGCCGTGAAGGTGCGGCCGGCGGGGAGTTCGTCGAGCCAGAGGCGGGCGACGTCGGCGGTGGTGAAGCCGCGACCGTACCGCCTGAGGAGCAGCAGGTTGAGGAGGGGGTAGTTGAGGTCGTCGTCCTCGGGCATCCCGTCGATGTTCTCGGCGAGGGAGGTGGTGGCGGAGCGCCGGTTCCAGGGGTGGGCGGCGAGCAGCTCCGGCGGTACGCCCCGGGCGGTGAACCACGTGGAGAGGGGCCAGTTGCCGGAGGCGCGGGCGAGGGCGCGGATGGCGGGGAGGGGCAGCTTCTCGACGGGCTTGCCGAGCAGGCACCCGGCGGCCCGCCCGAGCCAGGCTGCGTGCAGGCGGTCGCGGAGGGCGTCCGGGCTCGCGCCCGGCACGGGGGTGGGCGAGAGATCGTGGGGGGCCGCCGAGGCCTGGATCTCGGGGAGGGCGGTCGGCTCGTCGCCCGACAGGGGGGTGGGGAGGGTCGCCAGGGAGTCGAGGAGTTCCTCCGCCAGGGGGCGGAGGTCCGGGCGGGGGAGTTCGGACGCGCCCGCCGTCGGCGGGGCGGGCGGGCCGCCCGCCTCGTACCAGCGGGCCGCGAGGTCGTGGGCGTCGCGGCCGTCCTCCGCCGCCTGGCGGAGCTCGTGACCCACCAGGTCCTCCGGCTGCACCCAGGTCAGCCGGAGGTTCACCGGTCCGCGCTCGCCAGCGTCGCGAACGCCGACTCGTGCGCCCGGCGGAGCTCCACGTCCCGGGCGAAGACCTCGCGGGTCACCCGGGCCAGTGCGGCCGCCGGGGCGTGCAGGTCGAGCCGGCTCGCCTCCGCGACGCGCTTCGCCCAGTCGGACGGCACGGCGGCCTCGCCGTGCAGCGCGCCGGCGATCGCGCCGGCCATCGTGGCGATCGAGTCGCAGTCGCGGCCGTAGTTGACGGCGCCGAGGACCGTACGGCGGAAGTCGCCCTCGCCGACGAGCAGCATGCCCAGGGCGATCGGCAGCTCCTCGATCGCGTGGAGCCGGGAGGGGCGGCGGGCACCGAGGGAGGGGGAGCGGTAGTCGGGGCCGACCGTGTCGAAGGGGGCCACCGCCGCGCGGAGCGGGGCGAGGGCGGACTCGAAGTCCGTGTGCCGGACGGCCACTTCGGTGACCGCTTCGATCGCCGACCGGGTGCCGTCCTTCGCGAGCGAGAGGGCCGCGTCGACGACCGAGGAGGGCGTCGCGCCCGGCGCGCAGGCCGCGGCGACCGCCGCCGCGAACACGCCGGCCGCCTCCCGGCCGTAGGAGGACTGGTGGGCGCCGGCGATGTCGAGCGCCTCGGCGTAGGCGGCCGCGGGGTGGGCGGCGTTGACGAGTCCGACCGGCGCCATGTACATCGCGGCACCGCAGTTGACGATGTTGCCGTCGCCGGCCTCGCGCGGATCCACGTGCCCGTAGTGGAGCCGGGCCACGAGCCACTTCTCGGCGAGGAAGATCCGCTGGAGGGGGAGGGCCTCGGCCTCCAGCTCCGGGATCCAGACGGGGGAGCCCATGAGTTCGGGGACGAGGAAGTCCGCGACCGCGTACGCGTCGAGGTGGCCGCGGACCTTCTCGTACACCCGGATCAGGGCGTGGGTCATCAAGGTGTCGTCGGTGACGTGCCCGTCGCCCTTGTGGTACGGCGCGATAGGGCGGGCGGTGCGCCAGTCGTCGCCGTTCCAGGGGCCGACGATCCCGGTGACGCGGCCGCCGTGACGCTCCAGGATCTGCTGGGGGGTGTAGCCCTCGACGGGGCCGCCGAGCGCGTCGCCGACGGCGGCCCCGAGGAGGCTGCCGGTGATCCGGTCATCCAGGGTGGGCACATCCAGTGTGGGTGTCATGTCGGAATTGTCCACCTGGAGAGGCCGGTTCCGTGGCTCCCAGCAGCCCGGCGAGTTCGACCAGATCCGTCCCCGCGAGCCAGGGCAGCGCGCACCCCGCGAGCGTCCGGCAGGCCTCGCGCCAGGTCGCCGGCACCGAACGGCCGCCGCCCAGCGCGCCGGTGAGCGCGCCCGCGAGCGCGGGGGCGGAGTCCGCGACCCGGGAGAGGCAGACGGCGGCCGGAACCGCGGCCGCCATCTCGCCCCGGGCGGCGGTGGCGAGGGCGAGGGCGACCGGGACGGTCTCGGCGGCGGCGATCCCGTAGCTGTAGACGTGGTCCACGATCTGGTGCTCCAGGAGCGGGACCAGTTCGAAGGCCGAACCGGCGGCCCTGGCCAGCTTCACCGCGTACCGGGCGTTGCGGCCGATCTCGGTGGCGGGCGGGAGTTCGGCGAGCGCCGCGCCGACGGATTCGTCGACCGTCGCCCCGCCGAGGGCCGCGGCGATGGCCGCCGCCGTCGCGCGGGCGCCGTGGACGCCGTCCCCGTCCTGGGTGTACCGGGCGTCGAACTCGGCGAGTTCGGCGGCGGCGCGCGGGTCGCCGGGGTGGACGACCGCGAGGACGGCGGCCCGGACGCAGGCGGCGTCGTCGAAGTAGTGCGGGTTGTCGTGGCCGGTGGCGGGCGGGCGCAGACCGGTGGCGAGATTGCCGAGGCCGGCGCGTACGGAGATCCGGGCGCGGAGGGGGAGGACGGCGGACTCGACCTCGGGGGCGCGGTCGGCGGCGGCGGCGACCTGGCCGGCGAGGGCGTTCCAGGCGAGGTCGACGGCGGCGCGGAGACGGCGCTCCGGGGGGAGGCCGGCGAAGACGGGGCCGGCGGCGGCGAGGATCGCCTCGGCGGTGAAGGCCGCCCACTCGGCGTCGTCGGAGGGGCCGAGGCGGAGGGGCTCGGGGGGCTGGTTGAGGGCGATGGGGACGGGGAGGGTGGTCGTCGCGTTCTGCTCGGCGAAGGTGTCGAGTTCGCGGGTGAGGCGGCGGGTCCACTCGGGCATGCGGGCGGCTCTGTGGCGGGCGGCGGGCCAGCCGGCGGCGTCGCCTGCGGCGAGGCCGAGGAGGAGGCCCTCGGTCCTGTCGCGACTTGCCCTGCGGGGCGCGTCGGGGTGCGGGGCCTCGTGGGCGCCGCCCCACGACCCGGTGCCCCGCACCGGGGGCTGCTCCTGCGCGGTGAGGTCCGGCGCTTCGGCGCCCGACACCAGGGTCACCGCCAGGTCCTGGTGGGCGGCGAGCGAGGGGCCGGCATCCGGCATCGGGGGCTGTGCCCACCCTCCCCCGGAGGGGGGACCCCCACGCCCTGCGGGACGATTGCCCACAGCGGTGGCGGTGGGGAGGCTGGTCGTTGTGTCTCCGCTCATCAGGATTCCCCCTCCGGGGTCAGCAGGTCCGCGACGTCCAGGACGTGGTAGCCGCGCATGGAGGGCAGGCAGCTGCCGGTGACGGGGGCGATGGCCGTCGACCATTCCTCCGGGATCGCCGAGACGCCCGACATGGCGCCGGCCAGGGCGCCCGCCACCGCCGCCGTCGTGTCGGCGTCGCGGCCCATGTTGACCGCGGTCAGGACCGCCGTACGGAAGTCGCCGCGGGCCGCCGCGAAGGCGCCGAAGGCCAGGCCCACCGCCTCCGGGGCCAGGTCCGTCCACGGGTAGCCGCCGATGACGACCGCCGAGCGGACCTGTCGCTCGCGGGTGAGCGGGTCCGGCTGGACGCGCTGGGCGGCGACGACCGCGCGGCGCAGGGAGCGGGCCGTCCAGGAGTCCATCGGGACGACGGAGAGCGCCGCCGCGATGACCGAGGTCACGCCCGCGCCCGCCATCGCCGCCGCGACGCCCGCCGCGACGGCCTGGCCGCCGTAGATGCCCTCCCCTTCGTGGCTGACGCTGCCGTCGATCGCGACGAGGCGCGCCGCCTCCGCCGGGCGGCCGGCGGCGAAGACCCCGAACGGCGCGGCGCGCATCGCGAGACCGTCGCTCCAGGCGTGGCGGTGCTGGGCGGAGATGGGAGCGGCGAGCCCCCGCCGGAGGTTCTCCAGCGTGCCGCGCTCGGAGAAGCCCGCGCCGCGGAAGGGGCCTTCGTCGAGGTCGGCGATCCAGTGGTGCCAGGCCCGTTCGACGTGGTGGACGGTGAGCGCGGAGCCGTGTCGGGCGAGGAGCAGGGCCGAGAAGATCGCGTACTCGGTGTCGTCGGTGCCTGCAGGACGGTCCGTCACGAAGCCCTCGATGCGGCCCCATCGGCGGCGGATCTCCGAAGGGCGCATGTTCTCGGCGGGGGCTCCCAGGGCGTCGCCGACGGCGAGGCCGAGGAGCGCCCCCCTCGCCCGTTCACGCGTGTCGCATGCCGTGGTGGTCACCATCTCGCGGCCCCTTCCTCGGGTGGGGCGCGCGGTCGGCGCCCCGATGCCTGGATCTGTGCCACCGCGGGCCGCGAACTCGCCGAAGAAACGGTTCTGTCACCCGGCTGACACCACGTCGGAATCCGGTGCGCCCAGTGAGGCGGGCCTTAGTAAGTACGGCCTGCCTTGCTGGCGGACCCCTTACATCGCGCGTATTTTCGAGGGTGTTGGGGGCGGCGGGTGCGACCCGGCCCGCCGGAACGAGGGGAGAACCATGTCCATCATCGAAGCTCAGGCACCACTGCACGAGGCGCACCGCGACAACCACACGCACCGTGACGTGAACGGCGGTTGGCTGCGCCCGGCGGTGTTCGGCGCGATGGACGGTCTCGTCTCCAACCTCGCCCTGATGACCGGCGTCGCCGGCGGCGCGGTGTCCACGCAGACCGTGGTCATCACCGGCGTCGCGGGACTGGCCGCCGGCGCCTTCTCCATGGCGGCCGGCGAGTACACCTCCGTGGCCTCGCAGCGTGAGCTCGTCCAGGCGGAACTGGACGTCGAGCGCCGCCAGTTGCGCAAGCACCCCATCGACGAGATGGAGGAGCTGGCCGCGCTGTACGTGTCCCGGGGTGTCGAGCCCGCGCTCGCCCGCGAGGTCGCGATGCAGCTGTCGAAGGACCCCGAGCAGGCACTGGAGATCCACGCCCGCGAGGAGCTCGGCATCGACCCGGACGACCTGCCGTCGCCGATGGTCGCCGCGGTCTCGTCCTTCGGCTCCTTCGCGCTCGGCGCTCTGCTCCCCGTACTGCCCTACCTGCTCGGGGCGACCGCGCTCTGGCCCGCCGTGCTGCTCGCGCTCCTGGGCCTCTTCGCCTGCGGGGCGCTGGTGGCCCGGGTGACCGCCCGCGGCTGGCTCTTCAGCGGGATGCGTCAGCTCGTCCTGGGCGGGGCCGCGGCCGCCGTCACGTACGGGCTCGGGATGCTCTTCGGAGCGGCGTTGTAGGCGTTCGTGGTGGCGGTGTCGCCGCTCCGGATATCGGAACGGATTTCGTGCCCGTAGAGACGACCGGGAGGCCCCTTCGAGGGGCCTTTCCGGCATTTCAGGGCACCTTTTCTGGACATAGGGCCCGTATGGGTTGTGACGTATATCCCTGGCTCGATCCGCCGCTGCGATGAGACACTATGCACGACGCCACATAAGTAGCCGGTTACTCGGCGGTTTCGAACTCGTGACCAACGGGAATGAGGCATGAGCGTCGTCGGGCAATGAGGCCCAGCCAGGCGGGCAACGAAGCCCGCTCAGTGACGGACCGCCGGAAGCCCGGAGATCCCTTCGGCTCCCTCCGGCCCGTCCCCGCGGGACAGTCCTTGCTCCCGCACTCCTACAGGTGAGAACGCACCACCATTGCGTGTCGGTGGTGTCCGCATGCTGGAACGAGCTATCCACTTCGCGAGAAGCCAGCCATCATGTAACCTGCACGAAATTTCGCGGAGGGCCAACGTCGTCCCTCGGCAGTTGCATATGCCACGACGACGACGGGAGAGCCGATGCGTTCCGACGCCTGGTCGCCCATGGACGGTCGCCCCGCTCCGCAGGGGATGTACGACCCCCGTAACGAACACGACGCCTGTGGTGTCGGGTTCGTGGCCACCCTCACCGGTGTAGCCAGCCACGCGCTGGTCGAGCAGGCGCTGACCGTACTGCGCAACCTCGAGCACCGCGGCGCCACCGGCTCCGAGCCCGACTCCGGAGACGGCGCCGGCATCCTTTTCCAGGTCCCGGACGCCTTCCTCCGCGAGGTCGCCGGATTCGAGCTCCCCGAGGCCGGCGCGTACGCCGTCGGCATCGCCTTCCTCCCCGAGGACGGCACGGACGAGACGGTCTCGAAGATCGAGACGATCGCCGCCGAAGAGGGCCTCACCGTCCTCGGCTGGCGCGAGGTCCCCGTCGCCCCCGAGCTGCTCGGCGCCTCCGCCCGCTCCACCATGCCGGTCTTCCGCCAGCTCTTCGTGGCTGGGGGTACCTCCCAGGCCGAAGGCTCTGGGGGAGGCGAGAACACGGGCATCGCGCTGGACCGCAAGGCGTTCGTGCTGCGCAAGCGCGCCGAGCGCGAGGCCGCGACCTACTTCCCGTCGCTCTCCGCCCGCACGATCGTCTACAAGGGCATGCTGACCACCGGCCAGCTGGAGCCCTTCTTCCCGGACCTGTCGGACCGCCGCTGCGCCTCCGCCGTGGCCCTGGTCCACTCCCGGTTCTCCACCAACACCTTCCCGAGCTGGCCGCTGGCCCACCCGTACCGCTTCGTCGCCCACAACGGTGAGATCAACACCGTCAAGGGCAACCGGAACTGGATGACCGCCCGCGAGGCCCAGCTCGACTCCAAGGTCTTCGGCGAGGGCTCGCTGGACCGGATCTTCCCGATCTGCACCCCGGACGCCTCCGACTCGGCCTCCTTCGACGAGGTCCTGGAGCTGCTCCACCTCGGCGGCCGCTCCCTGCCCCACGCGGTGCTGATGATGGTCCCCGAGGCGTGGGAGAACCACGACTCCATGGACCCGGCCCGCCGCGCCTTCTACCAGTACCACTCCACGATGATGGAGCCCTGGGACGGCCCGGCCTGCGTCACCTTCACCGACGGCGTCCAGGTCGGCGCGGTCCTCGACCGCAACGGTCTGCGCCCCGGCCGCTACTGGGTCACCGACGAGGGCCTCGTCGTCCTCTCCTCCGAGGTCGGCGTCCTCGACATCGACCCCGCCAAGGTCGTCCGCAAGGGCCGCCTCCAGCCCGGCAAGATGTTCCTCGTCGACACCGCCGAGCACCGGATCATCGAGGACGACGAGATCAAGGCCGGTCTCGCCGCCGAGAACCCGTACGCGGAGTGGCTGGAGACCGGCGAGATCGAGCTCTCCGACCTCCCCGAGCGCGAGCACATCGTGCACACCCACGCCTCGGTGACCCGCCGCCAGCAGACCTTCGGCTACACCGAGGAAGAGCTCCGCGTCATCCTCGCCCCGATGGCCCGCACCGCCGGCGAGCCGCTCGGCTCCATGGGCACGGACTCGCCGATCGCGGCCCTGTCCTCCCGCCCGCGGCTGCTCTTCGACTACTTCACCCAGCTCTTCGCGCAGGTCACCAACCCGCCGCTGGACGCCATCCGCGAGGAGCTCGTGACGAGCCTCCGCTCCTCGCTCGGCCCCGGCAGCAACCTGCTGGAGCCCACCTCCTCGTCGTGTCGCAGCGTCACCCTGCCCTTCCCGGTGATCGACAACGACGAGCTGGCCAAGCTCATCCACATCAACGCCGACGGCGACATGCCCGGCATGAAGGCCGCGACCCTCTCCGGTCTCTACCGGGTCTCCGGCGGCGGCGAGGCCCTCGCCGCCCGCATCGAGGCGATCTGCGCCGAGGCCGACACCGCGATCGAGGGCGGCGCCCGCCTGATCGTGCTCTCCGACCGGCACTCCGACGCCGAGCACGCGCCGATCCCCTCGCTGCTGCTCACCGCGGCCGTCCACCACCACCTCATCCGCACCAAGCAGCGCACCAAGGTGGGTCTGCTGGTCGAGGCCGGTGACGTCCGCGAGGTCCACCACGTCGCCCTGCTCATCGGCTACGGCGCCGCGGCGGTCAACCCGTACCTCGCCATGGAGTCCGTCGAGGACCTGGTCCGCGCCGGCACCTTCATCGAGGGCCTGGAGCCCGAGCAGGCCATCCGGAACCTGATCTACGCGCTCGGCAAGGGCGTCCTCAAGGTCATGTCCAAGATGGGCATCTCGACCGTCGCCTCCTACCGCGGCGCCCAGGTCTTCGAGGCCGTCGGCCTCGACGCCGCCTTCGTCGCCACGTACTTCAACGGCACGGCCACCAAGATCGGCGGCGCCGGTCTCGACGTCGTCGCCAAGGAGGTCGCCGCCCGCCACGCCAAGGCGTACCCCGTCTCCGGCGTCCCCTCGGCGCACCGCGCCCTGGACATCGGCGGCGAGTACCAGTGGCGCCGCGAGGGCGAGCCGCACCTGTTCGACCCGGAGACCGTCTTCCGCCTGCAGCACGCCACGCGCAACAAGCGGTACGACATCTTCAAGAAGTACACGGAGCGGGTGAACGAGCAGTCCGAGCGCCTCATGACGCTCCGCGGCCTCTTCGGCTTCTCCGAGGACCGGGAAGCGATCTCGATCGACGAGGTCGAGCCGGTCAGCGAGATCGTCAAGCGGTTCTCGACGGGCGCCATGTCGTACGGCTCCATCTCCCGCGAGGCGCACGAGACCCTCGCCATCGCCATGAACCAGCTGGGCGCCAAGTCCAACACCGGTGAGGGCGGCGAGGACCCGGACCGCCTGTACGACCCGGCGCGCCGCTCCTCCATCAAGCAGGTCGCCTCCGGCCGCTTCGGCGTCACCAGCGAGTACCTGGTCAACGCCGACGACATCCAGATCAAGATGGCCCAGGGCGCCAAGCCCGGCGAGGGCGGCCAGCTGCCCGGCCACAAGGTCTACCCGTGGGTCGCCAAGACGCGTCACTCGACGCCCGGCGTCGGCCTCATCTCGCCGCCGCCGCACCACGACATCTACTCCATCGAGGACCTGGCTCAGCTGATCCACGACCTCAAGAACGCCAACCCGGTCGCCCGCATCCACGTGAAGCTGGTCTCCGAGGTCGGCGTCGGCACGGTCGCCGCCGGTGTCTCCAAGGCCCACGCGGACGTCGTCCTCATCTCCGGCCACGACGGCGGAACGGGCGCCTCCCCGCTGACCTCGCTGAAGCACGCGGGCGGCCCCTGGGAGCTCGGCCTCGCCGAGACCCAGCAGACCCTGCTGCTCAACGGCCTGCGCGACCGGATCGTCGTCCAGACCGACGGCCAGCTCAAGACCGGCCGCGACGTCGTCATCGCCGCGCTGCTCGGCGCCGAGGAGTTCGGTTTCGCGACCGCGCCGCTCGTCGTCTCCGGCTGCGTCATGATGCGCGTCTGCCACCTGGACACCTGCCCGGTCGGCATCGCCACCCAGAACCCGGCGCTCCGCGACCGGTTCTCCGGCAAGGCCGAGTACGTCGTCAACTTCTTCGAGTTCATCGCCGAGGAGGTCCGCGAGCTCCTCGCCGAGCTGGGCTTCCGCACGATCGAAGAGGCCGTCGGCCACGCCGAGCTGCTCGACACCAGCCGCGCCGTCCGGCACTGGAAGGCGCAGGGTCTCGACCTGGAGCCGCTCTTCTACGTGCCCGAGCTGGCCGAGGGCGCGGTCCGCCACGCCCTGATCGAGCAGGACCACGGTCTGGAGAAGGCCCTCGACAACGAGCTGATCCAGCTCGCCGCCGAGGCCCTGAACGCCGCCTCCGCCGAGGAGGCGCAGCCGGTCCGAGCCCAGGTCGCGATCCGCAACATCAACCGGACCGTCGGCACCATGCTCGGCCACCACGTGACGAAGAAGTTCGGTGGCGCGGGCCTGCCCGCCGACACCATCGACATCACCTTCACCGGTTCCGCCGGCCAGTCCTTCGGCGCCTTCCTGCCGAGCGGTGTCACTCTCCGCCTGGAGGGCGACGCCAACGACTACGTCGGCAAGGGCCTCTCCGGCGGCCGCGTCGTCGTCCGCCCGGACCGCGGCGCCGACCACCTGGCCGAGTACTCGACCATCGCGGGCAACACCATCGGCTACGGCGCGACCGGCGGCGAGCTGTTCCTGCGCGGCCGCACCGGCGAGCGCTTCTGCGTCCGCAACTCCGGCGCCCTGGTCGTCTCGGAGGGCGTGGGCGACCACGGCTGCGAGTACATGACCGGCGGTACGGCGGTCGTCCTCGGCGAGACCGGCCGCAACTTCGCGGCGGGCATGTCGGGCGGTGTCGCGTACGTCGTCGACCTCGACCGGGACAACGTCAACTCCGGGAACCTGGGGGCGATCGAGACCCTGTCGGACTCCGACAAGGACTGGCTGCACGATGTCGTGCGCCGCCACCAGGAGGAGACCGGCTCGACGGTCGCGGAGAAGCTCCTCGCCGACTGGGACGCCGCGGCGGCCCGGTTCAGCAAGATCATCCCCACCACGTACAAGGCAGTGCTCGCCGCCAAGGACGCCGCTGAGCTCGCCGGTCTCTCCGAGACCGAGACCACCGAGAAGATGATGGAGGCGGCGACCAATGGCTGACCCCAAGGGCTTCCTGACCACCGGGCGCGAGGTCGCCAAGACCCGTCCGGTGGGCGAGCGAGTCAGAGACTGGAACGAGGTCTACGTTCCCGGCTCCCTGCTGCCGATCATCAGCAAGCAGGCCGGCCGCTGCATGGACTGCGGCATCCCGTTCTGCCACAACGGCTGTCCCCTCGGGAACCTCATTCCCGAGTGGAACGACTTCGCCTACCGCGAGGACTGGTCGGCGGCGCAGGAGCGTCTGCACGCCACCAACAACTTCCCGGAGTTCACCGGCCGCCTGTGCCCGGCTCCGTGCGAGTCGGCGTGTGTGCTCGGCATCAACCAGCCGGCCGTCACCATCAAGAACGTCGAAGTCTCCATCATCGACAAGGCCTGGGACGGAGGCGACGTCAAGCCGCAGGTGCCCGAGCGCCTGTCCGGCAAGACCGCCGCCGTCATCGGCTCGGGCCCGGCGGGTCTCGCCGCCGCCCAGCAGCTGACCCGGGCCGGCCACACCGTGGTCGTGTACGAGCGCGCCGACCGCATCGGCGGCCTGCTGCGCTACGGCATCCCCGAGTTCAAGATGGAGAAGCGGCACATCAACCGCCGCATCGAGCAGATGCGCGCGGAGGGCACCAAGTTCCGCACCGGCATCGAGATCGGCCGCGACCTGACGTCGACGGACCTGCGCAAGCGGTTCGACGCCGTGGTCATCGCCGCCGGCGCCACCACCGCCCGCGACCTGCCCGTCCCGGGCCGTGAGCTGAACGGCATCCACCAGGCGATGGAGTACCTGCCGCTGGCCAACAAGGTCGTCGAGGGTGACTTCGTGGCCCCGCCGATCACCGCCGAGGGCAAGCACGTCGTCGTCATCGGCGGCGGCGACACCGGCGCCGACTGCGTCGGTACGGCGCACCGCCAGGGCGCGGCCTCGGTCACGCAGCTGGAGATCATGCCCAAGCCGGGCGAGGACCGGAACGCCGGCCAGCCCTGGCCGACCTTCCCCATGCTGTACAAGGTCACCTCCGCGCACGAGGAGGGCGGCGAGCGGGTCTACTCCGTCTCCACCACCCACTTCGAGGGCGACGAGGAGGGCAACGTCCAGTTCCTCCACCTCGTCGAGGTCGAGTTCGTCGAGGGCAAGCTGACCCAGAAGCCGGGCACGGAGCGCAAGATCCCCGCCCAGCTGGTCACGCTCGCGATGGGCTTCACCGGCACGGACGTGGAGAACGGTCTGGTCGCCCAGTTTGGTCTGGACCTTGATGAGCGGGGTAACATCGCCCGTGACGCGGACTTCGCCACCAACGTCGATGGCGTGTACGTCGCCGGTGACGCCGGTCGCGGCCAGTCCCTCATCGTGTGGGCCATCGCCGAGGGCCGCTCCGCCGCCCGTGGCGTGGACCGCTACCTGACCGGAGCCAGCTCCCTGCCGGCCCCGATCCGTCCGACGGACCGTTCGCTGACGGTCTGATCCCGCCGGATCACCCCTGAGAACGTCCCGTACAACGACGTGCGGAACTGAGCGCGGCGCCCCCCGAATGTCCCCGACCGGACGACTGGGTGGGCGCCGCGGTGCTCCCGTCATAGGTCCTTGGACGGCTCGCGGAAGTGGGGGATGACCTTCGTGCCCCACTGGCGGATGGTCTCCAGGCAGACCTCCTGCGGCACCGTGCCCATCTGGATCAGGCACATCACCTCGTCGACGCCGATCTCGCGGAGTCGTTCCACGTAGGCGATCGCCGTCGCCGCGTCCCCGTAGGCGTGGTCGGTGTTGTACGTGCCGGTGTCGACCGGGCGGGCCGGGATGTTCGCCTCGTGGAGGCGGGCGATCAGTTTCTCGCGCTCCTGGCCGAGTGCTCCCGCATGGTCCTCGTCCTCCGCGTACCCGGTGGGCGCGGGGGCCCCGCCGTACCAGTGGGCGATCGACTCGGCGAAGAAGCGCTGGCCGCGGGTGCCGAGCCGCAGGGCGCGGTCGGCGTCGTCCAGGACGACCGTCGGGCAGAGGGCGGAGAAGTGGTCGTTGACCTCGGTGGAGACGAAGCGCGATCCGTCCCGGGAGGCGAGGGCCTCGTCGTACACCCTGCGCATGGCGCGGACGTCGTCGGCGCCCGCGAAGCCCATCACCAGCGCCCCGATGCCGAGTTCGGCCGCCTGCCGGAGGGAGTCGTGCTGCGAGCAGGCCATGAAGAGGGGCGGGTGCGGGTGCTGCACGGGGCGTGGGAGGACCGCGCCGGGGCCGATGTCGAGCGAGCCGTGCCACTCGAACTCCGGCTCGCGCCACGCGGCGGCGAAGATCCGCAGGGCCTCCTCCGTCTGCGGCCGGGTGTCGGCGGGGTCCACCCCGAACATCCGCATCTCCTGGCGGGTCGCGCCCCGGCCCGCGCCCACGTCGAGGCGTCCGCCGGAGAGCACGTCGAGCATGGCGGCGCGTTCGGCGACCCGGACCGGGTGCTGGTAGCCGAACGGCATGGTGACCACGCCGTGCCCGACGCGGATCGTCCGGGTACGGGCGGCGACCCAGGTCAGGAAGATCTCGGACGCGCTCATGTGGGCGTACTGGGTGAGGGAGTGGTGCTCGACCGCCCAGACGCGGTCGAAGCCCATCTCCTCGGCGAGGACGGCCTGTTCGACGCAGTCGTGGATGATCGCGCGTTCGCGTGCGGGGGTGGGGTCGACGAGCTGGGCTTCGAAGATCATGGAGAACTTCACCGGGGGCTCCTCCCGTGGCGGCGGCCGGATGGTCGTGCCTCAGCGAGCTATGCCTAATCGAAATACTTCTAGCAGGCATAGGTGGAGGAGGGAAGGGAGTCGTAGACTTCCCGTCGTGGTGGACGACGAGACCGTGCCGGAGCTTCCCGCGACCAGCTGGGCTGTCCTCGGACTGCTCTCCTTCGGGCGGGAGTTGTCCGGATACGACGTCAAGAAGTGGTCCGACCGGTCCCTCGGCCTCTTCTACTGGAGCCCGTCGTTCAGCCAGATCTACAGCGAGCTCAAACGGCTGGAGAAGACCGGCTACGCCACCTCCCGCCTGGTCGCACCGGAGACCGGCTCGCGCGAGAAGCGCGTCTACCGGATCACCGCCGAGGGCCTCGCCGCCGTCCGCACCTGGGCCCGCACGGCCCCCCTCGACCCGCCCGTCCTCAAGCACGGTCCGATGCTGCGCCTCTGGCTCGGCCACCTCCTCGAACCCGACCGGATGCGCGAGATCCTGGCCGGACACCGGGAGTACGCCGAGTCCATGCGGCTGCGCGCCGAGTCCGACGCCGCGGACGCCGGGACCGACGAGGCGTGGGCGTACCCCCGGCTCACCCTCACCTGGGCCGAGCGGTACTACGCGGCCGAGCGCGACCTGGCCGACGCCATGCTCGCGGACATCGAACGGCTGGAGAAGGAGCGCCCATGGCCATGAGCCTGCGGAAGGTGGAGGAGACCGCGCCCGCGCTGGTCGGCCCCTACATGTCGGCGGGGGAGTCGCTCCGCCGGCACGGCTTGGGCGGGCAGCGGGTCGCCGTCTATCTCGTCGTCGACTACTCGGGGTCGATGAAGCCGTACTACGCCGACGGCACCGTCCAGGCCCTGGCCGACCGGGTCCTCGGGCTCTCCGCGCACTTCGACGACGACGGCCGCGTGCCGGTCGTCTTCTTCTCCACCGACATCGACGCCGAGACCGACATCCGGCTCGACGACCACGCCGGCAGCATCGACCGGATCGTCGCCGGGCTCGGCCACATGGGCAAGACCAGCTACCACCTCGCCATGGACGCCGTCATCGACCACTACCTGGACAGCGGCTCCACCGCGCCCGCGCTCGTCGTCTTCCAGACCGACGGAGGGCCGATCAACAAGCTCGCGGCCGAGCGGTACGTGTGCAAGGCGTCCCGGCTGCCGCTCTTCTGGCAGTTCATCGGCTTCGGCGACCCCGACAGCCGGCAGTTCGACTTCCTGCGCAGGCTGGACGAGCTGGCCGTGCCGGCGAAGCGGCCCGTCGACAACGCCGGCTTCTTCCACGCGGGCCGCGAGCCGCACCGGGTCCCGGACGCGGAGCTGTACGACAGGCTCGTCTCGGAGTTCCCCGCGTGGCTCGCGGCCGCCCGGGCCCAGGGCATCGTCCGCTCCTGAGGCGCCCGTGTGGGGCGCGTCGGGTTCATGAAGCGCCCGTCCGTGAGGCACGTCCGCTCATGAGGCGGCGTCCCCCACCGCCCCCAGCCGCGCGAACTGCTCCTCGGTGAGCCGGACGTCGAGCGCGCCCAGGTTCTCCAGGAGGTGGGCCGCCGAGTTCGTGCCCGGGATGGGCAGGACGTGCGGCGCCCGGTGCAGCAGCCAGGCCAGGGCCGTCTGGGACGGGGTGGCGCCGACCTCGCGGGCGACCTCGGCCACCGGGCCGTCCGGACCCGCGTGACCGCCCATGGCGATCGGGAAGAAGGGGACGAAGGCGATGCCCCGGCCCGCCGTGTGCTCGACCACGGCCTCGTGGTCGCGGGTCGCCAGGTTGTAGAGGTTCTGCACGGCCGCGATCGGGGTGACCGACTCGGCCTCGTCCAGCTGGGCGACCGTCACCTCCGAGAGCCCGACGTGCCGGACCTTGCCCTCCTCCTGGAGCTGCCGCAGGGCGCCCACCTGCTCGGCGACCGGGACGTTCTCGTCGAGGCGGTGCAGGTAGAGGAGGTCGATCCGCTCCGTACGCAGCCGGCGCAGGCTCAGCTCGGCCTGCTGGCGCAGATAGGCGGGGTGCCCGAGCGGCACCCACTCGGTGGGGGAGGGCCGGACCACGCCGATCTTGGTGGCCACCGCGACGCCGTCGCCGTACGGGTGGAGCGCCTCGGCGAGGAGCTCCTCGCCGGCCCCCAGGGCGTACGCGTCGGCCGTGTCGAAGAGGGTGCCCCCCGCCTCGGCCGCCGTCCGCAGCAGGCGCACCGCGGCGGCCCGGTCGGCCGGGGCCGTCCAGATCCGGGCCTCGGGGCCGGCCGGGTCGCCGGGGCCGTCGGCGAGGCGCATCGTGCCGTACCCGATGCGCCGGACCGGGAGGTCGCCGCCGAGCTGGAATATCGTTGCGTCAGGGGAGTTCGCGTTGTTCGTCATGCCGGGAACCGTAGGAGCTCACATGGATGTGAGCTTCAAGCCGGACCGGGCGAATGTGAGGGGGGTCACAGTGCGGATCGGTGAACTGTCGGACGCCACAGGGGTCAGCGTCCGGCTGCTCCGCTACTACGAGGAACAGGACCTCCTCGTCCCGGAGCGCACTCCGGGCGGACAGCGCGTGTACGGCTCCGACGCCGTCGCCGTCGTCCGCCGCATCCGGGCCCTGCTGGGCGCCGGACTGCCGACCCGGGTCATCGCCGAGGTACTGGACTGCGTGTGCGGCAGCGAGGCGGAGATCGAACCCTGCCTCAGCCCGCTGCTCGTCGCCCGGCTCGACGCCATCGACGGACAGATCCAGGATCTCCAGGGCACCCGCTCCTCCCTCGCCGCGCTCGTTGCGGCCACCGAGGGTCGACAACTGGCCACCGCCGACCGGGCGTAGGAGATATCCCGTGGCCGACGCCCGGACGGCCGGGGGATCATGAAGCCATGACCTCTCTCGTACGCCACGTGACCATCGACTGCACCGACGCCTACGCCCTGGCGAGCTTCTGGGCCGCCGCCCTGGACGCGAAGCTCGCCGACGACGACCTGCCCGGAGACCCCGAGGCGGCCGTCGAGTCGCCCGGCGCGAACCTCCTCTTCATCCAGGTCCCCGAGGCGAAGGCGGCGAAGAACCGCGTCCACCTCGACCTCCAGCCGCAGGACCGCACCCGCGACGAGGAGGTCGAGCGGCTGCTCGCCCTCGGCGCCACCCTGCTCGACGACCGGCGGAACGCCGACGGCACCGGCTGGGCGACCCTCGCCGACCCGGAGGGCAACGAGTTCTGCGTCGAGCGCAGCGCCGCGGAGCGCGCCGCGACCTCCTGAGCAGGGCGGACACCCGGCACCCCGCGCCGGGTCCAGAATGGACGGGTGCCGAACACTGCCAGCAAGAAGAAGACCCAGGTGAGCGCCGGGCCCGAGCGGCGTCGTGAGCTCCTCGACACGGCGGCCGAGGTCTTCGCCGCCCAGGGGTACAACGCCACCACCGTCCGCAAGATCGCGGACGCCGCCGGCATGCTCGCCGGCAGCCTCTACTACCACTTCGACTCCAAGGAGTCGATGCTCGACGAGATCCTCTCCAGCTTCCTGAACGAGCTGTGGCAGGGGTACGACGCGGTCCTCGCCGCCGGA
>NZ_BJMN01000014.1 GCF_006539185.1 Streptomyces gardneri
CCCACCCCACCCCACCCCCCCCCCCCCCCCCCCACCCCACCCCCAACCCGAAGCCCCCCGGACATCCCGCCGGGGGGCTTCGCGCTGCCCGACATCGGGCAGGCGGCCCCGCGCACGCGCCCAACTTCCCGAATAACGGACAGAGTTCTCTGTCCTTCGGACAACAGATGGTCAAATCCTTGTCGTAGACCTGCCAAAACCTTCCCTTCGCTGGCACGCTCACAGCCGCGCCACCCCCCCCACAACCCCCACGTGCTTCAGCGAAGGAGCCCGCGTGATCCGCCAGCAGTCCTCGCACCGCCGCACCGCCCTCTCGACCGCCCTCATCGCCTCGGCGGCCATGATCGTCGTCGGAGTCCAGACCGGATCCGCCAGCGCGGACGCCCAGCGGGAGGCGGGCGCCACCGCGCTCGTCCTCACCGGCACGCAGCGCGCGGCGGCCGTCCAGGAGGCGCAGGCGGGAGCCGCCGCGACCGCCAGGGCGATCGGTCTCTCCGGCCAGGAGAAGCTCGTCGTCCGCGACGTCGTCAAGGACGCGGACGGCACCGTCCACACGCGCTACGAGCGCACCTACGAAGGCCTGCCGGTCCTCGGCGGCGACCTGGTCGTGCACCAGAAGAAGAACGGCACTCGCGCGACGACGAAGGCGACCAACGCCCGGATATCGGTCGCGAGCACGGCGGCCCAGGTCTCCGACGCCACCGCGAAGAAGGCGGCCCTGGCCTCCGGTGCCCACGCCTCGGAATCCGCCTCCACCGCTCGCAAGGTGGTCTGGGCGGCGACGGGCAAGCCGACGCTGGCCTGGGAGACGACCGTCACGGGCACGCAGTCGGACGGCACTCCGAGCGAGCGTCACGTGATCACCGACGCCACCACGGGCAAGGAGCTCTACTCCTACGAGGCGATCGAGACGGGCACCGGCAACACCCAGTACAGCGGCCAGGTCACGCTCGGCACGGCGCCCTCGTACACCCTCACGGACGCGACCCGCGGCGGCCACAAGACGTACGACCTGAACGGTGGCACCAACGGCACCGGCTCGCTCTTCACGAACAGCACGGACACCTGGGGCAACGGCCTGGCGACGAACCGCGAGACCGCCGCCGCCGACGCCCACTACGGCGCCGCGCTCACCTGGGACTTCTACAAGAACGAACTGGGCCGCAACGGCATCCGCGGAGACGGCGTCGCGGCGTACTCCCGCGTCCACTACGGCAACGCGTACGTCAACGCCTTCTGGTCCGACACCTGCTTCTGCATGACGTACGGCGACGGCGCGGGCAACACCAAGCCGCTGACGTCCATCGACGTGGCCGGCCACGAGATGACCCACGGCCTCACCGCCTCCACGGCGGGCCTCCGCTACAGCAAGGAGTCGGGCGGCCTCAACGAAGCCACCTCGGACATCCTGGGCACCTCGGTCGAGTTCTACGCGGCGAACGCCACCGACGCGGGCGACTACCTCATCGGCGAGAAGATCGACATCCGCGGCAACGGCACCCCGCTCCGCTACATGGACAAGCCGAGCAGGGACGGCAACTCCGCCGACTACTGGTCCAACTCGGTGGGCCGCCTCGACGTCCACTACTCCTCTGGCCCGGCGAACCACTTCTTCTACCTGCTCTCCGAAGGCAGCGGCACGAAGACGATCAACGGCGTCACCTACAACTCGCCCACCTCCGACGGCTCCACCCTCACGGGCATAGGCCGCACGAAGGCCTACAAGATCTGGTACAAGGCGCTCTCCACCTACATGACCTCCTCCACCACCTACGCCGGCGCCCGCACGGCCACCCTCTCGGCAACCACCGACCTCTACGGCGCGAACAGCCCGGAGTACACGGCGGTCGCCAAGGCCTGGACGGCGATCAACGTGAAGTAACCCCACACCGCACCACACGAAAGACCCCGCCCCGGCCCACCCGCCGCAGGCGGGGTCTTCCATTCACACCAACAGTGAGCGCGCTGGGGAGAAGCCGTTGGCACCACGCACGGGCGGCCGCGGTCGGCGCGCCGAGTCCGGAGTCCCCATGGGCAGTGACAGATCGCCCAGATGCGCGAGCAGCACATCCGCACATGCCCGTGGAGCCGGGTGAGCACTCGGCGCATCAGACTTCTCGTGATGACTTCGGCACGGCGGTGTTCGTCGAGCGGCAGAAGCTCGGCCAGGAGCCCGGCTGTGAGCCGGAGCTGCTCGGGGCGGGGGCGGCTGCCCAGGTCTCCGATCCGCTCGACGTGTTCGAGCAGTCGACCGCCGACCCTCGTGGTCGTGGCGCTGGGCATCCTGGCGCTCGGGATGACGGTGATCTGGCGGAGGACCGGTCGCGCAAAGAACCGAATCTACTGACTGACCGACGACACCAACCGATCGGTGGCGTCTGCCCAAGTGAGAGGTCGTCAGGATGCGGCGAATCGGCGGTTCGCAGACCTGCTGGGGGAGTGCGAGTGATCGAGCGAGGGGGGACTGTCAGTGCGATCGCCTACGCTGCGGTCCGCTTCGACGGTTCGCATGGGGAGGAGACAGGAATGGGCGGTAACGCCTGGACACAGACGGGCCCGTATCAGCCTGATCTGGCGGCTGCATTCCGGCAGGCCCAGGATGGCAACCTGGCGGAGGACGACCACGGCTTCGGAGGGCGATCCATCGAGGAGTTGTGGCGCGATCCGGCATGGCACGAGTACATCTTCACCGGTGGTACGGGCACAGTGCTGGACTTCCCCCACATGATCGATGCCACGGACCGGAGCGATGGTCCGTTCATGCGACCGCTGACCGACAGCGAAGTGCGCGCCTGGTCCCCGAGCGGCCAACCCACCTACGAGGACTGGGACGCGGCCCTCGATTCAGGGCGGTTGGAGTTCCCCGACGGCGCCCAAGGGAACTGCACGGTGCTCTACCGCGACGGCAGGCCCGCCTCGATCGGCTACTGGGGAGTGACCGCCGACTAGCCGAAGAGGCTCCAGGACCAGTCCCGGAGCCTTCGTCATTTCCGTGCTCGGCCGCTCAGGGCGTCATGCACCTGCACATACAACAAGACCCCGCGTTCAGCGTTTCCGCTGATCACGGGGTCTGTGTGGCACTTCCTGCGAAGTGCCCCCGGCAGGATTCGAACCTGCGCACACGGCTCCGGAGGCCGTTGCTCTATCCCCTGAGCTACGGGGGCGTCCGCCGCGTTCGGCGGCGACGGGTAGAACCCTACCAGCTCGTGAGGCGTGCCTGTGAACAGGTATTTCCGTGGTGTCACCAGGGGCTGGTTCCCCCGCACGGGTCGGAAGTGGGCAAAACCCGGACGCAGCTCATCGGGGCGTCCTACTCTCGTTCGTGTGTCAGGCATGTCCGGTCGGGTGCTCGTTGTCGATGACAACAAGGTGATCCGGCAGTTGATCAGGGTCAATCTCGAACTCGAGGGGTTCGAGGTCGTGACCGCGGCCGATGGTGCCGAGTGTCTGGATGTCGTTCATCAGGTCTGTCCTGATGTCGTCACCCTCGACGTCGTCATGCCCCGCTTGGACGGGATCAAGACGGCCGAGCGGCTGCGGGCCGACCCGCGGACCAGACATCTGCCGGTGGCGATCATCAGTGCCTGCGGTGAGCACGAGGCGGCCGGCGGCGTCGGTTCCGGTGTCGACGCCTTTCTCGCCAAGCCCTTCGAGCCCTCCGAGCTCGTCCGCGTCGTGCGTCAGTTGATGCACCACGAGCGCCGTGCGCGCCGGAAGGCCGCCGGGCAGGAGGGGGGAGAGGAGCCGCCCGCAGCCGACGGGCGGCAGGAATTGCGGAGTGAAGGTCGGCAGGGCGAGTCGGATGGCGTTCCGGAGGTGTCCCCGCAGGGCGCCCCGCAGGACGTCCGGTCGCAAGCGCGGCGTGCCGGGAGTGCGCCCGGCGCTCATTGAGGGGGCGGCTGGTCGGGGCCGGGTGCCCGCATGGCGAAACCGGTTCGCGTTCTGACCCCCCTCCTCCCCTAGGCTTGTCCCGTGACCCCCGCGGACCTCTCCCTCACCGTGCTGCACGCCGTGCGCCGTGCGGTCGACGACGGTGCACTGCGGGTCGAGGTGCCCCCGCGGATCAAGGTCGAGCGGGCCCGGCCCGGCGGTGCCGGGGAGTACGCCAGTAACGTCGCGCTCGTCCTCGCCAGGTCTGCCGGGCGCAGTGCCCGCGAGGTCGCCGGGATCATCGAGGAGCGGCTCCGTGACGCACCCGGGCTCCGCGGTGTCGAGATCACCGGGCCCGGCTTCCTGAACTTCACCCTGCGTGGCGATGCGGGGAGCGAGCTCGTCCGTGTCGTCCGCGCCGCCGGAGCGTCGTACGGGCACGGCACCGCACTCGCCGGCACCACCGTCCGTTTCGCCGAGGTGACAGAGTCACGGGCCGTGCTCGTGACCGAGGTCGTCGTGCGGCTGCTGCGTTCGCAGGGCGCCGACGTCGACCCCGGGGTCGGCGGCGGCGAGCGGGTGTACGTGCACCCCGGGGCGTACGAGGTCGAGAGGCTCGGGAGCGACGCCGCCCGGTGGGCGCTCCTGCGCGCCGCGCCGCACGACCGGCCCCTCGACGGGGCGCCCCTCCTCGCCCAGCACGAGCGCAACTCCCTCTTCCGGGTGCGGTACGCGCACTCCCGGGTCCGACGGCTGCTCGTCAACGGTGAGCAGCTCGGGGTCGGGCCCGCCCCCGAGGTGCCCGTCGACGCGCCCGTACTCCTCGGTGTCCTCGGCGACCACCCCGTCGTCCTGCTCGCCGCCGCCCGCCACCGCGCCCCCGACCGGGTCGCCCGGCACCTGGAAGCCCTCGCCGACGCGCTGCTCGCGTTCCAGCACACCGTCCTGCCGCTCGGCGACGAGAAACCCTCGGCCGCCCATCGCTCCCGGCTGGCGCTCGCCGAAGCCGCCGGGACGGTGCTCGCCGGTGGCCTCTCCGTGCTCGGCATCAGCGCACCCGACCGGATCTGAAAGAGCAGAAGACCAGACATGAGCCGTTCCGCCCACCCCGCAGGCCCCCGCCACGCAGACGTCCTCACCGAGGGCCACTACTCCGCGCCGCCCGCCGACCTCAACGTCCTCGACCCCAAGGTGTGGGCCCGGACCGTCACGAGGGACGAGCGGGGGGTCGCCACCGTCGGGGGGCTGGGCGTCGACGCGCTCGCCGAGGAGTTCGGCACCCCCGCCTACTTCCTCGACGAGACCGACTTCCGCGCCCGCTGCCGCGCCTGGGCCGAGGCCTTCGGCAAGGACGCCGACGTGTTCTACGCCGGGAAGGCGTTCCTCTCCCGGGCCATCGTCCGGTGGCTCAAGGAGGAGGGGCTGAATCTTGATGTGTGCTCCGGGGGCGAGCTCACCACCGCGCTGTCGGCCGGCATGCCCGCCGAGCGCATCGCCTTCCACGGCAACAACAAGAGCGAGGAAGAGATCCGGACGGCCGTCGAGGCCGGTGTCGGGCGGATCGTGCTCGACTCCTTCCAGGAGATCGTGCGGGTCGCCCACATCGCCCAGTCCCTCGGGAAGCGCCAGCGCGTGCAGATCCGGGTGACCGTCGGCGTCGAGGCCCACACGCACGAGTTCATCGCCACCGCGCACGAGGACCAGAAGTTCGGCATCGCGCTCGCCGGCGGGCAGGCCGCCGAGGCCGTGCGCAGGGCGCTGAAGCTGGACGGCCTGGAGCTCATCGGCATCCACTCGCACATCGGCTCGCAGATCTTCGACATGGCCGGGTTCGAGGTCTCCGCCCGGCGCGTCGTGCAGCTGCTCGCCGAGGTGCGTGACGAGCACGGCGTCGAGCTGCCCGAGATCGACCTCGGCGGCGGCCTCGGTATCGCGTACACCTCCGAGGACGACCCGCGCGAGCCGCACGAGATCGCCAAGGCGCTCAGCGAGATCGTCACGCGGGAGTGCGAGTCCGCGGGGCTGCGGACGCCGCGGATCTCCGTCGAGCCGGGCCGGGCCATCGTGGGCCCCACCGCCTTCACGCTCTACCGGGTCGGCACCGTCAAGCCCCTCGAAGGGCTGCGCACGTACGTGAGCGTCGACGGCGGCATGTCGGACAACATCCGCACGGCCCTGTACGACGCCGAGTACAGCGTCAGCCTCGTCTCGCGGACCAGCGACGCCGAGCCGATGCTCTCCCGGGTCGTCGGCAAGCACTGCGAGAGCGGTGACATCGTCGTACGGGACGCCTTCCTCCCCGCCGACCTGGGCCCCGGCGACCTCATCGCCGTGCCCGCCACCGGCGCGTACTGCCGCTCCATGGCCAGCAACTACAACCACGCTCTCCGGCCGCCCGTCGTGGCCGTCCGGGACGGTGAGGCGCGGGTGATCGTCCGCCGCGAGACGGAAGAAGATCTCCTGCGACTCGACGTCGGGTGATGAAATAGTCGAGTGATAGCCGAGTGATGAAATAGATGTCTCAGGATCCGGACAGGGGCCGGAAACCCCCGTCCGGTGAGTGAGACTGGTTCCACCGTAGAAAACCGTCAGAGATACGACGACGAAGTAGTACGAGAAACGAGGTCGGATGATGCGTACGCGTCCGCTGAAGGTGGCGCTGCTGGGCTGTGGAGTGGTCGGCTCAGAGGTGGCGCGCATCATGACGACGCACGCCGACGACCTCGCCGCGCGCATCGGCGCCCCGGTCGAGCTCGCCGGCGTGGCCGTCCGCCGCCCGGACAAGGTCCGCGGGGGCATCCCGGCCGAGCTGATCACCACCGACGCGACCGCCCTCGTCAAACGGGGCGACATCGACGTCGTCGTCGAGGTCATCGGCGGGATCGAGCCGGCCCGCTCCCTCATCACCACCGCCTTCGAGCACGGGGCCTCCGTGGTCTCCGCGAACAAGGCGCTCCTCGCCCAGGACGGCGCGACGCTCTACGCCGCCGCCGAGCAGCACGGCCAGGACCTGTACTACGAAGCCGCCGTCGCGGGCGCCATCCCGCTCATCCGGCCGCTCCGCGAGTCGCTCGCCGGCGACAAGATCAACCGCGTGATGGGCATCGTCAACGGCACGACGAACTTCATCCTGGACAAGATGGACAACTCCGGCGCCGGATACTCCGAGGCGCTGGACGAGGCCACCGCCCTCGGTTACGCCGAGGCCGACCCGACCGCCGACGTCGAGGGCTTCGACGCCGCCGCCAAGGCCGCCATCCTCGCCGGGATCGCCTTCCACACGCGCGTGCGTCTCGACGACGTCTACCGCGAGGGCATGACCGAGGTCACCGCCGCCGACTTCGCCTCGGCGAAGCAGATGGGCTGCACCATCAAGCTGCTCGCGATCTGCGAGCGGGCCGCCGACGGCGAGTCCGTCACCGCGCGCGTGCACCCGGCGATGATCCCGCTGAGCCACCCGCTGGCCTCCGTCCGCGAGGCGTACAACGCCGTCTTCGTCGAGGCCGACGCCGCCGGACAGCTCATGTTCTACGGCCCCGGCGCCGGCGGCTCACCGACCGCCTCGGCCGTGCTCGGCGACCTCGTCGCCGTGTGCCGCAACAAGCTCAACGAGGCCAACGGCCCCGGCGAGTCCGCGTACACCCAGCTGCCCGTGAGCCCCATGGGCGACGTGGTGACGCGGTACCACATCAGCCTCGACGTGGCCGACAAGCCGGGCGTCCTCGCCCAGGTCGCGACGGTCTTCGCCGAGCACGGCGTATCCATCGATACTGTGCGCCAGCACGGTCGACAGGACGGAGGCGGCGAGGCCTCTCTCGTCGTCGTCACCCACCGCGCGCCCGACGCCGCCCTCTCCGGGACCGTCGAGGCGCTGCGCAAGCTCGACACCGTGCGCGGTGTCGCCAGCATCATGCGTGTTGAAGGGGAGTAAAGGACCCATGACCAGCAAGGGCACCCACCAGTGGCGCGGCATCATCGAGGAGTACCGGGACCGCCTTCCGGTCACGGACACGACGCCGGTCGTCACGCTCCGTGAGGGCGGCACGCCGCTCGTCCCCGCTCAGGTTCTGTCCGAGCGCACGGGCTGCGAGGTGCACCTCAAGGTCGAGGGCGCCAACCCCACCGGCTCCTTCAAGGACCGGGGCATGACCATGGCCATCTCCAAGGCCAAGGAGGAGGGTGCGCGGGCCGTCATCTGCGCGTCCACCGGCAACACCTCCGCCTCGGCCGCGGCCTACGCGGTACGGGCCGGCATGGTGTCGGCCGTCCTCGTGCCCCAGGGCAAGATCGCGCTCGGCAAGATGGGCCAGGCCCTCGTGCACGGCGCGAAGATCCTCCAGGTCGACGGCAACTTCGACGACTGCCTGACGCTGGCCCGCAGCCTCTCCGAGAACTACCCGGTGGCGCTGGTCAATTCGGTCAACCCGGTCCGCATCGAGGGCCAGAAGACCGCCGCGTTCGAGATCGTGGACATGCTGGGCGACGCCCCCGACATCCACGTCCTGCCCGTGGGCAACGCCGGCAACATCACGGCGTACTGGAAGGGCTACACCGAGTACGCCGCCGACGCCATGTCCACGCACCGGCCGCGCATGTGGGGCTTCCAGGCCTCCGGTTCCGCGCCGCTCGTGCGCGGCGAGGTCGTCAAGGACCCGTCGACGATCGCCACCGCGATCCGCATCGGCAACCCGGCGTCGTGGGACTACGCGATCGCCGCGCGCGACGAGTCGGGCGGCTTCATCGACGAGGTGACGGACCGTGAGATCCTGCGCGCCTACCGTCTGTTGGCCGCACAGGAGGGCGTCTTCGTCGAGCCCGCCTCGGCCGCCTCGGTCGCCGGTCTGCTGAAGGCCGCCGAGCAGGGCAAGGTCGACCCGGGGCAGCGGATCGTCTGCACGGTCACGGGCAACGGCCTGAAGGACCCCGACTGGGCCGTGGCCGGCGCGCCGCAGCCGGTGACCGTTCCGGTCGACGCCGCGGCCGCCGCCGAGCGTCTCGGTCTGGCCTGATCCCACCCCCTGCGCGGGGTGAAGCACTGATCGAAACCCGATCAGGAACGTACATAGGCGCACAGGTTGGCTCGCGACACGCATCGTGCGCCTCCTGTGCGCCCTATGTCGCCACAGAACCTTCCTTCGATAGGCTGTACCGAACCCGCCCCGACGCATATGCGCGGTGTTGTTGCCGTTGTCGCCTCCCCGGCCGAAACGGACCCCGGGTCCCCGTACACCTGTCGTGAGCATCCGCTGTCCGAAACACGCAGTCCGCAACACCCGCTGTCCGCAGCATCTGAAGTCCGCAACACCCGCTGTCTGAAACACCGTTGTCGCAATCAAGGAGAGTCATCGAGCGATGGCCGGTCCAGCGTTCCGCGCCGCCGCCGTACGGGTGCGCGTCCCCGCCACCAGCGCCAATCTCGGCCCGGGCTTCGACGCCTTCGGCCTGTCGCTGGGCCTCTACGACGACGTCGTCGTCCGTGTCGCCGACTCCGGGCTGCACGTCGACATCGCCGGTGAGGGTGCGGAGACCCTCCCGCGCGACGAGAGCCACCTGCTCGTACGTTCCCTGCGTACCGCCTTCGACCTGCTCGGCGGGCAGCCGCGCGGCCTCGAGGTCGTCTGCGCCAACCGCATCCCGCACGGCCGGGGCCTCGGCTCCTCCTCCGCCGCCATCTGCGCCGGCATCGTCGCCGCCCGCGCCGTGACCATAGGCGGGGACGCGAAGCTCGACGAGGCCGCCCTCCTGGAGCTGGCCACCGAGATCGAGGGCCACCCCGACAACGTCGCCGCCTGTCTGCTCGGCGGATTCACGCTCGCCTGGACCGAGTCCGGCGCCGCGCGGGCGATCAGGATGGATCCTTCGCATTCCATCGTTCCGGTGGTTTTCGTGCCCGGAAAGCCCGTACTGACCGAGACCGCCCGCGGACTGCTGCCGCGCACCGTCCCGCATGTGGACGCCGCGGCCAACGCCGGGCGCGCCGCCCTCCTCGTCGAGGCCCTGACCCGTCGCCCCGAGCTGCTGCTCGCGGCCACCGAGGACCGGCTGCACCAGGAGTACCGGGCCCCCGCGATGCCGGAGAGCATCGCCCTTGTGAACCGACTGCGCGCGGACGGCGTCCCCGCGGTCATCTCCGGCGCGGGCCCCACGGTGCTCGCGCTGGCCGAACACGGGACGGCCGACAAGGTCGCCCGACTGGCGGGCGAGGGCTGGGCAGCGAACCGGCTCGACCTCGACGCGTCCGGAGCGAGCGTGCTGCCGCTGGCGCCCTAGGGGCGCGGCGGCGGGGGCGCCGGGCAGCGTCCCCCGCGGTGCTCCGGACAACAGCCGGACAAGAGATTGCCGGTGAGGGAGAGGGGGAATGTTTGTTGGAGCCGGTAGTGTTAACCTCAAGTCTGCACCCGACCTCTTTGTGGAGCGGTGCGGAGTGTCCCCATCAGGGACCACCATTCTTCCGGGAGCCTCCTCAACTGCCTGAGCAGCCTGCCTGAGCAGTTTTGAGCACGCTCCGGAACCGGCGCGACACCCCTCGCTTTTTCCGGTGAGGGCCGAGCAGGGGGCCTCGGGCCGGACCCACAGCACGTTTCTCTCTCCGCCGTACCCGGCGGGACCACCGCCCCGGACACGGTCCACAAGCCAGGACCCTGTTCGGACAGCACAACCGGTCGCCGAGCCAGAAGGCCGACGTCCGCTCCAGGGAAGGACCCTTCGTGAGCGACACCACCGATCTGATGGGCGTGACTGCCGACAGCAGTGTCGACACCGCCGCGCCCGCCGCAGGTGCTGCCACCGGCGGCACCGCACGGCGCCGCCGCTCCGGCACCGGCCTCGACGGCATGGTCCTGGCCGAGCTGCAGCAGGTCGCGTCCGGCCTCGGCATCAGGGGCACCGCGCGGATGCGCAAGAGCCAGCTGATCGAGGTCATCAAGGAGGCGCAGGCCGGCGGGGGATCCGCCGCGCCCGCCAAGGCCGCGAAGCCCGCAGACGGCACAGAGGCCGTCGAGACCAAGCCGAAGCGCCGCGCCACCTCCAAGAGCCGTACGGCCGAGGCCGCGGCCGAGGCCACCGCTCCCCAGGCGGAGAAGGCCGAGAAGGCCGTCGCCCAGCAGCAGATCGACATCCCGGGTCAGCCGGCCTCCGAGGACCAGCCGGCCGGTGAGCGCCGTCGCCGTCGGGCCACCGCCCCCGCCGGTTCGCCGGAGGGCGAGGCCAAGGCCGAGGCGGCCCAGGTCGTCAAGACCGAGGCCCGCACCGAGACCCGTACCGACGTCAAGGCCGACACGCAGGCCGCCGACGCCAAGGCCGAGGGTGCCGTCGACGGCGCCGAGGGCCGTGGCCGCCGTGACCGCGGCGAGCGCGGGGAGCGCGGCGAACGCCGCGACCGCCGTGACCGTCAGCGCGAGCGCGGCAAGGGTGACGAGCAGCAGGGCGGTGGCCAGGGCGGCCAGCGCCAGCGTCAGGGCGGCCAGGGCCAGGGTCAGGGCCAGGGCCAGCAGGGTCAGGGTCAGAGCCAGGGTCAGCAGGGCGGCCAGCAGGCCGGCCCGCAGGACGACTACGACGACGGCGAGGGCGGCCGTCGCGGCCGTCGCGGTCGCTACCGCGACCGTCGTGGCCGTCGTGGCCGTGACGACTTCCAGGCCGGCGAGCCGCAGGTCTCCGACGACGACGTCCTGATCCCCGTCGCGGGCATCCTCGACATCCTCGACAACTACGCGTTCATCCGGACCTCCGGCTACCTGCCCGGCCCGAACGACGTGTACGTCTCCCTCGCCCAGGTCCGCAAGAACGGCCTGCGCAAGGGTGACCACGTCACCGGTGCCGTGCGTCAGCCGAAGGACGGGGAGCGCCGCGAGAAGTTCAACGCGCTGGTCCGCCTGGACTCCGCGAACGGCATGGCGGCCGACTCGGGCCGCGGCCGCCCGGAGTTCAACAAGCTGACCCCGCTCTACCCGCAGGACCGGCTCCGTCTGGAGACCGACCCGGGCGTGCTGACCACGCGGATCATCGACCTCGTGTCGCCGATCGGCAAGGGCCAGCGTGGTCTGATCGTGGCCCCGCCGAAGACCGGCAAGACCATGATCATGCAGGCCATCGCCAACGCGATCACGCACAACAACCCCGAGTGCCACCTGATGGTCGTCCTGGTCGACGAGCGTCCGGAAGAGGTCACCGACATGCAGCGGTCGGTCAAGGGCGAGGTCATCTCCTCGACCTTCGACCGTCCGGCCGAGGACCACACCACGGTCGCCGAGCTCGCCATCGAGCGCGCCAAGCGTCTCGTGGAGCTGGGTCACGACGTCGTCGTCCTGCTCGACTCGATCACCCGCCTGGGCCGCGCGTACAACCTCGCGGCGCCGGCCTCCGGCCGCATCCTGTCCGGTGGTGTCGACTCGACCGCGCTCTACCCGCCGAAGCGCTTCTTCGGTGCCGCGCGCAACATCGAGGACGGCGGCTCGCTGACCATCCTCGCCACCGCGCTCGTCGACACCGGTTCGCGCATGGACGAGGTGATCTTCGAGGAGTTCAAGGGCACCGGCAACATGGAGCTCAAGCTCGACCGGAAGCTCGCCGACAAGCGCATCTTCCCGGCGGTGGACGTCGACGCGTCCGGCACCCGTAAGGAAGAGATCCTGCTCGGCGCCGACGAGCTCGCCGTCACCTGGAAGCTGCGCCGTGTGCTGCACGCGCTCGACCAGCAGCAGGCGATCGAGCTGCTCCTCGACAAGATGAAGCAGACGAAGTCGAACGGCGAGTTCCTGCTCCAGATCCAGAAGACGACTCCTGGCGGCAAGAACGACGACTGACGCGTGACCTGCATCACGCGACGGTCACGCGACCGGAGCGAGACCCCGGTCTCGTAACCCTGTCGTGACCTGCACAAACACCGCGCCCACCGTGCCCCGCACGGTGGGCGCGGTGCGTTGCTCACCGAAACCTCACAGGTCCTTATGCAACCCTTTTGGGTGCTTCGCCGTCACACATGGTGAACCGAGGGCCCGAGGGAAGACGATGACCGAGCAGAACAACACCGGCCGAATACGCCCCCGACGCCCTGGGGGCGTGGGGGGACCCCCAGGCGCGGGAAGCGGCCGCCGCCGCAAGCCGCCCGCCAAGAGCCGACGCCGCCTGACGATCCTCCTGTCGGGCGTCGCCGCGGTTCTCGTCCTGGGCGGGGCCGGTCTGGGGTACGTGTACGTCAAGCTCGACGGCAACATCAAGGGCGTCGACATCAACGCCCAACTCGGCACCGAGCGCCCCGACGACGTCGACAACGGCTCCCTGGACATCCTCGTCCTCGGCTCCGACTCCCGCGCCGGCGACAACGCCGCGTACGGCGAGGACGAGGGCGGCGCCCGCTCCGACACCGCGATGGTCGTCCACGTCTACGAGGGCCACAAGAAGGCCAGCGTGGTCTCCGTCCCCCGCGACACCCTCGTCGACCGGCCGCAGTGCGCCGACAGCAAGGGCACGCCCGTCCCCGGCGAGCAGCGAGCGATGTTCAACACCGCGTACGAGGTCGGCGGCCCCGCCTGCGCCGTCAAGACCGTCGAGGCGATGTCCGGCATCCGCATGGACCACTACATCGAGGTCGACTTCACGGGCTTCAAGAAGCTCATCGACGAACTCGGCGGCGTGGAGATCACCACCACCCAGCCGATCAAGGACTCCAAGAGCCACCTCGACCTCGGCCCGGGCACCCACACCCTCGACGGCGAGCAGTCCCTCGGCCTCGTCCGCACCCGCAAGAGCGTCGGCGACGGCAGCGACCTCGGCCGCATCCAGCTCCAGCAGGCCTTCATGAAGGCCTTCATCGACCAGGTCAAGGACGTCGGCGTCTTCACCAACCCGGCGAAGCTCCTCGACCTCGCCGACGCGGCCACCAAGGCCATCACCCCGGACTCCGAGCTCGACTCGGTCCAGGAGCTGATGGGCTTCGCCAAGGGCCTCTCCGGCATCGGCCCCGACAACGTCCACATGATCACGCTGCCGGTCGAGTACGACCCCGCCGACCCCAACCGGGTCATCCCGCTGGAGGCCCAGTCCCGGCAGGTCTGGACGGCCCTGAAGACCGACAGGCCGATCCCCGCGTCGGCGACGAAGGACGCCGCCACGGGCAAGGCCGAAGGCGTCGTGAAGTAGCCCCCCGGACAGTCGAGGAATACTTTCGGCCGGACCCCGGTTTGGGGAGATGCGGCCGGTCCTGGCAGACTGGTACGTCGGCCCCGGTTCACGCTGTCCGCAACACCGCGGCGGCGACCCGGAGCCCTCCCGAAACTAGGAGACACCTTGAAGCGCGAGATTCACCCCGAGTACGTCGAGACCCAGGTCAGCTGCACCTGCGGCGCGTCGTTCACCACTCGTAGCACCCTGACCGAGGGCACCATCCGTGCCGAGGTCTGCTCCGAGTGCCACCCGTTCTACACGGGCAAGCAGAAGATCCTCGACACCGGCGGCCGCGTGGCCCGCTTCGAGGCCCGCTTCGGCAAGGCCGGCTCCGCCAAGTAGCGAGCCCCTGCGCCGGTCCACGGTCGCCCCGCGCGGGTGGCCGGGACCGGCGCTTTGCCGTCCCCGTAGCAACTGACGAAAACCCAGGAGCCCCCGATGTTCGAGGCGGTCGAGGAACTGGTCGGCGAGCACGCCGATCTCGAGACGAAGCTCGCGGACCCTTCGGTCCACGCCGATCAGGCGAACGCGCGCAAGCTGAACAAGCGCTACGCCGAGCTGACCCCGATCGTCGCCACCTACCGCTCCTGGAAGCAGACCGGTGACGACATCGAGACCGCCCGCGAGCTGGCGCACGACGACCCCGACTTCGCCGCCGAGGTCAAGCAGCTGGAGAAGGAACGGGAGGGGCTCACCGAGAAGCTCCGCCTGCTCCTCGTCCCGCGCGACCCGAGCGACGACAAGGACGTCATCCTGGAGATCAAGGCGGGAGCGGGCGGCGACGAGTCCGCGCTCTTCGCCGGCGACCTGCTCCGCATGTACCTCAGGTACGCCGAGCGCGTCGGCTGGAAGACCGAGATCATCGACGCCACCGAGTCCGAGCTGGGCGGCTACAAGGACGTCCAGGTCGCCGTGAAGACCAAGGGCGGCAACGGCGCCACCGAGCCCGGCCAGGGCGTCTGGGCCCGCCTCAAGTACGAGGGCGGCGTCCACCGCGTGCAGCGCGTGCCCGCCACCGAGTCGCAGGGCCGTATCCACACCTCCGCCGCCGGCGTGCTCGTCACGCCCGAGGCCGAGGAGGTCGAGGTCGAGATCGTCGCCAACGACCTGCGCATCGACGTCTACCGCTCGTCGGGCCCCGGCGGCCAGTCGGTCAACACCACCGACTCCGCCGTCCGCATCACCCACCTGCCGACCGGCATCGTCGCCTCCTGCCAGAACGAGAAGAGCCAGCTCCAGAACAAGGAGCAGGCCATGCGTATCCTGCGCTCCCGGCTGCTCGCCGCCGCGCAGGAGGAGGCCGAGTCCAAGGCCGCCGACGCCCGCCGCAGCCAGGTCCGCACCGTCGACCGCTCCGAGAAGATCCGGACGTACAACTTCCCGGAGAACCGCATCTCGGACCACCGCGTCGGCTTCAAGGCGTACAACCTGGACCAGGTGCTCGACGGCGAACTGGACCCGATGATCCAGGCCTGCGTCGACGCCGACTCGGCCGCCAAGCTCGCCGCGGCCTGACCGGCGTAAGTTCCGTAAGCCCCACCCCGCACCACGGAGGACCAGCGTGAACCTGCTGCTTGCCGAGGTGGCCCAGGCCACCCAGCGGCTGGCCGACGCCGGCGTTCCCTCACCGCGTTTCGACGCGGAGGAGCTCGCCGCGTTCGTGCACGGCGTCAAGCGGGGGGAGCTGCACAACGTCAAGGACGCGGACTTCGACGCCCGCTACTGGGAGACGATCGCCCGCCGCGAGGCGCGCGAACCGCTCCAGCACATCACCGGCCGGGCGTTCTTCCGCTACCTGGAGCTCCAGGTGGGGCCCGGCGTCTTCGTGCCCCGCCCCGAGACCGAGTCGGTCGTCGGCTGGGCCATAGACGCCGTACGCGCCATGGACGTCGTCGAACCGCTCATCGTCGACCTCTGCACCGGCTCGGGGGCCATCGCCCTCGCCATGGCGCAGGAGGTCCCGCGCTCCCGCGTGCACGCGGTGGAGCTCTCCGACGACGCCCTCGTCTGGACCCGGAAGAACGCCGAGGGCTCCCGCGTCTCCGTCCACCAGGGCAACGCGCTGACCGCCCTCCCGGAGCTGGACGGCCAGGTCGACCTGGTCATCTCCAACCCGCCGTACATCCCGCTCACCGAGTGGGAGTACGTGGCACCCGAGGCCCGCGACCACGACCCGGAGATGGCCCTCTTCTCCGGCGAGGACGGCCTCGACACCATCCGCGGCATCGAGCGCACCGCCCACCGGCTGCTGCGCCCCGGCGGCCTCGTCGTCATCGAGCACGCGGACACCCAGGGCGGGCAGGTGCCGTGGATCTTCAACGAAGAGGCCGGCTGGGCCGACGCCGCCGACCACCCGGACCTGAACAACCGGCCGCGCTTCGCGACCGCCCGCAAGGCGATGCCATGACCGCCATGACGAACCACGCGTACGAGGAGGCCGGGAACTGATGGCACGGCGATACGACTGCAACGAGGCCACCGATCGTGTGACCGGTCTGCGCGAGGCCGCGTCCGCCGTCCGTCGGGGCGAGCTGGTCGTGCTGCCCACCGACACCGTGTACGGGATCGGGGCGGACGCCTTCAGCAGCGAGGCCGTCGCGGACCTGCTGGCCGCCAAGGGCCGGGGCCGCAACATGCCCACGCCCGTGCTCATCGGCTCCCCGAACACCCTCCACGGCCTGGTCACGGACTTCTCCGAGCACGCCTGGGAGCTCGTCGACGCCTTCTGGCCCGGCGCGCTGACCCTCGTCGCCAAGCACCAGCCCTCCCTCCAGTGGGACCTGGGCGACAGCCGGGGCACCGTCGCCATCCGCATGCCGCTGCACCCGGTCGCGATCGAGCTGCTCACCGAGGTCGGCCCGATGGCCGTCTCCTCGGCCAACCTCACCGGCCACCCGTCGCCGGAGGACTGCGACGCGGCCCAGCAGATGCTCGGCGACTCCGTCTCCGTCTACCTCGACGGCGGCCCGACGCCGGGCATCGTCCCGTCCTCCATCGTCGACGTCACGGGCAAGGTGCCGGTGCTGCTGCGCGAGGGCGCGCTGTCCCCGGAGGAGCTCCGGAAGGTCGTACCCGACCTCGAGGTGGCCAGTTGACCGCCCCTGAGGGGCGTGGCATAGCGGGGTTCGACGACAGCAGCACCTTCCGCATCCTCCACGTCAGCACCGGCAACGTCTGCCGCTCGCCGATCACCGAGCGGCTGACCCGCCATGCCCTGTGCGACCGCCTGGGCGATCCGCTCGGCGGCGGCCTGATCGTGGAGAGCGCCGGTACCTGGGGCCACGAGGGCGCCCCCATGGAGACCAACGCAGAGCTGGTCCTAGCGGACTTCGGCGCGGACTACAGCGGCTTCGTGGGCCGCGAGCTCCTCGACGAGCACGTCATCCGCGCGGACCTCGTCCTCACGGCAACCCGCGACCACCGGGCACAGGTCATCTCGATGGGCCACTCGGCGGGCCTGCGCACCTTCACCCTGAAGGAGTTCACCCGCCTGGTCCGCGCGATCGACCCCGCCACGCTCCCCGACGCGCGCGACGAAGGCATGGTCGAACGCGCCCGAGCCCTGGTCCGCGCTGCCGCGGCTCTACGCGGGTGGCTCCTCGCCCCCTCGGTGGACGCGGACGAGGTCAACGACCCGTACGGCGCCCCGATCACCTTCTTCCGCTCGATCGGCGATGAGATCAACCAGGCGCTGGACCCGGTGGTGACGGCCCTGACGGGCGTGGCGGCGCGCGACTGACCGGTTGTCGTGCCGTGTCGTGGATTCTGAGCGCGCGCGTCGGGGGGTGCGTGCCTACATTGGTGGCATGCCGGTCACCGCGCCCCCCGATGAGGATCTCGACGTCCTGCGCCGGCAGGACCCGGAGATCGCCGACGTGCTGCTCGGCGAGGTGCGGCGGCAGAGCGACAGTCTGCAGCTGATCGCGGCCGAGAACTTCGCCTCGCCCGCCGTGCTCGCCGCCCTCGGTTCCCCGCTCGCCAACAAGTACGCCGAGGGCTACCCCGGCGCCCGGCACCACGGCGGCTGCGAGTACGCCGACGCCGCCGAGCGGATCGCCGTGGAACGGGCCACCGCGCTCTTCGGAGCCGACCATGCGAACGTCCAGGCGCACTCCGGCTCCTCGGCCGTCCTGGCGGCCTACGCGGCCCTTCTGAGGCCCGGGGACACCGTCCTCGCCATGGGCCTGGAGCACGGCGGGCACCTCACGCACGGCTCACCCGCCAACTTCTCCGGCCGCTGGTTCGACTTCGTCCCGTACGGAGTCGACGCCGAGACCGGCCTCGTCGACTACGAGCAGGTCGCCGCCCTCGCCCGGCACCACCGTCCCAAGGCGATCGTCTGCGGTTCGATCTCCTACCCGCGCCATCTCGACTACCGGATCTTCCGGGAGATCGCCGACGAGGTCGGGGCGTATCTGATCGCCGACGCGGCCCACCCGATCGGCCTGGTCGCCGGGGGAGCGGCCCCCAGTCCCGTCCCGTACGCCGACGTCGTCTGCGCGACCACCCACAAGGTCCTGCGCGGACCGCGCGGCGGGATGGTCCTGTGCGGTGCCGAGCTCGCGGGCCGGATCGACCGGGCGGTGTTCCCGTTCACCCAGGGCGGCGCCCAGATGCACACGATCGCGGCCAAGGCGGTGGCGTTCGGCGAGGCGTCCACTCCGGCGTACGCCACGTACGCCCATCAGGTGGTGGAACACGCACGGGTGCTCGCCGCCGCGCTCGCCGCCGAGGGCTTCGCCCTCACCACCGGCGGCACCGACACCCACCTCATCACCGCGGACCCCGCGCCTCTCGGCGTCGACGGCCGGACCGCCCGGGCCCGGCTGGCCGCCGCCGGCATGGTGCTCGACACCTGCGCCCTGCCGTACGGGGAGGGGCGTGGCATCCGGCTCGGTACGGCCGCCGTCACGACCCAGGGCATGGGCGCCCCGGAGATGGCGAGAATTGCCGCACTGTTCACCGCCGCGTTGCGTGATGATCCCGCCGAGACCGCCCGCGTCAGGGCGGAAGTACGTGCTCTGACCGGCCGATTTCCCCCGTTTGGACGCTGAGGAAGACCCGAGCGCAACCGTTCGGGCGGCCCGCGTGTCTCCAAGCACATGGACGGCACGGCTAGGGTGTGGGGCTGAGATGGCCAGCGATTCCTGTGGGGCAGCCCGTGCGTGATTACCTGCTGACGCTCTGTGTCACGGCCGCGGTGACTTACCTCCTCACCGGTCCGGTGCGGAAGTTCGCCATCGCGACCGGGGCGATGCCGGAGATCCGCGCCCGCGACGTACACCGAGAACCGACTCCGCGGCTCGGTGGCATCGCCATGTTCTTCGGGCTGTGCGCGGGCTTGCTCGTCGCCGACCACCTGCAGAACCTCAGCAGCGTCTTCGAGCTGTCCAACGAGCCGCGCGCCCTGCTGTCCGGCGCCGCGCTGATCTGGCTGATCGGCGTCCTCGACGACAAGTTCGAGCTGGACGCGCTCATCAAGCTGGGCGCGCAGATGATCTCGGCGGGCGTGATGGTCGCGCAGGGTCTGACGATCCTGTGGCTGCCGATCCCCGGCGTCGGCGTGGTCCTCCTGACCCCGGCGCAGGGCACGCTCCTGACCGTCGCCCTGGTGGTCCTCACCATCAACGCCGTCAACTTCGTCGACGGTCTCGACGGCCTCGCCGCCGGCATGGTCTGCATCGCCGCCGCGGCCTTCTTCCTGTACGCCTACCGGCTCTGGTACGGCTACACGATCGAGGCCGCCGCCCCCGCGACGCTCTTCACCGCCATCCTCATGGGCATGTGCCTGGGCTTCCTGCCCCACAACATGCATCCGGCGCGGATCTTCATGGGCGACTCGGGCTCGATGCTGATCGGCCTGATCCTGGCCGCCTCGGCCATCTCGATCACCGGCCAGGTCGACCCGGACGCGCTGAAGATCTTCGAGGGCTCGACCCGCGAGGCCACCCACGCCGCCCTGCCCGTCTTCATCCCGCTGGTGCTGCCGCTCACGATCATCGCGATCCCGATGGCGGACCTGGTCCTCGCGATCGTGCGCCGTACGTGGAAGGGCCAGTCGCCGTTCGCGGCCGACCGCGGGCACCTGCACCACCGGCTCCTGGAGATCGGGCACTCGCACAGCCGCGCGGTGCTGATCATGTACTTCTGGTCGGCGCTGATCGCCTTCGGAACGCTCGCGTACTCGGTCCACTCGGCCTCGATGTGGATCGTCCTCGGCATCACCGTGCTGAGCGCGATCGGTCTCGTCCTGCTCCTGCTGCCGCGCTTCACGCCGCGCGCACCCCGCTGGGCCCAGGCCGTCGTCCCGCCGCGCTACCGCCGCCGCAAGCCGGCCCCCGTGCCGGAGGGACTGGGCGGCCCGGACCTGACGGAAGAGCGGGTGCCGGTGCCCGCGGGGCTCCACGGGGCCACCGCCATCGGCAACCGGGAGCGCTTCACCGATCGGCGGAAGGCCGGAACGCCGAGTTGACGAAAGCCGCTTCGGCGGCCAATAGCAGACAACTCGCCCTCGTGTCGTGCACACACGCGCGGACTAACTCTCATGTGTGACAGTTGGCACACCTTACGGGTAAAGAACTACTCAAATAGTTTGTGATACCGTTCACGAGACCCGGCGACAGTGCCGAAAGACCGTAGTGCGACGGTCTGTTGGCCCCGAGACCCACCTCGGACCGGGCTTACGCTCGTCCATGACGACACCATCGCCCCCTCCAGCAAGCGGAGACACCGCCATGCCGTCCAACGACGCACGCATCCTTCTGCACACCGTCATCCCCACCGCTGCCGTCGGCGCGATCGCCACGGTCATCAGCGCTGTGGTCGCCGGTGGCAAGGGCGCGATCGGCGCCGTCGTCGGCACCCTGGTCGTGATCCTCTTCATGGGCATCGGGCAATTGGTTCTGCAGCGGACGGCGAAGTCACTTCCGCACCTCTTCCAGGCCATGGGGCTGATGCTCTACACGGCCCAGTTGTTGGTGCTCTTCATCTTTCTCGCCTTGCTCAAGAACACCACGTTGTTCGACTTCAAGGCCTTCGCCTTCACGCTGCTCGCGACGACCGTGGTGTGGGTCGCCGCGCAGGCCCGTGCCTACATGAAGGCCAAGATCACGTACATCGACCCCGGAAACACGGGGTCGAAGTCGTGAAGGGTAGGGCCGGGATAAAGCCACGTTCGGCTTCCTGCTATCGTCCGGTGCCAACTGCGGCACTGCGGGCGCGGGCATCCGAGACGCCTGTCCCAGCGCGAGGCTCGATGCCGAACCGCCGCCCCCTTATCCGTAAGACCAGTCCAGTGCCGACCCGCGGCTGCGTGCCGCGCCGACACAACGAGGTTGCCGTACCTATGCGCCACGCTGAAGGAGCCCGCGGTGAGTGCTGACCAGACGCTTGCCTTCGACCCGGATTGCCACATCTTCAGTGGATGCGGCTTCCCGGCTCCGGGCCTGCACACGTTCATGTACGAGCCCATCGCCACGGTGGCCGGCATCGAGATCACGAAGCCGATGCTGCTCGCCGTGCTCGGGTCGATCGTGGTCGTCGGGTTCTTCTGGGCCGCCTTCAACAAGCCCAAGCTGATCCCCGGCAAGATGCAGATGGTCGGCGAGGCCGGTTACGACTTCGTGCGCCGCGGCATCGTCTACGAGATCATCGGCAAGAAGGACGGCGAGAAGTACGTCCCCTTCATGGTGTCGTTGTTCTTCTTCGTCTGGATCATGAACCTCTGGTCGATCGTTCCGCTCGCCCAGTTCCCGGTCACCTCGCTGATCGCCTTCCCGGCCGGTCTCGCGCTGATCGTGTACGTCATGTGGATCTCGCTCACGTTCAAGAAGCACGGCTTCGTGGGCGGCTGGAAGAACATCGTCGGTTACGACAAGTCCCTCGGTGCCATTCTCCCGATGGTCGTCGTCCTCGAGTTCTTCTCGAACCTCCTGATCCGGCCCTTCACGCACGCGGTGCGACTGTTCGCGAACATGTTCGCCGGTCACCTGCTGATCGTGATGTTCTCGCTGGCCACCTGGTACCTCATGAACGGCCTCGGCTTCGTCTACGCCGGCGCCTCGTTCGTGATGGTCCTCGTGATGACCGCCTTCGAGCTCTTCATCCAGGCCGTCCAGGCGTACGTCTTCGTCCTCCTGGCCTGCAGCTACATCCAGGGCGCGCTCTCCGAGCACCACTGAGCCGTTCCGGCCCCGTAGCTCCACCCCGAAACCATCAGTCGTCCGGTGGCCAACCCCCATCGGGTCATTGAACAGAGAAGGAAGTAACGGCATGTCCGCTGCTCTCGACATGATCAACCTTGCCGCCGAAGGTGGCAGCGCCAAGACCAACGTCGTCGGCAACGTCGCCTCGATCGGTTACGGCCTCGCCGCGATCGGCCCCGGCGTCGGCGTCGGCATCATCTTCGGTAACGGTACGCAGGCCCTCGCCCGCCAGCCCGAGGCCGCCGGTCTGATCCGCACCAACCAGATCATGGGCTTCGCCTTCTGTGAGGCGCTCGCCCTCATCGGCATCGTCATGGGCTTCGTCTACCAGTAAGCCGGACCGACTGCCCGATTCTTTTACGGAAGGCACTGATGTGAACGCGCTTCTTCTTGCGCAGGCGGAGGAGCCCCAGCCTCCTCTGATCCCGCATCTTGACGAGCTCGTCATCGGCCTGATCGCCTTCGTCATCGTCTTCGGCTTCCTCGCCAAGAAGCTCCTCCCGAACATCAACAAGGTTCTGGACGAGCGTCGCGAGGCCATCGAGGGCGGCATCGAGAAGGCCGAGTCGGCCCAGATCGAGGCCCAGAGCGTGCTGGAGCAGTACAAGGCCCAGCTCGCCGAGGCCCGCCACGAGGCCGCGCGTCTTCGCCAGGAGGCGACGGAGCAGGGCACCGCGATCATCCAGGAGATGAAGGCGGAAGGCCAGCGCCAGCGCGAGGAGATCATCGCGGCCGGCCACTCGCAGATCGAGGCCGACCGCAAGGCCGCGTCCGCGTCGCTGCGTCAGGACGTGGGCAAGCTCGCCACCGACCTGGCCGGCAAGCTGGTCGGCGAGTCCCTCGAGGACACCGCCCGCCAGAGCCGGACGATCGACCGCTTCCTCGATGAGCTCGAGGAGAAGGCAGAGGCCGTCCGATGAACGGAGCGAGCCGCGAGGCACTGTCCGCCGCCCGCGAGTCCCTCGACGCGCTGACCGACAACACCCCGGTCGACGCGACGAAGCTCTCGGACGAGCTGACCGCCGTGACCGCGCTCCTCGACCGCGAGGTGTCGCTGCGCCGGGTCCTGACCGACCCCGCTCAGTCGGGTGAGGCCAAGGCCGAGCTCGCGCAGCGACTCCTGAGCGGTCAGGTGGGCGGCGAGACCGTCGACCTGGTCTCGGGCATGGTGCGCAACCGCTGGTCGCGTTCGCGCGACCTCGTCGACGCGGCGGAGGAGCTGGCGAACATCGCCGACCTCACCGCGGCGCAGAAGGCGGGCGCGCTCGATGGCGTCGAGGACGAGCTGTTCCGGTTCGGCCGGATCGTGTCCTCCAGCCCCGAGCTCCGCTCGGCGCTGACGGACAAGGCCGCCACGGCCACCGCCAAGGGCGCGCTGCTTCGCAGCCTGCTCGGCGGCAAGGCCCACGCGACCACCGAGCGTCTGGTCGTCCGTCTGGTGACCCAGCCCCGGGGACGTAGCCTGGAAGCGGGACTCGAGTCCCTGTCCAAGCTCGCCGCGGCGCGCCGGAACCGGATGGTCGCCGTCGTCACCTCGGCGGTGCCGATGTCCGACCAGCAGAAGCAGCGCCTCGGTGCCGTACTGGCCAAGCTGTACGGCCGGGAGATGCACCTGAACCTGGACGTGGACCCGGCGGTCCTCGGCGGGATCACGGTGCAGGTCGGCGACGAGGTCATCAACGGGTCCATCGCGGAGCGCCTCGGCGAGGCGACCCGGCGACTGGCCGGCTGACGGCTGCAGCCACCAAAGCAACAAGCATCACAGCAACACCAGCGGCCCGGTTGGGCCGTGCAGAGATTGCAGAAGATTCCTGGGGGTCGGCCCCCAGACCCCTTAAGAAACTTCGGGCCCAACAAGGAGAGCAGGGAACCCAGATGGCGGAGCTCACGATCCGGCCGGAGGAGATCCGGGACGCACTGGAGAACTTTGTCCAGTCGTACCAGCCGGACGCGGCCTCGCGCGAGGAGGTCGGCACGGTCAGCCTGGCCGGCGACGGCATCGCGAAGGTCGAGGGTCTTCCCTCGGCCATGGCGAACGAGCTGCTGAAGTTCGAGGACGGCACCCTCGGCCTCGCGCTGAACCTCGAAGAGCGCGAGATCGGTGCGATCGTCCTCGGCGAGTTCAGCGGCATCGAGGAGGGACAGTCGGTGCAGCGCACCGGCGAGGTCCTCTCGGTCGGTGTCGGTGAGGGCTACCTCGGCCGCGTTGTCGACCCGCTCGGCAACCCGATCGACGGTCTCGGCGAGATCGCGACCGAGGGCCGCCGCGCCCTCGAGCTGCAGGCCCCGGGCGTTATGGCCCGTAAGTCGGTGCACGAGCCGATGGAGACCGGCTACAAGGCCGTCGACGCCATGACGCCGGTCGGCCGTGGTCAGCGTCAGCTGATCATCGGTGACCGTCAGACCGGCAAGACCGCGCTGTGTGTCGACACGATCATCAACCAGCGCGACAACTGGCGCTCGGGCGACGTGAACAAGCAGGTTCGCTGCATCTACGTCGCCGTCGGCCAGAAGGGCTCGACCATCGCGTCCGTTCGCGGCGCCCTGGAAGAGGCCGGCGCGCTCGAGTACACGACGATCGTCGCCGCCCCGGCGTCCGACCCGGCCGGCTTCAAGTACCTGGCGCCGTACACCGGTTCCGCCATCGGTCAGCACTGGATGTACCAGGGCAAGCACGTCCTGATCGTCTTCGATGACCTGTCGAAGCAGGCCGACGCCTACCGCGCCGTGTCGCTGCTGCTGCGCCGCCCGCCGGGCCGTGAGGCCTACCCGGGTGACGTCTTCTACCTGCACTCGCGTCTGCTCGAGCGCTGCGCGAAGCTCTCGGACGAGCTCGGTGCCGGTTCGATGACCGGTCTGCCGATCGTCGAGACCAAGGCGAACGACGTGTCGGCGTTCATCCCGACCAACGTCATCTCCATCACCGACGGCCAGTGCTTCCTGGAGTCCGACCTGTTCAACGCCGGCCAGCGCCCGGCCCTGAACGTCGGTATCTCGGTCTCCCGTGTCGGTGGCTCCGCCCAGCACAAGGCGATGAAGCAGATCTCCGGCCGCCTTCGCGTGGACCTGGCCCAGTTCCGTGAGCTGGAGGCGTTCGCCGCCTTCGGTTCGGACCTGGACGCCGCCTCCAAGGCGCAGCTGGAGCGTGGACAGCGCATGGTCGAGCTGCTCAAGCAGGCTCAGTACCAGCCGATGCCCACCGAGAACCAGGTCGTCTCCGTCTGGGCCGGCACCACCGGCAAGATGGACGACGTCCCGGTCGTCGACATCCGTCGCTTCGAGGCCGAGCTCCTGGCGTACCTCCGCCAGAACCACTCGGGTCTCATGACCTCCATCCGTGAGGGCGGCAAGATGTCCGACGACACCCTGCAGTCCGTCGGTGACGCCATCGCGGAGTTCAAGAAGCAGTTCGAGACCTCTGACGGCAAGCTGCTGGGCGAGGACGCTCCTGCCGCCGTCAACGTCTCGAAGTGACGACGGAAGGGACCTGACTCATGGGAGCGCAGCTCCGGGTCTACAAGCGTCGCATCAAATCCGTCACCGCGACGAAGAAGATCACCAAGGCGATGGAGATGATCGCCGCCTCGCGTGTCGTCAAGGCGCAGCGCAAGGTACAGGCATCGACTCCGTACGCGACCGAGCTGACCCGCGCGGTCACGGCGGTGGCCACGGGTGCCAATGACCGGCACCCGCTGACCACCGAGGCGGAGAACCCGATCCGTGCCGCGGTCCTGCTCCTTTCGAGCGACCGCGGTCTGGCCGGCGCCTTCAACTCCAACGCCATCAAGGCGGCGGAAAAGCTGACGGCGAAGCTGGAAGGCGAGGGCCGCGAGGTCACCGTCTACGTCGTCGGCCGTCGTGGCATCGCGCACTACAACTTCCGCGAGCGGAAGCTGGCCGGTACGTGGACCGGGTTCACGGACCAGCCGTCGTACGGCGACGCCAAGACGATCGCGGCACCGCTGATCGAGGCGATCGAGAAGGACACGGCGGAAGGCGGCGTGGACGAGCTCCACATCGTCTACACCGAATTCGTCTCGATGATGACGCAGACGGCGGTCGAGGCCCGGCTGCTGCCCCTCAGCCTCGACGAGGTGGCGAAGGAGGCCGGCGACTCGGACACGCTCCGACCGCTGTACGACTTCGAGCCGTCGGCGGAGGACGTCCTCGACGCCCTGCTGCCCCGGTACGTCGAGAGCCGTATCTACAACGCGCTGCTCCAGTCGGCTGCCTCCAAGCACGCCGCCACGCGCCGCGCGATGAAGTCGGCTACCGACAACGCGGGAGACTTGATCAACAATCTCTCCCGACTTGCCAACGCGGCCCGCCAGGCCGAAATCACCCAGGAAATCAGCGAGATCGTCGGTGGCACCGCAGCCCTGGCCGACGCGACCGCGGGGAGTGACAAGTAATGACGACCACTGTTGAGACGGCCGCCGCCACGGGCCGCGTCGCCCGGGTCATCGGCCCGGTCGTCGACGTGGAGTTCCCCGTCGACGCGATGCCGGCGATCTACAACGCGCTGCACGTCGAGGTCATGGACCCGACCGAGGAGGGCGCGACCAAGACGCTGACCCTCGAGGTCGCCCAGCACCTCGGTGACGGCGTCGTCCGCGCCATCTCCATGCAGCCCACCGACGGCCTGGTCCGCCAGGCCCCGGTGACCGACACCGGCACGGGCATCACCGTTCCCGTCGGTGACGTCACCAAGGGCCGTGTGTTCAACACGCTGGGTGAGGTGCTGAACGCCGATGCCTCCACCGTGGCCGACGCGCCGCGCTGGACGATCCACCGCAAGGCCCCGGCCTTCGACCAGCTCGAGTCCAAGACCGAGATGTTCGAGACCGGCCTGAAGGTCGTCGACCTTCTCACCCCGTACGTCAAGGGTGGAAAGATCGGTCTGTTCGGTGGTGCCGGTGTCGGCAAGACCGTTCTGATCCAGGAAATGATCGTCCGTGTGGCCAAGCTGCACGACGGTGTTTCGGTCTTCGCGGGCGTCGGCGAGCGCACCCGTGAGGGCAACGACCTCATGGTCGAGATGGAAGAAGCGGGCGTTCTGGACAAGACCGCGCTTGTCTTCGGCCAGATGGACGAGCCGCCGGGCACGCGTCTCCGCGTCGCCCTTGCCGGTCTGACCATGGCGGAGTACTTCCGCGATGTGCAGAAGCAGGATGTTCTCTTCTTCATCGACAACATCTTCCGCTTCACCCAGGCCGGTTCCGAGGTGTCGACCCTGCTCGGCCGTATGCCCTCCGCGGTGGGTTACCAGCCGAACCTGGCCGACGAGATGGGTCTCCTCCAGGAGCGCATCACCTCGACCCGTGGTCACTCGATCACCTCGATGCAGGCGATCTACGTCCCCGCGGACGACCTGACCGACCCGGCTCCGGCCACCACCTTCGCCCACCTCGACGCGACGACGGTTCTCTCCCGTCCGATCTCCGAGAAGGGCATCTACCCGGCCGTGGACCCGCTGGACTCCACGTCCCGGATCCTGGACCCGCGCTACATCGCGCAGGACCACTACGACGCCGCCACGCGCGTCAAGGGAATCCTGCAGAAGTACAAGGACCTCCAGGACATCATCGCGATTCTCGGTATCGACGAGCTGAGCGAGGAGGACAAGCTCGTTGTCCACCGCGCCCGCCGTGTCGAGCGCTTCCTGTCCCAGAACACCCACGCGGCGAAGCAGTTCACCGGTGTGGACGGTTCGGACGTTCCGCTCGACGAGTCGATCGCCGCGTTCAACGCGATCTGCGACGGTGAGTACGACCACTTCCCCGAGCAGGCCTTCTTCATGTGTGGTGGCATCGAGGACCTCAAGAAGAACGCCAAGGAGCTTGGCGTCTCCTGAGCCCCGTGCTCCTGAGGGGGGCGGGATCCTGTCCCGCCCCCCTCACCACGCCCATTAGAATTGACCCCAACACCCGGCACGACCGCCGGGTGGTGACCCGAGGAGCCACCCTTGGCTGCTGAGCTGCACGTCGAGCTGGTCGCCGCGGACCGGAGTGTCTGGTCCGGCGAGGCCACCTTGGTCATCGCGCGTACCACCTCCGGCGACATCGGCGTCATGCCCGGCCACCAGCCGCTGCTCGGTGTGCTGGAGTCGGGCCCGGTGACCATCCGTACGAGCGAGGGCGCGACTGTCGTCGCCGCCGTCCACGGCGGATTCATCTCCTTCGCCGACGACAAGCTGTCTCTGCTCGCGGAGATCTGCGAGCTGGCGGACGAGATCGACGCCCAGCGCGCCGAGCGCGCGCTGGAGCGTGCGAAGTCGGACTCCGACGCCGCCGCCGAGCGGCGCGCCGATGTCCGGCTGCGCGCGGTAGCGGTCCGCTGACGGTCCGCGCCGAGTAGAAGTGCCCTCAGCCGCGGCACGGCTGGAATTATCCAGACCGTGCCGCGGCTGAGGCGATGCAGATGCAGGTGTATTTCGGTTCGGTCGGCTCTGCCGGCTACGGGACGCAGCGAGGAGGTCGGTGAAGATGTTCCTCGCTCTGCTCGTGTGCGGCCTGGTCGTCGCACTGGTGGTGATCGGGCTCTTCGTCTTCGGCTTGCGCAGGAGGCTGATCCAGCGTGCCGGCGGCACCTTCGACTGTTCCCTGCACTGGAATGTCCCGGCGGAGCCGGATCCGAGCGGGAAGGGCTGGGTGTACGGCGTCGCCCGCTACAGCGGTGACGAGATCGCCTGGTTCCGTGTCTTCTCGTACGCGCCCCGCCCGCGCCGTGTCCTGGAGCGTTCGTCCATCGTGGCCCTGGAGCGCCGGATGCCCGAGGGCGAGGAGGAGCTCGCGCTCCTCTCCGACATGGTCATCCAGCCCTGTATGTACGAGGGCGTCCGTCTGGAGCTCGCGATGAGCGAGGACGCCCGGACCGGTTTCATGGCCTGGCTGGAGGCGGCGCCTCCCGGGCAGCGGGTCAACGTCGCGTAGGTGTGAGGAAGCGGGGGTCGGCGTGCTGCGCCGGCCCCCGCTTCTTCGTGTCCCCCGGTGGGGTTAGTTCAGACCGGTGTTGATGGCGCCGACGAGCTCGCCGTTGGTGGTGTCACCGCTGAACTCCCAGAAGAACGCTCCGCCGAGGCCCTGGTTCTTGGCCCAGCTCATCTTCGAGTTCACGGTGGCGGGGGTGTCGTAGCTCCACCAGTTGGTGCCGCAGTGGGCGTAGGCCGTGCCCGCGACGGTGCCGTTGGCCGGGCAGGAGTTCTTGAGGACCTTGTAGTCCTCGATGCCCTGCTCGTACGTGCCCTGCGCCGGGCCGGTCGCCGTGCCGCCGGGGGCGGACTGGGTGACGCCGGTCCAGCCGCGACCGTAGAAGCCGATGCCGAGGAGGAGCTTGCTGGCGGGGACGCCCTTCGCCTTGAACTTGGCGATCGCCTCGGCGGAGTTGAAGCCCGCCTGCGGGATGCCGGCGTACGAGGTGAGCGGGGAGTGCGGGGCCGTCGGACCCTTCGCCGCCCAGGCGCCGAAGAAGTCGTACGTCATGACGTTGAACCAGTTCATGTACTGCGCGGCGCCCGCGTAGTCGGCGGCGTCGATCTTGCCGCCGGCGGAGGCGTCGGCCGTGACGGCCGCGGTGACCAGGTTGTTGGCACCGAACTTGGCGCGCATGGCCTGCATCATGTTCTTGAAGGAGGCGGCACCGCTGGTGTCGCAGGAGAGACCGCAGGCGTTCGGGTACTCCCAGTCCAGGTCGATGCCGTCGAAGACGTCGGCCCAGCGCGGGTCCTCGACCAGGTCGTAGCAGGACTGGGCGAAGGCGGTCGGGTTCTGCACGGCCTGGCCGAAGCCGCCGGACCAGGTCCAGCCGCCGAAGGACCACAGCACCTTGATGTTCGGGTACGCCTTCTTCAGCTTGCGCAGCTGGTTGAAGTTGCCGCGCAGCGGCTGGTCCCAGGTGTCGGCGACGCCGTCGACGGACTGGTCGGCGGTGTAGGCCTTGTCGTAGTCGGCGTAGGCGTCACCGATGGTGCACTTGCCGCCCTGGACGTTGCCGAACGCGTAGTTGATGTGGGTGATCTTGGACGCGGAGCCCGAGGTCACGATGTTCTTCACGTGGTAATTGCGGCCGTAGACGCCCCAGTTCGTGAAGTAGCCCATCTTCACCACGTTCGGGGGCGGGGTGCCGCCTCCGCCGGTGGTGCGGACGGGGACCGGGCCGGCGGCGGGGCCGGTCTGGTCGATGGTGTCGCGGGCGACGACCGTGTAGCTGTAGTCGGTGCCGGCGGTCAGGCCCTGGTCGGTGTGGGTGAGGCCGGTGACCGTGGCGACCTTCGTGCCGTCGCGCAGGACGTCGTAGTTCTTGATGCCCTTGTCGTCGGTGGCGACGGTCCAGGTCAGCTTCACCGAGGTGTCGGTGATGTTGGAGGCGACCGGGGTGCCGGGGGCCGAGGGGGCGTTGTCGCCCGGCTGGGAGGTCCCGTCGCAGGCGGCGCCGTTGATCTTACAACCGGTGGGCGCGCCGGAGCCGGAGCCGTTGTAGCCGAAGGAGACGGAGGCGCCGGGCGCGAGGGTCCCGTTCCAGCCGACGTTCTTGGCGGTCCAGTGGGTGCCGGAGCTGGTGACGGTGGCGTCCCAGGCGGAGGTGACGGCGGTGCCGGTGGGGTAGTCCCACTCGACGGTCCAGGAGGTGATGGTGGTGGTGCCGGTGTTCTTGACGGTCCAGTTGGCGCCGAAGCCGGTGCCCCAGTCGGACGTCTTGGTGTAGGTCGCCGTGGCCGAGGTGGCCGCTTCGGCGGGGGTCGCGAGGCCGACCATGGCGGCCAGCGGCAGGATCAGGGCGGTCAGACCGGCGGCGGCCCGGCGTCTGAACCCTGTTCTGCGCGTCGGTGCTTGAGTGCTCAACGGTGCTCCTCAAGTTGCGGACGGACAAGGTGGGGGTGGTCCGTGAAGATGCGCGCGCCCCGCGAGCGTAGGAAGGTCTGGACCAATCGTCAAGAGGTCCAGACCAACGTCGCCGATCTCGGTCAGACCCCCAACTCCTGTGCCAGTACCGCCGCTTGGACCCTGCTGCGCAGCTCCAGCTTGCTCAGCACCTTGCTGACGTGCGTCTTCACCGTCGCCTCCGCCATGTCGAGTCGTACCGCGATCTCGGCGTTCGACAGACCCCCGCCCAGCGCCGACAGCACCTCCCGCTCTCGGGGCGTCAGCGCGTCGAGCACCGCCGGGTCCGTCCCGGCCGACGGCCGCGCCGGGCGGCCCGTCGCGGCGAACTCGGCGATCAGCCGCCGGGTCACCGCCGGGGCGATGAGGCCCTCGCCGCGCGCCACCGTCCGTACCGCCTCGATCAGCTCCCGCGCCTCCGCGTTCTTCAGCAGGAAGCCCGAGGCGCCCGCCCGCAGAGCCCCGAAGACGTACTCGTCGAGATCGAAGGTGGTCAGGACGAGGACGTCCGCGAGCCCCTCCGAGACGACGATCCCGGTCGCCGTCACCCCGTCCATCCGCGGCATCTGCACATCCATCAGGACCAGGTCCGGGCGCAGTTCACGGGCCAGCTCCACCGCCCGCTCCCCGTCCGCCGCCTCCCCGACCACCTCGATGTCCGGGGCGCTGCCCAGGATCAGGACGAGCCCCGCCCGTACCGCGCTCTGGTCCTCGGCGACCAGCACCCGCACCGTCATGCCCGCTCCCCACCCGTCCGTACCGTCATGTCCGCTCCTCGTCGCTCGCGCCCACGGGCAGCTCCGCCCGGACCCGCCACGTCTTTCGTCCCCGGTCGTCCGGGACCGGGCCCGCCTCGAACACCCCGTCGAGCAGGGCCACCCGCTCCCGCATCCCCACCAGGCCGGCCCCCGAACCGGGCGCCGTCGGGCCGGAGCGCTCCCCGTACGGGCTCGTCACCCGGATCCACAGCGCGCCCGGGTCCTGTCCCAGGCTCACCCGCACCTCGCCGGGCGCCGCGTGCTTGAGCGCGTTCGTCAGGGACTCCTGCACGATCCGGTACGCGGCCAGCTCCACCGGCGCCGGGAGGGCCGACGGGCTCCGCCGGGTGTCGTCGAGGACGAGGACGAGACCGCTCGGCTCGGCGTTGGCCGCGGACTGGGCCACCAGCGCGTCCAGGCCGGCGAGTGTGGGCGCCGCGGCCGGTTCCGTGTCCGCGCCGCTGTCGCGCAGCAGCCCGATGAGCCGCCGCATCTCGGCGAGACCCGCGACGCTGTTCTCCCGGATCACGGTCAGCGCCTGCCGGGTGGTGGCCGGCTCGTCGAGCGAGAGCGCCGCCGTGGAGTGGATCGCGATGGCGGACAGGTGGTTGGCCACCATGTCGTGGAGCTCGCGCGCCATCCGGGACCGCTCGGCCACCACGGCCTGCGTGCGGTCCATCTCGGCGAGGAGCGCGGTCTGCTCGGCGCGCAGCCGGGCGGAGTCGGCCGCCTCCCGGTGGTTGCGGACGATCGCGCCCGTGATCGCCGGGAGGAAGCAGAGCATGCCGGTGATCACGCCCACGAGGAGCCCGATCGCGTTCTGCCACCAGACGAGGAAGACCACCGTGACCGTGACGGTGATCAGTCCCATGGTGTACGGGATGCGCCGGGCCTGGGAGGGCGTGCCGTACACCACCGCCGCGTAGACCACGTCCGTGAACATCAGGACCGTGGCGAGGTTGCCGTTGGTGAACTGGTCGCCGACGATCGCCACGGTGGCGAGGGTCAGGGCGGTCTGCGGAGCGGCGCGGCGCAGGGCCTCCGTCGTGGCCATCACAGCCAGCGGGATCAGCGTCGCCCAGCGCGGCCCGATGAGGCGGTCCCCGGTCACGAAGAGTCCGAACGACCACAGGACCAGGCCGCCGACCAGGCCGACGGCGGCGATGAACAGGTCGATGCGGTGCGGGCGGGGAAGGGTCACGTACCCATCCAACACGTCCCCGCGAGCGGAGACCTCCTCGTCCTGGGCGATCCGCCCCTCCGTCGAAGGATGTAGCCGGACTTCGTCCACGGCGACGAGGAATCACGCCCGAACCCACGGGACGCTGAGGGGGAACCGAAAGGGGAACATCGTGATCGTCGCGCTGATCGTGATCTGCGAGGTGGGCTTCTGGGTCCTGCTGGCCGCCGGCCTCGCCACTCGCTATCTCCTGAAGATGCCCAAGGCGGGCATGGCGCTGCTGCTGTGCGAACCGCTCCTGGAGGTCCTGCTCCTGGTCGTCACCGCGATCGACCTCAAGAACGGGGCCGAGCCGAGCTGGCGGCACGGGCTCGCCGCCGTCTACATCGGCTACACCGTCGGCCACGGCCACCGGACCGTGAAGTGGCTCGACGGCCACGCCGCCCACCGCCTCGGCGGCGGCCCCCCGCCGCAGAAGCCGCCGCAGTACGGCATGGCGCGCGCCCGTCACGAGGGCCGGGTCTGGCTCGGCTCGGTGGTCGCCGCGTCCGTCGCCTCCGTCCTGCTGCTCCTGGCGATCTGGTACGTCGGCGACGACGGGAACACGGACGGGCTGCGGAGCTGGATCTTCGGCGCCTGGCGGGCGGCGGGCATCCACGGCCTGATCGCGCTCACGTACGCGATCTGGCCGAAGAAGGCGCCGGAGGGTGAGTCCTCGAAGGGCGAGTCCCCGCAGGGTGTCTCAGCGGTCGCCGCCCGGGACCCAGAGCACGTCCCCGACCTCCTTGTTCGCCGTCCGGGCCAGGATGAAGAGCAGGTCCGATAGCCGGTTGAGGTAGGTGGCGGTCAGGGCGTTCATCGTCTCGCCGTGCACCTCCAGAGCCGCCCACGTGGAGCGCTCCGCCCGCCGGACCACCGTGCACGCCTGGTGCAGCAGCGCCGCACCGGGTGTGCCGCCCGGCAGGATGAAGGAGCGCAGCTTCTCCAGCTCCTCCAGGAAGTGGTCGCAGTCGGCCTCCAGCTTGTCGACGTAGGCCTGCTCGACGCGCAGCGGCGGGTACTTCGGGTCCTCCACCACGGGCGTGCAGAGGTCGGCGCCCACGTCGAACAGGTCGTTCTGGACACGGACGAGGACCTTCACGACCTCCTCGTCCAGCTGCCCGAGGGCGACGGCCGTGCCGATGGCGGCGTTGGCCTCGTTGGCGTCGGCGTAGGCCGAGATCCGCAGATCCGTCTTGGCGGTCCGGCTCATGTCGCCGAGGGCCGTCGTGCCCTGGTCGCCGGTACGGGTGTAGATGCGCGTCAGATTGACCATGGGCCCAGCCTAGTTAGGCACCGGCGCTTCGGAACGTCCGTGTGCCGACCGTCACGGCGAGCGCCGTCAGGCCGAGGGCGACGAGCACCCCGTACAGCACGGCCGGGGTCGTGTAGTGGCCGATGTACGCCTCCCGGACCGCGTCCACCAGATAGCGGAACGGCGTGAGGTGCGAGAGCACGTCCAGCCAGCCGGGGGCGAGGGCCATCGGCAGCATCAGGCCGGACAGCAGCATCGCCGGCATCGCGAGGGTGTTGATCGCGGGGCCGAACTCCTGCGGGCTCGGCAGCTTCAGCGCCAGCGCGTACGAGAGCGAGGCGAGCGCGGCCGAGAGCAGGGCGACGAAGCCGAAGCCGATCAGGATCCCGGGGAGCGGCGCCCTGAGGCCCATCGGAACGGCCACGAGGACGAGCAGCACCGCCTGGAAGACGAAGAGCGCGGCGTCGCGCAGGACCCGGCCGAGCAGCAGGGCCAGTCGGCTCACCGGAGTGACCCGCATCCGGTCGAACACGCCCCAGCTCTTCTCCATGATGATCGAGAAACCGGCGAACGAGGCGCCGAAGAGACCGAGTTGGAGCAGCAGGCCGGGGACGAGGATCTGCCAGGAGTCGCCCTCGCGGCCCAGCGGGAGACCGGTGAGCAGGGGCCCGAAGAAGAACAGGTAGAGCAGCGGCATCAGCGCGCCGAAGAAGATCTGGAACGGGGAGCGCAGGGTCTGGCGGGCGTAGCGCCCGAAGAGCAGCGCGGTGTCGTGGAGAAGCATCAGGGTCCTAGACGGCTACGGGAGTGGTGTCGACGGGGGCCGGGCCGCGCCCGGTGATCGCGAGGAACGCGTCCTGGAGGGTGGCGGCGCCGTGCGCGGCCTTGAGGGCGGCGGGGCTGCCCTCGGCGACGACCGTGCCCTGGTCCACGACGACGATGCGGTCGGCGAGGGCGTCGGCCTCGTCCAGGTAGTGCGTGGTGAGGACGACGGTCGTGCCGTGCTCGTCGCGCAGCCGTCGCACCAGGGCCCACAGGTCGGCGCGGCTGCCGGGGTCGAGGCCGGTCGTCGGCTCGTCGAGGAAGAGGATCTCCGGCCGGTGGGTGAGCCCCATCGCGAGGTCGAGGCGGCGGCGCTGGCCGCCGGAGAGCGCCGGGGTGGGCCGGTCGAGGAGCTCGGTGAGGTCGAGGTCGACCGCGAGTTCCTCGGCGCGCGCGGTCGCGCGGGTGCGGTCGAGGCCGTAGAGCCTGCCCTGGAGGACGAGCTCGGAGCGGACCGTCTCCTGGGGGTCGAGGCCGCCGGACTGGGCGACGTACCCGATCCGGCGGCGTACGGCCGCGGGGTCCTTGACGAGGTCGTGACCGGCGACGGTGGCGGCGCCGCCGGTGGGCGGGAGCAGGGTCGTGAGCATGCGCAGGGTGGTCGTCTTGCCGGCGCCGTTGGGTCCGAGGAGTCCGAGGATCTCGCCTGGCCGGACGGTCAGATCGATCCCGCGGACGGCCTCCACGGGGCTGCTCCTGCCGGTGAAGGTCCGGGCGAGCCCGGCCGTGCTGATGATGGGCATGACGACTACAAAAACAGAGTCACTGAAATTTTGCAATGCCACCAAGTTTTCGCACGGTCCAAAATTTCAGGGAGCCTAGGATGTGGGCATGGCCGAGGGACTCAGGGAACGCAAGAAGCGCGAGACGAAGCAGCGGATCTCGGACATCGCGACCGGGCTCTTCCTGGAGCACGGCTTCGTGACCGTGACCGTCGCCGACGTCGCCGAGGCGGCGGACGTCTCCGTCAACACCGTCTACAACTACTTCCCGGCCAAGGAGGACCTCTTCCTCGACCGGATGGACGGCGTCACCCAGCGCCTCGCCCGGATGATCCGCGGCCGCGACCGGGGCGAGTCCGCCGCCGCGGCCGTCCTGCGCGCGCTGCGCCAGGACATCGGCGCCGTCTCGCCCGCGTACGGACTCATGGACGGCTTCGACGCCTTCATGAACGTCATCGAGCACGCCCCCACCCTCAAGGCCCGGCTCTTCCACCTCCAGCAGCAGGTCCACGACGCCGTCGTCACCACCCTGCGCGAGGAGACCGGGGCCGCCGCCGACGACCCGCTGCCGCTGCTCGTCGGAGGCCAGCTCGCCTGGATCGAGAACACCGTCGTCGCCTACATCACCCGCGAGATGACCGCGGGACGCAAGGCGACGACCGTCTCCCGCGAGGCCCTCGTCCTTCTCGACGAGATCGAGGAGCTGCTCAGCGAGCGGGTCCTGACGTACGCCGTACGCGAGGGCTGACCGGACGAACGAGGTGTCGTGAGTGTGACGTCCGTCAAAGAGGGCGTGACGCGCATTACTTAGCGGTCACATGGCGCCCCCGGCCCGCTAATCTCCGCCGAAGAGTCAGAAGTGAACAGGCGTTAAGGGGTGGAACATCGTGGCCAGGAAGCTCGCCGTCATCGGGGCCGGACTCATGGGATCCGGCATCGCGCAGGTCTCGGCACAGGCGGGCTGGGACGTCGTCCTGCGTGACGTCACCGACGCCGCACTCACCCGCGGCACCGACGGCATCAAGGCGTCGTACGACCGCTTCGTCGCCAAGGGCAAGCTGGACGCGGCCGACGCCGAGGCCGCCCTCGGCCGGATCACCGCCACCACCGAGCTCGAGGCCGTCGCCGACGCCGACATCATCGTCGAGGCCGTCTTCGAGAACCTCGACGTCAAGCACGAGATCTTCCGCTCGCTCGACAAGGTCGCCAAGGACGGCGCCGTCCTCGCCTCCAACACCTCCGCGATCCCGATCACCAAGATCGCCGCGGTGACCGAGCGCCCCGAGGCCGTCGTCGGCGTCCACTTCTTCTCGCCGGTCCCGATGATGCAGCTCGTCGAGCTCGTCCGCGGTTACAAGACCAGCGACGAGACCCTCGCCGCCGCCCGGGAGTTCGCCGAGTCCGTCGGCAAGACCTGCATCGTCGTCAACCGCGACGTCGCCGGCTTCGTCACCACCCGCCTCATCTCGGCCCTCGTCGTCGAGGCCGCCAAGCTCCACGAGTCCGGCGTCGCCACCGCCGAGGACATCGACATCGCCTGCAAGCTCGGCTTCGGCCACGCCATGGGCCCGCTCGCCACGGCCGACCTCACCGGCATCGACATCCTGGTGAACGCGGCCAACAACATCTACACGGAGTCCCAGGACGAGAAGTTCGCGGTGCCCGAAGCGATGCGCCGGATGGTGGACGCGGGTGACATCGGCCGCAAGAGCGGGCAGGGCTTCTACAAGTACTGAGCCGTACCCGCCACCCCGCCTCACCCCGTGGGGTGAATTTCGGTATCGGTTCGCTGACAAGGCGCAACGTATCTGCCAGTGCGGCAGTCAGTTGTTGCGAAGACGGAGCACTCTCGGGGAGCGCATATGCACATCAGGGGCGACCACGTCGAGCTGGTCGTCGGGGGCCGCCTCGACGTCCGCAGCGCGGCGGACGCCCGTACGGTCCTGCACTCGGCCGTCGACGACGGAGTCGGCGATCTGGTGCTCGACCTGACCGGCCTCGACTCCTGGGACGCGACCGGGCTCGGCGTGATCATGGGCGCTCACCGGAGGGCCGGCCGCTGCGGCCGGCGCCTCGTCCTGCGCGGGGTCCCGCCCCAGATGCAGCGGCTGCTCGTGGCCACCCGGCTCCACCGCATCCTCGCCATCGAGGGCGGCCTCGCCGCGGAGTCGCTGCCCCGGGTGTGACCCCCCGTGCGCACCCCCAGGGGTCTCCACCGTCTGTGAAGCCGCTGTGTGAACCAGGCGTCACGCTCAATCCTCACAAGACCGTGACGTCTTGGTCTCCGTGGCACCCCGCCTGTTCCCGAGCGCCTGACCACGGTCTAGGGTTCGGTCGCCTGCACATTGACGGACCCATCCGGCGGGCACCGGACACCGCTTCTTGGGGGCTTGCACCATGGACCCGATCAACCCTGGGTCGGAGCAGTACGGGCACGACACCGAGGGTGACGAGACCCGCCAGGGCCGGGGTCTGCCCGCGCCCGCGGCCCCCGCGCGCGCCCGCGTCGTCACGCTGGTCTCCGGCGACCTGCTCCTCACCGTCAACCCCGTCGACGGCAGCGAGATAGAACCCTGCCCGCCGGGACAGGAGCCCGCGGCCCCCCGCCGCCGCACCCCCGAGGAGCGCGCCGAGGCCGCCCGCGCCGCGGCCCCGCCCGTACCGCCCGGTCCCGCCGCCCCCGACCTGCCCCTCCTCGAACGCCAGGAGCAGCGCGAGCGGCTCGCCGAGATCCTCGCCCGCGGCCGCTCCGCCCGCCTGACGGGCCCCGCCGGATCCGGCCGCACCACCCTCCTCGACGCGGTCGCCGCCGACTGCGCGGAGCTCGCCCCCGACGGTGTCGTACGCCTCTCCGGCCACCACCGCACCCCCACCGAGCTCCTCCACGAACTCTTCACCGCCGTCCGGTACGCCCCGAACCACCGGCCCGACCGGACCGCGCTCCTCGACCTGCTCCGTGACGTCGGTGCCGTCGTCGTCGTCGACGACCTGGAGTTCGGCGGCGCCGCCCTCGACGAACTCCTCGCCGCCGCCCCCGAGTGCGCCTTCCTCCTCGCCGCCGCCCCCGACGCGCCCGCCCCCACGGCCGGCGCCCACGTCGAGGAGGTCGCCCTCGCGGGCCTCGGCCGCGGCGCGTCCCTGAAGCTCCTGGAGAGCGCCGTCGGCCGCACCCTCACCGACGAGGAGGCCAACTGGGCCGGCGACCTGTGGTTCGAGTCCGAGGGCCTGCCCCTGCGCTTCGTCCAGGCCGGAGCGCTGCTGCGCCAGCGCGACCGGCTGCGCGTCACCCCGGCCGAGTTCGACGCCTTCGGCGCCCTCGAAGAAGCCTTCGGCCCCACCGACCCCGCGGCTGCCGCCGCCGCCGCGGCCGCCGCCTTCGACGGCGTCGACGACTCCGACGTCGAACTCCGCGAGATACCCCTGCCCAGCCTCGGCGAGGGCGCCGCCCCCGCCGCCCTCCTCGCCTCCCGGCTCAGCCGCTCCGCCCAGGCCGCCCTGCGCTTCACCGTGGCCCTCGGCGGAGAGGTCCCGCACCAGGCCCACCTGCCGGCCCTGGTCGGCGACACCCACGCCGATGCCGCCCTCGGCGAGCTCGTGGCCTGCGGGCTGCTCTCCCCGGTCGGCACCCGCTACCGGCTCGCCGGCGGGGTCATGACCCAGCTCCTCGCCCACGGGTACGAGCACGATGCCGCGGACCGCGTCCACAGCGCCGCCCAGCACTACGCCTGGTGGGCCGGACACCCCTCCGTCACGCCCGAGCGCGCCGCCGCCGAGTCCGACGCCCTCCTCGCCGCCCTGGCCGCGCTCGTCCCCGGCACCGAGGCCGGCACCGACGGAGAGCGCCGGGCCACCGCCGTCCTCCTCGCCCGCGCCGCCGCGCCCGCCTTCGCCGCCGGACTGCACTGGGGCGCCTGGGAGCGGGCCCTGCGCGCCGGCCAGGAGGCCGCCCGGCTCACCGGGGACGTCGCCGAGGAGGCGTACTTCCACCACGAGCTGGGCGTCCTCGCGATCTGCGCCGGAAACCTGGAGCGGGCCCGCGCCGAGCTGGAAGCCTCCATCGGGATGCGCGGGGTGCTCGCCGACAAGCGCGGCACCGTCGCGGGCCGCCGGGCGCTCGCCCTCGTCGCCGACCTCTCCGGAGAGCACGACACCCCGGTCGCGGCCCGCGCCGAGGAGCCCGTCTCGCCGCCCCGCGGAACCCCGGCCCTGCGGCGCGCCACCGCCCGGCCCGCGCTCCCGGCCCCGGAGCCGCCCACGGCCCCGCTGCCCGGTGGTCCCGTGCGGGGCCCGGCGGTGCCTCCGATTCCCGCGTTCCCGGACTTCGCCGACGAGGGCCCGACGCTCATCACCCGCCCCGACACCGGACCCGGCGACCGCCGCCCGGGCTTCGCGGGAGGCATCCTCGCCGGCGCCCGCCGCAACCTCGCCGCCGTCGGCGCGGGCGCGCTCCTCGTCGCCGTCCTCGGCACCGTCGTCACCCTCGGCGCCACGTCGGGCGAAGGCGAGGACCCCGCCACCAACCGCGTCACCTCCGACAGCACGGCGACCGACGGCACCCTCGACGACGCCATCGACGGCGACGAGCCGCCCGCCGAGGGCGACGAGGGGGAGGGCGGCGAGCCGGGCGACCCGGGCAAGACCGGCGATCCCACGCACTCGGGCTCCCCGAGCCCCTCCGGCTCCGACGGCACCTCCCCGTCGAACGCGCCGACGAGCCCCGGCGCCACGGGCTCCCCGAGCTCGCCCGGCTCCTCGTCCTCGTCGTCGTCCTCGTCGTCGTCCACCGCCCCGCCGTCGCCCACGGGCAAGCCGACGGGCACCACGCCCCCGTCCACGACCAGGCCGCCGTCGAGCCCCTCGGCCTCCACCGGCGGACCGCGCCCGACGACGTCGAGCCCGACGACCACTCCGCCCCCGTCCACGACTCCGCCGACCACGACCCCGCCGACGACCACGGCCCCCCCGACCACGGCCCCGCCGACGACCACCGCTCCGCCGGCCGAGGAGAACTCGCCGAGCAACTCCGCGTCGGCGCCCCTCGGCGGCGGCCCCTCCGTCTCCGACAGCCCCGCCGCCTCGGAGACGACGATCGTCTGACCCCGCTCACGGCAGACGGGGACGGCCCCGGGCGCGCTCACCGCACCCGGGGCCGTCCCCGTACTCGTACCGCTTCGTCCTTCTCCGGGCCGGGCCCGGGAGGACTCAGAAGAGGCGGAGCTTGTCGTCCTCGATGCCGCGCAGGGCGTCGTAGTCCAGGACCACGCAGCCGATCCCGCGGTCCGTCGCGAGCACCTTCGCCTGCGGCTTGATCTCCTGCGCCGCGAAGACGCCCCTCACGGGGGCCAGGTGCGGATCGCGGTTGAGCAGCTCCAGGTAGCGGGTCAGCTGCTCGACGCCGTCGATCTCGCCGCGCCGCTTGATCTCCACCGCGACCGTCCCGCCGTCCGCGTCGCGGCACAGGATGTCCACCGGGCCGATCGCCGTCGGGTACTCGCGGCGGATCAGGGTGTACCCCTCGCCGAGGGTCTCGATGCGGTCGGCGAGCAGCTCCTGGAGGTGGGCCTCCACGCCGTCCTTGATCAGACCGGGGTCCACACCGAGCTCGTGCGAGGAATCGTGGAGGATTTCCTCCATCGTGATGATCAGTTTCTCGCCCGCTTTGTTGATCACGGTCCAGATGCCCGCCTCACCGTCGGCACCCTCCTTCAGGGTGCACGGCGGCGACATCCAGTTGAGCGGTTTGTACGCCCGGTCGTCCGCGTGGATCGAGACGCTCCCATCGGCCTTGATCAGGATCAGACGGGGCGCGGAGGGCAGGTGGGCCGTGAGCCGACCCGCGTAGTCCACGGAGCAACGGGCAATGACGAGACGCATGGTCCGCAACGCTACAAGACGGGCGCTCTTCCGCGCGATTCGGGCATCATCCTGAGCCGAACACCCGTCGGTTATCAGCCTGTTGTGTTCCCAATCTTCTGGTGCGACCAGGTCTGCGCGCTTACCGTGGAAGCTGGAGGTCGTCGTCCGTGCACGCTGCGTGGCGCACGGCCCGGCCTTCGTCCCTGCCCGCAAGACCCCGTCCGCGGGGTCGCGAGAGGAGAACCCATGTCGCTCGACGTCTCACCGGCACTGTTGGAACAGGCCGAGCGAGGCGAGGTCGACGAAGCCGACTTCGTCGACTGCGTCCGGACCTCCCTGCCCTACGCATGGGAGATGATCAGTTCCCTGGTGGCCCAGCTGAAGGTCGACGGCGGAGAGTTCGCCGACAACCAGACGCCGCCGCCGAACGAACAGGCACGTGGTCAGCTGCTGCGCGCGCTCGCGAGCGATGCCATTCGTGGCGCCCTGCAGCGACACTTCGGGGTGCGTCTCGCCTTCCAGAACTGCCACCGCGTGGCCGTGTTCCCGCTGGACCCGGCGGTGGACGAGCGGCTCGCCCGTTTCACGTCCGTACGGGGGCAGCTGCTCAACCAGTCGCCGGAAATGCGCGACTGCTGAGACATGGTGCTGCCGCTCCGCATCGCGGGAGACGTGGTCGACGCGTGCCGACACGCGTCGACCACGAAGAGATGCCGGAGCGGCGGCACACTCTCTCCGCCGGGCCTCAGCCCAGCAGCGGGAGGACCTCGGCGCCGAGCCGCCGGACGTTCTCCTCGGTCGCCGCGAGATCGCCCGAGCCCTCCGCGAGCAGAGCGAACCGCGTGATGCCCGTACGCTCCGCCGTCGCCGCGAGCCGGTCCGCCGCCAGCCGGGGCGTGCCCACCGGGTGCAGCCCGCACAGCAGCTCCGTGTACGCCACGGGGTCCCGCATCGCCCGGTGCCGGCCGTCGACCGTCACATGCGCGTCGAGTCCCTGCTTCAGCCAGCCCGGCATCGCCTTCACCAGCGACTCGGCCGCGTCCGCCTCCCGGTCCGCGAGCTGGACGACCCCCGCGGAGACGTGCCCGGCTCCCATCCGCGCGATCTCGTCCGGGTCCCGCCCGGCCTCCCGGGCGCAGCGCGCCCAGGCCGCGACCATCTCGGCCTTGTCCTCGTCGCCGCAGTGCATGCCGAGCAGCATCGGAAGCCCGCGCTCCGCGGCGAGCCGCACGCTCTTCGGCGAGGTGCAGGCCACCACGACCTCGGGCCCCGGCTCACCGCCGATCAGCTCGTCGGCACGGGGGACCACCGCCACCTCGCGGAAAGCGAATCGTTCCCCCTCGGCGCCGACCCGGGACTCGCCCAGCCACCGCAGCAGCAGATCGAGCGATTCGGGGAAGCCTCCCTCGTACGCCGCCAGACCCGCGCCGAACACCTCAAGATCGACCCACGGACCGCCCCGGCCCACCCCGAGGGTGAACCTGCCGCCCGAGGTGAGGTGCAGCAGCGCCGCCTGCTCTCCCAGGGCGACCGGGTGGACGGTCGGCAGCACACTCACCGCCGTGCCCACCCTCAGCCGCCGGGTGCGCCCGAGGAGCAGCGCGGCGAGCGTCACGGCCGAGGGGCAGACCCCGTACGGCACGAAGTGGTGCTCGGCGAGCCAGACGGAGTCGAGTCCCGCCTCCTCGGCGACCTCGGCGGTCCGCACCGCCCGGTGCAAGGCCTCCCCTTGTCCCTGGCCCGGGAACTGGGCGGCCAGAACGAACGTACCCACGCGCATCGCCTTCTGCCTCCTTGCGGCCGACGCGTATCTCCCCTCGCACTGGCAACAACGTCTGACACGTGCCAAAGGCAACGGCCGTTCATGAAGTTCTTGCGATTTTCGGCTAAGCCGTCGCGGACCGGGCCCTGGGCACCGTGTCGCGGCCCGTAGGCTGGAGAGAACGGTCCGTGTTCCCAGACCCCGTGAGGTGTGCCCGTGTCCCCGCGCCACAACCGCTCCCGAGGCGGCGAGAAGCCCGAGCAGCAGCTGGGCGAACCCGGCGACCGGTACGGCGGCGCGCAGCGCAGCGAGACCTGGCAGGGCGAGGAGTGGTACGTCCGGCTCGTCGCCGGAGCCAGCTCGCCCGGCAAGCGCTACCGCTGCCCCGGCTGCGACCAGGAGATCCCTGCCGGCGCCCCGCACGTCGTCGCCTGGCCCGAGTACGGGGGCGTGGACGACCGGCGCCACTGGCACAAGGCCTGCTGGAACGCGAAGGACCGCCGCACCAGCAGGGTGCAGCGGTCCCGTAATGCGCCGAAGTACTGAGGCAGCCCCTCTTACACGTCCCGGCTGTTCAGCAGGGCGTAGGCGCCGGCCAGAGCCGCGGCCGTGACACCCGCCATGATCAGCAGCGGCTCCCAGCCCGCCGGGCCGTTGTCGCCGAACGGCGGACGCTCGCTGTACAGCGCGATCATCTGCGAGGGGATCGCGTAGGTGAAGAGCGCCTCCTGCACGGACCGGAGCGCCGCCGAGAACATGAACAGCGCCGCCACCAGCGGGAGCAGCAGCAGACCGATCATGACGGTGATCGCACCGGCCGAGTGCCGGATGAGCGTCCCGAGCGCCAGCGACAGCAGACCGAGCATGGCCAGGTACGCGCCCGCCCCGACCGTCGCCCGCAGCCACTCGGCGCCCGTCGGCTCCGACGCGGTGTCCACGATGGCGACCTGCGCCACCGCCACCAGCGCAGCGAAGACGGTGGTGACCGTGAAGACCAGCAGGAAGAAGACGATCGCCTTCGCCGTCAGCACCCGCGCCCGGCTCGGGCAGGCCGTCAGGGTCGTACGGATCATGCCCGTGCCGTACTCGGAGGCGATCGTCAGGACCCCGAGCGTGATCACGCAGATCGAGGCCGGAAGCATGCCGAAGAAGCCGAAGCCGAGCGCGGACTCGTCGCCCATCGGCGCCTCGGAGGCCGAGGCGATGGCCGCCACACCCAGGCCGATGCCCAGCATCAGCAGGATCATGACGCCGAGCGTCCACATCGTCGACCGCACCGAGCGGATCTTCGTCCACTCGGAGGCGAGGGCGTCACCGAGGTGCGCCCTGCGGACCGGGATGGGGGAGACGTAGGCGTGCGGCGCCGGTGCGTGGTGGTGGGTGGGGGCGGTCATCGGGCGTCCTTGGTGGTGTCGCTCGGCTGCGGGGTGGCGTACGGGCTCTGTGCGGGCGCCTGAGGAGCCCCGGCGTACGGGTTCTGCCCGGGCGGCGGCGGGGCGTACCAGCCCTGCTGGGACACCTCGGGGGCCGTCGGCTGCTGCGGCGGCATCCCGTACCCCGGCTGGCCGGGCTGGAGCGGAGCCTGGAGGTGGGCGAGCCGGTCGTCGGTGGAGCGGTAGTCCACGGCGCCCTGCGTCATCCGCATGTACGCCTCCTCCAGGGAGGCCTGGTGCGGGGAGAGCTCCCAGAGCCGAACGCCCGCGTCGTGCGCGAGGTCGCTGATCCGCGGCAGCGGCAGACCCGTCACGCGCAGCGCGCCGTCCGGCTCGGACAGCACCTGGCCGCCGGCCTCGGTGAGCGTCGTCGTCAGCTTCTCGCGCTGCGCCGGCTCGGTCTGCGGCGTCCGCACCCGGGCGAAGTCGGCGGAGTTCGCCGAGATGAAGTCCGTGACGCTCATGTCCGCGAGCAGCTGCCCCCGGCCGATCACGATCAGGTGCTCCGCCGTCAGCGCCATCTCGCTCATGAGGTGGCTGGAGACGAAGACGGTCCGGCCCTCGGAGGCCAGCTTCTTCATCAGGTTGCGGACCCAGAGGATGCCCTCCGGGTCCAGGCCGTTGACCGGCTCGTCGAAGAGCAGCACCTGCGGGTCGCCGAGGAGCGCCGCCGCGATGCCGAGCCGCTGGCCCATGCCGAGCGAGAAGCCCTTGGAGCGGCGCTTGGCCACGTCCTGGAGACCGACGACGCCGAGGACCTCGTCGACCCGCTGCGCCGGGATGCCGGCCAGCTGGGCGAGCGACAGCAGATGGCTGCGCGCGCTCCGGCCGCCGTGCACGGCCTTCGCGTCGAGCAGCGCGCCGACCTGCCGGGGCGCGTTCGGCAGCTGCCGGAAGGGGTGGCCGCCGATCGTCACATGCCCGGAGGTGGGTCGGTCGAGCCCGAGGATCATGCGCATCGTCGTCGACTTGCCCGAGCCGTTGGGCCCCAGGAAGCCGGTGACTACACCGGGCCTCACCTGGAAGGAAAGGTTGTACACGGCCGTCTTGGCGCCGTAGCGCTTCGTCAGGCCGACTGCCTCGATCATTCTCCAGCCCCATCGACAGGTCGGTCGCATCCATGTCGGGGCGTGGCGGCCGACGGCCGGAGCCCCCCGTATGAATGAGGAGCTTATCCAGCCGTTGACGGTTCCAGCGAAGCGGAAGAGATGCGGAAGGGAAGGTCCGGGAGATTTCCAGGTCGTCCCCTACGGGTCGGACCGGCCCCCGGACGGCGCGGCCGGGCGCCTTCGGGGCTCGGCCCCCCGGGGTCAGGCGTCGCGCTTCTTCAGCACCAGGTAGCCGCCGGCGAGCGAGGCCGCCACCCAGATCAGCATGATCCCGAGCCCGCCCCAGGGACCGTACGGGGCCTTCTCCGTGTTCAGGGCGTCCGGGACGACCTGCATGATCTTCGAGCCGGCCTGGTCGGGGAAGTACCGGGCCACCTCCTTGGCCTTCGGCACGGCCGCCAGGATCTGCGAGACCAGGAAGAAGAACGGCATCAGGATGCCGAGCGACAGCATCGAGGAGCGCAGCATCGTGGCCACGCCCATCGAGAAGATCGCGATCAGTCCCATGTACAGACCGCCGCCGAACACCGCCCGCAGCACGTTCTCGTCGCTGATCGACGCCCGGTGCTCGCCGAGCAGCGCCTGCCCGAGGAAGAAGGACAGGAAGCTCGTCACGATGCCGACGAGCAGCGCGAGACCGCCGGCCACCGCGATCTTCGAGAAGATGAAGGTCGCGCGCTGCGGCACGGCGGCGAGCGAGGTGCGGATCATGCCGGAGGAGTACTCGGTGCCGACCACCAGGACGCCGAAGACGACCATCGCCAGCTGCCCCAGGGTCATCCCGAAGAAGCTGACCAGGGTCGGGTCGAAGGTGAGTCTCTCGGCCTCGCTGAGCTCGTCGAAGGTGGAGTTGAACACGGCGGAGAGCGCCGCGCCGACCCCCACCGTGACGATCAGGGCGCTCGCCAGTGTCCAGACGGTCGACGACACCGTCCGGATCTTGGTCCACTCGGACCGGAGGACCGCGGATGCCGCTGCCATCGATCAGTCTCCCTCGGAGATCGAGCCCCACTTGGGGCCGGGCGCCGACGCGGCGCCGTGTACGTCGGTGCCGTGCGCGTGGTACTCCACCGCACCGGCCGTCATCTGCATGAACGCTTCCTCGAGCGAGGCGCGCTGGGAGCTCAGTTCGTGCAGGACGAGCTGGTTCGCGCCCGCCAGCTCGCCCAGCTTCTCGGTGGTCGCCCCGTCCACCTCGAGGGTGCCGTTGCCCGACTCGACCACGACAAATCCGTTGGCGTGGAGAACGTCCCGCAGGCGTTCCTGCTCCGGCGAACGCAACCGCACATAACTTCGTGAATTCTGCTGGATGAAATCCGCCATCGACGTGTCGGCCAGCAGCTTTCCCTGCCCGATCACGATCAGATGATCGGCCGTCAGCGCCATTTCACTCATCAGATGGCTGGAGACGAAGATCGTCCGGCCCTCGCCGGCCAGCGCCTTCATGAGATTGCGGATCCAGTGAATTCCCTCGGGGTCCAGACCATTGACGGGTTCGTCGAACATCAGGATCTCGGGATCGCCGAGCAGGGCCGAGGCGATTCCGAGCCGCTGCCCCATACCCAGGGAGAAACCCTTCGACTTCTTCCGGGCGACCGGCGTCAGACCCACGAGGTCGAGCACCTCGCCGACCCGGCTCTCCGGGATCCGGTTCGACTGCGCGAGACACAGCAGGTTGTTGTACGCGGAACGCCCGCCGTGCATCGCCTTGGCGTCGAGCAGGGCGCCGATGTACTTCAGCGGCTCCGCGAGGTCCCGGTAGTGCTTGCCGTCGATCCGGACCGTACCGCTGGTCGGGTTGTCCAGATCGAGCATCATCCGCATCGTCGTCGACTTGCCCGCCCCGTTCGGCCCGAGGAAACCGGTGACGACGCCCGGCCGGACCTGGAAGGAGAGATGGTCGACCGCTGTCTTCGTCCCGTAGTGCTTGGTCAGGCCCTCAAGCTCGATCATGCGTCCCAACCTAAGGGCGCGGAAAACCCCCCGCCACCGGAGTGACGGAGGGTTTTCGGATGTGCTGTGCACGCGGTACCGGCGCGGTGTTGCCGACGGTGCCGCCCGGTGTCAGCGGGACTGCCGGGGCGTCAGCGGGACTGCTGGGCCGGGACGCCGGCGGCGCGCTCGTCGTCGATCGGGGAGCCGGCCGCGGCGACCGCGGCACCCGTCAGGGTCGCCAGCATCTCGCGGACGTTGGTCAGCTGGGCGTTGATCGAGTCGCGACGGTTCGTCAGCGCCGCGAGCTCGCGCTCCGACTCGCTGCGGATCCGGTCGGCCTTCGCGTTCGCGTCGGCGACGATGTCCTCGGCCTGGCGCTGAGCGGTCTCCACCGTCTGACGGGCCCGGCGCTCCGCGTCCGTACGCAGCTTCTCGGCCTCCAGACGGAGCTGCTCGGCGCGGTGCTCGATCTCCGCGAGGCGCTTCTCGGCCTTCGCCTGACGCGAGGCCAGGTCCCGCTCCGACTGCTCGCGGCGCTTCGCCAGGTTGGTCTCGAAGTCCGCGGCGGCCTGGGCGGCCTTGGCGCGGGTCTCCTCGAAGAGGGCGTCCGCCTCCTCGCGCTTCGACTGCGCGTCCTTCTGCGCCTCGCCACGCAGCGAGTTGGCCTCGCCCTGCGCCTTCTCGACGATCCGGACGCCCTCGTCCTCGGCCTTCGACTTCCGCTCGGCCGCGAAGGACTCCGCGTCGTTGCGCACCTGCTGGGCGGCCGACTCGGCCAGCTCGCGGTGCTGCTCGGCGGCGCGACGGGCCTCCTCGCGCAGGTCCTTCGCCTCCTCCTCGGCGAGCCGGAGGATCTTCTCGACACGGGCGCCGAGGCCGGCGTACGACGGCTCGGCGTCGGTGACCTGCGCCTGTGCGTTCTGCGTTTCGAGGTGGAGTTCCTCGATGCGCTTCTCCAGGGAAGTGATCCGGGAGAGAGCACTGTCACGGTCGGCGACGAGCTTGGTAATGCGGTCGTCCACCTGACCGCGGTCGTAACCACGCCGCACGAGCTCGAAGCCGAAGGGGGAGGAAGTGTCGCTCATGGGGTTCCTGTCGAATGAGACCGGTGAGGTGTTAGAGGGAATCCTAGGGGCCGAAGCGGCGTGTCATCGAGCGTATGCCCGTTTGATCTGGAGAATGTCCAGCCTTTCGAGTGGCTAGCCGTCCTGGGACTTGCCACCCGAACGAGTGATCCCTGACGACGCACCGGCCTTCACCCCGTCCTTTGAGCCCGCCGACGGTGTCTCGAAAGACTCCAACGCCTCCAGTACGTCCTGGACACGGGAGATCTCGGCATTGATGTCCTCGCGCCTGCGCACGAGCACGCCCAGCTCCCGCTTCCCGTCCTCGACCGTCTTGTCGGCCTCGGCCTGCGCCTCGGCGCGGATCTGCTCGGCCTCCGCCTTGATGCCCTCGGCCTCCGCGACGAGCGACGCCTTCTTCTGCTCGGCCTCCTTGAGGAGCGCCTCCGCCTTCCGGACGGCCGCGATGCGGACCTTGCTCGCCTCGGAACTCGCCTCGGAGACCAGCTCCTTCGCCTTCTCCTCCGCCTCGGCGCGCTGCTCCGTCGCGGCCTTGACCAGCTTGTCGACGCGCTCGCCGGCCGTCTTCATCTGCTCGGCGTTCTCGCGCCGCGCCCGGTCGTGCAGTTCCTCGATCTCGGCCTCGACACGGCCCCGCAGCTCCTCGGACCGGTCCCTTATGGCCGTCGCGTCGCTCCGCGCCCCGACGAGCAGCTCGTCGGCGTCCGTACGGGCCTTCTCCACCAGCGAGTTGCCCTCGACGGTCGCCTCGGCGACGATCCGCTCGGCCTCCTTGCGGGCCGCGCCGACCATGGTGTCCGCCTGCGTCTCGGCCTCGGTGGTGGCGCGCAGCGCCTCCTCCTGGGCCTTGGCGATGAGCTGGTCCGCCTGCTCGGCCGCGTCCGAACGCTTACGCGCTCCGGCTTCCCGGGCCTCGTCGAGCGTCCGGTCCGCCTCCTCGCGGGCCTCGGACCGCATCTGCTCGGCCGCCGCCGCGGCGTCCGCCTTCACCTTCTCCGACTCTGCGCGGATCCGCTCGGCGTCCTGCTGCGCGGCGTCCACCGTCGCGGCCGCCTCCGCCTCCGCCTCGGCCTTGTGACGCTCGGCCTCCGCGACGGTCCGGCCCGCCTGCTCGGCGGCCTCCGCCGCGATCCGCTCGGCCTCGGCGCGTGCGTCCGCCGTGACCGCGTCCGACAGCTCGCCCGCCTCACGGGTGAGCCGGTCGGCCTCGGCGACCGCCTCGGCCATGAGTGCGTCGGCCTGCTCGGCGGCGTCGGAGCGGCGCTTGTCGGCGGCCTTGCGGGCCTCGTCGAGGACCTGCTCGCCGTCCGCGAGGGCGGCCGCCCGCAGGGCCTGGGCGTGCGCCTCCCCGTCGATCTTGACCTGCTCGGCCTCGGTACGGAGCCGCAGCGCGTCCTGCTCGGTCGTCTCCATCAGCTCGACCGCCTCGGCGGTGAGCCGCTCGGCCTCGCTCGTCGCCTCGGCCATGAGCGCGTCGGCCTGCTCGGCGGCGTCGGAGCGGCGCTTGTCGGCGGCCTTGCGGGCCTCGTCGAGGACCTGCTCGCCGTCCGCGATCGCCGCGGTCCGCAGCGCCTCCGCGTGCGCCTCCCCGTCGGCCTTGACCTGCTCGGCCTCGGTACGGAGACGCAGCGCGTCCTGCTCGGTGCTCTCCAGGAGCTCGGCGGCCTCGGTCGTGAGCCGCTCGGCCTCGGCGACCGCCTCGGCACCGATCCGCTCGGCCTCGCTCGTCGCCTCGCCCACGAGGGTGTCGGCCTGCTCGGCGGCGTCGCTGCGGCGCTTGTCGGCGGCCTTGCGGGCCTCGTCGAGGACCTGCTCGGCCTCGGCGCCGATCCGCTCCGCCTCCGCACGCGCCTCGCCGACCACCGTCTCGGCGCGCTCGGCGGCCTCCGAACGGATCCGGTTCGCGTCCTCCCGGGAGTCCGCCCGCGTACGGGCCGCGTCCTGCTCCGCCGAGGCGAGCGAGTCCGTCACCTCGGTCCGTACCCGCTGCGCGTACTCCGCGGTGTCCGCCCGCAGCTTCTCCGACTCGGCGATCGCGTCGCCGACGGTCCGCTCGGCCAGCGCCTTCGCGGCCTCCGACTCCTCCTGGGCGCGCGCCCGGGTGCGGGAGGCGTCCTCGGACGCCCGCTCCCGCTCCTCGTACGCGTCGGACCGGACCCGGTCCGCCTCCTCCTGCGCCTCGGTGCGCGTCCGCTCGGCCGCGTGCTCGGCGGCGCTGCGCAGCCCGGCGATCTCCTCCTCGGCCTGCTCGCGCAGCCCGGACACCGAGTCCCGCACCTCCTGGGCGGTGTGCTCGGCGGCGGTGACCATCTCGGTCGCCCGCGCGTCCGCCTCCTCGACCAGGCGCTGCGCCTCGGTCTGGGCGTCCTCGACGCGCTTGCGGGCGGCGGCGAGGAGCTCCTCGGACTGCTCACGGGCGAGCTCGCGCTCGCGGCCGGCCTCGGAGCGGGCCGAGGCCAGCGTCTCCTCGGCCTCCCGGCGGCGGCGGTTGGCCTCCTCCTGCGCGGCGGCCAAGGTCTCGGCGGCTTCGGCGGCCACCCGCTCGGCGGCGGCCGCGGCCTCCGCCCGCACCCGGTCGGCGGTCTCCTGCGCCTCGGACTTCAGTCGCTCGGCCTCGGCCGAGGCCTCCGTGCGGAGCCGTACGGACGCGGTCTCGGCCTCGCTCCGGGCGGAGGAGGCGTCCGAGGCGGCCTCGGCGCGCAGCCGCTCGGCCTCCTGCTCGGCCTGCTCCTGGAGCGTACGGACACGCTCGGCGGCCTCCGTGCGGAGCCGCTCCGTCTCCTCGGCGGTCTCGCGCCGGATGCGCTCGCTCTCGGCGCGGGCGTCGGTCAGCTCCTGGCCGGCCGCCGCCACCTTCGTCTCGGCGTCGGTGTGCAGCCGGGTCAGCTCGTCGGCGGCCTCGGCGCGGCGGGCCTCGGCGGCCCGCTCGGCGTCCGCGCGCAGTCCGGCGGCGGCCTCCTCGGCCGCGTCCTTGACCGACTCGGCCTGCTCCTCGGCCTCGGCGCGCAGCCGCTCGGCCTCGGCGCGGGTGCGCTCCAGGGTCTCCTCGGCCTGCGCGCGGAGCGTCTGGGCGCGCTCGACGGCCTCCGACTTGACCCGCTCGCTCTCGGTGCCGGCCTTGGTGCGGAGCTCCTCTGCGTCGGTACGGGCCTTGGTCAGCAGCTCCTCGGCGGTGCCGGCCGCCTCCTCGATCTGCTGGAGGGCCTCGCGGCGGGCCTCGCCGCGGATCCGCTCGCCCTCCGCGATGGCCTCGGCGCGCAGCTGCTCGGCCTCGCCGCGCAGCCGGCGGGCCTCCTCCTGGAGCTCGACCGTCTTGGCGCGGTACTCCTTGGTGTCGTCCTTCGCCGAGCCGAGCAGTTCGTCGGCCTGCTCCTCGGCCCGGGTCCGCAGCCGGTCCATCTCGGTCTCGGCCTCGCGGCGGATCCGCTCGGCCTCCTCGGAGGCCTTGCGGGTGGTCTCGCGGGCGTCCTCGGACGCCTTGGTGAGGATCTCCTCGGCGCTGCGGGCGGCCTTGGCGAGCGCGGCGGCGGAGTCCTCGGCCACGGCCGTACGGGCCTTCTCCGAGGCCTCCGAGAGCAGCTTCTCGGCTTCGGCGGTCGCCTCGCGGAGCTTCTCCTCGGCCTCGGACTTGAGGGCCTCGGCGTCCTTGGTGGCCTCGCCGACGAGCCGGGCGATCTCCGTCTTGGCGGTGCGGGTGCGTTGTTCGTTGACGGACTCCGCGGAGGCGAGCTGCTTGGCGGCGGCCTCCTTGGCCTCCGTGAGGGCCTTCTCGGCCTCGGCGCCGGCCAGCCGGAGCTTCTCGTCGGCCTCCTGCAGGCGCTGCTCGGCGGCGCGGGAGAGCTCGGTGGCCTGGCGGCGGGCCTGGTCCGTCTCGGCGGTGGTCGTCGAGCGGAGCTGCTCGGCGTGGCTCGCGGCCTCCTGGGCCTGGCTGGAGGCGGTGCCCAGGAGCCGTTCGGCGTCCTTGCGGGCGCGCAGCAGGATCGCCTCGGCCTCGGCGCGGGCGGCCTCGGCCTCGGCGCCGACGCGGCGGCTGGTCTCCTCGGCGAGGCGGGTGGCCTCGGCGCGGGCGGTGGCGAGCGACTGCTCGGCCTCCGCGCGGGACTCCTCCATCAGGCGGCGGGCCTGGGACTCCGTACGGGCGCGCAGTTGCTCGGCCCAGGCGACGTTCTCGTTGACGTGCGCCTCGACGGTCTGCCGGCGCTCGTTGAGCTCCTGGTCCAGCTGCTGGCGGCGCTGGACCGCCTCGTTGTGCAGCTCGGCCTGGAGCCGGGACTGGTGCTCGGCGTGCTCCTGGAGGATGCGCTGCGTCTGGGCGCGGGCCTCGCGCAGCTCGCGCTCGGCGTCCTGGCGGAGCTGCTCGGCCTGCACCTGCGCGTTGCGCAGCAGCTGCTCGGCCTGGTAGCCGATGTCCGCGCTGTCGTACGCGGGCCTGGACGCGATCGTGCGGCGCGCCTCATGGAGCTTGGCGCGCAAGACCTCGACCTGGTAGCCGAGATCCTCGGCGTGCTGGACGGCCTTCTCGCGCTCGGTCTTCAGCCGGTCCATCTCGGCTTCGAACCTGGCGAGATGGTCGTCTTCAGCTCGGTGGCTCTCCTGGCGTTCGTAGCCCCGCACTGCGCGGTCCATCCTTCCCCGAGCTCTCCGAGCAGGGGAGACCCCAACCCTGTCCGCAACTCCAACGGCACCGTCCTCATCGACGAGGACGGACCCCCGGGGAATCGTGGCAGATCGGACGACCCCGACATCCCGACTTCGGTGCCACGTGAAGCAGCCCCGACCGGCCCCGGCCCGGAGTCGCCCACTCTACCGGGCCAGGAATCCGGAGGTCAGTGCTCCGCTGAGGAGTGGTCAGCGGACGGCTTCGCCGAGGTGACCAGTTCCGTGAGGACGCCGTGGCAGTCCTTGGGGTGGAGGAAGGTGATGCGGGAGCCCATCGAGCCGATGCGCGGCTCGTCGTACAGGACGCGGACGCCCTTCTCGCGGATGGCCGCGGCATCGCCGTCGACGTCCTCGGTGCCGAAGGCGATGTGGTGCACGCCCTCGCCGTTCTTGGCGAGCCACTTGCCCACCGCAGAGTCCTCGCGGGTCGGCTCCAGGAGCTGGAGGTAGGACGCCCCGCCGTCGGAGGTCTCGTTGATCTTGAGCATGGCCTCGCGGACACCCTGCTCTTCGTTGACCTCGGTGTGGAACACCTCGAATCCGTACGTCGCACGGTAGAACTCGACAGTCTTGTCGAGGTCGAAACAGGCGATCCCGATGTGGTCGATACGCGTCAGCATGCCCCCTAGTCCACCGCCAGAAGGGCGGTTACGCAACGTGCGCGCGATCACACCGGCTGCCCGGTGACCGGGCGCCGCGCGCCTCAGTACATTGGCGGTAAACCCTCGTTCACTCCTCATCCCTAGGGGCCGTGCCTCATGTCTGGAACGACCGGTACCACCTCAGTGATCGTCGCGGGCGCCCGTACGCCCATGGGTCGCCTGCTCGGCTCGCTCAAGTCCTTCTCGGGCGCGGATCTCGGCGGTTTCGCGATCAAGGCCGCCCTCGACCGTGCGGGCATCGGCGGCGACCAGGTGCAGTACGTGATCATGGGCCAGGTGCTCCAGGCGGGCGCCGGGCAGATCCCCGCACGCCAGGCCGCCGTCAAGGCCGGCATCCCGATGAACGTCCCGGCCCTCACCATCAACAAGGTGTGTCTGTCGGGTCTCGACGCCATCGCGCTCGCCGACCAGCTGATCCGCGCGGGCGAGTTCGACGTGGTCGTCGCCGGCGGCCAGGAGTCGATGACCAACGCCCCGCACCTGCTGCCGAAGTCCCGTGAGGGCTACAAGTACGGCGCGATCGAGATGCTCGACGCCATGGCGTACGACGGCCTCACCGACGCCTTCGAGAACATCGCCATGGGCGAGTCCACCGAGAAGCACAACACGCGCCTGGGCATCCCGCGCGACGTGCAGGACGAGATCGCCGCCCTCTCGCACCAGCGCGCCGCCGCCGCGCAGAAGAACGGCATCTTCGAGGCCGAGATCACCCCGGTCGAGATCCCGCAGCGCAAGGGCGAGCCGGTCGTCTTCTCCAAGGACGAGGGCATCCGCGCCGAGACCACCGCCGAGTCCCTCGGCAAGCTCCGTCCGGCCTTCGCCAAGGACGGCACCATCACGGCCGGCACCTCCTCGCAGATCTCCGACGGCGCCGCCGCCGTCGTCGTGATGAGCAAGGCCAAGGCCGAGGAGCTGGGCCTGGAGTGGATCGCCGAGATCGGCGCCCACGGCAACGTCGCGGGCCCGGACAACTCGCTCCAGTCGCAGCCGTCCAACGCCATCCTGCACGCCCTCAAGAAGGACGGCCTGACCGTCGACGACCTCGACCTGATCGAGATCAACGAGGCCTTCGCCGCCGTCGCGCACCAGTCAATGAAGGACCTCGGCGTTACCCCCGAGAAGGTGAACGTCAACGGCGGCGCGATCGCCCTGGGTCACCCGATCGGCATGTCCGGCGCCCGCGTGGTGCTGCACCTCGCCCTGGAGCTCAAGCGGCGCGGCGGCGGCATCGGCGCGGCGGCCCTGTGCGGCGGCGGCGGCCAGGGCGACGCGCTGATCGTGCGCGTGTCCGGCAAGTAAGCACCTAACCGAGGAGCAGCGCTCATGGTGGACGTCCCCGAACTCGTCGCCCAGGCACGTGAGGGCAGGCCGCGGGCCGTGGCCCGGCTGATCTCGCTCGTGGAGGGGGCGTCCCCGCAGCTGCGCGAGGTGATGGCGGCGCTCGCTCCGCTGACGGGCGGCGCCTACGTGGTGGGCCTGACGGGCTCGCCCGGCGTCGGCAAGTCGACGTCGACCTCCGCGCTGGTCTCCGCCTACCGGCGGGCGGGCAAGCGGGTCGGCGTCCTGGCCGTCGACCCGTCCTCCCCGTTCAGCGGGGGAGCGCTGCTCGGCGACCGGGTCCGGATGTCGGAGCACGCCTCCGACCCGGGCGTCTACATCCGCTCCATGGCCACCCGCGGTCACCTGGGCGGCCTCGCCTGGTCCGCCCCGCAGGCCATCCGCGTCCTGGACGCGGCCGGCTGCGAGGTGATCCTCGTGGAGACGGTCGGTGTCGGGCAGTCCGAGGTCGAGATCGCCTCGCAGGCCGACACCTCGGTCGTCCTCCTCGCGCCGGGCATGGGCGACGGGATCCAGGCCGCGAAGGCGGGCATCCTGGAGATCGGCGACCTGTACGTGGTGAACAAGGCCGACCGGGACGGCGCGGACGCCACCGCCCGGGAGCTCAACCACATGCTGGGCCTGGGCGAGGCGCGGGGTGCCGGTGACTGGCGGCCGCCGATCGTCAAGACGGTCGCGGCGCGCGGCGAGGGCATCGACGAGGTCGTGGAGGCCCTGGAGAAGCACCGCGCGTGGATGGAGGAGCACGGGGTGCTCGCGGACCGACGCAGGTCCCGTGCCGCGCGCGAGGTGGAGACCATCGCGGTCACGGCCCTGCGCGAGCGCATCGGCGACCTGCACGGCGACCGGCGCCTGGACGCGCTGGCCGAGCGGATCGTCGCGGGCGAGCTCGACCCGTACGCGGCCTCCGACGAGCTGGTCGCGAGCCTGACGGGCAACTGACCCCGTACGCCTCGGTACGTACGAGAAGGGCCTCTCCGGTCGTCCGGAGAGGCCCTTCCCGTTCTCTGTCAGGTCACGGCTTGCCGCGCCGCCCGCGGAGCTGCTCCGCGATCGGCTTCAGCGACTCGTGGAGGTCTCCGAGGGCGTCGGAGCCGATCTGGTCGATGAAGTGCCTGCGCACCGACTCGACGTGGTGCGGGGCGACCTTGCGCATGGTCTCCATGCCGTCGTCCGTGAGGACGGCGTACAGCCCGCGCCGGTCGGACTCGCAGTTCTCGCGCCGGACGAGTCCGGCGTTCTCCATCCGGGTGATCTGGTGGGAGAGCCGGCTCTTCGACTGGAGGGTGGCCGTGGCGAGGTCGCTCATGCGCAGCCGCCGCTCCGCCGACTCCGAGAGGTTCACCAGGATCTCGTAGTCGTTCATCGTCAGGCCGAAGGGCTGGAGGTCCTTCTCCAGCTGGTGGGTCAGCATCCTCTGGACGTCCAGGAACGTGCGCCAGGCGCACTGCTCGCCGTCGCTGAGCCACGGGGTGGCGGTCTCGGTCTCCATGTATGGATTCTACCTAAGAAGTTGAATACTTGACGAAGTCTGGGAGCGTGCGTTCGAAGACGTCACACTCCGCAGACTACCGCTCACAGACCGAAGCGCCGCTGGAGGTCACCGAGCTGGCCGGGAAGGCGTGGTACCGAGCCCGGCACGCTCTGGCCGGAACCGTGCGCACCGTGTCCGCCGGGCACTCCCGCCTGCGCGGAAGGCCCGCCGATCGCCCGGTCCGGCATGAGCAGCTCCGTCGACTGGAGCAGCACCGTGCCCGCGCCCACGAACTCGAACTGGTGCTCCTCGCCCGAGGTGCCGCCGATCCCCGTCAGGGCCCGTACGCCGCCCATCACGCCGGTCATGTAGCCGTGGTCGTAATGATGACAGGGGGAGGGGCAGTCGGCCCAGCCGACCAGCGCCTGCGGGTCCACCCGCATCGGCGGCTCCATGAAGACCACCGGGCCGTTCGACGCGGCCACGAACGTGCCCGTGCCGATCAGCGTCACGAAACCCGGCACGATCGACTGCTTCAGCGCGAGCGTGGGCTGGTACGCGAGGAGATTGCCCGAGCGGATCGTCAGGTTGCCCTTGTCCAGGTCGAACGAGTTCACGTCGAAGGCCCGGTCCGCGAGCAGCATCTTGCCGCTGCCCTCCGCGACCACCCAGTCGCTCGCGTGCAGCGGCGAGTGGAACGACGTACGGACCAGCCGGTCGAGCCGCCCGTGCCCGATGCCGTTGAACTCGATCCGCCCGTAGTAGGCGATCATCTTGCCCTTCTGCAGGAACCACTGGGAGCCCTTGAGCTCCACGCAGAAGGTGTACGGGTTGACGTTGTCGTCCGACGGAAGCGTCGTCGGGTCGTGGATCACCGGGGTGCTCACAGCTTCTCCTCCGAGGCCTGGACGTACACCGCGCCGCTGCCGCTCAGCTCCAGCTGGAACGCCTCGCCCGAGCCGCGCCCCACCATGTCGCGCCAGCCCAGCGCCGTGGAGAGCTTGTTCCGTACGTCGCCGTGGTGGGCCACGTACGCCTGCGGGTCGACGTGGACCGGGCGGCCCGGGGTGATGGGCAGCTCGATGACCCCGCCGTGCGCCATGACGGCCACGGCGCCGTGCCCCTTGAGGGTGGTGGTGAAGAGGCCCTGGCCGGTCACCTGGCCGCGGACCATGCCCATGACCCCGCCCTGCGAGCCCATGAACATCGTGCCCTGCTCCAGGGTGCCGTCGAAGGCGAGGAGCCGGTCGGCCTCCACGTACAGGGTGTCGCCGGTCAGGCCGATCACCTGGATGTGGTGGCCGCCGTGCCCGAACATCACCGTGCCGTTGCCCTCGACCGTCATCAGCGGCGTCGCCTCGCCGGCCACGCGGCGGCCGATCATCGACATCACGCCGCCCTGGCCGCCTGCCATGTTCGGCGTGAAAGTGACGTCGCCGCGGTAGGCGAGCATCGCCCCGCGCTGGCTGAACATCCGCTGCCCGGGGACGACGGTCGCCTCGACCATCTTCGAGTTGATCTCGCGGAACGGCATCAGACGTCGCCCCCGATCGTGTTCCGCTCGCTCGGCTGGACGTACACGAGGCCGTCCCCCTCGAAGCGGATCTGGAAGGCCTCGCCGCCGCCCTCGCCCAGCAGGGTGCGGAAGGTCACACCCGACTGGAAGTGCTGCTGGAGGTTGCCCTGGTGGGCGATGTACGCGCCGGGGTCGACCTGGAGCGGGTACTGCGGGGTCACCCGCAGCACGACCGCCGGGCCGTCGGACGTGATCGCCGCCTGCCCGGTGCCCTCGACGGTCGTCGTGAAGAGGCCGTTGCCCGTCGCGCCGCCGCGCAGACCCGTGAAGGTGGTGCCGGTGCGCAGCCCCGCGTCGGTGCAGAGCAGATTGCTCGCCTCGACCCAGAGCTTGTCGCCGTGCAGGGACACGAGGTTGATCTCGGAGGCCCGGTCCGCGAACCAGCAGGTCCCCTGGCCGCGCGCCTCCATCACCTCCATCTGCTCACCGGTGAGCCGGCGGGTCACCATGCCGCGCAGACCCTCACCCCCACCGCTCATCTTCTTGAACGCCACCTGGCCGTCGTAGGCGACCATCGAGCCGTTCTTCGCCTTGACGGCGTCGCCGGTCATGGAGACCGCGAGCACCTTGCTGCCTTGGAGTCGGAACGTTGCCACCCGGAGAAGGTACTGGGGACCCGGATAAAGAGACAGCAAAGTCGGCGTGCACAATGGACGGGCCCTTGTGCATCCGTTCACAAGATCGAACGAAGGTGACCCCCTCCGTGGACATCAAGACCGCTTCCTCCCTCCACCGGCTCCGGCTCGTCTCCGCGCCGGAGGCCGTCTCGTTCCTGCTTCTGCTCGTCTGCTCGGTGCTCAAGCGGACGACGGACTTCAACGCGGTGCCGGTCATGGGCGCGGTCCACGGCGTGCTCTTCATCCTGTACGTCCTCTTCTGGCTGGACGCCTGGAACCGCACCAAGTGGAGCTTCGGGACCGCCGCGCTCTACTTCGTCCTCTCGGTGCTGCCGTTCGGCGGGTTCTACGCCGAGCGGAAGCTGAAGGGCGAGGCCGCCGACGCGGTCATCGCCTCCCGCGCTCGCGCGGAGGCGTCCGAGGGTGCGGTGAAGGCGTGATCGTCGCGTTCTCGGTCACGCCGCTGGGCGTGGGGGAGGAGGTCGGCGAGTACGTCGCCGACGCCGTCCGGGTCGTCCGCGAGTCCGGTCTGCCGAACCGCACCGACGCCATGTTCACGTCCATCGAGGGCGAGTGGGACGAGGTCATGGACGTCGTGAAGCGTGCCGTCGCCGCCGTCGAGGCCCGCGCGCCGCGCGTCTCGGTCGTCATGAAGGCCGACATCCGGCCCGGCGTGACGGACGGTCTGACCGCCAAGGTCGAGACGGTGGAGCGTCACCTCGGCGCCTGACGCCGGTCCGCGCGGCACCTGACGCCGACGCGTGAACCCGGGAGGCCCCCGGTCCTGATCCAGGACCGGGGGCTTCTTCGTGCCGGTGGGTTGAGCGACTGCTCAAAATCGGCTACCTTCAGCTGCAGGCAGTTTTGAGCGGTCGCTCAAAATGCCGGATGAGCTGGGAGAACGGCAATGGGTCTCTACATCGAGACACGAGTGCGCGCGGACCTGGAGACGCTCTGGGAACGCACGCAGGAACCCGACCGGCACCAGCGGTGGGACCTGCGGTTCACGGAGATCGACTACCTTCCGCGCGCCGAGGGCGAACCCCAGCACTTCCGGTACGCGACGCGCGTCCTGCCCTTCCTGGTCGTCGCCGGCACCGGTGTCTCCGCGGGGGAGCGCCACCGGGCCGGCGGCGACCGGGTCTCCGCCCTCCGCTTCGCCTCGCCCCACCCGCTGTCGCTCCTCGCCGAGGGCAGCGGCTACTGGAGGTACGTGCCCACCGGCGACGGCGTCCGTTTCCTCACGGGGTACGACTACCGGCCGCGCTGGGGCCTCCTCGGCCGCGCCGCCGACCGGCTCGCCTTCCGGCCCCTGATGGGCTGGGCCACGGCCTGGTCGTTCGACCGGCTGCGGCTCTGGTGCGAAGAGGGCATCACCCCGGAGCGCTCGCGGAACCGCTGGCTCCTCGAACTCCTCGTCCGGGTGCTGCTCGTGGCCGTGCCGATCACCCTGACCCGGCTGCCGCTCGACCTTGTGTCGTCCTACTCCGTCCCGCTCACCGTCCTCGGGCTCGCCGTCGCCGTCCTCGCGCCGCCCTCGTCCCGCACCCCCGCGGCCCGCCGCTGTCTGCGCACCGCGCCCGCCCGCAGCCGGGACCCCCGGCTCCTCGCCACCCTGGAACGGCCGTGACCACGACCCTGACCGCCACCGCGCCCTCGATCTTCCGCACCGCCATGGGGGACGCCGACTTCGAGCGGCTGCACCCGGAGCTCCGGCGCCGCTTCTCGGTCGGGCTCGCGAGCGGGGAGCTGTGCGTCGGACGGGGCGTCATGGACCGCGTATGGCACGGCCGGGCCTTCGTGAAGCCGTTCCTCGCGGTCGGCGGGCTGCGGAACATCCTGCTGCCCCGCACCGGCCGGGACGTCCCCTTCGTCATCGAGAACGTGCCGTACGCCGACTCGTACGGCCGGGAGACCGTCACCTTCGTCCGGACCTTCGACCTGCCCGGCGGCCCCCGGCGCTTCGACGCCACCATGGTCCACAGCCCCGAGCGCGACTGCGTCCTCGACTACCTCGGCACCCATCAGCACCTCGCCAGCGACCTCCACCTCTCCGCCGAACCGGACGGCTCGCTCCTCATCACCTCCGGGGAACACCGCTTCCGCGAAGGCCCGTTGGACGTGCGCGTCCCCGAGCTGATCGGCGGCCGGGCCGAGGTCCGCGAGTCCTTCGACGAGCGCACCGGCCGCTTCCGTATCAACGTCCGGGTGGTGAACCGCCACTTCGGACCGCTCTTCGGCTACGAGGGCTCCTTCACCGCCGAGTACGCCGACGTACGCTCCCGGGGGGTGCGCGCGGGGCTGCGCCCGGTGCGCGAGGAGGTACGGGCATGAGCGGGAAGACCGCCGGGAGTGTGAAGGCGCAGGACGTCCGGAGTCAGGAGACCCGCGAGAAGCTGCTGGAAGGCGCCCTGCGCACGCTCGTCGAGCAGGGCATCACCAAGGCGTCCGCGCGTGCCATCGCGACCACCGCCGGGGTCAACCAGGCCCTGGTCTTCTACCACTTCGGCTCCGTCGACGAGCTGCTCGCCGCCGCCTGCCGGCACGGCGCCGAGCGGCGGGTCGCCCGCCACCGCGAGCGGCTCCGCTCCGTCGGCAGCCTCACCGAACTGCTCGCCTTCGGGCGCGAGATGCACGAGGAGGAGCGGGAGGCCGGGCACGTCGCCCTCCTGGGGCAGCTGCTGGCCGGCGCGCAGGCGCATCCCCTGCTCGCCCCGGCCACCGCCGCCGGGCTCGACCTGTGGATCACCGAGATCGAGGAGGTGCTCGTCCGCGTCCTCGCGGAGACGCCGCTCGCCGAGTTCACCGACCCCGCCGGGCTCGCCCGCGCGGTCGCCGCGTCCTTCGTCGGCCTCGGGCTCTACGAGGGCGTCGACCCCGCCGGCGCGGAGTCGGCCTTCGCCGCGCTGGAGCAGCTCGGCGCCCTGATGGCGGCCGTCGAGGAGCTGAATCCGGTCGCCCGGAGGGCCGTCACGTACACGCTCCGTCGACAGGGTGGTCGCGGCCGGTAAAAACCCTCACTCGGACGACTCCAGTCGACACGCCGAGCGATATCCCCTTTTGATGGGGTATCGACCTGTTCGACGACAGCTGGAGGCACCGTGCGGCCGGGAGCCTACGACTACGACACCTACAGCCGACTCGCCGGTCCCCTCACGGAGCCGGACCCGGCGGCCTACACGGTGCAGTACCGAAGTCTGCTCTCCCAGGAGCCGCACCGAATACGAGCCGTCCTGCTCATGTGCCTCGCGCCGCTCCTGTCGGCGCTGCTCCTCGCCTATCTCGTCTGGCCGAGCCACTGGACCGTCCGCGAGGGCGGCGACCGCTGGCTCGTCCACCTCGACACCGTGATGCTCGTGTCGATCGGCCTCATCTGCTTCTTCATGCTGGTGAACGTCACGTCGATCGCCCACGCCACGATGGTCGCCCGCGACCCGATACCCGTCCACGCCGAGCCCGGCACCCGCGTCGCCTTCCTCACCACGTACGTCCCGGGCAAGGAACCGCTCTCCATGGTCCGCCGCACCCTCGAAGGCGCCGTCCTGCTGCGGCACGACGGACCGCTGGACGTCTGGCTCCTCGACGAGGGCGACTCCGATGAGGCCAAGGCGCTCTGCGCCGAGCTCGGAGTGCGCCACTTCACGCGCGCCGGCGTCCCCGAGTGGAACCGCAGGAAGGGCGTACACAAGGCGAGGACCAAGCACGGCAACTACAACGCCTGGCTCGCCATGCACGGCGACGACTACGACTTCTTCGCCGCCGTCGACACCGACCACGTCCCGCTCCCCAACTTCCTGGAGCGGATGCTCGGCTACCTCCGCGACCCCGACATCGCCTTCGTCGTCGGACCTCAGGTGTACGGCAACTACACCAACATCGTCACCAAGGCCGCCGAGTCGCAGCAGTTCCTCTTCCACGCCCTCATCCAGCGGGCCGGGAACCGCTACCGCGCGCCCATGTTCGTCGGCACGAACAACGTCGTCCGGATCGCCGCCCTCCAGCAGATCGGCGGCCTGTGCGACTCCATCACCGAGGACATGGCCACCGGCTTCGAACTGCACCGCAGGAAGAACCCGCGCACCGGCCGCTTCTGGCGCTCCGTCTACACCCCCGACGTGCTCGCGGTCGGCGAGGGCCCGGCCTCCTGGAGCGACTTCTTCACCCAGCAGCTGCGCTGGTCCCGGGGCACGTACGAGACGATCATCAAGCAGTTCTGGAAGGCACCTTTCCGCACCCCGCCGGGCCGCTTCCTCAACTACACCCTGATGCTCGTCTACTACCCGATGACGGCCGTCAACTGGTTCGTCGGCATCCTCAGCTGCGTCCTCTACCTCTGGCTCGGCGCCTCCGGCACGCAGGTCTCCACCTCGGTGTGGCTGATGATCTACAGCGACGCCGTCGCCCTCCAGATCGGGCTCTACCTCTGGAACCGGCGGCACAACGTCTCGCCCCACGAACCCGAGGGCTCCGGCGGCCTCGCCGGCATGGCGATGTCCGCGCTCTCCGCGCCCATCTACCTCAAGTCCCTCGGCTCCGCGGTGCTCCGCACCCGCGGCCGCTTCGTCGTCACCCCCAAGGGCGGCGAGGCCAGCCCCGACCGCGTCCTCACCTTCCGCGTCCACCTCTACTGGGCGGCGGTCCTCATCGCCTCGCTCGTGGCCTCCGTCCGCTTCGACCACACCCACGCGGCCATGCGCACCTGGGCGTCCCTCGCCCTCGTCATCGCCCTGGCCCCGGTCACCCTCTGGGCGTTCACGGCCGTGCGGGACCGGCGCGCCCGGAGCGTCAGGGAGCGCGCCCGTGCCCGGGCCCGCGCCCGCGGTCTCGCCGACGCCCGCGAGGGGGTCGAGGTCATCGCGCCGCACCCGACCGCCCCCGCCGCCCCCGCTCCGACGACGACCGGAGGGAACTGAGCCATGGCCCACCGGCCGTCGAAGAAGTTCAAGAAGACCCTGCTCGGCAGCGGGGCCGTCGTGGTCCTCGCGGCGCTCAACGCCCCCGCCGCCGTCTCCTTCGCCGAGGAGAAGTACCACGCGTACAAGATCGCCCAGCCCGGCTACAAGAAGCAGTTCGGCTCCTGGGCGGAGGTGAACGTCCCCGCCGAGTACCGCATCAACGCCATCCACGCCGCCCTCCTCCACACGGGGAAGGTGCTGCTGATCGCCGGTTCGGGCAACGACCAGAAGAACTTCGACGCGGGGACCTTCGAGACGATCCTCTGGGACCCCGCGAAGAACACCTTCAAGAAGATCCCCACCCCCGTGGACTTCTTCTGCTCCGGCCACACCCAGCTCCCCGACGGGCGACTGCTCGTCGCCGGCGGCACCGCCCGGTACGAGGTCCTCGAGGACGGGGTCGAGAAGGCCGGCGGCGGCATGCGGGTCAAGAACGAGAGCCCCGACAAGGCGGTCACCCTCAAGAAGGGCACCGTCTTCCGCTCCCCGTCCGGGGTCGAGTACGTCTCCAAGTTCGACGTCACCGTCCCCAAGGCCAAGCGCGAGTTCGAGATCTCGTACTTCAAGAGCGGCCAGATGAAGCCGTGGAAGACCAAGGTCACCGCCGCCGAGACGCGGGTCTTCGTCGAGGCCACGAAGGCGGGCCCGCAGGCCCTCACCACCGAGGCCGCGCAGTACGAGGTCGTCGGCCTCAAGGGCGAGGAGGCCGACAACGTCTACGGACTCGCGCAGAAGCTCACCACCGAGAAGCAGGACTTCCAGGGCATCAAGGGCGCCTACGAGTTCGACCCCCGGGCCGAGAAGTACATCCCCGTGGCCCCCATGAAGGACGCCCGCTGGTACCCCACCCTCGTCACCCTCCAGGACGGCAAGGTCCTCGCCGTCTCCGGGCTCAACGACGTCGGCGACGTCGTCCCCGGCGACAACGAGATCTACGACCCCGCGACCAAGAAGTGGACCAAAGGCCCCTTCCGCTACTTCCCCACCTACCCCTCCCTCTTCCTCACCAAGGGCGGCAAGCTCCTCTACACCGGCTCCAACGCCGGCTACGGCCCCGCCGAGAAGGGCCGCGAACCCGGCCTGTGGGACCTGAAGAAGAACTCCTTCACCAAGCTCGGCGGGCTCACCGACCCCGACCAGCTGGAGACCTCCGCCTCCCTGATGCTGCCGCCCGTCCAGAACCAGAAGGTCATGGTCCTCGGCGGCGGCGGGGTCGGCGAGTCCGCGAAGTCCACCGCCCGCACCTCGATCGTCGACCTCTCCAAGGACAGCCCCGTCTTCACCGACGGACCCGCGCTCCCGCAGGGCACCCGCTACCTCAGCAGCGTCCTGCTGCCCGACGACACCGTCTTCACCAGCGGCGGCTCCGAGGAGTACCGGGGCCGCAGCGGCAGCGACATCCTCAAGGCCCAGTTCTACGACCCGAGGACCAACGCCTTCGCCGAGGCCGCGGAACCCACCGTCGGCCGCAACTACCACTCCGAGGCGCTGCTGCTCCCCGACGGCCGGGTCGCCACCTTCGGCTCCGACCCGCTCTTCGACGACAAGGACAACACCAAGCTCGGTACGTTCGAACAGCGCATCGAGGTCTTCACCCCGCCCTACCTCCACCAGGCGGGCACCGACCGGCCCGCCCTGGGGGAGGGCCCGCGGGAGCTCGACCAGAACGGCCGCGCCACCTTCAGGACCGCCGACGCCGGACGGATCGTCAAAGCCCGGCTGATGCGGCCCAGCGCCGTCACCCACACAACGGACGTCGAGCAGCGCTCGGTGGAGCTCGGCCTGACGAAGGGGCAGGACGGGAAGACGGTCACCGTCGACGTACCGCAGGACCGCACGCTCGTGCCGCCCGGCTGGTACATGCTCTTCGTGACGGACGCGAACGGCATTCCGAGCGAGGCGAAGTGGATCCAGGTGGGGTGAGCGCGGCCCGTGGGGTGAGCGCGTCCACGGGGTGACTACGCCTTGGCGCGGCGGGCGAGGCCCAGGGCGTACTCCGGCCACCACGTCCCGGCGGCCGGGCCGCCCCGGCACTGACCGTCCGAGTCGCCGGGGCGCTTGATCCACAGATACGCGTCGACCAGCTCGTCCCCGGTCCGGTCCGTCGGCGGTACACCGAGGGACCGGCCCGGCGGATTGCACCAGGCCTCCGCCCGGTTGCCCGGGAGGGGGCCGGCGCCGTTGCGGCTGGTGTCCACCGTGAAGTGGGCGCCGCCGAGCAGCCCCGACAGCGTCGCGCCGAAGCCCTTCACCGTGTCGTTCGTCTGGAAGTTGGAGACGTTCAGCGAGAAGCCGTCCGCGCGGGCGACGCCCGCCCGGCGCAGTGGCTCCGCCAGCTTGCCCGGGTCGTCGATCCACGCAGGATTGCCCGCGTCCAGATAGACCCGGGTGTGCGGCTGCCGCTTGAGCCGCACGATCGCCTCGGCGAGCAGCCCGTAACGCTCGTCGTGGTACTGCGACGGGGTGCAGCCGTCCACGATGTGCGGCACCGCGTCCGGCTCCAGGACGACGATCGCGGGGGAGTCCCCGATCGCGGAGGCGAAGGAGTCGACCCAGTTCCGGTAGGCCTGGGCGTCGTGCGAGCCGCCCGCCGAGTACATCCCGCAGTCGCGGTGCGGGATGTTGTACGCGACGAAGACCGGGGTCCGGCCCTCGGCCGTCGCGCCCCGGACCGCGCGCGTCACCTCGGGGACGGGGTCGTCCCCGGCCGGCCAGTCCGCGACCGGCCGCTCCGCGATCCGCTTCAGGATCTCGGCGTCCTCGGTCCTGCCCTGCGCCTCGTACGTCCTGACCTGCTTCGCCGCGTCGCTCTCCGGGTCGACCCAGAAGGGCGAACCGGCGGAGGGGGCCGGCGCCTCGCTGCGCGTGGACGGCGGGCCGACAGGACCCTTCGGGGGCTCGTCCTCGCCGCACCCGGTCAGGAGCAGCGCGGAGACGAGGGTCAGGGCGGCGGCGGTGACGGTGCGGCGGGACATCCGGCCCCCAGGGTCGGGTACGCCGGTACGGCGGGGCGTACGGGTACGGGGTTCAGGACAATCGGCGCCATCGTGACATATCGGTCAGTCGGTTCCGGGCTGCGACACCGCGATGCCCAGCGGTGTCCGCTCGTACAGCACCTGGTGGCCGTACCGCCGGGACGCCAGCAGCCCCGCGTCCCGCAGCACCGACAGATGCGCGGAGACGGAGGAGGGCGCCCGGCCGAGGAGATGGGCCAGCGCCGTCGTCCCCATCGGCTCCGTCAGCGCGCACAGCACGTCCGCCCGCACCGGTCCGAGGAGGCGCCCGAGGGCCTCCGGCGTGCGGTCCCGGGGCTCGGCCCACAGCCCGCCGATCCCGCGCGCCGGGTAGGCCACGGTCGGCTGCCACGGCGGATCGAAACCGCTCACCACATCGGGCCAGGTGAAGACCGAGGGCATGAGGACGAGCCCCTGCCCGTCCAGCGGACGGTCGTGCTCCCCGGCGTAGGCGACCTGGAGGGTGGCCGTCTCGGCGGCCCAGGCGAAGGCCGGGTGCAGCTCGCTCAGGAGCCGTTCGAGCCCGCCCTCGGCGAGCCGGCGCGAGTGGTACGCCACATCCGCCTCCAGGAGCGCCCGCAGCCGGGGCCACTCGGGCGCGATCAGCGCCTCCCAGGCGGCCTGGAGGAGTGCGGACAGCCGCCGTACGCCGTCGGCCGGATCGGCAAGGAGTCGCCGCCCCTCCTCGGTGGCGGCCGCTCCCGGCGTCTCGGCGAGCGCCCGCTCGAAGTCGACGAGCGCGAGGGCCGGGTCGGTCTCCCGTACGGCCGTGATCTCCTCGTCGAAGGTGGCGGCGGGCCCGAGCGGCGGCGGGTAGAGGAAGTCCGGGCTGTGCCCGCGGAGCGGCATGAGGAGCTGGAGCGGCCCGAGGTCGAGCCCCCGCGCGGCGCCCGCGATCCGCCGCATCCACGGCAGGTGGTAGCTCTGCTGCCGGGGCCGGGCGAGGACCCGGACGGCGGAGTGGGTCTCCCAGAGCGGCGAGATCGCGAAGCGGATCCGCAGCGGGTCGGCCTCGCCGAAGCGCAGGTGGTACGGCACGGGGGCCCTCCCCTGGAGCGCGGAACATTCGTGTGGAGCCGAAAGTCTAGGGCGGAGGCCCGTACGGCGGCACGCTGCCGCCATGCCGAAGCACGACTCCCCGCACCCACCCCTGCCCCCTGCCGCGGCACCGCCCACCGTCCCGGCATCGCCCGACGCGCCGACATCGCCCACTGCCGCGACACCGCCCACCGCCCCGACACCGCCCACCGCGCCGACTTCGCCCACCGCCGCGCCTCCCGCTCCCGCCTCCGCCCCCGCTCCCGCTGCGGCCCCCGTCGGGGCCGCCGGCCCCGGCTATCGGGCCGTGTTCCGGGTGCGGGAGTTCCGGTTCGTCTTCGTGGCGCACCTGTTCTCGCTGCTCGGGGTCGTCGTCAGCGAGCTCGCGCTCACCGTGCTCGTCTACGACCTCACCCGCTCCCCGCTTCTCTCCTCCCTCACCTTCGCCCTCGGCTTCCTCCCCTACCTCCTCGGCGGCACCCTCCTGGCCGGTCTCACCGACCGCCTCCCGCCCCGCCGGATCCTCGTCGTCTGCGACCTCGTCTGCGCCGCCTGCGTCGCCGTGATGACCGTCCCCGCGACCCCCGTCGCCGTCCTGCTCGCCCTGCGCTGTGCCATCGCCGTCGTCTCGCCGGTCTTCAACGGCACCCGCATGGCGACCCTCGCCGACATCCTCGGCGAGGGAGACCTCTTCGTCCTCGGCCGCTCCCTCCTGCGGATCGTCTCGCAGAGCGCCCTCCTCACCGGCTTCGCCGTCGGCGGCGTGCTCCTCACCGTCGTACCGCCGCGCGGCGCCCTCGCCGTCACCGCCGTCACCTTCCTCGTCTCGGCGGTGCTGCTGCGCCTCGGCACCGTCCGCCGGCCCGCCCGCGCCGCCGGGAAGGCCGCCGCGAGCGGGCTCGCCGGGACGTGGGCCGTGCTGCGGAACCGGCGGGTGCGCGCGCTGATGCTGATGTTCTGGGTGCCGCCGCTCTTCGCCGTCGTACCGGAGGCGCTCGCCGCCCCCTACGCCGACGAGATCGGCGTCTCCACCGCCTCCCTCGGCCTCCTGATGTGCGCGCTGCCCGTCGGGACCATCGCGGGCGAGCTCTTCGCGGGGTCCTTCCTCGGTGCGGCGACCCGCTCCCGGATCGTGCTCCCGCTCGCGGTGACCGGCGTCCTCCCGTATCTCCTCTACGCCCCCGAGCCCGGCGTCGCGCTCGCGGTCGTCGCGCTCTTCCTGGCGGGCGCCACCGGCGCGTACACCCTCGGCCTCGACGCCTGGTTCGTCGCCGCGGTCCCGGAGGAGCAGCGGGGGAGGGCCATGACCCTGATGACGGCGGGGATGATGACCGTCCAGGGCGTCGGCATGGCGGGCGCCGGGATCGCGGCCGAGTTCGCCCCCGTGCACACGGTCGTCGCGGGCACGGGCGTCGTCGGCACGCTCTGTCTGCTCGCCGCCGCGGCGGAGCTGAGGGCCTCCGGTGCGACCGAGAAATGAGACGGGGCTGACCGCCAAGTTCCCCATGGGTAAGGTCGACGCGTGCCGAAGCCGCTCAGTCTCCCCTTCGACCCCATCGCCCGCGCCGACGAACTGTGGCAGAAGCGCTGGGGCCCGGTCCCGTCGATGGCCGCGATCACCTCGATCATGCGCGCCCACCAGATCCTCCTCGCGGAGGTCGACGCCGTCGTCAAGCCGTACGGGCTGACCTTCGCGCGGTACGAGGCCCTGGTCCTGCTCACCTTCTCCAAGGCGGGCGAGCTGCCGATGTCCAAGATCGGCGAGCGGCTGATGGTGCACCCCACCTCGGTGACGAACACGGTCGACCGGCTCGTGAAGTCGGGCCTGGTCGCCAAGCGCCCGAACCCCAACGACGGCCGCGGCACCCTCGCGACCATCACCGAGAAGGGGCGCGAGGTGGTCGAGTCCGCGACCCGCGACCTGATGGAGATGGAGTTCGGTCTCAGCACGTACGACGCCGAGGAGTGCGGCGAGATCTTCGCGATGCTGCGTCCGCTGCGGGTCGGCGCGCACGATTTCGACGAGAGCTGACCCGCGCGAAGATCGCCCGGAACGTGCCGTTACGCTCGACGGCATGAAATCCAGCGTGCTGACCCGCTACCGCGTCATGTCCTACGTGACCGCCGTCATGCTGCTCGTGCTCTGCACCTGCATGATCTTCAAGTACGGGTTCGACAAGGGCGAGGACGTGACCTTCATGGTCTCCCAGGCCCACGGCATCCTCTACATCATCTACCTGGTCTTCGCCTTCGATCTGGGCTCCAAGGCGAAGTGGCCGTTCGGCAAGCTCCTCTGGGTGCTGCTGTCCGGGACGATTCCCTTCGCCGCGTTCTTCGTCGAGCGCAAGGTCGTCCGTGAGACGTTGCCGCTGGTCAGCGGCGTGCAGCCGGAGCCGGTCAAGGCCTGACCCCCACCTCCGCACGTATGTGCGGAGGTTTGCCATCGACATTTACTAGGACGTCCTAGTAAATTCGAGTCATGGACGCTGACGCCATCGAGGAAGGCCGCCGTCGCTGGCAGGCCCGTTACGACAAGGCCCGCAAGCGGGACGCCGACTTCACCACGCTCTCCGGCGACGCCGTCGAGCCCGTCTACGGGCCCCGGCCCGGCGACGCCTACGAGGGGTTCGAGCGCATCGGCTGGCCCGGTGAGTACCCCTTCACCCGGGGACTCCACGCCACCGGCTACCGGGGCCGGACCTGGACCATCCGCCAGTTCGCCGGCTTCGGCAACGCCGAGCAGACCAACGAGCGGTACAAGATGATCCTGGAGGCCGGCGGCGGCGGCCTCTCCGTCGCCTTCGACATGCCGACCCTCATGGGCCGCGACTCCGACGACCCGAAGGCGCTCGGCGAGGTCGGCCACTGCGGCGTCGCCATCGACTCCGCCGCCGACATGGAGGTCCTCTTCAAGGACATCCCGCTCGGCGACGTCACCACCTCGATGACGATCTCCGGGCCCGCCGTGCCCGCCTTCTGCATGTACCTGGTCGCCGCCGAGCGCCAGGGTGTCGACCCGGCCGTGCTGAACGGCACGCTCCAGACCGACATCTTCAAGGAGTACATCGCGCAGAAGGAGTGGCTCTTCGAGCCCGAGCCCCACCTGCGTCTCATCGGCGACCTGATGGAGCACTGCGCGCAGGGCATCCCCGCGTACAAGCCGCTCTCCGTCTCCGGCTACCACATCCGCGAGGCCGGGGCGACGGCCGCGCAGGAGCTCGCGTACACCCTCGCCGACGGCTTCGGCTACGTGGAGCTGGGGCTCAGCCGCGGCCTCGACGTGGACGTCTTCGCCCCCGGCCTGTCCTTCTTCTTCGACGCGCACCTCGACTTCTTCGAGGAGATCGCCAAGTTCCGCGCGGCCCGCCGGATCTGGGCGCGCTGGATGAAGGAGGTCTACGGCGCCAAGACCGACAAGGCGCAGTGGCTCCGCTTCCACACCCAGACCGCCGGTGTCTCCCTCACCGCCCAGCAGCCGTACAACAACGTCGTCCGTACGGCGGTCGAGGCCCTCTCCGCCGTCCTCGGCGGCACCAACTCCCTCCACACCAACGCCCTCGACGAGACCCTCGCGCTGCCCAGCGCGCAGGCCGCCGAGATCGCGCTGCGCACGCAGCAGGTGCTGATGGAGGAGACGGGCGTGGCCAACGTGGCCGACCCGCTGGGCGGCTCCTGGTACGTCGAGCAGCTCACCGACCGCATCGAGGCCGACGCCGAGAAGATCTTCGACCAGATCAAGGAGCGCGGCCGCCGCGCCCACCCGGACGGTCAGCACCCGATCGGGCCGATCACCTCGGGCATCCTGCGCGGCATCGAGGACGGCTGGTTCACCGGCGAGATCGCCGAGTCCGCCTTCCAGTACCAGCAGTCCCTGGAGAAGGGCGACAAGCGGGTCGTCGGCGTCAACTGCCACCACGGCTCCGTCACCGGCGACCTGGAGATCCTGCGGGTCAGCCACGAGGTCGAGTGGGAGCAGGTCCGCGTCCTCGGCGAGCGCAAGGAGCGCCGCGACGACGCCAAGGTCCGCGCCTCGATCGACGCGATGCTGGCGGCGGCCCGGGACGGCTCGAACATGATCGCCCCGATGCTGGAGGCCGTCCGCGCCGAGGCCACGCTCGGCGAGATCTGCAACGCCCTGCGCGACGAGTGGGGCGTCTACACGGAGCCGCCGGGCTTCTAGCCCGCGGGAGAAGACGGCAGGGGCGGTACGGGAGTTCCCGTACCGCCCCTGCCGTCGTGCCGAGTGCGTCCCACCGAGTGCGTCCTGCCGAGTTGACGTACTTCGGGACGCGGCCCGCGTTCACAGACCGAGGGCCGCCACCGCGCCGAGGCCGCCCACCAGGAGGGCCGAGAGGCGGGTCACCCACTCCCCGTCGACCGGTTCGGCGCTCACCAGGGCGCGGTGGACGACCGCGCCCGCGATGACGTCGAAGATCAGGTCGTCCGTGGCGTCCACGGCGACCGGATCGCGGTCCGAGGGGAGTTCGCCGCGCAGCTGCGCCCGCCGGCGGCCGTCCAGGACGAGTCGCTTCTGGCGGTCGACTATCGAGGCGCGGATGCGCTCGCGCAGCGGTGCGTCGCGGGTCGACTCGGCCACCACCGCCATCAGGGCCGTCTTGGTCTCCGGGCGTTCGAGGAGCGCCGCGAACTGGAGGACGACATGCTCGATGTCGGCCTGGAGGGAACCCAGGTCGGGCAGTTCGAGTTCATCGAAGAGGACGGCGACGGCGTCCACCACGAGCTCGTTCTTGTTGGCCCAGCGGCGGTAGAGGGTCGTCTTCGCAACCCCGGCGCGGCCGGCGACGTCCCCCATCGTGAGCTTGGACCAGCCGAGATCGACCAGGGCGGCGCGGGTCGCCTCCAGGATGGCCGTGTCGGCCTCGATGGAGCGGGGACGTCCGGTACGGCTGTTGCGGGGGGTACTGCTGCACATGGACGACGACCATACCCGCCGGTAGGTACGGCGCCAGAGGCGCGTGATGTGAGGCAGTTCACCGAGCGGATCGCTCCCGCGCCCTCCCCGCCGATCCTCCCGGAGAGTTACGCTACGACCTGTAGCGAAAGGCTTTGAGCGGCCCGAGCGACAACCATGTGCCGGGTGGGGACCCGGCACGCACCGGGTGGGGATCCGGTGCGTACAGAAGACGAAGAACCGTGTTGCCCGGGCGTCTCGCATACCGGCGGGAGGCGTACGGGCGGCACGGTTCAGCCATGACTTACCGGTTACGCGCGCGGAAGGGGGAGGATGTACGCATGCAGCCCCGAAACATGTCCATGAGCGGCGTCGTCGACCTCGCCGCGGTGAAGGCGGCCGGAGAGGCCAAGGCCAAGGCCGAGCAGGTCCGAGCCGAGGCCGCGCGGACGGGTGGACCCGCCGCGGTGCCCCCTTCCGCCCTGGTGATCGACGTCGACGAGGCCGGCTTCGAGCGCGATGTCATCCAGCGCTCCGCCGAGGTCCCGGTCGTCCTCGACTTCTGGGCCGAGTGGTGTGAGCCCTGCAAGCAGCTCGGCCCCCTCCTGGAGCGGCTGGCCGTCGAGTACAACGGCCGCTTCCTGCTCGCGAAGATCGACGTCGACGCCAACCAGATGCTGATGCAGCAGTTCGGCATCCAGGGAATTCCGGCCGTTTTCGCGGTGGTCGCCGGCCAGGCGCTGCCGCTCTTCCAGGGTGCGGTGCCCGAGGCCCAGATCCGCGAGACCCTCGACCAGCTGATCATGGTCGGCGAGGAGCGCTTCGGCCTCACCGGCATCGCCGTGGACGCGGACGCGGACACCGAAGGTGCGGCCGCCCCGGCGCGCCCCGTCGGCCCGTACGACGCCCTCCTCGAAGCGGCCATGTCCGCGCTCGACGCGGGCGACCTGGCGGGTGCCGTCCAGGCGTACAAGAACGTGCTCGCCGACGACCCGGCCCACCCGGAGGCCAAGCTGGGCCTGGCCCAGGCCGAGCTCCTCGCCCGGGTCCAGGACCTCGACCCCGCCGCCGTACGCAAGAACGCGGCGGACGCCCCGGCCGACGTCGCCGCGCAGATCGCCGCCGCCGACCTCGACCTGGTGGGCGGTCATGTGCAGGACGCCTTCGGGCGCCTCGTGGAGACCGTGCGCCGCACGGTGGGCGAGGACAGGGACGCGGCGCGGCTGCGGCTCCTGGAGCTGTTCGAGGTGATCGGTGTCGACGACCCGCGCGTGACGACGGCCCGCCAGGCCCTCGCCCGGGTCCTTTTCTGATCCGCTTCGGAGTTCCACGCAAGGCGCCGGATCGTCCGACGATTTGGCGACACGGCGACAAACTGCGGCCGCGCTTTACCAAAACTTGGTAATCGCGGCCGCTGTTACTTGCAGTAAATCGAACCGAGGATTCTGTCCGCCTTCATCCGGCTATCTGCTGATATTGGGCGGCACTCGACCGCACCCTGCGTGCCCGTTCGGCGCCGCCCCGCCATGCCCCGGTTATCCACCCGTTACTAGCCAGTAACGAACCCCCTTGTGCGAGCGCCCGGAATGGACCACGATCGGCGACGCTCGGTCCGAACCGCACACCCCGGCAACCACCCGGGTAAGAGGGGAGGGTCCCCACCGGGCGGGCCGGTGCCCCAAGCGCCGGCCATGGACAGGGGGGTTCCCGCTCTCACCGAACGGGGCCTGTCCAATCCGGTCACGCGCAAAGCGTGGCTCATGGTTGTCGCTCGGGGGTGATCGCCGGTGATTCGGACGCGCAGCGCGCCGCCCGATGCCTCGGTGCTTCCCTTCCCGAGGACGTAGCTCTTCTCCCATCCCAGGACGGCCCCGGCCCTCCCGGAGATGTACGTCCGAGAAGGAGGAATTCTCATGAAGTCCCAGGTTCGTGGCGGAACCAGATGGAAGCGGTTCGCCGTCGTCATGGTCCCGAGCGTGGCCGCGACGGCCGCGATCGGTGTCGGCCTGGCCCAGGGTGCGCTGGCCGCGTCCTTCAGCATCTCCGGCCAGGAATTCAAGGTTAAGGCGAAGAGCCTCGTCGGCGAGGACTTCGTCCAGTACGGCAGCGTCAACGGCGGCAAGGACCTGGAGGGCAACGCTTTCGCCGCCCCGGTCGCCGTCTCGGGCTTCTCGAAGGCCTGGATCACCGACATGTGCCAGTCGGTGGTGACGCCGAAGGTGCCGTTCATCGGTGACGTCACGCTGAAGCTCACGGCCGGTACCGGCAAGGACAAGGTCTACGCGGAGGACATCTACCTCGATGTCTCCTCGCTCAAGACCAACGCCGAGTTCAAGAACATCGACATCGGCGTCGCTGCCGGTGCGCTGAACACGGGTCCCGACGGCAAGCCGGTCCCGGGCAAGCCGGGCATCCAGCCCAACACCAAGGCGAACCCGTACGGCTTCGGCCAGCGCGCCGAGGAGGCCGTGCTGAACGACGTCGAGCAGAAGGCGTGGGCGACCACCGCCGCCACCTTCAAGCTCCCGAACCTGAACCTGTCGCTGCACAGGGGCACGGCGCAGGAGTGCTTCAAGGACTGACCCGTTCCGGGGGGTGGGGGCCGTTCCGTACGGCCCCACCCGTTCCGGCCGCAGGCACCACCTTCTTCACCTTTCTCAGCAACACCGCTTCCAGGGAGCTGTTTCCATGAGCGCCGAGATCCCCGCCTCCCGCGAAGTCCCCAAGGAGAACCGGTTCAAGGTCTGGCGGCAGACCCGGCCCTTCTGGGCGGGACTGTTCACCATCATCGGCGGCGTGCCGATCGCCTACCTCCCCTACGGGGACTTCCGGCTCGGCAACGCCACGCTCGCCATGCAGACGACCGCCGGAGCCGGAGCGCTGATCATCGGCGTCCTGCTCATCACGCTCGGTCTCACGATGTGGTTCCAGCCCGTCGTCCGGGTGTTCGCGGGCGTCGCGACGATCGTCCTGGCGCTTGTCTCCATCCCGGTGTCGAACTTCGGCGGCCTCGTCATCGGGTTCCTGTTCTCCCTGATCGGCGGCGCCATGTCCGCCGCCTGGGCGCCCGCGCCCCCGGTCGAGGAGACCGACGACGCAGAGCACGACGGTCAGCTTGAGGCCTCCGAGGAGGCCGGCGCCGAGCTCGGGACCGAGGTCGTGGTGGCGGCCGGTGTCCCGGAGCAGCGCGAGACGTACGAGTCGGCGACCGAAACGACGACGGACGCCAATGGCGGGAGGAACAGTGCGGGGTGACGAGACTCAGTCGGCGCTCGCGAAGGAGGGCCCGCGGCACGCGGCCCCGCGCAAGTCGCTGCTGAACAGGATCCAGGGCCCCGCGGGCAAGGCGATGGCGCTGGCGGCCATGCCGACCGCGGTGTTCGTGGGCATGGGCCTCACGCCCAAGCTCGCCCTCGCCGACGAGAAGGACATCCCCTTCGCGCCCGGCCCCTGCGTGACCCGCTCGGACGAGCCGACCCCGGAAGCCACGGAGACGGCGAAGCCCACGGAGAGCGCGAAGCCGACGGCCGACCACTCGGCGACCGCGACCCCGAGCGCCACGGCCACGACCGGCCCGACGGCCACGGCCTCGGCCACCGCTTCGGCCAGCACCACCTCGGCCCCGACCGCCACCGCGACCCCGACGCCGACCGCGACGGAGACCGGCGCGTCGACCGCGCAGCAGGCGCGCGACGTGGTGCCGACCGCGACCCCGTCGGCCACGGCCACGCCCAGTCCCACGCCCACGGCGACGAATTCGACGAACCCGCTCGACCCGCTGGGCCTGGGCGACAAGCTCAAGGACCTCTTCGACGGCCCGGCGCCGAAGCCGACGGCCACGACGGCGGCACCGACCACGGCCGCCCCGGTCCAGAAGACCGTGACGGACGACGAACCGACCGCGACAGCTTCGGCCACGGCCGGGACCACAGCGCCCGCCAAGCCGAAGGCCACCGCGGACCCGACCACGGACCCGACCACGGCCCCGACCGCCGACCCGGCCGCCGAGGCGACCAAGAAGGCGATCGAGAAGGCGGCCGACAAGGCCGGCGCCACCGTCAAGGAGCTCCCGGAGAGCTCCAAGGGCCTCGACCCCAAGAAGGACGAGTCCATACCCGACGGCGCCAAGCCCCGCTTCCCGTGCCCCGAGCTCGACGCCGAGGCACTCGCGGCGGCCGAACTGGAGCCGGGCATCCCGCTGCTCCCGGACGAGCCGTGGCGGCTGGAGAGCACGCTCCTCACCCTCAAGGGCCTCAAGTACCACGGCATCGTCGAGGTGAAGACCGGCAGCGGCAAGATCAAGAAGGTCCTGAAGTTCACCGCGAGCGGCATCGACATCAAGGACCTCCACCAGCTGACGGTCCACTCCGAGGGCCTGACGGGTCACGTCCGCTCCAACAAGGGCTCGACGTCGACCATCACCGACGGCACGGTGACGATGTACACGGAGGAGCTGAAGGGCAACCTCTTCGGCCTCATCCCGATCACCTTCGGCCCGGAGTCCCCGCCCCCGCTGGACGTCCCCTTCGCCTTCTTCACCAACGTGAAGCTCAAGCAGGCGGGCCAGTTCGGCGGCACCCTCAAGGTGCCGGGCCTCCGCAACACGGTCGAGCCCAACTGACGGCCGACGGCCTCCCCTCCCACGAGATTCCGCGAGATTCCGCGAGATTCCGCGAGATTCCGCGAGGAGGGGAGGCCGTCGTTCTCCGTCCGTCAGCCGAGCGCCTCGGCGGCGGCCCGCCGGATGCGCCTGGTGCGCCCGGACGCGGCCAGGAGCCGCAGCACCGACGGGTCGGACACCTCGGCGCCGATCCGCAGCTGGAGCCAGTCGCTCCAGCCGTCCGGCAGCCCGGGGCCGAGCTCCCGGACGCCCGCCCCGGACCGTAGATCCTCCAGGACGCCCAGCTCGCGCGCCCGGCGCTCGCTGAACGCGCGCACCGAAGGGGCCAGGGCCCGGACCCAGACGTCCCGGTCGGCGCGGGGCACCCACTCCAAGACCTCGCCCACGGCGGCCGAGGCGACCGCGCCGTCCGGCTCCACGACGACGGCGGCCAGCAGACCCGGCCGCGGGGCATCGGAGGCGAGGGCCGCCCGGTACAGCTCCCAGCGGGCGTGGCCGTCGGTCACGTCACGTACGACCCTGCCGGTGAGGGCCTCCAGGCGTCGTACGGCGTCCCGGAGTCCCGGGGACACCTCGGCATCGTCCACGGCGTTCATGGCGCTCATTCAACCGGGCGGCGACACAGGCCTGTGGGCCGCACCCCTTCCGCCGGGGTGCGGCCCACAGTCGTACGCGTCAGGCGGGAGGTCAGGCGTGCTCGCCGCCGCCCAGGTGGTGGACGCGGACCATGTTCGTCGTGCCCGGGACGCCGGGGGGCGAGCCGGCCGTGATGACCATGGTGTCACCCTCGTTGTAGCGCTGGAGCTTCAGGAGCTCGGCGTCCACGAGGTCCACCATCGCGTCCGTGGTCTCCACGAACGGGACGAGGAAGGACTCCACGCCCCAGCTCAGGGTGAGCTGGTTGCGGGTGTTCTCGTCGGTCGTGAAGGCGAGGATCGGCTGCTGCACCCGGTAGCGGGAGAGGCGGCGGGCCGTGTCGCCGGACTGGGTGAAGGCGATCAGGGCCTTGCCGCCCAGGAAGTCGGCGATCTCGCAGGCCGCGCGGGCGACGGAGCCACCCTGCGTACGCGGCTTCTTGCCCGGGACCAGGGGCTGGAGGCCCTTGGAGAGCAGCTCCTCCTCGGCCGCGGTGACGATCTTCGACATCGTCTTCACGGTCTCGATCGGGTACGCGCCGACCGAGGACTCGGCCGACAGCATGACCGCGTCCGCGCCGTCCAGGATCGCGTTGGCGACGTCGCTCGCCTCGGCGCGGGTCGGCCGCGAGTTGGTGATCATCGACTCCATCATCTGGGTCGCGACGATGACCGGCTTGGCGTTGCGGCGACACATCTCGACGAGGCGCTTCTGCACCATCGGGACCCGCTCGAGCGGGTACTCGACGGCGAGGTCGCCACGGGCCACCATGACCGCGTCGAAGGCCGCGACGACGGCCTCCATGTTCTCGACGGCCTGCGGCTTCTCGACCTTGGCGATGACGGGGACGCGGCGGCCCTCCTCGTCCATCACCTTGTGGACGTCCTTGACGTCGTTGGCGTCGCGGACGAAGGAGAGGGCGACCATGTCGCAGCCCATGCGGAGCGCGAAGCGGAGGTCGTCGACGTCCTTCTCCGACAGGGCCGGGACGTTGACGGCCGCGCCGGGCAGGTTGATGCCCTTGTGGTCGGAGATGACCCCGCCCTCGACGACGATCGTCTTGACGCGGGGACCGTCGACCTCGACGACCCGCAGCTCGACGTTGCCGTCGTTGATGAGGACCTGGTCGCCCTTGGAGACGTCGCCGGGCAGACCCTTGTAGGTGGTGCCGCAGATGGACTTGTCGCCGGGGACGTCGTCGGTGGTGATGGTGAACTCGTCACCGCGCACCAGCTCGACCGGGCCCTCGGCGAAGGTCTCGAGGCGGATCTTGGGGCCCTGGAGGTCGGCGAGGACGCCGACGGCGTGCCCGGTGTCCGCGGAGACCTGCCGGACGCGGTCGTACCGCTCCTGGTGCTCTGCCTGGGATCCGTGGCTGAAGTTGAATCGGGCCACGTTCATGCCGGCCTCGATGAGAGCCTTCAGCTGCTCATACGAGTCGACGGCGGGGCCCAGCGTGCAGACGATTTTGGAACGGCGCATGAGGCGGATCCTATCGGTTTGTTTCACTGCGGAATATTCCGACTGGCGGAAAGTACAAATGGGCGCGGGCCCGCTCAAGCGTTCACTCGTTCGAGCTCGCCGAGCTCTGAACGAGCGCGAAACTCTGCCGCGCGATCTCCAGCTCCTCGTCCGTCGGCACCACGGCGACCGCCACCCGCGCGTAGTCCGGGGAGATGATCCGCGCCTCGTCGGAACGCACGGCGTTGAGGTCCGCGTCCACGGCGAGACCCAGCTCCTCCAGGCCCGCGATGGCAGCCTCCCGCACCGGCGCCGCGTTCTCGCCGACCCCCGCCGTGAACACCACCGCGTCCACCCGGCCGAGCACCGCGTAGTAGGCGCCGATGTACTTCTTCAGCCGGTGGATGTAGATGTCGAAGGCGAGGGCCGCCGCCGGGTCGCCCTCGTCCACGCGCCGGCGGATCTCCCGCATGTCGTTGTCGCCGCAGAGCCCGACCAGGCCGGACTTCTTGTTCAGGAGCGCGTCGATCTCGTCGGCCGACATGCCCGCCACCCGCTTGAGGTGGAAGGTGACCGCCGGGTCGATGTCTCCCGAGCGGGTGCCCATGACCAGGCCCTCCAGCGGCGTCAGGCCCATCGAGGTGTCCACGCACCGGCCGCCCGCCACCGCCGAGGCGGAGGCGCCGTTGCCCAGGTGCAGCACGATCACGTTCACCTCCTCGGGCGCCTTGCCGAGCAGCTTCGCCGTCTCCCGCGACACATACGCGTGCGAGGTGCCGTGGAAGCCGTACCGCCGGATCCGGTACTCGTCCGCCGTCGCCACGTCGATCGCGTACCGCGCCGCCGACTCCGGCATCGTCGTGTGGAAGGCCGTGTCGAAGACCGCCACCTGCGGCAGGTCGGGACGCAGCGACATCGCCGTGCGGATGCCGGTGAGGTTCGCCGGGTTGTGCAGCGGGGCCACCGGCACCAGCCGCTCGATCTCCGCGAGCACCTCGTCGTCGATGACCGTCGGAGCGGTGAAGCGCAGCCCGCCGTGCACCACCCGGTGACCGATCGCGGCCAGCTCGGGGGAGTCCAGGCCGACGCCGTCCGACGCCAGCTCCTCGGCGACCGCCTTCAGCGCCGCCGCGTGGTCGGGGATCGGACCGTTCTTCTCGCGCTTCTCCCCGCCGCCGCCCTGGAGCGGGGTGTGCGCCAGACGGGACGTCTCCTCGCCGATCCGCTCCACGAGACCGACCGCGAGCCGATTGCCGTCCGCCATGTCGAGGAGCTGGTACTTGACCGACGACGAGCCGGAGTTGAGGACGAGGACGCGGGTGGGGGTGCCGGTCATGCGGGGAGCTCCTGACCCTGGGAGGGAACCTGCGACGGGGGAGAGGGCAGCTGGGACTGGATCGCGGTGATCGCGACCGTGTTGACGATGTCGCTGACGAGCGCGCCGCGCGAGAGGTCGTTCACGGGCTTGCGTAGACCCTGGAGCACCGGGCCGACGGCCACGGCGCCGGCCGAACGCTGCACGGCCTTGTAGGTGTTGTTGCCGGTGTTGAGGTCCGGGAAGATCAGCACGGTCGCCTGACCGGCCACCTCCGAGTCCGGCAGCTTCGTGGCGGCGACGGAGGGCTCCACCGCCGCGTCGTACTGGATCGGGCCCTCGATCCGCAGCTCCGGGTGGGCCTCGCGGACCAGCTTCGTCGCCTCGCGCACCTTGTCGACGTCGGCGCCGGAGCCCGAGGTGCCGGTGGAGTACGAGAGCATCGCGATCCGCGGATCGACGCCGAAGCGGGCTGCGGTGGCCGCCGACTGGGCGGCGATGTCCGCGAGCTGCTCGGCGTTCGGGTCGGGGTTGACCGCGCAGTCGCCGTACACGAGCACCTTGTCGGCGAGGCACATGAAGAAGACCGACGAGACGATCGAGGCCTCGGGCTTCGTCTTGATGATCTCGAAGGCCGGGCGGATCGTCGCCGCCGTCGAGTGCACCGAACCGGAGACCATGCCGTCGGCCAGCCCCTCCTGCACCATCAGGGTGCCGAAGTAGTTGACGTCCGAGACGACGTCGTACGCGAGCTCGACGGTGACGCCCTTGTGGGCCCGGAGCGCCGCGTACTTCTCGGCGAACGAGTCGCGCAGCTCCGAGGTCTGCGGGTCGATCAGCTGCGTCTCGCGCAGGTCCACGCTCAGGTCGGCGGCCTTCTTGCGGATGGCCTCCACGTCACCGAGGAGCGTCAGGTCGCACACGTCCCGGCGGATCAGGACGTCGGCGGCGCGCAGCACGCGCTCCTCGGTGCCCTCGGGAAGCACGACCCGGCGCCGGTCGGCGCGCGCCTGTTCGAGGAGTTCGTGCTCGAACATCATCGGCGTGACGCGGCCGCTGCGGGCGACCGAGACCCGCTTGAGGAGGTCGGCGGTGTCGACGTGCCGCTCGAACAGGCCGAGGGCCGTCTCCGCCTTGCGCGGGGTGGCGGCGTTCAGCTTGCCTTCGAGGGAGAAGAGTTCGGTCGCCGTCGGGAAGCTGTTGCCGGGGACCGAGACGACCGGGGTGCCGGGCGCGAGGCGGGCCGCCAGGGTCAGGATCTCCGCGCTGGGCCGCTCGTTGAGCGTGAGCAGCACGCCGGCGATCGGCGGGGTGCCCGCCGAGTGCGCGGCGAGCGCGCCGACGACCAGGTCGGCCCGGTCCCCGGGGGTGACGACGAGACAGCCGGGGGTCAGCGCGTTGAGGAAGTTCGGCAGCATCGCGCCGCCGAAGACGAAGTCCAGGGCGTCGCGCGCGAGGCCCGCGTCGTCGCCGAGGACGACGGAGGCGCCGAGCGCGTGGGTGATCTGGGCGACGGTGGGCGCGGCGAGCGCCGGCTCGTCCGGCAGGACGTAACAGGGCACGGGCAGCCGGGCGGAGAGCCGCTCGGCGATGATCTCCCGGTCCTCGGCCGCCACCCGGTTGACGACCATCGCGAGCACGTCGCAGCCGAGTCCGTCGTACGCCCGGAAGGCGTTGCGGGCCTCGGCCCGTACGGACTCCGAGGGCTGGCCCTTGCCGCCGACCACCGGTATGACGGAGGCGCCGAACTCGTTGGCGAGGCGGGCGTTGAGCGCGAGCTCGTCGGGGAGCTGCGTGGCGGCGAAGTCGGTGCCGAGGACCAGGACGACCTCGTACGCGCGGGCGACGACGTGGAAGCGGTCGACGAGCTCCGAGACCAGCTCGTCGGTGCCCCGCTCGGCCTGGAGGGCCGAGGCCTCGTGATAGTCCATGCCGTAGACCGTCGAGGGGTCCTGCGAGAGCCGGTAGCGGGCCCGCAGCAGGTCGAAGAGGCGGTCGGGGCCGTCGTGCACCAGCGGACGGAACACCCCCACCCGGTCCACCTGACGCGTGAGGAGCTCCATGACTCCCAGCTCGACGACCTGGCGGCCGTCACCGCGGTCGATCCCGGTCACGTACACGCTGCGCGTCACGCCGTGGTCTCCTGTCCAGTCCTGCGGAAAGGGGCTCTCCCGTGCGGCCGCGCCGACCGCTGCGTCGGCGTCAATCCGCTGTTCTCGGAAAGCCCCTAAAGGGCGGCATTACCCCCTTGACAATACCCCCGCCAGTAGTTAGGTCGCCCGCCGGACGAAGGGCCCGGAACCCCGGGACGAAAGGCCTCCGCGAGGGCTCGGAAGCCCCTCCGGAAGGGACGCGCGGAGCAGCGACGAGCGATCCCGTCAGGCCGGGCGTGTGAGAATTGCCGTGCATCATCTGGACCGCGACCGAGCAGGAGACACAGCACGATGCGCATCGGAGTTCTCACCGCAGGCGGCGACTGCCCCGGCCTGAACGCAGTGATCCGGTCGGTCGTGCACCGGGCGCTGACCGGCCACGACGACGAAGTCATCGGCTTCGAGGACGGCTTCAAGGGCCTTCTCGACGGCCACTTCCGCCCCCTCGACCTCAACGCCGTGAGCGGCATCCTCGCCCGCGGCGGCACGATCCTCGGCTCCGCGCGTCTGGAGCGCAACCGGCTCCGGGAGGCCGCCGAGTCCGCCCCCGACCTCGCCAGGCAGTACGGCATCGACGTCCTCATCCCGATCGGCGGCGAGGGCACCCTGACCGCCGCCCGGATGCTCTCCGACGCGGGCATGCCCGTCGTCGGCGTCCCGAAGACGATCGACAACGACATCTCCTCCACGGACCGCACCTTCGGCTTCGACACCGCCGTCGGCGTCGCCACCGAGGCCATGGACCGGCTGAAGACCACCGCCGAGTCCCACCAGCGCGTGATGGTCGTCGAGGTGATGGGCCGCCACGCCGGCTGGATCGCGCTGGAGTCCGGCATGGCCGGCGGCGCGCACGGCATCTGCCTCCCCGAGCGGCCCTTCCAGGTCGACGACCTCGTCAAGATGGTCGAGGAGCGCTTCGCGCGCGGCAAGAAGTTCGCCGTCATCTGCGTCGCCGAGGGCGCGCATCCGGCCGAGGGCTCGATGGACTACAAGAAGGGCGAGATCGACCAGTTCGGTCACGAGCGCTTCCAGGGCATCGGCAACCAGCTCGCCGTCGAGCTGGAGCGGCGCCTCGGCAAGGAGGCCCGTCCGGTCATTCTCGGCCACGTCCAGCGCGGCGGCACGCCGACCGCGTACGACCGGGTGCTCGCCACCCGCTTCGGCTGGCACGCGGTGGAGGCGGCGCACCGGGGTCAGTTCGGCCGGATGACGGCGCTGCGCGGCACGAACGTCGAGATGGTGCCGCTGGCCGAGGCCGTGACGCAGCTCAAGACGGTTCCCGAGGACCGCATCCGCGAGGCCGAGTCGGTCTTCTGACCGGACCGGACCGGACAGGACCGGACAGGACCGACTCGGGAAACGTCCTCCGGACCGGCTCGGGGAGCGTCCCGCCGAACGTCCTTCCGGTCGGGACCTGCGTCCCGACCCGTCCCGGAAACGCTCCGGGACCCGGAGACACCCGAGTGGCCCCGACCCTCCCCCCGTGGAGGGTCGGGGCCACTCGTCCGTGACCGGCTTCACCACCGGAATTGCCGGGTTCCACCCTTCCGCCGGAGCGCGAGATCAACAAGGCTTGAGGCCTGTCCCGGACATGTCCCAACCCTGTCCGGCGGAAGGGGGAGACGCGGATGATGCCGGCGGAACGGGCACCCGACCCGCGGGAGGTACGGAACGCCGCGGAGTTCGTCGCGTGCCTCCAGGCGCTCAAGGACTGGTCCGGCCTGACCTACCGGGAGCTCACGGCCCGCGCCGAGGCGCAGGGCGAGATCCTGCCCCGGTCCACCGTCGCCAACATGCTGGCCCGCGCCACCGTCCCCCGCGAGGAGCTCCTGGTCTCCTTCGTCCGCGCGTGCGGGGTGGGACCGGACGGCATGGTGGAGTGGCAGGCGGTACGGAAGGAACTCGCGGTACGGAGGGCGTACGGGCGCGCCGACGGCGGTCCGGCCGAGGACGCGGCGGACCCGGGCGCGGACCCGGATGCGGACGCGGCGGCGACCCGTCCCGTGGAGGACGCCGAGCCGGTGGAGGGCATCGAGCCGGTGGAGGCCGTCGGGCCCTCAGCCGTCGTCTGGCCCGGCGAACCGGCGGAGTCCCCGGACGGCTCCCCCGACACCCCGCGGCCTGGCCCCCGGTCCCGGATACGGCGCGCCCTCGTCGCGACGGTCGCCCTGACGGGTCTCGTGCTCGCCGGCGTCAGCGTCGTCGCCGTCGTGCGGGACGGGCACGGCGCGCATCCGCCCCGTACCCTCACCGCGCCCGCCGCCGGGGACGTACGCATCCGGGTCATCGGGCGGGACCTGTGCCTGTCCGAGCGGCGCGGCGCCCGCACCGGGCAGATCCACCAGGTGCCGTGTGTCGACGCGAAGGTGCCGCTCTACTCGCTGAAGGACCTGGGCGGCGGCCGGTGGAGGATCGTTTCGGACCACCAGGACTACGGTCCCGGCTGCTCCGGCATACCCTCCGGCGGCCGGATACCCGACGCCGCCTACGAGGACTCCGAGTGCGGCGACCCGAGCCGGGTCGAGGCGTTCGCCCTGGAGCCGTACGGCACCCCCGTCGAGGGCTACCGGATCGTTCCGGCGGACTCCGCGACGCCCGGCAGCTGCGTCACCGTCGTCGGCGACCGCTCGGCGGCCTGGGCACGACTGGCCCAGGCCCCGTGCGCGCCGGACGCGGCGGGTCAGCTCTTCAGCTTCGACCGCAGGAACTAGGGCCTGTCCGGAGGGGTGTCCTGGGCGGGCTCCACCAGCCGGGCCCTGAGCGCCGTCACCACCGCCGGGTCGAGTCCGACGTGGCCGGTGACGTACCCGTACACCGAGCCGTACCGCTCGCGCAGGTCCGCGAGGAACAGCCGCAGGATCTCGGCCGGCGCCCGGCCGTACCCCGGCCAGCGGAGCTCACGGCCCGGGTGCGTCGCCCGCCAGTCGGCGATCAGCCGCTCCGTGGCCAGCTCCGTGAGCGCGAAGTCGGCGAGGATCACCTCGTCGGGGACGTCGAGGAGCGCGAGGACGAGGGCCGCGACGATCCCCGTCCGGTCCTTGCCGGAGGCGCAGTGGAAGACGAGCGGGCCGTCGGCCCCGGCGATGACTTCGAGGGCGGTACGGATCTCTTCCGCGCCGTCCTCCGCGACCTCGGCGAACCGGTCGGCCAGGTAGCGCCACGGGTCGAGGTCCGGATCGATCTCCGCCTGGTCGTACGGCCGGTGCTCGATGGACAGGTTGTGCCAGGCGACCTCCTCGGTCTCCGGCAGACGGCCCTTGGCCTCGATCTCCCACGGGTAGCGCAGGTCGATCACGGAGGCCACGCGCAGTGCGCGGAAGCGGGCGAGGTCGTCGGGTCCGGCTCCCGCCAGCTTGGCCAGGGAGTCGGAGCGGTAGAGGGTCTCCCACCGCACGGTCCCGCCGTCGGCGGTCCGATAGCCGCCCAGGTCACGGAAGTTGTGGAGTCGTTCGAAGGGTACGTGTCGTCTCACGTCGGCCAATCTACGGCCCGACGCCGCCGGCCCGACCCCACTGACCCGACCTCACCGGCCCGATCCCACTGGCCGGTCGCTGCCGGCCCCGGCGCTACTGGCCCACCGCCGCCCAGAAGTGCCCGGTGATCTCCTCCAGGTACGCGCGCCCCTCGTCGCCCGTCGCCCCCGAGGCGCCCCAGCTGCTCGTCGCCGCCATCCGCGCGTGGTAGTCCGTGTGCAGGCGCTGGAGCGCCGACTCCACGGTCCGCTTGGGCAGCGGCACCATCTTCACGGCCGGTTTCACATAGGCCTGCCAGCGCGTGGTGGCGGCGTCGCGCAGCAGCTCGGCGAGGCCGGCGTCGCCGCCGGTCGCCGTGATCAGCGCGCGCGGGCCGAGGCCGAGGACCTCCGCGAGGGTGGCCGTCTGGCGTTCGGTGCCGCGCCAGCGGCCCTCGTCCTCCATCCGCTGGTACGCGTGGGCCGCCACGCCGACCCGCCGGGCCAGCTCCTCCGCCGAGAGCGCGCGGGCCAGCCGGTGCTCGCGCATCGTCGTGGCCGCGGCGATGAGCTCGGCCGGGGCGCACCACAGGACGCCCGCGAGGGCGGTGAGCTCCTGCTCGGTCGGAAGGAGGCGGCCGCGTTCCCAGGCGACGACGGTGTCGGGGTCGATGAACATGCCGTACTGGGCGCGGAGGCCGTAGGCGACGTGTCCCGGGTCCATGCCGAGACCTTCGCGCAGACGGCGGGCGGCCAGGCCGTCGAAGGGGGGAGAGGGTTGGTGCACCCGGTCAAGGTAGGTGCGGAGGGTGACGGTTGGCTACGGTTCGTTCGCCCAACGTGCAACGTCGTAGGAACATGGGAACCGATCAGTAACCGCGGGCCCTGCCGTCGAGCCAACGGTACTGGAGCTCCGGCCGCCCGATCTGCCCGTACTGCGGGGCGCGCACGGCCCGGCCCTCGGTCACCAGATGTTCGAGGTAGCGGCGGGCGGTGATCCGGGAGATCCCGACCGCCGTGCCCGCCTCGGCGGCGGTGACCCCGGCCGGGGTGTCCCGGAGGGTGCGGGTGACCGCTTCCAGGGTCGGGGCGCTGAGCCCCTTCGGCAGCGTGGCGGGGTGCGGGGCCCGGAGCGTGGCGAGCGCCCGGTCCACCTCGTCCTGACCGGAGGCCTCCCCGGCGGACGCCCGGAACTCCGCGTACCGGACGAGCCGGTCCCGGAGGGTGGCGAAGGCGAAGGGCTTCAGGACGTACTGGACGACGCCGAGGGACACGCCCTCGCGGACGACCGCCAGGTCGCGGGCGGAGGTCACGGCGATCACGTCGGCGGAGTGCCCGGCTGCGCGGAGCGCGCGCAGCAGGTGGAGGCCGTGGCCGTCGGGCAGGTAGAGGTCGAGCAGGATGAGATCGACCGGCGTCCGGTCGAGCACCCGCACGGCGGCGGCCCGGGAGTGGGCGACCCCGACGACGGTGAAGCCCTCGACCCGCCCGGCGTAGAGCGCGTGGGCGTCGGCGGCGACGGGGTCGTCCTCGACGACGAGGACACGGAGGGGACGCGTACTCACGGGGTCGCCTCCACTCGGGCCGGGGCGGCGGCGGGCGTACCCGCACCGCCCTCCCTCGGCAGGGGCAGTCGCACGGTGAACTCCGCGCCGCCCTCCGTCGTGTCCGTCAGCTCCAGGGTGCCCGAGGCGCGGGAGACCGCCTGGCCCACCAGGGCGAGGCCGAGGCCGCGGCCCGGCCCGCGGGTCGTCCAGCCGCGGCCCAGGACCGCGTCCCGGTCGGCCGGGCGGACGCCGGGGCCGTTGTCCCCGACCCGCAGCAGCAGCTCGCCGTCGCCCGCCCGGGCCGCGACCGTGACCGTCACGCGCGCCTGCGAGGTCCCGCCCACCGCCTCCACGGCGTTGTCGATGAGATTGCCCAGGATCGTGACCAGGTCACGGGAGGGCAGGGCCGCCGGCACCCGGCCGTCGTCGATCCGGCTGTCCTCGGTCAGCACCAGCTCCACGCCCCGCTCGTTGGCCTGCGCCGCCTTGCCGAGCAGCAGCGCCGCGAGCACCGGCTCGCCGACCGCGTCGACGACCCGGTCGGTCAGCGCCTGCGCGAGCTCCAGCTCCGCCGTCGCGAACTCCACCGCCTCCGCCACCCGGCCCAGCTCGATGAGCGAGACGACGGTGTGCAGCCGGTTCGCCGCCTCGTGGGCCTGGGAGCGGAGCGCCTGCGTGAACCCCCGTTCGGAGTCCAACTCCCCGGACAATGCCTGGAGTTCGGTGCGGTCGCGAAGCGTGACGACCGTGCCGCGCCGCTCCCCGCCCACCACCGGACGGGTGCTGACGACGAGCACCCGGTCGGCCGTCAGATGGGTCTCGTCCACGCGCGGCTCGGAGGAGAGCAGTGCGCCCGTCAGCGGCGCGGGCAGGCCGAGTTCGGCGGCCGGGCGGCCGATGACGCCCTCGTCCAGACCGAGCAACTCCCGTGCCCCGTCGTTGATGAGCGCGATCCGTCGCCGCCCGTCGAGCATCACGAGCCCTTCCCGGACGGCGTGCAGCGCGGCCTCGTGGTAGTCGTGCATCCGGCTCAGCTCGGCGGCGTTCATACCGTGCGTGTGGCGGCGCAGCCGGGCGTTGACGACGTACGTCCCCGCGCCGCCCAGCGCGAGCGCCGCGCCCGCCATGCCGAAGAGGGCGGCGACCTGTTCCCGTACCTGCTCGCTGATCCGCTCGATCGTGATGCCCGCGCTGACGAGGGCGACGATCCGGCCGTCCTCGTCGCGGACGGGCGCCACCGTCCGCACGGACGGGCCGAGCACCCCCAGGTGCGTCTCGGAGAAGGTCCGCCCCCGCACCGCCTCCTCGATGTGACCGAGGTACGTACGGCCGATCTGGTCCGGTTCCGGATGCGTCCAGCGGGTTCCGTCGGGCGCCATGATCACCACGAAGGCGACGTCCGCGTGCCGGCGCAGCGACTCCGTGTACGGCTGGAGCGCCGCCGACGGGTCGGCCGAGCGGGCCGCGGCCACCACGGAGGGGGAGTGGGCCACGGCCGCGGCGGTCGCCGTGGACTGGCGCCGCGCGGTCTCCTCGGCCTGGGCGAGGTCCGTGACGTACGCGAAGACCGCGCAGCCCGCCACGACGACGGCCACGAGCACGACCTGCATCGCGAAGAGCTGACCGGCCAGGCTGCGGGGGCGGGGACGGGGGAGACGCATGCGGGTAAGTGTGCACGGCGGAGTTTGCGCCAGGTCATTGCGTTCCCGAATCGTTCTCTTCCCGGGAGCCGTCCCAGGAGTGCCTTGCTCGCCCTCTTCCGGCGGGGTTGATGTTTCGGTCGTGAACGAAACGTACGCAACCGTGACCCCGGTCACAGGCTGATGGATAGTCGCGGAGTCCACCGGGACGTGGACACCCATCAGCGCGAGGAGGAGCCCGTGGCCGCACGACGGGACCGTACCCACTATCTGTATCTGGCCGTCATCGGCGCCGTACTGCTCGGCATCGCGGTCGGCTTCCTGGCGCCGGGCGTCGCCGTCGAGCTGAAGCCGCTGGGCACCGGCTTCGTCAATCTGATCAAGATGATGATCTCGCCGATCATCTTCTGCACGATCGTCCTCGGCGTCGGATCGGTCCGGAAGGCCGCGAAGGTCGGCGCCGTCGGCGGCCTCGCGCTCGGCTACTTCCTCGTGATGTCGACCGTCGCACTCGCGATCGGTCTGCTCGTCGGCAACCTCCTGGAGCCCGGTTCCGGCCTCCACCTCACCAAGGAGATCGCCGAGGCAGGCGCCAAGCAGGCCGAGGGCGGCGGCGAGTCCACGCCGGACTTCCTGCTCGGGATCATTCCGACCACCTTCGTCTCCGCCTTCACCGAGGGCGAGGTCCTCCAGACGCTCCTCGTCGCCCTGCTCGCGGGCTTCGCGCTCCAGGCGATGGGCGCCGCCGGCGAGCCGGTGCTGCGCGGGATCGGCCACATCCAGCGGCTCGTCTTCCGCATCCTCGGCATGATCATGTGGGTCGCCCCGGTCGGCGCGTTCGGTGCGATCGCCGCCGTCGTCGGCGCGACCGGCGCCGCCGCGCTCAAGTCCCTCGCCGTCATCATGATCGGCTTCTATCTGACCTGCGGTCTCTTCGTCTTCGTCGTGCTCGGCGCGGTCCTGCGCCTGGTCGCCGGGATCAACATCTGGACCCTGCTGAGGTACCTGGGCCGCGAGTTCCTGCTGATCCTCTCCACCTCCTCCTCGGAGTCCGCGCTGCCGCGGCTCATCGCGAAGATGGAGCACCTGGGCGTCAGCAAGCCGGTCGTCGGCATCACCGTCCCGACCGGCTACTCCTTCAACCTCGACGGCACCGCGATCTACCTGACGATGGCCTCGCTCTTCGTCGCCGAGGCGATGGGCGACCCGCTCTCGATCGGCGAGCAGATCTCGCTCCTCGTCTTCATGATCATCGCCTCGAAGGGTGCGGCGGGCGTCACCGGCGCGGGTCTCGCGACCCTCGCGGGCGGCCTCCAGTCCCACCGGCCCGAGCTGGTCGACGGGGTGGGCCTGATCGTCGGCATCGACCGCTTCATGAGCGAGGCCCGCGCCCTCACCAACTTCGCGGGCAACGCCGTCGCCACCGTCCTCGTCGGCACCTGGACGAAGGAGATCGACAAAGCGAGGGTCACGGAGGTCCTCGCCGGGAACATCCCCTTCGACGAGAAGACCCTCGTCGACGACCACGCCCCCGTCCCGGTCCCGGACCAGCGGGCCGAGGGCGGCGAGGAGAAGGCCCGAGCGGGCGTCTGACCCGGACGCCCCCACAGACCCCGACGGGGGGCCGCGTCCTTCCGGATCCCGGGCCTTGAGCCGGATCCGGGCGCCGGGAGGACGCGGCGACATCCTGCACGGCCGGTACGGAGGGCGCTCAGGCGTCGCCGGGCCGGCCGTCCAGCAGTTCCCGTTCCTCCGCCCCCAGGTCGAGACCGGCCGCCGCGGCCGAGTCCCGTGCCGTCTCCGGCCGGCTCGCGCCCGGGATCGGCAGCACCGTCTCCGAGCGGGTGAGCAGCCAGGCCAGCGCCACCCGCTGCGGACTGACCCCCCGCTCCCGCGCCACCCGGTGGAAGCCCCCGAACTCCGGGTCCTCCTCCAGGGCGGACGCCCCGTCGAGCGAGCTGCGGGAGATCCCGCCCAGCGGACTCCACGGCAGGAAGGCCAGGCCGAGCTCGGCGCAGAGCCGCAGCTCCGCCTCGCTCTCCCGGACCGCCGGCGAGTAGCGGTTCTGTACGGAGACCAGCCGGTCGCCCAGGATCTCGCGGGCCAGCAGGATCCGCTCCGTGTCCACATTGGAGATCCCGGCCAGTCTGATCGTGCCGGCGTCGAGCAACTCCCGTATCGCGCCCAGTGATTCGGCGTACGGGACGGCCGGGTCCGGCTTGTGCAGCTGGTACAGGCCGATCGGCGTCCCGCCGAGCCGCCGGGCCGAGGCCTCCGCCGCCCGCCGCAGGTGCGCGGGCCGCCCGTCCACGGTCCAGCCGCCGTCCGCCGTCCGGCCGCGCCCGCCCTTCGTCGCCACGAGGACGTCGTCCTTGCGGCCCCCGTACGAGGCCAGGGCCCTCGACACGAGCAGCTCGCCCTCGCCGGGCGCTCCGCCCGGCGGGTGGTAGGAGTCGGCGGTGTCGAGGAGGGTCACGCCCGCGTCCAGGGCCGCGTGGACGGTCGCCACGGCCCGGGCCTCGTCGGGGCGGCCCTCGATGGAGAGCGGCATCGCGCCGAGGCCGACCGCCCCGACCCGTACGTCCCCCAGCGTCCTGAACCGCATCAGCGCTCCACCCCGAGGTCCGTCGCCTCGAAGCGCATCGCCCCGACCGTCTCGGAGACCGCGCGCGGAAGCCACTCGGCGCACTGCCGGAAGGAATAGCCGAGCGCCGTGGCACGGGAGTTGTCCATCCCGTACGAGCGCGCGAAAGAGAAGGGCGAGACCTGGCCGACCTCCACCTCGCGGAAGACCGTCCGGCCGCCCGTCAGCTTCTCGATCTCCGCGCAGATGTCGGCGGTGGAGAGAAGGCCGTGGGAATGGGCGTTCACCGGCCCGGTGAATTCCGCCTCGACCGCCCAGGCGAGAAACGCGGCGATCTCCTCCACGTACACATAGGTCGCCGGACGGTTCACCACGGGCACGGCGATCGGCTCGCCGGCCCGGATCCGCCGCGCGTAGTGGTCGATCCGGCCCGTGAAGTCGTCCTCGCCGCCCAGTACATGGGCGACCCGTACCGAGGTCCAGGCGAACGGCGACCCGGCCGCCGCGAACACCGCCTCGGCCTGCCGCTTCCCCTCCCCGTAGTGCTCCTCGCGGAACTCCGGATCCTCCCAGGCCAGGCCCGTGTCCACGGTGACCGAGGCCAGGTCGAGGACGTCCTCCGCGACCGGCGTCGCCGAGTCCTCGTACGCGTACACCTCCACCGTCGACGTCATCACGTACCGCGCCGCGCGCGTCCCGAACACCCGCCGGGCGATCTCCGCCTGGCGCGGGGTGTAGCAGACCTGGTCGACGACGACGTCGAACGAACGGCCCGCCAGAACGGATTCCAGCGCGGCCTCGTCGTCCCGGTCGGCGACGAGGCGCTCGATTCCCTCAGGGGTCCCGGAAGAACCCCGGTTGAGCACCGTGACCCGGTGCCCGGATTCCCGCAGCAAGGCGATGAGCCGCTTTCCGAAATAGCGATTCCCGCCGATGACCAGAATGTCCGACACTCTCAACTCCCTTGATTCGCAGGACAAGTGTTACGTTGTGCGCTCTCTGTCTGAAGGGGGAATCATGGGAGTCCCGGCCGCCGCACCGAAGGAACCACGGTCCGCTCGCCCCGCCGCCGACAATTCCTCGGCGGCCGCTTTCGACCCCATCGACCGGCAGATCCTGGAGCTCCTGCAGAGCGACGGCCGGATCAGACTCAGCGAGCTCGGCCGCCGCGTCCGGCTCAGCCCCGCGGCCGTCACCGAGCGGGTCCGCCGCCTGGAGGCGAGCGGGGCGGTCACCGGCTACGGCGCCCACGTCTCCCCGGCCCGGCTCGGCTACGGCATCCAGGCCTTCATCCGCGTGAACCCGCACGGCGGCTACACCCTGAAGCACCCGCGGACCCTGGAACTGACCGCGCGTCCCGAGGTCCTGGAGGTCCACCACGTGGTGGGCGAGGACTGCTGGATCCTCAAGGTCGCCGTCACCGACACCGTCCACCTCGAAGAGGTCCTGGAGCAGACCTCGGCGCTCGGCAGGACCACGACCTCGGTCGTGCTGTCGTCGCCGGTGGAGCGCAAGCCCCTGCTTCCCTCCTGAGGTCCTTCCCCTTGCCTTGACGTCGGCGTCAAGGCTTACGTTCGGGGCATGCGCATCGGAGAACTGGCCGAGCGGGCGGGTACGACCACGCGGACTCTGCGGTACTACGAGTCCCGGGGCCTCCTGACCGCGCGGCGCACGGAGCAGGGGTACCGCAGCTACGACGAGGACGACCTGCGGCTCCTCCAGCAGATCAGAACCCTGCAGGACTTCGGGTTCGAGCTGGAGGAGACGCGACCGTTCGTCGACTGCCTGCGCGCGGGGCACCCGGCGGGTGACGCCTGCCCCGCCTCGATCGCCGTCTACCGGCGGAAGGTCGCCGAACTGGACGGCCTGATCGAGCAGCTCCAGGCGGTACGCGCCCAGGTGGGCGCCCAGCTGCTGCGCGCCGAGGCGGAGCTGCCGCACGGCCCGGAGCCCCGGTGCGAACTGGACACGGTGACGGACACGGAGGGGTGACGGAGATGACGACGTACACGGAGGGCATGGGCGAGGTCACGGACGCGGACTTCGCGGCGGAGGTGCTGGGGGCCGAACTGCCGGTCCTGGTGAAGTTCACCGCGGAGTGGTGCGGGCCGTGCCGGCAGCTGAGGCCGGTGCTCGGCGCGATCGCCGCCGAAGCGGCGGGGCGGCTGCGGATCGTCGAGATGGATGTCGACCGGAACCCGGAGACCACGCTGCGGTACGGGGTGCTCGGGACCCCGACGCTCATGGTCTTCCGCGCGGGCGAGCCGGTGAAGTCGCTGGTCGGGGCCCGCCCGAAGCGCCGCCTCCTGGCGGAGCTGGAGGACGTGCTCGCCTGACCGGACAGGCGGGCGGGGGTTCTCGCCAGGGCATACAGAAATACCCCGACTAGAATTGACAGTCGGGGTATTGCCTCGCGTATATTAATGGATTCCGTGCCCGGACATACCGAAAGCACGGAGAAGTTCAATAAACGCACTGTATCGCGCCGGGAGTCGAATTGTCAACCGAGGAATTTCGGAATGAGCAGCAATTCATCACCGATCTGTACGCACGACTCGACGACCTGAGGGACCAGGCCGAGGTCGCCGTCGCACAGGCTCTGCGCACCCCGGGGGTCGGCAGCAACCAGGGCCGTCTCGAACGGGACGTGATCGTCGCCGAACAGTCCGGGCTGCTCGCCGCCTTCGACGCGGGGGAGAGCGGGCTCTGCTTCGGCCGGCTCGTCTTCCGCGACGGCCGCGACCACCACATCGGGCGGATCGGCATCCGCAGGGACGACCCGCACCGCACGCCCCTCGTCGTCGACTGGCGTGCCGAGATCGCCAGGCCCTTCTACCTCGCCACCGGCTACGAGCCCATGGGCCTCTCCCGCCGCCGGCACATCAGCACGCGGGGCCGCGAGGTCACCGCCCTCCACGACGAGGTGCTCGACCTCGCCGACGCCACCCGCACCGGACACGAGAGCCGCGACGCCGACGAGGTGCTGCTCGCCGCGCTCGACGCCGCCCGCACCGGCCGCATGCACGACATCGTGCAGACCATCCAGGCCGAGCAGGACGCCATCATCCGCTCCCCGCACCACGGCGTCCTCGTCGTCGAGGGCGGCCCCGGCACCGGCAAGACCGCCGTCGCGCTCCACCGGGCCGCGTACCTCCTCTACGCCCACCGTGAGCAGCTCGCCAAGCGGGCCGTCCTCATCGTCGGCCCCAACCCCGCCTTCCTCGGCTACATCGGGAACGTCCTGCCCTCCCTCGGCGAGACCGGCGTCCTGCTCGCCACCCCCGCCGAGCTCTTCCCCGGCGTCCGCGCCACCGGCACCGACACCCCCCGCGCCGCCGCCGTCAAGGGCTCCGCCGCCATGGCCGGAGCGCTCGCCGCCGCCGTACGGGACCGCCAGCAGGTCCCCGAGCGCGGCGCGCCCCTCGTCGTCCCGCACGAGGACGGGGACCTGGTCATCGACTGGGACATGGCACTGGAGGCCCGGCACAAGGCCCGCGAGACCGTCCTCCCGCACAACCTCGCCCGCCCCTACTTCGTCTTCCGGATCCTGGACGCCCTCGCGGAGCAGCTCGCCGACCGCATCGGCGCCGACCCCTACGGCGGCCCCAACTTCCTCGGCCCCGACGACCGGGCGCTCCTCGCCAAGGGCATCGCCGCCAACCCGGACGTCCACGCCGCCGTCGACACCCTCTGGCCGTACCTCACGCCCCAGGAGTTCCTGGCCGACTACCTCGCCGAGCCCACCCACCTCGACGACGCCGACATCGCGGCGATCCGGCGCGACGCCGGCGGGTGGACCCCCGGCGACGTGCCGCTCCTCGACGAGGCCGCCGAGCTCCTCGGCGAGGACGACTCGGCCGCCCGCGCCGCCCAGGAGGCCGAGCGGCAGCGGCAGATCCAGTACGCGCAGGGCGTCCTCGACGTCAGCTACGCCTCGCGCACCTACGAGTTCGAGGACAAGGAGGAGCTCGACGAGGACGCCTCCGAGGTCCTCTCCGCCCACCACATCATCGACGCCGAGCGGTTCGCCGAGCGGCACGAGGAGGCCGACCACCGCACCGCCGCCGAACGGGCCGCCGCCGACCGCACCTGGGCCTTCGGCCACATCATCGTGGACGAGGCCCAGGAGCTCTCCGCGATGGCCTGGCGCCTCCTCATGCGCCGCAGCCCGACCCGCTCCATGACCCTGGTCGGCGACCCCGCCCAGACCGGTGACCCGGCCGGCGTCGGCGCCTGGGAGCGGATCCTCGACCCGCACGTGCAGGACCGCTGGGAGCACGTACGCCTCGGGGTCAACTACCGCACGCCCGCCGAGATCATGGAGGTCGCCGCCGAGGTGCGGCGGACCGCCGACCCGGCCTTCGAGCCGCCCCGGTCGGTCCGCTCCACCGGCGTGGCGCCCTGGGACCGTACGGTCGACGACCCGGTGAAGGAGGCCGCCGACGCCGTCGCCGCCGAGCTGCGGACCGAGGGCCGACTGGCGGTGATCGCCCCGGAGGAGCTGCTCCCCGGCCTGGTCGCCGCCCTGCCGGACGCCGCCCACGGAGCCGCCCCCGACCTCACCCGGCCGGTGGTCCTGCTCGACCCCCGGCAGGCGAAGGGCCTGGAGTTCGACACGGTCCTCGTCGTCGACCCGGACGGCATCGTGACCGGCGCCCCGCACGGGGTCAACGACCTGTACGTGGCGCTGACCCGGGCCACTCAGCGGCTGGGCGTCATCAGGCCGGCCTGAGCCAGACGGTCGCCAGCGGCGGCAGCGTCATCCGCAGGCTCGACGCGCGGCCGTGCCACGGCACCGACTCGGTCTTCACCGGGTCGGTGCCCACCACGTCCCCGCCGCCGTACCGGGCGGCGTCCGTGTTCAGGACCTCCGCCCAGGCGGCGAAGGTGTCCGGCACGCCCAGCCGGTAGTCGTGCCGCACGACCGGCGAGAAGTTGGAGACCGCGAGCAGCGGGGAGCCGAAGCCGTCGAAGCGCAGGAACGCGAAGACGTTGTCCTCGGTGGCGTCCCCGACCACCCACTGGAAGCCGTCCGGGACGGTGTCCCGCTCCCAGAGCGACGGGCTCGCGGCGTACACCGTGTTCAGGTCGCGCACCAGGTCCCGCACGCCCCGGTGGTCGGGCTCCGCCCCGTACGACGGGTCGAGCAGCCACCAGTCGGGCCCGTGCTCCGCCGACCACTCCCCGCCCTGCGCGAACTCCTGTCCCATGAAGAGGAGTTGCTTGCCGGGATGGGCCCACATGAAGCCCAGGTAGGCCCGGTGGTTGGCCCGCTGCTGCCACCAGTCGCCCGGCATCTTCGACACGAGCGACCGCTTGCCGTGCACGACCTCGTCGTGGGAGATCGGCAGGATGTAGTTCTCGCTGTACGCGTACACCATCGAGAAGGTCATCTCGTGGTGGTGGTACTTGCGGTGCACCGGCTCCTTCTCCGCGTAGCCGAGCGAGTCGTGCATCCAGCCCATGTTCCACTTCATGCCGAAGCCCAGACCGCCGAAGCCGCCGGGGCCCACCTGGTCCGTCGCCCGCGTCACCCCGTCCCAGGCCGTGGACTCCTCGGCGAAGGTCACGATCCCCGGGCAGCGGCGGTAGACGGTGGCGTTCATCTCCTGGAGGAAGGCCACCGCGTCCAGGTTCTCCCGGCCGCCGAACTCGTTCGGCAGCCACTCGCCGTGCTCCCGCGAGTAGTCCAGGTAGAGCATCGAGGCCACCGCGTCCACCCGCAGCCCGTCGAGGTGGAACTCCTGGCACCAGTACACGGCGTTGGCGACGAGGAAGTTCCGCACCTCCTTGCGCCCGTAGTCGAACTCCAGGGTCCCCCAGTCGGGATGGTGCGAACGCCGCGGGTCCTCGTGCTCGTACAGCGGCCGACCGTCGAACTCGGCGAGCGCCCAGTCGTCCTTCGGGAAGTGCGCCGGGACCCAGTCCATCAGGACACCGATCCCGGCCCGGTGCAGGGCGTCCACCAGGTACTTGAAGTCGTCGGGGGTGCCCATGCGGGCCGTCGGCGCGTAGAAGCCCGTGACCTGGTAGCCCCAGGAGCCGCTGAACGGATGCTCGGCGACGGCCATGAACTCCACGTGCGTGAAGCCGAGGTCGCGCACATAGTCCGGCAGCTGCTCGGCCAGCTGGCGATACGTCAGCCCCGGTCGCCAGGAGGGCAGATGGAGCTCGTAGACGGAGAGCGGCGCCTCGTGGTGCGGACGGGCGCCGCGCCGCTCCAGCCACTCGGCGTCGTCCCACGTGTAGTGCGAGGCGGTGACGACCGACGCGGTGTTCGGCGGGCACTCGGTGCGGCGGGCCATCGGGTCCGCGCGCACGGTGTGCGAACCGTCCGGCCGGGCGATGTCGAACTTGTAGACGGCGCCCTCGCCGATCCCCGGGACGAACAGCTCCCACACGCCCGTCGAACCCAGCGAGCGCATCGGCAGCGCCTTACCGTCCCAGTGGGTGAAGTCACCGGTGACGCGGACGCCCCGGGCGTTCGGCGCCCAGACCGCGAACCGGGTGCCGGTGACGCCCTCGTGGGTCAGGACGTGGGAGCCGAGCGCAGTCCACAGCTCCTCGTGCCGCCCCTCGCCGATGAGGTGCAGGTCCAGCTCGCCCAGGGAGGGCAGGAAGCGGTACGGGTCGACGACGGCGAGCTCCTCGCCGCCGTCCTCGTACCGCACCCGCAGCTCGTACGCGGGCACCTTCCGCAGCAGCGGCAGCAGACCGGAGAACAGGCCGTCGCCGTCGTCGTGGAGCGTGACGCGACGCCCCTTCGTCAGGACCGTCACCTCCTTGGCCCACGGGCGCAGCACGCGCACCACGACCCCGCCCTTGACCGGATGGGCGCCCAGCACGCCGTGCGGGTCGTGGTGCTCGCCCGCGAGCAGCCGGGCCCGGTCACCCGGCCCGATGGGTGGCGCCTTCCGTACGGCGGTCCGGTCCGGTGCGGGCGTCTTCCTGGCGCGGGACGTCTTGCCTGCGGATCGGGCGGTCACGGGGGTGCCTCCTGGAGGGCGGGAACGGGGGGTGCGGGTGTACGGGTGTACGGGGTAGGAAACGGCGCCCCGAGGGCGCGGGACACTCGGCCGAACGGGGCGCGTGCGGGTCACCGCAGGCGAGAGCTGTGCGAACGCCCCGCCCGGCTGGGCCGAACGGGTCCGGCGCCCCGCCCGACGGGGCGGGGCGGCCGGATGCGCGAAAGGGTCGGATCACCGGGGTGCGGCGAGGCGTTCGATCGCGGACATGGGGACCGGGAGCCAGTCCGGACGGTGCCGGGCCTCGTACACGACCTCGTAGACCGCCTTGTCGGTCTCGTAGGCGCGCAGGAGCGCCGGGTCGGCGCGCGGGTCCGCGCCCGCCACCTCGGCGTAGCCCGTGCAGTACGCGGCCCGGCAGCGCGCCGCCCAGTCCGCGTTCCACGGCCGGTGGGTGCGGGCCGCGTAGTCGAAGGAGCGGAGCATGCCCGCGACGTCCCGGACCGTGGGCTGAGGGCTCCGCCGCTCGTCCAGCGGCTTCGCCGGCTCGCCCTCGAAGTCGATGACGGCCCAGCCGCCGTCGGAGCCCCGCAGGGTCTGGCCCAGGTGCAGGTCGCCGTGGATGCGCTGGAGCGCCCCCGCCCCGGGCGCCTCGCCGGCCGCCGCGAAGACGGCCCGCAGGCCCGGTACGTACGGCAGGAGCGCGGGCACCGCCTGTGCCGCCACGTGCAGCCGCCGGTCCATCGCCGCGGCGAGGTGTTCGGTCTCGGACCGCGGCAGCCGCAGGGTCGGCAGTGCGCCGGCGAGCGCGAGGTGCACCTCGGCCGTGGCCCGGCCGAGTGCCCGCGCCTCGGTGGTGAACTCCCGGCCGTCGGCGAGCGCGTCGAGCGCGAGCCGCCAGCCGTCCCGTGAGTCCCGGAGGTAGGGCTGGAGGACGCCGAGGGTCGCGGCCCCCGACTCGAACCAGGCGACCGGGGCCGGTACGCGCGCGCAGCCGGCCCGGCTCAGGGCCAGGGGCAGTTCGAGGTCGGGATTGGCGCCCGGGCTGACCCGTCGGAAGATCTTCAGGATGAAGGAATCCCCGTACACCAGCGAGGAGTTCGACTGCTCGGCGTCGAGCATGCGGGGGGCGAGCGCGGGCGGGAGTGCGGTCGTGGCATGGAAGCGCAGGGGGCCGGTCCGGCCCGGGGTGCGCAGCCGCTCGTAGAGGAGTCCCGCGAGCCGCGGGTCGCGCAGCCCTTCGTAGACCGCGCGTCCGGCGAGCGGGCCCTGCCGGATCCGCCCGATCAGGGCGGGGCCGAGGCGGGGCGGCAGCTGGGTCCGTACGCCCAGGAGCAGTTGGTAGCAGTCGGCGGGCGTGCCGGCCGGGCGGCCGGGCTGGTCGACCCGTACGAGCAGATGGAGGAGACCGGGTCCCGCGCCGTCCAGGGGGAGCAGCTCGGTGGCCGCGTCCAGGGTGAATCCGAGGACCCGGCGGCCCTTGCCCGCGAACCAGCGCTGCCGTGGCAGCCATTCGTGGAGCAGGGGCGCGAGTGACGGAAGGAGGGCGTCCGGGGCCCGGGTGGTGGATGCGGTCTCCGGCATGGCATCGCGTCCTTTCCCCGGGGCGCGCAGCTGGCTGTCGTATGCGTTCAAATGCGCAGAGTGTCCCGGATGGCGGCTTGGACTGTCCGGAAGTGCGGGACGTGTCGGAAGGGGAAGATCCGTATGGGCCCGGCAAGAAGGCCCGTATGGACCTGAATCGTGTGTGGGACACAGTGCCCAGAGGGGGACGGGGGAAACCGTCCCACCCCGGACGAATCCGAACTGGCCGTCGGTCAGCCCTTCTTGAGACGGAACCAGTAGAAGCCGTGTCCCGCAAGGGTCAGGAGGTAGGGCAGCTCGCCGATGGCCGGGAACGTCACCCCGCCGATCAGTTCCACCGGCTGGGTGCCGGCGAAGCGCCGCAGGTCGAGCTCGGTCGGCTGCGCGAACCGCGAGAAGTTGTTCACGCAGAGGACGAGGTCGTCGCCATCCTCGCGGAGGAAGGCGAGCACCGCCGGGTTGGACGCGGGCAGTTCGGTGTACGTGCCCGTGCCGAAGGCCCGGTTCTGCTTACGGATCTCGATCATCCGCTTCGTCCAGTGCAGCAGCGAGGACGGCGAGGCCATGCCCGCCTCGACATTGGTCACCTGGTAGCCGTGGACCGGGTCCATGATGGCCGGCAGGTAGAGCCGTCCCGGGTCGCAGGAGGAGAAGCCCGCGTTCCGGTCGGGCGTCCACTGCATCGGGGTGCGGACCCCGTCCCGGTCGCCCAGCCAGATGTTGTCGCCCATGCCGATCTCGTCGCCGTAGTAGAGCACCGGCGAACCGGGCAGCGAGAAGAGCAGCGCGGTGAAGAGCTCCATCTGCTTGCGGTCGTTGTCGAGGAGCGGGGCGAGACGGCGCCGGATGCCGATGTTGGCCCGCATCCGCGGGTCCTTGGCGTACTCGGCGTACATGTAGTCGCGCTCTTCGTCCGTGACCATCTCGAGGGTGAGCTCGTCGTGGTTGCGCAGGAAGATGCCCCACTGGCAGCCGGAGGGGATCTCCGGGGTCTTCGCCAGGATCTCCGAGACCGGGTACCGCGACTCGCGCCGCACGGCCATGAAGATGCGCGGCATGACCGGGAAGTGGAAGGCCATGTGGCACTCGTCGCCGCCCGAGCGGAAGTCGCCGAAGTAGTCGACGACGTCCTCCGGCCACTGGTTCGCCTCGGCGAGCAGCACCGTGTCCGGGTAGTGGTCGTCGATCTCCTTGCGGACCCGCTTGAGGAAGGAGTGGGTCCGGGGGAGGTTCTCGCAGTTGGTGCCCTCCTGCTGGTACAGGTACGGCACCGCGTCGAGCCGGAAGCCGTCGATCCCCAGGTCCAGCCAGAACTTCAGCGCGGACAGGATCTCCTCCTGCACCGCCGGGTTCTCGTAGTTGAGGTCCGGCTGGTGCGAGAAGAACCGGTGCCAGTAGTACTGCTTGCGGACCGGGTCGAAGGTCCAGTTGGAGGACTCCGTGTCGACGAAGATGATCCGGGCGTCCGCGTACTGCTTGTCGTCGTCCGCCCAGACGTAGTAGTCGCCGTACGGCCCCTCCGGATCCCGCCGGGACTCCTGGAACCACTCGTGCTGGTCGCTCGTGTGGTTCATGACGAAGTCGATGACCACGCGCATCCCGCGCTGGTGGGCCGCGTCGACGAACTCGACGAAGTCGGCCAGGTCACCGAACTCGGGGAGTACGGAGGTGTAGTCCGCGACGTCGTAACCTCCGTCCCGCAACGGGGACTTGAAGAACGGCGGCAGCCAGAGGCAGTCCACGCCCAGCCACTGGAGATAGTCCAGCTTGGCCGTGATGCCCTTCAGGTCGCCGATGCCGTCGCCGTTGCTGTCCTGGAAGGAGCGGACGAGGACCTCGTAGAAGACGGCCCGCTTGAACCAGTCGGGATCGCGGTCCTTGACGGGGGTGTCCTCGAAGGTGTCGGGGACGGGCTCGTTGACAGTCATGATGTGGGTGACCCTCCGGTCTGCGGGGACGGTCGCAGGACGAGGACGTGCGCGGGTGTGACACCCGGTTCCAGGCGCACGTAACTGGCCCTGCCCCAGTGATAGGTATCGCCGGTGAGCTCGTCGCGCACCGGCACGGTCTCGTGCCAGTCGAGGCCGAGTTCCGGCATGTTCAACGAGAGTGAAGCCTCCTGGGTGTGGTGCGGGTCGAGGTTGACGACCACCAGAACGATGTTCGAACCCGAGCGCTTCGAGTACGCGATCACCTGCGCGTTGTCGGTCTCGTGGAAGGTGATGTTCCGCAGCCTGCGGAGCGCCGGGTGGCGCCGCCTGATCCGGTTCAGGGCGGTGATGAGCGGGGTGATCGTCGACCCCGACCGCTCCGCCGACTCCCAGTCTCGGGGCCTGAGTTCGTACTTCTCCGAGTCCAGGTACTCCTCGCTGCCGTCCCGCAGCGGGGTGTTCTCGCACAGCTCGTACCCGGCGTACATGCCCCACGAGGGCGAGAGCGTCGCCGCCAGCACCGCCCGCGCCTCGAAGGCGGGCCGGCCGCCCTCCTGGAGGTAGGCGTGCAGGATGTCGGGGGTGTTCACGAAGAAGTTCGGCCGCATCTGCGCGGCCGTCTCGCCGGACAGCTCGGTGAGGTACTCCGTCAGCTCCTCCTTGGTGTTGCGCCAGGTGAAGTACGTGTACGACTGCTGGAAACCGACCGCGCCGAGCGTCCGCATCATCGCCGGCCGCGTGAACGCCTCCGCCAGGAAGATCACGTCCGGATCGGCCCGGTTGATCTCGCCGATCACCCGCTCCCAGAACACCACCGGCTTGGTGTGCGGGTTGTCGACGCGGAAGATCCGTACACCGTGGTCCATCCAGTGGCGAAGCACCCGCACGGTCTCCGCGACGATCCCGTCCATGTCGGCGTCGAACGCGATCGGATAGATGTCCTGGTACTTCTTCGGCGGGTTCTCCGCGTACGCGATCGAACCGTCCGGACGGTGGTGGAACCACTCCGGGTGCTTCTCCACCCACGGGTGGTCCGGCGAGCACTGGAGCGCGAAGTCCAGCGCGATCTCCAGGCGCAGCTCCCGGGCCCTCGCCACGAAGGCGTCGAAGTCCTCGAAGGTGCCGAGGTCCGGGTGGAGCGCGTCGTGCCCGCCCTCCGGGGAGCCGATCGCCCACGGCACGCCCACGTCGTTCGGGGAGGCCGAGAGCGAGTTGTTCGGGCCCTTGCGGTGGGTCTCGCCGATCGGGTGCACCGGCGGCAGATACACCACGTCGAAGCCCATCGCCGCGACCGCCGGGAGCCGTTCGGAGGCGGTGCGGAAGTTCCCCGGGACCGTACGGCCCTTGACCTTCCGCGCGCCCTCCGAGCGCGGGAAGAACTCGTACCAGGAGCCGAAGAGGGCCCTCTCCCGCTCCACCTGGAGCGGCAACGCGGGCGAGGAGGAGAGGAGTTCGCGCAGTGGATGGCGGTCGAGGGACTCGACGACGCGTGGTGCGAGCGCCGCCGCGAGCCGGACCGCGGCCGGGCGGGAGACATCGCGCAGCGAGTCCGCCGCGGCCAGCACGGCCTCCCGGCCGCCGCCCTTCTTCGGGACGCCCTTCGCGGCCCGCTCGTGCAGCTCGGCGCCCTCGGCGAGGACGAGTTCGGAGTCGATCCCGGCCGGGATCTTGATCCTCGCGGTGTGGCGCCAGGTGGCCACGGGGTCGCTCCACGCCTCGACGGTGTACGTCCACGAGCCCTCGGCGTCCGGGGTGACCTCGGCGCCCCACCGGTCGGTACCGGGGGCCAGTTCGCGCATCGGGGTCCACGGGCCGGGGCGGCCGGACGGGCCGCGCAGCACGACATTGGCGGCGACCGCGTCGTGTCCCTCGCGGAAGACGGTCGCCGTCACCTCGAATGTCTCTCCTGCCACCGCTTTCGCGGAGCGCCGGCCACAGTCGACCAGCGGGCGTACGTCCAGTACGGGAATGCGTCCCATGAGCGGATTCACAGCATCACCTGACGGGTTACGGGGGTGCGGGTGGTGGTGCGCTCTTTCTAGCTCCGTCGACGGCCGGCGGGTTGCGGGCATGACGGCTCCTGTCCGCGTTCACTCGAATGGCGGGTCCACAGGGAGTACGGGTTTCAGAGGGTCCGGGGGTGTGGGTACCGGAGGAGCCTTCCCACAGTTCTCGGGTGGGCAATCCGGCGCTTTGTTAACTACTAGGGCGTAGGCGCACCGGCAAGGCGCACGGACGACTGGAAAAGCCCCTCCCCCCTCTTTTCGGGGCTCGGTTCGCCTCCGGGGCGCCGGAGCCCACGCGAAGAGGCCCCGCCCGAGAGGGGCGGGGCCGTTTTCCGGGTGGTGGTCAGCGGCGCGGGGAGGTGTCCGGTTCCTCCGCGTCCGTCGCCCAGACCTGCCAGGGCTGGCGGGCCACCCACTCCTCCACCGGGGCCGGTTCGAGCGCGAGCGCCTCCGTCGACACCCCGTCGTCGTCCGCCATGAGCAGCGGATCCGCGCCGCTCGCCATGTAGTGGTAGATCCCCGCCACCCCGGCCGCCGCCGCCGGACCGAGGAGCCCGGCGAGCCCGTGCTCGAAGTCGACCGGATCCAGCTCCCGGTAGCTCACGGCCCGGCCCAGGCCCCGGCCGAACGCCGCCGCGAGCTCGCCGCCCGTCAGCGCCGTCGCGCCGCCGATGTCGAACGTCCGCCCCTCCAGGCCCTCTCGGGTCAGCGCCGCGAGCGCCGCCTCCGCCAGGCCCCGGTGCGAGATCCACGCCGTCCGCGCCGACTCCGGCAGGGGATAGGCGAGCACGCCCTCGTCGACGAGCGCGGGACCGTTCCACGGCGAGAAGAGGTTGTCGAGGTAGACCGGCGGCCGGATCACCACGAGCGGCACCCCGCTGTCCCGCAGCACCCGCTCCGTCAGGCGCCGCGTCTCGAACGCCGGGAACCCCGTCGGGGCGTGCGGGACACGGGTGTTGGTGTTGAGGACCAGCCGTATCGTGCCCGCGAGCAGGGCCGCCTCCGCGATGTTCCGCGCGTACGCCTCCACCCGCTCGGGGTCGTACACCAGCGGCATCGTGACGAACGCGTGCGTCGTCCCCTCGAAGAGCCGCCGCACGTCGCCCGGCCGCGTCAGGTCGCCGGCGAGGAAGAAGGCGCCGGGCAGCGGCGGCCGGTCGGCCTCCGGGCGCCGCGTCAGCGCACGGACCCGGTGGTGCCGCTCGGCCAGCAGACGGGCCACCGCACCGCCCTGGAAACCGGTCGCGCCCACGACCGCCACCCGCATCGGAATCTCACTCGACATGTCTTTCTGAGGCCCTTCGATAGGCTGTCGCTGCTGTCGCGTCGGCTGCTCTCCAGGCTCGCCGCGACGGCTTCGGCCGTTCAATTAACAAACCGGGGCGGAAGTTGAAGGATCGTCCATGGATACCGTGGGAACCGACCGTCACGACCGGCGCGAGCACGACGCTCAGCGCGGGGCCGAGCACGAGGACCTGCTGAGCGAACTCCTGAAACCCCTCCGGCTCACCGGCGTCTTCGACAGCCGCTGGCACGTCCGGGCCCCCTGGGCCATCGAAGGCGACGCCGAACGCAGCTGCGCCGTCCTCCACTACGTCGTCGAGGGCGACTGCTGGATCACCACCGACGGGGAGCCCTCCGTCGAACTGCACGCCGGAGACCTCGTCGTCTTCCCCACCGGCACCGCGCACCGGCTCGCCGACCGCCCCGAGCGCCAGGGCGTCCCCCTCAAGGCCGTCCTGCCCGAACGGCAGCCCGGCACCTCCGGCGAGATCGTCATCGAGGGCACGGGCCCCGAGGCCCGGCTGCTCTGCGCCGGACTCCACTACGACGCCGGCGCCGCCACCGGTCTCTACACCTCCCTGCCCTGGGCCCTCGTCCTCGACCGCGCCCAGGTCGACCGCGAGCCGCTGCTCCGCGACACCCTCCGACTGCTCGCCGCCCCCGACCGGCCCGTCGGACCGGGCGACCGGCTCATCACCCTGCGCGCCTTCGAGATGGCGCTCGTCCTCGCGCTCCGCCCGCTGCTGCGCGAACTCGCCGGCAACCCGGCCTCGCTGCCCATGCTGCGGCACCCCGGCATCAGCCGGGCGGTCGTGATGATCGCGACCCGCTTCGCCGAGCCCTGGCGGATCGACTCCCTCGCCCGGGAGGTCGGCATGTCCCGCTCCGCGTTCACCGCGGCCTTCCGCGAGCTCGTCGGCGAGTCCCCGGCCCGCTACCTCGCCGCCCGCCGTATGCAGGAGGCCGTGCGGCTCCTCACCGAGACCTCGCTCCCGCAGTCGGCCCTGCCCGCCCGTATCGGCTACCAGAGCGCCGTCGGCTTCCACCTCGCCTTCCGCAAGTGGTTCGGGGTGACGCCGGGCGAGTACCGCGCGGGGGGTGCCAGGGCCGCCTGAGCCGACCGGGTCCGAGCCGCGGGTGAGCCCGGGCGCCGTCGGGAGCCGACGGCTGCCCGCGCGCCTGCGGCTGCCCGCGGGGTGCCGGCGGCTGCTCCATGGGTGTCCACGGGCGTCCAGGCGGCGCGCCGGGCCTGGACGGTTCATAAGGACCCCTGGACGGACGTTCATTGCCCGGACGCTCCTCGCCGGACAGGCTCGGGACGGCAGAGCCGTGACACCCGAGGAGAGGCGAGCGACCGGTGACGAGGTCCGGGCAGGAGTATCTGGAGGCGCTGCGGGACGGGCGCGAGGTCTGGCTCGACGGGGAGCGCGTCGAGGACGTCACCACACACCCCGCCTTCCGGGCCTCCGCGGCCTCCTTCGCCGGCCTGTACGACCTCGCCGACGACCCCGCGCACCACCCCGTCCTGGTCCAGGGCGGGGTGCGGCGCGCCTATGCCGTGCCCCGCTCGTACGAGGACCTGGTGGCCCGGCGCCGGGCCTTCCGGACGACGGCCGAGGCGAGCTACGGCTTCCTCGGCCGCACCCCCGACTACCTGGCCGCCGGCGCGGCCGGGTTCGCCGCCGCGCCCGCCGTCTTCACCGGCGACACCTTCGACGGCGCCGAGCACGCCCTCGGCTTCCACCGCAGGCTCGCCGAGGGCGACCTGCACGGCGCCTTCACCCTCACCGACCCGGCCTCGGGCCCCGGCGAGGACGACCTCACCCTCCGGATCACCGGGGAGCGGGACGGCGGGATCGTCGTCCGCGGCGCCAAGACCATCGGCACAGGGGCCGTCTTCGCCGACGAGATCCTCGTCGGCACGATCGAACCGCTGGCCGACGATGACCTCGACCACGCCGTGACGTTCTCCTTACGCCTCGACACCCCCGGCCTCAAACTGATCTCCCGCACCTCCTACGAGGGGCGATCCCGGTCCGTCTTCGACCACCCGCTCTCCTCCCGGTACGACGAGAACGACGCGATGCTCGTCTGCGAGGACGTGTTCGTGCCCTGGGAACGGGTCCTCACCTACCGGGACCCCGCCACCACCGGCGCGATCTGGTGGCGGACCCCCGCCTACCTGAACTTCGTCCACCAGTCCGCCACCCGCTTCTGGACGAAGCTGGAGTTCCTCACCGGCCTCGCCATCCTCGTCGCCCGCTCCCACGGCACCGACAAGCTGCCGCCCGTCACCCAGGCCCTCGGCCGGCTCCTCGGCATGGTCGCCCAGGCCAAGGCCTTCGTCCTCGGCGCCGAGGCCTCGTACGAGGAGGTCGACGGAGGCCGCGGCGGGGTCCGGCCGGGCCAGGAGATCTCCTTCGCCCAGCGGATCATGGCCGGCGAGCTCTACCCGCGGGCCGTCCAGGACATCAAGCTCCTCGCGGGCGGCTCCCTCATCCAGCTCCCCGCGAGCGGCCGGGACCTCCTCCACCCCGAACTCGGTCCGCTGGTCCGGCAGTACTTCCGCACCCCGGGCCACCCCGCGGAGGACCGCCTCAAACTCCTCAAGCTCGCCTGGGACGCGCTCGGTTCCGAGTTCGCGGGCCGCCACGAGCAGTACGAGCGCTTCTACCACGGAGCCCCCCACGTCTACCTGACCATGCAGACCTGGGCCGGGTCCGCCGGCGAGTGCGAGCGGCTCGCCCAGGCCTGTCTCGACGGCTACGGCCTGGGGACGACCCGGTGACGACACCGCCGGCACCGGTCCTGTCCGGGGCGCTCGCGCTGCTCGCCTCCCTCCAGCTGCTCCTGATCACGGACACCGCGGTCGTCGACGTCGCCCTGCCACCCGTCGGCGCCCTCGCCGCTCTGGCCGCCCTGATCTCCGTACACCTCCACCTCCCGGAGCCGGCTCCGGTCCCCGAGGACCCCAGGGTGCCGGACCTCCGGTAACCCGCTCCTCGAACGATGCCCACGACCACCCGGCGAGTGAACCGAAGGGGCGCGGCTGTCGAAAGGGAGAGCGCGCGGAGGTCCCGAGGAACGAGGGACCGAGCACGGTCGACCGTCGACAGCCGCTGAAGCGCCCCGGAGGTGAGCGAGCCCCGAAGGAAAAGGAGCGCCCATGTTCGGCGATCCACGTCATCGCACCGAGGACATACGTGCCGCCGACCCGCTGGGCGCCGACGCCCTGCTCGCCGCGGTGCCCGCGCTCAACGCCCGGGCCGACACCGCGGCCCTGACCGTCGCCCTGCGCGCCCTCGTCCCCGACCCGGACCGGGCCGCGCAGTGGAGCGTGGCGGCCGCGCTGGCCGCGATGCGGGACCTCGGCATCCTGCTCGGCTCACTGAAACGCCACGGGGTGCAGCCCCTCGCCGCCGTCCCCGAGGCGCTGCCGGTCCTCGAACTCCTCGGCCGCCGGACCGACATGGTGCCCCGGGACACCGTCCACCACTACACGACCTGGAACCCGCCCGGGCGGCGCCGACGCTCGTACACCGGCCATCCGGTCGAGGCCCGGCTCCAGGAGGCGGTCCGTATGGTCTTCCCCGGCCTGGTCGCGGCGGTCGAGGACTGCTCCCGCGTCGCCCGGCTCGAACCGTACGACCCCGCCTTCGCCGCCGCCCTGGACCGGGTCGCCCGCCACGTACGGACGATCGTGGACTCGATCGACCTCACGGTCGCGCAGGTCCCGCCGGAGTACTTCGCGGTGACCCTGCGGCCGTACTTCGAGGAGGTCGAGGTGGCGGGCCGCGACTACCTGGGGCCCGCCGCCGCGCAGGTCCCGCTCTGGCTCGTCGATCTGACGCTGTGGCAGTGCGACCGCTCGGACGCCGCCTACGACGCCTTCCTGGCCGAGTCCCTGCCGTACGCGCTGCCGGGCTGGCGGGAGTTCCACGCCCTGCACCGGGGCGGGGTGTCGGCGGTGAGCAAGCTGTCGGCGGCGGTGAGCTGGGAGCGGATGGACCGGCTGCCGCCCGAGCTCGTCGCCTCGGCGGCCGCGCTCGGCCGGGTGCTGCGGATCCTCAAGACCTTCCGGGCCCGGCACATCGGCATCGCCCGCAAGGCGTACGACGACGACCTGCGCCTGTACGAGGAGGGCAGCGGCGGCGCCCCCGTCGCGCTGCTCCGCTCGATCCTGGATCTGACCAGGGAGAACGAGACCATGGTGCGCCGCGCGGCCGTGCGGCACCGTCCCGCCGGGGCCCCTGTCGGGCCCGCGGCCGCGTAACGGCGCGAAGGAGCACACGATGTCCCTGCACACTGCCTACGGCCGGAGCCCGCACATCGTGATCGCCGGCGGCGGCATCGCCGGGCTCACCACCGCCCTCTCCCTGCACGCCGCCGGATTCGAGCGCGTCACGGTCGTCGAGGCGGCCGCCGCGATCCGGCCCATGGGCGCCGGGCTCAACCTGATGCCGAACGCCGTCCGCGAACTGGACGCCCTCGGCCTGCTCGACGCGCTGGAGGCGGGCGCCCTGCGCACCCGCGAACTGCGCTACTACCACCGCTCGGGCGGGCTGATATCCCGCGAGCCGCGCGGACTCGGCGCAGGCCACCGCTGGCCGCAGCTCTCGGTGCACCGCGCGCACCTCCAGCAGGTCCTCGCGGGCGCGGTCCGGGCCAGGCTCGGCGCGGCGGCGCTCGTGACGGGGGTCCGGGTCAGCGGCGTGGAGCCGCTGCCGGACGGCCGGCCGCGGCTGCGCCTGGAACACCGGTCGGGAGCCGTCCGGGGCCGGGCCTCGCTCGAACCGGACGTGCTGGTGGGCGCGGACGGCATCCGGTCGGCGGTCCGGGCGGCGCTCCACCCGGGCGAGGGCGGGCCGCCGTGGAACGGGATGCTGGTGTGGCGGGGGGTGTCCCGGATACCGGCGCGGGCCATCGGCTCCTTCATGCTCATCGCGGGCGACGACCGCCAGAAGGCCGTGGTGTACCCGATGGGCAGGCCGACGGGACCGGGGCGGGAGGTCCTGGTGAACTGGGCGCTGGCCCGCCCGGCGGAGACCGGATGCGCCTCCGCCGAGACGAGGCTCCGCGGCGACTGGGACCGGCCCGTGCCCGTGGAGACCTTCCTCCCCTTCTACGAGGGCTGGGAGTTCGACGGCGTCCGCGTCCCCGACATCCTGCGAGCCGCCGACTCCGCGTACGAGTACCCGATGGTCGACCGCGAACCCCTCGACCGCTGGACCCACGGCCGGACCACCCTCGTCGGCGACGCCGCCCACGCCATGCACCCGACCGGCTCCAACGGCGCCACCCAGTCGATCGTCGACGCCCGCGCCCTCGCCCACGCCCTCGCCCGGCACGACGACCCGGCCGAGGGCCTCGCCGCGTACGAGGCCGAACGCCGGCCCGCCATGACCGCACTCCAGCGCGCCAACCGGCGGCTCGGCCCCGAGGCCGTCATCGCCCTCGCCCACGAGCGCGCCCCGCACGGCTTCACCGACATCCACGACGTCGTCCCGGCCGAGGAGCTCGCCGCCGTCGCCGGACGGTACGCCACCGCGGGCGCCTTCGACCCGGACACGGTCAACCAGGGCTCCCCGTACGAGGTGCCGCTCCCCGCCCTCGGCTGAAAGACGCCCTGCCGACACGCCACGCGCGCCGACGCGCCGTGGCCCGGCGGGGCGACATGTCCTAACGTCGGAGCGGAACGACGGACGCACAGCGTGGTGCGTCCACTCCGCTCCGTACTCGCCTGCGAAGGTGGAACACGTGAAGGCAATCCGTCGATTCACCGTGCGTCCCGTCCTCCCCGACACCCTTCGACCCCTCGCCGACCTCGCGCACAACCTGCGCTGGTCCTGGCACGAACCCACCCGCGCGCTCTTCGACTCGCTCGCCCCGGAGAGCCGGACCGGCGCCGACCCCGTCCGGGTCCTCGGCGCCCTCGAAGCCCCCCGGCTCTCCGCGCTCGCCGCCGACCGGGACTTCCTGGCCCGGCTGACCGCCGCCGCCGAGGACCTCGACACCTATCTGCACGCCCCCCGCTGGTACCAGGGACAACCGGGCCGGCCCCCGGCGGCCGTCGCGTACTTCTCGCCCGAGTTCGGCGTCGCCGCGGCCCTGCCCCAGTACTCCGGCGGCCTCGGCATCCTCGCCGGGGACCACCTCAAGTCCGCCAGCGACCTCGGCGTCCCCCTCGTCGGCGTCGGCCTGCTCTACCGGCACGGCTACTTCCGGCAGTCCCTCGGCCGCGACGGCTGGCAGCAGGAGCAGTACCCCGTCCTCGACCCGGGCGAGCTGCCCGTCACCCTGCTCCGCGAGGCCGACGGCGCCCCCGCCCGGGTCACCCTCGCCCTGCCCGGCGGGCGCAGCCTGCACGCCCACATCTGGATCGCCCAGGTCGGCCGCGTCCCGCTGCTCATGCTCGACTCCGACGTCGAGGAGAACGCCCCCGGCGAACGGAGCGTCACCGACCGGCTGTACGGCGGCGGCAGCGAGCACCGGCTCCTCCAGGAGATGCTCCTCGGCATCGGCGGCGTCCGCGCCGTCCGCACGTACACCCGGCTCACCGGCACCCCCGACCCCGAGGTCTTCCACACCAACGAGGGCCACGCCGGGCTCCTCGGGCTCGAACGCATCCGCGAACTCCAGGGAGAGGGGCTCGACTTCGACAGCGCCCTGGAGACCGTCAGGGCCGGGACCGTCTTCACCACCCACACCCCCGTCCCGGCCGGCATCGACCGCTTCGACCGGAGCCTGGTCGCCCGCCACCTCGGCGAGGACGGCGCCCTCCCCGGCGTCGACACCGGACGCGTCCTCGCGCTCGGCGACGAGACCCCGCTCGGCGGCGAACCCGGCGTCTTCAACATGGCCGCCATGGGGCTGCGCCTCGCCCAGCGCGCCAACGGCGTCTCCACCCTCCACGGCGCCGTCAGCCGCGCCATGTTCGCCGGACTCTGGCCGGGATTCGACGCCGACGAGGTGCCCATCACCTCCATCACCAACGGCGTCCACGCCCCCACCTGGGTCGCCCCCGAGGTCGGCCGGCTCGGCCCCGACGCCACCGACGGCGAGCTGTGGGAGCTGCGCCGCACCCTGCGCGAACGGCTCGTGACCGACGTACGGGCACGGCTGCGGGCCTCCTGGCGCCAGCGCGGAGCGGCCGCCGCCGAACTCGGCTGGACCGACTCCGTCCTCGACCCCGACGTCCTCACCATCGGCTTCGCCCGCCGCGTCCCCTCGTACAAGCGGCTCACGCTCATGCTCCGGGACAAGGACCGGCTGCGCGCCCTGCTGCTCCACCCCGAGCGGCCCGTGCAGCTCGTCGTCGCCGGCAAGGCGCACCCCGCCGACGACGGCGGGAAGCGGCTCGTGCAGGAGCTGGTCCGCTTCGCCGACGACCCCAGGATCCGGCACCGGATCGTCTTCCTCCCCGACTACGGCATGGAGATGGCCCGCGGCCTCTACCCCGGCTGCGACGTCTGGCTCAACAACCCGCTGCGCCCCCTGGAGGCCTGCGGCACCAGCGGCATGAAGGCCGCGCTCAACGGCTGCCTCAACCTCTCCGTCCTCGACGGCTGGTGGGACGAGTGGTTCGAGCCCGACTTCGGCTGGGCCATCCCCACCGCCGACGGCGCCGCCGCCGCGGACGAGGACCGCCGGGACGACCTGGAGGCGGCCGCCCTCTACGAGCTGATCGAGCGCCGGGTCGCCCCCCGCTTCTACGACCGGGGCCCCGACGGGGTGCCGGCCGGCTGGACGGCGATGGTCCGGCGAACCCTCGCCGACCTCGGCCCGAAGGTCCTCGCCGACCGGATGGTCCGCGAGTACGTCGAGCGGTTGTACGTCCCCGCCGCCGACGCCCGCCGGGCGCTCACCCCGGACCGGGCGCGGGAGCTCGCGGCCTGGAAGGCCCGGGTCAGGGAGGCCTGGCCCAAGGTGTCCGTCGACCACGTCGAGGTCGGCGACGGGCTCGCGGACGACCTGGCGGACGCGGAGCTCGGCTCGACCCCGGTCGTCCGGGTCCGGGTGGCCCTCGGCGAACTGGGCCCCGACGACGTCGAGGTGCAGGCCGTCACCGGCCGGGTCGACGCCGACGACACCCTCGCGGACACCCGTACCGTCCCGCTGAAGCCGGCGGGCCGCCCGGACCTGGAGGGCCGGCAGCCGTATGCCGGCACCCTGGAACTCGACCGCACCGGCTCCTTCGGCTGCACGGTCCGCGTCCTGCCCGCCCACCCGCTCCTCGCCCACCAGGCCGAACCGGGGCTCGTGGCCCTGCCGGAGGAGACGGCGGGGGAGGGCGCGGGCTGCCTGCTGCGGTAGGCGGGCGCTCCACCGGACGGCCTCAGCGCACCTCGGCCTTGTCGGCGAGGTGCCCTGCGGTGAAGCAGAGCCGGTACACCGGGACCGCGGCGAGCAGCGTGGAGCGGTAGTACCGGCACTCGTCCATGCCGGGCGGCTCCGCCGGAACGCCCTTCGGCGGGCCGTCCAGCGGATGGTCGGGCAGGTCCTCGGCCTCGGTGATCGCGGTGAGCGTCTGGCCGATCCGCATCCGCCCGTAGTCGTCCGGCTCCAGGTACGACTGGTGCTGGGTCCACAGCGCGACCCCCACCATGAGCAGGCCGAGCGCGGCGAGCAGCGCGAGCGGGATCCAGATGGCCTGGGCGAGGCCCTTGCGGACCTCGCGGCGGACCCGGTCCAGCTCCCGGGCCGAGGTGGGCGCCGCCGGCGCGGCCGGGCCGCCGGGGGGCGTCCGGCGCGGCAGGGTCGCGCGGACCGCGAAGCCCCCGTCGGGCGTGGGTCCGTGGGTCAGGGCCCCGCCCGCGAGCCGTACGCGCTCGTCGAGGCCGACGAGTCCGGTGCCGCCCGAGGCGAGCGGCGACCCCGCCGCACCGGGACCGCTGACGACGTCCACGGCGACGCGCTCCGGGCCGGCGTCGACCCGGACGGCCACGCTGCCGCCCGGCGCGTGCTTGGCCGCGTTGGTGAGCGCCTCCCGGACGACGCGGTGCAGCGCCCAGCCGGCCATCCCGTCCGGCTCGTGTCCCTCCCCGGTCACGGTGAGGGTGACCGCGAGGCCCGAGGCGCGGGCGCGGGAGACGAGTTCCTCGACGGGTTCGCCGCCCGGGGCCGTCGGCGCCGGGTCCTCGTCGGGCTGGCGCAGGACGCCGATGACGTCCCGGAGGCGGGCCGTCGCGTCGGCCGCCGCGCGGCGCAGTTCGCCGGCCGCGTGCTGCTGGTCGGGGCCGAGCGCCGGATCGACCTCCAGGGCGCCCGCGCGGACCGCGATCAGGGCCAGGTCGTGGCCGAGGGAGTCGTGCATGTCCCCCGCGATCCGGGAGCGTTCCCGCAGCCTCTCCCGGTCGGCGACGGCCGCCTGCTCCCGCTCCATCCGGACGGCGAGCTCCCAGCCGCTGTGCACGAGACGGTCGTACTGGCGGACGTAACGGCCGATCAGCCACGGCGCGACGATCGCCAGGGCCAGCGCGAGGAGCAGCGTGAACCACTGGCCGAGCGAGGTGGCGGTGAGCCGGGTGAGGAACAGCCCGACGGCGGCCACCGCGCCGAACAGCCACAGCGCGCCCCGGGTGTGCTCCTGGCGGCGCCCCGCGAGATAGCCGAAGGCGATGAGGGCGAGGCTGTACGAGGGGGTGAACAGCTCCAGGGTGGCGGGCAGGCTCAGCGCGACCGTCACCGCGATCGGCGCCAGCGGCCATCTCCGGCTGACCGCGACGCAGCCGCCGAGCACCGTGACGCCGAGCGCGACCTGCGGCCAGCTCCCGCCGTCGTTGGGGTCCGACCTCAGCAGCACCGGGACGCACAGCAGCAGCCACAGCCCCAGGTCGAAGAGACGCTCACGCATCCGGGTTCCCGAGGGGATCGCCGGGGACCATGCCCGCCTCGTACGCGAGGACCGCGAGCTGGACGCGGTTGCGGAGTCCCAGGCGGGCCAGGACGGCGCTCACATGCGCCTTGACGGTGCCCTCGACGACGTACATGCGGTCCGCGATCTCCTGGTTGGAGAGCCCGGCGCCGAGGAGGCCGACGACCTCCCGCTCGCGGCCGGTGAGCGGTTCCAGGCGCGCCCGTGCCTCGGCGGCCCGGCCGAGGCGCTCGCCGCCGAGGGTGTCGATGACCCGGCGGGCGACGGCGGGGGAGAGGGCGGCGCCGCCGGTCGCCACGGCCCGGACCCCGGCGATGAGTTCGCGCGGGTCCCCGGACTTGAGCAGGAAGCCGCTGACGCCGAGGGCGAGCGCCCGGGCGATGTAGGCGTCCTCGGAGAAGGTGGTGAGCATGACGGCGGCCGTGTCCGGGACGGTCCCGCGCAGCTCCGCGGCGGCGCCGAGCCCGTCGAGGCGGGGCATCCGGATGTCGAGCAGGGCGACGTCGGGCCGGTGCAGCCGGGCGAGCTCCACGGCCTCGTGGCCGTCGCCGGCCTCGGCGACCACCTCGATCCCGGGGTCGGTGGTGAGGATGGCCCGGACCCCGGCCCTGATCATCGTCTCGTCGTCCGCCAGCAGCACCCTGATCATGGGTCCCAGGGTATGCAGACAGGGGTGTGCAGACGCGCGGAAGCCCGGAGGGAACGTTCCCTCCGGGCTTCCGTCACATCACTTCAGGCTCTGCGGGCCTTGCGGCTCCGCGGGCCTTCCCGCTTACGGGAAGGTCAGCTTGAAGTTGTTGATGTAGCCGGTGTCGATCGAGGCCTTGTCCTGGACGCGGAGCTTCCAGGCGCCGTTGGCGACCTCCGAGGAGGCGTTCACGGTGTAGGTCTGGACGATGTTGTCGGCGCTGCCGCCGGACCGGTTGCTCAGGCTGTAGGCCGAGCCGTCGGGGGCGACGAGGTCGACCACGAGGTCACCGCGGTAGGTGTGGACGATGTCCACGTCCACCTTGAGGGTGGAGGGGGCGTTGCCGGCGATGCCGGTGACGTTGACCGTCGAGGTCACCGCGGCGCCGTTGTCCGGGATGGACACGTCGGCCGCGTTCTCGAAGACCTTGCCCGGCTGCGGCTCGCCGCCACCCGGACGGGTACCGACGTTCACACCGGCCCAGGCGTGCTGGACGGCGAGGACCTCGGGGCTGTTGGCGCCGTACAGCTCCGTGGCCACCGCGACGGTGCCCGTGCGGGCGCCGGCGTAGTTGGTGGAGGAGTTGAACTTGGTGGTGAGCGCCTTGAACCAGATCAGCGAGGCCTTGTCCCGGCCTATGCCGGTGACGGGCAGGCCGTCGGAGGTCGGCGAGTCGTAGTTCACGCCGTTGACGGTCTTGGTGCCGCTGCCCTCGGAGAGCAGGTAGTACCAGTGGTTCGCCGGACCCGAGGAGTAGTGGACGTCGACGTTGCCGATGCCCGAGTACCAGTAGTCCTTGGAGGAGCCGTCCTTGCTCGGCTTGTCCATGTAGCGCAGCGGCGTGCCGTTGCCGCGGATGTCGATCTTCTCGCCGACGAGGTAGTCGCCCTGGTCCTGGCTGTTGTTGGCGTAGAACTCGACGGCCGCGGCGAAGATGTCCGAGGTGGCCTCGTTGAGGCCGCCGGACTCGCCGCTGTAGACCAGGCCGGCGGTGACGGACGTGAGGCCGTGCGTCATCTCGTGCGCGGCCACGTCGATGGACGTGAGCGGCTTGGTGTTGCCCGCGCCGTCGCCGTAGGTCATGCAGAAGCAGGAGTCCTGCCAGAAGGCGTTGACGTAGGCGTTGCCGTAGTGGACCCGGGAGTACGCGCCGGCGCCGTCACCGCGGATGCCGGAGCGGCCGTGCACGTTCTTGTAGTAGTCCCAGGTGAGCGCGGCGCCGTAGTGCGCGTCGGCGCCCGCGGTCTCCTTGTTCTGCGGAGTCCCGTTGCCCCAGACGTCCGTGGTGTTGCTGAACAGCGTCCCGGTGCCCGACGAACCACCGTTGAGGTTGTACGTCTTGTGGCTGCCGCGAGTCGTGTCGGTGAGCGTGTACGAGGGCGCGGTGCCGAGGGTGACCTGGCCGCTGTACTGGGTGTTGCCCGTGCCGGTGTGCACGGCCTGCCACTCGTACAGCTTCGCGCCGCTCTTGGCGTCCGTCACGACGTGCAGCTCGTTCGGGGTGCCGTCGTGCTGGAGGCCGCCGACGACGGTCTCGTACGCGAGGACGGGGGCGCCCTTGGCCATCCAGACGACCTTGCGCGGGGCGCGCTCGGCGTCCGTCTTCTTCGAGCCGTCCGCCGCGGCGATGCCGACGGCCTGCTTCTCGGCGGCGGCCGGGGCGACGGTCGCCGTGAGGTCGACGTTCTTCAGCTCCGCGCGGGAGGACTTGGTGACCGAGGCGGTCGCGCCGCCCTTGGTCTCGGCGACGATCAGGTCACCGCCGAGCACCGGAAGGCCGGCGTAGGTGCGCTCGTAGCGCGTGTGGGTCGTGCCGTCGCGGTCCTGCACGACGTCACGGACGACCAGCTTCTCCTGGGCGCCGAGGCCGAGCGCCTTGGCCGTGGCGGCCTTGTCGGCGTCGGCGGCCTTGATGAGCGCGGTGCGCTCGGCGGGGGTGAGGTCGGCCGGGAGCTTGCCGGGGTTCGCCGAGGTGCCCTTCTGGGACTTCGGGGCGATGGTCCAGGGATCGTCGGCCGCGGTGGCGGACCCCGTCTGGACGCTCACGGCGAGCATGGCGGCGGCAGCGATCAGAGCGCCGGTCGCGGTGGCGCGACGGCTGGGCGTGGATCTCACGCAGACTCCTTTTGCGAGGGGGGTACCGGCGGACTGGGTGGGGTCCGTCCGGGCGGAGCAAGGAGAGCTGTGGAGCACGTTCGGAGCTGTGCAACACGTCCGGGTGAAGCAGCGAACAGTGATGCGAAGAACCGGGGAGAGAGTGACAGGACTGACGGGTACCTGTCATGAGTGCGTCAGCAAGTTGGCCGGAAGTCGTCCGCTGCCCGTACGTCCGTGTTCGTTAACCGGACGTTTCGTCGATCATGGACGCGATGCCGTCCAGAGTTCGCTGAAGCCCGAATTCGAAGAGCGCGTCGAGGTCCAGACCGAAGCCGCCGCCACTCGTCACCGAGTTCAGCTCGGGGTAGGAACCGCCCGCTTGGATCGCGTCGAAGCGTGGCTCATTCTGTTCCATCCACTCGCCGTCGGAGATCCCCGTGTCCTGCCGCGCCTGCTCCTCCAGATCGTCCGCCATCGACAGCCCCTGCACGTAGGCGAAGATCAGCAGATGCGCGTGGAGCTTCTCCGTGTGCGTCAGCGGAGTGCCCCGCAGCGACCGCAGCACCCACTCCGTGTACGCCATCGCGTTCCGCGTCGCGACCGGCCGCGTGAACGAGGCCATCGCGTGCGCCATCCACCGGTGCCGCGAGTACACCCCGCGCAGCCACCGCGCCCCCCGCTCCAGACCCACCCGCCACTCCGGCGGCACCGGCCCCAACGGCACCTCGCCGCAGGCCGCGTCCGCCATCAGCCGCACCAGCTCCGCCTTGCCCGGCACATGCCGGTACAGCGTCATCGTCGACACCCCGAGCGCCGTCGCCACCCGGCGCATCGTCAGGCCGTTCAGCCCCTCGGCGTCGGCGAGTTCCAGCGCCGCCGCCACCAGCCGCTCCCTTGAGAGCGGCTCCGGCTCCGGGCCCGCGCCCGATCCCGCGCCCGATCCCGTGTCCGATCCCGTGCCGCGTCCCGTCCGAGCGAGGACGACCGTGCCCACCCCCGGCTCCGGCCGCACCAGACTCTCCTGGCGCAGCACCCCCAGCGCCTTCGTGGCCGTCGCCATCGCCACGCCCCACTCCCGCGTGACCGCCCGCGTCGACGGCACCCGGTCGCCAGGCGACAGCTCGCCGGACCGGATGCGGCGGCGGAGCTCGGCGGCGATGGCGAGGTAGGGCGGCTCGTTCGTCACCGGGCGGAGTGTACTAGTGCGGTCGGGACGGCGTACGCCTTGTGGCAGAAGGCCTGTTGGGGGTTTTCCTCCCGGTGCACTAGGGCGGGAGTGGTCTTGTACGCCCGGCGCTGCTTCCTTGCTCCCATGACACTCACCGCACACCCCGGGCACGACACCGCGGGACCCGGACCCGTCCGTGCCGGACGGCGCGAATGGGCCGCCCTCGGCGTCCTCATGCTGCCCCTGCTCCTCGTCTCCATGGACGTCTCCGTCCTCTACTTCGCCATCCCCTCCATCAGCGCCGACCTGGCCCCCGGAGCCACCGAACAGCTCTGGATCCTCGACACCTACGGCTTCGTCCTCGCCGGACTCCTCGTCACCATGGGCGCCCTCGGCGACCGCCTCGGGCGCCGCCGGCTCCTCCTCGGCGGCGCCGCCCTCTTCGGGGTCGCCTCCGTCGCCGCCGCCTACGCCCACAGCCCCGGCGCCCTGATCGCCGCCCGCGCCCTCCTCGGCCTCGCCGGCGCCTGTCTCATGCCCGCGACCCTCGCCCTCATCCGCAACCTCTTCCAGGACCCGGCCCAGCGCGCCAAGGCCGTCACCGCGTGGACCGCCGTCATGGCGAGCGGCATCTCCCTCGGGCCCGTCGTCAGCGGCGCGCTCGTCGAGCACTTCTGGTGGGGGTCCGTCTTCCTCGTCAACCTCCCCGCGATGGCGCTCCTCCTCGTCCTCGGACCCCTGCTGCTTCCCGAGTCCAAGGCGCCGGCCGCCGGCCGTGGGCCGTTCGACCTGGTGAGCGGCGGGATCTCGCTTGCCGCGCTGCTGCCCCTGATCTACGGGATCAAGGAACTCGCCAAGGACGGCTGGGCGCCGCTGCCCGCTCTCGGGGTGACCGGTGGACTGCTGCTCTGCCTCGTCTTCGTCCGCCGCCAGGCCCGGCTCGCCCACCCCATGGTCGACCTCGGGCTGATCCGCACCCGGGCCTACGGCGGCTCCGTCCTCGTCAACCTGCTCGCCATGGTCGCGACCGTCGGCTTCGCCGTCTTCCTCACCCAGTACCTGCAGTCCGTCCTCGGCCAGAGCCCCTTCGAAGCGGCCCTGTGGAGCCTCGTACCCGCCCTCGGCGTCCTCGTCGCCGCCCCGGTGGCCGCGACGCTCGCCCGCCGGGTCGACCGGGCGTACGTCATGGGCGGCGGGTTCCTCGTCTCCGCCGGCGGCTTCGCCTGGCTCGCCGCGATCGACCGCGCCACGCCCTTCTGGGCGGTCCTCGTGGCCAGTGCCGTCTACGCCGCCGGGCTCGTCTCCGCCATGACCCTCGCCAACGAACTCGCCCTCGGCGCCGCGCCGCCCGAGCGCGCGGGGTCGGCCGCCGCCGTCCTCGAATCGGGGCAGGAGCTGGGCGGGGCGCTCGGGATGGCGATCCTCGGGTCCATCGGGGCGGCCGTCTACACCGCGGCGATGCCGCCCTCGGCTCCCGCCGCCGCTCGGGAGACGTTGGGGGGTGCGCTGTCGGGGCCTGCGGATGTTCTCGATGCCGCCCGTGGTGCCTTCGTCGAGGCCATGGGGGGTGCCGCCTTGGGGGCTGCCGTGTTGATGGTCCTCGCCGGCTTGTTGGCGGTCGGGTTGTTGCGGGGGCGTTCCTGAGGGGTGGTGCGTGGGGGACGTTCCGGGGGTCGCGTTCGGGACTGCATGATTTACGGCGCCCTCGGGTGCCGGATGGCTTGAAGTCTCTCTGCGCCACAAATCACGCTTTACGTCCCGAACACGACCCCCTCCACGTCCCCCACTCCCGCCGGTGGAGCGGTGACCGCCTGGGTTCCTTTCAGCCCACCAGGCTGTCCCGCCATGCCTTGTGCAGGCCCGCGTAGTGGCCCTCGCCCGATACCAGGGTCCTGGGCGTGCCGTCCTCGACGATCCTGCCCGATTCCATGACGAGGACCCGGTCCGCCACCTCTACCGTCGACAGGCGGTGGGCGATGACCACCGCCGTGCGGCCCGCCAGGACCGTGTCCATCGCCCGCTGCACCGCCCGCTCTCCCGGCACGTCCAGCGAACTCGTCGCCTCGTCCAGGATCAGGACCGCCGGGTCCGCGAGAAGTGCCCTCGCGAACGCCACCAGTTGGCGCTGGCCGGCCGAGATCCGGCCGCCCCGCTTGCGTACGTCCGTGTCGTAGCCGTCCGGGAGGGTGGTGATGAACTCGTGTGCCCCGATGGCCCTGGCCGCTTCCTCGATCTCCTCGCGGGTCGCGTCCGGGCGGCCGATCGCGATGTTCTCCGCCACCGTGCCGGAGAAGAGGAACGCCTCCTGGGTCACCATGACGACGCCTCGGCGGAGGGTGGGTGTGGTCAGGTCCCTGAGGTCGACGCCGTCGAGGAGGACCCGGCCGTCCGTCGGGTCGTAGAAGCGGGACAGCAGCTTGGCCAGGGTGGACTTCCCGGCGCCCGTCGCGCCCACCACCGCCACCGTCTGGCCCGCCGGGATCCTCAGGTCGAACGCGGGCAGCACCTCGCCGCCCGTCCGGTAGGCGAAGCGGACCTTCTCGAAGACCACCTCACGGCCCGGTGTGCCCTCGCGGTCCGGCAGCTCCTTCGGCGCCGTCGTCTCCGGGACGCCCGGCTTCTGGGCCAGGAGGCCCGCGATCTTGGCGAGGCTGGCCGCCGCCGACTCGTACGAGTTGAGGAACATGCCCAGGCGGTCGATCGGGTCGTACAGGCGCCGCATGTACAGCACCGCCGCAGCCAGGACGCCCAGTTCGAGCGTGCCGTCCGCGACCCGGTACGCGCCCCACAGGACCATCCCGGCCACCGCCGTGTTCGCCACGAGCCGCGAACCGACCACGTAGCGGGCCATCTCCAGGAGCGCGTCGCCGTTGCTGCGCTCGTGGCGGTGGTTCAGTACCGCGAACTCGGCGTCGTTCTGCTGCTCGCGGCGGAAGGCCCTGACCGGGCGGATCCCGTTCATCGTCTCCGCGAACTTCACGATCACGCCGGCGATCGCCGTGGACCGCTCCGCGTAGACCGCGCCCGCGCGGCGGCGGTAGATCCGTACCAGGAGGTACAGCGGGGCGAAGGACGCCACGGCCACCGCTCCGATGCCGAGGTCAAGCCAGAGCAGGATCACGGAGATGGAGACGAAGGAGAGGACCACGCCGATCAGTTCCTGGAGCCCCTCCGAGAGCAGCTCGCGCAGCGATTCGACGTCCGTCGTGGAGCGGGAGATCAGCCGGCCCGAGGTGTAGCGCTCGTGGAAGTCCACGCTCAGGACCTGGGCATGGCGGAAGATCCGGCCCCGGAGGTCGAGCAGCACGTCCTGGTTGACGCGGGCCGCCACCCGTACGAAGGCGTACTGGAGCACTCCCGAGAGCGCGGCGCACAGGAGGTAGCCGAGCGCGACCGCCACCACCGGGCCGTGGTCACCCGCGCGGAAGGCCGGGACGCCCCGGTCGATGGCGTACGCGACGAGCAGCGGGCCCGCCTGGACCGCCGCCTCCTTGAGGAGGAGGACGAGCGCGGCGGCCGTGACCCGCAGCCGGTGGGTGGCGAGGAGGGAACGCAGCAGCGCGCCCGTGGCGCCCGGGGGCGTCGGCAGGTCGTCGCGGTCGAAGGGGTCCGAGGGCGGTGACTCGGGGAGCGATGCCGGGGGTTCGCTCGTGGGCGCGACGGTCGTGTCCGTCATCGGTGTTCGTTCCCCTCGTCCTCGCCGGACATCAGCCAGGCGTACTCCTCGCTGCTCCGCAGCAGTTCCTGATGGGTGCCCACGGCCGTGATGCGGCCTTGTGAGAGCAGCGCCACCCGGTCGGCCAGCATCACCGTCGACGGGCGGTGGGCCACGACCAGTGCCGTCGTCTCGCGGAGGACCTCCCGCAGGGCCGCCTCCACCCGTGCCTCCGTGTGCACGTCGAGCGCCGAGAGGGGGTCGTCGAGGACCAGGAAGCGGGGTCTGCCGACCACCGCGCGCGCCAGCGCCAGACGTTGGCGCTGACCGCCCGAGAGGCTCAGGCCCTGTTCGCCCACCTGCGTCGCCGTGCCCTCCGGCAGCCGGTCCACGAAGCCGTCCGCCTGGGCGACGCCGAGGGCGCGCCGCAGCTCCGGCTCGCCGGCCCCGGCCCCGGCGCCCATCAGGACGTTCTCCCCGACGCTCGCCGAGAACAGCGTCGGCTCCTCGAAGGCCACCGACACCAGGGTCCTCAGCCGCTCCCGCTCCATCAGGGCGATGTCCTCGCCGTCCAGCAGGATCCGCCCGCCGGTCGCCTCGTGCAGGCGCGGGACGAGCGCGGTGAGCGTCGTCTTGCCGGAACCGGTGGAGCCGACCAGGGCCAGGGTCTCGCCGGGGCGGATGTGGAGGTCGATGCCGTCCAGGACGGGCGGTGACCCTTCCGGGGCGTCCGGGTAGTGGAAGGACACCCCTTCGAACCGCACCCCGTCCGAGCTGTCCGCCGGGGTCGAGGACGCCGACGTCTCCGGCTCCTCGTGCGCGTCCATCACCTCGAAGTACCGTTCCGTCGCGGTCGCCGCCTCCTGGCTCATCGCGAGCAGGAAGCCGATCGACTCGACCGGCCAGCGCAGCGCGAGCGCCGTCGACAGGAACGCGACGAGCGTGCCCGCCGACAGGTCGCCGTCCGCGACCTGCACGGTGCCGAGGACCAGCGCCGCCCCGATGGCCAGCTCGGGTACGACCGTGATGACCGCCCAGATCATGGCGAGCAGCCGGGCCTTGACCAGCTCCGTGCCGCGGAGCTGTCCGGCGAGTTCACGGAAGGCCTTCGCCTGGCTGCGGTGCCGGCCGAAGCCCTTGACGATCCGGATGCCGAGGACGCTCTCCTCGACGACCGTCGTCAGATCGCCGACCTGGTCCTGGGCGCGCCGCGCCACGACCCCGTAGCGGCCCTCGAAGAGCGAGCAGACGATCACCAGCGGTACGACGGGCGTGAGCAGCACCAGGCCGAGCGACCAGTCCTGGGCGAGCAGCAGCACATAACCGGCGAGGATCGTCACGCCGTTGACCAGCAGGAAGGTCAGCGGGAAGGCGAGGAACATCCGGACCAGCATGAGGTCGGTCGTGCCGCGCGAGAGCAGCTGCCCCGAGGCCCACCGGTCGTGGAAGGCGATCGGCAGCCGCTGGAGCCTGCGGTACAGATCGGACCGCATCCGTGCCTCGACCCCGGCGAGCGGCCGTGACACCAGCCAGCGCCGGTACCCGAAGAGGACGGCCTCGGCGATGCCGAGCAGGAGGAGGTAGAGCGCCCCCAGCCACACACCGCCAGGGTCGCGGTCGGTGATGGGCCCGTCGACCATCCACTTCAGGACGAGCGGGATGACGAGCGACAGACAGGAAGCGACGATCGCGACGATCGCCGCGGTGAACAGCCGCGCCCGCACGGGCCGGACGTACGGCCACAGCCGGAGCAGCACGCGGATCGCCGAACGGTCGGGGGAGGTCTCTGGGGGCAAGGGTTTCTCGGGCATCAGGTCCGACCATACGGTTCACCACTGACACGTCTCATCCGGTTTTCCCGCGCCCCCGGAGGTCGTAGCGGCATCAGCCGATCGGTTGATGCCGCTTTCGAGCGCGATGGCCGATACCGGCGGCCCGGCCGGATCGGCAGGCTCGGGGCATGACAGCGATCGAGGTGCAGGGACTGCACAAGGCGTACGGCGACCGGAAGGTCGTCGACGGGGTCTCCTTCGACGTCGGCGAAGGGGAGATCTTCGGGATCCTCGGGCCCAACGGCGCCGGCAAGACCACCACCGTGGAGTGTGTCGCGGGACTGCGGACCCCCGACGAGGGGCTGGTGCGCGTCTGCGGGTACGACCCCGTCGCGCAGCGTGCCGAGGTCACCCGCGTCCTCGGCGTCCAGCTCCAGGAGAGCGAACTCCAGGCCAAACTGACCGTCCGTGAGGCGCTCGACCTGTACGCCTCCTTCTACGAGCGGCCCGCCGACCGGCAGGAGCTCGCCGAGCGGCTCGGGCTGCTGCCGCACCTGAGGACCCGGTTCGGGAAGCTCTCCGGCGGGCAGAAGCAGCGGCTCTTCATCGCCCTCGCGCTGATCGGCAACCCCAGGGTCGTCGTCCTCGACGAGCTCACCACCGGTCTCGACCCCCGTGCCCGCCGCGAGGCCTGGTCGCTCGTCGAGTCCGTCCGCGCGGGCGGCGTGACCGTCCTGCTCGTCACCCACTTCATGGAGGAGGCGCAGCGCCTCTGCGACCGGATCGCCGTCATCGACCGGGGCCGGGTCGCCGCGCTCGACACCCCCGACGGACTGATCGGGCGCTCGTCCACCGCCAAGGAGATCTCCTTCGCCGCGCGCACCCCGCTCGACCCGGCGGACCTCCGCGCGCTGCCGGGGGCGGCGGGCGTGGAGACGAGGGAGGGACGGACCGTCGTCCACGGCACCGACGAGACCGTCGACGCCTTCGTCTCCCTCCTCGCCCGCCGCGGCGTCACGGCCGGCCAGCTCCGGGTCAGTGACGCCACCCTCGACGACGCCTTCCTCGACCTGACAGGAGCCGACCTCCGATGAGTGCCGCCACCGCCACCCGCAGCGTCCTCAGGACCGAGGCCCGGCTCTTCGCCCGCGAACCCGGCTCCCTGTTCTGGGTGATGGTCTCGCCGACCGTCCTGCTCGTGATCCTCGGCCTGATCCCCTCTTTCCAGGAGGCCTCCGACGACCTCGGCGGACGCCGGGTCATCGACCTCTACGTCCCCGTCGCCGTCCTCTTCGCCCTGATCATGTCGGGACTCCAGGCCATGCCCCCGGTCCTCGCCGGCTACCGCGAGCGCGGCATCCTGCGCCGGATGTCCACCACGCCCGTACGCCCCGGAGCGCTGCTCACCGCCCAGCTCGCGCTGCACGCCGCCGCTGCGCTCGCCTCGGCGCTGCTCGTGATCGCGGCCGGGCGGCTCGCCTTCGGCGTCGCCCTGCCGGAGAACCTCCCCGGCTACGCCCTCGCCCTGCTCCTCGCCGTGGCGGGCGGCCTCGCGCTCGGCGGCGCCGTGTGCGCGGTGTCCCGCACGCAGAAGATCGCCACGGCCGTCGGCTCGGCCGTCTTCTTCCCGACCATGTTCACCGCGGGCGTCTGGGTGCCCGTCCAGGCCATGCCGGATACAGTGCAGCGGATCGTCCAGCTCACGCCGTTCGGTGCCGCCTCCCAGGCGCTGGACACGGCCGCCTCCGGCGGCTGGCCCGGCTGGGCCGCGCTCACCGTGACCGGGGTGTGGACGGTCGTGCTGACCGCCGCCTCGGTGCGCTGGTTCCGCTGGCAGTGACCGCGCGTGAGTGAGGGAGAGGGGCCGATGCCCACCACCGTCGAGGAGCGCTGGCGCCAGTTCTTCCGCTGGGGGCCCTACGGGCTGCTCGCCGCCGCCACCGCCATCGCCGCCGCGGCGGCGGACCTGCTGATGAGCGACGGCGAGAAGGCCGCCGCCGGAGCCCTGGTGCTCGCCGCGCTCGTCCTCCAGGTGGGATGGGACCGCCACTGCGCCCGGAGCGCGGGCCCGCGGGAGACGAGGCCCGGCCCCGACGGCGAACAGCCCGGGACGGCGCCCGTCCTCGTGCACGGGGCGCCCGGGCCCGCCTCCGTCGCCTACTTCACCCTCCGTACCGCCCTCGCGTTCGCCCTCACCTGGCTCAACCCCTTCTTCGCGATCTACGCCTGCATGGGCTACTTCGACACCGAACACCTCCTGCCCCGCCGCGTCTCCCGCGCCGGACTCCTCGTCACCGCCGTCACCATGGCCGGCTCCCAGTCCGGTGGACTGCCGCCCGCCACCCCTCTCAACTGGCTGGCCTTCGGCGGGCTGTTCGCCCTCAACCTCTCCCTCACCGCCGTCTTCTCCCACCTCGCCGCCAAGGAGGCCGAGAGGGCCGCCGAACGCGCCACCACCATCGCCGAACTCGGTCGCGCCAACGCCCGCCTCGAACAGGCCCTCGCCGAGAACGCCGCCCTTCAGGCCCAACTCGTCCTCCAGGCCAGGGAGGCCGGGGTCGCCGACGAGCGCCGCCGCCTCGCCGCCGAGATCCACGACACCATCGCGCAGGGCCTCACCGGCGTCATCGCCCAGCTCCAGGCCGCGACCGCCACCCCCGACCGCGAGCGGGCCGACGTCCACCTCCGGCGGGCCGCCGGCCTCGCCCGGGACAGTCTTGGCGAGGCCCGCCGCTCCGTGCGGAACCTCGGCCCGGCCGCCCTGGAGCACGACACCCTGCCCGAGGCCCTCCGCAAGACCGTCGCCGACTGGGCCGAGCGCACCGGGTGCGACACCCGGTTCACCGTCACGGGCACCGAGCTCCCCCTCCACGACGAGGTCGCCGCCACCCTCCTGCGGATCGCCCAGGAGGCCCTGTCCAACGCCGCCCGCCACTCCGGCGCCTCCCGGGCCGGCGTCACCCTCTCCTACATGGACGACGAGATCACCCTCGACGTGCGGGACGACGGCCGAGGCTTCGACCCGCACGCCCTCGCGGGACGGGACCGTACGGGCGGGGGGTTCGGTCTCGACGGCATGCGGGCCCGGGCCGAACGGCTCACCGGCTCCGTCGCCGTGGAGACCTCACCGGGCGAGGGCACGGCGATCTCCGCTCGCGTACCGTGGAGCGCGCCATGACCGACATCACCCTTCTGATCGTCGACGACCACCCCGTCGTACGGGACGGCCTGCGCGGCATGTTCACCGCGGCCGGCTCCGGCTTCCGCGTCCTCGGCGAGGCCTCCGGAGGCGTCGAGGCCGTCGAACTCGCCCTGCGCCTCGACCCGGACGTCGTCCTCATGGACCTGCGCATGCCCGGCGGCAACGGCGTCGACGCCATCGCCGAGCTCACCCGCCTCGGCGCCCGCTCGCGGGTCCTCGTCCTCACCACGTACGACACGGACACCGACACCCTCCCGGCGATCGAGGCGGGCGCCACCGGCTACCTCCTCAAGGACGCGCCGCGCGAGGAGCTGTTCGCGGCCGTGCGGTCCGCCGCCGAGGGCCGCACCGTCCTCTCCCCGGCCGTCGCCACCCGCCTGGTCACCGCCGTCCGCAAGCCGGTCGCCGTCGCCGACACCACCCTGTCCGCCCGCGAGAGCGAGATCCTCGGCCTCGTCGCGAAGGGCACCGCGAACCGCGCCATCGCCGCCGAGCTCTTCATCAGCGAGGCCACCGTCAAGACCCATCTCACGCACATCTACGGCAAGCTGGGGGTCAAGGACCGGGCGGCCGCCGTCGCCGCCGGCTACGACCGGGGGATCCTGGGCTGCGGCTGACACCCGCCCCCGGCCCGCCCCGCCTCACTCCCTGACCCGCAGCAGCACCGTCGAGCGCGCGCCCACCGTGATCGTCCCGCCGCCCCGGTGCACCGTGCCCGGCGCCCGCGACTGGTCCTCCCGGGTGGTGTCGACGAGGAGTTCGTACGACTCAGCCCAGGGCGGCCCCGGCAGCCGGAACTCCAGCGGCGTGTGGCCGGCGTGCAGGACGGCGAGGAAGCTGTCGTCGGTGATCTGCTCCCCGCGCTCGTCCCGGCCCGGGATGTCCCGGCCCGAGAGGTAGAGGCCGAGCGTCGCCGTCGGCGCGTACCAGTCCCGCTCCGTCATCTCGCCGCCGTCCGCGCCGAACCAGGCCAGGTCCCGCAGCCCGTCCGCGCCCTGCGCCCGCCCCGAGAAGAAGGCCCGGCGACGCAGCACCGGGTGGCGGTGGCGCAGGGCGAGCAGCCGGCGGGTCAGGGCGAGGAGCTGGGCCCGCCCCGGGTCGTCCGGCAGCGACCAGTCGAGCCAGCCGATCTCGTTGTCCTGGCAGTAGGCGTTGTTGTTGCCGCCCTGGGTGCGGCCCATCTCGTCGCCGGCGACGAGCATCGGCACCCCGGTCGACAGGAGCAGGGTGGTGAGGAGGTTGCGGAGCTGGCGGAGCCGCAGCGCCTGGATCCCGGGGTCGTCGGTCTCGCCCTCGGCGCCGCAGTTCCAGGAGCGGTTGTCGTGGGTGCCGTCCCGGTTCCCCTCGCCGTTGGCCTCGTTGTGCTTCCGCTCGTACGTGACGAGGTCCCGGAGCGTGAAGCCGTCGTGCGCGGTGACGAAGTTGACCGAGGCGTACGGCCGCCGGCCGCCCCAGGCGTAGAGGTCGCTGGAGCCGGAGAGCCGGTAGCCGAGGTCCCGCACATCGGGCAGCGCGCCCCGCCAGAAGTCCCGTACGGCGTCCCGGTAGCGGTCGTTCCACTCCGTCCACAGGGGTGGGAAGGCGCCCACCTGGTAGCCGCCGTTGCCCACGTCCCAGGGCTCGGCGATGAGCTTGACCCGGCGGAGCACCGGGTCCTGGGCGATCACGGCCAGGAACGGGGACAGCATGTCGACGTCGTGCATCGAGCGGGCCAGCGCCGCCGCCAGGTCGAAGCGGAAGCCGTCGACCCCCATCTCCGTGACCCAGTAGCGGAGCGAGTCGGTGATGAGCCGCAGCACCTGCGGCTGCACGACGTGCAGCGTGTTGCCGCAGCCCGTGTAGTCGGCGTACCGGCGGGCGTCGGACTGCAGCCGGTAGTAGCCGCGGTTGTCGATGCCCTTGAGGGAGAGGGTGGGGCCCAGCTCGCCCGCCTCCGCCGTGTGGTTGTAGACGACGTCGAGGATGACCTCGATGCCGGCCGCGTGCAGCGCCCGCACCATCCGCTTGAACTCGCCGACCTGCTGCCCGGTCGTCCCGGAGGAGGAGTAGGCGGCGTGCGGGGCGAAGTAGCCGAGGGAGTTGTACCCCCAGTAGTTGCTCAGCCCGCGCCGGAGCAGATGGTCCTCGTGCGCGAACTGGTGGACGGGCAGCAGCTCGACCGCCGTCACCCCGAGCCGTACGAGATGCTCGATGGCCGCCGGGTGCGCGAGCCCCGCGTACGTGCCGCGGAGCCGCTCAGGGATGCCCGGGTGCTGCTGGGTGAAGCCCTTCACGTGCAGCTCGTAGATGACCGAGTCCTGCCAGGGCGTCTTCGGCCTGCGGTCGTCCGACCAGTCGTCGTCGTCCTGGACGACGACCCCCTTGGGGACGTACGGGGCGGAGTCCCGGTCGTCCCGGACGGTGTCGGCGACATGCTGCTGCGGCCAGTCCCGCACATGCCCGTACACCTCGGGCGGCAGCGAGAAGTCTCCCTCCACCGCGCGTGCGTACGGGTCGAGGAGCAGCTTCGCCGGGTTCCAGCGGGCACCCGTCCACGGGTCCCAGCGGCCGTGCACCCGGTAGCCGTACCGCTGCCCGGCACCGACCCCGGGCACGAAGCCGTGCCAGATCTCATGGGTCAGCTCGGTCAGCGGCAGCCGCCGCTCCGTGCCGTCCGCGTCGAAGAGGCACAGCTCCACGGCCTCCGCGCCCCCCGCCCACAAGGCGAAGTTGGTGCCCGTCACCCCGCCAGGACCGACCCGGCACCGGGCGCCGAGCGGCGTCGGCGCCCCCGGCCAGACCGGCGGTCGGGCCCGTTCCAGGGCATGCTCCTGTACCGCCTCCTGCTCGGCTGCGCTCGACACCGTCCCGGCCTCCCGCGGCTCGTGGGGCTCGTGGGGCCCGCACCCGGGGGAGCGGCGGCGTCCCGGCCACCGCTCCCGCGCGTCGTTCTTTCCCGTCGTCCTCCCTGTTCTGCCCGCACGGCCGTGCTCCCAACATGGCCCGCACGCACGTTTCCCCTGGAGGGGGGCTGTCGTTGGGCCGAGCGTGAATCGTGTATGGAAGCGGGCGAGGTACGCCCTCGTGGTGGCGGGACTGATGGCGGGCCTCGCGGGCTGCACCGGAACGGACGGCGAAGGGGGCATCGACATCTCCCTGCCGGGCAAGGCGCGGGCCCCCGGAGACGTCATCCGGGTGAGTCCGGAGGACGGCAGCCGGGGGGTGCCGGCCGAGGGCCCCGTCGAGGTACGGGTGGACAGCGGGCGGCTCGAACGGGTGACGGTCGTCCAGGTCGAGGACGCCCAGCGGACCCGGGTCGTCGGCGAGATCTCGGCGGACGGGCTGCGCTGGCGGCCCCGGGCCGACGCCCGGCTCGCGCTGGCCGCCAAGTACAGCGTGGACGCCGTCGCGCTCGACGCCCACGGCCGCCGGTCGGCCCGGCACACCACCTTCACGACCGTGGTGCCGGAGAGCCGGTTCATCGGCTACTTCAAGCCGGAGAACCGTTCCACTGTCGGCACCGGAATGATCGTCTCCTTCTCCTTCAACCGGCCCATCGAGAACCGCGACGACGTCGAGCGCGCCGTCCGCATCACCTCGGACCCGCCGGTCGAGGTCGTCGGCCACTGGTTCGGCAAGGAGCGGCTCGACTTCCGCCCCGCCGCGTACTGGCGGCCGGGCACGAAGGTCACCGTCGAGCTCGCGCTCCGCGACGTCGAGGGGGCGCCCGGTGTGTACGGCATCCAGCGCAAGAAGGTCGGCTTCACCGTCGGCCGCTCCCAGGTCTCCCTCGTCGACGCCGCCGCGCACACCATGGAGGTCCGCAGGGACGGCAAGGTGCTGACCACGGTGCCGATCACCGCGGGCGCGCCGAAGACCACCACGTACAACGGGAAGATGGTCGTCACGGAGCTGTACGACGTGACACGGATGGACGGGCGGACGGTCGGTTTCGGCGGCGAGTACGACATCAAGGACGTCCCGCACGCGATGCGGCTCACCGAGTCGGGGACCTTCCTGCACGGCAACTACTGGGCCTCGCCCGACACCTTCGGCTCGGCCAACGTCAGCCACGGCTGTGTGGGGCTGCGGGACGAGAAGGGCGGCAGCGCGGACTCCCCGGCGGGGTGGTTCTTCGACCGCACGCTCATCGGCGACGTGGTGGAGGTGGTCAACTCGCAGGACCGGAAGGTCGCGCCCGACAACGGGCTCGGCGGCTGGAACATGGACTGGGTCCAGTGGAAGGCCGGTTCGGCGCTGAAGTGAGACCCCCTCGCGTTCCTCTCGCGCCCCTTTCGCCACCAGGCCGTCTTTCTGTCGCCTTAGCACGCCGATCGGGACGGAACGGTGACATTCGCGAGGATCTTTCGTGTCCTGCGGTGTGATTATCTAGCGCCGTGTGCGCGAGCGGATGTGCACGGGGGTGGGGCCGTGGCAATGCCAGGCCGTGCGAGGGGAGAAGACCACAGTGAACGGGCAGCCGATATCGGGGGCATCGGTAGGAGCTACGGGCCGGCGCGGCCGACGACGCGGGGGCGTCCGTCTGCAGGCGCTGGCCGCGGGGGCTCTGCTCCTCGTCCTCACCGCCTGCGGCGGCGGTGAGACCGGCGGTGCCAAGGGGGGTCAGGATCCGGCGTCGCAGGGGAGCGGCAAGCCGGAGAACGCCGCCTCCCAGGCGGTCGTGACGATCCTTCCGAAGGACGGCGCCGACTCGGTCGCCACCAGCGGGGCCCTCAAGGTCACCGCCGAGCAGGGCAAGCTGTCCACGGTCACGGTCGCCGACTCCAAGGGCGCCGCCGTCGAGGGCAAGATCGCGGCGGACGGCGCCAGCTGGTCGCCCACCGCCCACCTGTCCGCGGGGACCCAGTACAAGGTCCACGCCGTCGCGAAGGACGCCGAGGGCCGCGAGTCGGCGAAGGACACCACCTTCACCACCTTGGTCCCGAAGAACACCTTCATCGGCCACTACACGCCGGAGGACGGTTCGACCGTCGGCGTCGGCATGCCGGTCTCCATCAACTTCACCCGGGGCATCACCGACCCGGACGCCGTCGAGAAGGCCATCAAGGTGACGGCCGAGCCGGCCGTGGAGATCGAGGGGCACTGGTTCGGCAACGACCGCCTCGACTTCCGCCCGGAGGAGTACTGGGCCGCGGGCACCAAGGTCACCGTCGACCTCAACCTGGACGGCGTCGAGGGCCGCCCGGGCGTCTACGGCAAGCAGAAGAAGACGATCACCTTCACCATCGGCCGTCGTCAGGTCTCCACCGTCGACGCGAGCGCCAAGACGATGAAGATCGAGCGGGACGGCTCGATCATCAAGACGCTGCCGATCACCGCGGGCGCCCCGTCGACGACCACGTACAACGGTCAGATGGTCATCAGCGAGAAGTACAAGGTGACCCGGATGAACGGGGCCACGGTCGGCTTCGGCGGCGAGTACGACATCAAGGACGTCCCGCACGCGATGCGGCTCTCCACCTCGGGCACCTTCGTGCACGGCAACTACTGGGCCCCGAAGAGCACCTTCGGATCCTCCAACGTCAGCCACGGCTGCGTCGGCCTGTCGGACACGCGCGGCGCGGGCGACAGCTCGACCCCGGCCGCCTGGTTCTACGAGCGCTCGATCATCGGTGACGTGATCGTGGTCAAGAACTCCAAGGACAAGCAGATCCAGCCGGAGAACGGCCTCAACGGCTGGAACATGCCGTGGTCGGAGTGGACCAAGTAAGTCGTTTTCGAGGGGCCCGGTGCTGTGAGCAACAGCACCGGGCCCCTCGGCGTTAACGCCGACTAACCTTCGCTCCATGACTGTGAACCTCGAAGTCGCCGACGGCGTCGGCACGATCCGCCTCGACCGCCCCCCGATGAACGCCCTCGACATCGCCACCCAGGACCGGCTGCGCGAGCTGGCCCAGGAGGCGACCGACCGCGACGACGTGCGGGCCGTGATCCTCTACGGCGGCGAGAAGGTGTTCGCGGCCGGCGCGGACATCAAGGAGATGCAGGTCATGGACCACGTGGCCATGGTCAAGCGCTCGCGCGCCCTCCAGGACTCCTTCACGGCGATCGCCCGCATCCCCAAGCCCGTCGTCGCCGCCGTCACCGGCTACGCCCTCGGGGGCGGCTGCGAGCTCGCGCTCTGCGCCGACTACCGGATCGCCGCCGACAACGCGAAGCTGGGCCAGCCGGAGATCCTGCTCGGCCTGATCCCCGGCGCCGGCGGCACCCAGCGGCTCTCCCGGCTGATCGGCCCCTCCCGCGCCAAGGACCTCATCTTCACCGGCCGCATGGTGAAGGCGGACGAGGCCCTCACCCTCGGCCTGGTCGACCGGGTCGTCCCGGCCGCCGAGGTGTACGAGCAGGCGCACGCCTGGGCCGCGAAGCTGGCCCAGGGTCCTGCGGTCGCCCTGCGCGCCGCGAAGGAGGCCGTCGACCAGGGTCTGGAGGCCGACATCGACACCGGTCTCGCCATCGAACGCACCTGGTTCGCCGGGCTGTTCGCCACCGCGGACCGTGAGAACGGGATGCGCAGCTTCGTCGAGGAGGGCCCGGGCAAGGCGAAGTTCGCCTGAGCCGTCCCCGCGGGGGCCGATTCCGCCGGAACGGCCCCCGCGGACGGCTCCGTGCGGCCATGATGGGGGCATGGCGGGCCTGGAGGGTACGGAGCAACCATGGCAGCGCGGCAGCGCCGCCGCCGCACGGTGGTCACCGGCCGTGGATGACGAACAGGTCCCCGACGTACTGGAGTTGTACGGCAACCCGGCCGAGGAGGACGTGCGGCTGCCGTCCCGTCCCGAGTCCGCGTGGGTGGCCCGCCGGCTCACCCAGAGCGTGGTCCTGCGCCAGTGGGGGCTGGGCCCGCAGATCGCCGAGCACGCGGTGCTGCTCGTCTCGGAGCTCGTCGGCAACGCCGTCCGGCACACCGGCGCCCGGTCCTTCGCGCTGCGGATGCACCGGCGGCGCGGCTGGATCCGGATCGAGGTCCGCGACCCCTCGCGCGGGCTGCCGTGTCTGATGCCCGTGGGGGAGCTCGACATCAGCGGCCGGGGGCTCATGCTCGTCGACAAGCTCTCCGACCGCTGGGGCGTGGACCTCGCGCCGCGCGGCAAGACGACCTGGTTCGAGATGCGGGTCGCCGACCGCGCCTGAAGGCCGCCGGTGCCCGTGCCCCGGATACACGAAAGCCCCCGTCCGCCGTAGTGGGGCGCCTGGGGGCTCTCGTGTGATGCGCCGTGGACGGGGGGGTGTATCCACGGCTGCTATGTCGACCTGGCCCGGGTCAATGGGGGTCGTGTCTCCGACTATGACAGACAGGCGGCCGCGTAGCCAAAAGTCCTTACCGGGATAAAAACGGTCAAATGGGGATTGATCTTCTATGAATCATTGGTGATCTGTCGCACTCGCCTTGCAAACATTGAATGGCTATGCGGTTCATCGATTGTTTCCCCGGCTGGTCCGCATGCTGGACGCCCCGGCGCGCCCCGCAAACGTCCTGAATCGGCCTAATCATCACGATTCGGTCGACATCCATCTTTACTGGTCGCGTGAAGCCGACCGACCGCCGTGGCGCCCTCCGGGCGGGCGTGACCGCCGCCCTCGCGGGAGCCCTCGCCACCGCCTGCGGCACGGAGCCCAGCCCCGCCTCCCGCCGCCCCGGAGCCGCGCAGGGCACGGAGCCCGCCGCCGCCCCGGCCGCCGCCCCCGCCCCGCTCCGCTTCCCCGGCCGGCCCGCCGAGATCGACCACGGCCCCCGCGACCGGCCCCGGGTCGCCCTCACCTTCCACGGCCAGGGCGACCCCGCCCTCGCCCGCACCCTCCTCGGCCAGGCGGAGAAGGCCGGCGCCCGCGTCACCGTCCTCGCCGTCGGCACCTGGCTCGACGAACACCCCGGCATGGCCCGCCGCATCCTCGACGGCGGCCACGACCTCGGCAACCACACCCAGCACCACACCGACATCAACACCATGACCGAGACGGAGGCCCACGCGGAGATCGAGGCCTGCGCCACCCGCCTGCGCCGCCTCACCGGCTCCGTCGGCACCTGGTTCCGGCCCTCCAGGGCCCGGCACGCCACCCCCGCCGTCCTGCGCGCCGCCCACCGCGCCGGATACCCGCACACCCTCTCGTACGACGTCGACTCCCTCGACTTCACCTCGCCCGGCGCCGACGCGATCGTCCGCAACATCACCGGACCCCTCCGGCCCGGCTCGGTCGTCAGCCTGCACTTCGGCTACCCGGACACCGCCGCCGCGCTGCCCCTCCTCCTCGCCGACCTCGACCGCCGCGGACTGCGCGCGGTCACCACCACGGAGCTGCTGACCTGATGGCACACCTCACCGCGCGCAGCGGGGCCCTCCTCGCCGCGGCCCTCCTCGTCACCCTCGCGGGCTGCGGCGGCGCGAACCGGGAAGAGAACGGCGCCACCGGGGTCAAGAAGGCCGCCGCCCCCGCCGTACCCAAGCCGGCCGAGGCCCCCGCCGGGCTCCCCGGCATGCCGCCGCTCCTCGACCCGAACGACGTCTACGCCGCCGACCGGCCGAACAAGCTCTCCCCGGTCGTCAGGAACTTCCCCTCCCGGATCTACGTCCCCAACACCAACTCCAACACCGTCTCGGTCATCGACCCGACGACCTACCAGGTCGTCGAGACGATCCCCGTCGGCAACCAGCCCCAGCACGTCGTGCCCTCCTGGGACATGAAGACCCTCTGGGTCAACAACAACCGGGGCCACACCCTCACCCCCATCGACCCCGCCACCGGTGTCGCGGGCAAGCCGGTCGAGGTCCACGACCCGTACAACCTCTACTTCACGCCCAACGGCAAGTACGCGATCGTCATGGCCTCCCTCGACCGCGAACTCGTCTTCCGCGACCCGCACACCATGGAACGGAAGAAGACCGTCCCGGTGAGCTGCTACGGCGTCAACCACGCCGACTTCTCCGCCGACGGACGCTACTTCGTCGTCTCCTGCGAGTTCTCCGGCGAACTCCTCAAGGTCGACACCGAGAAGATGGAGGTGATCGGCCAGCAGAAGCTGCCCTTCGAGGGCGCCATGCCCCAGGACGTCAAGATCTCCCCGGACGGCAAGACGTTCTACGTCGCCGACATGATGGCCCACGGCATGTGGGTCCTCGACGGCGAGAAGTTCACCACCCCGACCCTGATGCCCACCGGCAAGGGCGCCCACGGGCTCTACGTCAGCAGGGACTCCCGCGAGATGTACATCCCCAACCGCGGCGAGGGCTCGGTCTCCGTCTTCGACTTCGGGAAGAACAAGCTCACCAAGAAGTGGCGGCTCCCGGACGGCGGCTCCCCCGACATGGGCGGCGTCTCCGCCGACGGCAAGGTCCTGTGGCTGTCCGGGCGTTACGACTCCGAGGTCTACGCCATCGACACGACGAGCGGCGAGCAGCTCGCCCGCATCCCCGTCGGCGGCGGCCCCCACGGCCTCGCCGTCTACCCCCAGCCCGGCCGCTACTCCCTCGGCCACACGGGCATCTTCCGGTAGGTCAGTGGGCCACGAGCAGTGCCTCCGAGGCCACCGGACGGAAGCCCGCCGCCTGGAAGACGCGCACGCTGCGGGCGTTGCCCGGCGACTGCTGGGCCCACACCACCGGGCCCGGGGCGAGATGCCGGGCCGCCGTCGCCAGCGCGCGCCCGAGGCCCCGGTGGCGTACGCCCTCGTCGACCTCGATCGCCGCCTCCCAGCGGCCCGCGACGCCCCGGCCCAGGATCAGCACCCCGCCGTCCGCCGCCCACACCCGTACCTCGTCGCGGAACTTCAGCGCCCGCGCGACCCGGGGGTGGGACGGGTCGTCGAGCTCGCGGAGCCCCAGCGGGGGAGGGCCCGGCAGGGCGTCGGCCACCGTGAGCAGGTCGATCGTGTTCATGCCCCGGCCGGTGCGGGCCATCAGGGCGGCGAGGAAGCCCGGGTGCATGGTCGCCGCGAGCGGGTCGCTCGGCGTGGCCGCGAGCTCCGCCCGTATCCACTCCGGATCGGCGTCCGTGAACACCACCGAATGGGCGGTGAAGGCGAGCACGCCCGCGTCCCGCGGGTTCGGCTGCGGCACCACCGTCGTCGACCCGTCCGGGGGCGGGAACTCCCCGTGTGCCGCCGCCGCCAGTATCCGTGCCACCTCGCTGCTCATACCGCCATCATCCGGCAGGGGCGGGCCCGCTAATCTGACCACCGTCAGTGAAGCACCAAGAAGGGGCGGAAGCAGTGGCGGACATCGACGCGGCACGCACGGCATTCAACAAGTTCGACGCCGACGGGGACGGTTTCATCACCGCCGCGGAGTACAAGAGCCTCATGGCGCAGCACGGCGACTTCAACGTCACCGAGTCGGTCGCCGAGGTGCTCATCAAGCAGCGCGACGACAACGGTGACGGCGTGCTGTCCTGGGACGAGTTCTGGGCGCACTACAGCAAGGCCTGACCCGCGCCCGCCCGGGCGGGTGGCGCCAGCCTTGAGTTGCCGCCCGTCCGGGGCTCGGTGACGATCGTCCGGTGACGCTTCCCGGACCTTTCGGTACCCCGAGCCGTCCGACCGCGGCGATCCTCGCCGCGGTCGCCGCCATCGCCGTCACCGGCCTCGCCCTGCTGGGCGCCGGCCTCGCCCAGGCGGGCACCGGCGAGCTCCGGATACCCGCCGCCGGCACCACCGCGCTGCTGCGTTTCCTCGTCCTCGCGGGCCTCGCCGTCCACGTCGGCGAACTCGCCGGACACCGCCTCGCCGGGGAAGGGCCCCGGCCCCGCTCCCTGTCCGTGCCCGCCGCCGTGCTCGCCGCGGCCGCCTCCGCCGGACTCCTGCTGCTCCTCGCCGCCGTCAGCGGGCTGAGCCTCCCCGTCGTGTACGGGCTGCGGGAGGGCCGCCTCCTGCTCGTCACCGCCAACGCCTTCGCCCTCGCCGCGCTGTGCGCCGCCTCCCGGCGCCCGGCCCTCGCCGTGGTGCCGCTGGCCGTCGCGGTCGTGGCCGAGGCGCTGCGCGCCCACACGGAGACGTACACCCCGGCCGTCGGCATCGGGCTCACCGTCGTCCACCTCACGGGCGCCTCGCTCTGGCTCGGCACGCTCCTGTACGTGCTGCGCACGATGAGGCTGCGGCGCGGCGGCCGTGACGTGCTCCTCCGCTACGCCCGGATGGCCGCCGTCGTCTACGCGGCCCTCGCGGTCACCGGCACGGCCTCCACCCTGCGCAGGCTGCCGCTGGACGCGGTCCTGACCACGGCGTACGGCCGGATCCTGCTGGTCAAGCTGCTGCTGTTCGGCGGGGTGAGCCTGCTGGCCCTGGCGGCCAGGAGCCGGATGCTGTCCGGCGGCGACGCCGAGGCCCCGGCGCGGATCGAGGTGGCCGCGCTGGCGGTGGTCGTGGTGGTCTCGGCGCTCCTCACGGTGGTGCCCGACCCGCACTGGATCGCGACCTGAGGGTCCTCGGGGATCAGCCGCGCAGGGCGACGTGGAAGGACGAGCCCCACAGCACGGCGGCCGCGCCGAGACCCACCACCGCACGGATCGTCTCCGCCGAGGCGCCGGCCGCGAGGACGGCGAGCCCCACCAGCGCGAGCGCCGTCAGGAGGATCGCGGTCCACCGGTACTGCGGCTGGTCGAAGAGGCGCGCCAGCGGGAAGAAGTGCAGACCGACGACGAGGCAGATCCCGACCGGGATGAGCTCCGGGTGGCCCGAGGCGTTCGACGCGGCGATCACCGCGAAGATCGCCACCAGCTCGGCGGTGTTGACCAGGCCGACCCCGCGGTTCCACTTCTCCGGCAGGCGCACGGTCCGGGTCACGGGGCCCCGGGTGCCGCGGAAGGCGACCACGACCGCGCCGGCCGTCACGGCCGCCGCGACGACGCCGACGGCGACCGAGACCGCGGCCGCCGCCACTCCCGAGCCGCCGGCGAGGGCCCAGACGAGGCCGAAGACGGCGAGGACGATCGCGCCTCGGCGACGCAGGTTCCGGGTGAGGTCGAGACACTCGGCGTCGATGGATTCTGTGGTCATGGCGCGGACATTACAGCGGCGGTCGAACGGGATTGCGGGTTTCGTCGATCTTCCCGCGCATCGACCCGGACCCATGGTGCGGCTCTGTCCGCGGGACATGCCGAACCGTCGCACAGCGGGAAACGGCCGGCCCCGGGACTCCCGGGGCCGGCCGTACACACACGTGGTTCCGCGGCACTACCGGTGGCCGCGGATGATGCTCAGCACTCGATGATGTTCACCGCGAGACCGCCGCGCGCGGTCTCCTTGTACTTCACGCTCATGTCCGCGCCCGTCTCCTTCATGGTCTTGATGACCTTGTCGAGGGAGACCAGGTGGCTGCCGTCGCCGCGCATCGCCATCTTCGCGGCCGTGACAGCCTTGACCGCCGCCATGCCGTTCCGCTCGATGCACGGGATCTGCACGAGGCCGCCGACCGGGTCGCAGGTCAGGCCCAGGTTGTGCTCCATGCCGATCTCGGCCGCGTTCTCCACCTGCTCCGGGGTGCCGCCGAGGACCTCGGCGAGCGCGCCGGCCGCCATCGAGCAGGCCGAGCCGACCTCGCCCTGGCAGCCGACCTCGGCGCCGGAGATGGAGGCGTTCTCCTTGAAGAGCATGCCGACGGCGCCGGCCGCCAGGAGGAACCGGACCACACCGTCCTCGTCGGCGCCCGGCACGAAGTTCGTGTAGTAGTGCAGGACCGCCGGGATGATGCCGGCCGCGCCGTTCGTCGGGGCGGTGACCACCCGGCCGCCCGCCGCGTTCTCCTCGTTCACGGCCATCGCGTAGAGCGTGATCCACTCCATCGCGAGCGCCGCCGGGTCGCCCTCGGAGCGCAGCTTGCGGGCCGTGTTCGCGGCGCGGCGGCGCACCTTCAGGCCGCCCGGCAGGATGCCCTCGCGGGACATGCCGCGCGAGACGCAGGCCTGCATGACCCGCCAGATCTCCAGGAGACCGGTGCGGATCTCCTCCTCGGTGCGCCAGGCCTTCTCGTTCTCCAGCATCATCGAGGAGATCGAGAGGCCGGTCTCCTTGGCGAGGCGGAGCAGCTCGTCACCGGTGCGGAAGGGGTACTTCAGGACGGTGTCGTCCGGGACGATCGGGTTCTCGCCGGCCACCGCGTCCTCGTCGACGACGAAGCCGCCGCCGACCGAGTAGTACGTCTTCTCCAGGACGAGCGCGCCCTCGGCGTCGTACGCGAAGATCGTCATCCCGTTGGCGTGGTACGGGAGCGCCTTGCGGCGGTGCAGGATCAGGTCGGCGTCGAAGTCGAAGGGGATCTCGTGCGCGCCGAGGAGGTTGATCCGGCCGCTCGACTTGATCCGCTCGACCTCCTCGTCCGCGGTCTCGACGTTCACCGTGCGCGGCGAGCTGCCCTCCAGGCCGAGGAGCACCGCCTTCGGGGTGCCGTGACCGTGGCCGGTCGCGCCCAGCGAGCCGTACAGCTCCGCCCGTATCGTCGCCGTGTGGGCGAGCAGGCCCTCGTTCTTGAGCCGGCGGGCGAACATCCGGGCCGCGCGCATCGGGCCCACCGTGTGGGAGCTGGACGGGCCGATGCCGATCGAGAACAGGTCGAAGACCGAGATGGCCACGGGGGGACTCCTTGTGGGGGCTAGACGCCGTTGTCTGCCGGGGTGGTGCAGAAACGTTGATCATGGGGCGGGGCACCGCGCTCACTGTCCAGTGTGCGCGGTGCCCCGGAGCTTTCGTACGAACGGCCTCAGACGGGCCGCAGAACAAAAGGGTACGAAATTACTTCAGGCCGGGGTAGAGCGGGTGCTTGTCGGCGAGAGCCGTCACCCGGGCCTTGAGCGAAGCGGCCTTGTCGGCGTCGAAGTCCGGCTTCAGGGTCTCCGCGATGATGTCGGCGACCTCGGTGAAGTCCTCGGTGCCGAAGCCGCGGGTCGCGAGCGCCGGCGTGCCGATGCGCAGACCCGAGGTGGTCATCGGCGGACGCGGGTCGTTCGGAACGGCGTTCCGGTTGACCGTGATGCCGACCTCGTGGAGACGGTCCTCGGCCTGCTGGCCGTCGAGCTCCGAGTTGCGCAGGTCGACGAGGACCAGGTGCACGTCGGTGCCGCCGGACAGGACCGAGACACCGTGCGCGGTGACGTCGTCCTGGACCAGACGCTCGGCGAGGATGCGGGCGCCGTCCAGGGTGCGCTGCTGGCGCTCCTTGAAGTCCTCCGAGGCCGCGACCTTGAAGGAGACGGCCTTGGCCGCGATCACGTGCTCCAGCGGGCCGCCCTGGAAACCGGGGAAGACCGAGGAGTTCAGCTTCTTCGCGAACTCCTTCTTCGCCAGGATGATGCCGCCGCGGGGGCCGCCGAGCGTCTTGTGCGTGGTGGAGGTCACCACGTCCGCGTACGGGACCGGGTTCGGGTGCAGACCGGCCGCGACCAGACCCGCGAAGTGGGCCATGTCGACCCACAGGTACGCCTCGACCTCGTCGGCGATCCGGCGGAACTCCGCGAAGTCCAGCTGACGCGGGTAGGCGGACCAGCCCGCGATGATGACCTTCGGGCGGTGCTCCTTGGCGAGGCGCTCGACCTCGGCCATGTCGACCAGACCGGCCTCGTCCACGTGGTACGCGACCACGTTGAACTGCTTGCCGGAGAAGTTCAGGCGCATGCCGTGGGTGAGGTGGCCGCCGTGCGCCAGGTCCAGACCCAGGATCGTGTCGCCCGGCTGGGCGATCGCGAAGAGAGCGGCCTGGTTCGCGGAGGCGCCGGAGTGCGGCTGGACGTTGGCGTACTCGGCGCCGAACAGGTCCTTGACCCGGTCGATCGCGATCTGCTCGGCCACGTCGACGTGCTCGCAGCCGCCGTAGTAGCGGCGGCCCGGGTAGCCCTCGGCGTACTTGTTGGTGAGGACGGAGCCCTGGGCCTCCATGACCGCGACCGGAGCGAAGTTCTCCGACGCGATCATCTCGAGGGTGGACTGCTGACGAAGGAGCTCGGCGTCGACGGCGGCGGCGACGTCGGGGTCCAGCTCGTGGAGGGGAGTGTTCAGAAGCGACATGAATCGATCCCTAGGGGTCTCGGGCCCGGTCTCAGCCGGCGGAGAACGCGGTGTACTCGTCGGCGGAGAGCAGCTCGTCCGGCTCGCCCGCGACGCGTACCTTGAACAGCCAGCCACCCTCGAACGGAGCCGTGTTCACCAGCGACGGGTCGTCCACCACGTCCTGGTTGGCGGCGACGACCTCACCCGAGACGGGGGAGTACAGGTCGCTCACGGACTTCGTCGACTCCAGCTCGCCACACGTCTCGCCCGCGGCGACGGTGTCGCCGACGGCGGGAAGCTGGGCGTAGACGACGTCACCGAGCGCGTTGGCCGCGAACTCCGTGATGCCGACCGTCGCGACGCCGTCCTCGGCGGCCGACAGCCACTCGTGCTCCTTGGTGTAGCGCAGCTGCTGGGGGTTGCTCATGACCTGATTCTCCTGGATCGGGGGAGTAATGATGAACGTGGGTCTCGCGGGATGAGACCCGGGGTGAGACGACTGCGTCACTTCTGGCGCTTGTAGAACGGCAGCGCCACGACCTCGTACGGCTCGTGGGTGCCGCGGATGTCCACACCTACACCCTCGGTGCCGGGCGCGGCGTGCGCCGCGTCCACGTAGGCGATCGCGATCGGCTTACCGAGCGTCGGGGACGGGGCGCCCGAGGTCACCTCGCCGATGACCACGCCGTCCTTGACGACGGAGAAGCCGGCACGCGGGACGCGGCGGCCCTCGGCGACCAGGCCGACGAGCTTGCGCGGCGGGGCGGTCTCGGCGCGCTCGGCGGCCTTCTCGAGCGCCTCACGGCCGACGAAACGGCCGTCGTTGGTGGTCTTCTCGAACTTCACGACCCGGCCGAGACCGGCGTCGAAGGGGGTGAGGGCGGTCGTCAGCTCGTGGCCGTACAGCGGCATGCCCGCCTCCAGGCGGAGCGTGTCGCGGCAGGACAGGCCGCAGGGGATGAGGCCGACCGGGGCACCCGCCTCGGTCAGGGCCTTCCAGACGCCCTCGGCGTGCTCGGGCTTCAGGAAGAGCTCGAAGCCGTCCTCGCCGGTGTAGCCGGTACGGGCGATCAGCGCGGGGACGCCCGCGACCGTGCCGGGCAGGCCGGCGTAGTACTTGAGCCCGTCCAGGTCGGCGTCGGTGAGCGACTTCAGGATGCCGGGGGACTCCGGACCCTGGACCGCGATCAGGGCGTACGCGTCACGGTCGTCGCGGACCTCGGCCTCGAAGCCGGCCGCGCGCTCGGTCAGCGCGTCGAGGACGATCTGCGCGTTGGAGGCGTTGGCGACGACCATGTACTCGGTCTCGCCGAGGCGGTAGACGATCAGGTCGTCGAGGATGCCGCCGTCCTCCTGGCAGATCATCGTGTAGCGGGCGCGGCCCACGCCCACCGTGGAGATGTTGCCGACGAGGGCGTGGTCGAGGAGCTCGACGGCCTGCGGACCGGTGACGGTGATCTCGCCCATGTGGGAGAGGTCGAAGAGGCCCGCCTTGGTCCGGACGGCGATGTGCTCGTCCCGCTCGCTGGCGTAGCGCAGCGGCATGTCCCAGCCCGCGAAGTCGGTCATGGTCGCGCCCAGCGAACGATGCAGCGCATCGAGGGCGGTCAGACGGGGGGCAGTGCTCATGGGGTGGCTCCCGGATCCCAAGGGCGGTTCGGTGACGAAACACATGACGGGCGAGGACGTCCTCCCCATCTGTCATGGAACCTGAGAGGTTCACCGAGAGCATCTCGTCACCGAAAAATCGGCTGGGAGAGATCGGCTTGCACCTTGGGTGGGGACACGGCAGGGTGTCCCGCTTTTCAGATCTGCCTCATCCACGCGGTACGGGGCCTGAGAGATTCAAGGGAGGGTCTTGCTCCTTCGGCGTCCGGACACGTGAACGGTCCGGAACTCTCCCGCGCGGATTCGAGCGGCCGGTATGCGGTTGTATGGCGACTGTGCGCGCCTGGCGCGCACATCATTGCACGCGTGCTCCGCGCGGCACATCACTTGTATCTCATTACCGCTTCTTTACACTTTGTGGGCAAGGGTCTCCCGAGGCCCGGCAGGGGGAGCAACATGAGGATCCAGCACACCGGCGCGTACGCGGCGAGCACCGGCATACCGCCCCAGCGCGCCCGGGCCCGCTCCAGGGCGCGGACCGGGACCGGCCGCCGTGGCCGGATCCTGCGGGACCTGCGCGAGCGCGGCGGCCGGGGCCCCCGCGCCCTCACCTTCGCGGCCGGCGACCTCGTCGTCGTGTCCGGGCTGCCCGGCAGCGGCAAGTCCACCCTCATGAAGCGCGCCGCCGACGGCCGGGGGATCGACTCCCAGGACGCCCGCGAGCGCTGGGAGGCCCGCATGCCCCGCCTCCTGCCGTACGCGCTCTACCGCCCCCTGGTCCGGATCGCGCACTACGCAGGACTGCGCCGCGCCCTGCGCTCCGGCGCGAGCGTGATCGTGCACGACTGCGGCACCCAGTCCTGGGTGCGCGGCTGGCTCGCCCGCGAGGCGAGACGCCGCGGCGGCGGCCTGCACCTGGTCCTGCTCGACGTGACCCCGGACACCGCGCGCGACGGCCAGCGCGCCCGGGGCCGCGGCGTCTCCGCGTACGCCTTCGCCCGCCACCGGCGAGCCGTCGGCCGCCTCCTGCGGGCCGCCGAGTCCGGCAGCCTGCCGCACGGCTGCGCCTCGGCGACCCTCCTCGACCGGGACGCCGCCGACGCCCTGCGGAAGATCGGCTTCCGCGAGGCGGCGTGAGAGGCCGCGTGGGCGGCGGAGTGAGGGGCGGTGTGAGTGGTGTCCCTCACTCGTACCCCCTGCTTTTGGCCACGGCGGCGTCAGGGCGGCGTTAGGGTGCTGCGGGGCAGTGCGGGAGGGCGCGCGCCGGCGAGACTGGGGAAGAGGGACCGTGGACGTGACGTGGCCGGGCAATGAGCTCGAAGAGGTGCTGGCCGCCTCGCTCGGCAACCCCGCCGCAGGGGGCCGACTGGTCGAGGTGCTGGGCCGCAGCGCGGTCTGGGTGCCCCTGCCCAACGGCGGCGGCCCCGAAAGCCCCGACCTGGACCTCGCCACCATGGAGATCGACGGCGCGGCCTTCGTCCCCGTCTTCAGCTCCGAGCAGCAGCTGGTCGCCTGTGTCGGCACCCACATGTCGTACACCGTCGCCCCCGCCCGCGACTTCGCCCGCGGCCTGCCCCCGCAGCTCGGCATCGCCGTGAACCCCGGCGGCACCGTCGGCGTCCCGCTGCCCCCGCCCGCCGTCGCGGAGCTCTGCCGCGTCGGCCGCACCCCGCTCGACGGCCCCGCCAGCGGCGGCCGCGTCCGGCTCTTCGAGCCCGACTGGCAGGACGACCCCGTCGACTTCCTCGCCGCCGCCTCCGCCGAGTTCGAGGCCACCGGAGTCGTCGTCACCGCCCGCCGCGCCCTCGCGAGCGTCGAGGGCACCGAACCCGCCCTCTTCATCGGCGTCCAGCTCGCCGCCTGGGACGGCGTCGACCGCAACGCACCCCTGGACGCCCTCGGCCGCGCCCTCGGCCGCGTCGAGGTCGCCTGGCCGGTCAACCTCATCCTGCTCGACATGGCGCAGGATCCGGTCGGCGACTGGATGGTGGAGCGGGTACGCCCCTTCTACCAGCGCGCCGCCGGGTGAGCGGCACCCTGTCTAAGCTGAACTGAACTGGACCGAGATCTCAGCCGAACCGAATCAGCGGCTGGACGGACGTGGTGAACGGAAGAGGGGCGGGACCCAGGGTGAGCGCGTCGAGCACCGCTGCGACCGGAGGGGTCGAGCACATGCTGCGCCAGGTGGCACCCGGACGCTACGACGCGTACGAGAGGCTGCTGCACGCCCTGGCCGACGGCGAGGTCTGGATGCTGCTCTGGCAGGGCTCGCCCGGCTCGCCCGACGCCCAGTACGGGAACATGGAGGTCGACGGCTTCGGCTACGCGCCCTGCGTCACCTCCGCCCAGGAGCTCGCCGCCTCCGGCTGGAACCGCGCCCACGAGCTCGTCACCGGCCGCGAGATGGCCCGCGCCCTCTACCCCGACCGCTGGGGCATCTGGCTCAATCCGCACGCTCCCGGCGGCGGCGTCGGCATCCCCTGGGCGGACCTGCGCCGCATCGCCACCGGTCTCGACCGGATGCCCGCCGGGCCGCTGCGCGTCAGCGAACCCGCTCTGGAGATTCCGCAGTTCTACGCCCTGCTCACGCAGAACGCGCACCGCACCCCGGCCGTCCGGTCACTGCGCCGCGGCTGGGTGCAGCCCGCGCTCGGCTCCCCGTACCTCGCCGTCGGGCTCGACCTGTACGACACCTCCGCGGCCGCTGTCGACTCCGTCCGCGCGATGATGCGCCAGTCGATCTCCGCCGTCCCCGACGGGCTGCCCGTCTCGACGGTCGCGCTCTCCGACGCGTACGACCCCGTGGCCCTCTGGCTGAGCGCCCACGCGCGCCCCTTCTACGACCGGGAGGCGCACGCCGGACGCGGATCCGCCGCCGTGCCGGGATACGGCTACCCGCCGCCGGCCCCGTCCGGATACTGAGACGTCACCCTTCTCGCCTCCCACCCCACCGGCCTCCGGAGTCTTCTCCGGAGGCCGTTGTTCGCCCCAATACCGCACCTCGAACGCCCAGTTGGGCGACATGTCCGATTACGGTGAAGAGGACCCGAGATGGTCCGCTCAGGTGATCACGACGTCCGGATAACGGAAGTCGCAGCACCGCATCACGTTTGAGCAAACATTCCCCGTCAGGGCTGGCGGGTGATCGCGGACGCATTGAAGACTCCCCGGAACACAGGACGTTCGGCTCCTCTCGAGCCGGTGTCCAGCAGGTTGTTCCACCGAGCCGCTACCCGCGGCGGGCAAGGGCCGGCTACCCGCGGCCGAGAGGGGTCCTCACCACGATGACGGCACCACTGCACGAGACGAGTGCGGGCGAGTCGACCGCCACCGTCGTCGGCGCGCCCGACGCTCCCGGCACTCCGGACAACTCCGGCACCCCCGACGCATCCGCCAAGGCGATCCAGGGCCGCTCGCCCTGGCAGATCGCCTGGACCCGCCTGAAGCGCGACAAACTCGCCCTCGCCGGCGCCTTCGTCGTCGTCTTCCTCATCCTGGTCGCGATCCTCGCCCCGGTCATCGTCGGCCTGCTCGGCCACCCGCCGGACGAGTTCCACGAGGACCAGATCGACCCGCTCTTCGGCACGCCGATCGGGTCGTGGGGCGGCATCAGCTCCGACTTCCTCCTGGGCGTCGAGCCGGTGAACGGCCGCGACGTCTTCAGCCGGATCGTCTACGGCGCCCGGATCTCGCTGCTCGTCGCCTTCCTCGCGGCGGTCTTCGCGGTCGTCCTCGGCACCGTCCTCGGCATCATCGCCGGCTACTTCGGCGGCTGGATCGACGCCGCCCTCAGCCGCGTCATGGACGTCATGCTCGCCTTCCCGCAGCTGCTCTTCACGATCGCCCTGGTCTCGGTGCTGCCCAACGAGCTGCTCGGCCTCGACGGCTCCGGCGTCCGCATCGCCGCCCTGGTGCTTGTGATCGGCTTCTTCGGCTGGCCGTACGTGGGCCGCATCGTCCGCGGCCAGACCCTCTCGCTGCGCAACCGCGAGTACGTCGAGGCCGCCCAGAGCCTGGGCGCCGGCCGCTTCTACATCCTGCGCCGCGAGCTGCTGCCCAACCTGATCGCCCCGATCATGGTCTACGCGACGCTCATGATCCCCACCAACATCCTCACCGAAGCGGCGCTCAGCTTCCTCGGCGCGGGCGTCAAGCCGCCCACCGCTTCCTGGGGCCAGATGCTGTCGACGGCCATCACCACCTACGAGGCCGACCCCATCTTCATGGTGATCCCCGGCTTCGCGATCTTCATCACCGTCCTGGCGTTCAACCTCTTCGGCGACGGCGTGCGTGACGCGCTCGACCCGAAGGGCTCCCGCTGACCGCTCGCCGACGACATTCACGACCCGCCCCTGCCGCTGGCGACAGGAGGCTCATCCCCCAAACGGCGGACCGACTTGACGGCCGTCACTACTCCGGAGGTTGCGAGACCCATGACTCTGATGAGCTCTCAGAGGCGCAGAATCGCCGCGGGCGCGCTGCTGGCGGCGGCCACGATGGTCGTCACCACCGCGTGCGGCGGTGACGGTGGCAACAAGACCGGCGACAAGGGCCCGAAGGCCGCGGCCGGCTTCAACGCCGCCGTGAACAAGGTCGCCAACCCCTCCGACAAGAAGGGTGGCGAGCTGAAGTTCATCGGCTCGCAGGAGGCCGACTCGTGGGACCCGCAGCGCGGTTACTACGGCTTCGTGTGGGACTTCGCGCGCTACTACACGCGCCAGCTGGTCTCCTTCAAGTCCGAGCCGGGCGCCGCCTCCACCGAGCTCGTCCCGGACCTCGCCACCGACGCCGGCAAGGTCTCGGCCGACGGCCTCACCTACACCTTCACGCTGAAGGACGGGGTGACCTGGGAGGACGGCAAGCCGATCACCTCCAAGGACATCAAGTACGGCATCGAGCGCATCTGGGCCCAGGACGTCATCTCCGGCGGCCCGATCTACCTGCAGCAGGTCCTCGACCCCAAGGGCGAGTACAAGGGCCCGTACAAGGACACCTCCGCGGACAAGCTCGGCCTGAAGGCGATCGAGACCCCGGACGACAAGACCATCATCTTCAAGCTGCCGGTCGCCAACGGTGACTTCCTGCAGATGCTGGCCATGCCCGCCGCGTCCCCGGTCCGCCAGGACAAGGACACCAAGGCCAAGTACCAGCTGAAGCCCTTCTCCTCCGGTCCGTACAAGTGGGAGTCGTACACGCCGAACAAGTCCATCAAGCTTGTCCGCAACGACAAGTGGGACTCCAAGACGGACACCATCCGCAAGGCGCTCCCGGACAAGATCAGCGTCACGTTCACCACGAACGCCGACGACATGGACAACCGTCTGGTCGAGGGCGAGTACGACCTCGACATCAACGCGACGGGTGTCGGCGCCGCCGCACGCCAGAAGGTGCTCCAGCAGCACAAGGGCAACGTCGACAACCCGCAGACGGGCTTCATCCGCTACGCGGTCTTCCCGCAGACGGTGATCCCCAACATCGAGTGCCGCAAGGCCATCATCTACGCGGCCGACTCGAAGTCCCTCCAGACCGCCCGTGGTGGCCCGCAGGCCGGTGGCGACATCGCCACCAACATGCTGCCGCCGGCGATCAAGGGTGCCGACGCGAAGGCCGACCCGTACGGCAAGCTCGCCGGTGCGCCGGACCTCGCCAAGGCCAAGGAAGCCCTCAAGAACTGCGGTAAGCCGAACGGCTTCAAGACCACGATCGCGGTCCGCAACAACAAGAAGATCGAGATCGCGACCGCCGAGTCCCTCCAGCAGTCGCTGAAGGCCGTCGGCATCGACGCCCAGATCGACCAGTTCGACGGCGCCCAGACCTCCGGCATCATCGGTTCGCCGAAGGTCGTCAAGGACAAGGGCTACGGCATCATCATCATGGGCTGGGGCGCCGACTTCCCGTCGGGCCAGGGCTTCCTCCAGCCGCTGGTCGACGGCCGCTTCATCCTCCAGAGCGGTAACAACAACTTCTCCGAGCTGAACGACAAGGCCGTCAACGGCCTCTTCGACCAGGCGCTGAAGGAGACCGACCCCGACAAGGCCGGCGAGCTCTACAAGCAGATCAACACGAAGGTCTCGGAGGCCGCGGTCTACCTGCCCTTCACCCACGAGAAGAACATCATCTGGCGCAGCTCCCGGCTGACCAACGTCTACACGGCGGACGCCTACAACGGCCGCTACGACTACGCGTCGCTCGGCGTCGTCAAGTAATCCGACCCGCTCCACCGGCGCACCACCCGCCGCCAGGTCCGAAGGGCAGGTGATGGCCGAGGGCGGCGGCCGGGGGACCCGATCGGGTCCCCCGGCCGCCGACCGGCCGACCGCATGCTTGCATACATAGTCCGACGGCTCTTCGCAGTCGTCGTGATGCTGCTCGTCGTCACGCTCGTGACGCTCAGCATCTTCTTCCTCATCCCCAAGATGACCGGCAGCGACCCTGCCGCGATGTTCGTCGGCAAGCAGGCGGATCCGGCTTCCATTGAGGGCATCCGTCAGAAGCTGGGCCTGGACGAGCCGATCCTGGTTCAGTTCTGGCACTTCGTCTCCGGCATCTTCGTCGGCCGGGACTACACGGGTGGTGGCGACACCATCCACTGCGCGATGCCCTGCTTCGGCTACTCGTTCCGCACCGAGCAGGACGTGTGGTCGATGCTGGTCGACGCCTTCCCCGTCACCCTCTCCATGGTCATCGGCGCCGCGGTGCTGTGGCTGGTCCTGGGTGTCTCCACCGGTGTGATCTCCGCGCTCAAGCGCGGCACGATCATCGACCGGGCGGCGATGATCACCGCGCTCGCGGGTGTCTCGCTCCCCATCTTCTTCACCGCCATGCTGGCGATGCTCGTCTTCCGTACCCAGCTCCAGTGGGTCGACGCCTCGTACACGCCGATCACCGAGTCCTTCACCGGCTGGTTCGGCGGCCTGCTGCTGCCCTGGGTGACCCTCGCCTTCCTGTACGCGGCGATGTACGCGCGGCTCACCCGCGCCACCATGCTGGAGGTCCTCGGCGAGGACTACATCCGTACCGCCCGGGCCAAGGGTCTGCCGGAGCCGGTCGTGCTCGGCAAGCACGCGATGCGCTCCACCATGACCCCCATCCTGACCATCTTCGGCATGGACCTCGGCGCCCTCGTCGGCGGCGCGATCCTGACGGAGACCGCGTTCAGCCTCCACGGCCTCGGCGGCCTGGCCATCAAGGGCGTGAGCGAGCGTGACCTGCCGCTGATCCTGGCCGTCACCCTCATCACCGCCGCCTGCGTGGTCGTCGCCAACCTCGTGGTGGACCTCCTGTACGCGGTGATCGACCCCCGAGTGAGGCTCGCATGACCGACAAGCTGACGAAGACGGGCGCCGCGCCCGGAGAGCCGGTCGCTTCCTCGGGCGCCCCGTCCGACGCCTTCCTCGACGTCCGCGACCTGAAGATCCACTTCCCGACCGACGACGGTCTGGTCAAGTCGGTCGACGGTCTCAGCTTCCAGCTGGAGAAGGGCAAGACCCTCGGCATCGTGGGCGAGTCCGGCTCCGGCAAGTCGGTGACCTCGCTCGGCATCATGGGTCTGCACACGGTCGGCCAGTACGGCCGCCAGAAGGCGCGGATCTCCGGCGAGATCTGGCTGAACGGCCGCGAGCTGCTCTCCGCCAACCCCGACGAGGTCCGCCGGATGCGCGGCCGCGAGATGGCGATGATCTTCCAGGATCCGCTGTCCGCGATGCACCCGTACTACACGGTCGGCCACCAGATCGTGGAGGCCTACCGGGTCCACCACCCGGTCGACAAGAAGACCGCGAAGCGGCGGGCCGTCGAACTCCTCGACCGGGTCGGCATCCCCGAGCCGGCCAAGCGGTTCGACAACTACCCGCACGAGTTCTCCGGCGGCATGCGCCAGCGCGCGATGATCGCCATGGCGCTCGTCAACAACCCCGAACTGCTCATCGCGGACGAGCCGACCACCGCGCTCGACGTGACGGTGCAGGCGCAGATCCTCGACCTGATGCGGGACCTCCAGAAGGAGTTCGGCTCGGCGGTCGTCATCATCACCCACGACCTCGGCGTCGTCGCCGAGCTCGCCGACGACATCCTCGTGATGTACGGCGGGCGCTGCGTCGAGCGCGGACCGGCCGAGTCCGTCTTCTACGAGCCGCAGCACCCCTACACCTGGGGCCTGCTCGGCTCGATGCCGAGGATCGACCGCGACCAGACCGAGCGGCTCATCCCGGTCAAGGGCAACCCGCCCAGCCTGATCAACATCCCGAGCGGCTGCGCCTTCAACCCCCGCTGCCCGTACGCGGACGTCCCCAAGGGCGGCATCACGCGCACCCAGCGGCCCGAGCTGGCCCTCGCCGGCGACCGCCACTTCTCGGCCTGCCACATGCCGCAGGAGGAGCGCACCCGGATCTGGACCGAAGAGATTGCGCCGAAACTGTGAGCGAGACCATGGAACCCCTCCTCAAGGTCACCGGCCTGAAGAAGCACTTCCCCATCAAGAAGGGGCTTCTCCAGCGCCAGACCGGTGCGGTCAAGGCGGTCGACGGGATCGACTTCGAGGTCCTGCCCGGTGAGACGCTCGGCGTCGTCGGCGAGTCCGGCTGCGGCAAGTCCACGATGGGCCGGCTCATCACGCGGCTGCTCGAACCGACCGGCGGCACGGTCGAGTTCCAGGGCAAGGACATCTCCCACCTGGGAGTCGGCGGGATGCGCCCGCTGCGGCGCGACATCCAGATGATCTTCCAGGACCCGTACGGCTCGCTGAACCCGCGCCACACGGTCGGCACGATCGTCTCCGCCCCCTTCAAGCTCCAGGGCGTCGAGCCCGAGGGCGGCGTGCGCAAGGAGGTCCAGCGCCTCCTGGGTCTGGTGGGCCTCAACCCCGAGCACTACAACCGCTACCCGCACGAGTTCTCGGGCGGCCAGCGCCAGCGCATCGGCATCGCCCGGGCCCTGGCCCTGAAGCCGAAGCTGGTCGTGGCGGACGAGCCGGTGTCGGCCCTGGACGTCTCCATCCAGGCCCAGGTGGTCAACCTGCTGGACGACCTCCAGCAGGAGCTCGGCCTCACGTACGTGATCATCGCGCACGACCTCTCGGTCATCCGGCACGTCTCGGACCGCATCGCGGTGATGTACCTCGGCAAGATCGTCGAGCTCGCGGACCGCAAGTCCCTGTACGAGAACCCGATGCACCCGTACACCCGGGCCCTGATGTCCGCGGTCCCGATCCCGGACCCGCGCCGCCGGGGCGCCAAGAGCGAGCGCATCCTGCTCACCGGCGACGTCCCGTCCCCGATCGCCCCGCCGCCGGGCTGCCGCTTCAACACCCGCTGCTGGAAGGCGACGGAGGTCTGCCGGACCCAGGAGCCCCCGCTCGTGGAACTCCGCCCGGGCCAGCGAGTGGCCTGCCACCACCCGGAGAACGCGGACTCGCTGACGATCCCGGGGGCCCGGGAGTCGGTCGAGATCACGAAGCCGGAGGCGAAGGCGAAGCCGAAGCCGGAGCCGGAGTCGCCGAAGGCGGAGGCTGCGCCGAAGGTGGAGGCCGCGGCCGACGTCGAGGCCGAGGCGGAGACGGCGGAGCCGTCGACCGAGGGCGACGAGTCGCCGAAGGCGTGACACCGAGAGGCCCCTGCCGCACCCCGCGGCAGGGGCCTCCGGCGTGCCGCCCTCCGGTCCGGCTCGCGCATGCCCCGCCCACCTCCCACCCCCCCCGTGTGGGCATGCGTCCCGCCGGGCTGGGGGTCCCCCCTCTGGGGGAGGGTGGGCACACGGGACGGCGCCCTTGCGGGCGCCTCCGCCCCCTGTGCCTTGACCCGCACCACCAAGCGCGCCGCGCACCGGGTGCGGGTTCGGGCGCCGGGGCCCGTGCCCGGCAGGTGCCCGGCACGGGGCGTACCGCCCGGCGCGGGCCTACCCATGCGGCGGCAACCGGCACAATTGGGCGGTGCTCCACGATCTGTTCAGCCCCGATGTCCAGCACGCCCTGGACCTCGTCGGCATCTTCGTCTTCGCCATCTCCGGCGCGCTCCTCGCCGTCCGCAAGAACTTCGACGTCTTCGGCATCGCCGTCCTCGCCGAGGTCACCGCCCTCGGCGGCGGTCTCCTCCGCGACCTGATCATCGGCGCCGTACCCCCCGCCGCCTTCACCGACCTCGGCTACTTCGTCATGCCGCTGGTCGCGACCGTCCTCGTCTTCTTCCTCCACCCGGAGGTCGAGCGGACCCAGACCGCCGTCAACGTCTTCGACGCCGCGGGCCTCGGCCTCTTCTGCGTGACCGGCACGACGAAGGCGTACGACTACGGCCTCGGCCTCACCTCCTCCGCCGCGCTCGGGCTCGCGACCGCCGTCGGCGGCGGTGTCCTGCGGGACGTGCTCGCCAACGAGGTGCCGTCCCTGCTGCGCTGGGACCGTGACCTGTACGCCGTCCCCGCGATCGTCGGAGCGACGATGGTGGTCCTCTGCATCCGCTTCGACATGCTCAACGCCTTCACCAGCGGCGCCGCCGTCCTCACGGCCTTCGTCCTCCGGCTCCTCGCGATGCGCTACCACTGGCGCGCGCCCCGCGCCTGGAACCGCCGCTCCTCCGCGCGCGAGGAACCCGAAAAAGCTACCGCTCAGTAATGAGCTGGGGTACCGTCGGAAGCATGAGCACGAGCACCGAGACGACCGCCGTCGAGTCGACCACCACCGCCGCCGCGACGACCGCGAGCGAGTTCGACCGCGACACCGCCGTCACCCTCCGGGCCCCCGGCGTCTACGACGCCGACCTCTCCGCCGGCTGGACGATCATCCAGGCCGTCAACGGCGGCTACCTCCTCGCCCTGCTCGGCCGCGCCCTCGGCGACCACCTCCCGCACCCCGACCCGTTCACGATCTCGGCGCACTACCTCACGCCGTCCGTGCCCGGCCCCGCGGTGATCCGGACCGAGACCGTCCGTACCGGCCGGACCCTCTCCACCGGGCAGGCCTCGCTCTTCCAGTACGCCGAGGACGGCACCGAGGTCGAGCGCATCCGGGTCCTCGCCTCGTACGGAGACCTCGACGCCCTCGCCGACGACGTCCGCACCACCGCGACGCCGCCCGCGATGGCCCCGATCGAGAACTGCTTCAGCGCCGCCGACAACCCGGCCCCGAGGATCCCCGGCTCCTCCGCCATCGCGGACCGCCTGGACCTCCGCCTCGACCCGGCCTGCGTGGGCTGGGCCGTCGGCGCCCCGTCCGGCAAGGGCGAGATGCGGGCCTGGTTCGGCCTCGCCGACGGCCGCGAGCCGGACGCGCTCTCCCTCCTGCTCACGGTCGACGCGCTGCCGCCGACCTCCTTCGAGCTCGGCCTCAAGGGCTGGACCCCGACCGTGGAGCTCACCACCCACATCCGCTGCCGCCCGGCCCCCGGCCCGCTGCGGGTCTCGATCACCACCCGCAACCTTGCCGGCGGCTTCCTGGAGGAGGACGCCGAGGTCTGGGACAGCGCCGACCGCCTGGTGGCCCAGTCCCGCCAACTGGCCCGCGCCCCGCGCGGCTAGGCCCTGTCCGGCGGATCATGGCCGGGTCCGCGGATTCTCGCCGTTCGGGCCGGATCCGGGGCCGGAAGGTCCCGGCCCCCGGCCTGAACGGGGGCGTAAACAGGCCAGACGGCGGGGCCGCCGCGGTGGACTCGTAGAATCGACCCACCATGGCTTACCTCGACCACGCCGCGACCACGCCGATGCTGCCCGAGGCGATCGAGGCGATGACCGCCCACCTCGCCGTCACGGGCAACGCCTCCTCCCTGCACGCCCCCGGACGGCGCGCCCGGCGGACCGTCGAGGAGGGGCGCGAGACGCTCGCCGCCGCGCTCGGTGCGCGGCCCAGCGAGGTCGTCCTCACCTCCGGCGGCACCGAGGCCGACAACCTCGCCGTGAAGGGCCTCTACTGGGCCCGCCGCGACGCCGACCCGCGCCGCACCCGCGTCCTCGCCAGCCCGGTCGAGCACCACGCCGTGCTCGACGCCGTCGACTGGCTCGCCACGCACGAGGGCGCCGACGTCGAGTACCTGCCCGTCGACCGCTACGGCCGCGTCCACCCCGAGGCCCTGCGCGAGGCCATCGCCCGCGACCCCGGGTCCGTCGCCCTCGCCACCGTCATGTGGGCGAACAACGAGATCGGCACCGTCATGCCGGTCCGCGGACTCGCCGACGCGGCCGCCGAGTTCGGCGTCCCCCTGCACGCCGACGCCGTCCAGGCCGTCGGCCAGGTCCCGGTCGACTTCGCCGCCTCCGGCCTCGCCGCCATGACCGTCTCCAGCCACAAGATCGGCGGCCCGTACGGGATCGGCGCCCTGCTCCTCGGCCGCGAGTACACCCCCGTTCCCGTCCTGCACGGCGGCGGCCAGGAGCGGCACGTCCGCTCCGGCACCCTCGACGTGCCCGCCGTCGCCGCATTCGCCGTCGCCGCCCGGCTCGCCACCGAGCGCCGCGAGGAGTTCGCCCGCGAGGTCGGCGCCCTGCGCGACGGGCTCGTCACCGCCGTCCGTGCGGTCGTCCCCGACGCGATCCTCGGCGGCGACCCCGACGAGCGGCTCCCCGCCAACGCCCACTTCACCTTCCCGGGCTGCGAGGGCGACTCCCTGCTCCTGCTGCTCGACGCCGCCGGCATCGCCTGCTCCACCGGCTCCGCCTGCACCGCCGGCATCGCCCAGCCCAGCCACGTCCTGCTCGCCACCGGCACCGACCCGGACCTGGCCCGGGGCACCCTGCGCTTCTCCCTGGGCCACACCTCCACCGAGGAGGACGTGAAGGCGGTCGCCGAGGCCATCGGCCCGGCCGTGGAGCGGGCGAGGACCGCGGGCCTCAGCTGAGGCCCCTCACGGCCCTCACACCGGCTTCTTGGCCGCCTCGCGCACGAGCCGCAGATAGCGGTCCCAGTCCCAGTGCGGCCCGGGGTCGGTGTGATCGGTGCCCTCGACCTCCACGTGCCCGATGATGTGCTCCCGGTCCACCGGTATCCCGTACCGCGCGCAGATGTCGGCCGTCAGCCGCGCCGACCCCGCGTACATCGCCGCCGTGAAGTCCTGCGGCCGGTCGACGAAGCCCTCGTGCTCGATGCCGATGCTCCGCTCGTTCATGTCGCGGTTCCCCGCGTGGAACGCCACGTCGAGCTCCCGGATCATCTGCGCCACATGACCGTCCTTGCGGACCACGTAGTGCGCGGCGGCCCCGTGCCCCGGGTTCTTGAAGACCTTCAGCGCGGTCGCGTAACTGCCCTGCACGACATGGATCACGACCCGGTCTATGCCGTAGTCGTCCGGCCGGTCGGCCCGCCGCCAGTTCGCCCGCGCCGCCGAGGTCCACTCGGCGCCCTTGTGGTCGAGCGCGCCCTCGACGCGCTTCTTCTCCATCCCCGGCAGCCGCCACCACGCGCGCGCCAGCTCGTCCCTGGCCAGCGCGGCCGTACCCAGCACGGCGACCCCGCCGCCGAGCAGCACGGCCCGCCGCCCCACCCGCCTGTCCGAACCGCTTCCCCTGCTCCCCATGCACCAGAGAACGCTTACTCCCGCGACCATGGTTCCCGGGCCCCGTACCCTGGTAGGGCTATGACTGAGACTTCGCCCCCGCGCCCCCGCACCCAGCCCCTCCGGGTACTTGCCGCAATGTCCGGCGGTGTGGACTCCGCCGTCGCCGCCGCCCGGGCCGCCGAAGCAGGCCACGAGGTCACCGGCGTGCACCTCGCGCTGTCCGCGAACCCGCAGTCGTTCCGGACCGGAGCGCGCGGCTGCTGCACGATCGAGGACTCGCGCGACGCGCGCCGGGCCGCCGACGTCATCGGCATCCCGTTCTACGTGTGGGACCTCGCCGAGCGGTTCCGCGAGGACGTCGTCGACGACTTCGTCGCCGAGTACGAGGCGGGCCGCACCCCCAACCCCTGCCTCCGCTGCAACGAGAAGATCAAGTTCGCGGCGCTGCTCGACAAGGCCCTCGCCCTCGGCTTCGACGCCGTCTGCACCGGCCACTACGCCACGGTCGTCCTGGGCGACGACGGCACGCGCGAGCTGCACCGCGCCTCCGACATGGCGAAGGACCAGTCGTACGTCCTCGGGGTGCTCGACGAGAAGCAGCTCGCGCACGCGATGTTCCCGCTCGGCGACACCCTCACCACCAAGGACGAGATCCGGGCGGAGGCCGAGCGGCGCGGGCTCGCGGTCGCGAAGAAGCCCGACAGCCACGACATCTGCTTCATCGCCGACGGCGACACCCAGGGCTTCCTCGCCTCCCGCCTGGGCAAGGCGGAGGGCGACATCGTCGACGAGGCCGGCACCAAGGTCGGCACCCACGAGGGCGCCTACGGCTTCACCGTCGGCCAGCGCAAGGGCCTGCGGATCGGCCACCCGGCCGCCGACGGCAAGCCCCGCTACGTCCTCGACATCTCGCCCGTGAACAACACCGTCACGGTCGGCCCCGTCGAGGCCCTGGACGTCACCGCCCTCACCGCGATCAAGCCCCGCTGGTGCGGCACGGCCCCCGAGGGCCCCGGCCGCTACACCGCCCAGCTGCGCGCCCACGGCGGCGAGACCGAGGTGACGGCCGCCCTGGTGGACGGCCAGCTCACGGTCACCTTCGCCGAGCCGGTCCGCGGTGTCGCCCCCGGCCAGGCGATCGTGCTCTACGACGGCACGCGCGTCGTCGGCTCGGCGACGATCGCCACGACGACCCGCCGCACGACGCAGCCCACGCCCGCGTAACCGGGAGCCGGGCGGAGGCCCTACGCGGCCTCGCTCGTCTCCCGTTCCTCCGCCAGGAACTCCTCCAGGACCGGGGCCAGGACGTGCGGGGCCACCTCGTGCGTCTGGCCCGTCAGGGTCCGGTGACGGGCGCGGGGGAGCGCCGCCGTCAGGGCGCGGGCCGCTTGGCGCGCCCACGCCGGACTCGCGCCCCCGTCGACGACCAGCACGCGCGCGTGGACCCCGGCGAGACGCCGGACCGGCACCGTCCCGTCGCCGAGCACGGCATGGTCGTACGCGAGGGTCGACGCCAGCGCGTCCCCGCCCGGCCACGCCTCCGCCGGTACGCCCCACTCCGCGAGGAACAGATCGAGGGCCGCGCCCCGCTGCCCCCGGCCGAGCAGCTCCGCGGCCCCGCCGTGCCGCGCGGCGGCCTCCGCCGAGTACGGCGGCTCGTACATCGCCACCGGCCCGGCCGAGAGCCCGGCGGCCACCGCGGCGAGCGCCAGGGCGCCCCCCGTGCCCACCCCGTACAGGGCAGCGCCGCTCCCCGCCTCCCCGGCCACCGCGGCCAGGTCCTCGATCTCCCGCTCCACCGCGTACGGCCCGGTGTCGCCGCTCCCGCCGCGCCCCCGCCGGTCGTACGTCACGACCGAGAAGCGGCGGGCGAGGAGCCCGGCGAGGGGCCGCTCGCTCGCGGCCGTGCACAGGGGCCCGCTCACCAGGACCAGCGGCGGCCCCGCCCCGTCGCCGTACCTCTCGTACGCGATCGTCGTCCCGTCCCGTGACGTGACCCGTCCCCCGGCCCTGCCCAGCGTGTCGTCCATGGCAGTGCAGACCCGGACCGTCGCCGGAACTCATCGCCGCACGCGGGGAATTCCCGAAGAATCTTCGAAGCCGCTGGTCACCCCCTACGGTGGAGCGCATGAACATCTGCGTCTTCCTCTCCGCCGCCGACCTCGACGAGCGGTACACGGCGCCGGCCCGCGAGTTCGCCGGACTCCTCGGCAAGGCCGGCCACACCCTCGTCTGGGGCGGCTCCGACACGGGCCTGATGAAGGTCGTCGCGGACGGCGCCCAGGAGGCGGGCGGCCGACTCGTCGGCGTCTCCGTCGACTTCCTCCAGCACAAGGCCCGCCCGGACACGGACGAGATGGTCGTCGCCCGGGACTTGGCCGAGCGCAAGGCCCTGCTCCTGGCGAAGTCCGACGCGATCGTGGTCATGGCCGGCGGCATCGGCACCCTCGACGAGGCCACCGAGATCCTTGAGCTGAAGAAGCACGGCAAGCACGCCAAGCCGGTGGTCCTGCTCAACACGGCGGGCTTCTACGACGGCCTGAAGATCCAGCTCCGCCGCATGGAGGACGAGGGGTTCCTGCCGGTCCCGCTGACCGACCTGGTGTTCTTCGCGGAGGACGGCCCGACGGCCCTCGCCCACCTGGAGGAGAGCCTGGGCGCGAGCTGAGGCAGGTCTCGGAACGAGCCCGGACGAGCCTGGGGGAGAGCGCCGGCTCCCGCTGATGCGAGCATGGTGCCCATGGCTACACATGTGATCACCGGAGCCGGTTCCGGCATCGGCGCGGCCGTCGCGCGCCGCCTCCACGCGCGCGGGGACGAACTCGTGCTGCACGCGCGCGACGCGGGGCGTGGCAAGGAGCTCGCCGCGCAGTTCCCGGGCGCGCGGACGCTCGTCGGGGACCTGGCCGACCCGGACCGGCTGTCCTGGGCCTTCTCGCACCAGAGCATGCCGGAGCGGGTGGACAGCCTCCTGCACATCGCGGGCGTCGTCGACCTCGGTCCCGTCGGGGACCTCACCCCGAAGACCTGGCACCACCAGCTCAACGTCAACCTGATCGCCCCGGCCGAGCTGACCCGGCACCTCCTGCCCCAGCTGCGGGTCTGCCAGGGCCACGTCGTCTTCGTGAACTCGGGCGCCGGGCTCGCCGCCCACGCCGAGTGGAGCGCGTACGCCGCCTCCAAGCACGGCCTCAAGGCCCTCGCGGACTCCCTGCGCCACGAGGAGCACGCCAACGGCGTGCGGGTCACCTCCGTCTACCCGGGCCGCACCGCGAGCCCCATGCAGGCGAAGGTGCACCAGCAGGAGGGCAAGGAGTACGACGCGTCGAAGTGGATCGACCCGGAGTCGGTCGCGACCGCGATCCTCACCGCGATCGACCTGCCGCGCGACGCCGAGATCAACGACCTGACCGTCCGTCCGGGGCGATAGGCGTGAGCGACGAAGCAGACAAGGGCGGCACGAGGCTCTTCGGCCCCGCCACCGGTGTCGGGTCCATGCCCGGCGGCGACGCCCGCGAGGCCGCGAAGACGGTCACCGGCTCCTTCGAGGACTTCCCCTTCCTGGCGGAGCTGCCCGCCCGCGGGCCCGGCGCCGACATGATCGGCCGGACCATCGGGATGCTCGTCGACCTGTACGCGCACGTCGAGCCGAGCGGCTGGCGGATCAGCGACCGGCCCGGCCGGGACACCAAGCGGGCCCGGTCCTGGCTCGGCGAGGACCTGGACGCCCTGGAGGAGTTCACCCAGGGGTACGAGGGCCCGCTCAAGGTCCAGGCCGTCGGCCCGTGGACGCTCGCCGCGGCCCTGGAGCTGCGCGGCGGCGAGGCGGCCCTGGGCGACGCGGGCGCCTGCCGCGACCTGGTCGGCTCCCTCGCGGAGGGGCTCCGCGCCCACCTAGCGGAGCTGGCCAAGCGGGTCCCCGGGGCCCGGATCGTCCTCCAGCTCGACGAGCCCTCACTCACGGCCGTCCTGCGCGGTGACGTCCGTACCGCCAGCGGCTACCGCACCTACCGGGCCGTCGACCGGCAGGTCGTGGAGAGCGCCCTGCGGGACGTGATCGGGGTTCACGACGGGCCGGTGGTCGTCCACTCCTGCGCCCCCGACGTCCCCTTCGCGCTGCTGCGCCGGGCCGGCGTCGCCGGGGTCTCGTTCGACTTCGGGCTCCTCACCGAACGTGACGAGGAGCCGATCGGTGAGGCCGTGGAGGCCGGCACGAAGCTCTTCGCCGGTGTGGTGGCCTCCACCGACGGCCCGTTGTCGGACCCGGGCGGTAGCGTCATGGGTGTCAGGACGCTGTGGCGCAGGCTGGGGCTGAATCCGGGGACTCTCGCGGAGTCCGTGGTCGTCACCCCCACGTGCGGGCTCGCGGGCGCTTCGCCCGCCTATGCCCGTGCGGCCCTCGCCCACTGCGCCCGGGCGGCGAGATCGCTCGCGGACAACCCAGAGTGACCGGGTTCAGAGGCACGGGAGGACGGACGAAGGTGGCAGTCGAACAGGGGGCCCTGCCCGCCGAGGCACGGGAGAAGCACGCCGACCTGGCGGAGCGGATCGAGGAGCACCGCTTCCGGTACTACGTGAAGGACCAGCCGGTCATCAGCGACGGCGAGTTCGACAAGCTTCTGCGCTCGCTGGAGGCGCTGGAGGAGCAGTACCCGGAGCTGCGGACGCCCGACTCGCCGACCCAGAAGGTCGCCGGGCAGTACGAGACGGAGTTCACCTCCGTCGAGCACCGGGAGCGCATGCTCTCCCTGGACAACGCCTTCGACGACGAGGAGCTCGCCACCTGGGCCGAGCGGGTCGCGCGGGACGTCGGCACCCCCGACTTCCACTACCTGTGCGAGCTCAAGGTCGACGGCCTCGCCGTGAACCTCACGTACGAGCACGGGCGGCTGACCCGCGCCGCCACCCGCGGCGACGGCCGCACCGGCGAGGACATCACGCCCAACGTCCGGACGATCGCCGACATCCCGGACCGGCTGCGCGGCGACCGCGTCCCGGACCTCGTCGAGATCCGCGGCGAGGTCTACTTCCCGATGGAGGGCTTCGAAGGGCTCAACGCCCGCCTGGTGGAGGCGGGGGACAAGCCCTTCGCCAACCCGCGCAACGCGGCCGCCGGTTCGCTGCGCCAGAAGGACCCCAAGGTCACCGCCTCCCGCCCGCTCCACATGGTGGTGCACGGCATCGGCGCCCGGGAGGGCTTCGACATCTCCCGGCTGTCGGAGACGTACGAGCTGCTGCACGAGTGGGGCCTGCCGACCGCCGGGCACAACCGGGTGGTCGACTCGCTCGACGGCGTGCGGGAGTTCATCGCGTACTTCGGCGAGAACCGCCACTCCGTCGAGCACGAGATCGACGGGGTCGTCGTCAAGCTCGACGAGATCCCGCTCCAGGGCCGGCTCGGCTCCACGGCGCGCGCCCCCCGCTGGGCCATCGCCTGGAAGTACGCGCCGGAGGAGGTCAACACCAAGCTGGTCGACATCAAGGTCGGCGTCGGCCGCACCGGGCGCGTCACGCCGTACGCCCAGGTGGAGCCGGTGACCGTGGCCGGCTCCGAGGTCGAGTTCGCCACCCTCCACAACCAGGAGGTGGTGAAGGCCAAGGGCGTGCTGATCGGCGACACGGTCGTGCTGCGCAAGGCCGGTGACGTGATCCCCGAGATCCTCGGGCCCGTCGCCGACCTGCGGGACGGCAGCGAGCGGGAGTTCGTGATGCCCGCCGAGTGCCCGGAGTGCGGGACGCCGCTGAAGCCGATGAAGGAGGGCGACATCGACCTCCGCTGCCCGAACGCGCAGACCTGCCCGGCGCAGCTCCGCGAGCGCCTCTTCTTCCTCGCCGGGCGCCAGTGCCTGGACATCGAGAACTTCGGCGCGGTCGCCGCGGCGGCCCTCACCCGCCCCCTTGAGCCGGCCGAGCCGCCGCTCGTGGACGAGGGCGACCTCTTCGACCTCACCATCGAGCAGCTGCTCCCGATCAAGGCGTACGTCCTGGACCCGGACAGCGGGCTGCCCAAGCGGGACCCGAAGACCGGCGAGGAGAAGATCGTCACGGTCTTCGCCAACCAGAAGGGCGAGCCGAAGAAGAACGCCCTGTCGATGCTGGAGAACATCGCGGCGGCCAAGGCGCGCCCGCTCGCCCGCTTCATCAACGGCCTCTCGATCCGGCACGTGGGGCCCGTCGCGGCCGAGGCGCTGGCCCGTGAGTTCCGCTCCCTGGAGCGGATCGAGCAGGCGAGCGAGGAGGAGCTTGCGGCCGTCGACGGCGTCGGCGGGATCATCGCGGCCGCGGTGAAGCAGTGGTTCGCCGAGGAGTGGCACCGCGAGATCGTGCGGAAGTGGCGCGCGGCCGGAGTGTCGCTGGAGGACGAGGGCGCCGGGGAGGATGTGGGGCCGCGTCCGCTGGAAGGTCTCACGGTCGTCGTGACCGGCACCCTGGAGAAGTTCACCAGGGATGGCGCAAAAGAGTCCCTCCAGACCCTCGGAGCCAAGGTCGCCGGTTCCGTTTCAAAGAAGACCGCCTTTGTGGTCGTCGGCGAAAACCCTGGTTCGAAGTACGACAAGGCGATGCAGCTGAAGGTTCCGGTTCTGGACGAGGAAGGCTTCTCGGTCCTGCTCGAACAAGGTCCCGAAGCCGCTCGGGAGGCCGCGGTACCGGTCGCCGAGTAGCCTCCGCCGACCCCGGGAAAGGTCACCCGTTCGGCGCATACCAGATCGTTACGGGTGGCCGGGTCGCATTCGGGCAAGAGAGGGAGAGCGCTGCCCGTCGGAGCCCTCGGCGGCCTACTGTGGTGACCGTGCGTCCTGTCCCGCACGTCCGAGCGAGGGCTGCCGGTCGTACGCGCCAGGACGAACGGCCCAGTGGCATGAGGAACGGCCGCCCGGTGGCGGCCGCATGGCGGACGGCCCGACGACGGACGGCCGCGCGAGCGCGGCCCATCGCACACCGACGGCATCGCCGCCTGTGAGAGGGACGGGAATGGAACCGACCGAGAGCGTCGCCCCGGCCCCACGGCCGTACGGCCGTGTGGTCCCCACGGGCCTCACCTCCCGGCTGCCCGCAGCCGTGGTGGGCATCGCCGCCGTCGTGCTCGTCGTCGGCCTCCAGCGGGCCCTGAGCACCGGACACGGACTCTTCCCCGGCGGTGCCGCGGGCTGGTCCCTCGCCGTCCTCACCGGCCTCATCGTCGGTCACCTGGTCGCGCTCGGCCGCGACCGCTGGTGGGGCGGCACGGGCTCCGGCGCCGCCCTCACCCTCGCCGTGCTCCTGCTGTACGGCTGGGTGCCCGCCGGACTCGTCTCGCTGACCGTCGTCGCCCTCGTCGGCGCCGCCCGCCGGCACCGCTGGCGACAGGGCCTGCTGCACGGCGCCGCCGACGTCCTCGGGGTCGCCGCCGCCGCCCTCGTCCTCGCCGTCTTCGGGGACGTACCGACCGTCGAGGAGCCCTGGCAGCCCCTCGACTGGACGATCGGGGACCTCCCGGAAGTCGTCCTCGCCGCGGCCGCCTACCTCGTGGTGACCCGGATCCTGCTGTGGTACACGCTCGCGCCCCAGGGCCGCGGACTGCCCACCATCGCCCGCACCGCCCTCCTCCGGCAGGGCCTCGTCGCCGTCGCCCTGCTCGGCATCGCGCCGCTCATCTGCGTCGTCGCCGCCACCCGGCCCGTCCTCCTGCCCCTCTTCGCCGTCCCCCTCATCGCCCTCGACTCCACCCTGTGGATCGCCCGGGCCCGCGCCGAGGAACAGCTGCGCGACCCGCTGACCGGGCTCCCCAACCGCCAGTGGCTCCTGGAGCGGGCCTGGACGGCCCTGGAGGAGGCCGAGGGCGAAGGCGCCCGCGCCGCCCTGGTCCTGATCGACCTCGACCGCTTCCGCTCGGTCAACGACACCCTCGGGCACCTCGCGGGCGACCGGCTGCTCCTCCAGATCGCGGAACGGCTCCGCCTCGCCCTGCCCCACGGCGCCGAGGCCGCCCGGCTCGGCGGCGACGAGTTCGCCGTCCTGCTGCCCACCGCCGACTCCACCACCAGCGCCCAGCGCGTCGCCCGCCACCTCGTCGCCGAACTCTCCTCCCCGCTCGACCTCGACGGACTCACCCTCGTCCTGGAGGCCAGTGCGGGCGTCGCCGTCTTCCCCGACCACGCCCTCGACGCCGAGGGCCTGCTGCGCCGCGCCGACGTCGCCATGTACCAGGCCAAGCGGGACCGCACGGGCGTCGAGGTCTACGAGTCCAAGCGCGACTCCAACACCCCCGACCGCCTCGGCCTCCTCGGCGACCTGCGCCGCGCTCTCGACGCGGGCGAGGTCGAACTCCACTACCAGCCCAAGGTCCGCTTCGACGGCCAGGTCGCGGGCCTGGAGGCGCTCGTCCGCTGGGTCCATCCGGAGCGCGGGAAGGTCCCGCCGGACGAGTTCATCGCCATCGCCGAGTCCTCCGGCCTGATGCCCCACCTCACCGAGTACGTCCTGGAGACCGCCCTCGCGCAGGTGGCCCGCTGGCGCACCCAGGGCCTCAACGTCCCGGTCGCCGTGAACGTCTCGCCGCGCGACGTCCACACCCCCGGCTTCGCGGGCGCCGTCGCGGCCCGCCTCGCCCGCCACGGCGTCCCGGCCGGCGCCCTCCAGCTGGAGATAACGGAGCACGTGCTCCTGGAGGACCCCCAGCGGGCCGCCGACACGCTCAACGGCCTCACCGGCCACGGCGTCAAGATGTCCCTCGACGACTTCGGCACCGGCTACTCCTCCCTCGTCCACCTGCGCCGGCTGCCCGTCAGCGAACTGAAGATCGACCGCTCCTTCGTCGCCCGGCTCGCCGTCGACACCGAGGACGCCGAGATCGTCCGCTGCACCCTCGACCTCGCCCACTCCCTCGGCCTCCTCGTCGTGGCCGAGGGCGTGGAGGACGACGAGACCTGGGAGCGCCTCCGCGACCTGGGCTGCGACGCCGTCCAGGGCTGGCTGGTCGCCGCCGCGATGCCGCCCGCCGAGGCGACCGCCTGGCTCCTGGCCCGCGGCGAGCACGGCTGGCGCCGCCCCGCCGACATCGCCGCCGACCTCGCCGCCGAAGTGGACCTCGACCACCCCTCGGGCCAGGTCGTCCCGTAGGACGTGTCACGCCCGGGGCCGACCGTTTCACGGGGAGCGGCACCGGCCCCATAGGATGGACCAAACCATCAAGCTCACCCCGTGAGGAACCGCATGCCTGGCATCACGCGCGAGGAGGTCGCCCACCTCGCACGGCTGGCGCGTCTGGAGCTGAAGGGCGAAGAACTCGATCACTTCGCCGGCCAGCTCGACGACATCATCGGCGCGGTCGCCCGCGTCTCCGAGGTCGCCGACCAAGACGTACCGCCGACCTCTCACCCGCTGCCGCTGACCAATGTCATGCGCGCGGACGAGGTCCGTCCGTCGCTCACCCCCGAGCAGGCGCTCTCCGGCGCCCCGGCCCAGGAGCAGCAGCGTTTCAAGGTGCCGCAGATCCTGGGGGAGGACTAACAAGTCATGACGGACAACAACATCATCAAGCTCACGGCCGCCGAGATCGCCGGGAAGATCGCCGCCGGCGAGCTCACCGCGGTCGAGGTGACCGAGGCCCACCTCGCCCGTATCGAGGCCGTCGACGAGAAGGTCCACGCCTTCCTGCACGTCGACCGCGAGGGCGCTCTCGCGCAGGCGCGCGCCGTCGACGAGAAGCGCGCCCGTGGCGAGAAGCTCGGCCCGCTGGCCGGCGTCCCGCTCGCACTCAAGGACATCTTCACCACCGTCGGCATGCCGACGACCGTGGGCTCGAAGATCCTGGAGGGCTGGATCCCGCCGTACGACGCGACCCTGGTCAAGAACCTCAAGGCCGCCGACGTCGTCATCCTCGGCAAGACCAACATGGACGAGTTCGCGATGGGCTCCTCCACGGAGAACAGCGCCTACGGTCCGACCGGCAACCCCTGGGACCTGACCCGGATCCCCGGCGGCTCCGGCGGTGGCTCCTCGGCCGCCCTCGCCGCGTACGAGGCCCCGCTCGCCATCGGCACGGACACCGGCGGCTCCATCCGCCAGCCCGCCGCCGTCACCGGCACGGTCGGCGTCAAGCCGACCTACGGCGGCGTCTCCCGCTTCGGCATGGTGGCCTTCTCCTCCTCCCTCGACCAGGGCGGCCCCTGCGCCCGTACGGTCCTGGACGCGGCCCTCCTGCACGAGGCGATCGCCGGGCACGACCCGCTCGACTCGACCTCCATCGACGCCCCGGTCCCGCCGGTCGTCGAGGCCGCCCGGAACGGCTCGGTCGCCGGCATGCGCGTCGGCGTCGTCAAGCAGTTCCGCGGCGAGGGCTACCAGGCCGGTGTCGTGCAGCGCTTCGACGAGTCCGTCGAGCTGCTCAAGTCGCTGGGCGCCGAGATCGTCGAGCTGGACTGCCCGACCTTCGACCTCGCCCTGTCGGCGTACTACCTGATCGCGCCGTCCGAGTGCTCCTCGAACCTGGCCCGCTTCGACGCCATGCGCTACGGCCTCCGGGTCGGCGACGACGGCACGCGGTCCGCCGAGGACGTCACCGCCCTCACCCGTGAGGCCGGCTTCGGCGACGAGGTCAAGCGCCGCATCATCCTCGGTACGTACGCGCTGAGCTCCGGCTACTACGACGCGTACTACGGCTCGGCCCAGAAGGTCCGGACCCTCATCACCCGCGAGTTCGAGAAGGCCTTCGAGGAGGTGGACGTGATCGTCTCCCCGACGACCCCCACCACTGCCTTCCCGATCGGCGAGCGCGCCGACGACCCGATGGCGATGTACCTCGCGGACCTGTGCACCATCCCGACCAACCTGGCCGGCAACGCCGCGATGTCGCTGCCCTGCGGCCTCGCGCCCGAGGACGGTCTGCCGGTCGGCCTGCAGATCATCGCTCCCGCCATGAAGGACGACCGGCTGTACAAGGTCGGCGCCGCCGTCGAGGCCGCCTTCGTGGAAAAGTGGGGGCACCCGCTGCTTGAGGAGGCTCCGTCGCTGTGAGTGCCATGGCAAAGAAGGCCAAGAACTTCAAGAAGTCGAAGACCGGCGTCTACGTCTCGCTGGCCACCACCGCGTTCGGCGCCGTCAGTGTCGCCAAGCAGGCCAAGCTGGCCCGCAACGACAACGACACCCTGCGGCTGATCGACGCCGCCGTGTCCGCCGCCGCCATCGTTACCGGCCTGGCGATCCTCTACCGGGAGCTCAAGCGCCTGGGCGACGACGACGTCCTGCTGGGCTGAGAGGGAAAGTCTCACCGTGACTGTCACTGAACTGCTGTCGTACGACGCGGCCCTCGCGGCGTTCGACCCCGTCATGGGCCTGGAGGTCCATGTCGAGCTCGGCACCAAGACGAAGATGTTCTGCGGCTGCTCGACCGAGCTGGGCGCGGAGCCGAACTCGCAGACGTGCCCGACCTGCCTCGGCCTGCCCGGCTCGCTGCCGGTGGTCAACGCGATCGGCATCGAGTCCGCGATCAAGATCGGTCTCGCGCTGAACTGCGAGATCGCCGAGTGGTGCCGCTTCGCCCGGAAGAACTACTTCTATCCGGACATGCCGAAGAACTTCCAGACCTCCCAGTACGACGAGCCGATCGCCTTCAACGGCTACCTGGACGTCCAGCTGGAGGACGGCGAGATCTTCCGCGTGGAGATCGAGCGCGCCCACATGGAGGAGGACACCGGCAAGTCCACCCACATCGGTGGCGCGACCGGCCGCATCCACGGCGCCTCGCACTCCCTGCTCGACTACAACCGGGCCGGCATCCCGCTCATCGAGATCGTCACCAAGCCGATCGAGGGCGCGGGCGAGCGGGCCCCCGAGGTCGCCAAGGCGTACGTCGCCGAGCTGCGCGAGCTGATCCGTGCCCTGGGCGTCTCCGAGGCGCGCATGGACAAGGGCCAGATGCGCTGCGACGTGAACCTGTCGCTGCGTCCGAACGGCACCAAGACCTTCGGCACCCGCTCGGAGACGAAGAACGTCAACTCGCTCCGTTCGGTGGAGCGTGCGGCGCGCTTCGAGATCCAGCGCCACGCGGCCGTGCTCACCTCCGGTGGCACGATCGTGCAGGAGACCCGTCACTTCCACGAGGACGACGGCTCCACCACCGCCGGCCGCATCAAGGACAACGCCGAGGACTACCGGTACTTCCCGGAGCCCGACCTCGTCCCCGTCGCCCCGGCCCGCGCGTGGGTCGAGGAGCTCCGGGGCGGTCTGCCCGAGCTGCCGCGCGTGCGCCGCAACCGGCTGCGCGAGGAGTGGGGCGTGTCCGAGCTGGACATGCAGTCCATCCTCAACGCGGGCGCGGTCGACTCGATCGTCGCCACGATCGAGGCGGGCGCGGACGCGACCTCGGCCCGCAAGTGGTGGATGGGCGAGCTCGCCCGTAACGCCAACGAGCAGGGCGTCTCGCTGGAGGAGCTGGCGATCACCCCGTCGGACGTGGCCCGGGTCTCGGCCCTGGTCGCCGCCGGCGATCTGAACGACAAGCTGGCCCGCCAGGTCATCGAGGGCGTTCTCGCCGGCGAGGGCACCCCGGACGAGGTCGTCGAGAAGCGCGGTCTGAAGGTCGTCTCCGACGACGGCGCGCTCGGCACGGCGGTCGACGAGGCCATCGCGGGCAACGCGGGCATCGCCGACAAGATCCGCGGCGGCAAGGTCGCCGCGGTCGGCGCCCTGGTGGGTGCGGTCATGAAGGCCACCCGCGGCCAGGCGGACGCGGCGAAGGTCAAGGACCTGATCCTGGAGAAGCTGGGCGTCAGCGAGGGCTGATCCTCCTGGGACCCGGTGGTACGAGGGGCGGTACGGCTGTCGCGAGACGGCGGTACCGCCCTTCGTCCGTGAAGGGTCCGCCGGGCCGTCGGCCCGCGATTCGGCGCCCCACACCTGAGCACTTGGACTTCCGTGACGACCTGATGGACGTTCACCACCGCGTCCCCGCCGGGTCTTCTCTGTGTCACCCCGCCTCACTACCGTCCCCGTCGTACCACCAATGGCTCGAAGGCGAACCATTGGCCGTCGACTGGAGGTCGGTCTTGTCATCCGAGAAGTCCCCCGAGCTGTCCCGCAGAAGGCTCCTCGCGCTGGGCGGCGGCGCCCTCGGTGTCGCCGCGGCCGGCTCGTTGTTGCCGCCGTCCCTGCAGGCCGCGATGGCCGCGGAGCCCCCGGCCGGCGGGATGGGGGCGGTGCGGCACGTGGTCGTCCTCATGCAGGAGAACCGTTCCTTCGACCACTACTTCGGGACCCTTCGGGGTGTCCGCGGATTCGGTGACCGCAACGCCATCGAGCTGCCCTCCGGCAAGCCGGTGTTCGAGCAGCCCGCCGCGCTCGGCAGGACCGTGCTGCCGTTCCCGATCCGCGGCGCCGCCGAGACGCAGCAGAAGGACCTCCAGTACATCGGCGACCTCGACCACTCCTGGAGCGGCGGCGGCAAGGCCTGGCGCGGCGGCTGGATGGACGGCTGGGTCTCGGCCAAGACCGCCGCCACCATGGCGTACTACGACCGGCGCGACATCCCCCTGCACTACGAGCTCGCCGACACCTTCACCATCTGCGACGCGTACCACTCGTCCATCCACACCTCGACGAGCCCGAACCGCAACCACCTCTGGTCCGGCTGGACCGGCTTCGAGGCCGACGGCACCCGCGCCGTCACCAACGCCGCCTACGCCGAGGGCACCCACCCCGGCTATGGCTGGCCCACCTACGCCGAGCGGCTCGAAGCCGCCGGGCGGAGCTGGAAGACGTACACGGAGTGGGAGAACTTCACCGACAACAACATCGAGTTCTTCACCACCTTCAAGAAGATCGCCCGGAAGGCGCTCGCGCACACCGGCGGGCACACCTTCATGGAGTCCTTCTACGCCGCGGTCCGCGACACCGAGGACCTCGCCGAGCGGACCCGCCTCCTCGGGCTCCTGGAGGAGGGCGTCGCCGCTCTCACCGAGGCCGAGCGCTCCCTCTTCGAGCGCGGGCTGCGCCGGGTCGAGAGCGGCACCCTCGCCGACGCCTTCCGCGCCGACATCGCCGCCGGCACGCTCCCCGAGGTCTCCTACCTCGTGCCCTCCGCGATCGACTCGGAGCACCCCGGCTCCTCCTCGCCGATCGCCTCCGCGAGCCTCGTCTACAAGGTGCTCGACGCCCTCGGCTCGCACCCGGACGTCTGGCGCCACACCGTCGTACTGATCAACTACGACGAGAACGACGGCTTCTTCGACCACGTGCCGCCGCCGGTCCCGCCCGCCGAGAACACGGACGAGCGCTGGAAGGGCCAGCCCACCGGGCTCGGCATCCGCGTCCCGCTGCTCGTCGTCTCCCCCTGGTCCGTCGGCGGCTACGTCTGCTCCGAGACCTTCGACCACACCTCGGTGATCCGCTTCCTGGAGAAGCTGACCGGCATCGCCGAGCCCAACATCACGCCCTGGCGCCGGGCCGTCACCGGCGACCTCACCTCCGCCTTCGACTTCAAGCGCGGCCGCCGGCAGCCGCCCGTCGAGCAGCCCGGCCCGATCCCGCCCTTCACCGGCCGCTGGCGGCCCCAGCCCCCGGCCGTCCAGCAGATGCCCGTCCAGGAGCCCGGCGCCCGTCCGGCCCGCCCCCTGCCGTACCAGCCGGACGCCTCCGCGACCGTCGCACCCGGGGCCGTGACCGTGGCCCTGCGCAACACCGGCAGGGCGAGCGCGCACTTCGCCCTCTATCCGTACGCGGGCGAGTTCGCCGTCCCGCAGCACCGGGACGTCAGGGGGACGGGGGAGTGGACCGTCCCCGTTACGGGTGATCATTACCGCTTCACGATCACCGGCCCGAACGGCTTCCGCCGCGAGTTCGAGGGCCCCGCGGCCGGCGGCGCCGAGCTCGCCACGCGCCTCGACCACCACGACCGTGACCTGCACCTCACCGTGCGGAACACGGGCACGGCCCCGCTCGCCTTCACCGTCCGGCCGCTCGGGTACGTCGACGAGCGCGACCTCGCCGACTGGACCCGCACGGTCACGGTGAAGCCCGGGAAGACCCGTACGGTCGTGCACTCGGCCGCCGACGCGCACGGCTGGTACGACATCGAGGTCACCGCCTCCGGTGGCTTCCGCCGCCGCCTCATGGGCCACATCGAGAACGGGCGCCCCAGCGTCTCCGGATGACCCCACCGTCTCCGGACGGCTCCCCTCCGTGTGCGGGGGCAGGGACCTCGGTCCCGACCCCCCGCACACGGCTGTGAGCATCGACACGAAAGGGACAAACGATCACGTTTGGCTGTAAGAGTGGGCGCAATTAGGTCATGCGTTCTTCTCGGGCCGCTCCCGTGCAAGATCCACGAACCACCCAGGGAGCTCGTCCTTTGGCAGCCATCGCCCGATGGTGCATCCGGCACCGTCTCGTCGTCGTCCTCCTCTGGCTTCTCGCGCTCGGCGGGGTCGGCACCGGCGCGGTTCTCGCCGGCAGCGCGTACTCCAACGACTACGAGGTCCCCGGCACCGAATCGGGCCGGGCCACCGCCCTGCTCGAGCGCGGCTTCCACGGCCTCGGCGGCGACAGCGACACCATCGTCTGGCACACCGAGCAGGGCAGCGTCCGCGCCGACGCCGTCGAGCAGCGCATGACCGCGATGCTCGACAAGACCGCCGAGCTCCCCGGGATCGCCGCCGTCACCTCCCCGTACGGGGACACGGCCGGCCAGATCAGCGAGGACGGGCACACCGCCTACGCCACCGTCACCTTCGACGCGCAGGCCGACGACATCCCCGAGGCCCAGGCCCAGGCCCTCGTCGACACCGCGAAGGCCGCCGCCTCCGACGACCTCCAGGTCGAGCTCGGCGGCACCGCCGTCGCCCTCACCGAGGCCCCCGGCGGCCACATCGCCGAGGTCGTCGGCGTCGCCGTCGCGGCCGTCGTCCTCTTCCTCGCCTTCGGCTCCCTCGCCGCGTCCGTGCTCCCCATCGCGACCGCGCTGGTCAGCGTCGGCATCGCGTACTCCGGGATCGTCCTGCTCGGCCACCTGATGACCGTCGCCGACTTCGCGCCCATGCTGGGCATGCTCGTCGGCCTCGGCGTCGGCATCGACTACGCGCTCTTCATCGTGACCCGGCACCGCAGAGGCCTGAAACGCGGGCTCTCCGTCGCCGAGGCCGCCGAGACCGCCGTCGCCACCACCGGCCGCGCCGTCGTCTTCGCCGGCGCCACCGTCTGCATCGCGCTGCTCGGCATGCTGATCCTGCGGCTCAGCTTCCTCAACGGCGTCGCCATCGCCGCCTCCCTCACCGTCGTCCTCACGGTGGCGGCCTCCGTCACCCTCCTGCCGGCGCTGCTCTCCCTCATCGGCATGCGGGCGCTGTCCCGGCGCGAACGCCGGACGCTCGCCGAGCGCGGGCCGCAGCCCGAGCTCCCCACCGGCTTCGCCGCCCGCTGGTCCGCCTTCGTCGAGCGCCACCCCAAGCTCCTCGGAGCCGTGGCCGCCGTCGTCATGGGCGTCCTCGCGCTGCCCACCCTCTCGCTCCACCTGGGCACCTCCGACCAGGGCAACGGCCCGGCCACCGCGACCACGCGGCAGGCGTACGACCTGGTCGCCGAGGGCTTCGGCCCCGGCGTCAACGGGCCCCTCACCCTCGTCGCCGGGCTCGACGGCGCCGACGACCGGGTCGCCCTCGACCAGCTGCCGGCCGCCCTGTCCGCCACCAAGGGCGTCGCGTCCGTCTCCCCGGTCACGTACAACAGCTCCGGCGACACCGCCGTCCTCACCGTCGTCCCCGACTCCTCGCCCCAGTCCAAGGCCACCAGCGACCTCGTCGACCGGCTCCGCACGGACGTCCTCCCGGCGGCCGAGAGCGGCACCTCGCTCGACGTGCACGTGGGCGGCGTCACCGCCTCGTACGACGACTTCGCCGAGATCATCATCGGCAAGCTGCCGCTCTTCGTCGGCGTCGTCATCGCGCTCGGCTGTCTGCTGCTCCTGCTCGCCTTCCGCTCCATCGGCATCCCGCTCAAGGCCGCCGTCATGAACATCGCGGCCGTCGCCGGTGCCTTCGGCGTCGTCGTGGCGATCTTCCAGTGGGGCTGGGGGAGCGAGCTCCTCGGCCTCGGCAGCGCCGGGCCGATCGAACCCTTCCTCCCGGTGATCATGGTCTCGGTCCTCTTCGGGCTCTCCATGGACTACCAGGTCTTCCTGGTCAGCCGGATGTACGAGGAGTGGCTGGAGACCGGTGACAACCGGCGGGCGGTCCGGGTCGGCCTCGCCGAGACCAGCCGGGTGATCAACTCCGCGGCCGTCATCATGATCGCGGTCTTCCTCGCCTTCGTCCTCTCCGGCGACCGGGTCATCGCGATGTTCGGCATCGCGCTCGCCGCGGCCGTCGCCCTCGACGCCTTCGTGCTGCGCACCCTCCTCGTCCCCGCCCTCATGCACATGCTCGGCGGCGCGAACTGGTGGCTGCCGAAGAGCCTCGACCGGATCCTGCCCCGGATCAGCATCGAACCGCCCGAGTCCCGTGCCGCCGCGGACGCCCGTGCGAAGATCCCAGGGCAACGTGTGACGGCGGTCGAGGAGGAAGACGATGTTCGCGATATCGCTGGGTGACGACGGCGCCGAGCTGCGGCCCCTGGAGCCCTGGCAGGCCGAGGAGTTCCTCGCCCACATGGACCGGGGCCGGGAGTTCGTCGGAGAGCACATCGCGCTCCCGGACTTCGTCGCGGACCTCGACTCCGCCCGCTCCTTCCTCCGCTCGTACGCCGAGAAGGCCGCGAACGACGCCGGACGCATCTACGGCATCTGGACCGGGGGCACGCTCGTCGGCGGCGTCCTCTTCCGGACCATGGACGTGGCGTACGGGACCGCCGAGGCCGGCTGCTGGCTGGAGCCCTCCGCCGCCGGGAAGGGCCTGATCACCCGGGCCTGCCGGGTCATCATCGACTGGGCGATCGAGGAGCGCGGCATCCACCGCGTGGAGTGGCACGCCTCCTCGAAGAACGAGCCGAGCATCGCCGTCGCCCGCCGCCTCGGCATGACGAAGGAGGGTCTGCTGCGCGAGAACTACCCGCACCGCGGCACCCGCGCCGACACCGAGGTCTGGGCCGTCCTCGCCCCCGAGTGGCGCGCGGCGAAAGAGCGGCCGGTTTCTTAAGGCCGTTCTCATGTACGGCGCCTAGCGTGCGCCGCATGGACATCACGAAGACCGACGAGAAGACCGTAGAGACGGCGCCCGAGCCGAAGACCGAGGGCTCCTCGGAGGTCGAGGCGGCCACCGAGGCCACCGTGGAGCGGGACGCCCAGGCCGAGCCGGCCGAGCCGGCGGACGACGCCTCGGACGACGACTCCCTGGACGACGACGAGCTCGCGGCCGAGACGTCCACCGGCGTCGGCGCCGGCGGCGCGGCCGTCGTCTCCGCCGCCCTCGGCGCCGTCGCGCTCACCGGCACGTGGACGGGCAAGGTCGTCTCCGAGCGCGAGACGCTCATGGGGCAGATCAGCAGCCAGTCCGCCCCTCCTGCCCAGCAGATCTCCGAGATCTACGGCGACGCCTGGCACAGCACCGCCCTGGTCAACGGCGTCTTCGCGCTGCTCGCGCTCGTCACCGCCGTCCTCGTCCTGGTCCTCGCCCGTCCCGACCGCCCCGTCTGGGTCCGGGCGGTCGCCCTCGGCGGCGCCGTCCTCGGTGGCCTCGGGCTGCTCCTGTCGGTCGGTACCTACTTCGACCTCTTCCTGAGCCTGCCCACCACCGGCTCCTGAGGGGGTACTCAGCCGGTCTAAGGACCCCCTGAGGTCCGCCTAAGGCCCCCCGTACCCCGAACATGCGGCACTCGCCCGATGTGACGGGACCCCCTGGGAAACGAGAGTAGAGGCATCGCAAGGAGCGATACCGAAACCCGAAGCCACCAGGGAGCACCCGATGTTCGAGTACGAACTCCACCACATGAACCACGCCCAGCTCGTCCGTGAGGCGGCCGCCCAGCGCCTGACCCACGAGGTCGCCGAGGCCGCCGGGGCCACCCGGGGTCTGCGCCTCTTCGGTCGCCGCCACGGCGGCCACGGCCCGGAGGGGCGGGTGACCGACGGCGACCGCGGCCACTTCGTCCGGGCCGCGTGACCCCCGTATGAGCGACCGTACGGATGGTTGTGCGATGCTCGGCGCCGTGGAGACCAGGTCAGTCAGCCCCGTCTTCGTCGGCCGCGCCGGCGAACTCACCGCCCTCACCGAGGCGCTCTCCCGCGCGACCGCGGGAGAGCCCCAGGCGCTGCTCGTCGGCGGTGAGGCGGGGGTCGGCAAGACCCGCCTCATCGAGGAGTTCCTCGACACGGCCTGCGACCGGGGCGCCGTCGTCGCCCTCGGCGGCTGCGTGGAACTCGGCGCCGACGGTCTGCCCTTCGCGCCCTTCGCCACCGCCCTGCGCTCACTCCGCCGCAAGCTGCCCGACGAACTGACCGCCGCCGCCGACGGCCAGGAGGGCGAGCTCGCCCGACTGCTGCCCGAGCTCGGCGACCCCGGCAGCCACGAGCCCTCCGACGAGGACGCCACCGCCCGCCTCTTCGAACTCACCGTGCGGCTCCTGGAGCGGCTCGCCGCCGACCGCACGATCGTGCTCGTCCTCGAAGACCTGCACTGGGCCGACACCTCCACCCGGCACCTGCTCACGTACCTCCTCCGCACCCTCCGCCGCGGCCGGATCGTGGTCGTCGCCAGCTACCGCGCCGACGACATCCACCGCCGCCACCCGCTGCGCCCCCTCCTCGCCGAACTCGACCGGCTCCGCACCATCCGCCGCATCGAGCTCTCCCGCTTCACCCGCACCGAGGTGCACCGACAGCTCACCGGCATCCTCGCCGCCGAACCCGCCCCCGGGCTCGTCGAGGAGGTCTTCGAACGCTCCGACGGCAACGCCTTCTTCGTCGAGGAGCTGGTCGTCTCCCACGAGGCCGGCTGCGCTCTCGGCCAGCTCAGCGACTCCCTGCGCGATCTTCTGCTCGTGCGGGTCGAGGCGCTCACCGAGGACGCCCAGCGGGTCGCCAGGATCGTCGCCGAGGGCGGCTCCACCGTCGAGTACGGCCTGCTCGCCGCCGTCGCCCGGCTCACCGAGGACGAGCTCATCGAGGCGCTGCGGGCCTGCGTCGGCGCCAACATCCTGCTCGCCGTCCCCGACGGCGAGGGCTACCGCTTCCGCCACTCCCTCGTCCGCGAGGCCGTCAGCGACGACCTGCTCCCCGGCGAACGCTCCCGCCTCAACCGGCGCTACGCCGAGGCCCTGGAGACCGACCCCTCGCTCGTCCGGCCCGACGAGCGGGCCACCCGCCTCGCCACGTACTGGTACCACGCCCACGACCCGGCCCAGGCCCTGCCGGCCGTCCTCCGCGCCTCCGTAGCCACCCGCAAGCGCCACGCGTACGCCGAGCAGCTCCGGCTCCTGGAGCGGGCCATGGAGCTCTGGGACGAGGCTCCCGCCGAGATCCGCCGCGGGCTCCGGCCCATGGACTACGCCGAGGCCTACCCGCCGTGCGGCTGCGACCCCGAGACGACCCCGCTCAGCTACCTCGACCTCCTCGCCGAGGCCGCCGTCGCCGCCCGGCTCAGCGGCGAACACGAACGCGCCCTGAAGATCGGCCGGATGGCGCTCCGCCTCCTCGACGGCGAGGACGTGCACGACCCCCTGCGCGCCGCCTGGTTCTGGAGCGAGAAGGCCCGCCTCCAGTCCAACCTCGGCCGCGGCGACGGTTCGGAGGAGATCGCCCGCGCCCAGGAACTCGTCAAGGGCCTCCCGCCGTCCGCCGTCCACGCGGTCGTCCTCGTCGGCGCCGCCGGCTGGGGAATGCTCCGCAACCCCGGCCCCGAGGCCCTCGCCGCCGCCGAGCGCGCCGTCGAGTACGCCCGGCACGTCAAGGCCGAGTCGATCGAACTCAACGCCCGCCTCACCCTCGGCACCATCATGACCGCCGCCGGGGACGTCGAGGCCGGTCTCGCCGAGATGCACGAGGTACGGGAACGGACCACGGCCCTCGGCCAGTTCAGCGAGGCCTCGCGCGCCCACATCAACATCTCCTCCTCCCTCGAAGCCCTCGGCCGCTCCCGGGAGGCCGTCGAGGTCGCCGACGCCGGCATCCGCCTCACCCGCTCGTACGGACTCGTCGGCAGCGTCGGCTGGATCGAGGCCAACCGCGCCGAGTCCCTCTTCTCCCTCGGCCGCTGGGACGAGGCCCGGGAGGCCGCCGAGCGGCTCCAGCACTCGGCGAACAGCATCAAGCCCCGCGGCTCGGCCTCCCTCCGGCTCGCCCAGCTCGCCGTCGCGCGCGGCGACCTCGACGCGGCCGGCCGCCACCTCGCCGACGCCCGCGCCGTCTACGGCTCCCGCGACCCGATCCCGCAGTACACCCTGCCCATGGCCCAGGTCGCGATCGCCGTGGCCGCCGCCGAGGGCCGCGTCCAGGACGTCAGGGCCCAGCTCGCGACCGCCGCCGAGGGCGGCTTCCCGCCCGGCACCCACCGCTACGGCTGGCCGCTCGTCCTCACCGCCGCCGCCGCGGAGGCCGACAGCCGGGGACTGCCCGCCGCCGACGAGGGCCGCGACGAGGCCCTCGCCCTGATCCGCCGCTGCGTCCGCGCCCTCGCCGCCCCGGCCCCCGTCTGGGCCGCGCACTCCCTCCAGGTCTCCCAGGAGCTGGCCCGGGCCGAGGGCCGCGAGTCCGCCACCCGCTGGGCCGAGGTCGTCACCGCCTACGAGTCGCTGGACCGCCCCGCCCAGCTGGCCCGCGCCCACCACCGCCTCGCCGACGCCCTGCTCGTCGAGGGCGGCCACCGGGAGGAGGCCACGGCCCTGCTCCGCGAGGCCCACGCCACCGCCGTCCGCCTCGGGGACCGCCCGCTCCGCGAGGACGTGGAACTGCTCGCCGCCCGCGCCCGCCTCTCCCTGGCGCCCGAGAAGCAGCTCCCGGCGCCCGCGGAGCCCGGCGACGACGGCTTCGGCCTGACCCCGCGCGAGCAGGACGTCCTGCGCCTGGTCGCGGCCGGCCGCACCAACCGGCAGATCGCGGAGGAGCTCTTCATCTCACCGAAGACGGCGAGCGTCCACGTCTCCAACATCCTCGCCAAGCTCGGCGTCGCCGGCCGGGGAGAGGCCGCCGCCCTCGCCCACCGCCTCCACCTCCTCGACACGACCCTCTGACCCCGGCCCGGGGATCCGTATCGTCACGCGGCCCGAGGTGAGGTCTATCGGGCCGCGCCCCGGGTCCCCGTCTCCCGGGTCCTCCCGGGTGAGGGCCTGCCGCCGCAGTTCCTCCTCGGCGTGCCGGCGTCCCGGCGCGAAGAGCTCCGCGATCGGATCGAACACGGTCACCGCCTCCCTCACCTCACCTCCAGCCGGAGGATCCTGTCGTCCCCGGGCTCGGGCGTGCCCCGGGTGTCCGTCTCGCTGCTCACCAGCCAGAGCCGGCCGTCGCCCCCGGCCAGGACCGTGCGCAGACGTCCGTACTCACCTGACAGGAACGCCTCGGGGTCCCCTGAGCGTTCCGTGCCGGAGAGCGGTACGCGCCACAGTCGCTCGCCCCTGAGCGCGGCCATCCAGATCGCGCCCCGCGCGTAGGCGATGCCGCTGGGGGAGGCCTCCGAGGTCGGCCACTGGGCCACCGGGTCCACGAAGCCCTCCCGGCCCGCCTGCCCCTCGGCCTCCGGCCAGCCGTAGTTCTTCCCCGGCTCGATCAGATTCAGCTCGTCCCAGGTGTTCTGCCCGAACTCGGCTGCCCACAGCCGCCCGTCCGCGTCCCAGGCGATCCCCTGCACATTGCGGTGTCCGTACGTGTAGACCACCGAGTCGGGGAAGGGGTTGCCCGGCGCGGGTCTGCCCTCCGGGGTCATCCGCAGGATCTTCCCGCCGAGCGAGGCCCGGTCCTGGGCGAGACCGGTCACGCCCGTCTCGCCCGTGCCCGCGTACAGCATCCCGTCCGGCCCGAACGCGATCCGTCCGCCGTTGTGCACGGTCCCCTTCGGGATGCCGGTCAGCACCGGCTCCGGCGCCCCGAGCCGGTCGCCGTCCCCGCCGCCGTACCGCATGCGCACGATGCGGTTGTCCGAGGCGGCCGTCAGGTAGGCGTAGACCCAGCCGTCGCGGACGGCGAGCCCCATGAGCCCGCCCTCACCGTCCGGCACCACCCCCGGCACCTCGCCGAGCGGGGTCTTCGCGCCGCTTCTCCCGTCGACCCGGGTGATCGTCCGCTCGTCCCGCGAGGAGACCAGCAGATCGCCTCCCGGCAGCTGGGCCAGGCCCCAGGGAGACTTCAGGCCCTCGGTGAGCGTGCCCGCCACCGACACCCGCGCGCCCGGGGACGCGGCCCCGGAAGCCGAGGTGGAGGCGGAGGCCGAGGCCGACGCCGAAGCCGATACCGACGCGGGCGGAGCCGTACCCGGACGCTCCCCGGAACCGCCCGAGGAATCCCCCGAGGAGCAGCCCGCGACGAGCACCAGCACGGCGGCGCCCCACAGGGCCTTCAGCACAACAGGACGGCTCATGGTCAACGGTCCCCTTCGACGAGTCGAGCGGCATCCCTTCACTCTTCATACACCGCTCGACCCGATCGGGTTCCCGCCCACGGACACCGATTCCCGCGCGCCGCTCAGTCCCACGACCCCCGGGGCGCCGGCAGCGCCGCGATCTCCGCGAGATCCCCCGCCGTCAGCCGCAGCCCGGCCGCCCGCGCGTTCTCCTCGACCCACCGCTCCCGCTTCGCACCCGGCACCGGCACGACGTGCGGCCCGCGGCCGAGCACCCACGCCAACGCGACCTGCGCCGGGGTGACATCCGCCCCGTGCCGCGCGGCGACCCGCCGCAGCCCCGCCACGAGCGGCTGGTTCGCCGCCATCATCTCGGCCGTGAACCGGGGGTGCCTGGCACGCGGATCGTCCGGCTCGAAGCCGCCGCCCGGGGTCAGCGTTCCGGTGAGGAAACCGTTCCCCAGCGGCATCGCCGCCAGGAAGCCCACCCCGCGCGCCGCGCACCACGGCAGCAGCCGGACCAGCGCCTCCGGCGACCACACCGACAGCTCGGCCTCGACCGCCGCCACCGGGAAGACCTGCTGGATCCGCTCCAGTTGGCGGATCGTTCCCTCATAGCCGTCCCTCGCGGTCCCGGTCGCGCCCCTGCGGGCCGACCGGGCGCCGACCGCGCACAGCCCGAGCGCCCGGACCTTGCCCGCCGACACCAGCTCGGCCATCGCGCCCCAGGTCTCCTCGACCGGCACCTCGGGGTCCGCGCGGTGCAGCTGGTAGAGGTCGATCACATCGGTCTGGAGCCGCCGCAGCGAGGCGTCACAGGCCCGACGCACGTACCCCGGCCTGCCGTTGGCGACCACGTGCCGGCGCTCGCCGCCGTCGCCGACGAGCAGTCCGCACTTCGTCGAGACGAACGCATCCGCCCGTCTCTCCTTCAACACCCGCCCCAACAACAGCTCGTTGGTGAACGGCCCGTACATGTCGGCGGTGTCGAGCAGGCTCATGCCGGCGTCAAGTGCCGCGTGCACGGTCCGCAGTGAGCGGTCACCCCGTTGCTGCGAACGGTTGTACGCCCAGTTCATCGGCATGCACCCCAGGCCGATCGCACCCACGTCGAGCGCCGTCGCCCCGATAGTCCTGCGCTCCACCTGCCGGTACCCCTCCCTGTGCCGTCCCCCAAAGTAACCAATGACGCACGGGATTCTTCGCATAGCCTCCCGGTCATGACATTCGAAGACAGCACCGCCGATGTGTGGCTTCCGGTTCCCGCGGACGAGATCGAAGGACTCCCCGCACCGGGCGAGTCCGGACTGAACTACCGCTTCTGGGACGGCGGACCGGACTTCCCCGCCGATCCCGCGCGCTGCGCCTTCTACGTCGTCCCGTACATGAAGGGGTCGGAGATCGCCGTACGGCCGATGGCGGCGATGACCTCCGTCCGGGTCGTGCAGACGCTCTCCGCGGGCATCGACCACGTCACGCCCGGCATTCCGGCCCTGCGGCCCGGGGTCGCCGTCTGCAACGCCAAGGGCGTGCACGAGGCCAGCACCGCCGAGCTCACGCTCGCGCTGATCCTGGCCTCGCTGCGCGGCATCCCCGGGTTCGTGCGCGGCCAGGACGCCGAGGAGTGGCGGGCCGGCTTCTACCCCGCGCTCGCCGACAAGTCCGTGCTGATCGTGGGGTACGGGTCGATCGGCGCCGCCATCGAGGACCGGCTCGCGCCGTTCGAGTGCGCGCGGGTGGCGCGCGTCGCGCGCTCCGCGCGCGCAACGGAGCGCGGCCCGGTCCACGCCCTCGCGGAACTGCCCGCGCTGCTTCCGGAGGCCGACGTGGTCGTGCTGTCGACTCCGCTCACGCCCGCGACCCACCACCTCGCCGACGCAGGCTTCCTGGCCAGGATGAAGGACGGGGCGCTGCTCGTGAACGTCGCCCGTGGGCCCGTCGTGGACACGGCCGCGCTGCTCAAGGAGGTCGAGAGCGGTCGGATCACGGCGGCGCTCGACGTCACCGACCCGGAACCGCTGCCGGCCGGGCATCCTTTGTGGCACGCTCCCGGTGTCCTGATCAGTCCCCATGTGGGCGGTTCCACTTCCGCGTTCATGCCGCGCGCGAAGCGGCTGATCGCCGGACAACTGCGGCGGTTCGCGGCGGGGGAGGGACTGGCCAACGTCCTCCTCACGACCGGCTGAGCCCCGGGGGGACGCGGCCGGCCGGGGCGGGCGGCGTGCGCCCCCGACGCGCGCCGCTCACAAGCCCCCAGGTAGTCACGGAGAGTACTGCGACCCTGTCCCTGAGTGACGGTCCTGGTGTATCGTCCGGGAGTGGGGGACTGCGTCGATGACGGGCTGACGCTGGGGAGCGAAGTGACGGGTCATCAGATTTCGAGGGGGGCGACGGGTGAAACACGGCCGGAGGACCGACGATCCGACGCGGCGGCGACGCCGCCGGCAAGCCTCCCGCGCCTCGCTGCCGGCCTCGCGCGTTCGGTGCCGGACCAGGCCAAGCCGATCCGCGCGCCACGCGCCGCCGGACCGCACGACTGCGACGGGCACGCCCCCGGGGGTGCCGAGGAGCCGCCCGCGCGCCCGCACGAGTCGTCCGGGTGTGGCGGTGCGGCGCCGGAGGGGCCGGTGAGCGCGCCCGGGGCGGTCATCGCGCGCAGCCGTGTCGGCGGCGACTCCGGGCGTCCCGGCCGCGATCGTCCCGGCATCGGCTCGATCGTCGCTCAAGTCGCCCTGGGGCTCATCTGCGCGGGCTATACGACCGGGGCGTCGCTCGGCTGGGGATCACCGGAACTGGCCCTCTTCATGGGTGACTTCGGACTCAGCGCCGCCGCGCTCACCGCCGCGGTCTCCTGCTTCCTCTACGCCCGCGCCCACCGCGGCAGCGACCGCCCCGCGTGGCTGCTCTTCGCCTTCTCCTCCTTCATGGCCGCCTCGGGGAACGCGGTGTGGGGGTGGTACGAGGTCGTCCTGCGGGCGCCGGTGCCGGACTCCTCCGTCGCCGATCTCTTCTTCTTGCTCTTCGCCCCGCCCGCCGTCGTCGGGCTCCTCGTCCTGGCCAAGAAGCCCGTCACCCGGGCCGGCTGGGTCTGCCTCGGGCTCGACGCCTGGCTCATCGGCGGCTCCCTGCTCACGCTCTCCTGGAGCCTCGCCCTCGCCCGTACGGCGCACTTCGAGGGCGAGTCCGTCTCCCAGGCCGCCCTGTCGCTGGCCTACCCGCTGCTCGACATCGTCCTGGTCAGCATGGTCCTGGCGCTGCACTTCCGGCGCTCCCAGGCGAACCGCTCGGCGACCAACACCGCGATCGCCGCGCTCGCCCTGACCGTCCTGTGCGACGCCCTGTTCACCTCGCCGCTGCTCCGCGAGAACTACGCCTCCGGCCAGCTCCTCGACGCGGGCTGGTTCGCCGGCAGCCTGCTCCTCGCGTACGCGCCCTGGGGGGTGCGGCGCCTGCCCGACAGCACCGCCCACGCCCGCGGGCCGTGGCTGCACAGCCGTCCGGTCGCGGGCTCGCTCGCCGCGCTCACCCCGTACCTCGCCGCCGCCGTCTGCACCCTCGGCATCCTGTACAACGTCGTCGAGGGCCGCAGGGTCGACCGGGTCGTCGTCCTCACCGGCTGCGCCGTCGTGCTCGCGCTCGTCGTCCGGCAGGGCATCATGCTCCTCGACAACATCGCGCTGACCCACGAACTGGCCCAGAAGGAGAACCACTTCCGGTCCCTCGTGCAGGGCTCGAGCGACGTCATCATGATCGCCGCGCCGACCGGGATCCTCCGCTACGTCAGCCCGGCCGCCGCCGGCGTGTACGGACGCGAGGCCGACGAGCTCATCGGCTCCGAGCTCGCCTCCCTCATCCACCCCGAGGACCTCGGGGCCGTCGTCCACGAGGTGCGCCGCTTCCTCGCGGCCTCGCCCGCCGACGAGCCCACCACCCGGATCGAGTGCCGCTTCCGCTCGGGCCGTGGGGGTACCTCCGGGGGCGCCTCCCGGCCGGAGGCTGGGGGAGAAGCCGAGAGCGGGGGAGAGTGGCTCAACGTCGAGTCGACCGTCAACCGCCACCAGGGCGGCCTCATCTTCAACAGCCGGGACGTGACCGAACGGGTCCGCCTCCAGGCCCAGTTGCAGCACAACGCCGAGCACGACCCGCTCACCGACCTGCCCAACCGGGCGCTCTTCACCCGGCGGGTCCGGCAGGCGCTCGGCGGCCGCAGGTCCTCCGACCCCGGCACCGCCGTGCTCTTCATCGACCTCGACGGCTTCAAGGGGGTCAACGACCGCCTCGGCCACCAGGCGGGCGACGACCTCCTCGTCCAGGCCGCCCGCCGCCTCCAGGAGTCCGTACGGGCCGGGGACACCGCCGCCCGGCTCGGCGGCGACGAGTTCGCCGCCCTCATCCTCGGCGACGGCGGCCGCGAGCAGGACGCCCGGGAGGCCCAGGTCCAGGAGATCGCCGACCGGCTCCGGCTCACGCTCTCCCGGCCGTACCGCGTCGACGGCGGCAACGAGGTGCGGGTCGCCGCCTCCATCGGCGTCGCCTTCGCCGAGCCCGGCATGGAGGCGGGCGACCTCCTGCGCAACGCCGACCTCGCCATGTACCGGGCCAAGGCAGCCGGCAAGGACCGCGTCGAGCTGTACGCGCCACAGATGCAGGCCGAGGTCGTACGGCGGACCGAGCTGGCCGCCCGACTGCGCACCGCACTCCACGACGGCGAGTTCGCCCTGCTCCACCAGCCGGTCGTCGACCTCGCCACCGGCCGGATCTCCGCCGTCAGCGCCCAGGCGCGCTGGCGCTCGACCCAGGGCATCCTCTTCACCCCCGCCGAGTACCTCCGCGTCACCGACGACGGCGAGCGCACCGCCGAGCTCGGCCGCTGGCTCCTCGAAGAAGCGGTGGAGCAGGCCGCAGAGCGGGCGGGAATCGGCCACCGCACGCCCGTGTCCATCCGGCTCTCCGCCCGCCGCCTCCTGGACCGCTCGCTCCCGCTCGGCTCCGTCGAGTCGCTGCTCACCCGGCACGGGCTGCCGTCCGGCTCACTGATCATCGAGCTCGCCGACAGCGACGCCCGGACCTCGCTCGACGAGCTGGAACAGCGCCTTGTGACCCTGCGCCGCCTCGGCGTGCGGATCGCGCTCGACGGATTCGGCAGCGGACATGTGGCGATCGACGCCCTTCGACGGCTTCCCGTCGACATACTGAAGCTGGACCGAGGGCTCGTCGAGGGCGTGGTCGAGTCCGCCCGGCTCCGCAAGATCACCCGAGGGGTGCTCCGTATCGCCGGCGAGCTCGGCCTCCAGACCGTCGCCGAGGGCGTCGACGTACCGGAGCAGGTGCTCGCGCTGCGCGCCATGGGCTGCAGTCACGCCCAGGGCATGGCCTTCTCGGGCCCGCTCGACGAGTACCGCCTGCGCAGGGCCCTCGTACGGGACGAGTACCCGCTCCCCGGAGCGGTCCCCGTGAGGGCCGGAAACCGTCCTCCGATCCGCTCAAATACTGAGACGCCCGTCCCACCCACTTGACAGTGGTGAGGTGGGAGAGGGAGGGTCAGTGCCATGCGCACCCGAATTCTCGTACTTGGAAAGCGCGTCGGCTGAAGCAGGGCCACCGAAGGCCCGGCTGAGAAAGCATCCGACGCGCTCCCCTCGCTTGCCTCACGGCACGAGGGGTTTTTTGTTGCACTGGATCACCCCCAAGTCGACGTAAACCCTCGCAAAACACCTCGCAAAAACCCTCTGCTTCGAGAAGAGATGCTGATGACCGACCAGGCCACCGGGCACCATCCGCAGCCGCGGCCCCGTAGCGGCGCGCAGCCCGCCGTCGAGCACGTCACGGGCGCGCAGTCCCTCATCCGTTCTCTCGAGGAAGTCGGCGCCGACACGGTCTTCGGCATTCCGGGCGGTGCGATCCTCCCGGCGTACGACCCGATGATGGACTCGAAGAAGGTGCGCCACATCCTGGTCCGTCACGAGCAGGGCGCGGGCCACGCCGCGACCGGCTACGCGCAGGCCACGGGCAAGGTCGGCGTCTGTATGGCGACCTCCGGTCCCGGTGCGACCAACCTCGTCACCCCGATCGCCGACGCGCACATGGACTCCGTGCCGCTCGTCGCGATCACCGGCCAGGTCGCCTCGAAGGCGATCGGCACGGACGCCTTCCAGGAGGCGGACATCTGCGGCATCACGATGCCGATCACCAAGCACAACTTCCTGGTCACCAAGGCCGAGGACATCCCGCGGACGATCGCCGAGGCCTTCCACATCGCCTCCACCGGCCGCCCCGGCCCGGTCCTGGTCGACATCTCCAAGGACGCGCTCCAGGCGAAGACCACCTTCAGCTGGCCGCCGCAGACCGACCTGCCCGGCTACCGTCCGGTGACCAAGCCGCACGCCAAGCAGATCCGCGAGGCGGCCAAGCTGATCAGCGCGGCCAAGCGGCCCGTCCTGTACGTCGGCGGCGGTGTCATCAAGGCCGGCGCCACCGGCGAGCTGAAGATCCTCGCCGAGCTCACCGGCGCCCCGGTCACCACCACCCTGATGGCCCTCGGCGCCTTCCCCGACAGCCACCCGCTGCACGTCGGCATGCCCGGCATGCACGGCGCGGTCACCGCAGTCACCGCGCTCCAGAAGGCCGACCTGATCGTCGCCCTCGGTGCCCGCTTCGACGACCGTGTCACCGGCAGGCTCGACAGCTTCGCCCCGTACGCCAAGATCGTCCACGCGGACATCGACCCGGCCGAGATCGGCAAGAACCGCGCCGCCGACGTCCCGATCGTCGGTGACGCCCGCGAGGTCATCGCCGACCTGGTCCAGGCCGTCCAGGCCGAGCACAGCGAGGGCAACAAGGGCGACTACGCCGCCTGGTGGAGCGACCTGAACCGCTGGCGCGAGACCTACCCGCTCGGCTACGACCTGCCGGAGGGCGGCAGCCTCTCACCGCAGCAGGTCATCCAGCGCATCGGGCAGCTCGCCCCCGAGGGCACGATCTTCGCCGCGGGCGTCGGCCAGCACCAGATGTGGGCCGCCCACTTCATCGACTACGAGCAGCCGGCCACCTGGCTGAACTCCGGCGGCCTCGGGACGATGGGCTACGCGGTCCCCGCCGCGATGGGCGCCAAGGCCGGCATGCCGGACCGCACGGTCTGGGCGGTCGACGGCGACGGCTGCTTCCAGATGACCAATCAGGAACTCACCACCTGCGCGCTGAACAACATCCCGATCAAGGTCGCCATCATCAACAACGGCGCCCTCGGCATGGTCCGCCAGTGGCAGACGCTGTTCTACAACCAGCGCTACTCCAACACCGTCCTGCACTCGGGACCGGACGACGTCCAGGCGAACAAGGGCACCCGCGTCCCCGACTTCGTCAAGCTCTCCGAGGCCATGGGCTGTGTCGCCCTGCGCTGTGAGGACCCGGCCGACCTGGACAAGGTCATCGCCGAGGCGAACGCCATCAACGACCGTCCGGTCGTCATCGACTTCATCGTCCACGAGGACGCCCAGGTCTGGCCGATGGTCGCCGCGGGCACCTCGAACGACGAGGTCATGGCCGCGCGGGGCGTGCGCCCCGACTTCGGCGACGGCGAAGACGACTGACAGCGAAGAGCGAAAAGGAAGAGACCCAGACATGTCCACCAAGCACACGCTCTCCGTCCTCGTCGAGAACACGCCCGGCATCCTCGCCCGGATCGCCGCGCTCTTCTCCCGCCGCGGCTTCAACATCGACTCGCTCGCCGTCGGTGTCACCGAGCACCCCGACATCTCCCGCATCACCATCGTGGTCAATGTCGAGGACCTGCCCCTCGAGCAGGTGACCAAGCAGCTCAACAAGCTGGTCAACGTCCTGAAGATCGTCGAACTCGAGCCCAGCGCTGCGATCCAGCGCGAGCTCGTCCTGGTGAAGGTCCGCGCCGACAACGAGACCCGCTCCCAGATCGTCGAGATCGTGCAGCTGTTCCGTGCCAAGACCGTGGACGTCTCGCCCGAGGCGGTCACCATCGAGGCCACCGGTTCGAGTGACAAGCTCGACGCGATGCTCAAGATGCTGGAGCAGTTCGGCGTCAAGGAGCTCGTGCAGTCCGGCACGATCGCCATAGGGCGTGGTTCCCGGTCCATCACGGACCGGTCCCTGCGGGCCCTCGACCGCAGCGCCTGAGAGTCATCGGAGGTCAACCGCAGGTCCATCCGGCGGTCCGACTGACGAGACCCCAAAGCTTCCCTCAAGCGCTCCCCCGTACGGTGGGACGCAACATCAGCACCTCAAGGAGATTCCCAGTGGCCGAGCTGTTCTACGACGACGACGCCGACCTGTCCATCATCCAGGGCCGCAAGGTCGCGGTGATCGGCTACGGCAGCCAGGGCCACGCCCACGCGCTGTCGCTCCGTGACTCCGGTGTCGACGTCCGCGTCGGCCTCCAGGAGGGCTCCAAGTCCAAGGCCAAGGCCGAGGAGCAGGGCCTGCGCGTCGTCTCCGTCGCCGAGGCGGCGGCCGAGGCCGACCTCATCATGATCCTGACCCCGGACCCGATCCAGGCCAAGGTCTACGAGGAGTCCATCAAGGACAACCTGAAGGCGGGCGACGCCCTCTTCTTCGGCCACGGCCTGAACGTCCGCTACGGCTTCATCGAGGTCCCCGAGGGCATCGACGTCGCCCTGGTCGCCCCGAAGGGCCCGGGCCACCTGGTCCGCCGCCAGTACGAGGAAGGCCGCGGCGTTCCGTGCATCGCCGCCGTCGAGCAGGACGCGACCGGCTCCGCCTTCGCGCTGGCGCTCTCGTACGCCAAGGGCATCGGCGGCACCCGCGCGGGCGTCATCAAGACGACCTTCAAGGAAGAGACCGAGACCGACCTGTTCGGTGAGCAGGCCGTTCTCTGCGGTGGTACCGCGGCGCTGGTCAAGGCGGGCTTCGAGACCCTGACCGAGGCCGGCTACCAGCCGGAGATCGCGTACTTCGAGTGCCTCCACGAGCTGAAGCTCATCGTCGACCTCATGTACGAGGGCGGCCTGGAGAAGATGCGCTGGTCGGTCTCCGAGACCGCCGAGTGGGGCGACTACGTCACCGGCCCGCGGATCATCACCGACGCCACCAAGGCGGAGATGAAGAAGGTCCTCGCGGAGATCCAGGACGGCACCTTCGCCAAGGAGTGGATGGCCGAGTACCACGGCGGCCTGAAGAAGTACAACGAGTACAAGACCCAGGACGAGAACCACCTCCTGGAGACCACCGGCAAGGAGCTGCGCAAGCTCATGAGCTGGGTGAACGACGAGGAGGCGTAAGCCTTCAGGGCGGGGGTCGGACAGTGTGTCCGGCCCCTTCCCGCGTCGTTGGACACCTCGTCCAACCACGGACGGGTGATCCTTCCAACGAGGCGTATGAGCTGCGCCGACGCACCACTACACTTCTCAACAACATACGCGTCAGGCCCACAGCGTCGTGCGCTTTCACGCGGCAAGCCCCCTCCACCGCCTGCGGCCGTCGGGACGGCCGTCCGCACTGGATCTGTGAGGACTCACGTGAGCTCGAAACCTGTCGTACTCATCGCTGAAGAGCTGTCGCCCGCCACCGTCGACGCGCTGGGCCCGGACTTCGAGATCCGGCACTGCAACGGCGCGGACCGCGCCGAGCTGATCCCCGCCATCGCGGACGTGGACGCGATCCTGGTCCGTTCCGCGACCAAGGTCGACGCCGAGGCCCTCGCCGCCGCGAACAAGCTGCGGGTCGTCGCCCGTGCCGGTGTCGGTCTGGACAACGTCGACGTCTCCGCCGCCACCAAGGCCGGCGTCATGGTCGTCAACGCCCCGACCTCGAACATCGTCACCGCCGCCGAGCTCGCCTGCGGTCTGCTCGTCGCCACCGCGCGCAACATCCCGCAGGCCAACACCGCGCTGAAGAACGGCGAGTGGAAGCGCAACAAGTACACCGGCGTCGAGCTGAGCGAGAAGACCCTCGGTGTCGTCGGCCTCGGCCGCATCGGCGTCCTGGTCGCCCAGCGCATGTCCGCCTTCGGCATGAAGATCGTCGCGTACGACCCCTACGTGCAGCCGGCCCGCGCCGCCCAGATGGGGGTGAAGCTGCTGGCCCTGGACGAGCTCCTGGAGGTCGCGGACTTCATCACCGTCCACCTGCCGAAGACCCCGGAGACCATCGGTCTCATCGGTGACGAGGCGCTGCACAAGGTCAAGCCCGCGGTCCGGATCGTGAACGCCGCGCGCGGCGGGATCGTGGACGAGGCGGCGCTGTACACCGCCCTCAAGGAGGGCCGGGTCGCCGGCGCGGGCCTCGACGTGTACGCGAAGGAGCCCTGCACGGACTCCCCGCTCTTCGAGCTCGACCAGGTCGTGTGCACCCCGCACCTCGGCGCCTCCACGGACGAGGCCCAGGAGAAGGCCGGCATCGCCGTCGCCCGCTCGGTGCGCCTGGCGCTCGCGGGCGAGCTGGTCCCGGACGCGGTCAACGTCCAGGGCGGCGTCATCGCCGAGGACGTGAAGCCGGGTCTGCCGCTCGCCGAGAAGCTCGGCCGGATCTTCACCGCCCTCGCGGGCGAGGTCGCGGCCCGTCTCGACGTCGAGGTCTACGGCGAGATCACCCAGCACGATGTGAAGGTGCTCGAACTCTCCGCGCTCAAGGGTGTGTTCGAGGACGTGGTCGACGAGACCGTGTCGTACGTCAACGCCCCGCTGTTCGCGCAGGAGCGCGGTGTCGAGGTCCGTCTGACGACGAGCTCCGAGTCGCCCGACCACCGCAACGTCGTCACCGTGCGCGGCACCCTCGCCAACGGCGAGGAGGTCGCGGTCTCCGGCACGCTGGCCGGCCCCAAGCACCTCCAGAAGCTCGTCGCGGTCGGCGACTACGACGTGGACCTGGCGTTCGCCGACCACATGGTCGTGCTGCGCTACGAGGACCGCCCGGGCGTCGTCGGCACGGTCGGCCGGATCCTCGGCGAGGCCGGTCTGAACATCGCGGGCATGCAGGTCTCCCGCGCGGAGGAGGGCGGCGAGGCGCTCGTCGTGCTCACCGTGGACGACACGGTGCCGACGACCGTCCTGGCGGAGATCGCCGAGGAGATCGGCGCCGCATCGGCCCGCTCGGTCAACCTGATCTGACCCTGCTCGCAGGGATGTGCCCGGTCGCTAGACATTCGTCTTACACGATTGTCTAGCGGCCGGGTACAGTGCTGTCATGGGACACAAGGAAGACCTGCTCGAAGGCGCGAAGCGCTGCCTCCTGGAGAAGGGGTACGGGCGCACCACGGCCCGCGACATCGTCGCCGCCTCGGGCACCAATCTCGCCTCCATCGGCTACCACTACGGCTCCAAGGACGCCCTGCTCCAGCAGGCCTTCCTCGCCCTCACCGAGGAGTGGGGCCAGCAGGTCGGCCCCGCGGGCAGCGGCGAGGAGAAGCGGGAGCTGCCGGCCGACCCGTATCAGCGCTTCCACGCCGTCTGGGAGCAGGTCATCGCCGCGGCCGGGCCCAGCCGGCCCGTCTGGAAGCTCCAGACCGAGATCGTCACCCGGCTCGACGACGACGAGAAGCTCCGCGACGCGATCAAGGAGCCCCAGCGTGAGGGGCGCCTCGGCATGGCCGAGGGCTTCCTCGGCATCGACCCGGAGGCGGACCCGGAGAAGGCCCGGGTGGCGGGGCTGCTCTGCCAGGCCCTCGCGACCGGTGTGATGATCCAGTGGATGGTCGACCCGGAGACCGCGCCGAGCGCGGAGGACCTCACGGAGGGGCTCAAGGTCCTGATGGGGGAGCGGGACTGACGTACCGTCGGGCCGAGTGAAGTGCTGCCGCCCGTCGGCGTCGGGCCTCACGCCCCCTTGCGGAAGCGCTCGCTCAGTTGGCGGCCCAGGGCCGGGGGGACGTGGCCCGACGGTGGGTCCTCTCCCAGGGCCCGGGCCAGGTCGACGGCGTACACGTCGACCGCCGACTCCGTGAGGTCCGCGAGGTTCCCCGCGGCGTCCCGGCCGCGCCGCCGGCCGAGCAGCAACAGGACGACACCGGCCAGGGCCGCCGGCCACCACTGGGCACCCAGGCAGAGATAGAGCAGGCCCCAGCCGCTCTGCGTCGAGGCGCTCGTCAGTGCCGCCCGCGCCGTGATCAGATCGTCCCGGCAGGGTTCCGGCAGCACGATCCACAGCCGCGGCCAGGTGAACGCGAAGTCGAGACCGTACTGGCCCTGGACCCGGACCCCCACGGAGCGCAGCCGGTCGCCGATCCAGGCGGGCCTGGCCGGCTCGGTGAGCGCGATGGCGTTACGGGCCTCGACGTGGGAGGCCTTGGCGGCCGCGGGGCCGGTCGCGACGGCGTCCTCCTCGGTGTTCCACCGGTGCCGGCGTCGCCGGACGAGCCCGCCGACCAGCCACCGCGGGCCGGAGGCCAGCCAGACCTTCTCGACCAGGGAGCCGAGCCCGCGCGCGAGCAGTCCGACCGCCGCCCCGATCAGCAGAAGCGCCGCCGCGAGGAGCAGTGCCGATACGGGGCGCCGGTCGTAGCCGGCCGCCAGGTCCTCGGCGGAGCTGCTCAACAGCCGCCAGTCGAGGGCGTGGCGGTGGCCGAGCACGGACGCCGCCGCGGCGAGCGCGGCGAACAGCGCGCCCGGCAGGGCGAGGAGTTGCACCCAGCGTTCCGCCAGGCTCTTGCCCAGCGCGGAAAGGAGGGTGTTCATCCGAACATCAACGGTTCGCCGAGCACGGCGCACTCGTGCAGCGGGGCGCCCGGTGTGCGGTGCTCGCTGCGAGAGCACCGCCCGCCCGGGCAGATGTAGGAGCCGGCCGGTCGCGGCGCGGACTCCTGGCCGGGGAACGAGGCGTACCCCCGAGGCCGCGACGGCAGGTCCAGGAGGGTGCGGACCGACTGCGTCACGGCGGCCGCAGGCCGGGTTCCCTCCCTCAACTCGACCAGGAGCCGCTCCAGTTCGGCCGACCGGCCCATGTTTCTCGCGAGTGTGCGCGCTTCCGTCAGCTCTGCGCAGAACCGCGCCAGCTCGTGAGCGTCCTCGGCGGTGATTTCCACCCGTTCCTCCCCCTCACCCGACTTTCACGGAATAGTCTCATCGTTCATTCGGGAGAGTCGTGGATTCGTCTGGGTTCGTCTGGGTCCATCAACAGCCGGGGGGCGTCGTGAGTATCAGAGATCTCGCTTTGGGGCTGGAACAACGGCTCGCCACCTTCTACTCCAGTGGCGACCCGGAGCTCTTACGGGAACCGGAGGCGCAGCAGCTCGCGGACCGGCTGTACTACTCGGTCGACTGGTACGCCCCGGCCGAGGCGGCCGAGGGCGCACGGATGTTCAACGTCGCACTCCTGCTGGCGGGCTTCCACTGGCACCGCTGCGAGTACTTCGAGGAGGACATCTCGCGAGAGGACGCGACGCGCGCCACGTTCCTCTACAAGATGGTGTGTCAGGTGGCGCCGCACCTCGTCCCCGAGGTCGTGATGAGCGTCTACGTGCAGACCGGAGACCCCGTGGCCGACATGCGGACCGACAACCCACTGTCGGCGTACACACAGCTCGGCATCAACCTGCTCAAGGAGGCGGAGACGAAGGGGGATACGCGACTTCTCGACGACGCCGCCGAGCTGTGCCTGCTCACGGCGCGCGCGAACCCGCGGGAGGACGTGGTGAAGGCGGAGGCCCTCGTCACGCTCGGGAACATCCTCACCCGCAGATACGAGTTCATGGATGAGGAGGACGACCTGGAGCGCGCCCTCATCGTCACGCGCGCGGCCGAAGACCTGATTCCGGAGGGCGACCCGTGCCGCCTCAAGTTCTGTTCGGGGCTCGGGCACATCGCGATCCGGATGTTCCAGCTCACAGGGGTCCTCGACTGGCTCGACGAAGCGGTCCGGGTACTGCGCGAGGGCGCGTACGAATCCCCCGGCGACGACACGCTCCGCGCCGCCGTCCTGACCAACCTCACCGCCGCCCTGACCGCGCAGCACCAGGCCATCGGCCGGTTCGACGCGGCCACCGAGGCGCTCCAGGCGCAGTTCGAGGCCGTGGGCATCACTCCTCGTGACCATCCCGATCTGCCGAGCCGCCTGGTGAACCTGACGGACCTCATTCTTGGCCACCCCGGCAAGATCACGGCGGAAGCCGACCGGTACGACCTGGCGATCGGCCTGCTCGACGATGCCCTGTCCCTGCTCCCCGACGGTCACCCCGACCGGCCCGGTTGCCTGAACAGCCTGACCTCCGCGTACCAGGCCCGCTACCGACTGACGAACGAACCGCTCGACCTGGTCGCCGCCGCCGAGGCGGGCGTGTCGGCGGTCGAGGCCAGTGCGGTCGGTCACTACCGCCGGCCGATGATGCTGATGGGGTTCGCCCAGTCCCTGAAGGCCTTCGCCGATCGCTTCCCGGGGTCCGGTGGGCTGCTCGACATGGCCGTGGCCGCGCTCCACGAGGCATACACGCTGCTTCCCGAGGGGCATCCGGACTGTGCGGATGTCCTCACCGGACTAGGGGCCATCCTGCGGGACCGGTTCACGACCGGCGGGAAGCCCGCCGACCGCGACGGCGCCGTCCGAGCTCTGCGCGGGGCGGCCGCCGTCCTCTCCGCGTCGGCCCGGACCCGGGCGCGGGCGGCCTCGGCGGCGGGCGACATCCTCGCCGATGCCCAGGACTTCGCCGGCGCCACCGGCTCCTACGCCCTCGCCCTGGAGCAGCTCGAACTGACCGCCTGGCGCGGGCTGGGCCGCGCCGACCGGGAACGCCTGATCGCCGAGTTCCCCAGCCTGGCCGCGAACGCGGCGACCTGCGCCGTACGAGACGGAAAGCCGGAGCGAGCGGTGGAACTGCTCGAACAGGGCCGCGGCATCCTGATCGCCCAAGCCCTGGAGACTCGCACCGACCACTGGCAGCTGCGTGCCCTGGCGGGCGAACTCGCCGACCGGCTCGAACAGGTCCTCGGCGAGCTGGAGCGGCTGCCCGACAGCCCGTCCCGCACGGCGGGATGGGAGCCGCAGGACCACCGGCAGGCCGACGAGAGCCGCGCCGCCCTGGCCCGGCAGCGGGAGGAGGTCCTCAAGGAGATTCGTGCCCTGAGCGGACTCGAGGACTTCCTGCGGTCACCGTCCTTCGATGCCCTGCGCGCCGCCGCCGCACGCGGGCCCGTGGTGCTGCCCGTCGCGAGCACGTACGGCTGCTTCGTCCTCCTCCTCGCCGAGGACGGGGTGGAGGCGCTCCCGCTGGAAACGAGCGCCGAGGAACTGGCGGGACGGGCCGTCACCCTCGCCGTGGCCCTCGATCCCGGTCATTCACCGTTCAAGGCGCGCAGTACAGTCCTGGACACCCTGGAGTGGCTGTGGGGCACCGTGGCCGAGCCGGTGCTGGGGGCCCTGGGCCGTACGGAGTCGATCGGCCCGGACGGAGATCCGCCCCGCGTGTGGTGGTGCCCCACCGGGATCTTCTCGCAGTTCCCGTTGCACGCCGCCGGGCGCGACCTCCCCGACGGTGGTGTAACGGTGTCCGACCGGGTCGTCTCCTCGTACACCCCGACGCTGCGGGCCCTGCTCCACGCCCGTGACCGGCCCCGGCTGTCGGCTGACGCGGACGGCCGGGGCCTCATCGTCTCCATGCCCTCCACCCCGGACTTCCGGGACCTCCCGGCCGCCGCGGACGAGGCCCGGGACCTGCGCGGGCGCCGCCCGGACGCCCGGCTCCTCACCGGCCCCGCCGCGACCGCCCCGACGGTCCTCGAGGCGCTCGCCGACTGCTCCTGGGTTCACTTCGCCTGTCACGGCACGCAGGACGTCGCGCAGCCCTCGCGCGGCGCGCTGATCCTGCACGACGGTCCGCTGACGCTGCGGGACATCGTGAACCTCCGGCTGCCGTACGCGGAGTTCGCGTACCTCTCCGCCTGTGAGACGTCACGCGGCGGGTTCGTCCTGGCGGACGAGGCGATCAGCTTCGCCGCCGCCGTCCAGGTGGCGGGTTTCCGGGATGTCGTCGGCACGCAGTGGTCCATCGACGACGTCCTCGCGCCGGAAGTCGCGGACCTCGTGTACGAGCACCTGTCCCGGCAGAGCGTCCCCGACCCCGGGGCCGCTCTGCACGAGGCGCTGCGCGCGGTGCGGGCACAGAAGCCGAACGCCGTGGCGAGCTGGGCGGCGTACGTCCACGTGGGGCCGTGACCGACGTGGGGAGAGCCGGTCAGAGCCGGGCCGACTTCAGCGACATGTGGAGCAGGAGGCGGTCCTCGCCGTCGTCCAGATCCAGGCCCGTGAGCTGTTCGACCCGGGACAGCCGGTAGTAGAGGGTCTGCCGGTGGATGCCCAGGGCCGCCGCCGTGCGCCCTGCCTGGCCCGCGTTGTCGAGGAACACCTCGGCGGTGCGGGCCAGTTCGCTGTGGGCGGGGGTGAGCAGCGGTGCGACGGCGGGGTCGATCTCGGGGTGGTAGAGCGCCGCGAGCAGGCGGTACGGTCCGATCCCGGCCCACTCCGCGACCGGACCGAGCGTCGGCTGGGCCGTGGCGGCGCGGGCCGCCGTGCTGGCTTCGCGCCAGGCGGCCGGGAGCTCCGCGAGGCCCCGGCGGGGGCTCGCGATGCCGGCCGGCGTGGCGCCGCGCAGCCGCTCCGCGGCCGTGTGGGCGGGGGAGAGGTCCTCCGCCGTGCGCAGCCGTACGAGCACGGCGAGGGACTCGGCCTCGGGGAGGGTGGCGACCGCCGCCGCGCCGGGCACCGCCCGGATCGAGGGGGCCTCGCCCTGCCAGGGGGTCACGCAGACGACGGTGTGCAGCCCGTCCGCGCTGGGGCCCAGGGCCGCCCGGAGCGCGGCGACGGCCATGTCGCTCTGCCAGCCGCGCCCGGCGGTCAGGACCGCGACGAACTCGCGGGAGAGGTCGGCGTCCGCGCGCTCCTCGTCGGCGAGGAGCTCGCCGATCCGGGTGGCGACCTCCATCGCGGCCGTCAGCTGGGAGGGCGTGGGGCCGGGCTCGGCGTCCAGCAGCCAGACGTATCCGAGGACGACGCCCCGATGGCGTACGGGAAGACAGATCCGGTCCCGGAACACCCCGGCGTCCGGGGCGGCCGGGATGTGGACCGGGGCCGTCGCCCGGGTGATGCCGAAGCCCTCGAACCAGGCGCGGACCGCCGGGGTCGACTTCCGGGTCAGGATCGACCGCGTCCGGACGGGGTCCATGGCGGTGTCGTCTTCGCTGTCGTGCGCCCCGAAGGCGATCAGCCCGAAGTCGCGGTTCTCCAGTGTCGCCGGGGTGGCGAGGAGTGCGGAGATCTCGTCGACCAGTTCTTGGTAATCGCCCTTCACAGCGCCATTCTCGCACCCCTTCAGACATGTGTATGAGATGCCGCGCACGGATGCGTGACAGCTGTCGATGGCAGAGGATCGGAGCGATCCATAGGTTTCACGGTGGTTCTCCGTGCTGTTCCCGTTTTCTTACGAAAGATCGGGTAGAGCACCCTTCGTCACCCTGTCCTTCTGGAGGTGCCCCGTGCTGGGTCCCGTGATCCTTGCTGCGTCGCGCAGCGACAAGATGCGCCGTCTCGTGTCGGCCGCCCCCGGGACCAAGCAGGTCGTCGCCCGCTTCATCGCCGGTGAGACGGTCGGCGACGTCGTCCCGATCGTCCAGGAGCTGACCGACCGCGGCCTGGAGGTCACCCTCGACGTCGTCGGTGAGGACATCACCACCGTCGAGCAGTCGTACGCCGCCCGGGACGCCTACCTGGAGCTCATCGGCCGCCTCAAGGAGCTGGGCCTCGGTGCCCGCGCCGAGATGTCCGTCAAGCTGTCGATGTTCGGCCAGTCGCTGGAGAACGGCCACGAGCTCGCTCTCGCGAACGTCCGCCCGGTCGTCGAGGCCGCCGCCGAGATCGGCACCACGGTCACCCTGGACGCCGAGGACCACACCACCCTCGACTCGATGTTCGCCATCCACGAGGAGCTGCGGAAGGACTTCCCGCAGACCGGCTGCGTCATCCAGGCGTACCTCTTCCGCACCGAGGACGACGCCCGCCGCCTCGCCGAGAACGGCTCCCGCGTCCGGATCGTGAAGGGCGCCTACAAGGAGCCCGCCTCCGTCGCCATCCAGGACAAGCCCGAGATCGACAAGGCGTACGTCCGGATCATGAAGATCCTGATGGACGGCGAGGGCTACCCGATGATCGGCTCCCACGACCCGCGCCTGATCTCCATCGGCCAGGAGCTGGCCCGCCGCGCCGGGCGCAAGCTGGACGAGTACGAGTTCCAGATGCTGTACGGCATCCGCAGCGAGGAGCAGAACCGCCTCGCCGCCGAGGGCCACCGCATGCGCGTCTACACCGCCTACGGCACCGACTGGTACGGCTACTTCATGCGCCGTCTCGCGGAGAAGCCGGCCAACCTGCTGTTCTTCGTCCGCTCCATCCTCACCAAGGGCTGAGCCCCCCACCTCTCACAAGGAGTACTGCGACTCATGGACGCTGTCACCCAGGTCCCCGCTCCGGTCAACGAGCCGGTGCACAGCTACGCCCCCGGTTCCCCGGAGCGCCTCCGTCTCGAGGTCAAGCTCAAGGAGCTGGCCGAGAACCCGCGCGAGCTGCCGATGACCATCGGCGGCGTGAAGCGCCTCGGCGGCGGCGAGGAGTTCAAGGTCGTCCAGCCGCACAACCACAAGGCCGTCATCGGTACCTTCCGCGGCGCCACCACGCAGGACGCCCAGGACGCCGTCGACGCCGCCCTCGCCGCGGCTCCGGCCTGGCGCGCGATGGCCTTCGACGACCGCGCCGCGATCATCCTGCGCGCCGCCGAGCTGCTCGCCGGCCCGTGGCGCGAGACGCTGGCCGCGTCCACGATGCTCGGCCAGTCGAAGACCGCCCAGCAGGCCGAGATCGACACCCCGTGCGAGCTCGTCGACTTCTGGCGCTTCAACGTGGCGTACGCCCGCCAGATCCTGGCCGAGCAGCCGCCGGCCAACTCCCCGGGTGTGTGGAACCGTCTGGACCACCGCCCGCTGGAGGGCTTCGTCTACGCGATCACGCCGTTCAACTTCACGGCCATCGCGGGCAACCTGCCCACCGCCCCCGCCCTCATGGGCAACGTGGTGGTCTGGAAGCCGTCCCCGACGCAGACGCACTCCGCCGTGCTCCTCATGGAGCTCCTGGAGGAGGCCGGCCTGCCGAAGGGCGTCATCAACCTGGTGACCGGCGACGGCATCGCCGTCTCCGAGGTGGCCCTGAACCACCCCGACCTGGCCGGTATCCACTTCACCGGTTCGACCAAGACCTTCCAGCACCTGTGGAAGACGGTCGGTACGAACATCGAGAAGTACCGCTCGTACCCGCGGATCGTCGGCGAGACCGGTGGCAAGGACTTCGTCGTCGCGCACCCGAGCGCCGACCGCGCCATCCTGAAGACCGCGCTGACCCGTGGCTCCTTCGAGTTCCAGGGCCAGAAGTGCTCCGCGTCCTCGCGTGCGTACGTCCCGGCCTCCATCTGGAACGACGGCTTCAAGGAGGAGTTCGCGGCCGAGGTCGACGGCATCACCATGGGTGACGTCACCGACCTGTCGAACTTCATCGGCGCCGTCATCGACGAGCGCTCGTTCGCCAAGAACAAGGCCGCGATCGACCGTGCCGCGGCCGACCCGACCTGCACGATCGTCGCCGGTGGCACCTACGACGACTCGGTGGGCTACTTCGTCCGCCCGACCGTCATCGCGTGCACCGACCCGGAGAACGAGGTCTTCAAGGCCGAGTACTTCGGCCCGATCCTCGCGATCCACGTGTACGAGGACGACCAGTACGACGCGATGCTGACCCAGATGGAGTCGGTCTCGGACTACGCCCTCACCGGCTCGGTCATCTCCGGCGACCGCGCGGCCGCCGCGTACACGATGGAGAAGCTCCGCTTCGCCGCGGGCAACTTCTACATCAACGACAAGTCGACCGGCGCCGTCGTCGGCCAGCAGCCCTTCGGCGGCGGCCGCGCCTCGGGTACGAACGACAAGGCCGGCGCTCCGCAGAACCTGATGCGCTGGACGCTGACCCGCGCCATCAAGGAGACGCTGGTTCCGCCGACCGAGTACGGCTACCCGCACATGGGCTGACGCCCGCCCGCCTCGTAGAGGCCCCCTGACACCGCCCCCCTCCTCGGTCCCCCAACTGAGGACGGGGGCGGTTCTCATTCCCCGGCGCGGCGCTTCAGGAAGTCGCCGATGAGCTCCGCGATCGCCGGCGCGTGGGTCTCCAGGGCGAAGTGGCCCGTGGGGAGGAGGTGGATCTCCGCGTCCGGGAGGTCGCGGCGGAAGGCTTCGGCGCCCGCCGGGACGAAGACCTGGTCGCCCTCGCCCCAGACGGCGAGGAGGGGGACCCGGGAGGTGCGGAAGTACTCCTGGAAGGCGGGGTAGAGGGCGAAGTTGGAGCCGTAGTCGGCGATCAGGCCGAGCTGGATCTCGTCCTGGCCGTCGCGGGCCATGAGGGTGGCGTCGTGGTGCCAGGCGTCGGGGCTGAGCAGGTCGCGGTACTCGGCGGGGACGCCGGTCTCGTACTGCCACCTGATGCCGTCGAGGGAGCGGATGCCGCGGACCGGCTCCTCGGTCTCGGGGGTGCGGTTCTCGATGAGAGCGAGGACCGGGGCCCAGGCCTCGGCGCCGAGGCCCTCCTCGTAGGCGTTGCCGTTCTGGCTGATGATCGCGGTGACGCGCTCGGGGTGGGCGAGGGCGAGGCGCAGGCCGATGGGGGAGCCGTAGTCCTGGATGTAGAGGGCGTACCGGTCGAGGCCCAGGGTCTGGGTGAACTCGTCGGTGAGCGCCGCCAGCTCGTCGAAGGTGTAGTCGAAGTCGGCGGCGGAGGGGGCCGCGCTGCGGCCGAAGCCCAGGTGGTCGGGGGCGATCAGTCGGTAGTCGTCGGCGAGCAGCGGGATCAGGTCGCGGAACATGTGCGAGCTGGTGGGGAAGCCGTGCAGCAGGAGCAGGACGGGGGCGTCGGCCGGGCCGGCCTCGCGGTAGGCGATCTCGTGGCCGCGGACGGTGGCGGTGCGGTGGTGGATCGGCAGCACGGTCATCCCTCTAACCCCTTATGTGTGCGTGACTGGTTATGGCTTGACTCAATCAGGCTCGGGCTAACCTGTCAATGGCTCTTAAGGGGTTAGGTGAGGTTGTGGGAGGGTGAGCCCATGACCTTGAGGATCGCGCCCACCCATGAGCTCGGGGCCGGTCGGCTCCGGTCCGTACGCGAGATGCTGGACTCCGCCTTCGACGGCGACTTCGGCGAGGACGACTGGGACCACACGCTCGGCGGCGTCCATGCCTGGATCGAGGACGGGCGGGGCATCGCCGCCCACGGCGCCGTCGTCCTGAGGCGGGTGCTCCACCAGGGGCGTTCGTACCGCGTCGGATACGTCGAGGGGGTCGCCGTCCGTAGCGACCTCCGGCGGCGGGGGCTCGGCGGGGTGGTGATGGAGGGTCTTGAGCGGGTCGTCGACGGCGCGTACGCCTTCGGGGCGCTCAGCGCCTCGGGCGAGGGGGCCGCGCTCTACCGGGCGCGTGGCTGGCGGGTCTGGGAGGGGCGCATCGAGGTCCTCGCTCCCGAGGGGATCGTCCGGCTCGCGGAGGAGGAGGGCTCCGTCTTCCTGCGTCCGGCGGCCGGGCGGGCCCTGCCGGACGTCGCCGCCCCGCTCGTCTTCGACTGGCGCGACGGCGACGTGATGTGAGGTGAGGGAGGGTCAGGGCCTGGGGTGGCGCTGCTCCTCGCGGCCCTTGGCCGTCTCCAGGTGGGACGTGTACAGGGACGAGAACATGGAGACGAGGGCGATCGTGATCGCGAGCCCGCCCGTGCCGAGCGCCCCGATGAAGCACGCCGCCGCCGCGGCGCTGACCACCACGAGCCACACCGCGAGCGCCAGCTTGCCGCGGCGGCTCAGGAACAGCGTCCGGAGCGGGGTGGCCGGCGGGGTCTTCAGGGCGCCCTCCGGGCCCGCCGTCGCCGCGCGCGGCCGCTTGAAGTAGCCGTACACCAGCCATTCGCCGCACAGCTCCCAGCCCTCGGGCTCCAGCCCGGCCAGGACCTTCGTGCGGCGCCGTCCGGTGATGACCTCGCGGCGGTACTCCCACCGCAGCGCCGCGGTCGTGGAGCGGCGGCAGACGAACCGGCCGAGCGAGTCCAGGGACTCCACCTCCCAGCCCTCGTCGCCGTGGACGGCGAGCATGCGGACGTCGTTGAAGATGTCGGCCGTCCAGGTCCAGTTCTCCGCCTGCTCGTCCGGCTCGGCGGGCCGCGGGGCGAGCCCGCCGAGCTGTGCGGCGAAGCCGGCGGCCGGGCCGAACTCCTCCTCCGGGTGTGCCCCGGTCTCGGCGAGGTGTCCGCGGAGGTCCTCGACCGTGGCGGTGATCTGGTCCTCCGGCACGCCCGCGGTGTGCAGGGCGGCGGCCAGCTCGGTGAAGTACCGCTCGGAGTCCGTGGTCGTGCTCATGTCGTTCTTCCCCCTGGGTGCAGCGTGGTCTCGACGGCGCGGTGGAAGCGCAGCCAGTCGCGGCTCTCGGTGGCGAGGTGCTCGCGCCCCCGCTCGGTGAGCCGGTAGTAGCGGCGGCCCGGCCCGCGCTCGGCGGCGCGGAACTCGGCCTCCACCAGACCGGCGTCCTCCAGGCGGTTCAGCACGGGATAGAGCGTCCCGCCCTTGATCTCGCCGAGTCCCGCCTCGGCGAGCGCCTTGGCGATCTCGTACCCGTAGCTCTCGCCGTCGGTCAGGCGGGAGAGGACGAGCAGGTCGAGGACTCCCTTGAGCCAGCTGGATCTGCGGTCTGCGGCCATGGATGTATTGGAGCACCAGCTAGGTAGGAATGCAAACTAGATAGGGGTGCCGGTCTCATGCGGCGACCAGCATCTTTCCGAGGTTCTCGCCGCGCAGCATCCCCAGGAAGGCCTCGACGATGTGCCCGAAGCCCTCCACCACCGTCACGTCCAGGGGCAGCGCCCCGCTGCGCAGGTGGGGGACGGCGAGCTCGTACAGCTCCTCCAGGGCGTCCATGTGGTCGCGGACGAGGAAGCCTTCGAGCCGGATGCTCTTGCCGACCACGTCGAAGAGGTTGCGCGGGGCCGGCGGGGGAGCGGACAGCGAGTGGTACTGGCCCACCGCGCCGACCCAGGCGATCCGGCCGAACGGGCGCAGCGCGGCGATCGAGGCCTCCAGGTGCTCGCCGCCCACCCCGTCCAGAACCGCGTCGAGCCCCGCCGGGGCCGCCTTCGCGAGGAGCTCGCCGACCGGTCCGTCGTGGTAGTCGAAGGCCGCGTCAAAACCCACCTCCTCCGTCAGGTACGCCACCTTCCGCGCCGAACCCGCGCTGCCCACGAGCCGCCCCGCGCCCAGCAGTCGGGCGAGCCGGCCCGCCGCCGTGCCCACCCCGCCCGCCGCCGCGGAGACGAAGAGGTCCTCGCCCGGCTGGAGCCGCGCGATCCGGGTCAGGCCCACATAGGCCGACAGGCCGGTACCGCCGAGCAGGCTCAGATGGGCGGCGAGCGGTACGCCGGGGCCGAGGTCCGGGACCGGGCGCGTCTCGTCCTTCGTGACCAGGGCGTGGGTGCGCCAGCCCTTGCGGTGCAGGACGAGGTCGCCGGGGCGCAGGGCCGGGTCGCGGGAGTCGAGCACCCGGCCCAGCGTGCGGCCCTCCATGGGGGAGTTCAGGGTCCAGATCTCGTCCGAGTCCATCGCCTCGCGGTGGTACGGGTCGACGGACCACAGGACGTTCTCGACGAGGGCGGTGCCCGGCTCCGGCGCCGGGACGGGGGACTCGACGAAGGCGAAGTGGGCGGGGGCGGGGAAGCCGGTGGGGCGGGCGGTCTGCTGGACGGTGATCATGGTGTCGTTCGTCATGGGCCAGACCGTAGGAGGGAATCCGCGGCCCGGGCAGGGGGTTGCGTCGATGGAAGCGGCCCATCCATGAATGCCGCTCATACGACGAGGTGGGAACCGTGATGACCGAGGACCTGGCCCCGCGCGAGCTGCGCGTCCTGGTGGCCGTCGGCCGCGAGCGCGGCTTCTCCGCCGCGGCCGTCGCCCTCGGCATGACCCAGTCGGCCGTCTCGCACTCGGTGCGGGGCAGCGAACGCAAGCTGGGGGCCGTCCTCTTCGAGCGGGGGCGGAACGGCGCCACGGCGACGGCGGCGGGCGAGCGGGCCCTCGCGCACGCCCGGCGGGTGCTCCGGCTCCTGGACGTGATGGCGGCCGAGGTGCGCGGCGCGCGGAGCGGCGCCGAACCCGACATCCTCGCCGGGCCGCTGCGCATCGCGGCCTTCCGCAGCGCGGCGCTCCATCTGCTGCCGCGCGTCCTCGGGCGGCTGACGGCGCGACACCCGGAGCTCGTGCCCGAGGTGCGGATCGTCCGGGAGGTCGGGCGCGGCACGGCCGGTGAAGTCCTCGACGGGCGGGCGGACCTGGGGATCGCAACCATCGGGACCAGCTCGCCCGTGCCGCCGGAGCTTGTCGGGGGCGTCCTCCTTGAGGAGGGGTACGCGCTGGTGCACCCGGCAGGGCATCCGGCGCCGCGCACGCTGCCGCTGGTCGACTGGACCGAGAACTGCACCTCGTACACCAGGGAATGGTGGGCCGGGCAGGAGTGGCTGCCGCCCGCGACGGTGGAGGCGGAGGACGACGGAGCGGTGCTCTCGATGGTGAGCACCGGTTACGGGATGGCCGTGATGCCGGAGCTCTCCCTGGTCGGAGCACCGTCCTCCGTCGAGATCACCGATCTCGGTCCGGAGCGGCCGACGCGCTCGGTGGGCTACGTCACCACCCCCGAGCTGGCCGCCTCGCTCGCCGTGCGCGCGCTCATCCGGGAGCTGCGGGCCGCCGCGGGGTGACCCTCGGGAGACCTCCGGGGGACTCTCGGTCCCGCGCCGTCTCAGATAGTAGGAAGTCCGAGTAACTGTGGAGACAGATGCGGCACTCTGCCCTAGCTTTGTAGAAGCCGAACGTCTCGCTACATCAGCGAATGGCGGTCGAGAGCGCGACGCCCCTGTGCAGGCAACCCCTGCGGCGGCGCTCCCCGCCCCTGCCGGCACCTTCGATCACCACTGATCTCCGCAACTTCGGATCATCACTGATCTCAAGGAGTCGATCCCTCATGGCAACTCAGACCGCCCGCCGCGTCCGCCACTCCGCCGCCCGTTCCAGCGACGAGGCCCGCCAGAACGCCGCCGCAGCCCTCCAGCGCGCCCTCGACCGCCGTGACAACGGCGGCTCCACCGGCCACTGATCCGCAGGTCCGAGGGGTCCCCCGCAACGGGACCCCGCGGGCCTCCGGTCGCCCGTTCGGGCTGTCCGTTCGTCCACATGATGGACGTAACGTGTCAGACGATGGGACGAAGAGTAGGGTGCCGACATGTCTCACAGCATCAATCTCGCAGTCATTCCCGGCGACGGCATCGGCCAGGAGGTCGTGGCCGAAGGCCTCAAGGTCCTCTCGGCCGTCCTTCCCCAGGACGTGAAGCTGGAGACCGAGGAGTACGACTTCGGCGCCAAGCGCTACCACGCCACCGGTGAGACCCTCACCGACGCCGATCTCGACTCCCTCAAGAAGCACGACGCCATCCTGCTCGGCGCCATCGGCGACCCGTCGGTGCCGTCCGGAGTCCTGGAGCGCGGCTTCCTGCTGAAGCTCCGCTTCGCCTTCGACCACCACGTCAACCTGCGCCCCTCGAAGCTGCTCCCCGGCGTCGCCACCCCGCTCGCCGGCCAGCCCGAGATCGACTTCGTCGTGGTCCGTGAGGGCACCGAGGGTCCGTACACCGGCAACGGCGGCACCATCCGCAAGGGCACCCCGCACGAGGTCGCCACCGAGGTCTCGGTCAACACCGCCTTCGGTGTCGAGCGGGTCGTCCGGGACGCCTTCGCCCGCGCCCAGGCCCGTCCGCGCAAGAAGCTGACGCTGGTCCACAAGAACAACGTGCTGACGTTCGCCGGCCACCTCTGGACGAACATCTTCACCAAGGTCGCCGGGGAGTTCCCCGAGGTCACGACCGACTACCTGCACGTCGACGCCGCGACGATCTTCCTCGTCACCGACCCGGCCCGCTTCGACGTCATCGTCACCGACAACCTCTTCGGCGACATCATCACCGACCTCGCCGCGGCCGTCTCCGGCGGCATCGGCGTCGCCGCCTCGGGCAACATCAACCCGAGCGGCGAGTTCCCGTCCATGTTCGAGCCGGTCCACGGCTCCGCGCCGGACATCGCGGGGCAGGGCAAGGCCGACCCCACGGCCACCGTCCTCTCCGTCGCCCTCCTGCTGCGCCACCTCGGCTACGAGACCGAGGCCGTCCGGGTCGAGGAGGCCGTCTCGGCCGACCTCACCGAGCGGGGCACCGCCGTCCGTACGACGGCCGAGGTCGGCGACGCGCTCGCCGCGCGAGTAGCGAGCTGACCCGCGCAGCCGACTGACATCTGACAGCAGCCGCCGGGTCGCACCTGCACCCGGCGGCTGTACCTGTGCGGCCGCAGGGTGCCACCATCGAACCCTGGACCGCGTTCACCCGTTTCCCGCACCGGTCCCCGCGAGCGATAATCGGACGTGGGGCCGTGGCATACGGGCATGCTCGGACGTCCACGCAGTCATGGGCCTCGGTCGATGACCGAGGCGTGTGCGCGGTCCTACACACACAACCGGTGAAGGACACGCACTCATGACGACGCCCACGATCGAGCTCAAGCCCTCCTCCAGCCCTCTGTCCGACGCGGAGCGCGAGGCGATCCTGGCCAACCCGGGATTCGGCCGCCACTTCACCGACCACATGGTCACCATCCGGTGGACCGAGGGCCGCGGCTGGCACGACGGCCAGCTCGTGCCGTACGGCCCGCTGCACCTGGACCCGGCCACCAACGTCCTGCACTACGCGCAGGAGATCTTCGAGGGCCTGAAGGCCTACCGCCGCCCCGACGGCTCGGTCGCCAGCTTCCGCCCCGACGCCAACGCCCGCCGTTTCCAGGCCTCGGCCCGCCGGCTGGCCATGCCGGAGCTGCCCGTCGAGACCTTCGTCGAGGCCTGTGACCTGCTCGTCAAGCAGGACAAGGCATGGGTTCCGGCGCACGGCGGCGAGGCCTCGCTCTACCTGCGCCCGTTCATGATCGCGACCGAGGTCGGCCTGGGCGTCCGCCCGGCCAACGAGTACCTCTTCGTGGTCATCGCCTCCCCGGCCGGCCCGTACTTCCCCGGTGGCGTGAAGCCCGTCTCCATCTGGCTCTCCGAGAACCGCGTCCGCGCCGTCCCCGGCGGCGTCGGCGACGCCAAGACCGGCGGCAACTACGCGGCCTCCCTGCTCGCGCAGGCCGAGGCGGCGGCGAAGGGCTGCGACCAGGTCGCCTACCTCGACGCCGTGGAGCACAAGTGGGTCGAGGAACTCGGCGGCATGAACCTGTACTTCGTGTACGGCGACAAGCTGATCACCCCGACCCTCACCGGTTCGCTCCTCGCCGGCATCACCCGTGACTCGCTGCTCAAGCTGGCGGCGGACCTCGGTCTGAAGCCGGAAGAGGGCCGCGTCTCCATCGACCAGTGGCAGGCCGACAGCGCCGACGGCACCCTGACCGAGGTCTTCGCCTGCGGCACCGCCGCCGTCATCACCCCGGTCGGCACGGTCAAGTCCGAGCGGGGCGAGTGGCAGCAGTCGGGCGGCGAGCCCGGCGAGGTCACGATGAAGCTGCGCGACGCGCTGCTCGCCGTCCAGACCGGCCGGGCCGAGGACGCCCACGGCTGGATGCACGAGCTCGGCTAGTCGCCGCCCGGCAGCAGCCGGTCGCTACTCCGTAGCAGCCAGGGCTTCCGGGGCCGTCACGGTCCCGGGAGCCTTTTTCGGCGTCAGTACGGCGTACAGCGCGCCGCCCGCCACCCCCGACAGCACGAAGCTGCAGTCGATCCCGCCCGTCAGGGCGAGCAGCGGCGCCTCGTAGAGCGGTGTCGACACCCCGGCCAGGCCGACCGCCGCGCCGATCGCCCAGGAGGCGGTGGCGCGCGGGTGCCAGCCCGCCGAGAACCAGTAGATCCCGCCGCGCGAGCGGTTGTTGTAGACCTGGAGCGCCTCCGGGTCGTACGACCCGCCGCAGCGCGCGTGCCCGATCAGGGTGATCACGGCCCACGGCGTGCCGATCGCGGTGAGCAGCAGGACGAACGAGGTCATCGCCGTCTGGGCGTCCGAGGCGAAGTGGCCCAGGAAGACGAAGGCCGTCGCCACCGCCGCGACCACGAGCGTGGCGCGCGCCCGGGTGGCGCGGGGCAGGATCGCGTCGAGGTCGAGCCCCATCGAGTACAGCATCAGCCCGGCGTTGCCGACGGACCCGGCCGTCGCCGCGAGGAGCAGCGGCACCAGGTACCAGGCGGGGGAGGCGGCGACGAGCGGCCCCGCGTAGTCGAGGCCGCCGCGGGACGCGAGAGCGGTGACCGTGCCGAAGAGCTGGGGGATCAGGAGGCCGACGAGGAGGCCGAGGCAGGTGGCGTACCAGACCTTCTTCGCACTGTGCCGCACGGGCGAGACGTACCGGGTGTAGTCGCCGAGCAGGGTGATGAAGGCGACGGGCCCGCTGAGCCCGGCGGCGACGGCGGAGAGCAGCCAGGTCGGCCAGAACGAGCCGAGCAGGTACGGGGTCTCCGGTACGGCGGCCGTCGTGAAGTCCCCGGCGTACGCGACCAGGCCGATCGCGAGGAGCACGGTCATGCCGACCGCGAGCGCCTTGCTCAGCTTGAGCAGCAGCCGGTAGCCGTAGACCGCGGCGACGGCCGTGGCGGCGGCGAGCAGGGCGTAGACGACGGCGTGCGAGGCGCCGCCGGTCGGCAGGCCGACCAGCCGGGCCAGCGTCCCCACCATGACGTCCCCGCCGATCCACAGCGTCAGCGCGGTGTAGCCGAGCGACAGCAGCAGCCCGACCACGGAGCCCACGAGCCGGCCGCGGACGCCGAAGAAGGCGCCGGAGGAGGTGGAGAGGTTGGTGGCGGTGCGGAGGGAGACCAGGGCGAGCGGGGCGGTGACGGCGACGCCGACGACGGTTCCGGCGACGACCGAGGTGACCGAGGCCCAGAGGTCGAGGCCGAACGAGACCGGGAGCCAGCCGAAGACGATCACCCCCAGACAGAGGTTGGAGCCGAGCAGGATCGCCACGAGATCGCGGGGGCCGCTGGTGCGTTCGGCCTCGGGGACGGTGTCGACTCCGCGCTGTTCTATCGGCATGAGGACTCCTGGGGAGGGGAGCGGGGCGAGAGCGGCTCGCTCGTCCAGACATTTAGAGTGACGCTCAATGTGACCCATGCCTGTCGGCCACGTCAATGCTTGGCAGCGGGCTGTTCAACATTTAGAGTGACGCTCAAACAGGAGGTGTTTCGGACGTGCGACTGACCCCCACGGAACGCGACCGGCTGCTGCTCTTCGGCGCCGCCGAGCTCGCCCGGGCCCGCCGGGCCCGGGGCCTGCGGCTCAATGTCCCCGAGGCGACCGCGCTCATCGCGGACACGGTCTGCGAGGCGGCCCGCGACGGCAAGCGACTCGCCGAGGCGATCGCCGAGGCCCGCTCCGTCCTCGGCCCCGACGACGTCCTCCCCGGCGTCGCCGACGTGGTCACCGAGGTCCATGTCGAGGCCGTCTTCGACGACGGCTCCCGCCTCGCGGTCGTCTCCGACCCGATCGGCTGGGGGTCCCCCCGCGAAGCAGGGGGAGGAAGGCTGGGCGAGGCGGCGCCGGGCGCCCTGCTGCCCGGCCCCGCGCACCCGGAGCCCGCGCCCGCGCTCACCCTCCGCGTACGGAACACGGCGACCGTGCCCGTGAGCGTCACCTCCCACTTCCACTTCTTCGAGGCCAACCCCCGCCTCGACTTCGACCGGGCCGCCGCCTACGGCATGCGGCTCGCCATCCCGGCCGGCGCCTCCTTCCGCTTCGACCCGGGCGGCGAGGCCGAGGTCGGCCTCGCGCCGATCGGCGGCGCGCGCGTCGCGATCGGCTTCGCGGGCCTGGTGGACGGGCCGCTGGACGCGCCCGGCGCGAAGGAAGAGGCCCTGCGGCGCGCGGCGGCCTGTGGCTACCTGGGAGTGGAGAGCTGATGGACCCGTACGAGTACGCCTCCGTGCACGGCCCCCGCGCCGGCGACCGTGTCGTCCTGGGCGACTCCGGGCTCGTCGTCCGCGTCGAGTCCGACTCCCAGAAGCTCGGCGACGAGTTCCTCGCAGGCTTCGGCAAGACCGCCCGCGACGGCCTCCACCTCAAGGCGGCCGCCGTCCGCGAGACCTGTGACGTCGTCATCAG
>NZ_BJMN01000015.1 GCF_006539185.1 Streptomyces gardneri
CCGCTCGCCGGCAGCAGGCACGCATGAGGCCCGGATCCACAGGATCCGGGCCTCATGTCACTTCAGTAGCGGGGACAGGATTTGAACCTGCGACCTCTGGGTTATGAGCCCAGCGAGCTACCGAGCTGCTCCACCCCGCGTCGGTAGACACAACAGTACGCCACCCACGGCGCTCCCGTGACCAGTCCCTCGTTCAGCCGAAGAAATGGCCGACGAGGTCGGCAATCCGGTCGGGTTGTTCCTCGATCACGAGGTGCCCGGCGCCGTTGACGACCCCGAGTTCGACGCCGAGGGTTCGGCGCACGGCTGCCCGGAGCCGTTGCGGGGGCAGGAACACATCATGCTCGCCGGTCACGACGCGCCGGGGGACGGACCGGCTCGGCGCGTGGGCAAGCCCCGGGGCGCCGCTGGACCGGGCGTGGCGGGCGACGAGCGTCATCCAGTCCACCAGCGCGGGCCGGGGGGTGCCGCCGGCGCCGTACATGGTGTGGAGCAGCCAGGCGCTGTGCCGTGGCCTGGGAACCGCGAGCCAGGCGGCGGAAGCACACAGAACACCGGGTGTCAGCCGCAGTCCGGTGAGACCGCCGGGGGAGACGAGGATCTGCCCGTCGATGCGGGGAGAAGCGCTGGACAGCGCGATCGCCGCGCCGAAGGAGTGGCCCAGCACGATCACCGGCCCTGACGCGCAGGCCGTGATGACGTCGGACAACCATGCCCCGTACCAGTCGAGCCGGCCCTCCGCCAAGCCCCGCTCACCCGAACTCAACCCCGGCTGACCCGGTACGTCGACCAGGACGGTCCGGTACCGGGTGGCGAGGGCGGTGGCCAGAGGCAGGCAGGCCGCCGCGTTGAAGTTCGTCCCGGGTACGACCACCACCGTCGGTCCACGGCTGCCGGCGACGACGGCATGGGTCTCGGTGCCACCTGCCTGGAACACCCGGCATTCATGCGGTACTTGCCATGCCGCCAGCTCTTCGACACACCAGCGCCGAACGGCTTCCCGGCCCTCCGCGCTTCGATAGATCGACATCACGCGCCGAGTATCACACGGGCTGTCCGGGGCAGAGTGGTGTCTTCGCGCTCGCTTGACGGCCCGTGCATCCGCAGGATTCCGAGAGGATCTCCGTATGGGCAAGGCGCCTGCTCCCGCACCTCCTCCATGAGACGACAGAGGTGAGCAGCGGTCCCACCGAAAGTCTCGCCGTCTCTTCGCTTCCCGTGCACGAGCTTGCCCCGACTGTCCCGTAAAGATCTCGAAGTCGCCTCGGGCACATCGGGTTCCCGGAGCCTGGCAGTTGGGGCCGCTCGCCATCCCCGCCGGGATCACTCCCACCAGCTCTCGCCGGTGTCGGTTGGCTCCCGGCCGGCGCCGGGCAGCGCATCGACGAGTGATTCGACTTGCTGTGTAAATCTGGATAGTGCGTCTAATGTGGAGATGGCAGGGTGCCCTTCGGGCTGCGAGACCCAGCGACACGACAGCCCGTCGACGAGCAGAAGCCGGAGCCGCCCATGAACGCCGAACAGCCCCCAGCTACCACCCCCGACCTCTACCTCTACGACCGGTCCGGAAAGCGCTACTCCCTGGACGATCCTCGCTGGCGGGGCGAGGACGGCAGCCCCCTCGCCGTCAGTGCCCTGCCGGGCCTGCGTCCCGAGCAGATCGACACTGCCGAACGGTCCCTGTGGCGCTACCACGCGGCCCTGCCCGTCCCGGCCGGCCGACGGGTGAGCCTCGGCGAAGGGTGTACGCCGATGATTCCGGTCGACTGGGGCGGCCGACGCGTCCACTTCAAGCTGGAGTGGTTCAACCCGACCTCCAGCTTCAAGGACCGGGGTGTATCGGTGATGATGTCCCACCTTGTGGCGCACGGCGCCGACCGCGTACTCGAGGACAGTTCGGGCAACGGCGGTTCCGCGGTGGCCGCCTACGCCGCTGCCGCCGGCATCCGCGCCAAGATCATCGTTCCCGCTGCCACCTCAGAGGCCAAGATCCTCCAGGCCCGCGCCTACGGAGCCGAGATCGAGCTCGTGGGCGGCACCCGCGACGAGGTCGCCGACGAGGCGATCCGGCAGTCCGAGCAGATCCCCTACGCCAGTCACAACTGGCACCCCATGTTCATCCAGGGCACCAAGACCATCGCCTATGAGATGTGGGAGTCCCTCGGCTTCACCGCGCCCGACAACGTGGTCCTCGTGGCCGGAGCCGGCAGCAACATCATCGGGTGCGACCTGGCGTTCGGCGAACTGCTCGACGCCGGCCAGATCGACAGGCGCCCGCGCCTCTTCGTCGGGCAGCCCGAGCACTGGGCGACCATCGCCGACACGTTCAACGGTGTCGACCCGGCCGGCCGCGGCGAGCGGATGCCGACGATCGCCGAGGGCGCCTCCATCGCCCACCCGGTCCGGCTGCCCGAGGCGGTGGAGGCCGTACGCCGCTCCGACGGCGCCGCTTATGCCGTCCCCGAGGCGGAGATCCACGCAGCGGTCCGTGCACTGAGCGCGCGAGGCTTGTACGCCGAACCGACCAGCAGCGTCGCCGCGGCGACCCTCGATCACTTCATCGCGACCGGAGAGATCGCTCCGGACGAGACGACCGTGGTCGTGCTCACCGGTGCGGGGCTGAAGTCCACCGAGAAGATGGCTGCGGTGTTCGCCGAGCACGGTGACGGTGCTCAGGAAGCGAGCAGCGCTCGATGACACACCCCACAGGCCGACGAGATGACGAGCGCGCCGGCCAGTCCGCCGTACCGGAAGACGGGCGCCACCTGACGGATGACGAGCACCTCGTACGGGAGGCCGAGCGCATCGCTGTCGCCGTCGGGCGCATGTTCCCAGGTCTGTGCGAGGTGGTCCTGCACGATCTGCGCCGACCCGACAGCGCCATCCGCGTCATCGAGAACAACCTGTCCGGACGGCAGGTCGGCGACTCCGCCACCGAACTGGGCCTGCGTCGCATCGCGGACCCCGACTACCCCGGCGTCATCCAGAACTACAGCAACCGGTTCCCCGACGGACGCCCGGCCAAGAGCACCTCGATCGGCATCAAGAACGCCGAGGGACGTTACATCGCGGCCCTGTGCCTGAACCTGGACGTCAGCACGCTGTCCCCGCTGGCCCTGACCCTCGCCAACCTCGTGGCCACCGAAGTCGAACACCAAGGTGAGGCCCTGGAGACACTGCGCGATCGCACCGGACGCGAACTCCGCTCGGCCATCGACTCCTTCGCGGCGCAGCGCTCCAGCACACCGCGTGGCCTCAACCGTGACCAGAAGCGCGAGCTGGTGCGGCAGCTGCATCGCGAGGGCTTCTTCGAGACCCGGAGCTCCGCACAGATCATCGCCGACCAGCTCGGCGTCTCTCGGGCGACCGTCTACAACTACACGAAGTAGCCATACTGATGAACGCCCTCAGAACCGGCCGCGACATGCCTCAGGAAGAGCATCCACGGCCAACTCCCGGACCCACCGGACGACGGCCTCACCTTCGGCGGCAACATCATCGAGCCCGGCATCGACTCGCCACCACCCGCGCTCGCGCAGAACAACGGGCCGGCACGAGCTGATCAGGACACATGAGGGTTCGTGAGCAGCGTCAGCGCTCACGGATCCTTGACCACCACCAGCCGCCCTCCGTCCAATCGATCACCGGCCCAGGGTCCGGCAGAGTGCGACGCTCGAACTCGTCGTCGATGCGAGCAATCAACCGGCCGAGATCATGTCGGGCACCGTGAGGCAGGTGCAGCATGACCTCCTCCAGAACTTCGCGGGCATACTCCACCTCCGCCTTGAGGCCTGGAGCCACTGTCCGGATGGGGGCTCAGGCACAATCGAGCCGTGCCTACCCCTCCTGATCCCTCCGTGCTGTACCCCGATGTCGCAGCCTCCGGCAGCCTCGCCGCAGCGCTTCGGGCCGAGGCGGAGAGCTGCCTCGGCGCCGTACCCGTCACATCCTCGGATTCCGATCCGCTGCGCTACGCGGCCGTCGCCAGCACCCTGCCGCACCGTGAGCCGCTGCAGATCAACGCGTGGTCCCACGAACGGCGATGGTCGATTCGCGGCACGGAGCCGTTCCAGGGCCTGGCGCTCCTCGATGGCAGGACAGAGGACCTGACGGCGGTCGCCAGGGCTGCTCGGGCGTGGCACGACGGGGCAGCCCTGGATGACATTCGCCGGGCGGCCCCCTTCGTACACCTGACCGGCCGGTCCGAAGTGCCAGACCACCATCCCGCGCGTCTTACGGAATCCGAGTGGCAGAGCATGCGCCAGGAAGCGGCCGAACTGGAGTACGCCTGGAAGGAGCCGTACCAAGCCCTGATCGAGGCGGCATACGCCGAGCCGGCGCTGCGTGCCCTGTATCCGTTCACCAGCCACTGGGTACTGCGCTTCTCGGCCACCACCCGCCCGCACCTGACCGTCGTCGGACCATGCCTGACGGCGGGCAGCGACGGAACGTACGGCCTGGGCCGGGGCATCATCACTCCCGACCTCGGTCGGTTCGACACAGCGCACGAAGCCGTGGCACTGGCCGTACGCCACCTGCCATCCGGCCTCGGCCCGGTCACGCTCGCCCCGTCGACATGATTCCGCCGCGGAAAGACCGGGCGGCTTGTCCTGCGACCAGCCGCCGGTCGCTCCTGAGTCGGCGTCCGGAGTCCTGAGCCGGTGTGGCTGGAAGGGCTTGTCGAAGGGGGCTGTTCCAGTAGCCGTGCTTCGGCCGTGCCGGGCCGGGCCGTAAGAAATGGTTTGAGTACGGGCGGTGGCGCCGACAGGATCGGGCGGTACCGATGAGTTCTTCCCGGCGCTGCGGTCCACCGGTGTGGCCGGCTACCTGCGGAGGACACTCACATGACGGAAGGCGCCATGCTCGCACCACACGCAACACCCACCCTCTCGCCCGGCCGTGTCGCCGTCGTGCTGAGGATCCTCGTGCTGTCCACGTTCGTCGTCCTCCTCAACGAGACGATCATGGTCAACGCGATCCCGCGCCTCATGCGCGAGTTCGAGGTCACCGCGGCGGCCGCGGGGTGGCTGTCCACGGCCTTCATGCTCACCATGGCCGTGGTCATCCCGGTGACCGGGTGGTTCCTCCAGCGCGTGACGACCCGGACCGCCTTCGCCCTGGCCATGGCGCTGTTCATCGCCGGCACGGCCCTGGCCGCGGCGGCGCCCGCCTTCTCCGTGCTCCTGGTCGCCCGCGTCATCCAGGCCGGCGGCACCGCCGTCATGATGCCGCTGCTCATGACGACGCTGATGACACTCGTGCCCCCGCACGACCGCGGCCGTGTGATGGGCAACATCACCCTCGTCATCTCCGTCGCACCCGCCCTCGGCCCCGCCGTGTCCGGTGTGCTGCTCCAGCTGGGAACATGGCGCCTGCTGTTCCTGGCGGTACTGCCCATCGCCGGAGCCATGGCGGTGTTCGGTCAGCGCAGACTGGTCAACATCGGCGAGCCTCAGGCCGGCCCGATCGACTGGTTGTCCGTCCCCCTTGCGGCAGCGGGCTTCGGCGCCCTGGTCTACGGCCTGAGCGGTCTCGGGGCCGGGGGCGAAGCCCCGGCGGTCGTGCCTCCGGAGGTCACGACCCTGGTGGGTGCGGTGCTGGTCGGCCTGTTCGCATGGAGGCAGCTGGCACTGCAGCGTTCGTCCACACCGCTGTTGGACCTGCGGGCCCTGACCTACCGTCATTTCTCTGTGGCACTTGCCCTGATGTGCCTTTCCTTCATGGCACTCATGGGCGCGTTCATCCTGCTGCCAATCTACTTGCAGGAGGTGTGCGGCCTGAGCTCACTGCAGACCGGGCTGCTCCTCATCCCCGGCGGCCTGGCCATGGGCCTGCTGGGACCGCAGGTCGGAAAGCTCTACGACCGGCTCGGCGCACCACGGCTGGTCGTGCCCGGAGCCGCACTCACAGCGCTCTGTCTCGCACTGTTCGCTTTCATGGGCGAACAGACCTCGCCGTGGCTGGTGCTCGTCGTTCACGTGGCACTGAGCGCGGGCATGGCGTTCGTCTTCACGCCTGTCTTCACCTCGGGCCTGTCCGTACTTCCGCCGCCCCTCTACCCCCACGGCTCGGCGATCCTGGGCTCGCTGCAACAGGTCGCGGCCGCCGCCGGCACCGCCCTGGTCATCAGTGTCATGTCGGGACGCGCCGCCACCGCGGCGGCCGACGGCGCCGACGCCACGGACGCTCTGGCCACGGGCATCCGGTGGGGATTCGGTATCGGCGCCGTACTCGGGGGCCTGACGGTTCTGGTCGCGCTGCTGGTCCGCACTCCGCCCGTTCCGCAGCAGCCCATTGCGCCGGAGGTCCAGGACGAAGACGGCACCACGACGGACAAGACCGCCCCTACGCCCACCTAGTTGGCCTGGAGGTCTTGGGTCAGGTCGTCGTCGGCCCGACGGCCCTGGCGCACGCGCCGGGGCCGCGTCGGGGCTCCGCGGGTCTCTCGGAAAAGACCCATCTAGGATGACGACCAATTGTGGATGGCGCATGCGGTAGACGTCATGTGCGGTCGTGCCGGTGGTGCGGTCATTCGTCCGTGGGCCGTCCTTCGATGGTGCGTCCCACCGGATGCGTCCGGGTAGATGTCCTACGGGGGAGATTTTCGGTGTTCGGAATCATCAGGCCATGCCGCCATCGGCTGGGCGAGGGCTTGCGTACCGAGTGGATGGCGCACTTGTGCGGGCTGTGCCTGACGTTGCGCGGCGAGTACGGGCAGTTCGCGAGGGTGGCCACCAACTACGACGGCCTCATCGTCTCGGTGCTGACCGAAGCGCAGTCGGAGCGAACGGGCGACTGGCGGCGAGGGGCCGGTCCGTGCCCGCTGCGCGGGATGCGGTCGGCGGACGTGGCACAGGGCGAGGGTGCGCGGTTGGCCGCGACGGTGTCGCTGGTGCTCGCCGCCGCGAAGATACGTGACCATGTCGCCGACGGCGACGGGCTGTTGGGGCGCCGCCCGGTGGCGATGGCGGCACGCCGGATCGCCCATGGCTGGGATCGTGCGGGTGCGGCGGGCGGCGACCGGCTCGGCTTCGACACCTCGGTGCTTCTGGAGGCTGTCGAGCGTCAGCCGCAGATCGAGCGGTCGACCGGCCTGGGCGGCTCGCTGCTGACGGTCACGGAGCCCACGGAAACGGCGACCGCCGCGGCCTTCGCGTACACCGCCGTACTCACGAACCGCCCGGAGAACGCGGAACCGCTGGCGGAAGCCGGCCGTCTCTTCGGCCGACTGGCTCATCTGCTGGACGCCGTGGAGGACCTGGACGCGGACAAGGAGTCGGGTGCCTGGAACCCGATCGCCGTGACCGGCGCGGACCGTGCTGAGGTGCGCAGGCTCTGCGACGACGCCGTTCACGGGATCCGGCTTTCCCTGTCCGACGCCGTGTTCGTCGACGGGCGTCTGGTACAGGCCCTTCTGGGCGGCGAGTTGGAGCGCGCAGTCGATCGGGTCTTCGACCCTCGGCATCGCCACCATCGGCACGGCAATCAGGCGCGTGGCCTGCGCATACTGCCTTGGCTGGGGCGCCGTACGGCGACGGAGGAGCCCTTGCAGACCGGCACCGACACAGGCGCGGCTTGCGGAGTCGGAGCGCTTGCGGGTGCGGCCCCGGAGGGTGCGCCGACGGCCTCGGGCCGACCGCCGGAGGGGGAGTGCCGGCGGTGTCGCGAGCAGCGCCGACTGTGTCCCGATTGCAGGCTCTGCTACAACTGCTGCCGCTGCGACGACGACGCGGATTCGGGTGACGGAGAGCCTTGGCAGTTCGGCGACGGCAACCGTCAGGGCGGCTCAGGCCAGGGCGGCTCAAGCCGGGACGGTTCCGGCAGGGATGGTTCCGGAGGCGACGGCTGGTTCGGCGGGCATGGCGGCGGTAACTCGGGAGGCTCCTCCGGCGGTTCCGGCGGAGGCCACACGCCCGGTGGCTCCGGTGGTTCAGGCGGGGGCTCGGGTGACGGCTGCGGCGGAGGCTGCTGCAACCCCTGCAAGTGCTGCTGCGACTGCTGCGACTGAACGGCCGATGCGCCAGGCGGGGCTTCGCCTTCGGCCACGCGTTCCGGGCGTTCACCGGGCTCATGCCGACTCGGTACGTCGAAGTCCGGCGGTGGTCTTTGCGCGAACATTCCGGCCACACGCCGGGCGGCCGGCCGCTTGATGTCTTACCCGAGCGACGGCTCACGACACGCTAATTTGGGGCACTCCAGAGCAGAGGAGTGCCCCGTGGGCGTGGTCATGTACGGCTCGGTGTCGGTGGACGGCTTCGTCGCGGACGAGAATGACCAGCCCGGACCGCTGTTCGACTGGTTGTCCAGCGGTGATGTCCCGTTGGACGAGAGCGGCGAGCTGAAGGTGTCGCAGACGTCCTACGACTACACCCGCCCGTACTGGGACCAGATCGGAGTCACGATCGTCGGCCGCCACGTCTTCGACCTGACGGACGGCTGGGACGGGAAGCCGCCGAGCGGGATCGACCACGTGGTCGTCGTGACGCACAGGCCGGCGCCCGAGGGCTGGGACCCGAAGGCGCCGTTTCACTTCGTCGACGGCGTCGAGGCAGCCACGGCCAAGGCGCAGGAGCTTGCGGGTGACCGCCTGGTCGAGGTCGCCGCCGGCGACGTCGGTGGCCAGGTGCTTGCCGCGGGCCTGATCGACGAGGTGCGCATGGACGTCGTACCCGTCGTGTTCGGGTCCGGCAAGCGCTTCTTCGGGTCGGTCCACGCGCAGCACCTGTTGGAGGATCCTGACGTGGTGATTCAGGGCAACCGCGTGCTTCACCTGCGCTATCGAGTGCGCCGCTGACCGATCATCCGCACCGGTCCGCTCTCGGTGCCGACCGGATGGTCAGGCGGCAGGCAGGATCGCACCTCGGGGTGGTCCGCGTGCAGATGGTCGAACGGTGTCTGCTGGGCGTCGCGCAGGTGCTCGTCGAAGAAGGCGCGCAGGTAGGTGCGGGTGATCGTCATGGTGCGCAGACCCGAGGTGGCCGCGCCGAGCGGCATGCCGAACTGGTCGGCCAGCAGGCCGAGATCGGTGAAGGACGGGTGCTTGGCACCCGCCACCACCAGCCAGCGCTTCCAGCCGGTCAGTAGTGGCCAGTCCCGAGCCCAGGTGTCCGCGGCAGGCCCGTCGCCGGGGGAGTACTGGCCGTCCCGGCCGAGGAACAGGAACGGGCGGTCCAGGCCTGTGTGCGGGATCAGACCGTCGGTACTGCCGTCCACGTTGCTCCCCGCGCGGATGCGCTCGTCTGCAAGCATCGCCGCGATGGTGGCCGCGCCGCCCGCGGAGTGTCCGGCCATGCCGATCCGGTCCGGGGCCAGCACGGGTGCGCCTGCCCACGGCGGGTTGTCGCCGAGCAGCTGGTCCAGCACGAAGGAGACGTCCCGGGCGCGGCCGGTCTTCACCTTGCGCCAGAACTCGGCGTTGCGCTCGAACCCGCGGCCGAGGGCGAAGGTGGCCACCCGGCCGTCAGGAAAGGTGGTGGCCGCGGTCTCGTAGGTGTGGTCGATCGCGACGGCGACGTAACCGTGGCTGGCCAGGTCCTCGCCGATCGAGGTGAGCGTGGCGCGGGGCCGGGTGAAGCCGGGCGAGAGAACGATCAGGGGCAGTTGCCGCAGCCCGGGGCCGAGAGGGGCGTCCGGGAAGGAGTGGGTGCGCACCGAACTCAGCGCGTCGGGCGCGATGGCCGCCTGCTGGCCGGCCAGGCTTTCCGCCGACTCGGTCGGCGTCAGGTAGCGGGCGCGCGGTCCGGACGAGCGTGCGGCCGGGTACCAGATCGACATCATCAGCTCGCGCGTCGGCATGTCCGCGATCCACGGGTCCGGGCGGGAGACATCTTCGAGGTACACCGATGTGGTGCCGACCGGATGAGACCCGGTCGGCGTCGGCAGGGTGGGGATGACCATGGTGTGCATGGTCGTCGGCCGCGCCCGGCTGCGCCATCGGGGAGATCCCCGATGTGTGAGTCCGGAGTGCTGGGGGAGTGCGCGCACAGCGGGGCGGAATCCGTCCGCAGCGCGGGTCTCCGACTCCCGACTGCCGCGGGAGCCGGAGACCCAGGAGGGGAGGCCCGGCCCCCGCGCGACCAGGAGGGCCTGGCCGCCGGGAGCGTCGGTCTGGTGAGGGCGGACCCGAAGGGGCCTCAGCCCTGTCGGGGCCGGGAGCTCAGCCCACGGTCCATTTCTGTGCCGCGGTGCCGTTGCAGGTCCAGATCTGCAGCCGGGTGCCGTTCGCCGAGTTGCTGTTCGGGATGTCCAGGCACTTGTCCGCCGCGACGTTCACGATGTCGCGGGCCGCCTCCACGCGCCATTTCTGGGCGCCGGTGCCGTTGCAGTCGTACAGCTGGAGCTTGGCGCCGTCCGTCGTGGATCCGGCGGTGACGTCCAGGCACTTGCCGAGGGCACGGATCGATCCGTCGGCGTTCACGGTCCATTGCTGGGCCGCGCTGCCGTTGCAGTCGTAGAGCTGGACCGGGGTGCCGTTCGCGGGGTTCGCCCCGGCCACGTCGACGCACTTGCCGCCGAGGCCCGTGATCGGGCCGCCGGTGCCGGTCGGTGGGGTCGGCTGGTCGTTCGTGACTCGTACGTAGTCGACGGTCAGGCTGTTCGGCATCGGGGTGCTGCCGTCCGGGTCGCCCGGCCAGTAGCCGCCGACGGCCAGGTTGAGGATGAGGAAGAACGGGTGGTCGAACACCCACTGCCGACCGCCGAGATCTGCCGGGGTGCGCGTCTGGTACGTGACGCCGTCGACCTTCCAGACCATCTTGTTCGGCGCCCATTCGACACGGAAGGTGTGGAAGCCGTCCGCGAACGGTGCGCCGATCGAGTGGCCGGCCCCGATGCCGCCCGAGCCCGAGTAGCCGGGACCGTGGAGGGTGCCGTGCACGGTGTTCGGCTCGAAGCCGACGTTCTCCATCACGTCGATCTCGCCGCTCTGCGGCCAGCCGACGCTGCCGATGTCGTTGCCGAGCATCCAGAACGCCGGCCACATGCCCTGGCCGCGCGACATCTTCAGCCGGGCCTCGAAGGTGCCGTATGTCTGGGTGAACTTGCCGGACGTGTTGAGCCGGGCCGAGGTGTACTCGCAACGGCCGTACCAACAGTTGTAGTTGCCCGGGTTCTCGCGTCGCGCGGTGATGACCAGGTTGCCCTGGCCGTCGTGCACGGCGTTGCGGGTCGAGTTCGTGTAGTACTGCCGCTCGTGGTTGTTCACGTTGTCGCCGGTCTCCAGGTTCCACTTGGAGCCGTCGACCGGTGTGCCTGCCGGGGCGTTGAACTCGTCACTGAACGTGGTGGCCTGGACGCCGACTTCGGCCCCGGCTGTTGAGGCCGAAGTCGTCGCCGCGCTCGCGGACAGCTGGGCGGCGGGGCTCACCAGAGCCGCCACCGTGGCGCATCCGAGGCCGATGGCCAGGAGAAGTCTTGATCGTCGAGAAGGTAGTGCGGACATCGATGTCACCGCCGACGGTCGAGTGTGTCGTGGACGGCAACGAAGAGTGCCATTGTCTGGACCAAGCCGACAAGACCTTGAGTCGAATCCGCTTCCAACCGGTTTTCTTCGTTCGGGAGTTGTATGCGGGAGGGGTTGACGGGCACGAGGCACCTCCATAGCTTCACACCTTAAAGAAAGAGCGAAGGTCTAGACCCTCACCGAAAGGTCTGTCAGGTGCACTACAGAAACAGCTCCTGGTTCGGCCCCCGTCGCGGGCGGCGCCCCCGCCGACTCGCCGCTCTCGTGACCGGTGCCCTGCTCGCGAGCGGCCTGGTCATGACCGGTCCCGGCGTCGCCGAGGCCGCCGGCGAGCGCGTCGACGTCTGGCTGACCACCACCTCGGATGCCGGCGGCCGTACCGTCACGCGAGGTCTCGCCCCGCAGACGCCGACCGCCTTCGGCCCCGCCGGCGGCAGTGCGAACCGCACCATCACCGTCGACGAGAACACCACCTACCAGCAGTTCGAGGGCGGCGGCGCGTCGATCACCGACACCACCGCTCACCTCCTGCGCGGCGGCGCGATCAGCACCGCCACCCGCGACGAGGTCATGCGCAGGCTGTTCTCGCCGACCGACGGCATCGGCCTCTCCTTCGTCCGCAATCCGATCGGCGCGTCCGACCTCTCCCGGCCCGGCAACGTCTCCCTCGACGACACCTGCTGCGACCTGAACGACTTCGGGACCAACGGCTACGACACCGACGTGCGGCTCCTCACCGTCCAGGCCAAACAGCTCAACCCGGCGATGCGTCTCAAGGGCGTGCCCTGGAGCGCCCCCGGCTGGATGAAGGACAACGGCCGGATGGACCAGATGGGCTGGCTGAAGTGGGAGTACTACCCGCTCTACGCCCAGTACCTGGTCAAGTACATCCAGAGCTACCAGGCGGCCGGCGTCAAGGTCGACTACCTCTCCGTGCAGAACGAGCCGAACTGCTGCCAGGCGGGCAACCCCACCGCCATGAACTACCCCGGTATGAGCTGGAACCCGTCCGGCCTCGCCGAGTTCACCAAGAACCACGTCTACCCGGCCTTCCGGGCCGCCGGGATCACCACCAAGGTACTGGTGCACGACTGGAACTACGGTGACTACGCGAACTTCGGCTCCGGCGTCCTGAACGACGCGGGCGTGCGCAACGACCCGCTCTTCGGCGGCATCGCCTGGCACGGCTACGCCGGTGACCCCGCCGTCGGCAGCCAGGTCCACGACCAGTACCCGACGGTCAAGCAGTTCAGCACCGAGCACTCCGGCGGCACCTGGGTCGGCAACCAGCACAACGAGGACCTGAAGGACATCGTCGACTACGCCCGCAACTGGAGCAGCAGTCTGACGAAGTGGAGCCTGGCGCTCAACCAGGCCATGGGCCCGCACAACGGAGGATGCGGCACCTGTACGGGGCTGATCACGGTCCAGGAGGGCGGCCCGCGCGCCGGGCAGGTCGACTACACGGTCGAGTACTACACGACCGGCCATCTCACCAAGTTCGTGCGCCCCGGCGCGTACCGCATCGCCTCCACGGCCGACTCCACCGTGCAGAACGTCGCCTGGCGCAATCCCGACGGCTCCAAGGCGCTCATCGCCCACAACGGCGGCGCCTCCGCGCAGTCCGTCCGGGTCGACTGGGGCGGCCAGTCCTTCACGTACACCCTGCCGGCCCGCACCACCGCCACCTTCACCTGGTCCGGTACGACCACGAACGCACCGGCCGGACCGCTGACCGGTCTCGCCGGGAAGTGTCTGGACGTGGCCGGCGCGGCCACCGTCGACGGCACCCCGGTGCAGCTCTACACCTGCAACGGCACCACGGCCCAGCGGTGGACCCTCGCCGCCGACGGCACCGTCCGGGCGCTCGGCAAGTGCCTGGACGTCACCGGGGGCGGGACCGCCGACGGCACCAAGCTCCAGCTCCACACCTGCAACGGGACGGGCGCACAACGCTGGTCGTACAACGCCGTGACACACGACGTCGTCAACACGGCGGCCGACAAGTGCCTCGACGTCACCGGCAACACCTCGTCGGACGGGACCCGCACCCAGATCTGGTCCTGCACGGGCGCCGCCAACCAGAAGTGGACCCACCAGCCCTCCTGACGAACCAGCAGCCACCACCCGTACCCCCTCTCTCTCTCCAGGAGACCCCCGCATGCCACATCCGCACCCCCTGCGTCGCAGGAGGGCCGGCGGCGCCCCGCCGCTCGCCGTCACCGCCGTGACCGCCGTCCTGGCCGGGCTGCTCGCCGGAGCCGTACCGAGCGCCACCGCGTCCGCCCCCGGGGCCGACCCGGCGCCCCGGGCCGTCGACCGCTTCGAGGGCGAGATTCCCTTCGCCGGACCGCCCGCCGAGGGCCTGTTCACCTGGGGCAGCGACACCGACGACCACCCGGAGCTCACCCTCGCCGAGCGCGCCGACGCCCCCGAGGGCGCCAAGGTCCTCGAAGGCCGCTACGACATCAGCGGCTGGGGCGGCTTCACCCACGACTTCGCCTTCGACCAGCCGGCGCACGACTGGACCGCGTACAAGGGCATCCGCTTCTGGTGGTACGGCCAGAACACCGCCCCGCTGCCGCCCGGCTCCGGCAAGCGGATCAACTTCGAGCTCAAGGACGGTGGCGCCAACGGCGAGGCGTCCGAGCTCTGGACCACCTCCTTCACCGACGACTGGGAGGGCTGGCACCTCGTCGAGATCCCCTTCTCGGAGTTCCACTACCGAGCCGACTACCAGCCGGTCGGAGGCATCGACCAGGTCCTCGGCCTCGACAGGATGTGGGGGTACGCGCTCACGCTCCCCACCGGCACGCCGGGCGGCCGCTTCGCCGTCGACGCGATCGAGCTCTACGGCAAGGCCGAACCGGCCCTGAACACCAAGGTCGTCACCGGCGCGGCGGTGCACCCGGTCGACGAGGGCGGCACCGCCCGGATCGACGTCTCGGTCGCCACCACCGGCTCCCAGCCGACCGGCGAGCCGGTCACCGTCGCGTACACCACGGACGACGGCGGGCCCGCGCAGCCCGGCACCGATTACACCCCGGTCAGCGGCACCCTCGTCTTCCCCGCCGGGACGCCCTCCGGGACGACCCGCTCGATCACCGTGACCACCCTGAAGGACGAGACCGGCGAAGCGGCCGAGACGATCCCGGTGCGACTGACGGTCGACGGCGCGAAGGCGCCGGCGGAAACCCCCGTCGTCGCGGTGAACGCGCACGGACTGCCCTACCTGGACCGGCGGCTTCCGGTGAAGAGGCGGGTCGCGGACCTGCTCTCCCGGATGACGCTCCAGGAGAAGGCCGGCCAGATGACGCAGGCCGAACGCAACGCCCTGCGCTCGCCCGGCGACATCGCGGGCTACGGCCTCGGCTCGCTGCTCTCCGGCGGCGGCTCGGTCCCGACCCCCAACACGCCCGAGGCGTGGGCCCGGATGGTCGACGCGTACCAGCTGCGCGCCCAGGCCACCCGCTGGCAGATCCCGCTCATCTACGGCGTGGACGCCGTACACGGGCACAACAACGTCATCGGTTCGACGATCATGCCGCACAACATCGGCATCGGCGCCGGACGTGACGCCGCCCTCGCCGCCCGCACCGGCGCCGTAACGGCGAAGGAGGTCCGGGCCACCGGCGTGCCCTGGGACTTCGCCCCCTGTGTGTGCGTGACCCGGGACGAGCGCTGGGGCCGCTCCTACGAGGCCTTCGGCGAGGACCCTGCGCTCGTCTCCGCCATGGAGACCGTCATCGACGGGATGCAGGGCGCGCGGGACGGCCGCGATCTCGACCGGAACGACAAGGTGCTGACCACCGCCAAGCACTTCGTCGGCGACGGCGGGACGTCCTTCGGCTCGTCGACCACCGGCTCGTACACGATCGACCAGGGCGTCACCCGGGTCACCCGCGAGGAACTGGAGGCAGTGCACCTCGCGCCCTTCGCCGAGGCCGTGAAGCACGGCGTGGGCACCGTCATGCCCTCGTACTCCTCGCTCGACGTCCTCGGCGACGACCAGGGCCCCGTGAAGATGCACGGCAACGCCGAGATGATCAACGGAGTGCTCAAGGACCGGATGGGCTTCGAAGGCTTCGTCATCAGCGACTGGCAGGCCATCGACCAGATCCCCGGCGACTACCCGAGCGACGTGCGGACCTCGGTCAACGCCGGCCTGGACATGATCATGGTGCCGACGAACTACCAGGAGTTCACCAGGACCCTGGTCGCCGAGACGGAGGCGGGCCGCATCGCCACCGCTCGGATCGACGACGCCGTCGCCCGGATCCTCACCCAGAAGTTCCGACTGGGCCTGTTCGAGAAGCCGTACGCGGACACCACCCATCTGGCCGCCGTCGGGTCTGCGGAGCACCGCGCGGTGGCGCGCGAGGCGGCCGCCGCCTCGCAGGTGCTCCTGAAGAACGCGGGCGGCGTGCTGCCGCTCAAGCCGACCCAGAACGTGTACGTGGCCGGCTCGAACGCGGACGACCTCGGCAATCAGGCCGGTGGCTGGACCGTCAGCTGGCAGGGCGCCTCCGGCCGGACGACGACCGGCACCACCATCCTGGAGGCCATGCGGAAGTCCGCCGATCCCGGGGCCACGCTCACCCACTCCAAGGACGCCTCCGCGCCCACCGCGGGCCACGACGTCGGAGTGGTCGTGGTCGGCGAGACGCCGTACGCCGAGGGCATGGGCGACGTCGGCAACGGCCACGACCTGGAACTGAGCCCGGCGGACAAGGCCGCCGTCGACCGGGTCTGCGCCGCGATGCCCTGCGCGGTCCTCGTCGTCTCCGGCCGCCCGCAGCTCATCGGGGACCGGCTGCCGGCGATCGACGCCCTGGTCGCGTCCTGGCTGCCGGGCACGGAGGGCGACGGCGTGGCCGACGTCCTCTACGGCCGCAAGCCCTTCACCGGTCAACTGCCGGTGAGCTGGCCGAAGTCGGAGAGCCAGCTGCCCCTGAACGTGGGCGACACGCGCTACGACCCCCAGTTCCCGTACGGCTGGGGCCTGACCACGCTCCGCGGCACCCCGCAGGGCGGCGAGCCGGCCCTGCGCGCGATCGGCCTGGCCGCCCGCGCCCTCCAGAAGGCCGGGCACGGGAAGTCCGCCGCGGCCGGCCGACTCGTGGGCCGAGCCCGGCTGATCGTCCAGGACCGCATCGGCCAGAACATCACCGAGCGGTCGGCGAAGCCCTTCGCCGACGCCGACCATCTGCTGCTCGTCGGCGACCCCGCCGGCGCGGTCGGCAAGCTGACCGAGGCATTCCGCGCGGCGCGCTGATCGTCCCGGAAGACTGATGCGGCCCGTGGCCCCGCCGAGGCGGAGTCACGGGCCGCTTCCGTCCTCGGCGGCGGTACGTCGGGTTCCTTCCGGTCCTCGTCCCGACGAAAAACCCTGCCACCAGCGCTACGGAAGTGCTCCGGCCGCCCACCGCGCTGCAGCAGGTCCGTCCGGTGCGACCTGCCGGAATCACCCGTTCACTCCACTACGGTGGCCGGGTGGGCAGGGTGGGCGTTGCATGGTAGGCAGCGCAGTCCACCCGTCTCGTCGAATGGGCGTTCACACAGTGGTCGGTGAGGATCATCCGGACAGCCGGTCCGTCCCCGAGGGGCTGGGGGACGCCGTGCTGGACGCGCTGTTCTCCCAGTCGCCCGTGGGCCTGCACGTGTACGACCAGGAACTGCGTCTGATGCGGGTGAACACGGCCGCTCGGCTGATACGGAAGTTCCCTATCGACCGGTTGCTCGGCCGTACGCTCCCGGAGCTCCTGCGATCCTTCGACATCACCGACCCCGCTGCCGTGGAACGGGCCGCCCACCGGGTGCTGGAGACCGGCGTGCCCGAGCTCGATCTGACCGTCCGTTTTCGCGACCGTCGTGTCCCCCCGGTCGAAACCGTCTCCTCGGTGTCCGTGTTCCGCCTGCAGCGGGCCGACGGCACGGTGCTGGGTCTGGCCGCCGCGCTCACCGACATCACCGCCCGGGTGCGGGCCGAGGCGGAGGTGCGCCTGCAGAACGAGGCGGCTGCCCGGATCGGAACAACGCTCGACATCTTCCGTACGGCGGCCGAGTTCTGCGAGGTCGTCTCCCCGGCCCTGGCCGACACCGTGACCGTCGACGTCTACGACGTCGTCCTGGGTGGCCGGGCTCCCACCGCGGACGCTCTCGACCGTGATCAGACGGTTCGACGCGTGGGGTACCGCTCGGTCGCCGGACCGGACGAGCAGGGAGTCCCCGCCGTCGGCGAGGTGGACGTGTACCCGCCCGGTACGCCCTACCGAACCGTCCTGGACACCCTGGCCCCCAAGCTGATCCGACGGCTGCGCCCGGACGGCGGCCACTGGCTCGATCCCCGGCGTCGGCGAGATGCCCGGATCCTGAGCTCGCGGGCTCATTCCATGCTGCTGGTTCCGATCCGAGCGCGGGGTGTGGTGCTCGGCCTGGCCTGCTTCTACCGCTGGCGCGATCCGGCCCCGTTCGACCGCCGGCACCTGAGGCTCGCGCAGCAGCTCACCACGCACGCGGGCCAGTGCCTGGACAACGCTCGCCTCTACGGGCGTGAGCGCTCCGCCGCCCGCATCCTGTCCGGCGGTTTCGCCTACGCGCAGGCGTCCGCGGTCACGGCCGTCGAACTGGCCCGCACCCACCTGCCGGCCGGCACGGGCGGCGGCTGGTCCCACGCCATCGCCCTCTCCGGATCCAGGGTCGCCCTCGTGGCCGGGGACACCACTTCCGGGACGTCACGTCCAGCGGCGATGAGTGAGCTGCGCGCGGCGATCGAGGCACTGGCCGACCTCGACCTGCCGCCGGACGACATCCTCCAGCGCCTTCACGACCTCGCCAGTCGCCCGAGCACCCCGCTGGACCCAGCTGAACCCGGTGTCGGTGAGGGTACGCCCGCCACCTGCCTCTGCCTCGTCTACGATCCGGTCTCCCGCCTGTGCACCGCGGCGAGCGCGGGACATCCGTCGCCGGTTCTGGTGCATCCGGGCGGAGCCGTCGAACTGCTCGACGTCGCGGCAGGGCCACCACTCGGGCAGGGCCTCGCGGAGTACGCGCTCACGAAACGCGTCCTGCCCGAAGGGAGCACCCTGCTGATCTGCAACACCGCCCTGCTGACCGCGGCCGGTGGCCGGGAGTCGATGCTGAGCCGGCTGACCGACCTGTTCGCAGAACCGCAGCCCTCTCTTCAGGCCGCGTGCGACAGCTGCGCCGACGCTCTCGCGCCCAAGCAGCCGTCTCGCGACGCCTACCTGTTGCTGGCCCGCACCCGCACGTTGGACGACTCCCGGACGAAGGCGTGGACCTTTCCCAACAGCCCGGAGAGCGCCGGGCAGGCTCGTAGGAGTGCCGTGAACCAACTCGCGGAATGGGGACTGGCCCAGGACGTCATCGACGACACCGCCCTCGTCGTCAGCGAGCTGGTCACCAACTCCGTGCGCTACGCGAAGGGGCCGATCCAGTTGCGCCTCATCCGCGACGGCACGCTCGTGTGCGAGGTCACCGACGACAGCAGCGCCAGTCCGCACCTGCGCCGCGCCCTGGAAACGGACGAGCACGGCCGGGGCCTGTTCATCACCGCCCACCTCACCCAGCGCTGGGGCGTGAGGCCCTCAGGCCGAGGCAAGACCCTCTGGGCGTCACGAACCCTCCCCACGCCTCCGGCCTTGGGTCGCGGCCCTGCCGCCGAGGAGTGACCGTCGGGCCACGCGTGGCGCACCGCGTCGACCGGCCCGCGCTGCGCGCCGCGCGCTTGAAGTCGTCCGGCCGCGAAGGCGGCTGTGGCGGTGAGGACGGTGGCGGGTACGACGACGAGCGCGGCTGCGACGGTTGGATCCATGAGGGGATCATGCCGCGCGCAGGCCCCGCAGCATCGTGGGCGAAACGGGGTTCGACATCGCGGCCGGGCCGCCCCGGGTCGCTGGGGCCGGGGGCGGCAGGCGGTGAGATCAGGTCAGGGCTTTGCGGACGGCGGCTTCGACCAGAGTGGCGGTGTTGGCATGGCCGGCGGCGTTGGGGTGTACGAGCGTGGCTCGGTTGCCCTCGGAGCACTTCAGGGTGAGCCGCACGGGGTCCTGACCGAGGGTGAGGTCGGTGGGCCAGTACGGGCCGGCCTGGCCGCAGACTCCCTCGACCCACTTCGTGGCGCGGGGCTGGCAGGCGTCGTAGCCGACGCTGGAGGCGGCGACGTCGACGTAGGTGTATCCGTAATCGACGAGGTCCGTGGCGTCATCGATGATCGCGTTGAGCTCGGTGTTCACCTCACCCAGCCAGGCGATGTACCCGTGGGTGGCCGAGAGTCGGGTCTCGGCGTCCTTGATGTCGGCCGCCAGCTCGGTGGTGTCCTGGCGGTCACACGTGGTGGCGTCCGACGGGACGATCGTGGGGTAGCCGACCGTGATGACCTTGGCGTTGGGCGCCTTCTCGTGCACGGCCTCCAGCATGGCGACGTACTCCCGGAAGACCCGCTGGAACTTGTCGCGGATCGACTCGGGGTCAAGGATGAAGTCGCCCCTATCGTAGGCGTCCCTGCAGGGGGTGGCGTCGTCCTCCTGGCCGGTGCCGAAGAGCAGGCAGGACGTGAGGATCTTACCGAAGGGCAGGCTGTTGCCGCCGACGCCGATCGTGACCACGTCGGTACTCGCGCTCAGCTGGGCGCGGTCGATTTTTTTGGGGGGGGCCACGGAGGGCCAGCCGTCCGCGGGGGGCTGCACCGGGCTGATGGGGGTCTGCCGGGCGGTGGCGATCTCGGCGATGGTGGCGGCGCCGCAGCTGAAGTCGGTCAGCCTCACCGTGCGGCCCGCCGGCGGCTCGGCCGCGAGCTTGGTCTCGACGAGGTTCGGGTAGGCGCCCGTCGTGCGGTCGCATCCATCCCGGTCCGCGCTGCCGAGCTCCGGACGGGGTGCGCCGACGAACACGCCGGCCGTGTACGAGTCGCCGAGCGCCGCCCACTCCACCGGCTCCGGCGCCGCCGAAGCCGCGCCGCCCGGTACGGCGGCCGCGAGGGTCAGCGCGGTGAGCGGGTGAGCGCGACCCTGCGCGCGAAGGGTGTCTTGAGGTGGAACACGTAGCCTCCTGAGAGCAGGAAACAAACCAAGGGGTCTATAACGCTCCGTCATTCACTCCACCGTGTCCGGAGCCATATGTGGATCGCCGCGACCGTGACGGTGCCGTGGAAGACGTAGGCCCTCTTGTCGTAACGGGTGGCGACGGCCCGGGAGTTCTTGAGGCGGTTGATCGTCCGCTCGACCTCGTTGCGGCGTTTGTGGATCTCGCTGTCGAAGCCGGTGGGCCGGCCGCCCTTGCTGGGGACCAGTTCGCGTTCGTCCAGACACCCCAGCGCCCGGACATCTTCGTCTGGGAGCATGAGACCGCCAGCTGCCGGTGGGTGGCAGGAGACCTGATGGACTGGCTGTTCCGTTCACTCTCCGAGGGCGGCGACGACTGGTACCGGTAGGTCGTCAGTGTGCTCCCGGGATGCTGACCGGACGGCTCTGCCGCTGTGGTGATGGTGCCGTGGAAGATGTAGGCACCGCCGACCTCACGTCGAGCGGGTCCGTTCAGCTGACCGCAAACGGCACAGGATCTAGTCCCAGCTTGCTCCGGCATGAGCCGACGGCCCGCGTGACCCAGGCGGTCACGGCGTCGCGATCTGCCGCGATCGCGTGAAGCTCACGCGTCTTCTCCTGGGCTTCGACCATCCACGGGGCCAGCGCGTCCTCTCGAAGGACTCGTTCGAAGTGATCGCGGGCCGTGTCCGGGTCCCCAACCAGGGCGGCTGCGATCCCGGCGTCGAAGCTGTCCCAGAGGGATCCCCGCCGCACCGGCCTGGACGTCAGGTATCGGGCGACATCCGGCAGAGCCGGGAACCTCTCTCTCAGCGCGGTCACGTTCGCAGCCGCCTGCCGACTGAGTTCGAGTGCCAGCCGCGTGAACTGGTCCTCGGTGCGGAACAGCTCGGAGCCGACCCGGACTGCCTCCACGTGGAAGGCCAGGTGGTCCGCGTCGTGCCACAGCCACATCGCACCGACGTGCAGACCACTGCCGGCAATCCGCGACGGGGTGAACTCCACAACCCCGAGCCACCACCCGTGATCATCAATCCACAGCCGCGACCGCCCGCGCTGGGCCAGGCCGAGCGGCTTCAGGGACTCCCGTGCCGCCGAGGTGATGATCCGGAGCACCGGACTGCGAGGGGCCGGCCGGATCAGGAGATCTGATCCGGCCGGCCCCGGCCCTGGGCACCGCCCTCCGGTGCCGTCAGTCGCTGTAGACGCCGACCTCGTGGAGTGAGTAGCCCCACTGGGTGCCGCGCACCAGCCCCTGGATCCGTACGTAGCGTGCCGGGGTTCCGGCGAACCGTGCCGTGTCCAGACCGCCGTCACCGGCGGTCGTGGACCAGGCGGTCTGCCAGTTCGAGCCGTCGGTCGACAGGTCGATGCGGTACGACTTTCCGTACGCCGCCTCCCAGTCGAGGGTGATGCGCTTGACCAGGTTGGCGGACCCGACGTCGATCTGCAGCCACTGGTTGTTGTTCCACTCGCTGGCCCAGCGGGTGCCCTTGTTGCCGTCCACGGCCCGGCCGGGTGCGAAGCTGACGAAGGGGTTCCACCATTCCGACGTGGACGCCCAGGCGGCCGCGCCCGAGGCGAGGTTCACCCCGGACTTGTGCTTCTCGGAGTTCCCCCAGGTGCGGAGGTAGGACTCGGCGCCCGCGAAGAGGTCGTCCACGACCTCTTGGCCGCCGACGATCCGGATGTCCTCGATCCAGTCCGGGACCATGCCGTAGTGCGCCGCGCCGTTGGTGTTGAAGTCCCAAGTGCGCTCGCCGGTGGTCTGCTTGTCGATCACCGAGCCGCCGTCCGTGCTGCGGAAGGGGTACTTCACCGGGTTCGAGGTGTCCCCGCCCCGTGGGCCCGGCCAGCCGCCGACACCGTTCATGTCGGTGCCGTAGCCGTAGCCGACCCCGTACTTCTCGCGCAGCGCGTCCGTGCGCTTGGCCTCCGCGCTGAACGCCTCGGAGCCGCTCATGTACTGGCCGATGAACCCGCCGAGCTTGTAGAGCCGCTCGGTCCAGCCCAGGTCCATCCAGCTGTGCGAGGAGATGATGCCCGGGTACGACTCGGATTCGAGGATGTCGAAGGCCTGCCCTGCGGCCTTGACGCTCATGTGGTCGATCTCCAGCATCATCTTGCGTTTCATCATGCCGCGCACCGCGTACTCACCCAGGGCGGTCAGCCCGCGGGTGTTGCACTGTGCGCCCGAGGCGTACGTGGGGACTTCCTCCCCGGCCGGCAGCTGCTTCTCCGCCTCCGGCGCGACCGCGTTGCCGATGGGGTTGTCGTGTTGCGGCCCGCGACAGGTCTCGGTCTTCCAGTAGGTGCCGGTCGACAGGAACTGGCCCACGTTGATGGCCGTACCGAGGGCGCCGGAGTCGAAGCGAACCCCGCACAGGGCGTTGTCGAACTTGTGGCACAGGAACATGCTGCGCACGCCCAGCTTGTGCAGCTCGTCCAGGCCGCGGTCGATGTCCGCCTGGGAGCACTGCGCTACGTCCAGGATCTGCTTGCAGCCGAACGGCTCGGAGGTCTCGACGCCCAGGACGACGGCGAGCTTGCCCTGCTCGATGACCTCGCGGGCCTGCGCGCTGTCAGTGACGATGCGGAACCAGCCCTTGCCCGGGCCGCCGTACATCTTGTCAATGTAGGCCTGCATGTCGTACGTCTTCTGTGCCTCGAGACGTATGGCGGTCATCTCGTCGCAGCCGCGGTCCTTGAAGAAGTAGACCGAGCAGATCACGCCGTTGGTGACCAGGTCGTTGACCAGCACCCGCTGGCCGCCGCGCCAGGCCCGCTCGATCCAGGCATAGTAGTTCTGCTGGTGGGTCAGCGAGTCGTGGGCGGGCCAGTCCTTGAACGTCGGCCACCCGTTGGGGTCATGCTTGCCGTCCCCGCCCTTGGTGATGAAGTCGAAGATGGCGAGCGTGCCGTCGGGGTAGTGCTCGGGGCAGTCCTTCAGCGCGTCGGCGACGCCCTGCTCCGAGAACGGCTTGCCGCAGATCAGCCGGCCGCCGAAGCCCTCGTTGGACATGATGTGGTCGTGGGCGTCGACGAAGCCCCGTACGCGCCCCTGGGCGTCGGTGCCCTTGAAGGGCTCGCCCGTGACGTTGATCTGGGAGTCGGGTGCGGGTCGCGCGGCCGGGGTCCACCAGTCGGACTCGGCCGCGGAGCTGGGCATCGGGCTGATGACCAGGGTCATCACGGCGAGCAGCAGTGACACCACCGTGAGGGATCTGAGTCTGCGGCTCGGAGGTCGCACCATGGCCATCACCATCACTCACCTTGGTTGACATGCTCATTGAGGTTACTGGCGAGTTGAGAGTCGCGACCGGCGACAGTGAAGTCAATAGTCCGGGACAACTGACCTGATGCTCCGCGCAAGTTCACCACGCACCAAGCCCATGAGGTGCGGAAGGGCAAACGGTGGCCGGAGCGAGGTCAGACCCCGCATCACCCCGGTCGCGGCGGTGGCGGCGCGGGAAGAAGTTGAGGATTGTTCACTTTTCCATTGACAGGGTGGTCGCTGGGGTCCGAAAGTTCCGTGAGTAACACGCCCGGCAGCGCCTCCCCGCACCCGTGTCGGGGATCCGCGCCCCCCGACCGAAGCGAGTCCGCATGACAGCGCCCGTACCTGAGTTCCCGGCCGGCTTCCTCTGGGGAGTCTCCGCCTCCGCCTTCCAGATCGAGGGCTCGCCCACGGCCGACGGCCGGGGCCCCTCCTCCTGGGATGCCTTCACCAGGGAGCAGGGACGCATCAAGGACGGCTCGCACGCGGAGGTGGCCACCGACCACTACCGCCGCTACCGCGAGGACGTGGCGCTGATGAGTGAACTCGGCGTGGACGCCTACCGGTTCTCGGTCTCCTGGTCCCGCGTCCTGCCCGACGGGCACGGTCAGTTCAACCGCGCCGGGCTGGACTTCTACGACCGGCTCGTCGACGAGCTGTGCGCCGCGGGGATCGCCCCGGTGCCCACCCTCTTCCACTGGGACACCCCGCTCGCCCTGGAGGAGCGTGGAGGCTGGCTGGAGCGCGACACCGCAGAGCGGTTCGCCGCGTACGCCTCGGTGGTCGCGGAGCGCCTCGCCGACCGCATCCCGATGTGGATCACCATCAACGAGCCCGCCGAGGTCACCCTCCTCGGATACGGACTGGGCGAACACGCCCCCGGCAAGGAGCTCGTGTTCGACGCCCTGCCCGCCGCCCACCACCAGCTCCTGGCTCACGGTCTTGGCGTACAGGCCCTTCGCGCGGCGGGTGCCCGCCAGATCGGCATAGCCGCCTCGCACAGCCCCGTCTGGACCGCCGGCGACAGCGACGAGGACCGTGCCGCCGCCGAGTTGTACGACACGCTCACCAACCGCCTCTTCGCCGACCCGATCCTGACCGGCGCCTACCCGGACGGCCTGGATTCCCTCCTGCCCGGCCCGGTGGCGGAGGACCTCAAGACGATCTCGGCCCCGCTGGACTGGTACGGGGTCAACTACTACAACCCGATGCTCGTCGGCGCGCCGACGCCGGCCGGCGCCTCCGCCTTCGGCGGAATCGAGATCCCCTCCGGACTCCCCTTCGCCATCCGGGAGATCGAGGGGTACGAACGCACCGACTTCGACTGGCCGGTGGTTCCGGACGGACTGCGCGAGCTGCTCGGCACGCTGCGCGAGCGCTATGGTGACCGGCTGCCGCCCCTGTACATCACCGAGAACGGCTGCTCGTACGGCGACGGGCCGGACTCCGGCACCGGCAGGGTCGAGGACGCGCGCCGGATCGCGTACCACGACGGCCACGTACGAGCGTTGCACCAGGCGATGGCCGAGGGGGCCGACGTACGCGGCTACTTCATCTGGTCGATCCTCGACAACTTCGAATGGGCGGAGGGTTACCGGCAGCGGTTCGGGCTCGTCCACGTCGACTACGAGACGCTGGCGCGGACGCCCAAGGAGTCCTACGCCTGGTACCGCGACCTGATCAAGAGCGGCAGATGACTGCCGAGCCGAAGGCCGCGGCAGCCGTGGAAGCGGGCGCTGCGCCCGGCGGCCGGTGGGTGAGCGCGCTGTCCCTCGCCAACCTCGGGGTGTGGGTCGGCTGGTTCGGCCCGCTGCAACTGCTCCTGGCGCGCCAGGCCGAGCAGCTCACCCCCGACCACAAGGCATCCACTCTCGCCCTGGTGACGGGATTGGGGGCGGCCGTCTCGATGGTCGCCAACCCCGTCTTCGGAGCGCTGTCCGATCGTACGACGGCGCGTGTGGGCCGTCGGATCCCGTGGGTGGTCGCCGGGGTGGTGGGCGGGGCCGCTGGCCTGGTGGTCCTTTCCCTGGCGACGAGCGTCACGGCCGTGATCGCGGGCTGGTGCCTGGTCCAGCTCGCCCTCAACGCGGCTTTCGCCGCACTCACCGCCGCCGTCCCCGACCAGGTCCGGCCCCGGTGGCGCGGCATGGTCGGCGGCTGGCTCGGCGTCTCCCAGGTCGTCGGCATCCTGGTCGGCACGGCGCTGGCCACGGTCGCGGGCGGGATCACCGCCGGCTACCTGGCCTGCGCGGGCTTCTCGGTACTCGCGGCCGTGCCGTACGTCCTGATGCGGCGCGACTCGACGCTCGCCCCCGCCGCCCGGCCGGCCTTCCGGTGGCGGACGTTCCTCGCCGGCTTCTGGATCGACCCGCGCCGCCACCCCGACTTCGGCTGGGCCTGGCTCACCCGGTTCCTGATGAACCTGTCGTACTCCATCAGCACGATGTACCTGCTGTACTACCTGACCGACGCGGTGCGCTACGAGGGCGACGCGGACACCGGCGTACTGATCCTCACGGCGCTCAACGCACTCACCCTGCTCTCCACGGTGGTGATCAGCGGCATCCGCTCCGACCGCAGCGGCCGCCGGAAGTCCTACGTCATCCGGTCGGGGCTGGTCATCGCCGCGGCCACGCTGCTGCTCGCCGTCTGGCAGACCTGGACCGGCGCGATCGTCGCCTCCCTCGTCCTCGGCCTCGGCTTCGGCGTGTACACAGCGGTGGACTTCGCTCTGCTCACGGACGTGCTGCCGACCGCGGAGGACCGAGGCAGGGACCTGGGCGTGATCAACATCGCCAATGCGCTGCCCCAGGTCCTGGCCCCGGTGATCGCGGCCCCGGTCGTCACCCACCTCGGCGGCTACGCAGCCCTCTACGCCCTCGCGGGCGGCCTGGCTCTCGCGGGCTCGATCCTGGTCCGCCGCATCCGCTCGGTGCTCTGAACAAGCCTTTGTTGGAAGGGTTCCGCTGCGCAGTACGGCCAGGACGATTACCTCGTCCTCCCTGGCGGCAGGATTCGCTATCGATGTGTCACGCGCCGGCAACGTGCGGATTCACTCATAGACGGTGGCGGCCTGAAGGGCTCTGGCCAGGAAGGTCCAGTCCCCTTCCTCGGGGAGCTGCTTCCCAAAGTTTCGATACCAGCCTGGCGAGTCGTCGATCCACGCCGCGAGGGCCTCAAGGAAGTGATCGAGGCTCTGGTTCTCCCACTCGTGTCCCCGGCGGAGGTAGTCCTGGCGCAGTTCTCGGACGAAGGCGACCAGCTCGTCTCGGCTACGGACCTCATCGTCTGGAGTAAGTGACATGGAGTGAAGGTACTTCCCTCCAGCGAGCACCTCCCCACTCTTGACGATCAACAGGAGCCTTGTTTCCAGGCCGTGATCATCGGCTGGACCGACGACTTCACTCTTCCAAGGTCAACGCGATCTGTTCAGTCGTCGGTTTCGGACGTGTTCCGAGGGTGGGTGGGGTAGATCGTGTGCCAGTGCTGGGCTGAGCGGACCAGGTCGTCGATGACGTGGAGGAGGAACTGGCTCGTGTTCTCCAGCCGGGCGCCGGCGGGGGTGGTGGTGCCGAGTTTCCGGGCTGCGGTCTTGCAAGCCTCGGCGATCTGGGTTTGGTTGCGTGCGCCGGCCATGATCGACTGGAACGCTACGTCGTCGTCGATGGCGTAGCGCTCGGCGCGGCTGTGGTCATCGCGTTCGCGTTTGACGAGCGCTTGGGTCTCCAGGTAGCCGATGGCCTTGGAGATGGAGGCGGGGCTGACGTGCAGGCGTCGCACGAGTTCCGCGGAGGTGAGGCTGCCGCTGTCGGTGGTGAACAGCGCGGCGAGCACCCTGGCCATCATCTGGGGGAGCCCGGCCTGAACCATCAGTTCCATGCTCTGTGTGTCCGCCTCTTCCACGAGGCGTGGATCGCGCCCGCCGGGGCCGGCCCGTCCTGGTGACGATGTCGGTGCAGTGGTCCTGCGCTGGCGTGTTGGTCGTGTGCCGGCCCGGTGGGCCGCATCGGCGCGGTAGTTGCGCGGCCCGCCGTTGCGCATCACTTCGCGGGTGACGGTGGAGGTGGGCCGCCCGACGAGGCGGCCGATGGCGGCGTAGGTCAGCTCCTCGCGCAGTCCCGCGGCGATCTGCAGTCGATCCTGGAGGGTGAGTCTGTCACCAGGCATCGGGTCTCCTCCGCTGTCGGCGTCGAGGCCAGCTTAATGCAACGCAACACCGTTGCATTAGGTGGCATAGGTCATGCAATGAAAGAGGTGCGTTGACCTGCAAATACGTTATTGCTTCACGCTGATGTGATTGACGATCTTGTGAATGCAACGTAACTTTCACTGAACTGTGAAGGTGTGAATGCCGCACCGGATCTCACTGGCGGGAGTGGAACCCCATGACTATTGATCTCGGTCGCCCCGCGGTCGCGGCGACTGCGGTACGCAAGGCGTACGGCGACCACGTGGTGCTCGACGGCATCGACCTCGACATCCCCGCGGGATCTGTCTTCGCGTTACTCGGCCCGAACGGTGCGGGCAAAACCACCGTGGTGCAGATCCTGTCCACGCTCATCCGTGCCGACGCCGGCGAAATGCGGGTCGCGGGCCACGACGTGGTCCGGGACCCGGACGCGGTCCGTGCCGCTATCGGTGTCACCGGCCAGTTCTCCGCGGTGGACGGCTTCCTCACCGGAGAGGAGAACCTGCTGTTGATGGCGGACCTGAACCGCCTGCCGCGCAAGGAACGGCGGCAGTCTGCCGCGGATCTGCTCGCGCGGTTGGATCTGATGGACGCGGCCCGGAAGCCTGCGGCGACGTACTCCGGCGGGATGCGCCGCCGCCTGGACCTCGCGATGACGCTGGTCGGCCGGCCTCGGGTGATCTTCCTCGACGAGCCGACCACCGGGCTGGACCCGCGCAGCAGGCGGACCATGTGGGAGATCATCCGCGGACTGGTGAACGACGAGGGCGTCACGATCCTCCTCACCACTCAATACCTGGAGGAGGCCGACCGACTCGCCGACCGGATCGCGGTCCTGCACCGGGGAAAGCTGGTGGCGGAGGGCTCGCCGGAGGAGCTCAAACGGCAGGTCGGCGGCGGCCATGTCACCCTGCGGTTCGCCGACCCACGCGGTTACGACCACGCGGCCCGGACGCTGGACGTGGTGTCCCGTAACGATGAGGCACGCACCCTGCAGATCCCCAGCCAGGGCGATGTCCGGTCGTTGCGCGCATTGCTGGACTGGCTCGACCACACCTCGCTCACCGTGGACGAACTGCAGGTCCACACCCCCGATCTCGATGACGTCTTCTTCGCCCTGACGGGTAACCCGGTCACGGAACAGGAGCCCGCCCGATGAGCAGCGTTTCCCGTACCGTTTCCCACGCCTGGGCCGACTCGGCGACCATGTTGCGCCGCCAGTTACGGCACATGCTGCGTTACCCGACGCTCATCCTGACGGCCGCCGGGGTTCCGGTGGTCTTCCTGTTGCTGTTCGTCTACGTTCTCGGAGGCATCCTCGGCACCGGCCTTGGCGGGCCGTCGGGCGGCCGCGATGCCTACGTGAACTACGTCGTCCCCGGCGTCATCCTGATGACTGTGGCGACCGCGGCCCAGGGCACGGCGATCTCGGTAGCCATCGACATGACCGAGGGCATCGTCGCCCGGTTCCGCACCATGGCCATCGCCCGGGTCTCGGTGCTCACCGGCCATGTGCTGGGCAGCCTGATCCAGACTCTGCTGAGCATCGCTGCCGTCATCGGGGTCGCGCTGCTGGTGGGGTTCGAGCCGACCGCGGACTTCGGCGAATGGCTCGGCGCGGTCGGTGTGCTCGTCATGACCATCCTCGCGCTCACCTGGCTGTCGGTCGCACTGGCCATGGTCGCCAAGAGCGTCGCCACCGCGAGCAACATGCTGACGCCGCTGATGATCCTGCCCATGATGGGCAGTGGGTTCGTCCCCACCGACTCGATGCCGGCCGGGCTGAAATGGTTCGCCGACTACCAGCCGTTCACCCCGTTCATCGAAACCCTGCGCGGGCTGTTGATGGGCACCCCGATCGACGACAGCGCAACCCTGACGATCGGTTGGTGCGCCCTCATCGCGCTGGGCGGCTACCTATGGGCCAAGAAGCTCTACAACCGCGAGCCCAACAAGTAACTGTCGTCGTCGTGCGGGCCCGTGAAGGGCAGGACGAGCGGGGATCCGAGGGGCTGACCGGGACGACACCCCGCTCTAAGATCATGCCCATGCCGACCTCCATTTCCTCCCTCCCGGTGCTCCGAGGTCGGGGCGGGGCCGTCCTGTCCGCCGAGAACATCGGACTTGTCCTCGACCTCCCGCGCGAGCAAGTCACCTTCACCCCCGACGGGCTGGGCCGGATACGCGCCGAGGGCCGCTCGGTCCTGATCGAACTGCGGGCGAGGGCCGGGGCGACGCCGCGCGTGCACCGCATCGACGACGTGGACGAGGCAGCGGCCACCGCCTTCGCCGACGGGGTCAACGCGATCCTGGCGAACCGGACGGACAACGACGACGTCGACGGGGCCCCGTTCGCCGTGGTCCGCTCGCTCGCCCCCACCTGGCGGACGAGGTTCCACCGCCGGATCCTGCGGGGCGCGATGGGACACCTGCTGGCGCTCGTCGTCCTCTGCGTGGTGGCCGGCTCACTGGGCAGGTGGGACCTGTTGCTCCTCACGGTCCCGATCGGCGGCTTCGCCTGGCTGGGCCTGTGGCTGGGCCTGTACGGGGTGATCCGCGCGCGGAGGGAACGCTGGCTGTACCGGTATGGCGTCATGGTGACCGCCACCCGGGCCACGATGACCCGAGGGGCGTACGTCTACCCGGACACGACCGGAACGTACCGTGGCTTCCTGCACGGCGAGGCCGGCCCCACGATCACCGTGGCCCACCCCCCGGAGGACCCGGCGGACGTGCTGGTGCCGGCATCGCCGTTCACGCACCTGGTGAACACCTACGCGGGCGCCGTCCTGGTCATCGGCTGCAGCGCCATGATCGTCCTCCACGCCGTGATGGCGGTGGACTTCCTCCTCGACGGCTAACCATGCACGAGCTCGTCGGCAACCACGTGTGACGACAGGCCGGCCGGGCACAACAGCGGGGCGCAAGAACCTCCGCGCGGAGCAGCCCGGACACCTCCACCACACCGAAGACCACCGCCGCGATCACCACCGACAAGCAGCGCCGAGAACCGCCGTGATCACAGCACTCGGGCCGCGCCTTCGGGACCAAGCCCGGCCCGTGCCCTAGTCGGCCGTGCTCCGGTTCGGGCACCATGAGCCGGGCGCGACCGGGGGCGTACGCGTGACCCGGGAGATTGTTGTTCGAGAACCGGGGGAGTGGCTGTGGGCAGGTTCAGGCGGGGCGGGCAGACGAACGGCATGGACGCTCAACGGCGGGTGCGACGCAGCCCGTTGCTCTTCACGGTGCCGATCGTGTTGCTCGTCCTGCTGACGGCGGTACTCGGCTGGGAAGCCGTCCGGGCCAACATGACGGCGGCCGCCCGCGCCGAATGGCCGTGGCGGCTGGAGCTCCTCGACATGGAGCCGCTCGGCAGCCTGCTCGCGGTCGCGGTCGGCGCGGTCCTCGCCCGAGCCCAGTACGCCCGCACCGTACGCCCGGCGCTGGGCTGGCGCGCCCACTGGACCACCGGCCACCTGCGGGGCGGCATACCCGAATGGCAGGTCGGGCTGCTCAACGGAGGCTCCCACACCGTGGTGATCGAGGCCTACGAGTGCCGGGCCGTCCTGCGCGGCCACGACCCGCAGCACGCCGCCCCGTGGACCGACGTCGAGGGCGTGGCCGAGGTGCTGACCGAGGCCGGGCTCACCGTCGGAGAGGACTTCCAGCTGATCACCATGGGCAACTTCCCCCTGGTGGGCACCGGTTCCTACGAGACGACGATGCTCGGGGCCTTCTCCCAGCGCTTCATCGACCAGGTCGAGGCCCTCCACCTCAAAGTCCGCGTCGTCGACGTCGTCGGGGACAGCCACGAGCGGATCCTCGACGCCCTGAAGGGCGCCCGCTCGACCTCGTATCAGCGCCCGACACCCTGACGCTCCAGCCAGCCCAGCACGTCCGGCAGTGCCAACTGGGCGGCGAAGTGACCGGCGTCCGGTACGAGGACAAGCTCGGCACCGGGGATCCGACCGGCCAACCAACGAGTGTGCGCCACGGGCGAGAACGCATCGTCGAGGCCGTGCCACAGCAGAACGGGCGAAGCGACCGAGGCGACATCGAAACCCCACGGGCGGACGAAGGCCAGGCAGTCGTCGAGCCAGCCGTGATGCGAGACCCGCAGAGCCTCCCGGTAGGTGTGCAGCAGCACCGTCCGCACCCGGGGGTCCTCGACCACCGGCAGGTCGTGCGGGGAGAGATCGGCACGCAGGTCGTCGAGGAGGCGTACCGGATCGCGCCGAAGGACGACGGCCCGATCAGCCAGGTCACGTTCGAGCCCACCCGGATCCCGCCCGTCCAGATGGGCAAGGGCCAGACCGTACTCGCGCACGTTGAACGGCGTCATACCCGCGTACCAGTCCAGACCGGCCGCATCCGGCGGAGCGAGCCCGACCAGGACGGCGGCCGCCCGGACCCGCTCCGGCAACAGCGCCGCGCACGCCAGCGCGTGCGGCCCCCCACCGGACCGGCCGACCACCGCGAACCGCTCGACGCCGAAGGCATCGGCGACAGCCGCCGCATCCCGAGCCGCGTCGGCGACCTGCCGTCCCGCAGCGCGCCCCGACTCCCCGTAACCGGGACGGTCGTAGGCGAGAAACCGGAAACCGGGGTGCTGCGCAGCGACCCCGGGCAACAGAGTGCCGAGCCGAGTACCGGGCGTCCCATGAAAGAGCATCACCGGAGCCCCCGAAGGGCTGCCCCATTCCTCGGCCATCAGGACCCGACCGTCATCGGTACGCACAAGGTGTCCCATACAAAGAGAGCCTAGGCCGAGACAGGGCCTTGGCGGCAGACATCGTCGGCACCGCAGGCACGCACACCCCCCCGTGCTCGGCCAGAGAGCGACGTCCCATCAGCAGTGGTGGCGATGCGTCCGGACAACCGGCACGACAAGCTCACGCGGGACAACCTCCTGGATCCGGAGGACCACCACCTGCTGAGGATCGAATCGGTCCAGAAACACCAGCGACAGGCATGGGTACCCACTCAAAGCGGACACCACGAGGCAAAGAAGCTGCGGCCGGCCGACACCGGCGTTCCTCCCGTGTCGCAGGAACGGCGAGCCCATGACATGGCTGTGGCGATCGGGTGAGGCGGGCACTCACGGCGTATCCAGCCACACCCCCGCGAGGTTGACCGTCCAGAATCTCACCAAGACGAGCAACTGAAAACCAACCGCGCGTCAGAGCCCCGACGCAGCGGCCCCGACCAGCGGCCCTTCCCACACCGGCGATGCACCAGAACGGAAGACCTCTGTGCCCCAGGGAAAACACGCGCCGCATTCCGTGCGGCATCCAGGGCCACACCCTAGGAACCAGCGACACTCCCGTAGCCGTCAAGGGTCGGCCAGATGACCACCGAGCCCCGCGCCACCCGCACGAGGCGGGCCCGGCCGGGCACCCACGCACTGGCGCTGGTGGCCGTGGTGACAGTGGCCGGGGCGCTGCTCTGCGGCCCAGCCGAACCAGAGGGCGCCAACCGTCGCGACGTTGCCGCGCACGCGGCAACAGCCCCGGCCGGCCAAGGTCGCATCCCGGCCGGCGGACGGGCGAAAGCAACCGCATCACCGGCCGCCCCCCAGACTCAGCTCCTGCGGGTGGTAACGCGAAACACGCTTCCCCACGATCCGCGAGCCTTCACCCAGGGCCTGGAATTCCGCGGAGCCACCCTCTACGAGAGCACAGGCCGGGTCGGCCAGTCCTCCCTGCGCGCGGGACCGCCGGGCAAGCGCCCCACCCGGTACGTCGAACTGCCGGCGCCCTTGTTCGGTGAGGGCATCACCCTGACCGGCTCCAAGCTGTGGCAGCTCACCTGGCGCAACGGCATCGCCATCGAGCGCAACCCCACCACACTCGCGGAACGTCGCCGAGTCAGCTACCAGGGCGAAGGCTGGGGCCTGTGCCACCAGCGCCACGCCGGACGGGAACGGCTGGTGATGAGCGACGGCACCGACCGGCTCACCTTCCGCGACCCCGACACCTTCACGGCGACAGGCGGCATCAACGTACGCCAGAACGGCCAGCCCGTCACACGGCTCAACGAACTGGAATGCACATCCGACGGCTTCGTCTACGCCAACGTGTACCCGACGGACACGATCCTGCGCATCGACCCGCACACCGGCACCGTCACCGCAAACATCGACGCCTCCGGACTCCTGACCGCACCCGAACGCCGCAGAGCCAAACAACTCAATGGCATCGCCGCCGTACCGGGAACCGACACGTTCCTGATCACCGGCAAACTCTGGCCTCGCATGTTCGAGGTCACCTTCGTCCCCAGATGAGCCGCCCGCCCACTCCCGCAGCCAGGCTTCCGTGGGGACAGCGGGCATCGCTCCTGCCGCCCGCCCCAGACCTCCTCGACCCGTCCGTGCTCGATGGCGGCCAGGCGACGAAGGCCCTGACGTTCTCCGCCCAGCCTGGATGGCCGCAGGCATCTCAGAGCGCGGGAGCGCAGCGAAAGGTGCGCTACCTCGCAGCGGAAGCTGCGCTGGTAGTACATGTCCTTGCCCGGTACGCCGGGCCGGCGTACGCGCTCGCTCTTGGGGATTGCCGTGGCGCCAGGCCGTCGGGAGCTCGTCTTCCGGCAGTCGGCATCGCCGTCCACGACTCCGGCACCGCCTCCCTTGCAGCAGTGGAGTCCGAGCCGGTGGCGCCCCTGCCTCTCCCTCCGTCGACGACAGCTGAGCCAGAGCCTGTGCCTGAGGTGTCGACGGCTGAGTCGGTCTACTACGAGAACTGCGACGCCGCACGGGCCGCTGGCGCTGCACCGCTACTGCTGGGGCAACCCGGATACCGGGCCGAGCTCGATCGGGACAGAGACGGCGTCGCCTGCGAGTGGTAGGTCGGACATCAACGGGTGCTGGCCAGTCCGCGCCAGGGAACGCGGTGGCTGATGTCAGGTGATCCTGCCTTGCAGTAGGCGGCCTTGATGGCCTCGACGATCCGGGTGCCCGTGGCCTCATCCACTTGGACGGCTCCCTTCGGCGGCGCCCTCGCCACCACCCTGGTCGCCGCCTTCGAGCTGCGCTACCGCCACGTCTGCACGGCATGCGATGACGCCGGCTGACCGCCACAACGGCCTGAGCCGGGCCGGGCCCGCCGGGGGACGGCCCGATCCGCCGCCCCTTCCTCCGCCCGGCCGTACGCCGGGCATAGGACCCGTGTCGTACCCCCGTGGTACTCATGTCCCATGAGTCAGTTCCGCGACTTCAACCTCAAGCTGCTCGTCATCGAGGAGCTCATGTACGGTCCCGAGCCGCTTCTCCCGGTCTACGACCTGCCCGCGCGGCTGGCCGCCCGGGGGATCGGCGACCCCGCGTCCTACGTCCTGGAGAACGGTCTCCACGCGGAGGCACTGCCGGAGTCCCGGGCCCATTTCGAGGCCCTGGAGATCCCGGCCGAGCTGCTCGCCCGCGTCGAGGAGCTGTGCTTCGACGCCGGGGCGAACGTCTTCTGGCACTGCGCCCCCGCCTGGGACGGCGAGGACGACCTGTTCGACGTCCGCTCGCTCGACGACCTCGCCCTGTTGCCCAATCTGCGGGAGGTCACCTTCGTGCAGGACGGCGTCCTGGCGGTGCCGGACGCGGCGGAGGTCTTTGCCGCTCGCGGCATCGACACCGACTGAGCCCCGGCCCCCGTTCGTCGCCCGCCGCCCCGGCAGGGCCTCAGGTGCCCCGCCAGGGAAGGCCGCGCATCGCCGTCATACGACGGGCTCCCGGAGCCCCGACCGGGGACCGCATCAACCCCAGGGTGTAAACCCGTGGGTCAATGCCCTCGCGACGCAATCAAACGGTGGGTCGATGCTGCGCGGGAGGGGCGCGTGACAGCGTTCCTTCGTGCCCACGGACCGTCCGGCGCGGCATGGTTGACGATCAGTCACCACGGGAGGAACCCATGACCACCACGCCGTTCATCAGCCGGAAGGGCATGACGCGCCGCAGCATGCTGGGGGCCGCACTGGCCGCCGGTGCCGCCGTGCCGCTTGCCGCTGCTGCCGGCCCCGCGTGGGCCGACCAGGCCGCGGCCGTCCCCGCCACGAAGCGGCTCGTGCTGCCCGGGCCCACCGGGCCGTACCCGGTGGGCACGGTCCAGTTGCACCTCGTCGACCGCTCCCGGCCGGACGACATCGCGGGCCCCGCGCACTTCCGCGAGCTGATGGCCACCGTCTGGTATCCCGCCCAAAACGTCGAGCGGTACCCGGTGGCGCCCTGGATGCCGGCCGGCGCATTCCAGGCGTTCCTCGCCGACGCAGGGTTCAGCGAGCTGGCCTCCCTGGGGCCGCTCACCACTGGCCACGTGGGCGCTCCGGTACGGCGATCGGAGCGACGGCTGCCCGTCGTCGTGTTCTCGCACGGCGCGCACAGCCACCAGGGCGACCACACAGTCATCGTCCAGGAGCTTGCCAGCCACGGATACGCGGCTGTGACGGTGGCTCACCAGTACGACACGTACACCGAGTTCCCCGACGGTCGGCTCGCCGTCCCGTCCTACGACAGGCAGGCGCCGACGCTGCCAGGGGACTTCGCCGCTGATCTGCGCTTCCTCCTCGACTGCGTCGAGCAGCTTGCCGCCGGGCGCAATCCCGACGTCGACCACAGGGAGCTGCCGGCCGGGCTCCTCGGCTCCCTCGACCCGCGGCGCATGGGCGCGTTCGGCTGGTCGAAGGGTGGTACGGCCACCGCCTGCGCCACGCTCGCGGACGGCCGCATCCGGGCCGGGCTGAGCCTCGACGGCCCGATGCAGATGAACCCGCCACTGGCCGGCGACCTGGACCGGCCGTTCATGATGATGTCCGCCGAGTTCACCCGGGCCACGGATCCCGAGGCCGCCGCATTCTGGTCGCACCTGCGGGGCTGGCGGCTGAACATCCAGGCGCAGGGCGCCGCCCATATCTCGTACGGTGACAATGAGGCGCTGTTCCCGCAGGTGGCGAAGCTGCTCGGCTGGAGCGGGCAGCAGCTTCAGGACGTTATCGGCACCCTCGATCCCGACCAGGCGGTGAAGATCCAGCAGGCCTACGCCCTCGCGTTCTTCGACGAGCACCTGCGCCACCGTCGGGGACACCTGCTCGCCGGACCGTCCCCGGCCTTCCCGGCAGTGACATACCTCCCCTGAGTGATGGAGGTTCGTCCTCTGGTCGTCAGCGGAGTAGCCCCAACGACCTGGTAGTTCACATCGACAGACCGTGACGGGCTGGAGCTGACACGGGTGACGAACTGCCACGTCATTCGCACGCGCCGACCTATCAGCAGACCCCAGCAGCCGCTTCGGCACCTGCCGGCCCACCCCGCCCTGACCGGTCAACTGCAGACCCCTCCACCTGATCCCGGGCGGCCACGAGCTCCTCGAAGAAGCGCTCAGGCACTGCTGCCGGGGAGTTCGGACAGGGCGCGGAATTCCGCTGCGGGGCTCATGGCGCTCCTCGTTCAGCTCTCGATGAAGACGAGGTCCTCAGCCGGATGGGTCATCCGCACCTTGCTGTCGATGACCTCCACGATGGCGTCGAGGCCGGTGGTGGGATGGCCGGTGGAGATGATCCAGAACTCGTCCGCGGCCTGGTCGAGGAAGGCGGGGAAGCCGGTCAGGTCCGCGTTGTCGGGGTCGCCGAGGTACAGGTAGTCCACCAGCCGCCGGAACAGCTTCGGCAGGATCACTACGTCGTCCTGGAGGGAGTCGATGTCGGTGACGGTCGCGCCGTCGAGCGTGTCGTCGTCCTTCCACAGGCCCTTCTTGTCCGCCTGCGCCTGGCGGACAGCGGCGGTCAGTTCGTCGCGCAGGTCGGGGAAGAGGTTGGTGTAGTACGTCGGGTAGGCCAGGCCCTCCTTGAGGATGTGGTGGTTGAACGTGGTGCGCAGCAGCGCCTCGTCGACGTTGATCTGCGTGCCGCTGATGCCCGGCGGCGTGCCCTTGCCGGCGAGGGCGATACAGCGCTTGTCGCGGCCCGCGCCGCGGGTGAGGATCCAGCCCGGCCGGGTCATGGGAGTTGCCGCGGTGACCGTCTCGTCCGGCAAGCGGTCGACGGTGGTGAAGCCGAGCCAGTCCGTCAGCGCGTCCCGGGCGGCGCGGGCGTGGAGCCACGGCTGGTGGACCTCTGGGTTGCCGTTGCGTGAGTAGTGGGTCTCCAGCGTGTCGATGGCGTCCAGTCGCAACTTTGCCTTGCCGGAAGTGTTGTGTTCGACTTTGTGGGGGCCAGGTACCAGCTCCCACTCCTCTTTCTTGTCCGGCTTGAAGGGGATGGTGTCCCCGTCCGCCCGGCTATGGACGAGGTGGTACGAACCCTTGATCAGCAACATGGGCATGACTATGTGGCTCCCTGGCGGCGGGCACGAAGACCGAACAAATTCTCACTCAGCGTTACAGAGTAGGGGTTTCTGGTAGGCAGAGAGTGAAACCGCGCAAGGTGTTCGCTCGTTCAGCCCTTCTGAGTCCCGGACCCTCACTCGGATGCCGTCGTCAGGTACGGCACCCACCCCGGGGTTTGTACGTGCCGCCCTTGCCGTACTGAGCGGTGGTCACAGTGCGGCTGTGAAGGATACGGCCTGGTCGTTCGCCCTCGTTGGGGCATCCGGGGAAGGCGCTGGCCGTAGGTGAGGCGCGTGTCCGAACCGGCTCCCAGGGCAGAGCTGCTGCGCTAGCCTCGGGTGGTACCCGACCGCCGGAGGACCCGATGGCCCACCTCGTCTTCGACCAGGCCGAGCAGCGTGAGCTCCGCGAAGCCGCGCGCGCCGAGTTCCCCGGGAACGCTGCGCTCGCGTACGTCCTTGAGAACCTCGCCTCGGAGGGCATTGACCTCAACCGGTGCCGCGACTGGGACGACATCCGGGCCGAGAAGGGCATGCCCGAGCGGAACGGCAAGGCCTCCGAAGTTGCCTGAGCACCCGCGCGGCCGGAGCCCGAGGATCGTGTTCATCGAGCCGGCCGAGACCCAGGCCGCTGTTCTGACGGTTGAGCAGTCCGCCCGCCTCGACGTGGCGCTGGGTGTGATCGCCGAGGCCCCGGCCGACGTGAAGCAGCACGCCACCGCGTCGGCGCTGCGGGACTACCAGCACGATGGCATCCGCGTGATCTTCTACGCGACCGCGCTCGGGAGCATCCTGATCGTCACGTACGTCGAGGTCGACGAAGCCGTCGAGAGCGCCTGACCCGTCCCCGCAGGGCCGGCCGCGTACGCTGGCACGGGATAGGAACGACGCACCGGGGAGGCTCCAGTGGCGGCACGTCAGACGTGGACCGTGGACAGGCTCCACCACGCCCTGCCGCACTCGGCCTCGAGGCAGCAGCTCCTCGCAGACGTGAACCTCACCCCGATCGACGAGCTCTCCGCGGTCCTCGACCGGTGGGTCGCGGCCGCTGAAGCACTCCAGGTGGCCGCTCCTCGGATTGCCGCCGTCCGCCCCCAACACACCACCGCCTCGTCGGGTGACACCGCCGTCGACCACACCGCTGACGTCCTGCGCGACGCCGGCCACCGAGCCGACCGCAAGCCGGGCCGGGGCGCCTCGTGACCTACCGGCTCCACTTCCCTACCGACGTCTTCGACACCTACAAGCAGCTCCCCGAGCAGGCCCGCCAAGACCTTGCTGTTTGCCTAGTTGACGCCCAGGAAGACCGCCTGGGCCACTCCGAACCGCATGGCGAGGACGACGGCGTCATCCGCACGGTCGCCCGCGGGCACACGTCACCGCTGTCATCCTGGTCGGCAACCCCACCAGCGCCCCCACGGTCCTCGCCATCGCCTATGCCGGTGGGTGAAGGCAGCACATGAGTTTCGACATCTTCGTGTGCCGGTTCGAGAACGGTGAGTCGGCACCGCTGGACATGAGCGCCGCGCGCGAGGTCCTCGCCCCTTATGTGGTGGCGCGGGATCCGAGGCTGGACTTCCTGCAGGTGTGTACGGGGGACGGGGAGGAGGCGGGTGTGTACTTCGGCAGCCCGACCGGCATCACCTTCAACCGTCCCGGAGGGGAGGGGATCATGGACCTCCTCGGCGTCCTGCTGCGACGGCTGGGCGCCGTGCTTGTCGTTCCGGGAGGCCCGACGATCCTCCAGCGGGACGAGGACCGTGAAAGCCTTGGCGCCGCTCTCAGGGACGAGTGGCCCGCGGTCGTCGCCCGTACCGGAGCGGAGATCATGCAGGCGATCCGGTCCTCCTGAAGGGCTCTGCCCGCAGTTTCGCGAGCCCGTTCAGAAGACCGGTAGATCCCCTCGGGACGTCGTGGAGTGCTGCGCGGATGGTGCGCAAATCGCGGCCGATCAGCTGTTCGTAGTCATCGACGTCCACGCGCTCCGCCGCGGACCTGGACATTCTCCTTTCCCGCCCGCGGTGATGGCGATGAGAACGTGCCCTCGGTTTCAGCCGAGTTGGCACCCCCCCGTGACTTACAGCACCGAAGGGCGGAACCGCTGGCTTGGTCTGCGCGTCGCATGGCCATGACCGAGAGAGCCGGAAAGATGATCTTCGCCCTCACTCTGGCCGGGGGTGCTCGCAGGACGCGCCCGAGGCGACTAGGGCCTGTTGCGAAAGTGGATCTTGCTCGTTGATGATCGCGTCTCGTGGGACGTGGGGATCTGACGAACGACCAGTGGGTACGGCTTGAGCCGCTGCTGCCGCGGGGTATCAAGCCGGGCCGTCCGCAGGTGTGGACGAGACGGCAGCTGATAGACGGCATGCGGTGGCGGACGCGGACCGGTGCCCCGTGGCGGGACGTGCCCGAAAGGTATGGCCCGTGGGACCGGGTCTATGACCTGTTCCGGCGCTGGCAGCGGGACGGGACCTGGGCCGGGATCCTCACCCGGCTCCAGGCCGAGGCGGACGCGAAAGGCCTGATCACCTGGGAGGTCAACGTCGACTCCACCGTCTGCCGGGCCCACCAGCACGCCGCCGGGGCGGCGAAAAAGGGGATCTCCAGAAGGAGCCGCCCGGCGGCGTCTTCGTCGAGCCGGCCGACCACGGGCTCGGACGGTCTCGGGGTGGGCTGACTAGCAAGATACATCTGGCGGTCGAGCAGGGACAGAAGCCGCTGTCAGTAGTGATCACCGCTGGTCAGCGGGATGACTCTCCGCAGTTCGAGCCTGTGCTGGAAGCGATCAGGGTGCCGCGGCTGGGCTGGGGGCGGCCGCGCAAGCGGCCGGACCGGGTGCGAGCCGACAAGGCATACGACTCGCGCAAGAACCGCGCTTATCTACGCAGACGCGGAATCAAGGCGACGATCCCGATCCCCGCGGACCGCGCCCGCAACCGGCAGAGCCTCGGGTCCCGGGGTGGCCGGCCGCCGAAGTTCGACAAGACCGACTACCGCGAGCGCCATGCAGTCGAGTGCGGCATCAACCGCCTCAAGAGGCACCGGGCCGTCGCCACAAGGTACGACAAACTTGCTGTCCGCTAAGAGGCCACCGTCCAGATCGCGATCATCAATGAGTGGCTGTGACCGGATTCCAGAGGGCCAAGCTGGCCTGCGCCCATGTCGACCTGGAACAGCCGAACGCAAGACCACCCGGCAAACCGAGCGCTAGAGTCCACCCGTGCGTTGATCTTCCGGGCGGCGGCCAAGCACCGCTGCAGACGTTGCGGGCGCCTCAGGTGAGCCAGGGCGCCCGCCTGGCATGCCCGTCACCACATCACCGGAGACCACGCAATGACCGCCCAGGAACACCTCTCCTACAACGCGTTCGTCGAACTCGCCGCCGCCGATCCGGCGGTAGTCGGCCTTGTCCTCAAAGGTTCCCAGGCCCACGAGGGCATGACCACCGAGCACTCCGACCACGACCTGTACGTCATCCTCGCCGACGGGGCGACGACGGAACTCACCCGGTTCACGGGACACCGCACCCCAGAACTCGACCTCGTCATCCTCTCCCTCGACAGGTTCCGTGCCGCCGGAATGCCCGGCTTCGAGCGGTACGCCCTCGCCCGAGCCCAGATCGTGCTCGACCGCCTCGGCGGAGTCATCGCCCAGATCCTGGCCGACAAGGCGCGGCTCGCCGCCGACGCAGCCTTCCACGAGGCAGACGCATGGCTCGACGCCTACGCCAACTCCCTCTACCGCTCAGTAAAGAACGACCGCGACGGACATGCCCTCGCGGCCCGACTCGACGCCGCCGACAGCATCAGGTTCCTGCTGGAGTTGCTCTTCGCTCTGGACCGACGCCCCCGCCCTTACAACAAGTACCTGGAGTGGGAACTTGCCCGATTCCCACTGCCCGGCTGGGATACCGAGCTGCTGCTCGGTGCTATGAACCACATCTCAGCAACGGGCGACGTTTCCACACAGCGTCGCCTCTTTGCCCAGGTCGAAGTAGCGGCCCGGCGGGCCGGACACGATGCGGTGCTCGACGCATGGGGTGAGGACCTGCACCTCATGCGGCCTCAGTAGGGATGCCCCGGAGGCCTAGGCACCACAACCACCCTTGCCGCCTGGGGCTTTCACAACAGGCCCTAGGGCGTGTCTCCTTGGTCTGCTCGTTGGTTGATCAGATGTGTCCGTCCGGTTAGTGATCACTGATGCGATGTGGGGCCGGATCGAGCCGTTGATGCCGGCTGATCCGGTCCGTGGTCGGCGGTGGGCCGATCACCGCCGAACCTTGGAGGCCATCGCATGGAAGTACCGCACTGGCTCGCCCTGGCGGGACCTGCCGGACGAGCTGGGCTCGTTCCAGACTGCTCACAAACGGCTGCTCAGGTGGGCCACGGACGGCACCTGGGAGAGGATCCTCACCGCGCTCCTGGCAGCGGCCGACGGTGCTGACGGCATCGGCTGGGCGGTTTCGGTGGACTCCACCGTCTGTCGGGCCCACCAGCATGCCGCCGGAGCCAGGAAAAAGGGGCTCCGGATCGGGCCGAACCTGAGGACCATGCGCTCGGCCGCTCCCGCGGCGGCCTGAGCACGAAGGTCCACCTCGCCAGCGACGATCACGCTCGCCCCTTGGCCCTGCATGTCACGGCGGGCCAGGCAGGTGACGCGCCAGCCTTCGAGGCCGTCATGGCCGGCATTCGTGTTCCGCGAGGTGGACCGGGAAGACCGCGGACGCGGCCGGACATCGTCCTGGCAGACCGCGCGTATTCGTCCCGCGCGATTCGAAGCCATCTCCGCCGGCGCGGGATCCCCACAGTGATCCCTCAGCCCTCCGACCAAGTCAGCCACCGCCTGCGGCGAGGCCGTGCCGGAGGCCGCCCGCCCGCTTTCGACGTCGAGGCTTACAAGCAGCGCAACGCGGTCGAACGATGCATCAACCGACTGAAGCAGTGGCGCGGCCTGGCCATGCGAACGGACAAGCTAGCCGTCGCCTACCAGGCCGCACTCCACCTCGCTTCCATCCTCATCTGGGCTCGGTGGTGACGAGCACGAGAGTCAGCCCGCTTGGACCCGCCTGCTACGCCGCCTCCGGACCTCATGCACGAGCTGCCAGACAGTCGCGACCTGAAGCAGCGCCGCCCAGGCGATGAACCATCCTGAATCGTCTCCGTTTAGATACGCCTGCACCGCGCCGGTGACGAGCATGAGGGCGACCAAAACGCCCACCGTCGATATAGCCAAGCTGATTCGATCAGTCACCTGCAAAGTGTCCTGGCTCGATCGCCTTCATGCCTAGCCTGCGCGACCAAGTTTCACAGGCTTGCGCTGCAGCCCTGTTTGAGAGACAAGCTCTAGGGGTCGACCCCGTTTTGGTCACTGCGGGACTGTGCGGGCCCGACACCCACCGTGTTGGGACCATCGCGTACGAGCAGGGGCACGTAGTCGGCCTGGCGCACAGAAGCAGTAAGAGTTCGCTGATGTACACCTCTATCCGGCACGAATGCCGATGCTCCGATAGGGGATGACATCAATGGCATCAACTACCTCTACTGACAGCTCGGCTTCGCGCCGTGCCACGTTTGGCGCCCTGGCGGCCGGGCTCATGCTGCCGGTGGCCTTGTCAGCGTGCTCCAGTGGCGCCGAGGGCTCCGCAGCGAAGGACTCTGTGCCGAAAGACTCCGTGCGCGGATCGCAGTCGGCGCCGAGCCGCGGTGCGGCGGCCGGACCGCGCGACACCGCGGACCACAAAGTGCTCCTCGAGGGCTCTCTCGACCACAGCTACACAGCCCCTAGCCTTGCCGAGTTCGCCCGCCAGACCAGGGCCGTCAACGTGATCAGCGGCACGGTCGCCGCCACCCGACCGCTGGTTACCGAGCCGGGTACCACCGTCGAGACGATCTTGACGATCTCCGTGCAACGTCAGCGAGACGACAGCGCCCCGACCACCGCCGAAGTGCGGGAGCAGGGAGGTGTCGTCTCCGTCGCCCAGGTGCGCTCCGACTTCGAGGGCAAGCTGGGATGCAAGTTGACCGGTGAGGAGTCGGCCGAGACGGTCGACTACAGCTTCAACGGGATCACGCACGCGCAAGTCGGCGATCGAGTTCTCGTAGTGGTAGCCGACGATGCCTCCGTGCAGAACGAAGGTGCCTACGTCAGTCTGGCCCGGCTTGTAGGGGGAGGCGCCGCAGGCGGGTTGTCCAAGGCGTCCCCCACGAAGTTCACCTGGCCCGGCGAAGCCCCGAACCCAGCCTGGGAGACCGCCGTCGACGTGGAGTCCCTCATGTAGGGAAATCAGGGGCTATGGATGCTGTCGAGCGGACAAGTGCACGGGTGGCTTTGTTGGTGAGTTGCGAGGGCGTCGGTTACCCGGCGCCAAGAGCAGGCTGTCTTTCACGGGAGAGTGATGTCGCCGAGTTCTGGCTCTGGCTCACGTTCTGTGGTGTATCGCCTTCGTGGCGCGGGACGTTTGACGGCCGTTCGGCGGGGAGGTGCTGTCATGACTGGGCGGGCCTGGCGAGGCGTTCGGTGGGGCCGGCGAAGGAGGGGAAGAGCGTCCGCGTGGCGAGCAGCCAGGTGTCGTCCACCTTGCGGAACGTGTCTTCGTAGTGCCCCACCTGAACCGGGGGCCGCAGCGGTACGAGGCCCTCGCTGTAGCCGTCGACACGGTACGTGGTGAAGTACGTGGTGGCGGCGGTGTCCGCAGAGGTCACGGTAACCAGGATGTCGGTGCATATACGGCGTGACAGTCGGTCTGCGGGCCGGCTGCCGAAGTAGGTGCGTAGGGCGTCGTGCCCAGGCCGGCCCCGGCGAAGCTCGGTCAACAGGGCGACATGCAGGCGGGGCCAGACGCCCGCCTTGGTCCATTCCCGCAGTCGACTCCAGGCCGTCACGCCGGAACAGCCCATGGTCTCCGCGGGGACATCGCGCCACGCGACACCGGTCCGCAGCACGGACATGACGCCGGCGAGCGCCCCTCGGTCGGGAACACACAGCCGCCCCGGGGGGCGGTGACGTCGCTCGAGAACGGGCGGCAGAAGCGGGGCCAGCCGCTCCCGCAGGTCGTCAGGAACAAGATCAGCGCGCACGCGGACACCCTGCAGACCAGGGTCGCCGAGCGCAAGACCCCACAGTTCAACACCCAGGAACGATCAGTAAGAGGGTTGGATCACGTCTCTCGCCGTTTGGTCGGCCAGGAGGTCTCCTGGAGAACGTCCTCAGGAGTCGGTACTGCGTCCGGGAAGTGCTGGCGGATCTCCCGAACCACCGAGGCATCCGCGGTACAGAGGTCCCAAGTCGTGCTGTCGAACTTCCGCAGCGCCACCTTCAGCTCCTCGCCCGCATATCCCGCGAAGTCCGCGTCAACAAACTGAAGGTCCGGCGCGACGAGGGCCAGTAGCTCCAGGGTGCCGATCCCGGCACCGGAGGAAGCCTTCTCGATCTCGGTAAAACTGGTGACCAGTCGGGCGTCGTCGATCCGCACCTTCCAAGGAGGCCGAGCCCAAAGCTCCCGAGGGGCACAAGGAGTTCCGCCAGCGTGACGTAGCGCCGATCGGAGGCGCGGTCCTGCCCAGGGAGACGGTCACGCCAGGCCGCGAACGTGATCGACTGAAATGCGCCGGCGGGGCTTGCCATCGATGCGGGCTCCGTTCGCTTGCGAGGCTCAGTGTGCTCTCACAGCATGATCTTCCTCGACCGCAGCTGCAGATCATTGTGAAACCGCCAGTTGGCTGGCGGGAGCGCCATTCGAAACGTCGATATGCGAGCCGGATCTGGGGGCTTTGAGCTGGACCAAACTCTTCCGCTGCGCAGCGACACGGAATCCGACGCTGAACGGTCGATCCGCCAACGGCCGCTCCCGCTCGTTGGATGTACTGCCGGACATCCATCGCGACGCCTGCGCAGACCCTGTGACCTGCGTGAAGACCCCGTGAAGAAGATGATCATGGACGAACGGAGGCGCTTAGCCTGCCCGAATGAAACTCATGTTCGGACGAAGAAGTCGCTTCGCCCAGTTCGCACTCGGCGCGGCCGTGGCCGCCTCGGTCCTGCTTCCCGCCCAGCACGCCCAGGCCGCCTCAGGTCTGGACCCGTTCACCGCGAACTTCAAGCTCACCCGCGTCGACGGGGACAAGACGGGCCTCATCGACTCCGCCGAGGCCGCCGGAGTCGCCAAGGCGTCCGTCACCGACGTCCTGGGCACCCGTACGGGACGTCCGGGGCTCTGTCATGCCACCGGACTGAACGGCGCCCTCAAGCCCGACGGGTTCTGCTGGGACGACGAGGACGACCGGTCCAACTACGCGGAGGGCGGCGGCGGCTGGATGCCGCAGGGCTTCGCGGGTTCGCATGCCGCCACCGCCGACGGGCTGTATGCGGGGCGCTCCCTCACCGCCACCGCCTGGTACCACGGCACGTGGGTCAAGGACCGGAAGCCGTCGGAGACCGTCGAGGACTACGCGCGGGTCACGATCACGGAGTCGACCGGCGGCCAGGTCAAGTACGGGCACATCGCGCTTGTGGAGCCGGTCAACGGCAACTTCAAGCCCCTTGAGTACACCTCGCACTCGGACGGCGTCGCCTGGTACGGCAACCGGCTGTTCGTCGCCAACGGCGCGGAACTCCAGGTCTTCGACCTGACGCGCATGTGGCGCATGAACGACACCACGAGCGCTCTCACGCGCCTGAACGCGGGCAAGACCTCCGCCCGGTTCCACCTCTGGGCGATGCCGCTCGTCGCCCGCTACAGCACCATCAGCACCGCCGCGGTCGACAACGTCTCCACGGCCTGGCTCAACAACAGCCCCCGCGCCTGCGGTCCGAGCCTCAACAACGAGCTGTGCCTGAGCAGCCTCAGCATCGACCGCTCCGGCGCGACGCCGGCCCTGGTCTCGGTGGAGAACCGTTCGGGCGCGGGCGCCCGCATCGTCCGCTGGCCCCTGTCGGCCCTCGGCACCGGCCTTCCCACCACGGTGGCCTCGGAGACCACGGGCTACTCCTCGCCCGTCTGGGGCATCCAGGGCACGGCCACGGACGGCACCAACTACTACATGAGCGGTACGTGCCCGACGTACTGGCCGGGCGGCACCGAGCTCTACTCCTGCATCCACGTGGCCAAGCCCGGCGAAGCGCCCCACGTCCTCACCCAGGCGCCGCAGCTGACCCAGGGCCTCTCCTGGGACCCGCTCGCCAAGCGGCTCTGGGGCGCCAACGAGGCGCTCGTGGACTCCAGCGGACCGCGCAGGGTCGTGTTCAACATCGAGCCCGACGCCGGCAAGCCCGTCGACGGCTGGAGCTGGCTCACCAACTTCCACCAGGCGGGCTCCGTCTGCGCGACACCCCAGGGCAACGGCACGGCCAACGGCACGCCGATCACGGTGTGGACCTGCACGGGAGCGGACGCCCAGCGCTGGAAGTACGAGAACGGCCTGATCGTCCACAAGGCGAGCGGCAAGTGCATCACCCCCGAAGCGAACGGCGCGAACACCAACGGCGCGCTCCTGACCCTGTGGACGTGCAACCCCTCCAGCGACGTCCAGCGGTTCTCCCCCTCGGCCGACGGCAGCGCCGTGAACGCCTACGGCAAGGCCATCACGCCGAAGGGCAACTCCTTCGGCAACGGCGTCTGGCTGACCCTATGGACCCAGGGCAGCCCCACCCCTGACGTCCAGGACTGGGTGGTGAAGGGCTTCTAGCCCCGCACCGGGGCTTCCGGGCCCCGCACCCGCTCCCCGGACACCGACAAGGGGCCGGCCCGCGCCGGGGCCGGCCCCTCTGTGATCACGGGGCAGGACGCGCAGACTGGGAGGAGGAGGGACGAACCCCGTACGGGTTCGTCCGCCGTCTCCGTCGGCACCAGGGCGGTCACCATGAGTTATTCCACCGATGACCAGCGGATTCTCGAGGCGATCGAGCGCCGCCTCACTCACGACGACCCCGCCCTCGCAACCCGGATCGACGCGCTGAACAAGCAGTTCCCCCACGTACCCCGCACACCCGAGGGCGGCCGGACCCGGAGACGCAGTCCGCGTGTCGTGACGGCGGCGGTACTGGCCGTCATCGCCCTGCTGGCGCTCATCCTCACCGTCATGCTGGGCAGCCACTCCACCCCTCCGGCAGGAGTGGACGGCGGACCCGCCGCGCTCTCGTATCTATCGGCATACGACGGCCGCGCGCTCCTGTAGTCGGCGGCCCGGCCCGACGACGACGCCGTCCACTACGGGCCAGCGCCGTAAGCGTATGGCGTCGTACTCGCTCGTCTCGGTGTACCGGAATTCCCCGTCGTCGACGGCCGACTTGCCCTTCTCTTCCGTCTCACCGCTGACGCACGGGCCGCCGTCTCGGCCGCGCGGCTGGTGGCCGGGGCGGCGTAGGGGACGGTCACGGTGGTGGGGGGCGGTGGAGGTCGTGCAGGTGAGCGCGGACAGGCAGCGCAGTGGGGTCATCGGCAACGGGGTCTCATCGCGGCCTCACCCCGGCGGCGGGGGCGGCGCGCGGATGCAGCGGGAGCGTGTTGGGGCGGCGCAGGACGTCCCCGGGGCCCGGCGCCGCCCGATCGCACGGCAGGGGTCAGGACGCCGGCGTGTAGTGGACGACCGTGGACTCACACGCCTTCGGCGTAGACCTTCAGCGCGTCCGCCTCCGCCTGGTCCGCGGCCAGACCCCAGCGCAGCTTCGTCGCCGTCCACTCACCGATGTACCGGCAGTGTGCGTCGGGCAGCGGCGGTGGCGAAAACCACTTTGCTGGCGATTGGCCGACGGCGCTCAGAGCCGACACCGGCCCCAACCCCATCGGGGACTCAGACACGCTGTTGGTCGCCAACCGAGCCACCCACGGAAACTCGACGGGCATCAGGAGCTCCGGCTGGACAGGTGTGTACGGCTTCAGTACCGCACACGGCGTGTGCTCGGGAGGCGCAGCAGTCAAGGGAGACGTCATCGGGGCGGCTGGGATGGGCGTGTACGGGGTCGGATCCGGTGCACCGGACACAGCCTCTGAGGGCCCGTTCTGGGGGCGCAGGTCGGTCGGTGTGTTCGGGAAGGCCGGCAATTTGCAGTGCCTCGCGGGGTGGTTCAGCGGCGATGTGGTGGTCTGGGGCCGCCTCGTGGTGGGTGGCGGCAAGTCCTTCTTGATCGACCATCCCCTGGACCCTGAGAACCGCTACCTGCAGCACGCCTGCGTCGAGTCCCCGGAACCGCTCAACATCTGTCGTGGAACCGTCGTGACAGACGACAACGGCCAAGCCGCCGTCCAGCTACCTGCCTACTTCGAGGCTTTGAACACGAACGTCACCCACCAGCTGACGGTCATCGGCCAGTTTGCGCAGGCCGTCGTCTCCGAGGAGATCCCATCGCAGCCGAGCAAGCCAAGAATCATGACGACCGTGGCAGGTACGTCCACGCCCGAGGCGTGGGGAAAGTGGAAGGAACTGGGCCTCCACTATGAGCGAGAAGCCGCGCTCAGCGCTCCGGCAGTCGAAGGTCCAGGGACTGACTGACACTCCAGCCTGCGCCGTCACGCTCTGGCAGTGCGATGCGCAGCTCGTGCAGTCGGATGGCAAGACCCACGAAGGTCGCCGGGATGTGCCGGTGGCACCGAGGGTGCGCACGTCCGTGTTGTCGGTGAGGCACACGTCCAGGCGCCAGCATCGAGACCGGAACCGACTCCTACCGCCTCGCCAGCACAGGAGCCCGCGCCGAAGCCGCGGCCAGCTAGCTTCCGCCAGGACCGTCGGCCACCTCTCCAGCTCAAGGGGATTTGGCCGGCGGGCCATCGGAACGAAGCGTGGTCCACAACTCGTCGAGGATCACAGGCCCTGGGTAACGCACGGGCTGGCCAATATCGGATGACCAACTGGGACGGACGCGTTCGACGAAGTCTGTGAAGTCGTTCCGCAGATACCGAGAATCGGACGGCTTCAGCCGAATCTGTTGGCGGCTATCAACCCACCAGATCTCAAAATCGGCAACTGTGCCTTCCGCCGGCCAGTCCTCGCTCTCGTCCGGCAGCAACAGGACGTCGACGCCGTGGTCCGGCGGTTGCCCTTGCGCGTCCCGCACGGCGATTTCGCGGCGCGTACGGAGGGGCGACGTTTCGACCTGGTCGTGACGAACCCTCCCTACATGCCGGCTCCCAGGGCCCGGTTGCCCTCGCGAGGCCCGGAGCGGGCCTGGGGCGCGGGCCCCGACGGTCGCCTGGTGATCGACCGGATCTGTGCGGCCGTTCCGGCCCTGCTGCGCCCGGACGGTGTCCTGCTGATGGTGCACTCGGGCATGTGCGGGGGCGGAGACGACGGTGTAGGCGCCTGCGCCGCTCCCGGTGGGATCAGACTTCGGGCTCGCGGTCCTGGGGGACGGGGCCTATCGCGAACAGCCCGACCGTGTCGGTGATCTCCATCAGGCGCAGCATCTGATGGGAGGGCGCCCCCAGCCGGAGGGGGTGACCCGACTCCATGGCCCATTGCCGGGCAGTCAGGAGCGCGTTGAGACCGGAGGAGTCGCAGAAGGACGAGTACGTGAGATCGATGATCACCTCGGTCGCGGGAGGCGCTCCGGCGATCGCTCCGAGGAGCGCCGACCGGACCTCGTCCGCATGGTGCATGTCCAGATCCCCCGACACCCGCACCACGCATGCCTTCGGAGGCGCTCCGGCCGGGCGGAGTTCTCTTGCTTCTTCCAGGTGGGCCATCACGACTGTTCACCTCACACATGGCGACTGCCCGGAATTGCCCGTGTCATACGGAACGTCCGGCCGGTCCCGTCACCCGGGTGCGGCCGACGGCTCCACGTTCCCGTCCGCCGCGGTGTCGACGTGCATCGCGGCCTCTTCGGCGGGCGCTGCGCCGTCGTCCGGACCGACGTCCCGGGCGACGGCGTGATCGACGTGTCCGGGCCGCGAGCGAACCGGCGCCGGCCGTCCGGCCTGGGTCGCTCCCGCCTGCTCGTCGACGAGCTCACCGTCGCCTCCCGGGAGGTCTCCCATGCTGTCTCTCCGGCCAGGCGAGTCGAAGACGTCCAGCCGCAGCTCGATGCAGGGCAAGTCCGCGTCCCAGCACGGCGGACAGAAGGCGGGCGGTTCGCCCGAGCGGAAGAAGGACGAGCTGTACAGGAAGCGAAGAAGCGCGACATCGAGGGCCGCTCGACGTTGACCAAGCAGCAGCTCAAGAACGCTCTCGGCCGCTGAGCCCCTCGTAGAGCGCCGCTCGGGACCCTATGGGCCGGCACCGCGACGCGGGTGGCAAGGGGCACCGGCTTCTAGGCGGGCAGGTAGCCACCGAGACAGTTTCGTGGTCCGCCACGGGTGCGCGGCGGTGCCGTAGCGCATGGCTGTCTGCTCCGTGATGCCGAGCAAGTTCATCAACCTGAGGGGGCGGCGCATTCGGCCGCTTCGCCGCCATCGTGGCCTGGGTCGCATTCCTCGCAATCTGGCTCTGCCGCGACGAGTAGCGCGGTGGCCCCGGGCTCACGCCTCCTGCCCGCCGTCGTCGTTGTCGAACGCAGCCGGGCAGCATGGACCCCCGACGCTGACGGAAACGGCCGAACGCCAGGCAGCGGAGTGGCACTCACGTGCACGGGTTTTGGGTCGGTCTCAATCTGGCAGATTGCTCGTATCCAGAGACAAACCGGAAAGGCATCGCTGTGAGCGAATTCGACATCTGGGGCTACCACCCGAACGCGGGCTACCAGCAGGGGATCGACATCGTCGGCTACAAGGTCGAGGCCGCCGACGGCAGCATCGGAAAGATCAGCAAGCACTCCGAGGACGTCGGCGCCTCGTACCTCGTCGTCGACACCGGGGTGTGGATCTTCGGCAAGCACGTCCTGCTGCCCGCCGGGACGATCAGGCTGATCGACACGGCCGCGGAGACGGTCTACGTCGACCGGACGAAGGACCAGATCAAGGACGCCCCCGAGTTCGACGAGATGAAGCACACCGGTAATCCCAGCTACCTGGAGCAGTTCGCCCGGTACTACGGCCAGCCGCACATGTAGGAGCCGATTCGCTGCCGCCCGCTTCGCCGCGCTCCTCGAGGACAAAGACAGCACCAACGGCGCGCCAGCCTTCTTGACCGCCTGCGGCCACGCCTCGTCCCGCGCTGGTGGTCGACGGACCGGGGCAGCTGCCGCGACTGCCTGGCCTGGACGAATGACGATGACCAGCGGTGCAGGGGCTGCCAGATGTGGGGCCACACCCACGTCCAGGATCCATGCCACCGCTGCGGCCGCGAGCTGCCCCTACGCGACGGCCACTGCCGGCGGTGCCTGCTCTTCCTCGCCGAGACCGCCCACGACCTCGACCGGATCGCCCTCGATGGCGGCGACCAGCTGTGGTTCGGCGGCCCTTGCTCGCCGCACCTCAAGACGACCACGAACCGGGCCGGTGAACAGACCGGTCTGTACGGGAGCCGCCTGCAGACCAAGCCACGCCTGGCCGTCCAGGCCTCCCGCGCCACCGCCCCCGACCTGTACACGCTCACCGGCGGCCGGGCCCGCTGTCCCGGCCGGACGATGTGCCTTGCCCTGCGACGATGTCGCGCCCGGCTTCACACGCGGGCCGGTGCATCGACCGGTTCCATGTGCCGCGGGCCGAACGACAAGTAGCCGCCGGGCTTCGGTGTCGGATCACCGTCCACTTGGCGGAGTGGCGGAAGGACCCAGTCGGTGAACGACGTGGTGACGGCCTCCATGGCCTCCGGAGTCGCCTGGGGATGGCAGCCGGCAACGACAACGCCGCGTCCGGCTCCGGTGACACCGCCTCCCAGATGATGAGCGGCACCGATTTCTCGTGCCCGGCAACCTTCGGTCCGGCTCGGCTCCTACGAAGCGCTTCACTACACGTCGGTGGCACGGCAAGGCCGCGTGCCCAAGGAAAGAACGACTTACGGCGAGGTGGACCGCTCAGGGGAGCGGAGGACGAGCAAGGTGATCTCGCTGGGGGCGAAGACACGGAAGGGCGGGCCCCAGAAGCCGGTGCCGCGGCTGGTGTAGAGAAGGGTGCGATCGCCGTGGTGGCTGAGGCCGGCGACGGCGGGCTGGTCGAGGCGTACCAAGTAGTGGAAGGGCCAGATCTGGCCGCCGTGGGTGTGGCCGGAGAGCTGGAGGTCGATTCCGTGGGCCGCCGCCCGGTCGACGAACTTGGGCTGGTGAGCGAGCAGGAGGACGGGCAGGTCGGGATCGGTGCCCTGGAGGGCTCCGGCGAGGTGGGCGCGGTGGCCCGCCAGTCCTGAGGACTCGGCGGTGACGTCGTCGACGCCTGCGACCACGAGGGTGTCACCGCCGCGTTCGAGCAGCAGATGCCGGTTGCGCAGCGGCTCCCAGCCGAGCTCGTCCATCAGGTCGACCCAGCCCTGAGCCTCGCTGTAGTACTCGTGGTTGCCGGTGACGTAGACCAAGGCCCGCGTCGCCCGCACGGTGCCCAGGGGAGCGGCCTGGGCGCGACGGCGTTCGGCCGTGCCGTCCGCGATGTCACCGGTGTGGCACACCAGATCGGCGTCCAGGCTGTTGACCGTCTCGCAGACCCGTGCCGACCAGCGGGCGCGGTCGAGCGGGCCGTAGTGGGTGTCGGTGATCAGAACGACGCGGGTGCCGTCCAGTCCGGCTCCCAGACGTGGGAGCGGTACATCGAGTCGGCGCACGCGCGGTACGCGTCGGGCCTCGGCGTACCCCCATGCGAGCAATACGGCGGTTACGCAGAGGACGGTCCAGGTGACGATGCGCGCCCGGCCCTGTCCGTCACCGACGCCGGCCACGGTCAGGACAAGCCGCAGTGGGACACCGAGCAGAACAGACCAGGTGAACAGGACCCAGCTGCCGCCCAGCAGCGTGTCACCGACGATTGCCGCCCGGTCCTGCTGGCGACGACCGTGGCCGCGTGCCATCGCAAGCGGCATTCCGGTCAGGCCGAGGGCGAAGAACGCGGTGCCGGTGATTGTGACGGGGAGCGGCCAGCGCTGACCGGTGTGCAGGAGAACCCAGCACGGCACGGCCCACAGCAGGAGGGGCGCAATCAAGGGGATGTAGCGCATCAGGCGCCACAATCGGCTCCGTGACGCCCCTTGCGCCTCCTGGGCGGCGGATGGGGTGTTGCTGATCTCTGTCACGCTTCCCTCCTGAGGTCCTGTCCGGCGGACCGTGCGAGTGGCGGAGCCGGGTGAGGGCAGCGGCACGTTCGTCGTGCCGGCCATCCGCCGATGGCCTCGACATGAGCGCCGGCCACGCCCTGATTCTGCTCCGACCTTGCTTGCCGGAGCCTCTTGGGTAGCCCATTGTCCGCTTGGAGAGCCCATTGTCCGCCGTGGGGACCGGGCGACCCGCTGCGCAGGTCGCTACCCTGCGGCCACAACCGGGCGGCTGTGACCTGAGGACTGTTGGGGAGCAGCGGAGCGATCGGCGTCGGGCTGGCTCACGTGGTGTCGTCGCCGGGGGCGAAGATGGTGTGGGCGGCCTCGATGAGCCGGGTGCAGCGCCGGGTCATGGCCTCGGGCGACTGGTCAGGGTGGTCGATCCACCAGCGCACCAGAGCGGTGCACAGGCCGCGCCAGGCGTGTTTGAGGGCGTCGGCGTCCAGTGGGTCGGTGGTTCCGGCCGTGTGCAGGAGTTCGGCGGTACCGGTCGCGGCGAGGCCGTCGATGGCGTCGCGGTAGTGCGCGGCGCGCTGGGCGGCGTCGCTGCCGGGAGGCAGTGTGGGGTCGTAGAGGACGAACCAGGCCCTGCGCTGCCCGTCGAGTGCGGTGAAGAGGGCGTCCAGGACGCGCAGGGGGGTGGGCGGCGCCGCGGCGTCGTGTCCGGCCATGGCGGTGCGGATGGCGTCCAGCAGCCGGTCGCCGATCGGGTCGAGGCAGGCGAGGTAGAGGCCCTCCTTGCTGCCGAAGTACTGGTGCAGCAGCGGCTTGGTGACGCCGACCCGTGCGGCGATGGCGGCGACGGTGGTCGCCTCGTAGCCATGGCGGCCGAACTCCTCGGTGGCCGCGGCCAGGATCTGCTGTTCGCGATCGGCTCTCGGCACGCCCTTGGTGCCGGCCTTGGAGGAGAGCGTTGTCATGGAAGCAGATCTTACCTTAAGGTAATTTACCACTGGGTAAGTTCAATTGGACCCCGACTGGGAGCACTCTCATGTCTGCGATCCCCTCTGTGCCCCGCTCCGGCCGCACCCGTTCCTGGTGGGGCTGGGGCTATACCGACGCCCATCCCGACGACGCCGAATGTGCTGCGATGGGGGCCCTGCTTCCGGGCACGCTGGCCCGCCCGCTGCCGATACCCCGTATCGACGATCTGCTCATCGCCCGACCCGCCGTGACGCCCCCGCCCTCCCTGGCGCACCTGGTCACCGACGACCCGCGGGCGCGCGCCGCCCACGCCATGGGCAAGGCGTACCGCGACGTCATCCGCGCCCTTCGCGCCCGTCCCGGCCGGATCCCCGACCTCGTCGCCCACCCCACCTGCGACCGGGAGGTGGCCGACCTGCTGGCCTGGGCAGGCGAGCACGACGTGGCCGTCATTCCCTTCGGTGGCGGCTCCTCGGTGGTCGGCGGCGTGGAGTACCGCGGCGATGCCCACCGCGCCGTGCTGTCGCTCGACCTGACCTCGATGGACCGCGTTCTGGAGATCGACACCGCCGGCCGTTCGGCTCACATCCAGGCAGGAGCTCTCGGCCCCGTGCTGGAAGAGCAGTTGCGGCCCCACGGCCTGACCCTGCGCCACTTCCCGCAGAGCTTCGAGTTCTCCACCCTCGGCGGCTGGCTGGCCACTCGGGCCGGCGGCCACTACGCCACCGTCCACACCCACATCGACGACTTCGTGCAGTCCCTGCGCGTGATCACACCCGCCGGAGCCGGTACGTCCTGGCGCCTGCCCGCCTCCGGCGCCGGTCCGTCGCCCGACCGGTTCTTCCTCGGATCCGAGGGCGCGCTCGGCGTCATCACCGAGGCATGGATGCGCTTGCAGGAACGCCCCTGCCACAAAGCCTCCGCGTCCGTGGCCTTCACCGACTTCCACCGTGCGCTGGACGCCGTGCGCGCCATCGCCCAGTCCGACCTCGCCCCGGCCAACTGCCGCCTGCTCGACGCCGGCGAAGCCCTCTTCTCCGGCGCCTCCCACGACGGCTCCTCCGTCCTGGTCCTGGGCTTCGAATCCGCCACCGGCCCCGTCGGCGACCGCCTCGCGAGCGCGGTGGACCTGGCCCGCGCCCACAGCGGCCGAGTCGAGATGCCCCCGGCGGACCGCGACGCCTCGGCCGGCTCGGCCGTGAGTGCCTGGCGTTCGGCGTTCCTGCGCATGCCCTACCTGCGTGACGGCCTGGCCCGCATGGGCGCCGTCGTCGAGACCTTCGAGACCGCCGCCACCTGGGACAAGATCCCCGCCTTGATCGACGCCGTCCGTACCGAGGTGGGTGCCGCCGCCCTGAAGATCACAGGACACCCGGCCACCGTCAACTGCCGCCTGACCCACGTCTACCCCGACGGGGCCGCCCCCTACTTCACCGTGGCCGTCGCCGGCCGACCCGGCGACGAGGTCGAGGTCTGGGACGACATCAAGGCCGTCGCCGGCGAGATCCTGCACCGCCACCGTGCCACGATCACGCACCACCACGCCGTCGGCCGTGACCACCGCGCCGGCTACGACCTCCAGCGCCCGGAGCCCTTCGCGCTGGCACTGCGCGCGGCCAAGGACGCCCTGGACCCCTGCCGCATCCTGAACCCCGGCGTCCTGCTCGACTGACAAGACCGGGTGGCGGGACGGCGGTGGGGCCGTGCTGCCAGGTGTGTTTCGCCTTCGTGGGGTGGGCTCTCTCCGCGAAGGCGGGCGGCCGGCACCCGGCGCCGCGGTTCGCCGTCATGCATCCGTCCCGGACATTGGAGTGGCCCGGGGGAGGACGGGCGGCGTGGTTCCCGTATCTTCCGGCGCCACTTCCTATGGTCGGCGCAGGTACGGCAGTGGGCCGGCCGCTCGGACCCGATGGGGAGTCATGGTACGTACGACGGCCAGGCCCGGAACGGTGACGCTCGTGCCCTCGAAGGGGCGTGCCACGTGCCGGTGGGCCCGTCGGCTCGCTGCCGCGGTGGGCCTCGCGGCGCTGTGCGCGCTGCCCGCGACGACGGCGGGCGCGACCCCGTCGCAGGACGGCCGGACCTCCGCGCAAGCGCTCCTGTACGTGTCCGACTACGGCGGCAACCGGGTTGTCGCCCTGCCCACGAGGGGCGGCGATCAGACAGCCGTGCCCTTCGAGGGTCTCGTACGGCCGACGGGCATGGTCTGGGACGCGTCGGGTCGCCTCTACGTGTCGGACACCGGCAACAACCGCGTGGTCGTGAGGGCGGCGTACGGGGGTGGCCAGTCCACCGTCCCCACCGACGGCCTGTCCCGCCCCCTGGGGCTCGCCCTTGACCGGGCCGGGAATCTCTACGTCGCCGACAGCTTCAACGACAGGGTCGTGAAGGTGTCCGTGGCGAGCGGTACCCAGACGACCGTACCGACCACGGGGCTGCTGCACCCCTGGGGCCTGGCGCTGGACGCCACCGGGAACCTGTACGTCTCCGACTTCGTCAACGACCGCGTCGTCAAGGTGGCCGGTGACGGGAGCGGCCAGTCCACGATCCCCGCCCTCGGCCTCTCGCAGCCGACCGGCCTGGCACTCAGCGCCACGGGGGACCTCTACATCGCCGACAGCGGCAACAACCGCGTGGTCAGGATCGCGAAGGGCGGCGGCCAGACCACCGTCCCCACCACCGGTCTCAGCGATCCCCTCGGCCTCGCGCTCGACGGCTGCGGCGGCCTGTACATCGCCGACGGCTTCAACGACCGGGTGGTCCGCGTCCAGGAGACAGGCGGTGGTCAGACCACCCTCCCGGCCACCGGCCTGAACACGCCGACGGGCCTCGCCTTCCCACCGACGGGCACCCGCCCCTGAAACACCACGATCCGCGGGACCACGGCTCGGGGCCGGGTGACGGACCTGTGCCCCGGAGCAGCCGTTCCTGACGGTGTCCCGGATCGCAGACGACGCACGCCGGTCCCGGCTCCTGCCGGACTGCCCACGAGCCGCGGGTACAGCGCTTTGCGGCCCCTCACGGAGGGACTCTTCGGTCCTGGCCGCTCCGGGGCCAGTCGTCCCAGGGTGAGGGAAAGGGCGGCCCACCCGCCGCGGGCCGGGACGGGAAGGCCGTGCAGGGGTGTCGACAGGGATTCAGTTCCGGGCGTTCAGTTCCGCGACAATCGAAGCCGGTGTGTGGCCGCTGCCGTCGGACACCCGGTGGAAGTCGACCGAGACGAAGTTCGGGTCACGACCGCCGGCCGCTGGGCGGCACTGCCGGTCGATGCGGTCGCGCAGCTTGGTTCCGTTGTCGAGGGCGGCGTTGATGACCGTGGGTACGTTCCGATGGTGGCTCATGGTGAAGAGCCGCCGGAAGCCCGGCTCCTGACGGTCCAACGGCACGTCGGACCACCGGCTGACGCAGGAGAGGTCGTTGCCGAGGTCTCCGAGGCTCCAGAAGTTGCTGACGGTCCAGGCCTTGTCGTACATGACACCCAGGTGTTCACGGTCGGGCTCGTCGCTGAAGATCAGCAGGCGCTTCCCGGAGCCGACGAGGTCGGTCATCCTCGGCCACCCCTGCTGGCGCACGTTCCATGCGTCGGGCCGGAAGAGCAGCTGGTCGAGGCCGCGTACCCGGCCGAGTGAGTTGCCGAGCTGCTGGGCGCTGACATAGTCCTCCAGGAAGATGGTCACGACTTCTTGGGGGTTCGCCGCGAGGAAATCCACCACGGTCTGCATGCTGCTCTGGAGGGACTGCCGGGGCAGTGCGTACGTGACCCCGGCGAAGGTCTTGCACTCGCCGTGGCAGAGGTAGACGTCGCTCGGGTAGCAGTCGCTGCCGAAGCTGATGACGCAGAGCCACGTGCTGCGCTCGTACCAATGGGTGTCCAGGCTGAGGCCGCGCACTCCGTTGTCGAGCTGGTGGCGTACGGACTCGGACTGGGCCACTGAACTCCAACGGGAGTCCTCGTAGTTGGTGAACGCGTTGTGGGTACCGAGGAACGAGACCTCGTCGAGCCGCCGGTCGCCCCAGCGTGCCCGGGCCTGGGCCACGGCCGTGTCGTTCGCGTGCGACGCCACCGCGAACGCGCGGGTCGACGCGGGGGGCGGCGTGGCACTGGCCAGGGCCGGCATTCCGAGGAGGCTCACCAAAAGGAGGAGGACCACGGAAAGTCGTCCGGCTCTCCGTGACGAAGCGGTCCCGACCGAGCGCGTTCCGAACCGTGAGCCCACGCGTCGGCGGGCATCCCGAGATGACATGTCCATGATTGGCATGCGGGGGAGCGTAACGGTTCGACGGCTGATTCGGTCCTGTTGGGAACGTAATGGGTGGCATTCCGGACGTGTTCGTGCTTCATCGTGGCCGACGAGTGGCTGAGCTGCCGACCCCTCGCCGAGTCGCCGAGGCGGACCGAAGCGGCCGCCGAGAAGCCGGCGGAGCTTCCCGCTCCCGTGGCCGAGAAGAGGTTCGCGGCCGATCGAGCGGTACGGGGCGCCGGCGTGTGGCTGTGGACCGCCGTGCGTGACCGCAAGACGCTGGTCAGCACCACCGCGGCCGTCACTGCGGCGGCCGTCGGCGCGTACGTCCTGTGGAGTCAGGCCGGCCGGTGCTCCGAGGCCCGCTCTCCCGGCTCACCGCCGGCCACCACAGTGGCGGACCTCCGGGAGAAGGCGCCTACTTGACGGCCCCTCGCGTCATCCAGAACGGCGGGGGACGGGCTGCGGCAGCCGAGGCAGGCGGAGTTCAGGAAGGAACGCCTCCCGCCACGCGCGACAGGGTGAAGGCCCAGGTCAGGAATGCTCCACCCTTCCCTGTGTTGATACGCCGGCCCGCAGGGCACGCCCTCGGCACGTTTCGTACCGGGCTTCTCGGCCAGACGCGTGAGTGGAGTCGCACGGCGAGCGGAGCGAAGGAGAGGGCTGTCATGTCGAAGGTTTCGCATCTGCCCGGACGGGCGGAGCATCAGTGGGACTGGCAGAGGGCGGCTGCGTGCCGCGGCCTGGGTACCGAGGTGTTCTTCCACCCGGAGGGCGAGCGCGGCAAGAGTCGAGCGATGCGGGAGGAGACCGCCAAAGCGGTGTGTGACCGATGCCCCGTACAGGCTCGGTGTCTGCAACACGCCGTCAGCGTGGGCGAGCCGTACGGAGTCTGGGGCGGTCGTACGGTGAACGAGCGCCAGGCGTCCGGAGGAACTGACGTGGCCGCGGCGTAGCCGGATCCGGCGGTGGCGACGCGGGAAGCCGTGTCCGGCCCTGACGTACCTCCGGCACAGCGTGGTTCGGGTGTGGCCGTCCGGGAAGCGGCAAGGCGACCCGACGGGCATCTTCTCAAGCCGAAGGGAAGCGGAGCGTGAGGGCGCGGGCCAGGATCGACTCGATGTGTTCTGCGGCTTCCTTCGGGAGATCGGGCGGCGGCTGGGCAAGCCCGTGCTCATGGACCCGGAAGGCGACTATGGCCATTCGGTGCTCGCTTCGATGTCGAGGCCGATCGAGTCGTTCTCCTCGCAGACCCGCAGGTCAGTTGACCTCGGCCGGCGGCTGCGGTTCGTAGTAGGTTCCGTCGCGGAGCATCGCGAACAAGAAGTCGGCCCGTCGCCTGGCGAGGCAGAGGTAACGGGGGCGACCACGAGCACCACCCCAAGCTGATGCGGCCCGCAGGCCGGCGACGTTGCCGGCGATGGTGACCTCGAGACCGTCGAGAATGCAGCCGGTGCCCAGCCCGATGACGATAGTTTCAGTGTCACCAGGACCAGGTATGCCGGTCGAGCCGGGCCGGAGCGGCGGTGGCGACTGTGCCCGTCCCGGCGCTCGTGAAAGAAGACGCCGCGCGCAAGGTTCTTCTCTCTTCGCCGGTGCCCCGTCGCGAGCGGTCATCCGTCGGCGCGGGTGGGCCGCCGCGCGTCCCACCGTTCACGGAGGGCGAGAAAACGCCGACGGTCACTGCGCTCGCGGACCCGCCGGTCCAGCTCCTCCATCAGCCGATGGCCCCGGTGCTCGGGGTCGAGTTCGTCGAGGATTCGATCGACCTCGGTGAGCAGTGCCCCGTACAGCTGCCAACTGCCGGGATCGGCGAGGGCGAGGGCGAGGAGCCGGTCGGCGGCGCGGTCCCTGCAGGCCCTGGCCGCCCGCAGCTCGGCCGCAAGCCGGGTTTCCGCGGCCTGGGCGCCCTCGCTGCCTTGCGTGGTGACCAGGACGGCGAAGCTGACGAGGGCGTCGGCGGTGTACTGGGCGGTCTCCCGGATGGCCGGGGCGGCCCCCTCGGGCAGCAGCTGGTGCCCGCCACGATGTTTCGCCAGGTCGGTGAGGGTGCGGGCGAGGACCCGCAGGACGACGGCGCAGATTTCCAGGGTGTCGAGGCCGGTGCGCAACACCACCCGGTGCAGGAGGCCCTCCTTGATGCGGGGGTTGAACCGCAGGCTGTCCTCGGCGGTGCGCAGTGCCCCGTCGACGTCGGCGACGTCGTTGTCGAGGCGGCGGGCCTCGTGGAGACGGGTGGCGGCCTGCTCGACGGGGGGTGCGCCGGTGAACTCGTCCGCCACGTCGAGAAGCAGCAGTCGCATCCGTCGGGCGAGGTCCTCGATGGAGTCGCCTGCGGTGTCGACCCAGACGGGCGGGGCGAGAAGCAGGTTGAAGAGCATGCCGACGACGGCGCCGATGAGGGTCTCCAGGACACGGTCCCAGGCGGTGTCGGAGACCTGGGTGACGCCGAGGACGAGCATGGCGCTGATCGCGACCTCGGGGATGAACTCCTCGACCCTGACGAGCCGGCCGACGAGCAGCGAGGCGAGGATCACGAGGGCGAGGCTCCACCAGGAGAGGCCGACGACGACGCTGAACGCGATGGCGATGAGGACGCCGACGACGACCGAGGTCACCCGGCGCAGACTGGTGGTCACGGTGGAGTAGAGCGTCACCTGGACGACGAGGAGGGCGGTGAGGGGTGCGGTGAGGGGGACCGGTTCACTGCTGAGCCCGAGGGCGACGACGTAGCTGAGAGTGGCAGCCGCCGTGGACCGTACCGTCTGGACGGCGAAGGGGTCGCGCCGGAGACGCGTGAGCAGCCCGTCGCCCCGGTCGTGCCGTCCTTTGCCGCGTGCCACGCCGCACCTCGTCCCGTCGCCGCCCCGCAAGGGCCGTCTGGACGACTGCCTGCCCGGACGGCCCCGGCCTCATGCGCGGGTACGTCCGGGCGGACGAGGGATCACCCCCGCTTCGGGGACAGGCAGCTCCGTAAGGGACGGCGTTGATACACCGGTTGCCGTGACTGCCCCGGCAGCTTCAGCCGCCTGCGCCCTGATGAGGCAAGGGCCATTCGACCAGCGGGGCGCCGACGCAGGCGAGCGCGGGCAGGGGGCGCCGGCCCGGTGCGACCTCGGGGGCTGATGTGGCCGGGGCGGGCGGCCTCGCTGCGGTGGGCGAGGATCGCCGCCCACGGTTGGTCGGTACTGCGGCGAGCGCGAAGAGTGCCGTACGCATGCACCCTGGGCCGGGAGGCCGCGGAAGCGATCCCGGGTGCCGCGATCGAGCTGATCGTGGGCTGCGGGCACTACGGCTACCTGGAGGACCCGACCGGGGTGAACAAGGCCATGGTGCAGGTTTTCACCGGGCCGACGGCCGGCTGAAACGCCTTCGTCCGGGCCGCGGTGAGCGGCCCGGACGAAGAGGAAGCAAGGAAGGTGAAGCGAGGAAAGAGGAGGGAGAGGTGCCCGCCGGGAAATTGCAGGCACCTTTCCCTCCTCGGTGGAGGGACCCGCCTACCGCGGGTAGAGGTCGGGTCGGCCGTCGTGGCCCTGCTGCTCCTGCTGCGTCCAGCCCTGCGGCGGGCCGTACGAGTCCTGCGGGGCGCACGACTGCTGGTGCTGTTGGGGCGCGGACGCCTGCTCCCGGGAGGAGGTTTGCTGCTGGCCGCCGAACTCCTGGCCGTAACCAAAACCCTGGCCGTAGGACGGCCGCCGGCCGTACTGCGTCGCGCCGGCCGGTACCGGCTGCGGGAGGCGCAGCTGCCGGGTCTCGTCGGAGCCGGCCGCGTGCTGGCCGCGGCGGGCGGAGTTCAGGTTGCCCGGCCACCAGTTCCACCGGCCGAGGGCCGTCATCAGGGCCGGCAGGACGAAGATGCGGATCACCACGGCGTCCAGCAGGATCGCCGCCGCCAGGCCCACTCCCAGCTGCTTGAACTCCACCATGCTGAGGGTGCCGAAGATCGCGAACACGGCCACCATGACGATCGCCGCACTGGTCACGACGCCGGCGGAGCGGGTGATGCCGTCCCGGACGGCGTCGCGGACGTTCGCCCCGTCGAGGGCGGCCTCCCGGATCCGGCTCACGACGAACACGTGGTAGTCCATCGAGAGGCCGAAAAGCACTACGAAGAGGAAGAGCGGGAGCCAGGAGACGACCGCCCCGGAGCTGTGGAAGTCGAGCAGGCCCTCCGCCCAGGTGTTCTGGAACACCGCGACGAGGGCACCGAAGGAGGCGGCCGCCGACAGCAGGTTGAGGAGGATCGCGGAGAGTGCCACGGCGAGAGAGCGAAAGATGATGACCATGGTGGCGAAGGTCAGCAGCAGGATGAAGCCGACCACCCACGGCATCCGGTCCTCCAGATGGCCGGTGAAGTCGACCCCCTGGGCGACTTTGCCGCCGACGGCGCCCTCGGCGTCCTGGACGGGTGCGATCGCCTCGGGCACCCAGGCCCGCAGCAGTTCGAGGGACTTCCGCGCCCCGTCGCTCTTCGGCGAGTGCGGGGTGCCGACGGCGACGGTGTGCACGCGCTTGTCGGCGGACGCGCGGATCGTGGGCGTCTGGTCGTGGGCGAACAGCTCCTGGCCCTCGGTGCGGCTCAGCAGGGTCTTGAGCGCGGTCTCGACCTCACCGGCCCGCTCGGCGGGGGCCCGCACGGCCACCTGGTGCACGGTGCCCTTGCTGGGGAAGGCGGAGGTCAGCCGGTCCATGGCCTGGACGACCGGGATGTCGCGTGACAGGTCGTCGGAGCCGGGCTGCTTCAGCTTCATGTCCAGGGCGGGCAGGGCGAGGGCGAGCAGGGCGCCGACGGAGACCACGAGGGTGAGCACGGGCCGTACGAGGGCGGGGCGCAGCAGCACGGGCCAGAGCCGGGACTCGCTGGAGCGCATCGTGAGCAGCCACAGGATCGGCACCTTCGGCCGGTCGACCCAGCTTCCGAGCTTGGCGAGGAGCGCGGGGAGTACGGTCAGCGAGGCGAGGACGGCGACGGCCACGACGATGATCGACCCGGTGGCCAGGGAGGCGAAGGTGGCCTCCTGAGCGAGGTAGAGGCCGGCCATCGAGACGACGACGGTGGTACCGGAGGCGACGACGGTGTGGCCGGAGGTCTCGGCGGCGATCTCGATGGCGTCCAGGTGTGAGGCGCCCTTCCGGCGTTCCTCCCGCTCCCGCTTGAGGTAGAAGAGCGAGTAGTCGACGCCGACGGCCATGCCCATGAGCAGGATGACGTTGCTCACCGCGCTGGTCTCGGGCAGGACGTGCGAGGCCAGGGCCGACAGCCCGATCGCGGCGCCGACACAGGACATGGCCAGCAGCACCGGCACACCGGCGGCGATGACCGCGCCGAAGACGACGAGCAGGATCAGCAGGGTCAGCGGAAGGCTGATCAGCTCAGCCTTCTTGAAGTCCTCGCCCAGGGTCTCGCCGAGCCCCTTGGCGGTGGATCCGGTGCCGATCTGGTCGATCCTGATGCCCTCGTGGGCCTTCTCGGTCGCCGCGCTCGCGTCGAGCAGCGGCTGGACCCGCGTGTCGGCGTTCTCGGTGTCGCCCTTCATGGTCACCGGGAGCAGCAGCGCCCTGCCGTCGGGGGAGGGGAGGGCGCTGCCGACGCTCTCCACCTCGGGCAGGGCCTTCATCTTCCCGGTGAGATCCTCTGCGGCCTTCCGCGCGGTGGCGACGTCGAGCTTCCCGCCGTTCGCGGCGTTGATGAGGACGTTCTCCTCGGGCTTCTCGATGAAGTGCCCCGAGGCCGTGATCCGGCCCGCCCGGCCGGCCTCGCCGACTCCCGACTCCTCGTCGCTGATCTTGTTCGTGCCGGCGGCTCCGCCCAAGAAGAGACACAGCGCGACGAAGACCACCCACAGGCCGATGGCGGACCACGGATGCGTGGCGCTCCATCGCGCGATCCGTACCGTTGCCGGTTTCTTTCGCACCTTCTGTTTCCTCCCATTGCTGCGGAAACCGCTGGGGCGGCTGCCGTTCTGCGACGAGTGGAACGCTAGTCATGGGCGGATGGAGGGGACACGAGGTAAACCGCCTGGGTGGGCCCAGTTTTCCTCAGTCTTAGCCCTGTGGTTTCCCGTAACGAGGGCCCTGCGGTTTCCCGTAGCTGGAAACCGGAGGAGTTGTTCGCCCCTCTGATGGCTGCAGCCGTGTACGACCCAGATTCCAGCTTCTGCCGCTGGTTCGTTGAGCCGACGTGCCCCATCCACAGGGGCCGCTCACCGCCAGTGCCTGAGCACGCGGGCGATCACGCCACCGGCGCCGGTCAGGGGATGTGCCGCCAGGACAGTTCGGGAATGACGATGAACCCGACACCGGGGAAGAGGGGATGGGCAGGCCCGTCGTCCAGGGTTACGAAGACTCCGAACCGCTCGATCGCGGCGACGGTGCCGGAGAGGATGATGCAGGAGAGGCGGCTGTTGAGGGTGCGGCAGGTGTGGTGCAGGTCTTCGTCGAGGGCGATACCGGTCCTGCGGCGGGTGTGCGCGAGTTCTGCCTCGAGGCGTGGGAGGGCCGGTGTCGCCGGCGGGCCGATCCGGTCGAGGAAGGGCACGATGCGGCGCGAGGCGGCGGCCGAGCGCCTCGGCTCCCTCGTGCCTGTCGCCGGGCCCGCCCGCGAAGCAGGAATGCGGGCTGGATGACTACCAGGTCCGCCGCTATCCCGGCTGGCACCGCCACATGACCCTGGCCATGGCCGCCCACGCCTGCCTCACCGTCCTGCGAGCCCGCGAACTCGACACCGGGAAGGCAGAAACGGATCCTCCGGCCCCGTCCCCCAACACCAAGCCCACGTCAGCCACTACAAACAACGCGGCCACGCACCACCCAAACCTGCCCAACCGTCATGGCAGAGACCGTTGCAGTATTAGCCGTGTACGGCCGTCGGGCCGGTTCGTCCTGCAGGACGAACCGGCCCGACGGATCAGGTGAATCTACGAGATGACGGTCGGGTTCTCCCCCGGAAAGTCCGGCGGAAGGCCGTCAGGCTCCACCGCGCCTGTCACCAGCCCGGTGAGGTACTCGGTGAGCGTGCCGTCGTACGTCCCCCAGTACCCGTTCCGCGTCTCCACGACGACGGTCCAGGAGTCGGGGCCGTCAGGCCCGGTGCGCCAGTAGAAGTTGTCGCCGTCCGTCGAGTCGCCCCAGGGGATCAGCCCCCCGGGCTCCGGATACGGGACGTACCCCTCGGTCATCCCTTCGTCATGCAGGGCCTCGAGCGACTGCAACAACTCCTTCGCCCCTCGCGCGAAGGCGACTTCCTCCCCGGGATCGGGAATTTGCAGGTTCAGGAAGTCGGCGATGAGGAACGCCGGATACCGCTCGGCGAGCTCCATGAAGTCCTGGGGAAGGCCGGTTCCGAGCTCAGCGGAGACAGCAGCCCAGTTCAACGCCCTCGGCTGCGCCGACTTGATGGGGCCGAGAGCCGGAATGGCCTGTTCGAGTCTTTCGATTGTCAACACGTCACCTGCGGGTCCGGGATGTTCTTCACATTGACCGAGAAGAGCCTCGACTTCTTCTGCGTGAAGGCATCCATCTGAATTGCTGTGGGTATGTTCTCGCGGCCGTTCCCGTACTCCAGTTTCCCGAAATAGAGGACCGGTTCAGATTTGAGGGTCTTCGCCATCCGATTCTCGCACTTCTTCATCTCGGGGTCGTTCATCTGCTTGAAGCCGGTGAAGATGTTCTCCTTGATCCAGTCGCCGTGGAACCTGTCACCGAGGATGTGACTCCGGTTGAAGACGACCGACTTGCTGTTCCGCGGGTTCTCGTAGACGTAGCCCGGGGGCTCCCAGGTCCCCTTGCGGGGTCCGCGTGAGTTCTTGGGCTTCAGGTCACTGGGACAGATGAGCGCGGCAACACCCGTCGCCGTCTCCCGGTCCGCCCCCTCGATGGTCCTCGCTGTGACCGTGGGCATGTAGCGGAAGCGCTCGGACCTGTCCCGGTCGCAGGGGTTCTGGCCGCCGTTGGGCGCGCTGACTCCCGCGTCAGGGTTGTTGTACATCTCGGCGGCCTGTTCGGGGGTGAATCCGAACGTCAGCATCATCTCCTGGAAGTCTTCCTGGGAGAACTGCTTCATGTACCCCGAGTCGAGCGTCCAGCGGGAGTCGCCGGTGCCCCAGTCGAATTCGGGGCGCCGCGCGGGAGCCGGGTTGTTCGGGTTCTGAGCGATGATCTTGACGATGTTGACCACGGTCTTGCCGAGGGCGCCACCGCCGGGTCCACGGCCCTTGCCGGGTCCACGACCAGGACCAGGGCCGGGGCCGGGGCCACCACCGCAGTTCCGGGTGCACGCACCCGAGGCCGCGTTGCCGCTGTACGCCCAGTCGCCGACCGTGCTGCGAGGGCCGACGTACGGGCCTGTGTAGACGCCCGTCGTCGCCCAGCTGCCGGTCGCGCTGGTCGTCATCGCCTTGTTTCGGATGTACTGGTCCGTGACCAGCGCGGTGCCCGTGACGGCCGTGGCCCCGGCGAGCCACCAGAGCGCGGTTTCCGCGCTGATGCCACCCGCGAACGCCAAGGCGGCGAGACAGGGCGGGCAGTGACCGGTCGGGTCGGTCTCGTTGAGGGGGCTGGCGTTCCCGTACGTGTAGCGGTTGGCCTGGACGGACGGCTTGGGGTCGATCTGCCAGGTGTCGCGGCTGGTGAAGCTGCCGATGCCGGGCTGGTACCAGCGGGAGGCCATGTTGACCTCGCCGGTGGAGCCGTCGGTCCAACCGGACTGGTAACCCACGGCCGGGTTCGCGCCGTTGGCGGCGGTCACCTTGCCGAAGGGGTCGTAGGCCCGGGAGGACGAGACCTCGGTGCCGTCTGCCGTGAGGCCGGCGACGAGGTCGGTGTGCTGGTCGGTGACCGCCAGGCGGGCCGAACCGGCCGTTCCCGTCGTCGCACTGGCGAGCAGCGTGCCGCCGGGGTTGCGGTTGTAGCTGGTCGTACCGTCCTTGACGAGGTCGTTGGTGGCGCCGTCGTAGGCGAAGGCCGCGCCTCCGTGGCTCAGGACCCGGTCGAGGGAGTCATAAGTGAAGGTGCTGGTGCCGTTGGTGATCGTGCGCTCGAAGGCGTCCGTGGCGATCTGGCGGCTGTTGCCGCCCTCGGTCACGGTCTTCTCGGTGCCGCGTGCGCTGTAGCTGATGCTCTGACCGCCCCACGTCTCCAGCCGGTTGCGGGAGTCGTAGGTAGCGGTGATGTCACCTCTCTTGGTGAGGTTGCCGGCCTTGTCCCACTCGAAGGCGGTCGTCGTGCCACCGACCGTCTCGGAGGTCATGCGACCCGCGAGGTCGTAGCCGTAGGTCTCGACGGCCGCCCCTGCCGTACCGGTGGCGCTCTTCTTCACCAGCCGGTCGTCGAGGTCGTACTCGTATGCCTGGCCCAGGACCTTTCCGCCCGTACCCAGCTTCGCGACGCTGTCGTCCACGCGCCGGCCCAGGGCGTCGTACGTGTACGAGCGCCTCGCGCCGATCGTCCACGTGCCGCCGGCGGCGGGACGTGCGTACTCCTCCGCGGTCGGTCGCCCGGCCGCGTCGTAGCCGCTGCGCAGCTGCGTGCCGGTGAGCGGATCGGTCGTGGTGCTGAGGCGTCCGGCCTGGTCGTAGGTGAAGCCCGTCGTGCCCGCGGCGTCGGTGCGGGAGGTCAACAGACCGTCCGCGTCGTACACGTAGGACGACGTGCCGGAGGGTCCGTCGGCGTTCAGGAGTTGACCGCGGTCGTTGTAGTTGTAGGTGTTGCCCGCGAGGACTCCGTCGCCTCCGAGGCCGGTGAGACGGCCGGCGAGGTCGTACGACAGGCTGCGCGGCCGGGTGGCCACGGCGGTTCCGGAGCCGGTCTCACCGGTGAGACGGCCGAGGGCGTCGTACGTCTTCTGGCGCTTGACGTTGCCCGGCAGCAGCTCGGTGAGGAGCTGTCCCGCCGCGTCGTAGTTGTTCGTCCAGGTGCGGACGTCCGGGTTCCAGTGCTGCGAGGTGGCCGGTTCGATCGTGGACTCGGGCAGGCCCCAGGTGTTGAACGTGTAGTACGTGGCCTTGCCGCGGCCGTCGGTCAGGCGCGTGCGGTTGCCCGCCGCGTCGTAGCCGAAGGTCGTGGTGATGGAGTCGGTGCCGGTGACCGGTTCGACCTGCTTGGTCATCCGGCCGAGGGCGTCGTAGGTGTAGGTCCGCCGGGCGCCTCCGGCGGAGACCGACGCGGTGACGTTTCCTTCGGCGTCGTACTCGGAGGACACCGAGCGCAGGACCGTCGTTCCGGTGCCGTAGTCGGACACCGTCAACGGTTTGCCGAGGACGTCGTACGCCGTGACGGTCCTGCGGCCGGTGGCATCCGTGGATTCGGTCTTGCGGCCTAGGCCGTCGTAGGCGGACCGGGTGACGCCGCCGAGCGGGTCGGTGACGGTCAGCGCCTCACCCGCGGTGTTGTACGTCGTCGCCGTCCGGCGGCCGCCCGGGGTCGTCCACTCGGACAGGTTGCCCGCGTCGTCGAGGACGTAGCGGGTGACCAGGTGTTGCAGGGTCGGCCTGCGTTCGATCGTGGTGGCGGTGAGCTTGCGGCCCAGTTCGTCGTAGGTGGACTCGGTACGGGCTCCTGTCGGGTCGGTCGCGGAGAGCCGCAGACCGGTCGGGGTCCAGGTGTAGGCGGTGACGCCCCCGCCGGACAGCGCCGTGGAGGTGCCGCCGAGGGTGGTGGCGCCTGGGGCCTGGAGGCCCTGGGCACCGCCGATGGCGGGGGCCGTGCTGCTGACGAGGTTGCCCAGCTGGTCGTAGACGTACGAGGTGGTACGCCCGAGCGGGTCGGTGGTGGAAGCCGGCTTGCCGAGCCTGTCGTACGTCGTGCGCTTGACGGCCGTGATCGGCGTGGCCGAGCCCGGAGCCGTGTAGTCGGGCAGCGTGACCGCGACGGGGCGGCCGAGCTTGTCGGTCTCCGTGCGGGTCACCAGGCCGCGTGCGTCACGGGTCTCGGTGACCTCGCCGAAGGTGTTGTAGCCGGACAAGGCCGTGGGCGAAGCCGCGGTGGCGGCAGCGCCGTTCTCCTCGACCTGCACCTGCGGCGCCGTCGCCTCGACCAGGCGGCCGAGCGCGTCGTAGCGGCTGGTGGCCGTGTTGCCGCGGGGGCTGACCTGAGTGAGAGCCAGTCCCCTCTGGTCGAAGGTGCCCGAGGTGACCCGGGTCCGGGTGCCGTCGGTGACGGTCGCCTTCTTCGTGTTGCCCGCCACGTCGTACTCGGTCGTGGAGGTGAGCTTCTTGCCGGAGCCGTCGATCGACTGCGTCTGCTCGGTGACCCTGTTGTCGCCGTCGTAGGTGACGGTCGTGACGCGGTTGAGGCCGTTCGGGTCGAAGACGCTGCGCGTGGTCCGTCCGGTGGCGTCGACCGTGTCGACCGTCGTACGGCCGCCGCTCTCGGTCCGGGTCACCGCGTTGCCCGCACCGTCGTACACGGCGGACTCCAGGACGATGTCCTTCTTGGAGCCGTTCGCCTGGGTGACCTGCTTCGCCGTCTTCGAGGCCTGGAGACCGTCGTCGTAGTAGGTGAAGGCGGTCGTGGCGCCCATCGCGTCGGTCGTCGAGGCCAGCCGGCCCGCCGGGTCGTACGCGTGGGAGACCAGGACCAGGTCACGGGGCTGGCCGGACGGATCGCCCGTCCAGTCCTTGAGCACCGACTCGGCCGGCAACCCGCGCTTGGTGAACGCGTGCGTGATCACGTTGCCCGCGGGATCCGTCTCACGGATCACCCGGCCCAGCGCGTCATGGCCGAAGACCGACTCGTTGCCCGCCGCGTCCGTGACGCTCTCGTTCAGGCCGAGGGCGTTGTAGCGGTACGTGGTGGTGCGGGTGGCGTCGCCACCGGTGGTGTCCTCCGTCGACTCGGTGAGCAGCTGCCCGTCCGCGTCGTACGTACGGGAGACCTTCGCGGTGTGCGTGACACCCGTGATCTCGTTCTTGACCCCGGGGCCCGTCTCCGAGGAGACGCGCGACATGGAGTCATGGGTGAAGGTACGGGTGACACCCGCCGGGTGGGCGTCGGAGACCTCGGTCTCGGTCAGCTTCCGGCCGATGGCGTCGTACGTGTACGACGTGACCAGCCCGCCGGGTGCCGTCGACTTCGCCACGTCACCGCTCGCGAAGTACGCGTAGGAGGTGGTGGCCCCGCCAGGGGTCTTCTGGGTGGCGACCAGCCCTCGCGGTGTGGTGCCGCCCCCCACGGCCGGCTCGCTGCCGGTCATGTAGGTGGTGACGACCGCGCGGCCGTCCGCCAGCGTCACCGTGTCGGTCAGACCGAGCGTGGTGTACGAGGTGGTGGTCCGGTAGCGGTTGTCGCCCGAGCCGGTGGAGCGGCCGTCACGGACGGCCACCTGCTTGCCGTTGCGCGGGTCCAGCGGGTCGGAGGCGTTGTGGTAATACTCCGCGAACGAGGTCCAACAGGAGTTCGCGTCCCGGCAGGTCGTGGTCGAGACGGTGTTTCCGCGCTCGTCGTGACCGGTGATGGTCGCGTGACCGTTGGGGTCGGTGACCGTGTGGAGGAAGCCACCGACGTCGTACGAGAAGGTCGTGACCCCGCCGTCCGCGTCCGTGGACGCCGTCGGGCGCTGGCCGCGGACCGCGTCGAAGGTGCTGCTGGTCTTCGCGCCCGTCGGGTCGGTGACCGTGACAGTAGAGGTCAGCGAGGAACCCGAGGCGTGGGAACGCGCGCTGTAGTGACGGGCCACCTGGTCGCCGCTGAGGGTGCGCGGGTAGACGGCGACCTCGTCGATGCGACCGGTGAAGTACTGCACTCCGTCGCCCGGGGACGCGGGCCACCACTTGGTGTAGCCGGCGCCGATGTACGTGCGCTGGTTGGTCTCGTGGGTGACCGGAACGGTGGTGGTCTGGGCGACCTGCGCACCGTCGAGGTACAGCGTGTGGGTGGGCCCTTGCGCCGTCACGACAGCGTGGTGCCACTCGTTGTCCGTGACAGTGTTCGGCGAGGTGTTGGTCGCGCCCACACCACGGGTGAAGTACTGGCCGTGGAGCTTGTTGTCCGAGCCGACGTACAGGACCGGCGCGTAGGCGAGGGCGTCCGGGAGCGGCTTCTCCTGGTCGCTGAAGAGCACACCCGGCTTGGTGGTCCTGAACCACAGCTCGACCGACAGGTCGGTGTTCGGCAGGTGGCCGCCCACGAGTTCGGCGTACCCGTCACCCGAGAACTCCGCCGCGGAACCGTCACCGGGCCCGAAGGCCCCGGTGGCACCGGGAGTCGCCTTGGTGTAGGTGCCGTGGGCACCGGCCGCGGCGACCTTGTTCACGACGGTCGTGCCGCCGGTCTCGTTCAGCTGCCAGTAGCCGGAGGGAGCGTCCGCCATGACGGCGCCCTGGTACTGGTCGCCGCTGCCGGTGACCAGGCGGTTGCGCGCCTTGTAGTGGTCCGCGACGGTCTGGGCGTCCAGTTCCTTCGTGTAGAAGGCGGCTTCGTCGAGCCGGCCGTTGAAGTAGCGGGTGGCACGGGCCTGCCCGTCCCACTCCTCGCTGGAGTAGCCGCCGCCGAGGTAGGCGTGCGCGAGGGTCTCCGGCTTGACGACCCCGGCCTTGGAGCCGATCTTGGCACCGTCGAGGTACAGCGACTGACCGGTCGGCCCGCCGGTGATGACCACGTGGTGCCACGCGTTGTCGGTGACCTTCACACCACCCATGACCGGCCAGCCCGCGGAAGGGCCGTCCCACAGGTGGCCGCGGAGCTTGCCCTCCCCGTCGACGAGGAGACTCGCGTTCCACATCGTCGGGGTGGTCCCGAGTTCGGCGTTCTGCAGGCCGAGCAGGACACCGTTGGGCTTGTCCGTCTTGAACCACAGCTCGACGGAGAGCGAGGAGGCACCACTGATCGACTCGGCCGGTACGGAGATCGCGCCCTTGGACCCGGCGAGGGTCACCGCTCCGTCGTCGCCGTCGAGGAAGGCGCCGACCCCACCGAGGGTGACCCCATCACGGTAGGAGCCGTTGCCGCCGGCGGATATCTCGTCGACCGCCGCGGCGCCGCTGCTGTCGCCCAGGCGCCAGTAGTTGACGGGGTTCGCGGTCCGGACGGCGTCCGAGTAGGCCTGGGAGCCCGAGGCGTAGCGGGGCGCGGAGATCTGCCACACACCGCCGCGCTCGTCGGTGACCTTGGTGGCACGCTCGGTGTCGCCGTCGTACTCGACACGTCCGCCGACGCGGCCCGAGGGCAGGGTGACCTTGGAGAGCTTCGAGGACCCGGTCCGGGCCGCGTGGTGCGCGCGCACGGAGCCCGCGTCGAGGGCGCGGTGGTAGACCGCGACCTCGTCCATCAGACCCTTGTAGTACCGGGTGCCGTACGTGCCGGCGCCGTCCCACGTGTGGTCGGTGAAGCCGCCGCCGAGGTAGGTGTACGTCTTGACGGAGTGGCTGACGGGACCGGCGAGGGTGCCGACGGCCTGGCCGTCCAGGTAGAGCGTCTGACCGGTGCCGGTGCTGGTGAGCACGGCGTGGTGCCAGGCGTTGTCGGTGACGGTGGCCGCGGAGGTCATCGGGGTGAGGCCGCCGTCAGCCTTCTCGAACGCTCCGCGCAGCTTGCCGGCCGAGTCGACGGCCAGCACGGGGTTGTAGACGTTGGGGTGCGTCGTGCCCAGCGGGTCGTCCTGGAAGCCGACGAGAACTCCGTTCGGAGTGTCCGTCTTGAACCACAGCTCCACCGACAGCACGGTCGAGGAGGCCAGCGTCGACTCCGGCAGCTCCACGGAGGAGTTCGTGCCGTTGAAGGAGGCGGCCTTGTTGCTCGTGCCGCTCAGGGCCCCGGCACCGCCAAGGGTGACATCACGGAAGTGCCCGGCGTTCATGCCGGTACGGGAGACCGCCTCGCTCTGCGCGGCCTCGCCCTCGGTCTCGCCCAGCCGCCAGTAGGCCACCGGGTCGGCGTCCTGCACCATGCCCCGGTAGTGGGAGCCGCCGGTGTACTCGTACACCGTGCACGCGGTGGTGGACGACGGCGGGCAGACCTTGGTCAGCAGGTCGCCCTGGTAGGTGTACGACCAGACGAGAGCCGGTGCGGACGGACCGACGGCGTCGGTGGAGACGGAGGAGACATGCGCGCCGCTCCAGGTGAACCTCAGCGCCCGCTGCGACAGCGCGTCGGTGGCCTTGGTCAGCTTGCCGCCGGTGTAGGCGAGCAGCTGCTCACGGTCGTGACCGTCCTTGATCCTGGTCAGCAGACCGGTCGTGTCGAAGGAGTACAGCGCCGCGGACGCGTCGCGCAGCGTCCAGCCGCCGCCCTCCACGGACGTCAGCACGCCCATCGAACCGGAGGGCGCGCTGTACGTGCCGTCGCTGTTCTTGCCGAAGCGGACCTGAGCACCGTTCGCGAGGGTGATCACGACGCTGCCGTCGGGTTCGGAGGCGGCCCGCATGTCCCAGCGGGTCGCCCAGCCGGCGCCGAAGGCACTGGTCTTGCGCGGGTCCTGCGAGTTGTACGTGCGAACGACCGCCAGCTCGGGGCCGGTCGTGGGCACGGAGGCGTCGGTGGCGGCGGTCACGTAGTTGCCGGACCGCTCGCCGAACGTCCGGCCGTTGTCTGCGCCGCCCAGGTGGGAGGTGATGACCGGCTGCGGGACCTGCGTGGTGAGGATCGAGGGCGCGGTCCGGGCCGACTGGTCCTTGCCGTCGTTGACGTAGGCGTACCAGGCGTAGGTCTTCGCCCACTTCAGCCAGCCCGCCGGAACGGTCCAGCTCGGCGAGGCCGCGTGGGTGTTGCCGCGGCAGTTCTTCCGCGTGTCCTTCCCCTCGACCTCGCACACCTCGAACTGGTAGGTCAGCGCGCCGGGGTACTTGTCATGGTCGGTGGCCGAGGCCCACAGCGTCGGATTGAGGGTGTCCACGAGCGTGCCGCTCGGCGGACTCGCCCCGGTGATGTACGGCACCGCGTTGGTGGCCTCCACGCGCATCGCGGCGGCGGGAACGCCCTGCGAGGCGAAGGAGTTGACCTGGTACTCGTCCATCGTCCAGGCGATCGCGTACGTACCCGGCGCGAGTGGCGCGATGTGGGCGTCGAGCGTGACCGAGGCGCCCGGGGCCACGTCGTAGGGCATGTCGGTCCAACGGATCTTGGACCAGTAGTCGCCTCCGACCTGATTCCCGTTGCCGTCGTACAGGTCGTAGCGGAGCTTGAAGTTGCTGTTCTTGGGCCAGGTCTGCTGGCCCTGATTGGTGACGGTGACCCTGAAGACACCCTCGGAGGTGGCGGTGATGGGCGAGACGAAGTGGCCGAGCTGGTAGCTCGCGCCGTACTTGGTCCACGAGACGTCGAGGCTGGGCACGCCGCTGCCGTCGTCGGAGTGGAACTGCTTCCAGCTCTTGGAGTCGTCCGTGGCCGCCTTGACCGCCAGGCCGTAGTTCGCCTTCCGGCCGTGCGTCCAGTCGTCGACGAGCTGACGGCCCTCGCTGCCGAGGGGGATGCTCTCCCAGGCCGGGGCGCAGGACCACGTCTCGGTGCCGGTGGGACGCCAGCCGTGGGCGAAGCTCTTCGAGCCGAGCGCCGGACCCGTGGCGGGACCGGGGAAGACGGAGGTGCTGCCTTCGGACCAGTTCGACGTGATCGGGTGAACGGTCACGGGGCGCGCGGTGCACGACTGGGACCAGGAGTTGTACAGCGCCAGATTGGCGTTGATCACCCAGGCGTTCTTCAGGCTTCCGGTGTTCAGCCCGTCGAAGCGCAGGAAGCTCGCGGCCTTGTGGCCGCCGCCGTCGTACGTGCCGACCTTGAGCACGTCGGCGCTGGAGAAGTTGGTGTTGTAGGGAGATTCGACGTACGTGCCTGAGGTCGCCTTGACTCCGGTCACCGACGGGTCGACCTTGACGGGGTAGACCCGCTGGGGGTCCGCGAGCCACTTACGGTCAAGGGAGACGACCAGCGTCTGAAGGCCTTCGCGGCTCTCCAGGCGGTAGGTGACCCCGGAGGAGATGGCGCCTTCGGCGGCGTTCTCCGTGTGTCGGGAGTCCTCCATCCAACCTGCCGGCATGGTGGCCTGTTGCCGCCCGGAGGCATCGGTGAAGACGACACCGCCGTGGCCGTCCAGCTTGGCCGTGAGGCCGTTCAGGACGAGAGGGAAACGCCACTCGGTGGGAGCGGACCGGTCCTTGAGGACCAGCGTCTCCTTGACCGAGTCACTGCCCGCGACGAGCTGCACGTCCGCGGCGGGACGGATCTCCGGGTAGGTGATCGTGCTGCCTGTGGCCTCACCGATGGAGTGGGAGGCGCCCTCGATGGAGTACCCGAGCGAGGCGGTGTCGTTCACGCCGAGACGTACCAGGGGCGCGGCGTCGGCGTACGCACCCAGGGCGATCCTGTTCTCGGAGGACTTGGGCTGCCAGGCGGGAGCCACGGCCGCTCCGCCGAGCGGAGTCACCGCGTTCTGGCTCTGGGTGAGCCGGGAGTCGATGCCCTTCCACTTGCCGTCCCGGGCAAGGAAGTTGACCGGCTCGTTGTAGAAACGGGTGGTGTACGTCCCGTCCTTGTTCAGGAACGTGCGGGCCTGCCTGGTGCGCTCGGCCGGCAGCTCGGCGCTGGTCTTCGGGTCGAAGCTCTTGCGCTGCGGCGTTGCGGGCGCGGCCACCTTGACGAACGGCGTCCTGGCCGGCCGCTTGGGCGCACCGCCCAGCCGCTGTTGCGTGGTGCCGCCGTCCGGCGGGAGTTCGCCCGGCGCCTTGAGCGCGCCGCTGCGTCCCCCTCCCGCCGTGGCGTCGGTGGCATCGCCGGAGGCGCTGTGGCCCCGGCCGCGCGCCGTTCCCCAGCCCTGCTCGGGCAGTTCGCCGGCTCCACGGCCGGTCTTTGCGGTGACCCAGTTGTCCACCGCGAGTGCGGCCTGTTCTGTACCTGCCAGAACGGCCATGACAAATGCCACTAGGAGTACCAGTGGTCGCGCTGTGCGCACGGACTTCCCCCACATAGATGATCAGTGGGAATGTCCTACCGGCACACACAGCCTACTCACAACATTCGGCTGAATCTCGCACACCCTCTCTGTGGTCCGAGGAGGGTATTCGCCACCTTGAAACCGTGACAAATCGTCATATACTCGCGTCACGGCCTCTCTTGGCAAGTGAGGAAGATCATGTCGGCTCCAGGAACTGTCACTTCCTGTGAACATGCGACCCGTGCAGGGCATCGCTTTCAGCCACCTCGCGCGTTGTCCGGCGTCGTCGTGAAGCGGTCGCGCGGCTCCCGCTTGAGGATCCGTCGGTCACCTCGGCCGCGCGGGGGACGAGACGGCCGCGACCGTCTCGATCCAGCGTCGTCCGGCGTCTGCTTGCTGTATCTGGACGGCTGCTCTGTGGACGGATCGCACGTCCGGGCCCTCAAAGGCACCTCGCGTGACACCCATCCCGGCGTCGCCGAGGTGGCCGTCGTGGTCGGCGAAGTTCTGTCAGCAGGGCGGCGTGCAGGCGTGGCCACACCTCGGCATCTGTCCAGTCCCGTAGCCGGCGCCAGGCCGTCGAGGATCACGACGGCCGTGACCACGGTCGCGAGCGAGACGACCCGGCTCACGGTGAACGCCGTGCCGTTCACACGGCTGTGCGGTGGGGCCCGCTTCCGACCGATGGCATCACCCATGGGTGTCCTCCGGGCGGTGCTCGGGCGCGGCGGCCGGGCGGATGCGCATCAGTAGACGGGGCCGGTGCCATTCGCGCATCTCGGGCCATGGTGCGTTCGGCGGCCCAGCCGATGACGGCCCGGCCCCTGGAGCGTCAGCGTCTGCGGGCGCGGGCCCGTCGGAGGAGCATGCCGGCCGCGGTGCCGGCGAGCACGATGCCGGCCAGGCCCGCGAGGGACCATCCCACCGCACGGTCACCCCGCTCGTCGGCCGGGTCCGTCCGCGACGGTGCCGGCGCGGAGGTGGCCGGGGCGGTCGTGGTGGGGGCCGGGGCGGATGGGGCGGTCGTGGTGGGGGTCGGGCGGGGGGCGGGGGGCGAGGGGTCGACCACGGGGACCTGGACCTCGCGTTCGGCGTGGCCCAGGGCGGGGAAGCCCACGTTGACGGTGACCTTCCAGGTGCCGGGGGCGAGCACCTCGGCGGTGGTCCAGCCGGTGCGTGTGCCAGGGGCGCGGACCAGGGGCCACGGCCCCAGGGAACGGGATCCGTCGGGGCTGGTCGCGTTCACCGTGGCGGCGACGGTCTCCTCGACGGCGTCCCCGTCGTTCTCCCAGGTGATCTCGGTCGTGACGTGGCCGTCCCGCTGACCGGTCACCACCACCTTGACGGTGTCGCCGTGGGCCTGGGCGGTGGCTGGCACGGCCAGGGCCTGGGCGAAGAGCATGAGCAGGAGGCAGAAGCCCGTACGGGTACGGGAAGCAAGGTGTGTGCGCATCGTTGCTGTGCTCCAGGTGCGTGAGATGCGGTGCGTGCGGAGTGCGGAATGCGGAATGTGGAGCGCCGGGGTGGGCGCCGGTGGACGGTCGTGGTGACCGTCCACCGGCGTCGGACCGGACGACCGGGGCCGCTTGCCCGGCCCTGGTCCGGCGGTCGGGGTCAGGAGGCCTTCTGGACCGTCCACGCCTGGGTCGCGGCACCGTTCGCGCGCCGCAGGTCGAGCAGCCAGCTCCCGTAGTACGGGCGGTCGCTCACCGTCAGGGCGTAGCCGCCGCTCGGGTCGGTCACGGTGACCGCTCCGTCGCGAGCGGTCAGCTTCCACTTCTGCGTGGCCGCGCCGCCGCACGTCTGCTGGGCGATCCACATGCCCGCGGCGGGGGCTCCGCCCGTCTGCAGGCACTTGCCGGAGACGGCGGATCGGATGCGGACGAGCCCGTTGCCCGCGTCGTCGAACAGCCACTGCTGCTGGGCGTAGCCGGTGGCCCGCGCTCCGACGAGCACCGTGCCGTCGGCGGAGCGGCCGCCCCAGACCTCGGCGGCCATACCGGTGCCCGCGTTGGCGAGGGTGTAGCGGGTACCGGGCGTGGTCGTGCCGTCGCCCGCTCCTGCCGTACGGAACGTGGTCGTCCGCCCGGCCCCGCTGTCACGACCGGACCGGTCGCGGACCGAGACGGCGACCTTGTACTCGGTGCCGGGCCGGAGGTTGTAGATGCGCATCGACTGCGACTGGACCCAGGTCAGGTGCCTGCCGTCCAGCAGGACCTGGTACCAGGCGGCGCCCTCGACCTTGGGCCAGCTCACGACGACCGCCGTGGACTGGATCTGACCGGCCGTCGGCGTCGGTCCGCCGGTGGGCTGCCTGGTCGGGGTCGGGGTCGGGGTGGGAGTGGGGGTGGGGGTGGGCGTCGGGGTGGGAGTGGGAGTGGGCGTCGGGGTGGGGTTCGGGTTGGGGGTGGTACCGCCCGTGGACCGCATCAGGAACTGGTTGTCGGCGATGTTCCAGTGCGTGGCCAGGTAGCTGCCGGCCTTGGGATTGGTGTGGAAGTAGTCGTCGTGATTGCAGTCCAGGATGTTCTCGGCCGCCCGGTTGGAGCACACGTACCGCATCTGCGGGTAGTACGGGGTGTCCGAGTAGCACATGACGTCGTACTCGTCCGTGCAGTGCGCGCCGCGACTGGTGTTGGGCGCGCTGTTGTTGACCGCGCCGAGGTTGTGTCCCAGTTCGTGCGCCGCGGTGTGACCGCCCCAGCAGCCCGCGTCGGTACGACCGTAGGAGGGGCCGAAGTTGCTCTGGTTGTTCTGGCCCGGCCGTTCGTCACCGGCGAACGTGCCGATGCCGCAGTAGACGTTGGTGTCCGCGAAGATCATGTACTTGCGGTCGCGCCGGTTGAGGCCCTTGGCGGCGAGCGCGTTGTTCGTCGCGCTGAACTCGGAGAGCGCGGACGAGGGAAGCTCGATGTTGAGGACGGTCGGCGTGCAGTCGGCCGCGGTCACATAGCGGATGTACCGTACGCCGCCGGTCTCCTTCGCGCTCATGGCGTAGATGAGGTCGGCGTCGGCCGCCCACTTGCGGAACGAGGCGACGTACTCGGCGTACCGGTCGCGGCCCGGGCCGTGCACGTACACGACCTGCACGCGGTTGCCGGTGCTGCCGTCGCCGTCGCACTGGACGGTCTGTCCCGCCGGGCCCGCGGCGACCGTCTGGCCGGCGGCCGGCGCGGTCGGCTTCGGGGCCGCGGCGGCTCCGGTCCTGGCGCCGTCGGCGTCGGCGGCGGGCGCGTCCTGGGGGCTCTCGGCGCCCTTCCCGGAGCCCGCGTCCCCGGATGTGGGCTTCGCCGGGTCGGCCGCGGTGGCCTTGGTGGTGACGGCGGGAGGCACGTTCGCCTTGATGTCCACGCCCTTGGGCGGAGCGTCGGGCCCGTGGGTGCACAGGCCCGCGTCGGTGCGGTAGGTGCCCGTGCAACGGTCGCCCCGGGGAGCCGCCTTGAGTCCGTTGTAGACCATGCCGCGCCGGGTGTCGCTGGCCGGCTTGCCCACGATGGGCTCCGGCTCCTCGTCGCGGGTCGGGGCGGCGGCCGGCGCGAGGGGAACCGTCGCGGGTATGCGCGCCTGCGCGGGGGTCCCGGGCCCGGCTTCGTTCCCGATGCCGGCGTAGGCGGCCCCTCCGGCGATCGCCGCCGCCGACGCCACTGCGGCGGTGAGGAGCATCAACCCCCGGCTCTTGCGCCGGTGTTCACGCTTCCTGCGATGTCTAGTCATGCGCACCTCAAATCCTTGGTCGGAGGAGTGGGTGCGCGGAAGCCTGCCAGATGCGTGCGGTGGAGAATCCGGGCAAACGGGAATGCCCGTCGAGATATCTGACCGTTACCTACGGTGCCGTATCTGATGAACAGTCAATGTGCTTACAGATAAGGCGAGTTGGCAATTCTGCGGTGAATGGTCCAGGCCTTTTCCGGGATCTCGTTATCGAATCGAGATAGGCGAGACAAGGCTATTGACGGCAATTCAGTAAGGTATTCATCTATTTATTACCTTTCGAATTCCCCTCGTCACCAGCCGTGAGGAGTGCCGTCGGTGCTCGGCTGAGGGCGAAGCGTTCGCTCGCCTCTCCCCGGAGCCGGCCCCCGGAACCTTGCGGCCGAAGACCGGTGGGACGGTCCGTCCTGCCGTACGCACGGTTGGCGTTGGCCGTCGACCGGCGGCGTGGCGCCCGCCCCGTGACGCGCTCAGACGGGCGGCATCAAGTCGCTCTCGCTGACGGTGTACGTCAGCGGGGGATAGGTGAAGTCCGGCTCCTGGTTCTCGCGGCGCCACAGCCGGTTGAACTCCTGCCGCTGCTCGTCGTCCGCCACCGACAGGGGCGTGCCCTGCGGAAGGTGCGCACGTCCGTCATGGAAGCGGACGAAGGTCCTCGAACGTCCCAGCCGGTGCAGTGCGTCCTCTTCCGGCCGTCGCTTTCGAACCGGACGGTGATCTCCCACCCGGGCCAGACACCGAGCGGGCGCGGGCCGCGCTCGATCGCGAGGACCCCGCAGATGCTTCCGGCGTGGCCATGGTCGTACCGGCCGCCGCCGACGCGGGGACCGACCTGGGTGGCGATCCACTCCTCGTAGGTCATCTCGAACCCCGCCTTGCGGTCGCCCAACAGCTCGGCGGGCATAGTGCCGTCGCGCCTGTCACCTGTCGCAGTGGCTGCGGGCGGAGGGGTTGACGGTGCCGCAGTCCGTGGGCCACGACGGGCAGCCGTAGTCGTGGCAGGCGACTGGGGAAGAGCCGGTGTTCCAACGTGGACCAGCGTGACCCGGTTGCCGTCAGCGCGCTTCAGGTGATCGGCGCGGGCTGGGTGACAGTGAGCTCGGTCGGCCAGTACGGGGCGGCCTCGCCGCAGATGCCTTCGGTCCACTTGGTGGCGCGGGGTTGGCAGGAGTCGTGGCCGACGCTGGAGGGGAGAGGACCTCGGACAGGGCATCGGTATCGGCGCCGTCCTCGCCGAACCACTCCGGAACCGGGCGCTCGGCACACCCGCCATCTACACATCGACAAGAGGTAGTTCGACCAGAAGCCCGGGTGGACCAGCAGCGACTCGCCCGGCACCAACGGGCCGACGTCATATGCCTTGATCAGCACCTCTCGATCCTGTCACCAGCCACTGACACGGTCCGATCCGGGATCGGCAACAGGGCGCTGCCCAGTCACGGGACACCCCTTAAGCTACCGTTCGGTAATTCAAGGGGGAGTTCTCGTCCGAGGACTCTGGGTCCGTGTCGCCGGTCGACCAGCCGTGACGCATGCGCGGGCCCTCGACATAGGACGTATATGCACCACCGTACGACGCGGCATGCTGCCGCGTTTCTCACGCTCCTGGCAGTCTTTCTCTGCCTGGGCCTGGGGGAGAAGACCGCAGTCGCCGCGACGGGCATCGAGAACCGTCAGGCGGCGGCCTCCGCGGCCGAGCGCATCGCGGCCATCGTGAAGGCGGCCGCCAAGTACTCCGGGTGCGGCGCCAAGCCGCTGTTGGAGAAGCCCGCCTGCTACCGGGAGTTCGCCGACAAGGCCGTCCGCGTCGGGGCCGGGGTGGGCCTTGCCGCGTACGGCATCCACTACCTGCACAAGGACACCGAGCAGCATTTCAAGAACCTGCGCAAGGAGATCGCCGGGTTCGAGCAGCTGAAGGAGGCGGTCAAGCAGGACCCGGCCACGATCACCGACCCGGCCACGCGGGCCGAGGCGGAGAAACGGATCCACGCCGCGTACGCGGCCGCGCAGAAGGACGTCGACCACCGGCTGGCGAAGGTCAACGAGACCATCCAGACGATCGTGATGCTCGCGGAGGTGACCGTCGCGTTCCTTCAGGTGATCTTCGCACTCGCGGCCATCGTCGGCGATCCGGAGTTCCAGAAGGCCGCGACCTCGCTCAGGAACGGCCTGAAGGGCATGGGCGAGGATCTCGACCGGATCAACGCCGGTCTGAGCCAGATGAGCCGTGGCCTCGACGACATGAACAAGGCGATGGGCCAGGTCAACGGTGCGCTGGACCAGATGAACCGGGGCATCGGCCAGGCCAACAAGGGCATGGAGGAGATGAACCGGGGGGTCGGCCAGGCCAACAAGGGCATGGAGGAGCTCAACAAGCACGTCCCGGGCATCAAGAAGGGTGCCGAGAAGCTCCGTGAGCTGCCCGGCATCGAGTTCGACTTCTCCCACATCAAGGACGCCTGGAGCTCCGGCGGTTCCGGGCTCGACGCCGAGGAGCAGCAGCGGCGCATGGGCCTGCTCCTCGACCTCCTGCCCGGTATCGGGGACGGCAAGGGCATCGTCGAGGCCGTCATCGGCAAGGACCTCGCCACGGACGAGGAACTGAGCGGGCTGGACCGGGCCACGGGCGCGCTGGTCGTGCTGCGCTGGCTCAAGATCGGCAAGAAAGCCCTCACAGGCGACGACGTGCGGGACGCCCGCAAGGCCACCTGCGTCGCCGGCAGCGTCGACGGGAACAGCTTCCCGGCCGGAACCCGGGTCCTCATGGCCACGGGCGCCGCCGTGTCCATCGAGTCGGTACGACAAGGCGACGAGGTCCTGGCCACGGACCCCGACACCGGCCTCACCGAGCCCCAGCCCGTGACCGACCTGATCACCGGCTCGGGGGAGAAGCGCCTGGTCACCCTGACCGTCGACACCGACGGCGACGCAGGCGACCACACGGACACCGTCACGGCGACCGACCGTCACCCGTTCCGCACCGTCGGCCCCGACGTGTGGAGCGACGCCGTCGACCTCACTCCTGGAACATGGCTGCGGACCGACACGAGCAAGCCGGTGCGGGTCACCGCGGTCGCGACGGGCACCGGGCAGCAGACGGTCCACAACCTCACCGTCGCCCGGCTGCACACCTACTACGTGCTCGCCGGAAGCACGCCCGTCCTGGTCCACAATGCCAAGAAGAACAAGTGCAGCCTGGAGATCGACCACGTCGGTCAGGTGGACCAGGACTGGGTCACCAAGGGCGCTCACGTCAACATGAAGGACGGCATGGAAGTGGCCTTGCGTCCGGACGGCAAGGGCGGCATCCGTGGCGAGGCGATCCGCCTGTCGCGCGGCACAGCCACCCAGAAGCAGGTCGATGCCGTCGTCGCGGCGATCAAGTCCGACCCCAAGACGCGCGCGGACATGATCAGGGTGACGAAGGGAGCCAAGGAGGTCTTCGAGTCCAGCGCCAAGGCCATGAAGGAAGGCCGCAACCCGCAGTGGCGCTTCAGCAACGACCGGACGGCCGAGCTGCGGGCGCTGATCGAGGCAATGGAGAAGATGTAGATGTCCGACCTGGATTTCTACGCCCACGTGGCCACCCGCGGCGATGTTCTGGGCATGGGCATCGGCACGCAGCCTGCCGAGTGGGCGGACCGGCTGGGGGCCGACTACGTCGACGACGTGGACGCGGGGCTCATGCGCCGGGACTACGGGCTCGTGGAGCTGTCGTTCGAGGAGGCGCAGGGTTCCTGGCCCTGCTTCGGAATCAGCGTGCAGGTGCACCGGTTGAGGTGGGACGTGGAGTCGGCCGTGCCGGCGGCCCTACGCAGCTCATACGGCGCCTTCGCCTCTTCGGTGCGCTTCGAGGACCTGACCGTGGCGATCAACGATCTGGGCTACTCGTTCGAACCGGACGACGACGCGACGGCCACCGACTTCCGCCGCTATCGGGTCCCCGAGTCCGGTGTGCGGCTCATCGTCCGGGTGGACGTCGACGCCCAGGGGGCGGGCGACCTGTGGAGCCTCAGCGTGTCTCCCGCCTGGTGGGGTGAGACCGGCTGACCGAGGCGGGCCCCGGCCGACAACCGCCGGCCGGGGCCCAGGCGAATCGGGGCGCTAGAGATGGTCGTCCTGCCGGTCGACAACGCCTGACGGCTCCACGCGGCAGTCGTTGTCGTCGTGCGAGCCGGCTCGGACCGGGCTCGCACCGGCTCGGCCGGGGTCGGCGGCGGGTCGCATCATCGACCATCTGGGCCGATGCTCGCGTTCCAGCCGCAGAGGAGGTTTGCCAAGGGCACCGTACTCATCGTGGACGGCACCCTCGTGCCCACCCGCGATCACGCCGTGACCGAAGAACTGCCGGTACTCCACGAACCATCAGGTCGTGATCGACGCCGACACCCGCATGGTCGTGGTGGTTGGCCAGCCGCTGGCCGGCGACCACAACGACTGCAAGGCGTGGGAGGAGTCCGGCGCCAAAGCCGCCGTCGGCAGGACATTCACGATCGCCGACGGCGGCTATCTGGGCACGGGACTTGTGATCCCTCACCGCCGCGAGCGCGGCCCGGCCGAACTCCCGGCCTGGAAAGAGGAGCACAACCGCTCTCACAAGCAGGTTCAGGCTGCCGCCCCTTCGACTGCTCGAACGGTGAGCTGCTCGCAGACGATGCCCAGGCCCGCTGGAATGCCTTCCAGTCCTTCCGGGACAGGACGATCGCGTCTGAATCGTTGGGCGAGCCCTAAGGCAACTGCATTGGCCGGCCTCGGGACCCCCGGCGCGGTCAGGTCGTTGGGACGGCCTGCCGTTCGCGCCGGATTTACTTACGCGTCGGAGTGCTTCGGCAGGGCGAGCCAGTCCGACCAGGAGATCTCTCGGCCGAGGAAGCGCGGCTGCTCGAACGGCCAGTCGGCGGCGATCCACTGCGGCACCAGCTCGTAGAGGGCCTGCTCGACCTCGCTGTCCAGCCATTTCGAGCGAGAGACGGAGGTGGCATAGGAATCTCACGAGGCACTTGGCGCGGTCTGCCTCTTCCCTCCACGGCCGGATCTCAACGCGAAATAGGACGTCACCGCCGTCGCGACGAGAGGCAGGAGCGGATACAGAACTGCCGTCCCCCACGACGCGAAGCTCTTGTCCACCACCTCAAAGGTTCCCCACGGCGTTCTGGCCGCGGGCACCACGTCCCCTCGCTTGCCGTCATGACGCACCGTCACGGTGTTCATGCTCACGTCGCCCACAAGCCGACCCGAGCACTCAACGTGGCTTCCACTTCGACTGCTTTCGAGCCGGCACTGCGAAAGGCGAACCCGGACCTCATCCCCAGCCAGTCCCAGCCGCACGAGCCCGAGAGCCCCGGCCGACACCGTATCCCCAGAAACAGCACAGCAAGCACACTCCAGGCTACGGCCGCTATGCCCCACCCCTTAGTTGTCATGGAGCCAGCATGGCGCACCAGGATCAGGAACAACGGGGGACGTTCGTCCGGACGCAGCTGGGGAGAGAAGTCCGCACGCCGACACTTCCTACCGACCATCGCCGTTGTTCGCGCAGCGAGAGCTCCGCGAGACCCTGCACAACAAGATGGTGGGCCTGCAGAAAGACGTCCTCGGATGGAACCCGGACCAGCTTTTGCGCACCCCAGAGAGCGACATCGTCGAGCACCTCGTCGACAGACACTCCGTGCTCTGCCCTCAGCTCGACCAGGTCAGCAAGGGGAGTAGTGCGGGTGGATGGCGACCTTCTCCGCCCCGCCTGTCGTTGTCGCGCGCACCAGGTTGGGTCGTGCCCACTGGTCCCCTCCGTGAACGTGGTATGCCAGGGTGAGGCCCTCGCCGCCAAGGGCGACATCGACAAGAATCCCGGGCGGAGGGCGGCTCGATCTCGACGGAGTACTGCCGGTTCCGTCGCACGGGCGGGTGCCTCTGTTCAGTCGATCACGGCGGTGGCTTCGATCTCGACCAGGTGCTCGGGGATGTCCAGAGCCGCGACGCCCAACAGTGTGCCCGGCGGTACCGGGGTGACTCCGAGCTTCGTGGCCGCCCGGGCGATCCCGTCCATGAGCTGAGACATTTTGCCGGGCGTCCAGTCGACGACGTAAATGGTCAGTTTCGCCACGTCGTCGAAGGAAGCGCCGACCTCCGCCAGGGCGGCGCCGACGTTGAGGTAGCACTGCTCGACCTGGGCGGCGAGGTCGCCTTTACCAACGGTGACCCCGTTGACGTCCCAGGCGACCTGTCCGGCGATGAAGACCAACTTCGATCCGGTCGCGATCGACACCTGCCGGTAGGCGTCGACTTCCGGCAATCCGCTTGGGTTCACCAGGATGATGGCCATGCCGCGTGCCTCCCCTTGTTGTGAGCGCCCGTGAGTCCGTTGACATCAAGCCCACGAGACGGTTGCTCTCTTGTGGTTACTCAGGAACCGTAGGAGAGTGGCCGCTGACATGGAAGAACGCACTTTTCGGTGACTGGGGAACCTGATGGTGACCAAGCAGTTCACGGGCTCGCCCGACGAAGCAGACCTCAGGCGCGCGGACTCCCTGGCGCGGGAGATCTTCTCGGACGTCGCCAACAAGTGGGCGCTCCTGATCATCGAGGCCCTGGGGGACCGCACCCTGCGCTTCGGTGAAGTGCGGAGCGAGATCGAGGGCATCAGCCACAAGATGCTTACCCAGAACCTGCGCATGTTGGAGCGTTACGGTCTGGTCGAGCGGATGGTGCACCCTGTCGTGCCGCCGCGGGTCGAGTACACCCTCACCGAACCGGGCCAGGCCCTGCGGGTGACGATCGACGGACTGTGCGACTGGACCCACCGGTACCTCGGTCATATCGAGGCGTCCCGCCACCGCTTCGACGCCTGACAGATGGGCGCGCGCGTCGCCAGTGGCCGGGGCATCTTGGGGGGCGGTGCGACGGGCCGGCCTCGGCGAGAAATCTGGGGCCGGCAGGGTTGAGGGCCCTCAGCGGGAGGCGTAGCGGATCCAGGCGTCCGTGAGGCTCTGCAGCGCCGTTTCGGTGGCACCGCCGCCCTCCAGATGATCGGTGAAGGTCTGCGGCCGGTCCGGGCCTACATGCCAATATCTGGATCGGCGGAGGCCAGCCTTGCGCGCTCACAGGTGTCCCTTGAGCCGCCACGTGCCGCAACAGCCACGCCGTGAACCGCCCATCGGACCGTCCCTGTCTCCGAAGCCACCGACCTCGACTCACGGTACCGGGCCACCGATCGCCGACGCCCGGCGATCGACTCGCGCAGCGATTCGTCGGTCGCGGTCAAGCCTGCTTCCGGCGTTCTGGCTGCGGCAGGTGGCCAGTCTCAGGATGACGTGAAGCCAGCCCTGTTCGTGCACTCGCCAGTGCGCCCACGTGGGTACAGGTGAACGGGCTTGACACCGGCCGCATGGAGCAGTGCCATGAGTATGGATGGACGGGGGGCGGGATGAGCGACGAGGAACGCGACACTGAGAGCCAGGGCGACGTTTCCCCACGGCGCCCGGGTTCCCTGGATTTCCCAGACAGGTTCTGGACCGTGCTGCTCGCGCTGATCGTGCTGGGGCTGTTCCTTTACGGCCTCACGCGGGGCGAGGGTGGCGGAGGGCACTCCGACGGGTACACCGGTTGGCGTTGAGCAGACAGGCGCGGGTTCCGTCCGGCGAATCAGAGGCTGCGGGTCACCCACACCGTGCCCTTCCTCAGTTGGTTCAATTCGTGAACCAACTGAGGTGAAGAGCAGCAGTGGGGAAAATTCAAGATCGGCATCAACGGTCAGGCCTGCTTCGATCCGCGGCGCAGGCGGCGTGCTGTGAGGTAGCCGCCTGCCGCAGCGGCACCGGTGGCCAGGGTGAGGCCTATGCCCAGACTGAGACCGGACGGTCCGGATGTTCCGCCGATTCCCGCCCGGGTACCGCGACTCGGAACGACGGGGGCCGGAACGACGGGAGCCGCAGGCGGGGTGGCGGTGGCACTCGGGCTCACCGGCTGCACGGTGTCCGTGCTGGCGCGGCTGGGCAGTGCTTCGCAGGCGATGTGGTCATCGGGGCCTTGGTCTTCGTCGAGCCGGTTGGGGTCGCTCGTGTCGCGGTTGAACTCTGCCTGGGCATCTTCCTGGAAGCGGAAGTTCCGGCAGTCGAGATCCTGCGCGTGAGCGACGCCGGACAAGGGTGCGACAGAGGCGATGGCCAGGGCTATGCCGGCGACCACGCTGCGACTGCTCATGGGAAGACCTCCTCAGTGGTCTGCGAAGCGTCACCCCACGGTAGGAGCGGTCCACGCACGGAGCGTGTGACAGTAGGCCGAATGGGCATCACGCTGTGTGGCTGCGATCTCGTAGTCCAGCGGCCGGGGGTGCCCGGCCCATGCACCAAGCGGCCCTGGCGGCATGGCCTGGGCCGGGGCTTCCAGGGCATCCGCTGAATGTGCTTGCTCGTTGAGGCAGGTCCTGAACACCACGACGGGCGGATCTCGCTCAGGACCTCTTGCGGATGCAACTGCGGGATCACCACGGCCTCGCCGTGCTGGCCCCCCGGCTACCTGCACCGGCACGAGCGCGGCAAGCAGTACAGGGGCTCCGACCCGCAGCGACTGGTGGTGATGATCGCGTGCCTCCTTGAGGGCGACGCACCAGTGCGGTTCGACTTCACTGTCCAGGTCCAGGAGCTGGCGACCCGTGGAGAAGCTGCGGGCCCAGGTGGCGTGGCTCGTCGAGCGTGAGTTCCTCGCCCTGGACGGGGGCGTGGGCGGGGTGGTCAGGTTGTGGGTGAACCCGGCTCTGGCGTTCAGGCCCGGGACGGACCCGAGGCCGGCGGCGGCCCGGCACAGCCTGCCCGACCTTGCTGGCCGCGCCGAACGTGCGCGGCCTGGGCTTCGTGTACTGCGTGGTAGTCGCCGCGGGCAGCCCTGGCCCCTGATGCAGGCAGCCAGGAGCGAGGCGTCTTCCTGTACCCGTTCATCGGTGCGGGCGAGCCGAAGACGGAGGGCCTGGTCGTCGCTCCGCCGCTCGCCTCGACGGACGGCGACCTCGAGTTCCTGCTCAACAACCCTCGGTGAAGCGGTCACCTCCCAGAACTGAACAAGCTTGCGAGCCGCATGAGTTGAGGCCGCTCGCCGATGCCGTGCGCGGAAGCGCCGCCCGGTGCATTCCCGCACACCCGAACGAGCTCCAGCCGCTCGGCGAAGGCTCCTGGCTCACCGAAGGCGCCGACAGCAACCCCGTCCGCTGGTCGCGCACTCTTTTCTCCTCCCCACCTTGACCTCCGATGACGTTGCGATGATCGGGCTTCCGGGAACGTCAAATTGGGGTGTGCGTGGGGAACTACCCAGGAAGCGTGAAGCGAAGGCGCATCTTTGCGCTGAGGAGTTCGTAGCCGGCCAGTCCCGGTGCGCCGAAGGGGCTCGGTAGCGGGGTGATGCGACGGCGCTCGCGGTCGAGCACGTCGGAGACGTACACGATGATGTACGTCTCGTCCGTGCCGAGGTGGGCGGCCCGCTCCACCTCGGAGTCGCCGAGGGTGACCTCGCCGCTGCTGCCGACCGACGCTTTGACCTCGTAGAGGTATGTCTGGTCCCCGTTGTGGATGCGGAAGTCGTAGCCGAGCCGGTCGTCTCCCGGCCCGCCCGCGAGGACATGGGAGCGCAGGCTGGACTTCCAGGAGGTTTCCTCGGGAACTCCGAACCGCTCCCGTAGCCAGGCGCCAACCACCGTCTTCCCGGCGAGACCGATGGCTATGGTCTTGTCCTGATCGGGGGTGGAGGCGCGGTAGCCTCCAGTTCCGCTCCCTGCGCCCGATGCTTTACGGGTTCTGGCGACGACCGGTGGCATGGACCCGAGTGGGTGGGCAGGGGTGGCCAGTTGCTCAGCGGTCAGGTCGGCGGCGACCGCCCGGGCGAGTTTCCCTCAAATCATCAGGCCGCGTCGGCAGGGCTGTGCAGTTGCCCAGGACGGCCGGGTCCGGCCCAGTCGCCGCCGGGCCGGACCCGGATGGTGCGCCGGCACCGGAACGCTGCCCGGGCAGCCGCACCAGGGGCTTGTCCAGGCCCAGTTCGGCACGCCGGTCCGTCGCCGGCATCCCCTCGGGCCAGTAATACCCGTGGTCCTTGAGCCACCGGACGAGAACGGGTGAGGCGGTGACCGAGGGCCGCAACTCCCGGATCGGCACCGGACGGAAGGCGACGAGGTCGTGGCGGTCGACTCCTACGGCGACCGAGGGTCGCGACATCGACATTGACCCCGACAACGGGGAATTTCCGCGTAGTCGCGATCCCTCCCTACGTGGGACAAGCGAGAGGCGCCTGACGGGCGAAGGCCCATGGCAGGCGGAGGCTGGAGCGCCAGGCCGACCCAAGAGGCCGTCGACCAGAGACGCTGGAGCGCCAGGCCGACCCAAGAGGCCGTCGACCAGAAATGACCACAAGGAGGCTCCCCACCGCTGTGGTGGCTGCACGCGCTCTGCGGCATGCGGGCCTCCGCGCTCAGCGCGAGTGTACGGACCGGTTCCGATCCGGGCCGCTCCCGTTCGCCACCCGTGACGCGATGCGCCGTGCGGGCCTGCTTACCAGGTGACGCGCAGGGAAGCGTCGGGGCCGGCCGCGAAGGTGAGGCCGCTGACCGCCATGGTTCCATCGCTCCAGTGGAGGGGCGGTGTGTGTGTCCCTGCTTCCCACACGCCGCTGGATCCGGCGTCCAGGTTCGGCGTGCCTCGGTTCATGGGCGTGCGTGCCGGGTCTATGTGCCAAATGAGCAGACCGTCGCCGGGGAAGGAACGGTCGTACTTCCGAGCCCCGTCGGCTCTGCGACGTTCGAGGAGGAAGTACTCCGACACGCCATGATTCTGATGCCAGAGGATGACGGCCCCGTCCGGACGCTCTGCGGAGATCTCGGCGACATCCGCGCTTCCGTGAGCCTGCAGTTCGACCAGCCGGGGCTCGCACCAACCGAGTTGGAGCTTGTGCCAGGCGTCCAGGTGAACGGTCGCCTGGTCGTTCGAGTAGAAGGGGTACGCGCCCATCAGCGTCAGCAGGTAGTTCATACTGCCGGGGTTGTACATGTCGATGGTGCCGAGTGAATGAGTGACCTCGTGCGCTATCTGGTAGAAGGGTGTGAAGGGGCCGGCGAAGGCAATCTGCACCGCGAGGGTCACGGTCACCTCGGCGGGAGGGTGGCCTCCGAAGAGCTCGGTCGTCGCGTACACGGGCTCGTTGGGCCGACTCGCCGGGAAGCGCTGGCGGATATTCTCGATGACGAGCACCACGAGCTCGTCGCTGCTGACCAGTAGATCGAACGCGTCCCCGTCGATCCCGATGAACGCCCACGGCGAATAGTCGATGATTTTCTGAGCGACCTTCTGTATGTGCGTCGAATCGTCGGGGTTCCCGAACGGCCCCATGGGGAACGGGCCGTCTATCGCCACTCTGAAGAGGGAGAACCGACCGATCGAGCATTCCTCGACATAGCCTGCGAGCCCGGCGGGATTGACGGGGGAGTCCGTTGAGAACGGAGGGTCGGGGTGTCCGAAGGACAACTGGTCGTAGTAGGCGGGCGGGTGCACCGAGGCCAGTCGCGGAAAGTCGCCCTGCGCATTGTCGTCGTACTCCAGCAGGAGAACGAGGAGCGGACGCGATCCGAGGGCTTTCCTGCCCAGCACCCGCATGGATGCGTGGCCGAAGTCAGTGAGTGTGGGTGCCATGAGAACCAGCCCGGGTTCGTGGAATCACTCGACGGGCACAAGAGGCTCGGCGGCCGTCCCGGGGACGAGCCCATCCGGCTCTACCAGCCAATATCGCACACAGGCGCATCCCCCGCACTCCAGCGGGCGTAGCGCGAGGGGGGCGGTGCCGGCCTCGCGGTGCCGGATCCGTCAGAAAGGGCGCCCATCAGCACTTCCACCCATGTGGGGTTGCGTCCTTCCGCCTGGGCCGCCTCGATGATGCGCTGTGCGACCTCCTGATAGTTCGGGAGCGGCGGCCATTCGACATCGTCCCCGTCAGCCGCCTGCGGGAGGTGAGCCTTGATGATGATCGGGAGGTGGTTGTCTGCGGACCGGAGCGGCGCCAGGATCCGGGTCTCCCAGGTGCATGCGACCGTCTGCACGGACGAGGTGACCACCATGGCCGTGCCGACGAACTGCCGGCGTGCGGTGGCGACGTACCAGGCACGGTCACCGAGCTGGTAGGCCTCGATATCCCGCACGTCGAGGAGCTTCACCGTGACCTTGTCATCGAACAGCCACCCCTGGGCCTACGCGCGCTCGCCGTCCTGGGTCGTGACCTGGAACTGCGACCTCTTCCCGAGTGACCCCCAGGCCTGAAGAGAGCGATCGGCCACGAACGTGGTCTGCAGCTCCAGGAGGCCGCGGACGTCGGCCTCGTCGGCCGCGACGCTGGGGGCGATGGTTTCGAGCAGTTCCTCGAGGTTGGTCAGGTGGACTAAGCGTTTGCCTAGGTCGGCGACATCCTCGGCCATGGGGGAGGGGTACCCGGCACTGCCCTTGGTGAAGTCCCGGTCGTTGCTGCTGACGAAGTACACCGTCTCTTCCGGGTTGTCCCGGGCGTACTCGACAGCGGTGGGCCAGATCGCGACGTCCCGGGCGCCGACCTTCACCTGCTTCTCCCCGTCGCCCTTCGTGGTCGCGGGCGGCAGGATGTTCGCTTCGCGGTAGACGCCTTGGCGCAGGGCGTTCTCGCTCGTCGACAGGACTTCGAGGAAGCTGGCGTACTTCCTGCGTCACATCCTCTTGCCGACCGCGCTGGCGTGCGCGGCCTTCTGGAAGTCGACCCACTGGAGCACCGACGGAGTGTGCGGCCCTTCACCTCCACAACACCCGCCCCACCCACAACGATCGACACAGCGCCGCAGCCGCCGACAAGTACGACGGCAGACACGAACGACATCCGCGCTTGGGCACGTGCCAACGGCTACGACGTACCCGACCGCGCCCGCCTGCCTGTCGCGATCCTCGACGCCTGGAAGAGCCGGAAACCGATAGCCGCAGCGACTGCCAACGGAAACACGGAAGTTCGACCCGGATGAACCGGCCAGAAGCGCCGTTCGCGCGTCCTCGCACCGCTCACCCACCCAGACGACGCCCCCGGTCCTGCGCTCGTCACAGGGCCGGGCTCCCAACCGTCTTGTCGGTCAAGGCCTCTCGATTGGATCAGGCCGGGATGCGGGTCCCTGCGCCGCTGACCCTGATCCGCCGGTCGCTCGCCCGCAGTTCCACCGTGAGGACACCGGGACGCCCCATGTCCTCCCCTTGGTGGAGAGTGAGGACCGTCGCCTCGGGCACGAGTCCGAGCTCACGGGCGTACGCGCCGAAGGCGGCCGCCGCCGCCCCGGTCGCCGGGTCCTCCACCACACCGCCCACCGGGAACGGGCCGCGGACGTGGAACACCTCCGCAGAGGCGCGCCAGACCAACTGCAGCGTCGTCAGGTTGAGCCGGTGCATCAGGGCCTCCAGGCGGGCGAAGTCGTACGCCAGGTGGGCCAGGCGTTCTCGGGTCGCGGCAGCCAGGATCAGATGGCGGGCGCCTGCAAAGGCGATGCGGGGAGGCAGGGTGGGATCGAGGTCGCCGGCCGGCCAGTCGAGCGCGGCGAGTGCCTCTGCCAGGTCCTCGGCCGCGACCTCCTCGATGTGCGGCTCGACGCTCGTGAGTGTGGCCCGCAGTGCCCCGCCCTCGCGTGTCACGGTGACCGGCACGGTCCCGGCCTGCGTGGTGAATACCAGGTCGCCGGGGCCGATGCGCTCGCCGAGGGCCACGGCCGTCGCGACGGTGGCGTGACCGCAGAAGGGCACTTCCGCCTTGGGGCTGAAGTAGCGGATGGTGTACGCGCGCCCGGCGTCCGACGCGCCGGAGCCCGCTCGCTCGGACGGCGCTGTCAGGAACGCGCTCTCGCTGTAGCCGACTTCGGCGGCGATCGCGAGCATCTCCTCGTCGCTGAGGCCCGTGGCGTCGAGAACGATTCCGGCGGGATTGCCTCCCTCGGGATCGTCGGAGAAGGCGGTGTAACGCAGGACGTCGGGGGTTTTCCGTACGGAGTTCATGCCGGGAGAACGGCGCCGAGCCCCGAGGCAGTTCCCGAGGTACGGGGACCGTCTCGGAGCTCCGTGCCCGGACACGACCTACGGCGGTGAAAGCCGCACCCGCCAACAGCATCGGCCCCTCCCTCGTCCGTACCGGCGCCAGCGCAGGGTGATGCTTCCGGATGGACCATCACGGTGAGGGATGAGCAGCACCACCCGGTTCTTCGCGCAACCGGGCTAACCGGACAGCACGGACAACTCCTACCGCGCCCCTGGCCGGGCCGGAGTCGTGGTGGGCATGAAGTGCACCCACCTTCCCGGGCGCGGCCTCGTCGCCGCCGTCATCTCCTCCATCGGCGTCCGTCACGACGGCGCCCACGACCTCGTCCCCACCGGCCTGTACCCCGATCTCCGCCACGCGCTGCGCAACCCCCCGCCGACGACCCCACGATCGGGTGATACGCCACTGCTTCGAGAAGCCGCGGTACGGCACCCCTCCGTGCCCCGCCGTCGCAGACAACCGCGGGACGTGGTTGTCCCGGCTGCGGCCTCCTTGACCAGAAGGGAGTCGGCGGCCGGAGCGGGCGGCCGGGGTCGTTGGGATGGTGCTGGTCAGGGGGTCCGTGTGCGGAGCATGACGGCGTACAGAGGGGAGTCGGCGAAGGGCTGGCGTTCGCCGACCTTCTCGTAGCCCCAGCTCTCGTAGAGGGCTTGGACGCGGGGGTGGGTGGTGTCGACGAGGAGGGCTGCCAGCGGTTCGGGACGCTGGCCGACGAGCTCGGCGTGCAGCTGTTCCGACAAGCCGGTGGCGCGCCACTTCGGGCGGACCATCAGCTCCGACAGGTTGAATGTGTCGGTGGCGTCGGGGGCGGGGGAGAGGTACTCGCGCCACCACTCCCGCTCGTGTAGGGCCGGAGCGCCGTAGGCGTAGCCGGCGGGCTCATCGCCGTCGTAGGCGATGACGCAGTCGAAGCCGGGCAGGCCGCTCCAGTGGTCGACGAACCAGGCGAACCGTTCTTGGTCGTGGAACTCGTCGGTCTCGGTGGCGTAGGCGTCGGCGTGGACGTCGAGGAGTATCTGCCGGATCCGGGCCGCCTCCTTCTGTCCGTAGTGTCGGAGGTTGTAGGCGGGGGTCACGGGCGGCTCCATTCGGTGCGGTAGCGGTCGGCCCAGTCCATGGCGATGGCGGAGCCGGGGGCGAGGGTGATCAGGTCGCGGTGGAACTCGCCGAGCAGCAAGCGCATACGGCCGGGCAGCGGGGCGCCGCGCATCTCGTCGAAGACCTTCGCGGTGGTGACGGTTGCCAGCTCGACGTCCCCCTGGTGGAGCTGGGCGAGCGACAGGCGGGCGGTGGTGAGGGCCCGGTTGCGGCGGAACGTCTCCGGCAACACAGCCAGGGCCTGGAAGGAGGCTGCCTCGGCGTCGGCCGCGTCGCCGAGACGGTCGCGGACGATCGCGGTGAGCGCGAAGAGCTCGGCGGGCCCGTAGAACGCGATCCAGCTCGACCGGGGCAGGTCCGGGTCCGCCTTGGCGAGCGAGGCGGCAGCGAGGTCGAGCGCTCGCAAGGCCTGGTGACCCTCGTTCAGGTGTGCGTGGGCGATGGCGGTACGGGCGTGCGCGAGGCTCGCGTACAGCGGATCGCGCCGGGTGACGGCGGTCGCCTTCGCGGCCTGGCCCGCGGCGAGGGCAGGCGTCCACGCACGACCAGGCGGCGGTGGCGGTGAAGTCGGCGGCGAGGGTGAAGAGCTTCCGCCGGGTGCGCTGGGTGGCGGACCGTCCTTGGAGGGCGACGGCCTCCGCCGCGCCGGCGAGCGCGGCCTTCTCGACCCGGTCGTGGCCGCCGCGCTGGTCGTCGAGGGCGTTGACGGTGTCGAGCTGCTGCCGCAGGCGCAGGACGTCGCCGCTGCCGACGGACGGGGCGGCGCCGGACAGTGCGGCCGCGCCGGCGGCGGACGCGACGGTGAGGAAGGTACGGCGGAGCACCGGGTCCTCCGGGTCGGCGCGGTGCTTACGGCGGTCGGGCGGGGCGAACCCTAAGTCCGCCGCCGAGCGGCCGCTGACCTGCTCCAGCGCCATCCTGGCCTTGCTCTGGGGCCAGGTTGTCTCGCCTGAGCGCCACTTGCGCACCGTCACCTCGGACAGCTCGCCCCGCACCGAGGTCCGCTGCGTGACGTCGCGGATGACCGTGTTCAGGGCCTTGGCGAGTTCGAGCGCTGTCCAGTCGTTCATCGCCATCCAGGCGATGAACACCTCATTCCGTACATGGGGCATCCCTCCACGGTAGAGGCGGGCGGCACCGCCGCGAAGGTCAAGGAACAGTCAATTCGCTACGTAACTCGCGGGCAAGGAGCGCCACTTCGATATGCACCCTTCAGCCCCGGGCGCGGTTGTCTGGATGAGACGCCGACAACCGCCTTCGGGAGGCGAACCCCGTGTCCGACATCCAGCAGCACCCGCCCGCCCTCGCACGCCGCGATGCCGCCACGACGGTCGCCCTGTACGCGACCGACCCCGACCCCGACCCCGACGTCCTGAGGGGAATGCTGGCGGCCGCGGTCGCCGTCGCCGCCGGACGTGGCTGGGCGATCGTCGACGACGGCACGATCGGGGACGAGACTGCCTGCTGACGCAGGCGCCCCAGTCCCGGCCGGGCTGGGACCGCCTCCGCGGCCTCGCCGAGCAGCGCCGGATCAGCCTCGTCGTCGTCCCGACATTCGGGCACGTAGCGGTGCAGGAAGCGCTGTTCGGCCTGCCATATCGACCAGGTGAACCCGATGGATCCGCGCCGGTGCCGGTCTGGGACAGGCGCATTCCAGGGCCCAGCTCGTCGAGGCACTGCACCGAGCGCTCGACCGCACCTTCGCCGCGCTGCCCGCCCCCGTACCGGAACCCTGAGACCGCTGCGCAACCGCGCGGCGATGCCGTCCGCTGGTCCCCTCGCCGCCGCCGTAGCGGCGCGACCCGAAGGAATGCGCCCATGATTCTCGTCAGGAGCCGCGAGCGGTGCGGCAGCGGCACGGACCGCTTCACCGCTCAGTCGGGGCCGGTCGTGTGCGCCTCGGGCACCGCGCTGTTGGTGGTCGGGTGGTCGGCGTGATGCCTCCGGCGGCCGGGTGGGGGACCGCCTCTTCACGCTCCGGGACGTCGGGCTGTCTTCTGTGCTGGTGGGTCCGCGTAAGTGGCTGACGGCGCTGTGCTCGATCACCGGTGGTGCGATGACCGCCGGCCAGTGGCAGGACGCGGCTCCGGGGGAGCGCTTCCGGACGATCTGCTGAGGCGTCGGGCTCGCATACCGCGGCACGACTGGGCCGCCCCGGTCAGGCGCTCTTCTCCATGCCCGGGCGCAGCCGGGCGAGCAGGTCGTAGAGGGTCGTGCTCTCGGCCGCGTCGAGGGTGTCGAGTGCGCCGCTGGTGGCCTGCATCTCCTCGCGGACGCGGCGGATGATGTCCCGGCCCTCGTCGGTGGCCACGACGTTCTTGACGCGGCGGTCGGAGGGATCGGGCTCGCGGCGTACCAGGGAGCGGGCCTCCAGGCGGTCGATGATGCCGGTGACGTTGGACGCGTCGCACACGAGCAGGGTGGCGAGGGCGCGCATCGGCAGCGGGCCGTTGAGCTGTGCGAGGACCTTCGCCTGGGTGGAGGTCAGACCGTGGTGGGCCGCGGCGGCCGCGAAGTCGCGCCACTGGGCCGTGCCGATGGCGGCGAGGAGCTCCATGAGCTGGAGCTTGGTGGGGGTCCCGGAGGTCGTCGTGCTCATGGGTCGAGCCTACTCAGAACACTTGACATTATCAATTGTTTACTTGACCACCTCAAGTATCTGGGTCTACCTTCGGCGAAGTACTTGATGACATCAAACATCGATGATCTGAAGCTCCCGCGTCACCGGAAAAGGCCCTCCCTGCCATGAGTCATGCCCCCACACCGCCCGCCGCCGATGCCCGGCGCGAGACGGTCATCGTCTTCGCCCTGAGTCTCGCCGCCATGGTCGTCTCGATGATGCAGACCCTGCCGGTCCCGATCCTCGGCCTCATCCGCACCGACCTCGGCACCTCCACGGCCAACGTGAGCTGGGTGACCACCGCCACGCTGCTCTCCGCCGCCGTCTTCACCCCGCTGCTCGGCCGCTTCGGCGACCAGCACGGCAAGAAGCCCACCCTCGTCGCCGTCCTCGGCGTCATGGTCGTCGGCTCCGTCGTCGCCGCCCTCGCCACCTCGCTGCCCCTGCTGATCCTCGGCCGCGTCCTCCAGGGCGCCGCCACCGCGATCTTCCCGCTCGCCCTCTCCGTCCTGCGTGAAGAGGTCAGGCCACAGAAGCTGCCCGGCGCCATGTCCCTGGTCAGCGGCACCCTCGCCTTCGGCAGCGGCCTCGCGCTCGTCGCGACCGGCCTGCTCACCTCCGGCTCCGACGCCGACTACCGCAGCGCCTTCTGGATGGCGACCGGCTTCGCCGCGCTCGCCCTGCTCGCGGTCGTGTTCCTCGTCCCCGCGACCCGCCACAAGACGGGCGGCCGGACCGACTTCCTCGGCGCGCTGACCCTCGGCATCACGCTGCTGCTGCTCCTGCTGCCCATCTCGCAGGGCCATGAGTGGGGCTGGGCCTCGGCCCGGACGCTCGGCAGCTTCGCCGGCGCTGCCGTCATGGCGGTCGTGTGGGTCCTCGTGGAGCGGAAGGTCCGCGAACCGCTCGTCGACATGAAGATGTTCGTCCACCGCCCGGTCCTCATGGCCAACCTGGCCGGCATCCTCGTCGGCTTCGGCATGTTCGCGAACTTCCTGGGCGTCTCCTACCTCGTCCAGATGCCCGAGGCCCTCACCGGCTACGGCTTCGACGCGTCCATCCTGCGTGCCTCCGTGCAGTTCCTGCTGCCCGGTGCGATCGTCTCGCTGCTCGCCTCACCGATCGGCGGCCAGCTGGTCCGCCACCGCGGACCGCGCACGGCCCTCGCCCTGGCCGCGGGCCTCGGCGCTGTCGGCTTCGCCTGGCTCGCCCTCGGTCACGGCCACACGGCGTCGGTGATCGGGGCGGGGATCGTCGTCGGCGCGGCCGTCAGCTTCGGTTACGCGGCCATGCCGGCCGTCATCATGTCGAGCGTCCCGCACCACCAGAGCGGCATCGCCAACGGCATCAACTCCATCTCCCGCTCCACGGGCAGCGCGATCGGCAGCGCGGTCGTCACCACGATCCTCGCCTCGCAGACCATCGAGCACCTCCCGGCCGGCGTCCCGCCGCTGCCGGCGGAGTCCGGCTTCACCCTCACGTTCTGGATCGGGGCCACGGCGTTCGCCCTGGTCGCGGTGATCGCGGGCCTGGGCCTGCGGGCGCGCGCGGCGACCCACCCGGCTGCGGGGACGCCGTCGGCCGCCGCCCCCGCTCCCGAGAAGGAGCCGGTGTCCTAGTCGCCGTCCTGGTAGCGGTCTCTTCGCCGGAGCGGCGCTCGGAGTCCGGTCGACACCTGGGGTGTCGACCTCCTCACCGAGCGTCGCTCCGGCGAATCTTCACATCGGGCAAGAGGAGGAGGACCCTCCCCTTGTGCCGCCCCTCGGTGCGACGGTGGCCGCGCTCCCGTCGTTTGAGGGGTCTATGTCCCCTTGCGTTCCGCCCGGGCGACGGAGGGCAGGGCCTGAATCGAGGAGCGCGGCGGCGCTCGGCCCAGTCGTTGAGCTGCATGCAAACCGAGGGTTTGAGGTACCGCTCGGCGACCCATCCGACGGTCCCCGCCCGGATGCCGGAGCGCGACCGCTCCGCTCAGACGGCTCGAGTCGACATGATCGGGCAGCTCTCTGCCCTTCCCGCTTCGACTGTGATGTGGGGTTCCGCAGACGGACAGGACTGGCCGTGTAGGAGCGCGCCCAAGGGACCGACCGCCGCATGGCCGTGCCCGCCCGAGCCGTGGAGCCGACTGGGCCCTGTCCGGCGGATCAGGCTCTGGCCCGCTTCTCACCGGCACTCCTCGCCCCCGCGGTGCGCGGGGTCGGGTGCGCACAGCCAGCCGTTGATGGCGAAGCGGCTGTCCCCGTGCTGCCTTCCGGGGCACACGACCGGTCGCACCTCGTGCCAGGCGGTGGGCAGGAAGAACACGATGCTGTCGTGCTCGGGTTCCCAGTCCCGCCAGGTACGTTCTTCCCACGCTCCGGTCGTCTCGGTGTGCAGCGGCAGGGCGGCGTCGAAGACGCGTAGCTCGCCGCCGCCGAAGGGCCGGGGCGTGCGGTGCAGGTAGTACACGAACGTGAGCAGACGGCGGGGGGCGTACGCGGCGCTGGTGTCCTGGTGCGGCCCGTAGTAGTCCCCGTCGTTGTGCACGTTGAGGCCGTAACTGGGCTCGGTGTAGCGGCAGTCGACTCCCAGCGTGTGCTCGAGGGCCTCCCGGACGTCGTCGATGGCTGCCAGCAGCTCAGGTGCCTGGAAGTCGGGGCACGACCGGGACTTGCGCAGGTCGGGGGCCAGCTCCCGGTCCCGGACCAGAGAAGGCTTCAGCCGGTCGCCCGTGGAGGCGATGGCGCGCTCGAGCAGGAGGCCGGCCGCCCGCTCGCCCAGGAACCCGGTGATGCGGCAGACCGTTGCCGGAAGCCGCCAGATCGCCTCCGTGGACACCGGCGACAGACCGCGCGCCGTCATCGCCCCGCCTCGGACGGGGCCATGGCCGCGCCCTCGCGCAACCGGGCCACTTCGGCCCCGAGCTCCTCCACCTGGCGTTGGAGCGCCTGGATACAGACCAGGGCCACGCCGAGGCCGTCGACGACGGGGATCCTGGTGTCGTCCCGGTTGAAGCCGAAAGCCGCGTGCCAGTCCTGGGCCATCGGCCCGAGGTGACGGACGTCCTCGGGCTCCCACACGTAGCGCCAGGTGCTGACCGGCAGCGCGGCCACGGTCTCCAGGACGGCGAAGCCGTTGACCGCGCTGACCGGAGCCACGGCGATGCCGTCCCGCGGAACTGCCGCGCCAGGGTTCGGAGAAGCGTCGCCGACTGCCCGAGCCCGCCGGTGGAGGATCCTCATCGTCACCGGCTCCAGTCGACCGGGACCACGTCCTGCTTGAGCCCGCGGTCACTGCAGAGCGAGCACGGAGCGCCCGGCACCCCGGGCCCCTGGTCGGTACCGACGGTGATGGCCCCGTGGGCCCCGACGGGAGCGTGTACGCCGTCGCCGACGAGCGCGGCTTCGTAACCGCCGAGCAGCTCCTGAAGGGTTCCCGGACCCAGGTTCTCCGGGGCGGTGATCGAGGCCACGCCGTCGTAGTCGGTGAAGGCGGCCCCCAGCGTCCGGCCGCCGACGGTGGCGAACACGATCTTCGCTCCACGGATGGGCTCCCCGGTGATGGCGTCGGAGGCCATCGCGTGAATGTTCTCCAGTTGCATCTGGGTGACGTTCAAGGTGGCCTGGCTGGTCGTGAGCCTGACCGGCTTCAGGCTGGGGCATTCCGCGCCGCTGCACGGCGCGGGTGACGAGGGGGCCGCGGTCGCGGCGACACCGCTCCCCGCCCCCAGCGACGCCAGAGCGGCTGCCATCACCGCGACGGTCCTACGACCAACAGAACCCATGTCCACTCCTTGGGAGCCGCCCGGGCGCGCTCCGCACCGGCGTGGAGGGCCGGGACGGTCCTGGCGCATGCGGCACTCGACCGGTGTCGCCTCCTGTGGGACGACGCGAACGACCGTAGCCACACCCGTCCGGCATACGCGTCCGATGAACACGAGTACGCACCATCTGATGAACCACGGACGGCACTGTGACGAACGCGGACGATTCATACCGGCCAGCGGAGTGCCACCCTGAGCACCCGGGCACTGATCCGCCGGACACTGCCTAGGTCCGCGTCGGCGGCCTGTTCCAGGGGCAGGACGTCCGTGGTTGGCGTCCGCACCGCAACCGGCTCGCGGTGGAACTGGCACTGCTGACGGCGGGGATGCGCCTTCAGGAGTGGTCGACTCTGCTGCTGTCGGAGCTCGATCTCGCCGACGGGCCGGTGCCGCCGTGGACGGATGTGGACTTGGCGGCGTGCGCGAAGTGCGGGCGGCCCCCGCTCGGTCTATGTGCCCAGGGACGCGATGGACCTGTGCGTCCCCTACTTGCTGCTGGAGCGGCCGCAGATCGTGGCCGCGGCGCAGCGCACCCTGCGGCGGCAGGCTGATCGGCTGTTCGTGGTCCAGTGCGCTACACGGGTGACTACAACGGTGACGGCAAGGACGACATCGTCACGTTCACCCACACCGCCTCGGCGGACGTGTACGTAGGGGTGTCGAACGGCTCCTCGTTCGGCGGCGGCCAGAAGTGGCACGACTACTTCGGGCTGCCCGGCGAGACCACCTTCTGACGAGGAGGACGCGAACGGACAGACCGTGGCGGGGCGTCGGCGAGTGTCGCCGGCGCTCCGACCCGCGCCTTCGCTCCGGCGCACACTCACGGGAAGGTGGTCGCCGGAGCGTGGTGGTCGGGAACGTGCCGAGAGGAGGCGGGTCCCGTCAAGGGCCGGGCGCGGGACCCGTCGCACTCGAACGGACCTGGAGGCTCGTCTGCAGCACCATCGTCTGCTGGGGCCTGTCCTTCCCGGCGATACGTTCCAGCAGCAGGCCGACCGACGCCCGGCCCAGGTCGTACGACGGCAGCCCGACCGTGGACAGCGACGGTGCGATCAGGGACACCCAGGGCGCGTCACCGAAGGACAGCACTCCGAACCGTGGCGGCTCCCGGCCCGCAGCCCGAAGTGCCTCGAGGGCGCCGACCGCCATGAGGTCGTTCGTCACGAACACCGCGTCCGGTGGCTCCTCGTTCGCCAGCAGGTCGCGCATCGCTTCCCTGCCGCTCTCCGTCCCGGACTCGGCGTACCGGATGAGCTCACGCAACTGCGCCTGGTCCTGGCCTTGTTCACGCCGGTACTCTCCCATGGCCACGCGGTATCCGGTGAGCCGTTCCTCCGCGGCGGAGGTGCCTTCCGGGCCGGTGATGCACGCGACGCGGCGATAGCCGCTCCGCAGCAGGTGGGCGGTGGCCTGCTCACCGCCGTGCTGGTTGTCGATCACGACGGCGTCGACCGCCGCGCCCAGTGGCCGCCTGTCGACCGCCACCACCGGCATCCCGGTGAACGGGGACAGATCGGTGCGGCTGCGCGAGGCGGCAGCGATGATCACGCCGGCCATCTGCTCGGCCAGCGCGGTGTCGAGGTAGCGGCGCTCCTTGTCGAGGTCCTCGTCGCTGTTGCACAGGACGACCGAATGGTTCTTCCGCTGGGCGGCGTCCTCGACACCGCGGGCCAGTGAGGCGAAGTAGGGGTTCTCGATGTCCGGGACGATCAGACTGATCACGCTGGACCGCTGCATCCGCAGGGCCCGGGCCACCCGGTTCGGGGCGAAGCGCAACTCTGCCGCGGAACGCAGGACGCGTTCGGCGAGTTCGGTGGTGACCCGTCCGCCGTTGAAGACCCGGGAGACGGTGGCAGCCGACACCCCGGCGGCTCGTGCCACGTCGTTGATCGTTGCCACAGCGGTGAAGAGCCCCTCGTCCGGGCGCGGGAGTCGACCGCGCAACATGTGCAGTGCCCGAGAACTGTACGGGCGGACCACCGGGGTGGGACAGCGGTGAGGTATCGCGTCGGTGCCTGCTCGCGGAGGGGCCGCGTGGACGGTCCCGGAGGAACCGGGCGTGGTGACCTGGCGACGTCGGTCCCTCTCCGTGAGACCCTGGGCGAGCCGCCCCGAACTGCGGCTTACGCGGAACGTTTTCGGGGATGATCCCGTGCCGCTAGCGTGAGTGGCCGCACTCTGGCCGTACGGGAGAGGTGACTGCGGCGTGGACGACTTCTTCGCGAGGGCGGAGAGCCAGAACCGCGCCCGCCTGGTTCGCACCCTCTACGAACGGCGCGACCGGCTGGAGGCAGCGCCGTTCTCAGGGGCCTGCAACCGGTCTCCGCGGCGGGACAAAGTATGGGCCGGGTGCCATGCCTACAGCAGGAAGTCGACCGCGCAAGCTGATGCGCTTCGCGAGATCGGAGACAGCCGGCCCCACAGACGGCGAAGGGGCGAGCGTTTTCGTGGGAGCCAGAGGATCCGAGTGATCAGGTTCGTCGCTCTCGTCAAAGGCCCCGACACCAACAATGAGCACTCGTGTCAACGCGTCCCCCCGGCTTGCTGCACCCACGACAATCCTATGATTCGTCCGTCCGTTCCGCGGACCGAAGGCCCGGGCTCCGGGGCGCAGGGGTGAGACCGGCGTAGAGGGTGCGGTGGCCCACGATCGGGATGTGCTGCCGTCCTCGACCTCGAACAGGATCCCGGCTCTGGTTTTGACACCGACTTCCGGCATCGACACCAGGCCCCTTCAGAAGAGGGTGGTCCTCCAGAAGGGTCTCGATCCGCCCGGCCATCAGTTTCCGTTGATGAGCACGGCCGCCAGCGAAGCGGCCAGGCTCGGAACGATCAGCGCAGTCGCCCGGACCCAGCGCGGGGACCACGACTTCGGCTCCCTCCGGAACACCCCCGCCCGCGCAGGGACCGCAGGCAAGCCCCCAGATGGCCGACGCCCGGCTTCCGGAGACGTCGGTGGCGTTTCTTGGCAGAAGTCGGAGTGCCCGTGGCCGTCGTTCCCCACTTCTGTGCTCCACTCGCCGATGAGTCGATGAGCCTGAGCGCTTCACGGCCCCATCACAGGGGCCGCGGCCCCATAAGGTGATGGAGGGTTGGCCGCGCGTTGGGTTCAAAGGTCTGGCTCACCTGCGTGGAGCCGGCTTGTCAGTGCCCCACCGTAACGTTGCGGCGTGGCCACACAATCACTGAGCGTTTTCAGGGTGGCCACTGATCGAGTGACGCCGGGGAGGTTGAGGTGAGGGCCGCAACGGACAAGGCTCCCGTGCCGTTGGGGGAGGTGTTCGAAGTCTCAACCCATCAGCACAGGAGCCTCGTTGGTTCCCTAGCCTGCCGCACTCGACCTCCCGCATGCCCTCGTCGAGTGGGTCACGATGCTCATCCTCACCCGTGAGGGTGACCGGCGGTGCAAACTCTCGCCGCACCAGCGCGCGCTCGTCGCTCTGGTGTACCTGCGCCGGCACGACACGCTCAGCCGGGTCGCGTCCGGCTTCGGGATATCCGTCGGCACCGCCCACGCGTATGTCACCGCCGTGACCGACCTGCTCGCCGACCGGGCCCCGGGCCCGCTCAAGACGCTGCGCGAGCACGATCCGGAGTTCGTCCTGCTGGACGGGACCCTCGCCGAGTGCGACCGCGTCGGCGACAGCCGAGCCGACTACTCGGCCAAGCACCGCCGGCACGGCGTGAACGTCCAGGTCGTCACCGACCCCACTGGTGAGGTCCTGTGGATCTCGCCCGCGCTGCCCGGCCGCACCCACGACCTGACAGCGGCCCGCACCCACCGCATCATCCGGATCTGCGAACGCCAGGGGATCCCGATCCTCGCCAACCGCGCCTACCAGGGCGCCGGCCCCTGGGTCACCACCGGACTCAAACGGCCACCGGGCGGTGAACTCACCCTCACCCAGCGCACCGCCAACCGGGCCCTGGCCGGGGCGAGGGCGCCGGTCGAACGCGGCATGGAACGGCTGAAGTCCTGGCAGATCTTCCGCAGATCCCGCATCAGCTCCAACCGCATGACCGTCATCGCCAAAGCCGTCCTCACTCTGGAGAGGCAACGCTGACAACGCTCACTGAACGGCGTTGGATCTAGGCGAACCGAGGCGGGGCTTCCTGTTCCGGAGGTTCTGCCGTCGGACTCGGAGTCGCGGCGGGAAGCCGACTGTCCCCACCGTAGAGGGTCAGGGCGGCACCGTATTCCTGGCGTAGATGCTCGAAACGGCCCGGGTCGACATGCTGGCCCGTGGCTTCCCCGAGGAGGCGATGGTATCGACTCAGGTTGTCCAGCCGAGAGCTCAGTCTGATGGCGGACCGAACGGGGCGTCGCAGCCACCAGGAGCGGATCCACTCGGCCGGACGGGCGACCAGCGCCTCGGCGTAGCCGCCCACGTCGAGCGGATTGGCGGCCGCGTTGACCACGCCGGGCACGATGTCGATGAGCTGGTCCACCGTGCCGGCCGCGGCCTGGTCGTGCGGGTCGAGGTCGCCGCGCAGGGCGTCCAGAGCCGCGTTGAGTCGATGACGGGCGGCCTTGGCGTCGCCCAGGGTCGAGCCGGACTCAAGAGACTGCTGGAGCTCGGCCAAGGCTCGACGGAGTTTGCGGTGCTGGTGGCGCAAGTCGTCCACCGCCATGGCGATGTCGCCGTGTGCGCGGAGGTGGTTGAGGAAGAGAGCCAGCGCGGGCGGCAGGTACAGCGGGGCCGGGTTCTCGTCCTCGTACACCTCGTCCACGGTCGTACGGAAGGAGTCGGCGACGACCTCGTAGACGCGGTCCTGGACGGTGCGGCGCACGTGATCCGTGATGAGGTGGTAGGCCGGTAGCCGGTGGAGGGACGGCAGGAACGGAATGCGGAGATGGGCGGAGACGCGCCAGTAGACGAAGGTGCGCAGATGCGAAACGCCTCCGTATATCGCGCCGCTGTGGAAGTAGCCGATATTGGAGAGCATGGTCCAGCCGAGCGTGCGCAACGGATCGGACTGGAGCTCGGGGCGCGAGGACCAGATGCGGCCGGCGGAGAGATCACCCTCCACCTCGCCGCGCATGACCGAAGCGATCCCCCGGCCACGAGGATTCGTGGATTCCCCGGACTCGTCCGGGTGGGCGAGCAGGAGGCGGACACTGTTGGCCACGTCTTCTCCGGACGCGAGTCCGCGTGGGCTCCAGGGCTCCTGGAAGGTTTCCGCGTCGCGCAGAAACCCGGTGAGTTCGTCTGCGATGTTCGCTGAGAGAGCGCGGGTGTCGACAGGTCGGAGGATGCGACGGTCGAGCAGGACTTGTCGCAGGGGCAGCGTGTCGGCGTCGTGTGGAAGCTGCGCGTCGAGGACGTAGAGCTCGTCGTAGAGCAGCAGCGCGTCAAGCAGCGTCGCCAAGTGGACCAGGCGCTCGGCCGTGTCGGGCGTCCTCGCCAGCGGGTGACCCATCCGGATCCCGGGCGCGTCAGCGCCCAACAGGAGCCGTGCTGCCTCACACAGCATCGTCTGGTCGATCAGCACTCGACTGGGCTTCGAGGTTGCCACGTCGTCTCCCCCTGCGATGACCGGCCGGACTCACCCGCCCATCTTGCACGATGTCTTCCCGCCCAACTCGCAATTAGGCCGGGTGTGTTCGCCGTCCTCGACAGGCAAGCGGCGCGAGGGGGAGCGGTGTTGACGGATACCTTCTGTCGTCGCCGCGCATTGCCAGACTCGGCACGTCCGCCCAGGTCACACCCGTACGCAGGACGTAGACGATCCCGCGCAGGGCCGCACGGTCGTCCGCCGGCAGCCGGCCCGGATACCGCCGACGTCGCGGCGGTCGAGGCGGGAGCAACGGGGCGACACGATGCCACAGGTCATCAGGCACAAGATCATCCGACACCCGCAGAACTCTGCCGCCCACCAGCCCAACTTCCAAGCCCCCGAGCCAAACTCATTCTGAAATGATCAGTTAGAGCGATCGGGCGGCGGCCCACACGGCTCCCTGTCGAGGAAGAGGCCGGCGCTGAGCGCGGAAGGCGGGTCAGTTGTCCGGAGTGCGCGCGGTGACGCGCGTCCCGGGGTGGGCCAGCGAGCACAGGAACGCCACGGCCAGGGCGATCGCCATGCCGTAGAACACCCACTGGTTGGCCTCCGCGAAATCCATCCGGATCGCGTCCCCCGCCCCTTGCAGGGCCTTCGCTACCGGCCCGTCACCGGGGGGACCCTGGCCGTCCGGGTGACCGGTGACCGCCTCGGCGACCTTCTCCGCGGTGGCCGAGGCCTCGGACGGCGGCAGCCCGCGGTCTTGGAGCGTGGCGGTGATGCGGTCCGTGGAGACATGGGACAGCACGGTGCTGAATACGGCCATGCCGATGGCCGCCGCGTAGTTGCGGATCGTCTGGGTGATCCCCGTGACCTCGCCGTACGAGGCGTCGATAGCCCGGTTGACGGCGTCGGTGGAGGCCGGCGCGAGCAGGAAACCGATGCCGGCGCCCGCCATGGCCGCGTAAGGCCACTGGTCGTGCATCGACAGATCGGTCATCTTCTGCGCCCAGAGGTAGAACCCGACCGCGCCGAGCGCGCAGCCGAGCTTCATGGCCGGGCGGGCGCCGCGCTTGTCGAGGATCCGTCCACCCCACTGGGAGGCGAGGCCGAAGCCGATGAAGAAGTACAGCAGGAAGAGCGCGGCCTGGTTCGGAGAGGCGCTGAGCGACACCTGGGCGTACACGGACGAGAAGAAGAACACCGGTACGAAGGCGAGCATCGCGAAGAACAGCACGAGACTGTCGACGGTGAAGGCCCGGTCCCGGAAGACGTCGAAGTCGATCAGCGGGTGGGCGGTGCGCCGCTCGTAGCCGAAGAACACCACCAGGACGAGCAGGCCGCCGACGATGCAGGCCCAGGTCGCGACGCTGCCCCAGCCCCAGGACGAGGCCTGCTGGAAGCCCAGCACACTCAGGCCCATGCCGACGGCGACCAGCGCGGCGCCGACGATGTCCAGGCGCTCGGAGCGGCGGCTCTCGGGGATCCGGGCGAGCACGGCGAGCACGATGGCGATGATGGCCACCGGCACGTTGACCCAGAAGATCGCCCGCCACGTCCACGCGGTCAGCCAGCCGCCGAGCAGGGGTCCGACGGCGGTGAGGGCGCCGGAGAGTCCGAAGAAGAGCGCGAGGGCGCGACCGCGACGGTCGACGGGGAAGACGGCGATGACGACGGCCAGCGCTGCCGGGAACATCAGGGCAGCTCCGAGACCCTGGGTTGCGCGGAAGACGACCAGCCAGGTCTGGGCGAGGTCGCCGGAGGGCACACAGCCGCAGAGAACCGAGGAGATGACGAAGACCAGGGTGCCGATCAACATGACGCGGCGATGCCCGAACAGGTCGGAGAGCCGGCCGCCGAGCGCGAAGAACGCGGCGAGGGACAGCAGGTACGCGTTGACGACCCACTGCATGCCGGAGGCGGTCAGGTCGAGCTCGTCGGTGATGTTCGGGGCGGCGATCGAGACGATGGTCTGGTCGATGAAGGTCATCGACACCGCGAAGAGCATGGCTGTGAGCGCCAGCTTCTGGCGGGGCGCCTCGCTGCGGACGGCCCCGGTCGGCGTGGGGGGTGGGGAAGTACGTGCCATGTTCGGATGATCGTCCCGGGGCACCGTGTGTGCATGCCGAGGCCGCCGCCCCGGGGGCCGGCGGCGCCGAAGAGTGACCCGTTCGGGTGGGCGGTGTCTCCGGTCCTCCGTTCGGTGGGCGGTGCCCGAGTGTGGCCGCCGTGCCCGGGGCGGCGGTGGTGCCTGGGGGTGTCTTTCCGACCCCCTCATCTGGCTCGACACATGATCGACACAAGACGCCCCCTAGGCCGGCTGGACAGGCTGACGCTGACGGTCCGCGACGACCGGGATTGCAGCGAGGCCCCTGTGCTAGGCGCCGGTCCGACCGTGGAGGAGCGGGGGGCGGTGATCTTCGGGCCCTTCCGCTTCCAGCCGGGAACTGACCGCGCGGACGGGCTTCGGCATCAAGGGCAGGCTGCTCGTCACAGCAGACCTGCGGCGCGGCATCAGCTACAACATGGTCGTGGACAGCTCGGACGACATCGTCATCTCGGGCAGCTCCGACGGCAAGTACGCCGTCCTGTGCTGCCGGGCCACTGGCGCCGCCGACGACAGCTTAGGGAAGTCCTGCCTGGGCATCGTCCCGACGGACGAGGAGGCCGACGGCGTGGTGGTGGCGGTCGGTGTGGACGGCCAGGTCGTCACCGCAGGTCCGCTCGGCGCGGCCATCACCCCCGAGGGCGAGGCCCAGGGTGGCTTTGGAACGAAGGGGGGTGGCGCTCGACTTCGGCACCACGGAGCAGAGCCTGAGTGCGGTCCTTGTCGAGGCGGACGGTCACGTCGTCGTGGCAAGTACGGCCGGCGACCGGATCGCCCCCGGCCGCTACACATCCGACGGTAAGCCGGACTCCGCCTTCGGTCACTGAGCACAGGCCGCATGGACACGGGTGGCGGGCGGCCATGGCTGCTCGTCGAAGGCCCGGCCGACGTCGGGGCGGCGTCAGGCCCGGCATGCCGGGCCGATGGCCCCGAGGGGTAACGTCGACGAATCCGTACATCACGTCACCTCACCACCGGGAGAACCCGCGACCGACAGCAAGAACATCAACAACCCCGTGGGCCAGGGTGGCGGCCAGCGCAAGTGGCAGTCCCGCGCCGAACGGCAGAACAACGGTCGGTCCGCACCGCAACCTCGACCGCCAGGGCGCCGCCGACAAGAAGGCGGAGCTCGTGCGCAAGATGCGCGAGAAGGCCCGGGCGGCCGAGGCCGCCGCCGCGCAGGCGAGCGACGGCACCGCGCGGAGCTGAGACACCGCCGCCGAGGGCCGCACGGTGGGGGTATCGTCGTCCGGTCACGGACGGCAACGGGATCGTCTGTCCGACCCCGAGGGAACCGACATGACCGATCTGAACGCGCTGCGGGCGAGCCTCGCGTCGGGTGAGCACGAGTTCGCCGACACGCTGGCCTTCGTCTCCGCGCACTACGCATACCAGCCGCAGGCGTTCCGCAACGGGGACGTGGAGAACGCCGCGGGCGAGAACGAGGGTTCCTGCAAGACGCTGGGCCTGGCCCTGCTGGAAGGGCTGAGCGACCAGGAAGCGCTGCTGGCCTTCGGTGAGCACTACCGCAGCGTGCTCGCGACGCCGAACGACACCGATCACGGCAACATCCGCAACCTCATGGCCCACGGCCTGGCGGGAGTGAGCTTCGTGGGGCAGCCGCTGGCCCGCAAGAGCTGAACGGCGATGGCACCAGCGGGGGAGTTCCGGCCCCCGCTATCGAGCGGCCGGGCCCGGCACCGGCCGTTCTGGCTCGTCCTTCGGTGGCGGCAGCCCGGTGAGGAAGGTGCGGATCTCTCGCCTCGGGGACCAAGGACCGTGCAGAGGCCGAGGGCCCGTCGGGCGGGGGCGTGGGCCGAGGTCGATGCGGCCGCGGTCGCGGTGGACGTGCGCCAGGCCGTGACCATGAGACTCCGAAGGCGGGTGTTCGGTGTCGGTTGGCCCCCGAGGGTTTTCGATGAGCTCTGTGCGGTACGCGGGTACGGACCTCTCGCAACTGAGTTTGTACGGGTGACCTGACCGGTGTCCTGCCCCCACCCGGCAGCATGGGGCCGACCAGCCATCCGGGGCCCGGCACGACACCCTTGTCGGGTGCGCGTGACGCGGACCGGGGTGCGGGTGGCCGGCAACCAGACCGCTTGCCCGAAGTCAGGGAGCTGACGGAGCTGGGTTGGTTCCTCGTTCGTTCCTGAAACGCCGATGTGGGTGTTCTTGCCCCACGTGTGGCCGCTGAAAGCTCGGACATGGGTCCCCGACCGGTCAACCTGCTGGGAGGTCGCTGCTGGATCTCTTCCGTCGGCAGATCTCGTGGCCTTCTGCGTTGTGTGGGGGAGACCCTCCCGCGGGGCCGGTCCACGACGATCTCCCCCGTGTTCGCTTGTTCGGTCATCTCGACGACCCGGCCTGGCTTCGGAGCGTGATGGCCCGGGGCGTTGGTCGGCGAGGCGGTCCCGTCCGCAGGCTTGGTCGTCAGCGTGCTCTCGATGGTGTGGCAGGGTGGTGGGCATGTGGGCCTTCGGGGCCCGTGAAAGTGAGAGAGGTATGTCGTGAACGAGGCCGAGCTCAGGGCGCTGTTCGACGAGATCGACAAGGACGGCGACGGGCGGATCAATATCGTCGAGCTGGCGGAGGGTTTCAAGGCCGAGGGCGCCCACGGGCACCTGTCGGAAGAGGTAAAGAAGGCTATGACGGCCGACGCGAACCACGACGGGGTCCTCGACTTCGACGAGTTCCGCACCCTGCTGAAGTAGCGTCAGGCCTGACAGCGCGAGCGCCTGGTGCTGCTCCATGCGCTCGCGCCCCGGGCGCGGGCCGGCGGCGTAGCCGCAGGCCCGCAGGCCGGGTTCGCCGGGGTCCCGGCGCATCGGGCCGTTGCCCGAAGTCGCCCAGCGCTCCTCCACCGCGGCCGCGACGGCCCGGACGAAGATCAAACGGAACCAACAGAGCCCCCGGACTTCACCGAAGGCATGGATCGGCGCGGGTGAGGAAACTCTTCGTGGATCTGCACCCTGAGGAGGGGTGGGAACGTACGGCTTCCGGCACTACGTTGCCTCGAACGCCCTCGGGAACGGCATCCCGATCACCGACGTCGCGGAGTGGATGGGCCGCAAATCCATCGAGGAGACGTACCGCACGTACCGGCACCTGATGCCCAGGAACATCACCAAGGCCGCCCGGATCTTGGACGCCGGCTTTTGGGCGGCGGCTTAATTCGTCACGGGTGCGCCATCGGTTGGCACAATGCCTGGGCGCTCCACGGAGGCACCGTCCGTGTGCGGGGTTTGGGCGGCCTTGCTGACCAGCGCGGTGCTGGCCGGTGGTGGAGCCGCCGAGATCCCGATCACGCTCCTGGGCTCGCCGTCGCGCTTTCGCCGCGAGGGCGGGCCCAGGACCATCGAGCCCTGCGGGGTGAAGGAGCGCTCAGACCGCCGCTGCGGAAGGCTCGCAGGTGGTTGGCAGTTCGCTGCGGACCGTCCGGTCGCAGAGTCGCTCGACCTGCGCGGGGTCGTGAGAGACGAGCGGGTGCGCCGCGAAGCATGATCACGAATATCGGCGCAGCCCCTGGCCCGCTGCGTGATGAGAGTCTCCGTCAGTCGTGCGGGGGAGCGCGTTCACCGCCGAAACGATCCCGCGCCGCGCCCACTCAGTTTCCCCTTCTCGGCGGCAGGGCGCCTGCACCCGGATGTGGGGACGCCCTGCCGCACAACAACTGCACATGTCAGAGGCCGACTCGTGCACGCTTCAGGTGTACCCAGGCAGGGCCGGGTGGCAGGGTGACGGCACGCGGCAGCCCCGCCCCACCCGCGCGGTCCACGCTGTCGGCCCCGCCCTCGTGCCCGGACGGGCGGGCCGCGCCCGCCTCCCGGCCATCGGCGGCTGCGGCGCGGAAGCCGGGGCGGCAGGCCACCCGCCTTCGACCGCGAGGCGTACAAGCAGCGCGACACCGTCGAACGCTGCATCAACCGCTTGAAGCAGTGGCGAGGCATCGCCACCCGCTACGAGAAGACCGCGACCATCCACCTGGCCGGACTCCACATCGCGGGCATCTTCCTCTGGGCCGCTCGGTGATCCCAACGAAACGGTCTAGGTCGTACGTCCCCGGCGGCGGGCGCCCGCCGCCGGGGCACGCAGTACGAGGGGGTGGTGCTTGGTCTTCCGCGAGGACGCCCCGCGGGCTCGGCATGCCGGGCTCGCCGCCGCGCGGGCCGGCCGCCCGGCGACCGCCTGCTTCCGGTTCAACGACTCCCAACTAACCGCCGCTTGGGTTCGTGGCTACGCCAGCGACGATCAGTCGAGCCAGTCGTCGAGATCCTCGTACCTCGCCTTTGGCGGGGGCGGGCCGACCCGAAACATGTAGGCGTTCACCCGCGGCTGCGCCGTGTTCTCCAAACGCCGAATCGCCGCCTCAGTGAAGCCACAGGAGGCGATCAAGACGCCCTTGTTCGCTCCCACGTCCACGAGTTTGGAGATGAACTCCTCGACCGTCCCGAGCCCCACCGCGCGCGCGTAGTCCTTGCACTCCCAGACGATCAGGATCGTCTCTCCCGCAAGTTTGCCGCGAACGAGCACGTCGATCTGCCGAGGGCGACCACTCAGGAGACCTGGCAGGCGCTGGTCGTGCTCGACGGTCACGCCCGGATCCAACTGCCTGACGTACTCGGCGACTGCTTTCTCGTACACCCGCCATTTGGGGTCCGTCGGCGTGCGTTCAGCAGACCTTGTCATGCCCCGACCTTAGAGACCCTCACTGACAACAGGGAGAGCCCAGCATGTCCGGACGCGTCCCCGACGACGCTCTGCTGAGGTCGGCGCGGAGTTCTTCTTCCCACCGTGAGGTCGGCCGTGGGCATGTTCCAGACGTTTCTCCAGACCGGTAGACGCCCCACCTCACCGACGCCTCGGCGCCGGACCCGGATGCGACTGTCCCCCGCTCCTGCCGCGCACCTTCCGAAGCCTACTGGGGCTCGGCGAGGGCGGCCTTGAGTTCGTCGTGCAGGTCTCGCAGGCCGTCCAGGCGGCGGGCCTTGACCTCGATGCCAAGGTTCATCTCGCGCAGCACCAGGTCTGGATAGGTGGCACCGTTGCGCCGGCCGAAGTCGAAGGGAATCCCGGCACGCGCGAGTTTAGCGCCGGCGACGAGTTCGGCCCGCACAATCAGCAGGTCATCGTTGAAGGTGCGGGCGTTGCGGAAGTCGCGGCGTACGCTGCCCGTACGCTCGGGCTGCGCCCTCTCCAGGGCCTCGATGATGCTCTCGAAGGCCGTGACGGTGGCGGAGGCGAAGCTATCTGAGGGGTTGTTTCCGGTGGCCTCGGTGATCAGGTCGACCAGCGGGTGATTCTACGGGGGTGTCCATCCAGCCCTGCAGGAAGGGGAATGACGTACTCACGTGAGGTCCTTGCGGGTTGGCCGGGCGGGGAATGCGGTCATGCCCGCGACACGGCCAGCGTGCTCGGCGCCGGGGAACGGGCTGCGCGGGGATTCTGTGAGCTGCCTCCGGAGTGCTTCCATCCGGGGGACGACGGCCGTTTTCACCGTCGCGCGCAGTTGCCTGAGGCGTCTGCTCGGTATTGGGTTGGAGTTCGAGCGGCCGCGCACGGCAGAGTGGCGTCATGACTGAGCTGTGGGCACACACCCTGACCTGGGCGGAAGTGGATCCGCTGCGGCATCCGTTCGAGCTGGACGAGGGTGCGGCGAGGACGTTGACTGCTCTTGTCGTGCCCCTGCTGCCCACCCCTGAAGCTGCTGACGAGCACCGTCGACGCTCGCTGGCCCCTGTCACCGAGTTCCTGGTGGACCGGTACGGCCGGTGGGCCTGCGGGTGGAATTGGTCAGTGGGTGAGGGTGACACCGACGGTGGGATCGTCGGCGTGTGGTGCTGCGCGTCGCATTCCGTGACGACGGCGGAAGCGACCGCCCCGATGGTCGTCGCGGCCCTGCGCGAATGGCGTGACTGGTTGGAGGATCTGGCGGAGCGCTTTGCCGCCCTCGCGCCGCCGTCTCACTCGGCGGGGTCCGTGGTGGATCCCTGGCACTGGGAACGGGCGTGCACGCGGCTGGTCACCGTGGTGGCCGACCGGACTCAGGCCGAGAGCGGCTGGTACGGACACTGCATGCAGGTCCTCGAATGGTTCCTCGCCTATAACGGCATCGACGAGGAGCGAGCCGGGGAGATAGTCGGGAGCGCGGTCGGCGGACGGTTCGGTAGTTGGATCGCGCCGGACGTCACGGTGGTTGGCGCGGTGAGTTCCCGCTTCGCCCGGACCGTAGGCGGGCACCGATGACCTCCGGGCCTGGCCATCAGAGGGATGCTCTCGCCGACTGGCTGCGCATCCGTACAGGGATCGCCTGGCCGCAATGGAGCGGCGAGCGCCCCATCTCAGGGGTATCGGCTCGTGACGGCTTCCGGGACTTCTTCACGGCAACGCGCGGCGGCCGCGACCCCCAGGGAACCGCGCAAGTCCTGACCGCCCTCGACCTGGCCCTCGCCGACGCGGAGCAGGGCAGGACGCTGACCTTCACCCGCATGGCGAACTGGCAGCGGACCGTGCTGCGCTGCGACTCTGTCGGCTTCCGTGATGTGCCGGCCTTCGCAAAGGACGGACAGGAGCGCTGTGGCCTCACGCCGGACACTCGTGCGCAGTTCGAGGGCTGTCTGTCCGACAGCGTTCAACCGAATCCGCCCCTCCCCTCGCGCGCCGCCCGAACCTACCTCGACGTCCTCTTCTTTCATCCGTTCGAGGACGGCAACGCCCGCGCGGCCATGCTGGCGATGGCCTTCGTCCTGGCCCGTGAAGGCGTCCCGCTCGACCAGGTGCACCCGCTACAGACCACCCGCTGGGCTGACGACGTAGAGGGCGCGGCTGATCTTGCGGTGCTGCTCGGCATTCTGATCTCTGCGGCGGAGCGCCGCCTGTCCAGTGGGAGGCAGTCATGACCGAACGGGACGTGATGCTCAACGAGCTCGCCCAAGGTCTGCGCCCGATGTCACAGGGCATCGAATGGTTCGACGCGCTGGGTCCGCAGGAGCAGTCAGAGACGTTGTTGTTTCTGCGCCATCACTGCGTCCAGGCGCGCGCCGTCACCGAAGACGGCCCAGAGAGCATCCGCCGTGCCGGGCTGCGCTCGACGCATACGCCTGCGGTGCTCATCACACGTGGTCGGATCGATCTTCAGCTCGGGAAGATTGCCGGGCTCACCCCTCTCGACGAACGCCGCAAGGCGTTCCGGCTGCTGATCGCGGTACTCGCGATCGCCGACGGACGGCGCCGTGATCGCTTCTGTTCTGGCGGGTGCGGGCACTGGTGGCACAGGCTGTCCGCCGCTGACTGATCAGATTGGTCGGAGGGTGGCGAGCCTGACTGGGCTGCCCGGCCGTCGCCATACAGGACCAAGGACCTGAAGGTGGCCCTGCCTGCACCGACCTCGCGAGGCTATGACGGCGGAGCCTGGAGCCGGGGCAGGGGAATCACCTGTACGTCAGGCTGCTGTTCGGTGAGAGCGGCGTTGTCCAATGCGCGGAGGTTGATCGCAACGGAACCATCGGGTCGGCCCTTGGCGAGGCGCGCACGGGCTCGGAGGCCGGCTCGAGCAGCATCACCAAGTCCTCGCCCGCGAGCGTGTTCAGGGTGTCCCGCGAGGTGGTCGGCACCCTGTCGGGGAGCTGGGTGGCGGACATGATCCGGCGCAGCCGGGCCCACCCGGCAGCGTTCTTCGCCAGGAGTGTCACGCGCAGCGGGGCCTCGGCAACGTGCAGGCCGCCGTGGACCGGTGTTCGCCGTTGGGGCGCCGCCGCGGGGGAGGGGCTGGTGCGGGGCGACGGTGAGGTCGACGCCGAAGACGGGCCGGACACCGGCGGTCGCGGCGGCCTTCGCGAAGCGCACCGCGCCGGTCACGTTGTCGCGGTCGGTCAGCGCCAGCGTTCCGATCCCGCGCTTCGTGGCCCGGGCAGCCGGAGCGCTCGGTTGAGAGGTGCCGAAGCGGGCCGAAATCCCACTCGCCACATGCAGATGCGGCACCCCGTCACCCATGACAACCTCCGGATAACACCCATAAAACAGCCCAAAAACCCTGACTGCAGCCCCGGCTGAGCGTGACGGTTGGCCCGGGCCGTCCGCGGGTGGCGCCCCGCTGACCTGTTCGGCTGCAGCGTCATGGGTTTCTCGTTGCTCCGCAGCGCGGTCGATGAGTTTGTGGCTCCCGGCCAGTCCAAGCTTGTGACACCCCAGGAAAGGACACCGCCATGTCGGAGCTTCTTGTCGACTTCATCACTTCCCTCGACGGCCACGCATCGGGAGAGGGATGGCCCGGGTTCTGGGGCCTCGAGGGCCCGGAGTACCTCGCATGGCTCGGCGAGCAGCCCGAGGTCACCTACCTGATGGGAGCGAACACCTACCGCCTTATGTCGGGCTTCGCTGCAGGCCAGGTCCCGAGTGGCCAAGACGAGTTCAGGCCCGAAGAAGAGGCGTCCGTCGACGAGCTCACGCAAGCGTCCAAGGTGGTGTTCTCCTCCTCACTCGAGGGGCCACTGACGTGGGCCAACTCCACGCTCGTCCGTGACGACGCCGTCGAGGCGGTTCGCGCCATGAAGGCGAGTGGCTCGGGGCTCCTCAGCACGATCGGCAGCCTCAGCCTGTGCCGGTCCCTGCTACGAGCCGGACTCGTCGACCGCTTCCGGGTCGTGATGTTCCCGGTGATCACCGGGGCCACGGGCGAGGAACGCATCTACGACGGCTATCCGGACGTTGCCCTCGAGATGATCGAGCACCGCACCTTCGACGGCCGCATCCAGCTGGTCGAGTACAAGCCCCGCGTGCTCGAGCACCCGCCGCTCGGCGCCCCTGCGTGACGTCGCCCCGTCCGCCGGTCTGGACGGCCGCCAGGCCGGCGCCGGCGGGTGCGGAGCAAGACCAAAAGGGGGCCAGCCAACGCCAGAACGCCGAGCCGTCGCAGGTCAGCCCATGTAGGCCGCTCCCAGACCACAGTCTCCGCAAAAGTCCACCTTCCGGATACGGATGCGCCGCTCGACGCTTCCCTGGGCTGGCTGCGTAGCTTTCCAAACAAGAGCACTTGTCGGTGGGTTTCGGTATCGCGCGTTGCCCAGGGAGCGCGTGAATGTCGGTGATGAATAGGTTCTGGCACAGATCTTGGGGAGCCGTCGCGGAGCGTTACCTCGATGTTCGATTGCGAGGGACTGGCTCGTGCGAGACAGCGTACGGCTCGGCGTCTGACAGCCGGAAGTGACGCTCCATCAGGTGTAGGTCCGACCGCGACGGATCGCGAAGTCGTTTGTTACGAGTAGCCAGACCCGTGGTCGCGCTGGCCGGCCTCATGCTGATGCTGATGGGGCTGACGGTGCCACAAGCTGCTGCCGATCCATTGCGCGACACAGACCCTAAGGCCGCTGCTGCCCAGCATGACGAAGCGGTGTACGTCGTGCAGGAACGAGCGGACGGCACTGTCTACACCGCCATTTACGAGCCCGCCGCGGGTGTCACGTCTGATGAGCTGAGGGCGTCGCTGCGGCGCCAAGGCATCCGCGGTGTGCAGGACGCAGAACCGACAGCCGCGGCCGGCATCGGGACACTCGGCTGTTCCCCGATCGTCGGAACCGCGTCCGCACTGTGTGGCGCCAAGTGGTCCTACGGGGCCTACAACGACCCGCAAGTGTACTTCCTCGACCACACCAGCGACAGTTGGCCGGTGAGCGACGCCCAGGTCGACTGGTACCAGGCGCCCGGCATCGACGCCTACTACCGCTGGTACACAGCCGGCTGCCCCAGCGGCCGGCACTGCGTGCACACCTACAGCGGCAGTTACGGAACCGACTGGTACGGCCAGACCTCGTACACCACCTCCGGCGGGTACTTCGTGGACGGTTCAGTCGTCGTGAGGCTCAACGATCAGGTTACGCCGAACACCTACGCGGCACGGCGCAGCGTCGCGTGCCATGAGATGGGCCACGCACTGGGGCTGGATCACAACGGATCGACCAACAGCTGCATGTCGGTTCCCGAGTTCCCGCAGCACCCGTCGTCCCAGGACTTCTCGGTGCTGAACCTGCTCTACCCGAAGCCCGGCACCTGACAGACCCGACGTGGTGCCCCCAGCCCAGTGCCGGGCTGGGGGCAGCACAGTGCGGGTCAGTGAGCGCTTTTCAACATCGCTCTGAGCTGGCCAGATGCAGGGCCAGCGCGGCTTGGACAAGGCCTGTGATGCGGGTGGTCGAGCACCGAAGCTTGCAGAGAAGTCGCCAGGACTAGGGTGGCGACGACCTGCTCGACAAGGGCTCGGATCTCCGCGTGGGACCGGTCGACGGCCTTCCGACCTGGGGAAAACGTCTCCCATCAATGTGCGGGGCGGTGGCTCTGCTCTCTTGGGGTGCGTGGGTTGGGTAGCGGGTCAGAACAGCAGGGTGCCGTCGCTGATGAACCGCCGTGACGCGTCGATGTCTTCCGAATTCGGGAAGGGGTTCCGCCAGTCGCCGCTGCCGGGGTGGAAGCTGAGGCTGCCCGTGTCGCCGCCGGTCACATGGCGGACGACGAGGTCGGCACGGCCGTCGCGGTCGGCGTCGCCGATGGGGATCAGGTCGGTGTAGTAGCCCCAGGTGCTGTTCACCCGGGTCCGGGTGGCGAAGGTGCCGTCGCCCTTTCCGAGGTAGAGCCAGTCGACGCCGTTGCTGTCGCGGGCGATGAGGTCTCCGGCCGGGCCGCCGCCGATGTTCCCGGTGGCGGTGATCTTGTTGTAGATCCCCCAGCCGCCGCCGACCTTCACGCGCGGCCGGAAGGGCGAGCTGAGGGAGCCCGTGCCCTTGTAGAGCCACAGGACGCCGTCCTTGTCGGTGGCGAGGAGGTCGCGGCGGCCGTCGCCGCTGACGTCGAGGCCCGCGGTGAGGTGGTTGTAGATTCCCCAGCCGCCGCCGACCCTCGCCCGGGTCGCGAACGGGGCCGAGGCCTTGCCGGTGCCCGCGTACGACCACAGCACACCGCTCTTGTCCCGGCCGAGCAGATCGGCGTGGACGGTGCCGCCCAGACTTCCGGGGGTGACAATCCGGTCGTAGGTGTCCCATCCGGATCCGACGACGACCTCCGACAGGGTGTCCCGGCTGTCGCTGTTGAGGACCTGCCGGGCGTCGAAGACGGAGAGCCGGCCGCCGCTACGGAAGAGCAGGTCGGGCGCGGTGCTGTTCGAGAAGTCGTGCGGCCCCGGCTTGCCGACGACCTTCAGCGTGCCCTTCCGCTCGGTCGTCGGGCCGATGCCGTTGGTGGGCTCTGTCGTCATCCGCCAGGTGTAGTCGCCAAGGGGGGCGGCCGTGCCGTCGTCGAGCAGACCGTCCCAGCTCTGCGCCGCGCCACGGGTGGCGATGGTGAGGATGGTCCGGCGCAGGCCCGTGGCCGTGTGCGTCAGCTCGATGGTCAGCTTCCCCATGCTGATGCCGGCGGCCGTCCACGACAGCGTCGGGTCGCCGCTCGCCGTGGTCAGGTCGACGGTCGCGGGGATGTTCACGCCGGTGACGGAGTACGCGAGGGGGCGGCCGGTGCTCGCCACGAGGGTGGCGGCCGGGGTCCCGTCCGGGCCGGTGGTGACCCGGTAAAGGCCCTCGCCGTGTTCGAGGGTGGCGCCGTGGACGAGCAGCTCGCCGTCGCTGCCGGGCATGATGCGCAGCGTGATGTCAAGGAGCTTGACCGTCCGGCCGTCGGTCAGGGAGTGGGCTGTCAGGGCGTGCAGGGGGTTGGGGCTGTACGACCAGGACCCTTCCCTGTCGGCGTACGTCACCCAGTCGTCGCCCAGGAACCCGAGCACCATCCGGCCACCCGAGCCGATCGGGACGCGGATGGACTCCTCCTGTCCGCGCCCGGCCACCCGGAGGGCCCGGGAGTCGCTGCCGTAGACGTACGGCTCGGTCCAGGCCAGATGCGTAGCGGAAGCGGTCAGGGTGGGGTTGCCGTCGGAGGCCGTGAGGGCGCGGTCCTCCACGACCCGGGCGGTGGCGACGTCCACGAGGGCGGCGCGCGAGGCCGACTGCCCGGGGACCGCGTAGCGGATCACCAGGGTGCCCGGTGCGGTCACGAGGAACTCGACGTTCTGGGCGGCCGCCGGTATCCCGGTGACGACACGGTCCTCAAGCGTGCCGGCCGGCTTGCCGACGAGATGGAGGTCGACACCACCCGCCGCGCGCGGGACCCTCATGACGAGGGTCGTGCCGTGGAGCGTGGCGAGCGTGGCGGTCGCGCCCAGGGAGCTCGTGTCGATGACCGTGGGGGCGGCGCCCGTGGCCATGTCGTACAGCGTGTACGTGCTGCCCTCGGTCTTCACGATCACGTCCGTGCCGAGGCCGCCCCGGTACGTGCCCGCAGGCAGGACGGTGCTGACGCCGTCCGCGTACCGCGTCCACCGGTGGACTGTCGCGCCGGTCACGCCGTCCTTGTGCAAGCTCAGGAACCCGGTCGGCCCGTGGCCGAGGACCACGGAGTCCGGCAGGAGCGCGGCGACGCCCTCCTGGGCCGTACCACTCGGCACAGTGGTAGTCGTCGTGGCCACGGGAGTCGCGGCGCCCGCCGCGCCCGTCGTGAGCGTGCCCACGCAGGCGGCGGCGAGAGCCACGGCGACGGCGGTGGTGAGGTGGCGGCGGGGCGTACGGGCGTGGGACAAAGCTGATTTCCCCTCGGGCATCGTGGGTGCGGCGATCCATGCCGCACTCCCATGACCTCTGAGAGCCTCGCAAGGTTGTACGACCTGTACGACCAGCCAGCTGAGCGGAAGCGGATGGCGCAGGCGCGCAAGGCGCGCAGCGAGGCGGCCAAGACATCGAAGTGACCCCGGTGTGAACGGGAGTGGCGGTGGCACCGAATTGTCGTCCGTAAGGACGGGAAAACTGTCGCTGCCCATGCGGCACAGTGATAGTGATCATGGCTGTCACGGGGTGACCGACCTGTTGCCATCAGGCGCCTATCGTGAGGATCGATGGCGGTCATGGGTGTGTCTGTTCACACCACCGGTCTGCACCGTGCCTGGGGCCGGAGGTGGAGCGGCGGGCTGGGGCTCTCTTATCGGTCGGGCGCGCGTAGCGCTGCCACTGGGTTTTCGGGAGCAATGCAACGTGGCGGTGCTCCGGTAGGGCACGGGTTCGGGCGGGCGGCGGACACGGCCCCTGGCCCTCGGCCCTGTGGTGGCTCAGGAGTAGGTCATGGGGCAGCCGTGCCGTATGGAGTACTGCGCGGCGCGCAGGTAGAGAGCCACGTAGAAGGCCGCGTCCCGGTCCTCGGCCCACGGTCCTGTCCGCTCCGCCCCGCCCTCCAGGAACCATAAACTCAGTGTGAGGTTCTCGCCCGCCGGTATCGCATCCACGGGCAGTTCGACGGCGTCGGCGAGCCGCTCGGCCAGGGCGAGCACCCGCGGGGCCCCGGCGACCACTGTCTCTTCGCCGGAGTACGCGGTGCCGACGGGGAGCACGATCTCCTCCTCCAACGCGAACGGCACCAGCACACTCCAGTCGAGGAGGGCCGACAGCTCCGCATCGGTCAGCCGTGTCCTGCACAGCGCCACGAAGCCGTCCATGGACGGGCTGACCTTCTCCTCGAACCAGCCCGGCGCCTCCCCTGCGACCTGCCGCAGCTCGTAAGGGGGCAGCCCGCGCCGCTCCAGCTCGGTGTTCAGCGCGGCGGCGACGTCCCCGTACCCGTCCTCCCCGAGTTGTGACCAGTCCTGCGCGGTGACACTCACCAGATAGACACCCATGATCGCAACGTACCGGCCGCCACCGACAACGTCCCTGCCTCTCGTAGGAGCGCGGCGGCCGTGCCCACCGGTTCAGCGCCGCCTGAGGCGTGTATCAGGGCACAGGCGCCGACCGCTCGACCGCCCGGCACCCAGCGCCCTGTCAGGCTTCGCCGCGCCGGGCCCAGGTGCCTCTTCCACCCGCCGTCATCAGCGTGTTGACGATGTGCGACCGGTTGCGGCCGCCCCGAAGCAGCCGCTCGGCCGCCAGGCCGAACGCCAGCGCAGGTCCCACGAGACCGAGGGTCTCGCCGGTGCCGAGCGCCAGCCCCGCGCCGGCGAGCCCGAGGCCGGTCTCGGCCGCGGCCCAGGCGAGCCGCCCGGGCCGCTCTCCGGAGGCCGGCAGCTTCCGCCGGACCGCCCGGAGCAGTGCGGGGAGGGCGTCGTCGGCCGCCGCCGCGTCCCCGGCGCGCAGCGCCGCCTGGAAGGCGTCGCGCCGACGGGTCACGACCTCGTCCTGATGGATCTTCGCGATGTCCTGCCAGCCCAGTTCGGCGACCGCCGCCAGGTTGCCCGGGGCCATCCCGTGTTCCGCAGGGGCTGTGGCCCCGGGGCCGGCGGGCTCGAAGAGCGCGTCCGTCGGACGCCCGAGGTAGAGCCCGATGTCGGCCGCTTTCGGGAGCGACCGCGGGGACGCCCCGTCGGTGCCCAGCGTCCGCTGCACCGCTGCGTTCCAGGCCTGCGTCGCGGTGTTCCACATCGCCGTCCTGTGTGGCGGGTCCGTCGCGTCGAGCTGGGCGAAGAGCACGGCCCTGCGGTGCCGGTTCGACGGCTCCACGTGCTCGTCGAGATAGGCGAGGGTGCGTTCCACCGGGGCGTAGTCGTGGCCGGGGAGCCCCGGCAGCTCCGCCACCTCCTCCAACACGTCGCGGTACGAGCAGGGGCGCGTCACGGCGCTCGTGCCCAGCGGCACTCCCGCCTCGCGGGAGAAGTGATGCAGGGTCCAGGCCACGGCCTCCAGCCTGCGCCGGATCACCCCGCCCTCCTCGTACCGTGCGCCCAGCGCGGTACCCCGCGCGAACAGCGGCCCGGGATTCGCCTCCCCGCGCTCCAGAACGGCTTCGGACAGCCTGACCAGGGGCTCCGCCGTGTCGAACGAAGACGAGAGCCAGCCGGGCTCCAGGGCGCGGTGCAGGCCGGTGGTGACCAGGGCGAAGGGGTCGCTGCCGGCCGGAGCGGCGGTGGTGCAGCGCAGGAACGACGGGCAGCCGCGCACGAAGGACCGGAAGTCCTCCGTCTCGAACAGCGCCTGTACCGCATGGCTGTCGATGAGCTGCACGTCGCTCAGCACCACCGTGTGCCCTAGCAGGGCCTGGATCTTCAGCATGACGGCCAATGACGTGTCCTGCGGACCCCACCCGGACACGCGCAGATGCTCACCATCAAGCCAGTGGGCATAGATCTCCATGGTTCCCCTTCCCCCGCCGAGCGAGGGTCTCCCCCTCGGCAGCAGACCCTACGATGAAGAAGCCAACTGCGCTAAGTGCCTGGTCGGTTGGGGCCCGCCCGCACACCCCGCACTGCCCCAAACCGAGACCGCGATGGCACAGCCACAGCGCGGCGGAGATCCCGGGGCGGCTTTGTCCACGACAACGGGGTCCGGCACAACTTCTGTGGAGCTGCGCGGACCGGGCTTGTTTCCTTCTCAGGGCCTACCGCTGACCTGTAGGTTCCCGGCGTGCTCCGGCCTCGGGAACCAAAGGCTCGGCTCGGCACCACAGAAGTCGTGCCAGAACCACTTTCGGTTCTGGCACAGATCTTGGGGAGCCGTCGCGGAGCGTGACATCGTTGTTCGATTGCGAGGGGCTGGCTCGTGCGAGACGGCGTACGACTTGTCACCTGACAGCTGGAAGTGACGCTCCATCAGGTCTCTCCCGTTCGCTGCTGTGGTCGGCGGTCGGCGGTGGGCGGTGATGGTGCTGGTCATGCAGACCGACGAGCTGTTCTGGGGCGCGCTGGTGTTCGAGGGGATCGACGAGGTGGAGGTCGAGGCGGTGACGGCCGCGTTCGGCACGGTCGAGGCAGGCGCACGACACGCCCAAGATCAACCCGATCGAGTGCGTAGCTGAGCCTGTACCTGCCTCTGCAGATCAGCTTGTACGCAGACATGAGGTTACCCAGCGTCCTGTGCCCTCTGCGCTTCCTTCTGCCAGTGGTCAAGGTTGCTTCGAACAATCCGCAAGTGAGGATGGTCCTCACCTAGTACCCGCACCATGTGCTCCAGCAGTTCTTTGGAATAGGTGACGGCGCCGACGACATCACCCGCTTGCCCACGCCAATGGGCGGAGCTGCCCCAGGCAGCCAATGTGGAGGGATGGTCCTCACCTATGAGGCGTCGGCGAGCCTGAAGAAGATGCTCGTACGCCTGCGCGGCCCCGGGCGCGTCTCCTGCCTTCCCTCGCCATAGGGCGAGGTTGTCCTGGGCGATGAGGGTGTCGGGGTGGTCTTCGCCCAGCACCCGGATCCGGTCGGCCACGAGTTGAGCCAATGCATGCGCGGCCTCGGCCACGCCCCCAACCTTCCCCTGCCATACTGCGAGGTTGTTCCGAGTGATGAGGGTGTCGGGGTGGTCTTCCCCGAGCACCCGGATGTGGTAGGTCAGGAGGTCGGTGAAGGCCTGCAGGGCGCCGGCAGTATCCCCCGCCTCTCCCGTGTAAGACGCGAGATTGCTCCGGGTGACAAGGGTGTCGGGATGGTCTTCGCCGAGTATCCGGATCCGGTCGGTCAGCAGGTCGGCGAAGGCTTGCACGGCCCCGGCAGCATCCCCCACCTCCCCCCGCCAAAAGGCGAGGCTGTTCCGGGTGTCGAGGGTGTCAGGGTGATTCTTGCCCAGGGCCCGGATCCGGTCGGGCAGGAGATCGGTCAAGGCTTGCACGGCCCCGGCAACATCCCCCGCCTGCCCTCGCCAGTAGGCAAGGTTGCTCCGAGTCATGAGGGTTTCGCGGTGGTTCTTGCCCAGGACCCGGATCTCGTCGGGCAGGAGGTCGACCATGGCCTGCACGGCCGCGCCAGGGTCGCCCGCCTGTCCCCATGAGGAAGCGAGGTTGCTCCGCATGACGAAGGTGTCAATGTGGTCTTCACCCAAGCGGCGACGGCTGGTGTCAGCTAGGTACTGGAACTGGTTGACGGCTGTGGTGACCTGACCGGATGCCCCGATGCTGCTGCCGAAGCGGTGCAGCACCGCGTGCGCCTCCCGTCGGTACAGGGCGTCTTCGGCCTGGCGGGCGAGGGCGCCAGTGTTGGTGCGCAGGACCTGGGCGAGGTCGGTGTCACGTTCGATGTCGGGCCATGTCGCAAGGAGTGCATCGGCGGCGGTGCGGGCGGTTTGGAGGTGTTGGCGCCAGGCCCTGTGCACAGGGTGATCCAGCAGCACCGCGTCGTGCGTACTGATGTCACCGCGTCGTGCCGTCTTCGCGTTGTCGGTTCCTGACGGTCTTCACCGACAAGCCAGAGGCCGCAGCGATCTCCCGAACCGTCTCGCCCTGTTCCCGGCGGAGCCGGATTGCATCTCCCGTCAGCTCGGGAGCCGGCCGGCTGACCCGTTGTGCCTGTTCGCTGGTGCGCCGTTCGTCGTCGGGGATGAGGCGGATGATCGTCTTGCAGGACACTCCTGCCGCGCGGGCGATGCTCGTTGCGGATTCGCCGGCCCTGTAGCGCAGCAGGATCTGCGTGGGGGAGAGGCCCAGCTTCGTCCCGGGTGCCGGGGTACGACGTGGGGGCTTGGGTTGCGGCTGTGGTGGTGTGGCGGGTTTCCGGGGCGGGTGTCCGCGCCACTGGTCGTCGGGAATCCGTAGGCGAATGGTTGTCTGGGACACCGTGAAGGCTTGGGCGAGGCTGTAGGCGCTCTCGCCCTCTCGGTAGCGCTGGCGGATCTCTTCCGCTGGTAGATCTCGTGGCCCTCTGCGTTGCGTGGGGGAGACCCTTCCGCGGGGACGGATCACGTCCTTGGGGATGCGTCGTCGGATGGTCGAAGAGTGAACCCCGTAGCGCAGCCCCAGAGCGGTCAGCGACTCACCAGCCGCATAGCGTCGGATGATCTCCTCTTCGGGCAGCCGGCTGGCGACACGTTTGCCGGCCAGTGACGCGGTATCGCTGCGGGAGCGGCGCGATTGCTGGGGGAGTCGCGACCACACCATGGGCTTGGTGATACCGAGCGCGGACGCGACTTCAGCGCCGGACATCCCTGACCGGTACAGCCGCACGACCTCGAGGCGCAGCTCCTTCGCCTCGGGGGATTCCGGCTGGTTCTGGTGTCGCTGCCGGGCCGCATCGACCGCGCTTCGCCGTTCCCCGGCCGGAATCTGCCGCTGCACAGTGTTCTTGCTGATCCCCAGCTCCCTGGCCACCGCGCGAACGCTGACACCTTCCCGGTACCGGCGCCTGATAAGACCGGCGACAGCGTCCGCGACCATCCCCTGCTCCCTCCCTTGATCACCTGGCCAACGAGGAAGTGCGGCCTGAGGTTGCGCGGCACGCCACCCCGCAGGACGGGACCGCCAGCTAGGCCTGCCGTGCTACCGCCGAGGGCGCATTGTTCCCATCCCTGAGCAATGCGCCCCTCGACCTCGCCAGCATGCCCGTCCGTCCTTGAAGAAGACGACCAGCACCACGCAGGCGCGCTCAAATCGAAGGCGCCGATGCGCCCCTGAGTCTTTGAACCGAAGGCGAACGCGGGACGTAGGTGGCGTCGGGTGGCCTTGTGCTGTGCACGTGACTGCTGACTTCCTTGACTGTCCTGGAGCCGGGCCGTCGGCTGGCACCGTGACCGCAGTGCCGCCTCCGTGCTACGTGAGGCCGGTGCTCTTCGATCAAGTCCTCTTGGAAGGGCAAGAGTTCGAGTTGTTAGCAGAGGGACGCCGCCGGTAGGCGGTCTTATGGACGCTGACCCACAGCCACGCGCCGCGCGGCACTACGTCACGGACCTTTCCGGTGGATCGGAGGGCGGCGTCGGTTTGCCGCCCGCGCTCGGGGGTGGGTTGCGGGCGGCCGGTCCTTCGGGCCCCGTCCTGTCGGATGCCGTGTCCCGAACCGTACGGCGTGGTCGGCGAGGGACGCCTGGCGGGAGGGGCGCGGTCCGGGTCCGTGGGGGTGAGCGGACCGGGCTGAGCCGGGCTTGGCTTTGTTCACGAGACTGGGTTCTGGTGAACAAAGCCGCAGGTATCGCGCTCAGACGGTGACACCTACCGTGCTCCGGCTGCCGGACACACGCGCCCCGCAGTGGGAGATCCCGGAAATCGCTGCATCTTCCGGGGGACGGATTCACAGCCGAAACGATTCCGGAAACCCGCGGGTTGACGCTCCATCCGCCCGCCCCGGCCAAGCACCTCGCCCTTGCCAGACGGCGCTCGCGGCGGTGTCGAATCCGCGCCGCCTCGGCCCGCGCGTTGAGTGGGGGCACAAACGCAGGCGTACTGTCACTCAAGGGCATCTGCCGACGACTGCGGGAGATTGGGCCGGGGCCCGCCCGCACAAGCCAGCACTTCTGCTGCTGAGGAGTTCATGAACACCGTGAACATGGACGACCTGTCCACGGAGTCGATGAAACCGACGCGCACAGCTCTTCACTGGCCTGCCCGTGGATGTCGACAGAGGCGGCCAGGCCCCCGACTGTGTGGCCACGCCGGGCAGCTGAGCGGACACGCCTCGCGACGGCGCCCTTTGGTGGCGTCGCGGTCCACGAGTGTTCGGGAAGTTTGCTGCGAGGTTTGTGCGTCCCGGCAGACGCCCGGTCACGACGTCGGCGGGTCCGCCGGCTTGGCTCGCTGCGGGTGGAACGTCTCGTGCCGGACCAACATCGCCACGCACTCGGCGATCTTCCGGGTGCGCGTCTCGGCCCGCTTGGCGGCGTTGACCCGGCTGATGAGGGCGAAGCGGTTGGCCTTGGTGAGCACCTCGAACATGGCCTGCGCCGCTGATTCGGCGGCGATCGCAGCTTGCAGGTCGGCCGGCACCTCCGCTTCCGATGACGGCGCATAGGCGGCCGTCCACCGGCCGTCGGCCTTCGCGGCGTCCACTGCGGCGCGACCGGCAGGCAGCATCAGGCCGGCCGCCTCCAACCGGGCCACGTTGGCGACGTTGCGCTGGGACCAGACACTGCGGGGCCGGCGAGGGGTGAGCCGCCTCCAGGAACTCTCCTCGTCGCGCTTGCGGGCTTGCCCGTCGATCCAGCCGAAGCACAGTGCCTCGTCGACTGCCTGCTGCCAGGTCAGCGTGGTGACCGAGCCGCCCTTCCTGGTCAGGGCGAGCCACACGCCAGGAGAGGTGGTGTGGTTGTCCAGCAACCACGCGCGCAGCGCCGCGCTGTCAGCAACGATCAACTCATCCAGCTCGGTTCCGGTCACCACCACAGGTTAGTGCCGCAACCTGGTGCTGCCTGTCGCGGTGACTCGTTGAGCCCGCAGCGTCGGTGTCGGCCCGGCTCGCCCTCACCGAAGCCACTGTCGTACGACTCGCACCTGCCTGGTGCTCCTGGATGTCGTACGCCGACATCGCCGAGATCGGCGGGCGCTGCCTCGCCGATCTCGGCCAGCGACAACGCGCGCACCAGCTCATGGACGAAGGCATCGCCCTGCTGCCCGGCACCCGCTCCAAGACCCGGGCCATGTTCCTGACCTACCAGGCCGAGACGCGACAAGCCGCTGCCGACGAACAAAAACGGTGCCGCGGTCGGTTCCTACAGCCGTGCTGCCAGAGCGACCTCAAATCCCGCTTCCACCACTCCAGCATCCCCCCGGAACCCTGGACCCACCTGCCCGGTTCAAGAACGCCCGCTCACCCGCAACTCGGGCCTGTTGTGAAAGTGCTGGTCACGAGTGGTCTGGTGTACATGGGTGGCGTCGTTGTCAGTGGTGTTACGCAAGATCGGCACAGGGCTGAGTGCGGCGTGCCGTGTTTCTACCTGGCCGGTGTGGGGGTGACGACAAGGTCGGTGCAGGCGGGGTCGGGATGGGGCGCGATCTGGCGGGCGACCGCGCGGGTCCAACGTGCGGTGGCCGCGGCCGGATCGCTGTCGGCGGTGGTCGCGAACCAGATCCAGCCGTCGCCGTAGTCGCTGTCCGGGACGATGCCCACGACGTACCGGTGACCAGGCTCGAGCGGCAGGTAGGCGGGCTTCGTCATGGCGTAGCCGCTGCCTGCCTGCAGAACGGACTGGCCGACCGTCATCTGCTTGGGCGGCGTGCCCTTGAGCGGCTGGAGGATCGTGACCGCGGACACGAGCGCTCCTCCGGCATCGGCGCTCTCCTCGCGATACACGACCGTCCGGTCGACGCTGACCAGGGCGATGGTGTGGGCATAGCCGGCCTTGTCCTCGTCGGTATCGGTGGCCGGCAGGCACAGACCATGCGCGCCGGAGGGCGGACCCTCGCCGGCGGGAGTGTCGAGGGTGGTGTACCAGGCGGCGCCCGCGGTCGTGAGGACGGCTGCGGCTGCCAACACACTCAGGGTGGTCCGCTTGTGCTTCACGCTCAGCCCCAGATCCTCTTGTAATTGGCCTTGCCAACGCCGGTCGGACCGGTGACAGGCGGTCTGGCCACGGCCTTCCACATCAGAGAGAACAGTCGATCGCCCTTATGGCACAGGCCAAGCGCGTGGCCGAGCTCGTGCGCGGCGACGGACTGCTGGACGCCGATCTTGCTGAGCTCGCCCGGCGGCTCGTGCTTGTTGAGGTAGATGTAGTCGGTCTCCGCCACACCGCCGCGCCGGTGGTAGTAGCCGCCGTGGCCGTCCTTCTTCTTGTAGTCCCGCCATTCCAGGTCATTGACCGTGGTCGCCGTGTCCCCGCGGATCTTGACCTTCGACAGCGGACTTCGCCCGCTCCGTCACCGTCGTCCACCGCCGCTCGACCCTGCGCGCTTCCAAGGCCATGCAGAACCGGGCCTTCGCAGACGACAAGATCTCCTTCGCCTTCGACAGCGAGATCGCCGAGATCAAGTCCGAGAACGGCATGCTCGCCGGCGTCGCCCTGCGAGACACCTTCACCGGCAAGACCCGCGACCTCGACGCCACCGGCCTGTTCATCGCCATCGGCCATGACCCGCGCACCGAACTCTTCACCGACCAGGTCGACCTCGACGACGAGGGCTACATCAAGGTCGAGGCGCCCTCCACCCGCACCAACGGCACCGGCGTCTTCGCCGCCGGCGACGTCGTCGACCACACCTACCGCCAGGCCATCACCGCCGCCGGCTCTGGCTGCCAGGCCGCACTCGACGCCGAGCGATACCTCTCAGCCCTTGCCGACATAAGCAAGGCCACCCCCAGCGCGTCGCTCGCCTCCTGAAGCAGTCGTCGCCGACAGCCTCAGGTCCCCCTGAACACCAGCTCCTGCCCGTTGCGTTGGCGGACACGACGGGCAGGAGCTGGGTCCATGGCGCCCGCAAATCGGGCGCCCGCCCTACGGAACCGGCTCGTAGCTGACGAGAGCCGCAGGGCAGTCCTCGCCGAGACCGAGGAGAGCCTGACGTTCGGCTTCATCGGCCGCGAGGTTCCAGCGCAGCTTCGTGCCGACCCAGGTCGTCGCGTAGGTGCAGTGGTACGAAGCATCCGAGGGCAGCCATTCGGCCGGGTCCTTGTCACTCTTGGATCGGTTGGACGCCGCGGTGACGGCGATCAGGGTGTCGGGGCTGTCCTGGTCGTTCGCATAGGCTTCCCGCCGCGCAGGGCTCCACGGCGTCTGCTCGGAGTCGTACACCTCAGCGAGCGGCACGAAGTGATCCACATCGAGCCGGGCCGCGTCGGTCACCACGACGCCGTCGTACGGGCTGAGCCAGGATCCGCCGGTCAATGCACAGCCAGCCGCGATCTGGGGCGCTTCGACTGCTTCGGTGAGGATGACCTCCTTGCGGGTGTTGCACCCGTCGGTCGCGTTGAGGCCCTTGTTCCAGTGCTTGTAGAGAGTTCGGCTGTACCCCTCGCGGTGCTCGGCGGCGACGGGGATCTGGTCAATGGCCTCGAAGAGCGTCAGCAGTACCTGAGTCGACGGACCCGGGGCACCGTGGAGCTGTGTCCGCTGGACATGCGAGACGTCGGCCACAGCTGGCAGGGGCGTTGCGAGGACGGGAAGGGCGGCGAGGGCGAGGGCGGGCAGAGCGCGCAGCATCAAGTTGGTGATCATGTCTCGCGTTGTAGCCTCGCTACCTCTCCGCCCGGAAGGCATTCCCGGGCCAACTCACCCGGTCGGGTGGCGGTTTTCACTGCAGAAACGATCACCGAGTGGTCGACTCTCGTCCGGCTTCGAGGGCTCTCCGGCGTGCTTGGAGGTAGGCGGTCCAGTCGGTGCCGCATCGTCTGCGCCACTGCTGCGCGGTTGCGACGTGCATGCCGAGAAGCGGCGCGAGGGCCGCGGGCGGCATGTCCTGAGCGAGTTGGATCAGTGCGGTGGTGCGAGAGGACCGGAGAGGGATGCCGTGCTTGGCGAGAGCGCGCGCCAGAGGTCCGGTCGAACGGTGGGCACCAGGCCGAGTGCCCGGGAAGAGCCAGGTACTGGGAGCGTTGGCGCTCCAGCCGTACCGTGGGCGTTCTGCGGTGAGCCGCTGGAGGACAGCGGCGAGCGGACCGGGCAGGCGGATCGGGGTGTCGTCCAGGCGCAGGGTGAGGAGGCCGTCGGCTTCACCCAGGTGATCGGTGGTCAGGGCGACGATGTGGCTGAGGTGCTGGCCGAACATCAGCACCAGGGACCCGGCCGTCCGTACGTCCAGCGGAAGTTCCTCATCGTGCACACACTGCTGGAGCAAGTCCCAGTGAGCATCCTCGTCCATTCCCTCGGGCTCGGACTTGCCTCGGAACGGGACCTCGAGTTCGCGGCTGTGTCCCCGGCGGGCGGCCCAGACGAGGAAGCCCTCAGCTCGTAGCGTGTACTGGGCCCGTCGGCGAGCCACCGGTCGACATGGTGCTGAGTGGCTGCCTCAAGTGCGAGGTCGCGGCCGGTGAGGTGCTGCAGAAAGGCAACGGCGGCATTCACGCGGGTGCGCGCCCACGCCGTGCGGCCAGAAGTGCTCGGTGTGTGTGCGTGGCCCGGCGCCGGGCCCGGGGCATCACGGACCAGCGGACATACGGCCGGAGGAGACTCGCATGGTGGGATGGCGCACGGGACCTGAAGGATACCGATGCGCGAAGCGGCGGCCTGGTTTCCCCCTCATAGGGCGCGGGGGAAACCAGGCCGCTTGCCTATGTGAGCGGTCAGGCGGAGAACGCGCCATCCGTCACGCCAGCCACGAACGTGGACCAAGCGGTCGGCGTGCTCTCGAAGGCCGGGCCGTTGTTCTGCTTCGAGTCGCGGGTGGCGATGGTGCCGCGCTCTGTGAGGGCTGCGACCTCGACACAGTTGTTGCCGCTGTCGCCGCTGTACGACGATTTGAACCATTCGCCAGCAGGGGCGAGGCTCAGGGAGTTGAGGGCCATATTTCAGATCTCTCGGGATAGTTGGTGCAGGAAGTCAGGCGTTCGCTTGACCGGGAGAGCGCCATCTCGCAGGGCTTCGAACCTGCGGGAAAACAGCCAGATGTCCGTCTGCTTGTCCGTGATGCTTGATCCACCGTCGATCGTGTCCATTTGGGCCACGACTGGCAGTGGGTCGGGGAAGTCCATCAGGGTGAAGTCGTAGGCGCAGCGGTAGGTCGGCTCCTTCGACGGCAGTATCTGGATGGTGACGTTGTCGAGCTCGTTCAGCCGGTTGAGCTCGTCGTACTGCTTCAGCATGATGTCCCGGCTGCCCACGATGTTGCGCAGGGCGGCCTCGCCGAGGATCACCCGCAGCTCGAGAGGGTCCTCTCGGGTCAAGACCTGCTTGCGCTGCATGCGGAGCTCCGCCCCGCGTTCCACCGTCTCGGTGTTCGTCTCGTCTACCGGCTTTGCGGCAGCGATGAGGGCGCGGGCGTACTCCTCGGTCTGGAGCAGTCCGAAGACGACGTGCGGTTGCCAGGCCCGGATCGACACGGCGCCGTCCTCGAGCCCGACGTAGAAGGCCATCCCCGAGGGCATGGTGCGCCAGAAGGGAGACCACCAGCCGCGGTGGAGGCTGCCCTTGTGCATGTCGAGCAGGAACTCGACGTCGTCCTTACTGGTGACCCCGAGGCGACCCAGGACTGCTGTCAGGTCGGCGTGCTTACGGAAGGCCGATGTTCCGTTTTCCACACGTCGGTACTGGGACTCGGAGATCCCTAGTTCATCTACCACTTGCTCGATCGTCATTCCGCGCTGCTTGCGCAGAGTCTCAAGTTCCTTACCGAGCCGCATGCGCCGGACAGTCGGTCCGGTGGGAGCCGCCACGTGCCGTCCTCCTGAGTCAGTTGCAGCAGTTTCGCCCCTGAGCCCAACGAACTCGGCTGAGAGTCAGGCAGTTTCGGGTGAGGATCCGAGTGTTTCACCTTGAGTCCCCCCTGCAAAGTCTGGGCCCTAGGCTTCTGCATATGCCATTCCATGTGGAGGTTCCACATGGGGTTGCATATGAACTGTCGCATGGAGGAACGTAGTTCCGCGAGGGAACGCGTCTTCTGTTGAAGACCGCGCCCCCTCTGATCGTGCCGAGAGGCCGGTCGCAGCCCGCTGCGCAGGCTCATCACCGCCGTGGCAGTGGGTTCGTCTTCCATACTCCCAACACCAGCCGAGGCCGAACATGACGAGCCAGAGCCCCATCGTTCGCGAACAAGACCCTGCGGCATTAGCAGGCACCCGTAGCAGCGTCATGGACCACGCTGTGGGGATCGCACCGAGCGTCCGACCCGTTCTTAACCTCTGTATCGAGCGCCATCCCGTACCCGCGCCTGGAGTCTTGTCGGAGCAGGACGCTGTCTGGCCCGGACGTCTTCGCCGCATCCTGCGAGGCCGCCTCGCCTATTGGGGGTGCGCGGGTCTGGTGGAGAGTGCCGAGCTGCTCCTGACCGAGCTGGTCACGAACGCTTTACAGCACACCGGCAGCCACGGTTTCTTTCACGTGCGTGCTGAACTCCGCGGCAGCCTGTGCCGGATCGAGGTCAACGACGGCTCTGCCGAACGGCCGAAGTTGAGGGAGGCGACCCTGTCCGATGAGAGTGGCCGCGGCCTCCTCCTCGTCGATGCGATCTCCCATTCCTGGGGTGTCAGCAAGGACGGTGCGACGACCTGGGCCACCCTAGTGAGCGACGAACCTGCGGTGGAACCCGACACCGATTTTGTATGCGAGCGGGCGCTGTCGATCTCGCCCGACGCCAACGCAGCCGCTGCCGCCCGGGTGGCAGCGCGGACGCAGCTCGCGATCATGTCTTGGCCCGGCCCCCACAACGTTGCTGTGGACGTGTTGTACGTCCTCGTCCGGAACGCCGTCGAGCACGGGCTCGCCGAGGGGAGTGCCGGCCGGAAGCTGGACGTCTGGCTCCGGATCAACGCGCGCGGTGAACTGCTCGTCGACGTTCAGGACCACACCTGCGACTTTCCTCGGTTCGAGCAGGCCGTCCGGGGCGAGCTGGGGCGCGGCTTGTGGGGCGCGCAGCGCCTCGGCGCCGTCCTGTCCTGGTTCCCCGCCGGCCACGGCAAGACCGTGCGTGCCATCCTGCAGCCGGGACCGGTCGACCTGTGACCGCCATCGTGACGGCCGACACCAGCACGCTGATGCAAACCCTGGTCGATGCCTCCGGCGGGCCAGGGGAGCGGGCCCCCGACATGGAGCACCTCGCCGAAGTGTTCCGCAGCCTCCTGGGCGGCGCTGCGAACCGGGACACAAGTGTGCGTCTCGGCGGGAGCTGCTTCGACGTCGTCGTGACCAGCTCTGGTGTTCAGGCCAGCGCCGCGGTCACCATCATGGACAAGGTCCAGGGCGGATGCGGCCCCGTCGTCGAGGACACGAGGGACGGCCTCTTCTACTGGTTCGTTCCGCCGGGCACCACCGGCCGGTGGGAGCCGCACACGCACGCGGTGTGCCTCGGCGCCCCGTTCACGATCATGCTGCCGTCGCTGAAGACCACCACCCTGCCAAGTACACCGGGACCGTATTGGTTGCGGCCGTCGCCAAGTGACCGCCTGGTCCCGGCCGCCCTACTCTGGCAGGTCCTGGACCGGCTCCGGCCGGAGCCGACTCCCCACGCCGCCTTTGCGGACTGTCTCGGTTTAGCCCCCTGAACCCCTGGTGCCGGAGCGGAGCCGTCTTTGGCGCCGGGGCCTCGAACTCCCAGACCACGGCTGCAAGGACCGGCTCGCGGCCCAGCCGGGGACTTCGCCGAGCTCGGCGAGAAGATGGCCAAACCCTACTTCGCTGGCTGGGGCCTCGCCGTTGAGAGCGGGCCTGTGCCGCTGCTGGCCGCCATCTCACTCTTCGTCTGCACATCGAGAAGTTCGTGACCGATCGCAATTCCGGAGGTCGTATCTGTGAATCAGCATGGTGAGAGCGCTGCCCGGCGTCGGGTGGCGACGCTTGGCCCGGACGGCACCGATGCGCACGCAGAGGCTTTGCGCCTGTTCGACGACGTCGTTCTGGCTGACTCGTTCGAAAGCGCCATGAACGTGGCGTTCGAGGGCGGCATGTACGCACTGGTGGCGACGGGGTTTGTCGAGCGGTCCGGGGCGGCGGTTTCGGACTTGTGGGTGAACCTGCACTTCAGGCACTTGGGGCGGATGCGGATCGTGGGCACGTGGGAGAGCCCGACGAAGCCCATGTGTGTGGCGGCTGGTCCTGAGGTCGCCGATCTCGGGGCGCTGCGGTCGATCGCGCTGCATCCGGCGACGGACGTGTTCGCCGAGCGGTTCGCTCCGCAGGCGGACCGCCAGTATGTGGACGCGAAGCCGCTCGCGGTCCAGCAGGTCGTCGACGGGGCCGCGGACGGCTGCATCGGTTCCCTGGACGTTGTCGAACGCTACAGGGGCCTGACCGTGCGCGAGGTGTTCCGTCCGACGATGGTCTGGGTCCTCTACCAGCCCGCCGGCCAGGGCGAGTTACCCCTCTATGAACCTCCACGAACCATGCCAAACCGCTGCTAGGGTCGGGCGCCTGACAGCCCCCGGTGCGTGAACACACACCGGGTCCGTGCCCACCTCGGGAGATACCCCATGAAGGTTCTGATCACCGGCGGTGCCGGATTCATCGGTTCCACCATCGCCTCCGCCTGCCTCGACGAAGGCATCGACGTCGTCATCCTCGACGACCTGTCGACCGGCCGCGCCGAGTTCGTCGAAGGACGGACCTGGTACCGCGGCGACATCGCCGACGGCGACCTCATCGACCGGATCTTCGCCGAGCACCCCGACATCGACGCCACGATCGGGTGCGCCGCCAAGATCGTCGTCCCCGAGTCCGTGGCCCAGCCGCTGTACTACTACACCGAGAACGTCTCCAAGGGCCTCGCGCTCCTTGGACACCTCACCCGCAACGGCTGTGAGCGGTTCCTGTTCTCTTCCTCCGCCGCGATCTACGAGGCCGGGCAGGGGATCACCGAGGCCGCGCCGCTCCACCCGATGAGCCCCTACGCCCGGACGAAGGCGCACTTCGAGAACGCGCTCGAGGACATCGCCGCTGGCACACAGCTGAGGGCGGTCTCCCTGCGGTACTTCAACCCGATCGGATGCGACCCCAAGCTCCGCTCGGGCCTCCAGGTCATGCAGCCCACCCATGCCCTCGGCGTCATGATCGACGCCTTCCACGCCGGACGTCCCTTCCCCGTCACCGGCACCGACTGGGAGACCCGTGACGGCACTGGCATCCGCGACTACGTCCACGTCCACGACCTCGCTCGCGCCCACATCGCCGCCGTCCGCCGCTTCGACACCATCACCTCGAACGACGAGCACGGCACCCCGTACCGCGTCATCAACCTCGGGTCGGGCACCGGCACCACCGTCTTCGAGCTGATCAAGGCTTTCGAAAGCGTCACCAGCAAGCCCCTCGACACCCGCCTCACCGGCCGGCGACCCGGCGACAACCCGGGCGCCTACCCCGACATCACCCTCGCCAAGGAGCTCCTGGACTGGGAACCCGCCCTCACCGTCGAGCAGGGCATCGCCGACTCCCTGGCCTGGTACGACAAGCGCGGCCTGATCCTCACCGAAGGAAGCAACGAATGACCTCTGCGCCCTTACGGGCCGCCCGCCCGGTGACGAGCATCCTCGTCGCCGGGTACGGCACCCTCACCTCCGGGATCGTGCCCCACCTCCTCAGCCTCCCGGACACGGCCCTCACCGTCGCCAGCCGCCACCTCACCGCCACCCCCGACCCACGGGCCACCCTCATCCATCCCGACGCCGTCGGTACCACAGCACCCGACGTGATCATCGGCTGCTTCGCCGACGACGAGCACAGCAGGGCCTTCTGGCAGCACCCCCGCACCACACACGTGCTCGCGGACCACCGGCCCGCGTGCATCGAGCTGTCGACCATCACCCCCACCTGGGCCGAACAGTGGCACCTGCTCCTCCAGGACCACGGCGCCCTGCCCGTCGAGTGCCCCGTCACCGGCAGCCGGCCCGGCGCCATCGCCGGAACCCTCACCGCGTTCCTCTACTCCTCCGCGATGGACGAGCGCGCCGAAAGGGTCCTGGGCACCTTCACACGCAACCGCCACCGGTTCACGGCCCCCGGACACCCCGCCCGCTTCAAACTCGTCTACAACGCATGGGGCGCGACGATCCTGCACTCCCTCGGCGTCTACGCACCCCTCCTGCCCCCACTCCTGGGCGACGACTCCGCGACCGCCACCGAGATCATCACCACCGACGGCTGGATGTCCGTGATCGCCTCCACCAAGCTCCACCGCATCCACCGCGACGACTACTCCGACCCCGACTTCACCGCCACCCACATGGCCAAGGACCTCCGCTACGCCCGCGAGCTCCTCGGCCGCCTCCCGCTCCTCGAATGCACCCTGAAGGCCTTCGAGGAGACCGTGAAGCACTCCGGCCCCTACGCTGACTTCACCGCCGTCGCCGTCTCGGAAGCGCCATGAAGGCCGCCGACCTCCCCGACCTCGTCACGCACCTGCGCACGACGCTCGCTGCGACACACGGCACGTCGGTGGGCCTGTCCGGGTCGCTCGCCCGCGGCGATTACCGCACCAGCGACAACGGGACGGTCACCTCCGACCTCGACCTCATACCGATCGTCCCCCGGGCCACCGACGTCCCCGCCGTCCGCCGGCAGATCACCCCCGTCCTCCAGGACGTCACCGACCGGTTCGCGATCGACGCCACCGCGGCGATCACCCTGCTCGCCGTCTACCGGCAAGTCCCCTGCGCCTCGTACATCACCAGCATGGCGGGCCGACAGTTCCTCGTGGACCCGCTGAACCTCGGTACCGCGCCGTCCTTCACGCACACCACCGACGATCTCCTGCCCTGGCTCATCCAGCCCATCACGTACTACCTGGCCAAGGCCAGCCACGAGGACCCGATCACCAACCTCGCCAAGGCCCGCGCCGCCGCCCTCCACCTCACCGATCACCTCGGCCTCGACGACCGCGACGCCCCCCGCGACCTGACCCGCACTGTCCGGGAGGTCTACGACCGCTACGACGTCACCCTCCTGGCGTCCTCGGCCGCCTACCTCAACGCCCCGACAGCGCCCGACCGCTTTCAGGCCGTCCGGGACCTGGTGTTCATGGAGAACCAGGGCATCCCCTTTACCGACTCCGCGCTCGCGGCCCCGCGCCGTCATCAGCGGACCAGGAGCACCTCATGACCCGCCTCGACATCTCCATCCTCCCGCCACACCCCCCAAGCGCCGGCTACGACAGGTCCCTGGCACGCGGCAGCATCGCCGACGACTTCCAGCGCCGCCTGGAGCCCGCCCGCTTCAACCCCGCCTTCTTCACCGCGCTCACCACGCGGATCGAGCAGGCGCTCGCGATCACGCCGGACAACGCCGGGCTCCGCTACCAGCTCGCGTTCCTCCTCCTCCAGAACAACACCACCCGCCCCGCCATTCAGCGCGCTGCCGACCTCTTGGCCGACACCAGCCACCCCGGCAGCCAACGGCTCCTCCAGCTCATCCACGGCATCAAAGCGCGCGCGGCCGCGGCCCCCGAGACAGCCGCCCCCCGTCAGGTTCGACGGGTGAACTGGTCGATCTTCAACCGATGCCCCATGGCCTGCCGCGGCTGCTACAACGCCTTCGTCGACGAGCAGATCACCTACAAGCAGGCGACCGTCATCGTCGACAAGCTCGCCGGCCACGGCGTGACCGACGTCGTCATAGCCGGAGGCGACCCGCTGCTGTGGACCCCGATCTTCGACGTCATCGACTACGCGGTCGACGCCGGCCTCAAGATCGCACTCGACACCACCGGCTACACCCTCACCGAAGACAAGCTTGCCAAGCTCTGCCGCCTGTCTTCCCTCAGGCTTCCCATGGACGGCACCACCCCCGAGATCCAGCGGGCGTTCCGCCGCAGCAAGGACCCGAACCTCACGGCCGTGTTCACCGAGTCGCTCGACCTGTGCGACCGGACCGGCTACGACAAGGTCCGCATCCACACCGTCGCCTCCAAGGCGAACATCCACGACCTCGCGGCCATCGCCAACAACATCCTGCCGCGCCCCTCCGTGCGCCAGTGGGTGATCTTCCACTGGTGGGACCGCCGCGCCACCGAAGCGCTCCGCGACGAACTGCACATCGACGCGGACACCATCCGCACGGAAATCGCAAAGATTCAGGAGAAGCACCCCGGCACCGAGATCCTCCTCGCCGACACCGCCATGCGGGAGTTCCTCAACTGGATGGTCCTCAGCAGCGGCCAGGTCGTCACCTTCGCCTCCGGCCCCGACGAGGAATTCATCATCGGCAACCTTCTCACCGACGACATCGAGACCATCGCCAGCCACCCCGTCCTCGACTACCAGGCCATGGGCCGCGGAGTCCCCGTGACGCCCCGCCAGTGAAGACCACCCAATCCACCCACAAACCTCGCCCCGGCCCGGCATGCTGGGCCGGGGCGAGCAAGGAGCAACCGATGACCGTGCTGGACGTAGACCGTCCCTCCGTCGCCTCGCTCGACTTCCTCTCGCTCGAACTCACCTCCCGCTGCCAGTTCACCTGCCCTAGCCAGTGCTACGCCGAGGCAGGCCCCACCCAGGGCCACGGCAGCATGACCGCCGAGGACTGGCACCGGCTCATCGACGAGGCCGCCTCGCTCGGCACGAGCACCGTGCAGTTCATCGGCGGCGAGCCCACCCTGTACCCCGACTTCACCCAGCTCGTCGAGCACGCGCTGCGCGCCGGCCTGAACGTCCGCGTCCACTCCAACCTGTACAAGGTCCGCGACGAGCACTGGCCGCTCTTCGAGAGTTCGCAGGTGAGCGTGGCGACCACCTATCACAGCGACGTCGCCGCCGAGCACGACGCAATCACTGGCCGGGCCGGATCCCACGCCGCGACGCGCGCCGCCATCGTCAAGGCCGTACGCCGGGGCGTGAAACTGCGGGTCGCCATCGTCGACCACGGTCACGGCCAGAGGGCGGAGCAAGCCCGCGCCGAGATGCAGGCGCTGGGGGTCACCGCCGCCGTCGACAAAGTCCGCGCCGTCGGGCGCGCCGCCGGTGGCCTAGTGCCGTCCACGTCGGCGCTGTGCGGCCGATGCGGCAACGGCAAGGCGGCCATCCTGCCGGACGGCCGGGTGGCACCCTGCGAGATCGGCCGCTTCCTGGCGACCGGCAGCGTCCGGGAGACATCGCTTGCATCGGTCCTGGCAAGCCCCGAGTGGACGCGGGCGCGCGAAAGCGTCCCGGCCCGGACGTCGACGGACCCGTGCGGACCGGACTGCGGCCCCTCGGACGACAGCTCGTCCGGGGGCGGCTCCTGCCAGCCGATGGCCTGAGGACAACCGAGAAAGAGGAAGAGGAACGGACGTGGACTGGCAGATACACGCGAAGCGCCTGGCCAACGAAGTCGCCCGGCCGGGCTCCCACTGGGAGGCCGCCGTCGCCGACACCCCCCGGCACCTCCTCGTGCCCCGCTGGTACGAGAGGGACCCGGCCGTCGGCGGCCGGGTGGTCCGCGACGGCACGGCCGACCCGCACACGTGGCTCGCCGCTGCCTACAGCGACACCACACTGGTGACGCGGGTCGGGACTTTGCACGCCGACGACGCCGCACCCGGCACCGTCGTCACCACCGGGGCAGCGACGTCGTCCTCGACGGAGCCAGGCCTCGTCGTAAAGATGTACCGGCACGCGGAGCTCGTCGACGGCTCCCGCACGCTCGTGACCACAGGAACCGGCTACGGCACCGCCCTGGCCTGCCACCGCCTCGGCCCCGACCTGGTGACAAGCGTCGACATCGACCCCTACCTCGTCACCACCGCTGCCAACCGGCTCGCCTCCATCGGGCTCCACCCCAAGACCGCCGTCTGCGACCTCACCCAAGGGCCGCTCCCCGGCGAGTACGACCGGATCGTGTCCACCGTCTCCGTACCGACCATCCCGGCCGCCTGGCTCCAAGCCCTGCGCCCCGGCGGCCGACTCGTCACCACGATCACCAGCACCGGCCTGATCCTCTACGCCGACAAGACCCCGGACGGCGGCGCCGTGGGACGGACCTCCTTCGAGCCGGCCTCCTTCATGGGCCCCCGCCAAGGCGACGACTACGAGGAGACGGTCCCGCCCTCCGTCTGGAAAGAGGCGAAGAACGCCGACGGCGAGGTGACCACCAGCTGCCATCTACTCGTGTTCGTACCGGAAACCTGGAGCATCCGCTCCATGCTCCAGCTCCACACTCCCGGCATCGAGCACCGCCACCGGTGGCACCCGGACCGCAGCCACACGGTCTGGATGACCCACCCCGACGGCTCATTGGGCCCGCGCCCACGCTGCTGCCCCCCGGGAAGCCCCCACCGTGCACCAGGGCGGCCCACGCCGCCTGTGGGACCCCCTGGAGGACATCCTCGACCGCCTCAACTGGCTAGGGGAACTTCCCGTATACGGGGCCCGGGTCACCATCACACCCGACGGCGACACCACCCTCACCCGCGGCGGCTGGACGGCCACTGCGTAGCCTCCAGCCCCGTGCCCCGGACAAGCTCGGCAAACCCAGCCACCTGCCCATGGACGGCACCACTACCCAGGTCCAGCGGGCCTTCCACCGCAGCAAACCCTGCCTCCCCCGGGCTTTCACCGAATCACTCGCCCTGGCAAGCCCGGCTTGTACCGGCACCTCGCATAGGGCACTACGACGCCGGCCACCGCGTGAACGAAGCACAGCCGCTTCCTTGGGCGCAGCATCCCCTGCCAGGGGCGGGGTGACGCGGTAGGGACGTTCGTCGGTCGAACTCGATCAGAAGTGACCCTCGCCTCTCCATCTTTCGGAGGTCTTTGATCTCTGGGGGAGAACAGGGGCAGGTGGGCCGTCAGGGAGGTGAAAGGCGCGCATCCCACGCGTTGCCTCCAGAGCGAAACCGGAGAACGACTCACATGACGTGGTCCATGGACTGGGCTGGCCTCGTCCCGGCCGCCGCTGCCGTTGTTGCATATCGCAGCCGTCGCGGTGCAGGCGTACTGGGACCGGCGGCGCACGGCAGGGCGGTGCCCGCCGCTTCGTGCGACGGGTGGGGGTCGGTGCGGCGGCACTGCGGGCTGGAGCACGGCATCAGGAAGGCGACGCAGGCGTCCGTGCCGAGCCCGACCATGTAGGCGTTGCGGCGGGGGGCCGGCGCCCGGCCAGGGCCCGAAGTCTTGCGTCGGATGCCGCTGCGCCGGATGCGGTTCGACGGTGACGCCGTTGGCGCGCGCCCAGGCGTCGGCTAGGGAGTCGGCACCGTCCGGGCAGTGGCCGTGGACGAAGGTGATGGTGCTGCTGCCACTGGAACAACAGGTAGTAGCCGAGGATGGCATGGATACACGACCCCGTTGAGGACCGTCCGGTCATCCAGCCGAGGCCGCCCCAGCGCAGGTCGGGGCAACAGCGGCTTTATGAGTTCCCACTCGGCATCGGACACTTCATGGCGGCGTATCACGACTCCATGATCCGCGAATCAAGATCACTTTGACGACAGACGTAGCGCAGCGGGCGGATCTGCTGGTCAGGCCCGCGTCCCATCGACTTCGGCATTGCCCGTGCCTTCGGCGCGAGCACCAAGACCGCCACCGGAAAGCCGGCAGGCCGCGATGCCGCAGCAGTACCGGGACGGGCGGTCGACCGGCCCGGCGACGTGGCGGCGCACCCCGGAGAACCTGGCACGCCCCGCGAAGTCCACTCTGGAGGTCGACGCCCTCCGTCGGCGCTTCGATCGGACGCCGCCACCCGAGCCGGAGACCGACGCGGGCACCCCGGCTCAGGTCAGCCATCGGCAGCACCAGAACCAGGCCAGGGCGGGGGAGTGACGCCCGGACGCTGAGCCGTCCATGACGCCCGCGATGAGCTGCTGGCGATCCTCGCCGAATGCATCTGGGTTGTTCGCGCACACATGGCGGTGGGCGACCTGGCGGTGGGAGCCGGCCTGGCCCACGCCGCTGCGACGCGCAGCGCTGGTCGGCGCCGGCGAAGGGGTGCCCGACGCGGTCCCGCACTCGGAGGTACTCGGCGTTGTCCTCCTCCTCGCCGGGCAGGAGGGCCCTTTCGCAGGCCTTGTTCCGACCCTGCCCCTGTGCTGTCATGGTCGCCTTGCGACCAGGTGCGGGGGAGGCTGCAGGAGTGCTTGGGGGCTTACGGGACGCGTCGCCCCGGGCCGTCGGTCCCTACCGGATCGTCGCCCGGCTTGGATCGGGTGGCATGGGCGAGGTGTTCCTCGCGGCAGACGAACGGCGGCCACCACAGCGAACCTTCGTCGCGCTGAAGACCGTGCACGGTGACCTCGCGGACGACGAGGGCTTCCGCTCCCGCTTCCGCCGCGAGATCGAGAGCGGACGGGCGGTGTCCGGCCGGTACACGGCGCGGCTCATCGATGGCGACGCGGACGGCGCACCCCCGTGGCTGGCCACCGAGTACGTGCCGGGACCGAACCTGGAGGAAGCAGTCCGCGGCGGCGGTCCGCTGCCGGAGCCGGCGGTGCGCGCCCTTGGCCGCGGTCTCGTCGCAGCCTTGCGCTCGATCCATCACGCGCGGGTCCTGCACCGCGATCTGAAGCCCGCGAACGTGCTCCTCACGAAGACCGGCCCCAAGGTCATCGACTTCGGCATCGCCCGTGCCTTCGGCGCGAGCACCATGACCGCCACCGGAAAGATCGTCGGGTCCCCGGGGTTCATGTCACCCGAGCACGTGGCGGGCAGCGACCACGTCGTCGCCGCCTCGGACGTCTTCTGCCTCGCCTCGCTGCTCTGTTACGCGGCGATGGGACGCGGCCCGTTCGGCGACGGCCCCCTTGCCGCCGTCCTGTTCCGCATCGCCCGGGCCGAGGCCGACCTGACAGGGCTTCCGCACGGGCTGCGCGAGGTGCTTTCGCCCTGTCTGGCGCAGGATGCATCAAGCCGTCCGGACACGGCGGAGCTGGCCCGCCTTCTCACGGACGAAGATCCCGCGGACACCGACGGCCAGGGAGCGGCGGACGTCACGTGGCCCGCACACGTGACCCGTGACCTCGCCCGACGCGAAGCCGCACTGCAAGAGCTGGACGTCCGGTTGGGGGACATCGCCGCACCCGGTCTGCACGACCTGCCGACCGTGACCGCGCCCCGCCGGGGCGACGCCGTGGGCCGGCGGCAGCGCCGTGGGCCGGCCGTGGCCGTCGCGGCGTCCCTGGCCCTTCTGGCCGGTGCCGGGCTCGGCGGGACCTACGCGACCGGACGGTGGCCGTGGCCGCAGTCGCCCGGCCGCCCGGAGACCCCCGGGCCGTCCGCCTCACCGTCCGGGGACGGGGACGGTACTGCTCCGGCCGCCGCACAGGCTTCGTACGTGGACGAACTCGGCGGCCCCGACCGGGGCAGGACCTTCGACGCCGCGCCCTCGCTGCGCCCTGCGGGCTGGCAGCCCTGGACCGTGCGCCTCCCCGCGGGCCCCTTGGCCTGTGCCGCCGACCACTCCGTCATGGTGTGCCGGCTCGCGGACGGCAGCACCCAGGCTCTCCGGCTGAAGGACGGCGCGCGGACCTGGCGGGTCCTGCCGGCGAAGGCCCCAGAACCCGGTGCCGCCGCCACGGGACCCGTCCTCGCCGGCAGCGTGGTTGTCACCGCCGAGGAAGGCCGGCTCCGGGCCCGTGCGACGGCCGACGGGACGATCCGGTGGGAAAAGCCGCTGTCCGGACGCCCGTTGGGCCGACTGCTCGGCGTGGACACCACCGTCTACGTCAACCGCGCCGACTCCGACGGCATCCACAGCGACGCGTACGCACTCGCTGACGGCCACCGCCGCTGGACCCGGCTCGTCGCGGGGAAGACCGGCGGGCAGGCCGAACGGCAGGGCGTCCTCGCCTACGCACCGGACCAGCTCTACGTCAACGGCGAGGAGGGCCTGGCGGCATGGAGCCCGGCCACGGGGAAGACCCTGCACGAGGCACCCTCCGGCGGGACCGGGTCGGGAGCGCCCGACACCCGGTACTGCCCCGATCCGCGGCTTTCCGCCGGTCAGCTGGTGTGCCCGGACCCCGACGGGCGGGGGCTCCACTTCCGGGCGGCCGAGGGCCTGACGACGATCTCCTCGAGCGAGCGGTTCCGGCTCGCGGGGGACGTCGCGGTACGGGACTCCGTGTTCGGTCCCGCCGCCCTGGGCAGCCCCCTGGTAGTCGAACTGCCCGCCGAGAGAAAGGTCGTGCGGGTCCAAGACGCGCTTTACAACGGGCTTTCCCAATTAACGACGGTGACCGCGATCCCGCGCGACGACGACGGCCGGCCGGCCCCCCTGGCGCCGCCCGTCGCGATCGGCAATCGGATCGTCTACGCGGACAACGCCACCCTTCACGTGGTGCCCCCCGAGGACGAAGGCCGGCCATTCGCGGCACCGGTGCCCGGCGCCCCCGGCAACCGGGCCGCCGACACCACCCCCGCCCGCCCGGGCACCCGCCGTGCTCCCTCCCTTCTCTCGGTCGGCGGCATCGTCCTGCTCGGCTACTTCGACGGCACCGTCCGCGCGCAGACCCTTCCGGAGCGCTGAACCCGCGATCCGTTGCCGACCTGACTCACCACCGACCCCCCGATGCGCCGCCGCATCCCCGGAGAACCTGGAGTCGTCGTGCTGGAGCCCCTGGACGCGTCCGCCGTCCGCCGTGTCGGCCCGTATGTGCTCATCGGCCGGATCGGCGCGGGCGGCATGGGCACGGTCCATCTCGCCCGGCGGGAGGGCACCGCCGCCCCGGCCGGCCTCGCCGCGGTCAAAACCGTCCGCGAGGACGCGTGCCTCGACGCGGAGTTCCGGATACGTTTCCGCCGGGAGGCGGACGCGGCCCGTGCCGTGCGCAGCCCGTTCACCGCCATCCTGGTCGACGCGGCACCGGACGCCGAACCTCCGTGGCTGGCCACCGAGTACGTCACCGGCCCTTCGCTCACCGAGGCCGTCACGCGCCACGGGCCGCTGCCCCTCGACGTCGTCCGGGCCCTCGGGGCCGATCTCGCGCGGGCCCTGCGCGCGATCCACGGGGCCCGGATCGTCCACCGGGACCTCAAGCCCGCCAACGTGATCTGCGCCGCGGCCGGTCCCAAAGTCATCGACTTCGGCATCGCCCGGGCCTTCGACGGCACGGCCCTGACGGCTGCCGGTATGGCCGTGGGCACCCTGGGCTTTATGGCTCCGGAGCAACTGGACGGCACGGGGTCCGTGGGTCCCGCCTCCGACGTCTTCAGCCTGGGCGTGCTGCTGTGCTGGGCGGCCACCGGGCGCGGCCCCTTCGACGACGCCGAGCCGGCCGCCGTGATCGCCCGGATCGCCGAGGGACACGCCGACCTCCGGCACGTACCGAACGGCCTGCGGGAACTCGTGGGCGCCTGCCTGGCCGTCACCCCGAACGCACGGCCCACGACGGACGCCCTGGTCAGGGCCTTCGACCCGCGGGCCGCCGGGGAGCGGCCGGGGGCGCTCTTCGCCCGTTCCGATGAGCCATTCCCGTGGCCTGCCGGGGTGCGGGAGCTGATCGGCACGTACGAGGCGAAGAAGCGTGAGGTCGTGGCAGCGGCGCCGCTGGTCCCCGCTGCGCCCTCCGCCGCCGTGCCGGTACCGGCGCCGCCGGACGGGCCCACACAGCGGAGCCGCACGCGCGTGAGGGCGGCGGTGACCGCGCTGGCCGCGGTGCTTGCGGTGACGGCGACTCTCGTCGGGGTACGGCTGCTCGCCCGGGACGACGGCGACGGCAAGGGAACGGGGGCCGCACCGAGTCCGTCGACCACGGTACGGCCCACCACGCCGCCCGATCCGGTCGAACCCATGGCGAACGGGGACAACCTCGGCGCGATCACCTGGGCCTACCCCGAGCCAGGGACGCGGGGAGCGGAGCGGCCGAAGGGCTGGAAGCCGTGGCGCGCCACGGCCGGGGCCCATGTCGCCGGGTGCGTGCTCGGCGTGGACCTGCTCGTGTGCAGTGACCAGCAGGGCGTCGAGGCCCGCCGCCCGGCCGACGGGAAGCTCGTGTGGCGGCACACGGCACCGGTCCGCTCAGGCGGTGCGGTCATGACGGCAGGACTCTCCGGGGACAGGGTGTACCTCCCAGAGGGCGGGGGCGTCCTCGTCGCGCGGCGGTCCGACGCCCGGCCGCTGGCCCACTGGCCGGGGCCAGCCGGCTTCCTGCCGGAGCTGGCAGTCGCGGCGGGCGGCACGGTCTACATCGCGTACGAGGGCGCAGGGGGAGCAGGGCTGCCCGGGGAAATGCTCTTCCGCGCCTATCGGGAGAGCGACGGCCAGAGGATCTGGGAGACCAAGGTCAAGGAGGCGTACCCCAACAGCATGACGCCGGCGGCCGGCCGCCTGTACCTCACCGGCCCCGGGGGAACCTGGCAGCTGGACCAGCGGGACGGTCGGCTGCTCGTCGTCGGGAGGCGAACCACCACCGAACTGGTAGGGCCGGACGGGACCTTCTACAAGTGGATAAACGACGACACGACACAAATTCGGGACGGGGGCACGCTCCGCATACGTGGCGGCTTTCCCGGCCGGCCGCTGACGGCCGACGCGAGCACGGCGGTCAGCCTCTACGAGACGCAGACGGAGACCGGAAAGCTCAGGGAGCTGATCGGGAGCCGGTCCAGCGACGGGACGGTGCTGTGGCGCACGCCCTGGAATGCGACGGGCTTCATGGACCGGGGCCAGGCGCTCGTCGTCGGGCGGCGGCTCGTACTCATCAACGGATCGGGGATCGAAACGCGGTCAATGACGGACGGCGCGCCGATCGCGTCCGTACGGCCGGCTTCCTGGCCCGACCCCGTGGCGCCGTTGACTCTGGTCGCCGGCGACGTCCTCTTCGTCGTCAAGGACACCGGGCTGTGGTCAGTGCGCCTGCCCTGACCACAGCCGTGCTGGGTCCGGCCCAGCCTCGTGGAGGATTCGATGCCTGGGCGGGGCGACGCGGTGGCGGATGCCGCGCGAGCGGAGCCATCGGCACAGGTGGTCGTAGTCGTATCCCTCGTCCGCGTGGAGCTTGGCGGGCTGTCGGGGGCGTGGGCCGCGGCGGGAACGGATCGGAGAAAGCCGCGTACCAGCGGCTCAAGCGCCTGGCTGCCGTGGAGGTTCGCGCCCGAGATCCCGAGGGAGAACGGCAGACCGGTCCGCTCGGCGATCAAGTGGATCTCCGAGCCCTTCTTGCCCCGGTCGACAGAATTCGGCCCCGTCAAGTCCCCCCTTTCAGGGCCCGCATGTTCACCGAGTCGATCGCACAGCGCGGCCACTCCAGGCCACCGCGCGTGCCCAGCTCGTCGAGGACGACGCGCTGCAACTTGCCCCAGACCCGGGCGGTACTCCACTCGGTGAAACGCCGGTGCGCGGCCGGCCCCGACGGCCCGAAGACCGGGGGCAGCCGCCACCAGGTGCAGCCCGTCGTGGCCACGAAGACGATCGCGGCCAGCACCTCACGGTCCCCGTACCGGCGCCGGCCGCCGCCCTGCGCCCCGGCGTCCTGTCACCCATCTCACCGCCGCTCACCAGTTGACCTGAACGGCCTCGTGGCGACCCGAACGGTCGTCGACTTCCGGAACATCCTCGACAGCGACCAGTGGGCGAAGGCCGGCTGGACGGTCCACTCCGTCGGCCGGCCGTCAACCGCACCCGCGGACCGAAGCGCATGAGCGCGGATCAACTACCTTGAAGGCCCCCGTCCGTTGGCGGACGATGGGCCAGGCAGCTGCACTGAAAGTCAGCCGGTCGCAGCCGCAATGCCGCGTTGACCTCTCCGTGAACAGCTTATGCGGGCGGCACGCTCACTTCACGGCAGCCCCAGCCGTGATCGTGGCCCCCGCGGGCTTCTTCCTGCGGAGGTCATACGCGTGAAGCCGACAGTCGGACACGCCTAGGAAGCAGCAGCCTCGAGCGTGGGTATGCGAAGGCCCCTGCGGGCCCGTGGTGTGCCAGGGCGGGGGCTTCGTGCTCGATTAGCGGCGCCAGCGTTCCTGGCCCGGGCCCTTGCAGGTGTACAGGGTGCCCTTCTTGCTGACGCCCGTCGATCCAGGGGTGGCGCAGTAGGCGCCGGGTGTGACGGTGCCGACGCTCCCGCCCCCGTCAGAGCCGCCGGACGACGAGCTGGAGTCGTCCGAGTCCTCGTCCGTACTGGGCGGCGTCGGGTCGGGATGCAGTTCGGTGAACTCTGTCTTCGGGCATGCCGTGCCCGGGGCGGTCACCTTGAGGTATGCCGTGGTGGTCTTCGGGTACGTGATCTCCTCACCGGCCTCCGGGTCCTGGAAGCAGACAGTCCAGTCGTCGACCGCGGCGGGGAGAGTGACGTCGGTGTAGGCGCTGTCCGCCTCGATCGCCTGGAGGGCGAGCGGCTTGAGCGTCGTGGACGCCTTCTCGAAGGTCTGGCCGACGACCTTCGGCATCTTCGGGTACGGGATCGGCTCGCCGTCCTTCGCGGGGCATGGCCACTCGTTGCGGACCACGCCGAAGTCGAGCGTGGGCATGGAGCCGACCTTCTTGGCCGCCGAGGTCTGGAAGCACACCTTCCAGTTGTCGTCGTCCCACTGTCCGGCGTCGCCGTCCGAAGCGTCGTGGGAGATCGCGTTGAACCCGGCGGAGTAGGCGGCTGCCTTGGCCACCTTGAGGTTCTGGCCCACATAGCTGGGCGGCCCACTGGGTGACGGGCTCGCGGACGGGGTGGGCGTGAGTGTTGCCTCGGCCGTTGCCGTTGCCGTTGCCGTTGCCGTTGCCGTTGCCGTTGCCGTTGCCGTTGCCGTTGCCGTTGCCGTGGCAGTCGCGACCGACTTCGGCTTCGCGTCGTCCGTCGGCTCCTTCGGCGGGTCGCCGAGGAATGGTGTGATGAACCAGAGGCTCGCGAGGACGGTAGCGATGATCTTCTTCGTCCGGCTCCACTGGGTAAGCCACGCGAGCGCGATTCCGCCGGGCGGAAAGATGACCAGGGCCGCGATGACCACTGCAGGGTGCTGCCACCACCGCCGGGCAGGCGGCGGAGGCGGATACGGGAGATGGCCGTACGGCAGGGGCTGCTGGGGGTAGCCGTAGCCAGGAGACGGCGTAGACATCATGAACTCCTGAGAGCGTGAAGTTGAGCGGCGCTCAACGTACACAGGAAATTCACGCTCTGTGTGCTTGGTGTCTCAACTGAGATGACCCGGCTTTCCGATACCGAGGACAGCCCAGTGCCACGAGATGGTACGGCGGGGCGTATCACCGGTCTTCGGCCTCCGCCCGCCCGGACACATCGACGTTTCCCATGGCCGTCACGCCACTCGATGGTGAACCGCTCGCCGCCACCCTCGTCGTCCTGAACCAGGGTGTCAAAGTCGCGGATCAGCGCAGCGCGAGCCTCACAGTGGAGGTCCCCCGGTCAAGCCCCAGGACCGACGCGCAGTCCGTCGCGCCACTCCAACTCGGCGTACACACGCTCGAAGCGGTCCGCAATCAGCTGCTCCTCGTTCCGGGTCTCAGCGACGCGGGCAGGCTGCCGGCGAGCGGACTCCGCATCCATGATCACGATCTACGGCTGGAGTACAGGCGACCCCAGGGGTGCGGCTCCGCGCCGCATGGAGGATGATCGCGGCGGAGGGGATTCGAATGCGTTCAGAAATGCGGGATCAGGTGCAGGCAGGGGCCCCATGGCAGGCACAGGTTCCGGCCCGGGCGCAGACGCGGGTGCGGGTGAGAGACCGGTTTGGCTCGGCGTTCACGGCGTCGGTCTCGGTGCTGTTCTTTGAGGCCGTGATCGGGTCGATCGTGTTCTACGTGTGGATGGAGACCCAGGAGGTCCCGGCCCTCGGCTACAACCTGTTCAACATCTTCTTCCTGTTCGTCATGGGATTGATCGGAGTGGCGGCCGGGGCGGTCGGCGCCGTCCTGCTGTCGGTCGCCGTGGTGATGCCGCTCGTGGCCGTGGCCGGATGGCTCGGCCGCACGGTCTCGGGGCGTGACGTCTGGTGGTGGATCCCGCTCCTGGCGGCCGCCGGCGGCACCCTGCCGGGGCTCGTTGCGGCGTCGATGGTGCCCGCCGGGTTCCCGGAGAACGTCTCGTCGGGCCTCATTGGGTGGTTCATGGGCGTTGCGGCGCTCGGCGTCCCGGCGCTGGTTGTCCGCAGGCTGGTGCTGCCGGACCGCCCGCGGGTGTTCGGCACTGCGATGTTCGGCTGGGTGGCGCTGTACGGGACGCTCGGCGTCGTCGTCACCGGCGCGCTCGCCGGTGTCGCCCTGTACGCCGGGATCGGGTACGAGCCTCCGCGGCTGACCGCGGAACGGCTCGCCGGGACGTGGTCCGACGGCAACGGAGGCAGGATCACCTTCACGGCGGACGGCAAGGTCACGGCCGACGGGGTCAAGACCTTCGGCTTCGACGACGACCGTCACGACGCGGGGCAGCCCTGCACCGGTGCCGGCACGTGGGTCTACCACCCGGGCGACGGGTCGTGGTCCCAGAATGTGGGGGTCTCCGTCGACGCCTGCGTTGGGAGCCTGGGCCCCTGGGAGGTGTTCGGGACTCCCGAGCACCCGAAGCTGTACGTGCTCGTCGGCGACCCCGACGCCTGGGACCTGTACATTCTGGAGCCTGACGACCATCCCCGCGAGGAGCCCGTCAGGGACTGAGGCGGCCGAAGAGTCCGCGGTGAAACAGGAGCGGCGTGGCGTCTCCCTCCGTGCCCAGGGCCTCGACCGTGCCGACGATGGGCGGCCCGCCCAAGACCGCCCCTGACTCCTCCGCAGCCCGCTGTACTCCAACCGCCCAGCGAAACCCGCAGGTCAGACATCAATTCCTGCTGGAGTACTGGGTGCCTGCTTCGTCGGCGTCGTGTCGTCTGGGATTGCAGGATGGGGCGCTTGTCGTGCCACGGGGTCCGGTTGGCCCGTCTGGTGAACGAACGGGGTCTGGTCTATAGGTCTTGTGGGTGGATCAGTGTCTGGAGGTAGTTTTGGGTGATCGCGTCGGTGGAGTAGAGGCGGGTTCCTCGGGTGCCTCTGGTAGCGAGGACGCGGTACGTGTTCAGGGCGTATTTCAGGTATCGCTGTGGTGGGAGGCCGCGTAGCGGGGAGTCGTGGCTCTCTTCGGGTTGCGCGACCCACTGATCTCCTCGACGGACGAGGTCTTCGCCGATGATGACGGCGTTGTAGGCGTATTCCATCCCTTGGGCTGTGTAGATGCAGCCAACCTGCTCGTGGCCTCCTGTGTCCGTGGCCCAGTAGGGCCGGGCCGGAACGTCGGGATGGTCGGCATGCTGAGTGTCGGTGCGTGAGTTCCAGGGCCGGGCCCAGGTCCGCGGCCCGTTGGGGCCTTCCCCGGTGATGGTCACCTCGGGGAGCAGGGGCGGGGTGGGGGGTGAGTCCCAGGGCCAGCAGAAGCCGGCGGTGATCCGGGCGGTCACACCGTTGCGGGTGTGTTCGGTGACCCAGTGGTCGAGTTGTTCGGGGTGGGCGGCGAGGGCGAGGTCGTAGTCGGTGCCTTGCCAGGTGGGGACAGTGCCGGCCGGTTCGAAAAGTTGGTCGATCCATTGCTGGTAGGCGCGTGAGCCGTTGCAGCGGAACTGGCTGGTCAGGTCGATGTGGGCGAAGGAGAAGCCGCGGTGTTGGGCGTGCTGCCGCAGTTGCTGGAGGGTGAGGCCTTCGGTCGGCCGCACGGTTTGGCGTTCGTCGAGGAACACGACGGTCACGGCGGCTTGGTCGATGAGCTTTCCCAGGGTTGTGGGGAAGGCACTGTGCTGGTGGTCGGGGTAGGTGCGGGCGCGGTGGGCTTCGTCCAGGAGCACCACGCTGTCGTGGGTGATTCCGGCCGGCACGTTGTTGAGGAATGTGGTGATGAGCCCGCGGAAGCTGTCTCCGACGGTTCTGCGGAGTTGTCGGGTGAGTGTCCCGGACGGGGACAGCAGGCGGGGGTTGCCGTGAGGCTGCCGGCATAGGTCTGCGAGGAGCCGGCAGGCGATGACGGTCTTGCCTGTACCGGGGCCGCCGGTCACGGCGACGATGCTTTTGATTCCGCGGGCACGGGCAGCTTGCACGGCGTGCAGGATTTCCTGCCGGGCGAGATCTTGGTCGCCGATGAGGGTGACCTCGTCGCAGTGCGCGTGTGCTTGTCCCATGCGGCCTGAACATCCGGCCCGCAGTGCACGGGACGGGGTACGTAGCGCCGTACCTCATTGAGTACGTTCATGTGCACGTCGACACCACGTCGCAGATGCGACGAGACCCCGGCAGGCGGGGTCCCGGCGTAGGGGGTCTCAGCAGCTTTCTTCGAACTTCACGGCGGTGAGTGTGACGGGCTGCCCGTCGAGCTTGGTGCCGGCGGCGGGCTCCTGGGTGCAGACCTGCCAGTTGGATCCCATGAGCACCATGCGGCCCTGGGGAGATGCGTCGGTGACCGTGAGGCTGGTGGAGGTGCCGAGGGACTGACGTGTGACCTTGACGGACTTCCCGGTGAAGTCGGGCATCGTGCTGCCGGCCTGCGGCTCGTCGCTGCCCTGGTCCTTGCTCGGACAGGTCTCTTCGAGCTTGACCGTGGCGAAGTCAATCTTGATGTCGGTCGGGTGCTCGCCTGCGGTCGGGGTCTGCCCGCAGACCTTCCAGTTCCGGTCGAGGGCCTGCATGCGTCCACGGCCGAGGGCGTCGTGGGAGTGCAGGTTGTAGAAACCGGCGGCCTGTGCCTGGTCTTGGGCGGACTGGAGCCCCTTGCCGGTCATGTCCGGGAGAGCGGCCGACTTAGTGTCGGCGTCGGGTGCCTTCGTGGTGGTAACCGGGGTGGGGGCCGTGGACGTTCCAGTGGCCTGGGGCTTGTCGCTGCTGGCCGTGCTGCCACCCTCGCACGCGGTCAGCGTGAGGGTGAGGGCGGCGGCAGCGATGATGCTGGCGGTGGGGTTCTTGCGCATCGAGTCAGCCTGCCGGATTGCGCGGAGGCTATGGAGAGTCTTGATCGTCTCGTGATGGTCGAAACGGCCGGCCCCAGGGGACACCGATGAGACGCAGGGCGTAGCGCCGGGTGGCTGCCTGTCGGATCAGGCCGCCTGGTGCGGGGCATGGGCGCCCGACGACGATGCGGCTATGCGTGCCACACCCAGCGGTCCAAGGTGATCCGAAAGGCCAAGCCCGATCACATCGGACAGGCCCGTACTGCACCCCGTGGCAGTCGTCGCAGGCGTTGATGCCCAGGTCCTGCCCCTTGCCAATCAGGCTGCGGGGCGGCAGCGGGCGCGGAGCAGCTGGAATCCCTTCACGGCGTAGACGGCGGTCATGAACGCCAAGCCGGCGAGGCCGGGGCAGAGCCAGGATTCCGCCACCCACAGGACCAGCACCATGCGCCCGAAGAACAGCAGGGAGCCGAGGGTCTCCAGCAGGTCCAGACGCGCCTCGGCACGCACTGCGGGATCGGCTCCCCTCATCCGAGCGGATATCAGGGGCAATCCGAGGGCCTGCAAGACGGTCAGCCAAGAGCGATCCAGACGAACTAGTCAGGTATGTCCACGGCGCGCACAGTACCGTTCGCCCCCTTACCGCTGCTGACCTTCGACGTGAACCGAAGGAGACGCTCTAGGCGACACGGTGTTCCCATCGCAAGGCCGGGTTGTCTGCAATCCACCGGGACCGACCGCCGGAAGTGATCTTTTGGCCGCCGATCCAGTAGGTGTGGGCCCGATCGGTGACGTGGAGCCGGACGGCGGTGATGTCGGGGCTGCCAGCGTCCTGCCAGGCGGCGAGGGCCTGCTCGATGTCGTCCCACAACGCCACAGGGCCGCCCTGGCGAACGGTCCAACTGCCGCCGTCCTGAATGAACTGGGCAAAGGACTCGCGCTCCATGTCGAACAGGTACAGCAGAGGGGTGCCGTCGCTCGACGTCGCGCGGGTGAGCTGTGCACCGGGTGCGGTGAGTTGGGCGAGGAAGGCGGGCATCCACTCCTCCAGAAGTGTGGGCGTCACCTTGGCCTGACGTTCGGTGTCGGCATAGGCGGTGCGGGCGGAGAGGTCACCGCTCACGGGGGGCGCGGCCTGGGATCGGGCCTGCATGAAGGACGAGCGGCCGATAATGCGGCCTTCTGCGGTGCCGTCGTCGTGGACCGTGACCTTGGCGAGGCCGGTGCCGTATCCCCAGGAGCCCACGGTGGTGAGGACGATGCCGCCGGGCTTGGTCTGCCTGATCCAGGTGTAGGGGATGCGGCGGACGGCGCAGGTGGCGATGACTCGATCGTACGGGGCACGTCGGGGGTGGCCCAGGAGGCCGTCACCGGTGACGGTCCAGGTGGAGTATCCGGCGATCTCCAGCGCGGCATCCGCGCGGGCGGCTACCTGTGGGTCGACTTCGACGGTGGTGACATTGTCCTCGCCGAGGTGGTGGCACAGCAGCGCGGAGGAGTAGCCGGTGCCGGTGCCGATCTCCAGCACCTGGTGGCCCTCTTCCACGTCCAGGTGCTCGATCATGCTCACGACGGTTACCGGCGTGGTGGACGAGGAGGTGGGCGAGCCGGTGACGGGTTCACTGGTCTCGTCGGCAGTGAGGTGGCCGTCAAGCTGGGTGGTGAGGGACTGGTCCCGGTAGGCAATTGCTGCCCACTCGGCCGGGTCGGCTCCCAGAGCGGTGACCGGCCGCCAGCGGCCGCCGTCCATGGGTAGGAAGACTCCGGGGTTGAGGAACAGTTCGCGAGGCACGGCCTCAACGGCTGCTCGCCACTGTGGGGAGGTGAGGATGCCGGCGGTCTCCAGCCGGTCGGCGAGTGCACGCCGCTGGGGGGCGGTATCGGTCATCGGGTGGGGTCTCCTTGGGTGAGCAGGTCGGCGAGGGCGGCGGCCATCGGCAGCCCGGTGTTCTCCTCCAGCCACCCCCATTGGCCGTTGGGGTTCAGCTCCAGCCACCAGTAGTCACCTGCCCGGTCTACTGCGAGGTCGAAGGACCCGGTGGGGAGGGCGAAGTGGTCGAGGTAGGCGCGCAAGGCCTCTATCAGGTGGTCCGGCAGGTCTACCACGGTGTAGGTGAGGGCGGAGTAGTCTGTTCGCCAGTCCAGGAGGCCGGAGCCGATCCGAACGGCGAACACGCGGCGGCCGACGACGAGGACGCGGATGTCGGCGATCTTGTCCACGCGGGCCTGGAAAAGATGCGGGGCGATGCTGAGGGTGTCGTCCACTTCGGCGGCGGTGACGGGAGTTGCCCAGCTAGTCACGGGGACACCATCGCGCACGTAGGGCGTCCATCGCAGCGTCTTGTAGATCACCTGTCCGTGGGAGGCGATGAACTCCCGTGCGGCATCAGGATCGTTGGTGACGAGCGTGGGCGGCACGGTGAGGCCGAGGCGTACCGCTACGGCGAGCTGCGCGGGCTTGTAGTCAGCGGCAGCGTTTCGTAGCGGGTGGTTGATCCACAGGGGGCCGTCCAAGGCGTACAGGGTGCCGCCGAGGCCGTGACGGGTCTGGGCGGCAGCGAACCGAGCGTCGGCGTCGTCTAGGTGCTCGAAGGTGGGCCAGACGGGGCGGCGCCAGTACACCGCCCGTACGTGTTCCAAGGCGGCGGTTCTCGACGGGGTACGGACCTGCCCGGCCACGCCAGCCGGGCAGGTACCGAACCGAGCCGAGACCTTCAGGTCCGCGCCGAGGTCGGCAGGGTTGAACCTGACCACCGGCACGCTGCGCCGGTTGAGTTCAGTGATCACCATGTCGGCGGTGATGTCGTCCGCCTCGGTGGCCACCAGTACCGGCCTTTTCTCGGTCGGGGGCATCAGTCCTGCTGGCTGTCCTGGTCGTGGCCCTGGTCGGGTGCCGAGTCGCTGTTGGTGGTCGTGTTCGTCTCGGTGCCGGAGCTGGTGCCGTGCTTGCCCATTTCGACGACCAGGCCGTCACGGTCGCGGAACACACCGGTCTGCGTGCCGGGGTCGATGTGCACGGTCGTGTGCCGGCGGCGGATGGTGGCCGGGTTGGGCGCGAGGCGATCGGCGCCCCACGGACGGCCGACGGGGCGTTCGGTGGAATGAGCGGTCATGTGTGCTGTCCCTTCGTGAGGTAGTGCACTACGGGTGTGGACGCGGGCTCCCCTCAGACAGGAGCCCGCACCGTTTGGCCCGCGCGGCCGGTCTTGCCTGGACGGGAACCGCCCGGGAGCTTGGCCGCCCCTTGGCCGTCAGGCAGGTGGGGGAGGAGCCGCGGCCCGGGAAGAGCTACTGACCGGCGGGGCCGGGTGGTTTGTCCGGCCCCGGGCCGCCGGGGTCTCCAGGGGGTGAACGAGGACCGGAGCAGCGCGGCCGATAACGGTGGCGGGTTGCCCAGGCCTGCTACCAGGCACGGCGGCGCCCGATGGCGGCGCCTGTTGTCCCAGCCGGGGCCCGAGCGGTACGGATGGCCGCCCGGCCGGTCCGTCCTGTGCTCGGTGAACCCCGCCGGAGCCTCGTCGGGGCGTTCGATGGCGGGTGCGGCGCGAGCCTGCGCCGTGACGCCGAGGCGATTGCGCAAGGGCATCGGCGCGGGCCGGGCGGCGGGTCATAAGTGGGGCCGTGACGCGGACCCACCGTGCGGTCACTGCTGCCCGGCCTTCAGCACGGCCCACACGGCTTTGCCGTCGGTGACGGGGCGCACGCCCCAGTTGGCAGCGAGGGCAGCCACGAGGTACAGGCCCCGGCCGCTCGTGTCGTCGTCGCCGGGATGGCGCAGTACCGGGCGGCGGGGGCTGCTGTCGTAGACAGTCACTCGGATCGTGTCCGGCGTGGTGAGTTCGAGCATGAGGTGGCAGCGCTCGGGCGACTCCAGATTCGCAAGGGAGGCGTGCCGGACGGCGTTGCTGACCAGCTCGGTGACAACCAGCGCGACACCCTCGGCCGTCTCCTTGGGCAGGCCCCAGCAGCGGAGGGTGGTGCGCGCTGCCATACGGGCCAGAGGGACGCTGGAGGCCCAGCAGGCCAGGCCGATGCTGTAGCCGGGACAGACCTGCGTGCGGCGCCGCGCGGGAGGTGCTGCGGTCATCGTCGTCATCGCGGCCTTATCGATAGGGGGCGGCGCCCTGCCCGTCCCCGACGGGGGACGAGGGCGGACAGGGCCCTCAACAGCCGCCCGAGGAATGGCCGGTGCGGCCGGTAATCACCCAACACCTGTGCGCGACGACGAGTAAGGGAGCACAGTGGAGGAGCCGTTGAACAGGTTGAACGCACCGGGGGTGCCTCAATGCCGCGACGTCCACGCACGCCGAACACTGCGCTAGCGAACCTGATGCAGTCGGGAGGAATCGGAAACGCCCAGCTGGCACGCCGGGTGAATGCCGCCGGCCGCGAGCTCGGGCTCACCTTGCACTACGACAAGACGACCGTCTCTCACTGGCTCTCGGGAAGCGTCCCGGCACCGGAAAGGCGCCCGGCCGTCGCCGAAGCGCTCTCCCGGCTCCTCGGACGCCCCGTAACGTGCGCTGAAATCGGGTGGGAGACACCGCCCACCGAGGAGCTCGACACCGTAGCGGGAGTGATCGACCTGAGCCGAGCAGACATGGACCCCTCGCGCCGGGGGCTACTCAAGGCCGGCATGTACGCCGCCAGTCTGACCGTACCCACCTTCGCTGCGTTCACCGTGCGAGCGGAGGCGGCCGACCACAAGACAGCCGCGAGCACGGGCCGCACTGTGCACGTCGGCGCATCCGACGTGGAGACCGTCCGCATGATGACAGACAAGATCGCCGACATCTTGGACCAGGTAGGTGCAGGCCACGCACGCCCCATGGCCGCCGCGTTCCTCGTCAACACGGTCGGGACGTATCTGCGGGCGTCCGGCACCGAGCGCGTGCAGCGGGACATGAAGGCCGCCGCCGCGGATCTGGTCTATCTCACGGGCTGGATGGCCATGTACGAGAACCGGCAAGGCCTGGGCCAGCAGTACTACCTCAAGGCGCTCGAACTCGCCGGCGAAGCCGAGGACCACCTCACCTACTGCCGCACCCTGCGCGGGATGAGCCTCCAGGCGACCCACCTCGGGCACGGCAAGAAAGGGCTCGATCTCGCCGATTCCGCTGCCGAAGCGGCCCCGGTCGCGGGCCCGCGTCTGGTCGCGTTCCTACGTGGTCAACAGGCGGCCGCGGCCGCGATGACCGGCGACCGGGCAACCGCCTTCACCCGGCTCAGGGAGACGGAGGAAGCCCTCGCACGAGCGGACAACCGGCGTGACGCCGTCGGCGGCTACGACCAGGCCGCCTACCACTTCCACGAAGCGCACGTCCGGTGGCACCTGATGGACCCCGAGGGATCCATCAAGGCCCTGCGCCGATCGAACGCGGTCCGCAGCCCGCTGGAGCGGCAAGGGCGCCTGCACTGCCTGGGTGTCATCGCCGAGCGGCAGTTCCGGATGCGTCACGTCGAAGCGGCCTGCGAGACGTGGGCGACGTTCCTGGACGAGCACGTCACCATCGCGTCAGCACGTGGGGACGAGCATCTGTCCACGATGCTCAAGGAGCTACCGGCGTACCGGAAGGTCGCGGGGGTCCGCGACCTGGAGGAGCGGGCCCGGCAGGTCGCCCGCCTCAAAGCAGCCTGACCGGCAGCGTCACGACGGCCCACCTGATACCGCAATACCAGGTGGGCCGCATCATCAGGAGAGCGCCGGCTGTGCGGGCTCAGCAGCTCTTGCCCGAACACGCTCCGCACCTGGTACGGCCCCCTCTGATGCTGGTCAGCGTCACCGTGGCATCCGCCCCGCACCGACAGCGGCAGCGCCACCGGTCCGTGGTCTTGCCCGGATAGGACTCCAGCGGCTCGAACCCGGCCGCGTGAACCTCACCAGCCGCTGCCGCGGGGTCGATCCGGCCACCGGACCGAGCGCACTTCTTGCAGCCTGTCGTTCCCGACCGGGCCGACGACAGACGCGTCATGACCTCGTTCCCACACCGACAGCGGCAGCGCCATCGGTCCGTGGTCCGGCCCGGATAAGGTTCCAACGGCTCGAACCCTGCCGCACGCATCTCACCCGCGGCCTCCTCAGCATTCGACAACTTCGAGGCACAAAAACGGCAGCGGCTGCGCCCACTGTTGACGTTGGAGTACGTGGGGGTGCTCTCACGGCCACAGGTCGTGCAGCGGCAGAGCCAAGGAGTCTGACTGGTGCGGTAGGACTCCAGCGGCTCGAACCCCGCCGCACGCATCACCTCACCGGCCTTCGGCGCGGTCGCGGCCGCACGCTTGGCCTGCGCCGCCCTGACCCGGCAGATACGACACCCCTGACCTCCATTGCGTACCGCGTTGAACGTCGGCCGACCTTCGTGTCCGCACGTGATGCACCGCGAAGGCCAGGTCGCGTTCGTGCGACCCGGGTAGGGCCCCAGCGGCTCATAACCGCACGCACGCATCTCCTCGGCCGCGGCCTCAGCATCGAACAGCACAGCGGCGCGGGGCCGCTCACCTACCCGAGGGACGTACACGCCAGCTGCGCGGCGGGATTCCTCCTCGACCATCGCCCACACCTCGCCCGCGGTGACACGGTCAGCAGAGCAGGTCTCGCTCCACCCGTTCGGCATGACGTCCTTGGTGAGAAAGGGACACAGCTTCTCGCCACGCAGGCGATCCAGCACAGCCTGCTCGACGTCGTAGGCGGCAGCACCGGTAGGGAAGTCGCGGGCGTGGTACAGCTCCCACCCCCGGCGCTTGTGCTGGAGAAGGCGGGAGGTGTAGCCAGTGCAGGCACCGATACCGACCTTGACCGCCTTCCACTCCCGGTGAGTGATCACATAGACCTTCGCCGGCCCGGCCAGGTCGATGCCATAGGTAGCGCACATCCGGCATCCTTTGCCGGTCCGGACCCCGGTCAGCCGTAGATGCACCTCATGCCCACCCGGGCAGCGACACAGCCACCGCTTGTCACTACCCGGATAAGGCTCCAGCGGCTCGAACCCAGCCGCGCGCATCTCTGCCACGCACACTGCGGGGTCAAGCGGCGCGCTGCCCGCACAGTGACCACAGCCGTACCCCCGACCTCTGACCCCGGAGTACAAGGGCTTCGATTCCTTCCCGCACGTGATGCACCGGCAGTGCCAGCCCACCGACGCGCCGGGATAAGGCTCCAACGGCTCGAACCCGTGCTCCCGCATCAGAGCGCTGGCCTCCGCCGGGTCGGTGCGGCGGGCAGCAGCCCGCCGCTTGTATCCCTCCGCACGGCACACCGGACACGGGTCGTAGCCGGTACGCACGCTCGATGCCTTCACCCGGACCTCTTCACCGCATGCCGTATGACGACAGCCCCACAGCGCCGCGGCCGACAGGTAGGGCTCTAGCGGCTCGTACCCTGCTGCACGCATCATGGCCTGCGCCTTCGCCGCATTCCCCTCACGCTGCCGCTGGCCACGCGCCTTGCGGTTACAGGCGGCGCAGCCCGCCGCAGCCCCTTCCTTGATCAAATTCCGGATCGCCGACAGCCGCGGAGTGCCCTCCTTCCCGCACGCGGTACAACGACAGCGCCACGGGGTCTGACTGTTGGCATAGGGCTCCAGCGGCTCAAGACCCACCGACCGCATATCCGCCTCAGCCCGCTCAGCCCCGCCAGCACGCTCCTGGAAGATGACCCGACGGCTCTCCTTCGCACACTCCGTGCACCCGACCTGGCCGGCGCTGAGGTACGCCGGCCTTGGGGAGACGATGCTTCCGCACGCCAGGTGCCGAGACCGCCACGGCTTCCCGCTCCCGGGATACGACTCCAGCGGTTCATACCCGGCCGTCCGCATCGCGGCCGTGTGCTTGGCCTCGGCCGCTTCACTGCGCAGACGCCCAGCACGTGCCCGCCCGCATGTAGAGCATCCAGACGATCCCGCGCGGAGCCGATGGAGAATCACGTCGACTTCATGACCGGCAGGACAGCGGCACCGCCAGGGGACACCACCTGTTCCCGGATAGGGCTCCAGCGGCTCGAAGCCACGAGACCGAACCTCGTGGTCAGGGTCATAGGAGGCCATGGCTATGCACCCGGCCCCTCAGTAACGTTCCGTTTCCCCCACGGAATCTGCTTCATGCTGCTCAACTCCCAGTTGGCCATGTTGAGGTGGATTTGTGCCGCAGATGCAGGCCCGGCACCCGAGTTGGCGAGGTCGTGCTTCCTCACTACCTCCGGCGCCAGCATCGCCCTGGTCATTGAGGGTTTCCTCGCATCCTGCATTCGGTTCATGGCCGAGCGCAGAGGAATCCGGAGGGACTTCTGGGAGCAGTATTCGGATCAGCAGAGGGAGGATCTGCGTGCGGCGATCCGCGCCGCCCGTCCTCCGATTCCGGCGCCTTCACCCCCGCCTACTCCGACGAACTCATCTGACCTGACAACGCCTTGACGCTGTGCGATGGCGACAGGCGTCCCATCGGCGTGGGCTGGTGCACTTCTGCACATGGACCGTCCCACCATCAGCCTGGGTGGTGGGACGGTCTGGAGCTGTGAGGTTTCAGCGGACGGCTTCCGTGTGGAGGCGTTCGGCGACGGCCTTGAGCGTGCGCCGGAGCTTGTCTCTGTTCTGGCCGTAGGTTTTCAGTGCATGGCAGTTGGGGCAGAGCGCGATCATGTTGCTGGGGATGTCTGGTCCGCCCTTGCCCAAGTCGTCGACGTGGTCGACCTGGAGAATCGGTAGGCCGGCGGTGGTGAGCTCCTTGGGGTGGCCGTCGCAGTCGGGATTTTCGCAGCTTCCCTTACTGCGCCTGATGACTGCGGCTCGTGCGCTGGGGTCTCGGATGTATCGGTCTGCTTGGGTCGGCTTCTTCCGCTCGCCGCGACGCTTGGCGTTGGCCTCTGCCTTGGCGGCTAGACGCCGGTATGCGTCCTCATCGCTCTCCGCGGTGTCGCGTACGTCAGGGTCGATGTCGCCTGGGCGGTAGTCGTTCGTGTCGTCGTGCAGGACGTCCCTGTCGACCTCCAGAGCGTCCATGACGTCACGCGGCCACGTGCCAGGGTCTGGCGACGGGACCGGGGCGAGGACCCAGAGGAACTCGCGACGCCACTTCTTGTCCTCTCCGAGGCCCCAACGTCGCCTGCGCTGCGCGATGACGGCCCAGGTCTCGAAGCTGAACTGCCCTCCGTATGGCTTGTGCCAGTAACGCAGCGGCTTTCCTTGAGCCTGGTGCACGGCCATGAGTGCGTTGCCGTCGGTGATCGTCTGGTCTCCTGAGAGGCCATCGCCGACGTAGGCGATCCAATTTGTGTCCGGGATACGTCCGTCGGCGTATGGCCCTTTGTCGTCGGAAAAGACGCTCAAGATGCCGTCGTTGAGGCAGCCGATGCCTGCCATCTTCTGGCCGCCGTAGGACCGCCAGATGGCGTCTCGGTCCTTGAAGGTCTCACCGAGCAAGGGGCGCAGGGCGTCCGCCCACCTGCCGGCGAGCAGGTCATGGAGGCCGAAGTCCTCCAAAAGGTCTTCATGTAGGGGGTAGAAGTACCGCAGGATGAGACCGGCAGCAGCTTCCGCAACCTCGTCGGGGTGAGAACGCAGAAGCTCATAATCCTCCTCGCGAAGGCCCCCGCCCGGGTCGACGCGGTTCAGCGACTCCACTGTCGGTCGCCGGCCCAAGCTGGTAAGCGTCAGCTCATCCTCGTGCTCAACAACCCACAGGCCGTCCCGCACCAGAGCCCAGAACGGGTAGCGAGCAGCATCTACCCCATCTTCGACCTGCGCGCACTTCTCCAGCAGGGGCGCCACCGCATCGCGAATTCCCGACCAAGGCTGCATACGGGGTGCACCCGCCACGACCTGACCGAGCGACCACAGGAGAAGCACTGGGCGATGAAGAGCAGCACCCGCCCTACTGCGCCCCGGTCGCACGTCTCCCACTCGCCGACGGAACGACCTCGCAGGCTCGCTCACGGTGAAGCCCTCACGCCTCAGCCACTCCACTGCAGCCTTGGCGCCGCCGCTCAAGCCAGAGGGCTTGAGAGCAGTCCCGAAGTCAAACTTGTGGGCAACCCCCGCTATGGCCTTGGAGTCGTACTGCTTGCCCTCGTGCGTGAGGACGTAGGTGACCGCGGCTCGGTAGCCGTAGGTCTCCCGGAAGGTGTCCGTACCGAGCCGGTCATGCTCTGCAATCGCCTGCAGGATGCCCGCCCGCGTGATCTCAGAAGGTGCCATGGGCGTCACCGTAGATCAACGCACTGACAACGAGCAGTGGGGGCGGACATGCATCGAGCTGAGCAGAAAGCGCGGTCCGTCAGGACGGTGTCCGGCCGGGTCTTTGGACGTCCTGCGGGCCGCCCTCCTGGAACACAGATGGCAGCGATGACGGCCTCGAAGGCCGGAGCATCGTTTGTTTGACTTGCGGTGACGCGCAGCGCCAGGGGTCGTACACGGGTGTCGCTGGCGAGGTGGATCTTCGTGCGCAGGCTGCCTCGGGACCGTCCGAGCGGGCGATCGTTGCTCTGGGAGCTCGCAGGCACGCGATCTCCAAGCACCCGTAACCGGAGGCCTGTCAAAATTCTTTGCCGATTGGGCTGTTCCTCGGGGCCGGTAGTGGACGGCACCCAGTCAAGGAGGGCAGATGAATCTGAAGCATGTGGTCGAAGCCTTCGCTCAAATCATCCCAGAGGAGGAGAAATCTGCTGAACTGGAAGGCGATCACTACGTCGTGAAGCTACGAGGCAATGGCCGGTCCCTCCCGCCGGACACGGAGAACGTGACGATGTCGGGCCTTGGGGACATCCTCGAGGCCGGCAAGGACGTTGTCGTGCTGAAGTCGGTGGATGACGGGGTTGAACGGGTTCCGCAGCCGTCACTCGGAGCTCTACTAGCGGCTTACCGCAGCTCTGAGAAGGTCGTAGAGCGAAAGTCCCTTCGCGATCTGGAAGTCGCCCTGCACGTCCGTACAGTCGCGTGCACTCAGTCCGTTGAACCGAGCGTGATCGATGGGCTGGCACTGAAGTGGCTCGCGTTGCCGGTAAGCGACCGGTGGCGGGAGGCAGTGTCCACCGCCCTTGTCGGCAACTGGGTTGCCCCCCTGGAGGAAGAAGGGCGGTTGCACGTCAGCGCACTCGGTGCTCTTCGGGCGGACGCGCGCGCCATCCACCGTCACCTGGTCCCAGTCTGGCGACGTCGCACGCGCCATGGCCGAGTGCTGTCCCTGGATGCCGTACTCGGGGACGGCCTGTCCCTGTACGACTTGGTCGCTGCCGATGTCGACCTCCTGAGTCGGGTGGCAGGTGGGATCTATGAAGACGAGCGGCTCAACACCGTTCTCCGAGGGCTGGACCCGGCCGAGCAACAGGTCGTGTTCGCGTACGCGGCGGCCGACGGGACAACGTGGACGGAGGCTGCGGCTGCCGTAGGCGCCACCGACCCGAACACCTTCGGTGAACGGGTCCGCCGCAAGGCCAAACGCCTGGCTGCCGAACAGCGCCGCCGCTGCGAACTGGTTTCACGTCATCCGTGACCGTGCGCTCGCGAAGGCCTTCAAAGTTTATTGCTGGTGGCCCCCGCCCTCGGGACCGAGAGGTGAGCAACCAAAGCACCAGGCTCGTCAGCCCCCAGGTCCTCGGCCTGACATGGCGAGCAGGACCTTCCGAAGGGACATCCGTGATCACTATGAAGTTCGGCAGCCGCCAGCGCCAGCCGGCTCCCCAGCTGTCGATCCTGGCCACCTCATTCGACGGCTTCCTTGCCCAGGCCGAGCACGAACTTTGCTGCCGCCGCCGCGAAGTCCGTGCCCTGCGGCAGCGCGCCCGGCGCCAGCGCCGCCGCGAACTCGGTGCCTTGAGGCAAACCATCTGCTTTGTCGGCAGGGCGTCGCGGGTGGTCCTCACCGTTGCCGGCGCCGTCACCTTCCTCGTCGGCACGATCCTGCTGCTCCTCGGCAACTTTGATACCGCCAAGGACTCCCTCGCGCTCTCGGCTGCCGTGTGGGGGGCCACGCAGGTCTGCCCCCGCTGCTCCCACCGCAACGAGCCGCTCGGCGACCCGCATGATGGGTGTGTGACATCCTCGCCGGCGAGTGGCGCCCACTGATAGGACCTGGACGATCCATGCACCCGGCCGACGGCCTCGGGCGGGTGCATGGGGATGTGCTGGCCCCGAGGTCCGCCTGCGGTGAGTCAGGACGTGCCCGGCCATCGTCCTCGGCTTGGGTGGGGCCTTCCCCTGCTGGGTGCCTTGGGTGCTCGTCGGCTGACTAGACTCCCCGCGCCTGCGGGGATGGTCTTTGAACCAGTAGCGGCCAGGCGCGTACGGCGGAGTGCAGCTCGGTCCGCCCGGGAGTGGCCGCAGGGAAGACGGCCACCGAGCAGGAAAAGGCGCGTTCCCGGAACGAACGCTCGTCGAGCATGCGTCAGAATCGAGCTATTGATCACATCGTCCGTGGGGGGACCTGTGCAGGAACTGCGCTTTGACGACATCCGCTTCACTCTGACGGCGAGCAGCGACCAGACGTGGCTCCGGCCTGCTCTGGGCGGTCACGAACTGCACGTCCAGCTCGCCATTGGGATGCCGTCCTTCGAAAAGGCGGGACGCATCCTTGCTTTGGAAGCGGACCTGTTCGGCTTCGGCAAGGTGCCGGTGCAGCGCTCCCGCCTTGCCCGTGTGACGACGAACCTGGCGTACACCCCGGTGGTCACGGTCCACCGGGTGAGCCTGGACTTCCCGCTGTCCTCGCGACAGCTGCACGCGCTGGAGGAGGCCAGGAACGGTGACATCCGGTTCGAGCTGGATGTCTGCGCGACTCTCCCTCGAGCCTCGGGGTTCCCCGGAAGCACCCAGGCCACGGAACACATCAGCATCGCGAAGAGCCGCTGGGAGCAACAGCTCACCCAGCTCAGCCCGTCGGCCGCTTTCGAGATGGCTGTCCCCTACCCGTTCGGGGATCCCGACCGTGCCGAGGTCGGCCGGACCTTGCGCGAGGCGCAGCGACTGCTGACGGCTGGAGAGCCCAGGGCAGCGATCCTGGAGATCAGGCGGGCACTGGAATGGATCCAGGAAAACGCTAGCTGGGACAAACCTGGTCCCAGGAAGGAAGCGCGCCAGTGCTCGCAGACCGAGCGATGGTGGCGGATCCTGGACGCGCTTTACAGCCAGACCAGCGGCGCCATGCACAACGACGCAATCACACGCGACTTCACGTACAGCCGGGCCGAGGCAGAGACATTGCTGGCAATGACGGCCGCACTGCTGCGGAACGTGCCGGCAGAGTTGAACCGTCAGCCGGTCCAGCCCACGACGGAAGGCTGAGAGTGCCCCGACGCAGCTTCCTGCCGGACGAGCCGAAGAAGAGGCGCCGCCGCCGGTTCATGATCTGGGAGTCGATGTGCGTGCTGTCCGCGAACGATGGACAGTGTGCCTACTGGTGCTCTCGCAAGGCAGAGACCATGGACCACGTCATACCGTTCGCCAACGGCGGGTCCGACGATCTCGACAACCTTCTTCCTGCCTGCCGCCCCTGTAACTACGAGAAGCAGGGGCGTGACCCTGTCCGTTGGTACATCGCAAAGTACATGAACGAGGACTGGCATGGCAGAGGGTCGCTCACCTCACCTGGACCCGGTGGTGAAGCAGGTCTGAGGGGGCGCTACCTCACCTTCCACGAAGAGATCCTTGAGGGCCTCGACGAGCTTGAGGCGGTAGCGGCCGAGATTCGAAACCCTGCCCGACAGGCATGGTTCCTATACCACTTTTTCCATCATAAATACGACCTGGGGGCAAGGAACTTCTTTAGCGCTGAGCTCTGTCTCCACTGGTCGAAAGACTCAATCGACAAGGCTCGAGAAGCCGGATTCCCCGATCCGTGGTCACCTGAGGAGCGAGCGAGGATCGACGGTCACCGAGCGGGCTGAGGTCACGAACGTATCCGAGACAGCCGCCCCGGCGCGGCCTCCAGCACCGAGGACTGCTGACCACCAACCCAGACGAGAAGGGCGGCACCCGACAGGGTGCCGCCCTTCTCGTCATGACCGTTCGCCACCGACGTCCTTTGCTGCCCTGTCGGACCCAGACCGGACCACGTGACTGGTTCCATCCCACCCACCTTCCCCAGGGCCGCCAGACCGCCATCCGCGACGCCCCGATCGTCGACCCTGCCTCGGCCCGGCGACGGACTGAGGCGATGACCTGGCAGGAACACCGGACCAGCCCCCACTGGCCCGCGCTCCAGCCTGCCCTGGAGCCGGTCTGGGCCGCATTCGACATCGGCCGGATCGCCGCCGAAGCCGAGACCTCCACCCGCATCGTCGTTTACCGGCTCCCATTCGTAGAGGCCGTCAGCCGGTACCAGACAGCGGCGTTTGGCGAGAGCATGCCGGTAGGCAGGCTTCTCATACGCGGCCCCGACCTGGCCGTTTCACACACCTCCACGCCCTACCCATCCCGCCTGCGCACGCTCGAGCCCAGGCCTGTCTCCAACAACAGCGCCCACCTTCTCGGCGCGACCACCTGACCTGCTGCCCCGACCGAGGCCGAGGACGGCTCGTCGACACCCACCCCAGAGCCGCACTCGACAGGCCAGAAGCTGCGCACGCCCACCCCTGCACCCACCACGTCCCCACCACACCTATCGACGCCTGAGCCACCTCACTGCGGGCAGAACTGCGATGTACTGGGGACACATGCGCTGTCGCCCAAGGCATCCGCGAACCCGACCGCGAAAGCCAACAGGCTGACAGCGAGGACGACGATGGCCAGGACAAGACTCGAACCCGCCGCTTTGCGTAGCGTGCCCACCACAGGAGCCGGCCCGGCGAGGGAATCATCGGTTCTGCCGTGCTTCTCAAAGATGACCGCCAGCGCCGGGCGGACACGAGCCTCGAATAGCTGCTCCGGCCCCGTACCGACGGCTCCGGCCCGATGGAACAGATAATCCGACACCTTCGACGAAGCTCGACCAGCCCCCTCCGCGGCGTAATACATTCCTCTGAACATATAGAGGGCCACACCGCCGCCCATGGTCAGCAAGCCCAGCACCAACGGAACGAGAAGTCTTCCCGTCGCCTGCCCTGCTTCGACCGTAGCGGTCAACCAGGCGGACGCCGCGGTTCCAACAGCCCCGACCCACACCGGCCAAGTGGTCCCCAAAACAACGGCGGAACCGAGCGCCCACAGCTGCTCACCGACCCACTTCCGAACGGCCTGAAGGCTGTTCCCGATGACATTGCGTTCGTGCAAAACCTCCACCAGACGCGCCAGCTCGTTCTCCAGAACGCTGCTGTTCTGCACCCGGCTGGTGATCCAGGAGTCGGCGTCGGCGGCAGGAGCGGCGCCCATGGCCAAAAGGATCTTCTTCGACAGCAGCTCGGTGCGAAACAGCTCATCCCCCTCGTCCAGGACCCTGCTGTAGGCGTTTCGGCGAGCTCTGACATCGTCAAGTTCGACAGCCATACTCCGACAGCTACCGTGCCCCGCGCCCGCTGACCAAGCGACACGCCCCAGCGTATGACTCTTCCTTCAGGTCCCTTGCTGAACCAGCCACGGCGCCGACCATTGCAGCCGCCCCGTGACCATCACTGGCGCGGTGCACACGGTCCTCGACGACAACCCCGGCATGGAACCCTCGATGGCCGAGCGGATCGTCACCGAGGCCACGAAGTTCGAGTCCCTGCTCTCGTGGCCCTCTGGTGATTCAGCCGTGTCACACGTCCTGTCTGTCACGCGAGTTGAGCTGCCCACGCTTCGGTCCCACTCTTCGGGCCCGGCGTGACAGCACCCCGCGTGACAGACCCGCTCGACAGCCGTGCGTCCGCTCGTTTCGAAGGCGGGTGCCCTTCGACCGCGGCCCCTTGACCAGCTACTGGTCAAGGAGCCGCGGGTTCTACCGGTGCCGCTTGTGGTGTCCCATGTCAGGAGCTTGGGGTTGTGGCGCGGGACGGGTTTGGCGTCAGGACAGGGGTGTGGGCCGGCGGGGTGGGGGAATGGCCCCCAGGAGTTCCCACAGTGGTCTGGAGCCGCCGGCCCATTGGGCGAGGACGGAGCGGTCGACCAGGTGCAGGCGCTGGGATCGGGCGAAGTCGACTGCCGGTTTGGAGAATCTGCCGTTGGTGACGAGGACGACGACATCGCCCTTGTGTACCGGCCGGCCAGTACCGTTGAGCACCTGCAGGTCCGGCGTACCTACCGCGGAGCCAGCCAGACCGGCCTTTCGGTGCTTGCATTGAAGCACCCAGCGCCGCCCGTACGGATCGGTCGCCTTCACATCCGCGCCGTTGTCCCCGGCACCGCCGACCTGTAGGGCATCCGCGCACCCATCGCGCCGCATCAAATCCCGCACCGCGTACTCGAACTGCCGGTGATGCAAGGCGTCCAACTGCGCCAGCGCATAGCGCAGCCCCTGAGACCTCACCCGCTCCCACTGAGCCGCACGCCGCCGCTGTGCCATCCACGCCGCCACGGCCCCGCCCACAAGGAGCACCAGGACGACCGGGACCCACAGGTGGGTGGCCATGAAACGGACCACGCCGGTGAGCAACACCCATGCCACAAGCAGACCACCGCCCACCCAAACGAGCTGCTCGCTGCTGGAGGCCTTGCGTGAGCGCCGTTTGGCCGGACGGCGCCGCACGGGCCGGCGCCGGCTCACCTTCCGCCTCCGTCGCGCTCCCACTTGATCGGGTACGACACCGTCGGTACGGGACGGGGAGCGGGCTTGTCCCAGCCGGGCCACCGGATCGGATAGGAGACGGTCGGTGCCGGATGAGACACCGGTTTGTCCGAGCCGGGGGGCGTGACCGGATAGGTCGCCCCCGAGGTGGGCCGCGGCGTGGGTAACCGCTCTGTGCCCGCCCCGCCGCCGGTGGACGTGCTCGGGGATCCTCCGAACACGAACAACGCTGCCACGATGGCGATGGCGAGCGCAGTCTCCCGGCTTGTCCCGGCCGGCGCCCGCCAATGACGCCGTACTGATGTCCCGTCTCGTTTGGTGTACCCCTCGATGAACGGCAAGACCAACGCCCCTCCCTGATCGACAACGCGCTTGCTCACGCGCCCCATAAATGTAGGGGGCGCCACTGACAGTGCGTCATTTTCCGTGAATCGAAAGTGATCTTGACGTCTGCCGGCATCGCTGCCGTCGCCCGCACCGCGGCTTCGCGGCGGCTGTCCAGCGCACTGCCGGCTGCACGACACCATGACCCTGCGGCTCACCAGTAGAGCGTCGGCATCACGCCCATTTCACGCCCGGTTTCCGCAGCCTCCCGCTGCTCCGCCGTGAGCTTGCCGCGCCTCGACTCGGCGTTCGAGACTCACAGGCCCCGCTTCACCGCCAAGCCTCTTCGCCCCAGCGTCAGTGAATCGACCGATTCCGGCCAGTACAGGCGGGGTCAGCGTCTCTTTGGAAGCACATAGAGGGTGATGTGCTGGGGCCGGCGCTCACCGCCCCGCCTGCTAATAGGCGCCCTCGCGTCGTCACCTTCGATGGGGATTGCGGCCGGGCACGCTGCGCTGAGCAGGGTGGGGTGGCGCCTTTTCGTTCCTGATCCGACGCGACCAGGTCTCCGCGCCGAGGCCGAGCTGGCCGAGCTGAGGGAATCGAACGGTGGGCGCAGGTCGTCAGTCGGGCCGGGTGGTGGCCTGCGTGGCCGAGTCAGGGGCCTGGGGGCTGGTGGGAGGGGTACGGGCCCGGAGCTGTTGTTCGGGCAGGTCATCGATCGGGTCACAGAAGGGTGCGTGGGGGAGTGTGAATGAGTAACTCCTCCACATGCGGGGCGCATTGACGATAGACATGTGCCATGCCAGCAACAGTTCGTTCGCGTCCCTTGATCGCGGTAGTCGGCAGTGTGGACAGCAGCCGGGACTACAACCCACCGTTGAAAGCCACTGACACAGCCCGAGAGGCGTGCCGGTCGCTTGGAGCTGAGTTACTTCGTGCGGGATGTGATTTGGCCGTCTTCTCTAGCAAGAACACGTATATCGAGGCGGATGTGGTCCAGGGCTATGCGGCGGCCGGGACGGCCGAGAGCCCAGGGACCGTCTTCGCCTATCCACCCCGCCACAGGACTGTGGACTTTGCTCTTCCGCCTGACAGTGCTGTGACGATGCAGACCGTGAGAGACACCAGCGGAGAGTGGGAGGTCTCGTACTACCGCACTCTGCTGAACTCCGACGGAGTGCTCATGGTCGGCGGAGGGCAGTCGACACGCGTTGCGGGGATCGTGGCTCTGTCGCAGGGCGTTCCTGTGCTGCCTGTGGCTGCCTTCGGAGGTGGCGCAAGTCAGGTCTGGGTCAACCTTGACAAGACACGCAATGGGGCCGGCGACGCAGACATTGCCCTGATGGGCGATGACTGGCAGCCCGATGCGGCCTCACGCCTTGTGGCCTGCCTGCTGCGTCAGCGCACCCAACGATTGTCTGCCGAGGCGGAAGCGCGCAGGGCCGGACGGTTCGGAGCACTCCGTGCGAGCGCCAGCCTGGCTCTCTCTGTCCTGTGCATGTTGCTGGCCATCGCTGCGATCGTTTTCGCGCCAGGTGCCGGGCCTGCTTCGGCGAAGAGCCTGACGATGCTCCTCCTTGCCCCTCTCGTTGCCGCGACTGCCGGTGCGCTGATCCGGCACTCCTTCGAGACGGGCTCCAGCCCGCTTCGGGCAGCGGTCCGCGGGCTGGGGGCGGGTCTTGTGTCAGTGCTCCTGTATTGCGCCTCCCAGCTGCTCACCGTTCCCGCGTTGCTCGACACGCTTGACGTCCGGCGCCTTCTGTTTTTCACCATCCCGCTCGGGTTCAGTGCAGGCTTCACCTTCGATCTCGTCTTCGAGCGGCTGCGAGCGGGTGCCGGCCCTGTGGCTCCCCCCGGAGTGGATCCCCTGGCCACGACTCCTGCGGTTGCCCCAGTCGCGGCTCAGTCGGGACCGCCGCAGGTGGGCGCTGCACCGCAGCGATGAAGAACTTAGGTATGCCTAACTTTGTTTGCTGCTGGGTAGAAACCCGGCAGCAGATATGAGGCCGTCTTGGGTGTGTTCGGCCACACTTGGGTCATGAGTCATGATCTGCGACGAGGGGGGATTGAGTGCATGGATGAGGTGCTTTCGCCGGCTCTGATGGTCAGGGTGGCTCTAGGGGTCGTTCACGGAGCGGCGGGCGAACAAGAGCGAGAGACGTGGGCCCGGCTCGCCGAGCTCGTGGCCGGGGGAGACGCGGACCCCACCCGCCTCATGCCTGCAGCGCAACGTGAACTGCTCGAGTTCGAGGCTTCTCCGACCAGCGCTGCCCGGGCGGAAGCCCTCATTGAGGCACTGGAGAGCCGTGCCCGTCGAGACGGGGCATTTCGACGGGACCTGATCAGCTGGGCCCACGACGCCAGACAGCGCTCCTACGCGCACGATCACGGCGATGACCTCAGAAGAGCTTCACTCCACGGCTCAGTCGTTCAGGTGAGCCCGGATAGCCTGGTCACCTTCGTCACCTACGGTCCGAGCCCCTCCCGGAGTCGCTGAGTCAAGAGACGTCGTCTGCATGCCCCTGGCCATGTGCGTCGGGGTTCTTACGGATAGACGGCTCAAGTCGCAGTGCCTCCTGGAATGCGGCATGCGCTTCACCATGCTGGCCGGCCGCGCTGAGACGGTCGCTCAGCAGCAGCAGGGAGTCGAAGAGCCCTGAGTCGTCACGCCCTTGCCGGAACGCCTCCGTGGCCGCCCTCAGGTGCTCGACGGCCAGTTCGTCATCGGCTCGATGCGCCGAGCGCCCGAGCGCGTGCAAAGCTCGAGCCCTGGCCGTGATGTCCCCGAGCGAGGTGTGCACCGCAGCACTCTCGGACAGCGCCATGTATGCCCTCTCCTCTTCCCCCTGCTCGACGTAAGACAGGCCCAGGTTGAGCAGAGCCTCTGCCAGCACACGTTCGTCAGAAGCAAGGCGCAGCTCTTCGACCGCCTGGACAAGCGACTGGACCGCCTCATCATGCCGCCCCAGGCGCCGCAATGCGTTGCCCACATTGTTCAGACACTGGGCTGCCGAGAGCTGGTCGCCGATGACCATGTACCTCTCCCGGGCATGCTCGAGCTCCAGGAGTCCCTGGCTGTCCTGATTGACTTCCAACAAGGCAAGCCCGAGGTTGTTGCAGGAACGCGCCTCACTGTGCACGTCGCCGACCTTGCGGAACACATGCACGGCTCTCATGAACAGACCGATTGCCTCGTCGTACTGCTGGACCTCGAGCATCGCCCGCCCCAGGCTCTCCAGCACGGTTCCCTGCCCCGGCGCCTCGCCCATCTGACCAGCTCGCATCGCTGCAAGTGCCAGGGTGCTCATTCCTTCCTCACGCCGCTCATTGCGCAGCTGTGCCGTTCCGAGAGTCGTGAGCAGAACGGCTTGGTCATGCAGCGATCCGCTCGCATGAGTGGAAAGTGTCAGCGCCCGTTCTAGTTCCTCCAGGGCCTCCTCCACATGGCCGAGATCAAGCAGGGCAATGCCCAGATTGCTGAGGACCTGCGACAGCGCAGCACGATCACCGATTTCCGAGTACCGGACTGACGCCTGTTGCAACACCCGCACCGCCTCGTCAAGCCTCCGCCCGAGCAGGAGCGTGGCACCGAGATTGCTCAGCATCAGCGCGTAGGCCGCCGACTGGTCTGCCATGTTGCCCAGCCGCGCTGCGTCCTGCAGAGCCTCCATGGCCGTGTCGAAGTCTCCAGTCGTGGCCATCGCGACAGCGAAATTGTTGAGAACAGCGGTCCGGGTGTACTCGTCAGCATCGTCGGCAGCGGGAGAATCAAGCACCGCGCTCATGACGCGAAGCAAGTCATCGAACTGCCGCGTCTGTGTCAGGAACTCCGCAAGAGCCAACGCGATAGCCGCACCCTTCTGGGGCAACCCCTCACGCAGGCACAAGGCCACCGCCTCGACAAGGTTCTCCCGCTCATCCTCCAGCCAACCCATGGCCTGCGCAGGTGATGAGAAGACGATGCCTCGCTGTGGTTGCTCACCCCTTGCCCACGCGTCCGCCTCCCGCGCGTACTGCTCGTAGTACCCCATCAGCCGTAGGAGAGCCTGAGGCCGCTCGTCCTCGTCAGCGTGCAGCCGGCCAAGGTCCGATGCGTACTGCTTCACCAGGTCGTGCATGCGCCACCTTCCACTGCCGTGGGGCGACGGCTGGAGCAGGTGCAGCCTCTTGAACCTGCTGACAAGACGATCTGGCGAAGCACCGATGAGCACGAGGACGGCACTATCGGAGAAGTCCCCACCCGGCATCAGCCCAAGAAGACGAAACGCCCTCGCTTGGGCAGGCGTGAGCTGTCCATATGCCCAGTCAAGCGCGAGGCGCACGGAACCAGCCGCGCCGCCCAGGACGTCCACGCGCACAGCCGCCCCTGTCAGCCTGTGAAGCAGAGACGACACCGTCAAGGACCGATCCCCTGCGAGGAGACCAGCAGCAATGGTCAGCGCCAGCGGAAGCCGGCCACACATCTCGCTCAAAGCTGCAGTCGCGGAGGCATCCTCCTCCAGCGGCCCGTCCGCCACGGCTGCAGCAGACACAGCCTGGCGCAGCAGCTGGACTGCCTCGGCCGAGGTCATGGGATCCACCACGATCTGATCCGCCTCACGGGGGCCCTGCGACCGCGTAGTGATCAAGACAGACAGGCCCGGGGCCAGGCTCGCCAGCGGCGCATCGCTTGCCGACGAAACGTCGTCCAGTACCAGCAGGACCGGCTGGCGCCCCGCCCCGGTCACCTGATGCATCAGCGCTGAGCACAACACCCAACGCTCGCCCTCATCCGGTGGCAAGGCACGCGTAGAAACTCCCAACGCCCGCAACAAGTCGAGGGCAGTGAACGGCTGTCCACGAAGACTGAGCCATAACACCCCACCCGGAAACCAACCCAGATCGGTCGCACGGTGCACAGCCTCAACAGCCAACGCCGACTTACCCACCCCGCCCATCCCGGTCAGCACCGATACCTGACCCCGGCCCCGCTTCGAATCCGCCCACAACGAGTACAAACGCTGCAGGGCCTGTGACCGGCCAACAAACACCGCCGCTCCAGCAGGAAGCCGACCACGCGCGCTGACCTTGTGGCGAGGCTCCGCAGCCACGACCCTGGCAATGGTCCGATCACACGCCAGTGACACCGCATCGGCAGCCGGCAAGGCGCTGCCCTGCTTGCCCGTAGCGGCCTGCACGAAAGATGCCCGACCAACTAGCGCCCGCGCTGCCAGCCCCAAGCCACTGCGCATCGCAGACAGCGGCTCACCAGTCGCCACCAACAGCATCGGTGCCAAAGCCGGATCGTCGAGCACCTTCGACAGCGCACGTGCCAAGCTCTCGCCGTCGGCCCCTCGCAGAGACACATCGAGATCGTCGAGCCACAACACCGTGTGAGAACCAAGACGGTCGTCCCGCACGGCATCCATCAGCGCCTGAGACCGGTCAATCAGAGGGGGGCTCCACACCCACCAATCCTCCAACGCCGTCCTGACAGCCTCCCAAGCCGCCCGAGTCCGCCCACTGGAAGGCCGACCCGACACCACCACGAGCTGACTCTCCTCCGCGGCCTCCCGCAAAAACAACGGCAACGGCAGATCACTGGCACGCGCCATGCGGGGAACAAGATCGGTCAAAACCCATCGATCCGGCGAGTGGCCCACCGCAGCTTCCGCCACTGGGGTGATCATCCGCGCCGCAATCCCGAACCGCAGTGCGTCACCCTCAGTAAGCTCCGTCACGCGGGTCCCCAACAGACCACGATGGGCACTCCCAGAACTGCGAGCCGGATACGCCAGAACATCGGACGCCCCACGCGCTCCCACCTCGTACACCACGCCTCGGGCAGTCCGCACATAGACAGGTACGTGAGAGACCAACAGAGACAACTGCCCCCCACGAGGAACCCGCACCTTCTGCGCCCGCTCCCACCCGTCTGCGCTATCGGCAACCTCCAGCACACGCGGCTGAGTGTCCGGCACGAGAACACCCTCAGCCGGCCACACCGGATCACCAATCGTCAGCCGCGGGCCGTCGTGCCGCACCGCGACGATGACATCGTCGACCCCGTCCAGATGCGCCCCCTGCCCTACACTCCCGCCAGTTCGACCCCCCGCAAACTCATCGACCCCCAAGATGCCGAACAACTCCAGCGCCGTCGGCGTCTGCCGAACCCGTTCCGGGAACCGCTGCCAAGCACCGGCAAACCAGCGCCGCAACCTCTCCTGACGCCCCGGCACTTGGACCGCGGCACGCAGCGCCCTCTCCAAAAGCCGGTCGATGTCCGCGTCCGCCTCCTGCAGCCCCAAACCTGCATCAGCGCACACAGCCGCCCACGTCACCCGCTCCTCTAGCGCCAAAGCCGGAGATAAATGCTCGTGGATGCGAAAAATAACCTGACCTGCCTCGCGTAACGGAGCATCCTCCTGACTTTGAGACAGCTCCTCACACAACAACTCCCGAAGCGGAGAAAGAAGCTCCCGATGCAACGCCATGTACCGACCACTGCTGCGCACGGACCACGAGCCGAACCATAAACCCGACTCCGCAGCCACGCTCAGCTCTGGACGCACCTCGACCCTGATGGCTCGCAAGAGGGCCGGCTCGATTCGCGTAGCAGTGCTCAAAGCCACGGCCAGCAACCTGACAGCCTCCGGTAAGCTGTCCAGAGCAGGAGCCCGCTGCGGCCCGTCTACACCCAGATCGTTCATGACAGCGCCGCGTAAACATGAGCTGTAGTCGTGCAGCGGTCCCACGCAAGCACAGGCATCAAGGCAACCAGCCACAGGGGCCATTGCGCGGAAGGCGCAGGAACGAGGGCCAAGGGCCTGCACCCCGCCCGCCGGATCAGCCGCACCACTTCACACCAGTCATCCTCGTGCTCAGATGCCATGCCGCCTTCATTCAGTCCGAAGTCACTCAGAATGAGCACACGCGCACCTGGCGGCGGGGGTTCATAGGCCCTCCAAGTCCACCCAGCTCCAGGACCGCTCCGGTGCAACGGCGTACCGGAAAAGTACTTCACATCACGACTGTGCCTGCCGGCCAACGAGCCAATTCTTGTGACCAGTTCAGACTGGTCACGATAGAACGGCTGCATGCCCATTCCGAGATCCACGAGAACCTGTACCCCGAACCGAAGCGTCCGCACAGGTTCACGCGGCAACTGTGACAGCACATCACCCCGGCACACTCGTTCAAGCAACAGACCAACATCGACAGGGCCCTCGGGAACAACGCGCGACAACAACAGATGCAGTGTTGCCGCTTCCGAACTCGGCGGCAGCAGTGTCTGGTGCGGAGCATCCTGTTGAGGCGCATGGCGTGGCTGTTCAGCGAGCGCCGGCTCCGTCCAACTACGCTCCGCTGCCGCCATTCCGGTGCTGATCGGACTGAGTACCTGCAATGCCTCCTCAGGAACCTGAAGATGCCGTCCTGTCTCAGGAAGAGCAGATCTCGCAGGCTCCTCCTCCGGCACCGGGAAGCGACCTGCAGGAGCACTGGAAGCAAGCCGTGCAGGCTCCTCACCGGGAAGCAAGCGGGCAGCCGTTGCCTCCCGCGACATGCCCAGCAACGACGCAATACGACTCAGCATTTCATGGTCGGAAGGATCCACGCCGATGGACGCCACCACTCTGGCCATGTCGGCAATCCAATTCTCACCTCGCGGCCCATCCTGGCCAAACCTGATGGGAACCATCTGCAGAATCACCCCCGCAAGTGCTGTGGCTTTACCAAGGTCAACTTACGAACAGCGTCCCACTGCCCTTCCCCGACCTTGATCTTCAGCTCCCGACACGCCCAGAGAGCATCCAAGTATTCCGCAGTACTAGGCTCTCGAACCCCCTGACGCCGAGCTGACTCCCTCACCGTCTCCAGCTCACACGCAAGCGCCTCAGCCAGCTCCATATCCGCAGAGGAAAGATTCTTCCCCACCCTGACCTTCAAATGCTCCTCCGCGATCCGCACCAGCTGCTCCACAGAAGAGGGTGGCGTCAGCTCAGCAATCACACAACGACGAAGAAACGCCTGAGGTAACTCCCTCTCCTCATTCGTCGTGATGACCACCAGGTGCTGATGGAACGGGCGCCCCGGCATCGCCTCGGGATCCGCTTCCACCGTGACCCGTTTCCCAGACTCCGCCACAGTAAAGTCCTGGGAAGCCAGAGGCACCAGCAACCCATTGGGAACGTCTGGATCCGCCTTGTCGATCTCATCGATCAGTACGACTGAATGCCCAATGTCGCGCGCTTTGTTCCTCACCTCCTCCGGGTGCACATACCCCTCCGCCGACGGGAATCGAGCTCGCGCGCTACGCCGAACATGCTCCGCTGCCGCCCGAGGGGCGAACGCCCACCACAAAGGGCCCGGTTCGACATAGATGTCCGGCTCATGCAGCTTAGGCGCGCGAAATCCCCGCCCCTGTGCGTCAGCGAGACGGCGTACGCCGTCAAACGACCACTGAAGATCACGGGCTCGCGTCTGAGACGTCACAACGAACTTGTAGTAGCGCCAATTGCGCTCCTTCGCCACGAAGGGAGCCATGGAGCTTTTCCCTGAACCAGGCTTCCCTCGCAAAAGCAAAGGTCTGCCAGCTGCGAGTGCGACCTTGATCGCCAAATCCAAATCGTCTGGCATGACATACACCATGCCGTCATCACGATCGGGTCCAACGCCCGTAGCGCTGGCATCATCCATGGTGAGCTCTTCCTTCATCGTGAATTCAACTAGCCATACCCATGACGCTGTGCAAAGTCTGCTTGAAAGAGAACGCGTCCCTCTCGAGTTGCGCGGAAATTGCCAGCAAAGTAGCGTGCGACAAATTCAAGTCTTCGAGGATCTTCTCTTCTGGTAAGGCGTCCGGACACACCACGATGATGACAAGCCACGAGTATTTATCATGCAACTCATTCACCACGTGAGCAATATCTTCGAAATCGTGGCCGCGCGCGTTAATGATGAGATAGTCGCGTCGCCTTCGAGGTCCGACCATGCCAGGCAGGAGGCCCATTTCAGGAGGCATTTCGAAAACCTCTTGCAACGCGGACACGCAACTATCCATCAACTCCTCGTAAGGACTGCTCTCGTCGAGTGGAATATCGCCATGCGCTGCTAATGAACGGTGAGAAAAGGACCCCGGTTCGTTGCAGAGTGCCCGGGCAATATGCTGCTCGGCTGCCCAGTTTCCATACGCACGCAGCAAGATGAGACACGGCGCATGCCCCTCCTCAGGAGGGTGGGGTGGCGCAAAATTAGACGCGACATCAGGATCTGCCCAGGAAGGCAGCAACTCCGCGACTACATGGCTCAGCTGCCCTGCTCCGAGACTGGGACGGAGCGCAGCGATTGATGCCGGTAATTCGGTATTGCCGTTCTCTCTCACCTGCTCGCCGGCCCGAAAGAGCATGTGGGTGAGAAAGAGCTCCGCGCCGATGCTAGCCCGCATATGCATCCGGTCATACTTTGAGCAGCACAACGCTATTGCGGCATCTTCGAGAGACGATGGGTCACATTCTCGCGCCACTCGTAGAAATGCGGCAATGCGCTTGGTCCATGCGTGAAACGCGCCATCACCAGGCGGTCCGGCGACAGGAGCGAACTCGTCCAAGATCCAATTAATGATGAGCTGCGTCAACTGACCGACCGGTAGGGGCCTCTTCTCTCTCTGGCCGAGTTCCGCCTGCAAGGTTAAAAGTGCCCCGAACCCCCTCTTGCGGGCCAGGCTAGTGTCTTGGGTTCCCAGAAAGCACGGAAGGACAGTCCGTAAACTTCGGACGAAATGCCGAGACATGAGCACATCAGATTCACGCCGTACCCAGTCCGAACCTTCGATCGTCTTAGGGCCCAGCAGGACGATCGCAGCGTCACACAGATACATCTCTTCGTACAGGGAAGGGCTCCAAGCCTCTCCTACGCGCAGCCTCTCAACATCAACGAAGACGTCGTAGCCGCGCTCGGATAACTCAGGTTTGATCACAGAGAGGGCTTCTACAACCTCTGCATCCTTGCCGCTTCCGTGGCTGACGAAAATCTTCAGCTTGCTGCCCGCCCTCGCTGCCGACGCTCCCCACACGCGCCCACCCCCCTGCGCGTTCCTCGTGCCTGATTGTGCTGGACCTCCGCATCCTCCTGCAGGCGGTTGCGAAAGATTGCAGCACTCGAGGCACGACGGGATAAGCCCCTCACCACAGCAGCCGGTAGCTGTCTCCTTCGCCCGTGAGTCGGCGCCTGGCGCCATTCGCCAGACCATGAGGAGGTTCCAGAGCAGACACCCACCCGGCTGGAGGTCTGCGTGACTGCCAGGCGTGTCCCCACGGGCAGCACGGGGGAGGGCGCGGCGGGTAGCAGCGATCGCGGTCGAGACGGGTTCGGTGCGGGATGTGGCGAGAGCTGGGAGGCCTGCTGGCGTCCGCCGCGCTGGCCGTCTGCCCGAACCCACCATCGAGGACCTCCCGCAGGCAATCGATTACGTGCCCCGTAGCGTGCCTCCGTCAGTGACGCCGCCTGCCGAAACGAGAAGGCATGGATAGCCTCTGATGCTCCGCTCCCCGAATCGTCCGCTGCGTTTCCCGCCCAGCTCCCTGTGCTTCCCCGCCCGACTGCAGCTTGAGCGCAAGGCGCTGGAGTGCCCTCAGCCACTGCTTGTCGTGCCCTCTGCTTCGAGTGAGCTTTCACGACCCGGATCTAGAGCGACGTGGTGCCGCCGGCGCTGGGAACATGTGCCGAGCCGAGCAGCTCGGAGAGGTCCGCCAGATCCGGGGGAGTGATGACGACCAGCTTGATTCCGGTGCGCAGGGCGAGCTGTTGCTTGGTCCGGATCTTCGCGACGTAGTCGTCGTTCGTCCGGCCTGCGTACTCGACGTACGTGCCGTCGGCAAGCTGCCAGTCGGCCCGGAGGCGGCCGTGAGCGTTGAGTTCTGGATGAGCAGGGCAGACCGGTTCAATCTGATGCTCGACACAATGGAGGCTGAGCCAGTCGTCGATCGTGCGCTCCGCCAGACAGCGGCAGGATGGCCGTCGGCTGCCGTGCAGTGGCGCGCCCGGGAGGTGGCAAGGCCACAGCGTTTGTGCGGTCATGGACGGCACCCTGGACAGGACGGGTGCGCATCGTGAGCCGGTCCTGTGTTCTTCGCACGTGCACGGGACCGGCCGTGCACCACACGACCAGTCCGCGTCAGGTCAGCGGATCGCCTCGTCGATGAGTACGTAGGGCAGCCCGACGAGGGTGCCGCTGCTGGCGATCTCGCGGCGGTCAATCATGACCCGTACCTCGGCCCGCGAGATCCACACGGCAAGGGTGGGCGGCTGGCGTGTGTCAGCTGGGATTGTCCTGCTTCCACGCCTCGATGATGTCGATCGGGATACGTCCGCGTTCGGGCAGGTCGTATCCGTTGGCAGTGGCCCAGTCGCGGATGGTGCGGGTGCTGACAGACGTTTGGGCGGCTGTGGCCGGTGTGCTGCTTTGGAGAGTCGACGGGGTGAACGCGGGAGCGTGCTCGAGGAGATCTTTGGGGAAAAAGGGGACGCTGGTGGTCCCACGGAGCACGCTGACGAGGAACTCGGTCAAGGAGCCGTTGTAGGTGAACCAGGGGGCGCGCAGAGCCTCGTTGACGGCGACGGTCCACTCGTCTGGGGCACTGGCGGGCTGGGTGACCCAGAAGAGGTAGTCCCCATTACCGGTGACTCCCATGGCGAAAAGGTTCTCGGGGGAGTACGGCAGTGGCCAGGGGTGCCGGGCGGCCTGCCGGACCTCCTCGATCTGCCCACGCAGACGCGCCGGCATGGGCCCGGTCAGATCGGCCCATTCGCTGGGGGCATGCGGCTGGTAGAGGGTGATGAATCCGCAGAACTGGCCCGGTCCGTATGTGGTGATGAGCTCCTTGTAGTCCTGGGGCAGGCCTGTGCCCAGTGTTTCTTCTACCTGCAGCCAGTCGGGAGCGGAGGGAACGACGGCAGGAGGCGGGCACAGTGCGGTCAGCGCGGTGAGAGCGGTCATGGGATTCCTCGGCGGCTAAGGACGGTGTCAGGGGCGGGGCTCAAGGTGGGCGGGGTTGTCGATGAATTTTCCCTCGTCGAACAGGAGTTTTCCGTCGCGGCCCTTCTTCGTTCCGAATGCCTCGAGCTGGATGGTCTCGGGAGGTGAGTCGGGATCGTCGTCTGCGTACTCCAGGTACACGCTGTACTGGACGACGTCGTGGTCGTAGACAGCGTCGTACACACGCTGCTCGAACATGCTCATTCGCGGCGTGTTCGCCGGGTTCTGAGAGATCGTGAACAGGTTGTCGTCGATGTCGCCGGACCCGCCGAGCTGCCGCGCCAGCATGTGCCCGCGGGCCTGTCCCTTGTCCGACTGATACCCCGGAGGGATGATCGAGTTCCGGGCAGACGTGCCCTCGTCGAGCATGTTGCGTGTGATCACCGCGTGCATCTCGAAGGGACGCCCGTGCTGGTCGCGAACCCACCTGACCTGGCCTCCCCACGTGGGATCCGGCTCGCAGGCTGCCAGGCCCAAAGGGTCCGACAGCACGAACGGGTTCACTACGTAGGAGTAAGGGTTGATCGACGGAGCGATACCCAGAGGGTCAGGCGACAGGTACCTGCCCACCTCGGGGTCGTAGTAGCGGTTGAAGTTGTAGTGCAGACCTGTCTCGGGATCGAAATACTGGCCCGGGTACCGCAGCGGGGTATATGCGCTGCTGTTGGTGTTCCACTGGGTGGCTCCCCAGGCGGTACTACGGGCACGCCAGGCCAAAGACCCGTCGAGCGACACCAGCTCGGTGGGACTGCCGACGAGATCGGTGACCATCGCGAAGAATCGACGGTCGACGTCCCGCTGTGTGCCGTCGGTCTTCGTCTCACGCTGGCAAAGCGGTCGTGCTCCGGCGTAGTCCCATACCAGGGTCGCGTCCTCACCCCGCTGCTCGGCCAGCTGCGCGCCATCCCAGCAGAACGTCGTGGTCTGTGTGACCTCCTCGTCGTTCCGGCCGAGGCGCTGCTTTGACAGGCGGCGCCCGAGAGCGTCGTAGAGGTAGCGCCAGCGGTCCCCTTCGGGTGTCTGCACCTGGATGAGGCGGTCTTCCGCATCCCACTGGAAATGCCAGGTCAGCGTTGCTCCACTGAGCGTCTTCGTACGCCGGAGGGTGAGACGGCCCTGCGCGTCGTAGCTGTAGCGCGTGCGTCCTGCGCGAGTCAGACGCGCCCCTTCGTAGTGCCGGTCGCCTGCGGCCGCCTGACCCGGTGCCTGGTCACACAGAGCGGTGCGGCTCTGGTCGCCGGCAGCGTTGTAGGCGTACTGCTCCGTCCAGCCGCGGGCCTGAACCTCACACACGCGACTGGCGTCATCCAGCGCGAAGGTGCGGCGCCCCGCCAGGCTGTCCTCGACGCTGGTCGGCATGCCGTCGGCCTGGTAGGTGTAGCTTCTGCGCAGCAGAGGCGACCGGTCGCTTTCCCATGCCGTGTGGGTGACCCGGCCGACCGGATCCCAGTCCTGCCGCATTTCCAGGGCATCGTCGACGAACCGCGCGGTCTCGCGTCCGAGTGCGTCGCGTTCGAACCGGAAGACATGGTCCCCGGCCGTGTAGGAGGCGAGGCCGCCCGGCGCGTACTCCATGCGGCTCTCAGCACCGGAAGGTGTGCGCCTGGCCACGCGGCGACCGAGGGCATCGTAGGCAAAGGACAGAGTGGCGCCGTTGACCGTCTCTGAGACGACGCGTCCCAGAGGATCTCTCTCCAACAGGATGCGAGAGTGCGCGTTCACGATCTGTGCGACGTGGCCGCTCTCGTCGTGGTCGAAGTGCGAGGCCGAACCGTCGCCGTGCTGGATGCGGGTGACGCGCCCCAGCACGTCGCGGTCGAAGCTGAGGCTCTGGCCCGCGGCGTTGGTCCGCCGGATGAGGCGTCCACAGGGGTCGCGCTCGTACGTCAGCATGCGGCCGTCGAAATCCTTCTCGGCCACGAGCCTGCCGGCAGCGTCATAGCTGTACTCCCACACCAGACCGTCGGCGTTGGTGACCGCAGTCAGCCGCAGCTCTGTGTCGTGGGTGAAGCGATAACTGCTGTCCTCGCCCGTCTGCGTACCGAGCAGCAGGTCGAAAGGGCCGCAGGAGTGCGTGGAGGTCCGACCCATCCGGTCAGTGTGCGAGACCAGGTTGCCCTCGCCGTCCCACGTCCATTCCTCGCGACTGCCGTCCGGCAGTTCACGCCAGGTGAGCTTGCCCTCCACGCTCCAGCCCTGCCGGACGACCCCGCCCGCGGCGTCGACAACCTCGACGACACGTCCGAAGGCATCGCGTAGGCACGAAGCGGTCGACCCATCGGGCCGGGTGAGCTGTAGGCGCAGTCCGGCGGCATTGGTCGTGATGTGTGTGGAGGCTCCCACCGCATCCCGCACGAGACACAGGTGCCCACCGGAGGTGAACGCGTACTCCGTGCGGGCGCCTGCCGGGTCCACAGACACGGTGAGGTTGCCCCGCTCGTCGTAGCCGTAGGAGCGGGAAATCCCGGCACGCTCAGTGATCACCTCAGGCTGATGCAGCTCGCTGTAGCTGGCTGTGGTCCGCACGCCGTCCGGCGCGACAAGCCCGACGAGATTGCCGTGCTCATCACGCTCGAAGCAGGTCGCGCGCCCCAGCGCGTCGGTCTGGACCAGCAGATGGTCGTGGGCATCGAACTCGAAACGTGTGGCGTGCCCCAGAGGATCGATCTCGGCTGTGATCTGGAGAAGACCGTTGACGACGTACGTGGTTGTCGCGCTCTGCGAGTTGGTGTACCGGGTCACCTGGTCGCCGGTTTCCGGGTGGACACCATACGCGAACGTCGACGACAGATAGCCGTCGGGGCCGACGGTAGAGATCACGCGGCCCTCGGCGTCGTAGACATACCGGAACGTCGAGTCGTTCCGGTCGGTCCAGGAGGTGATCCGGCCTTCCGGGCTGTAGGTGAATCGCATGGGCAGGCCCGAGGAGTTGGTGACCTCGGTGAGGTTGCCCAGGCCGTCGTATCCGTATCCCAGGACGGTGACCGGGCCTTCGGCGGTGCGCAGGGAGAGTTCGCGGATACGCGTGTCTTCAGCCGTGAGCTGGACGGTGTAGCCGCCGTTGTGGGTGACCACGGTGGGGGTTCCGTCTGGGCACCGGGAAACGGTGATCCGATTGTGGTTTCTGTCGGTCAGCCTGGTCAGCCAGTAAGCGGGAGAGGCGCGGTAGGGGCTGCCGGTGAAGGAGCGGGTCAGCCCGGTGTGAGGGTCGGTGGTGAGGTAGGTGGTCTCGTCCTCGCTCTGACCGCCATGGACCAGAGCGATCCGGGGACCCTCGATGGGCAGGACTGGGGTTCCGTCCGGGAGAGGGAGACGGGGATAGACCAGGGTAGAACCGTCCTCGCGTGCCCAGATCGCACCGGCTCCAGGCGCGTCCAGTTCGAGGCGTTCATCGAGGGTGGAGGCCCAGCTGCGGCCGAAGAAGTGCCCGAAGCGGTACTCGGACAGATGGGTGCGGCGAAGGACGAGGGGAAGGACTCCGGGAAGGGACAAGTCGGTCTGGGGGAGAGTCATCTCACCCGTCGCCACGTCGACCGGGTCGTTCGCGCACTTCTTCTTACCGAGCTCGATTCCGTGTCGGCGCGGGTCGGACTTCACTTCGCTCAGCGAATCAGGCTTCAGGTGAGCGTCCTTGCCCCTGCCACCATGATCGCCGGAGTTCTTACCCCGATCCCGGTCGTCGTGCTCGCCCTTGCGCTGGCGGGCGATGCGGAGCGCGGTCTCGTCGTCGTTGTTCTTGTGGTCCTTGGAGATCTGCTTGACGGCCTTGGGGAGCGTGTCGCCGATGTGGTCGCCCATGGTCTTGGCGGACTTCACGAGGGCGCCCATGGCCTTCTCGATGACCGGGTCGAGGGCGTTGGCGATGTCGTCCCGGCCCTTGTTGCGGCCCTGGTGCCCCTTGGCCTTGTTCAGTTTCCCGGCGGTCTTGCCGTGGATGCCGGCGCTGACACCGTTCAGCCGGGTCCCGGCCTGGTCGTGCTCGTCGTGCTCGATGTGGAAGCCCGTGCCCTTGCCACCTCCGCCGCCTCCGGCGGAGGCGAGGTTCAGGCCTTCCTTCGCACCCTGTACGCCCTCGTCGAAGCCCTCCTTGCCGGCCTGCTTTGTCTGGTCGAGGTTCACACCGTTCTGGACGCCCAGCGCGTCCATGCTCACCTGCACGACCAGGTCGGCCGCCATGTTCTCCAGCGCGGCCACGACCGGCTCGGTCATCACCGAGACGATGTGACCGACGGCCTCCTCCATCGCGCTCGTGATCAGCTTCAGGAGCTGCTTCTTCGTGAACGCGATCGCACCGGCGCCGAGCAGGGCGGACAGACCGCCCGTCACGGGGATGAGGGCCATGGCGAGACCGGTCTGGCCGGCCAGGATCCCCAGCTCCGCGACGGCCTTCCACTTCATGCCCTCGATCGCGCCCGCCGCCAGGTCCAGCGCGTCCGCGATGGTCCGTGCCGCGGACACCAGGTCCTTGAGGTGCTTGCCCTTGACCTTGGTCCAGTGCTCGTTGAGTGCGTCCATCGCCTCGCCGTGACCCGACGACAGCAGACGTTCCATGTGGTTGTTGGCGAGCTGACCGTCGTCGGCGAGGTCGTCCGCGAACTCCCGCAACGCGTCCGCCATGTCGCGATAGGCGTCCTCGTCGACGTTCGGCCAGTTCACCCCCACCAGGTCCAGCAGGGTGTCCGCCCAGTCCGGCACCGTGACAGCCATGGCGTGAAATCCCCCGTCAGATGATGATCAGTCAGCCAAACAGTCCTACCACGGTGTCGGCGCGACGTGTAATCCGCGATAGCAACCTGTAGGGATGGATGACGCAAAACATCCCCGGTCTGACGAACTCAACAGGTCACGCGCTTGCGCATCCAACGGGCCCTGCGCAGCAACCGTGGACGCCGTCGCACATGCGACTGGGCCCCAGAAGGTACGGGGCCTTGCGGAGCTCAGCAAGTCACCACCAGCACCCCCATCGGCCACTCACGACACCGCTCATGCCAGACCGCAGTGCGCGGACCAGGTAGATATCAAGGCGCTGGCACGGTGTGGTGCACCGGGACCTGAAGCCGCAGAACGTGAACCCCCGGGTGGATCAGCCCGGAGCACTACCGCACGGGCGCCACGGGACCAGGCGGGGACGTCTTCACCTGGGGCGCCCTCGTCGCCTACGCCGCCACCGGACGCCACCCGCTTGGCAGCGGCGCGCCGGACGTCGTTGCGTATCGCGTCATGGTGGAGGAGCCCGACCTCGGCGGTCTTCCCGAACCCCTGCGGGAGATCGTGGAACGTGCTCTCACGAAGGACCCCGGCGGCCGGCCTGCCGCCGGCGACGCGGCCGAGGCCTGTGCCGCCCTGCTGGCCGCGCATGCCACCCAGGTCCTGGCCGCGCCAGCTCGTTGTCGACGAGCCACTTCTGTACGGCGGCTGTGACGTCGCCGCTGGCCGCGTCGACCATGGCCTTGAACTCGGCGCCGTCGAATCCTTCCTTGCCGGAGCCCGGGCCTCCCTGGTTGTCGGCGTAGGCGCGTTCTTCCGTTCCGTCGCGGCGCTGGATCACGTTGCGGCGGACGCCGGGGGAGTAGGCCGGCGGAGTCGTGCTTGAAGGAGCCTTTGCGGGCTCGCACGGTGAAGGCCACGAGCCCGCCGTTGGCGGCTGTGTCCTCGGCCACGGGCCGCAGCCGGCTTACTGACGCCGTGACCTGTGCCCGCAGGTGGCAGCAGAGCGTCGGCCGACGTCGATGGCAACTGGGAAGCGGACGCGGCCACGGAGTGATCAATGGGTTGGCTTCGCGGAAGACGTATCGGCGTCCGCATCGCCCGCAAGGGCATCGAGTCCAGCGAACGGCTCGGCCGACGCCGTTGGGTCATCGAACGGACCATGTCCTGGCTCACCGGCTACCGCCGCCTCAACCACCGCTACGAACGCCACCCCCGCAACTACCTGGCCTTCCTCGGCCTGGCAGCCGCACTCTGCTGCTACAAACGCTTCCGCAACCTCACCACGTAGGACACGGTCTTAGAACCCCGGTGCTCTTAGAACCCCGGAAAGTTGCCTCCGGGGCCGCCGAAGCCACTCCGCATGCTGGTCGTACACCAGCCAGTTCGTGCGGGGGCGCATGGCGCCCCAGGGATGGAGACGATCCGACATGTCGCAGTCGCAGGAGAGGCCCTCAATGCCTGAACGACCGCCGCGAGGGAACGGATTTGACGCCCGGCGCGTACTCCTTGTTGGCGGCACCGTGACAGCGGGCGCAGCTGCCGTCGCCAGCCCAGCACTGGCCAGCGGGATCGGAGCCGCGGTCGCCGTGTACGCAATGCTGGATCAGGCGCTTCGGAGGAGGAACCGAGATGGTGCGGAATAGGCAGCCACGCGAGGGCAGCGCCGACGCACAACTGATCGAGGCGCTACGGGCACGAGGCGTTGATGGGGTCACTGTTTCCCGTCTGGAAGGCTGGCGAGCCAAGGGGTATCTGCCCCCTAGCCCTCGTCAGCACCTCGGCAGGGGACAGGGCAGCCGCTCCCTCCCGGTCTCTGAGGAACTGATCTACCGAGCAGAGGAGATTGCCCGCACCGTGACTCAAGGCAGCTTCCGCCGAATGTATGCCTGGCCATGGTGGGCCGCCAACGCCACGCCCAGGACAGCCCAACTCCTGCGCACCGAGATGCTGGCCGCGCTGGAGGACAACCACCTGGACATCGACGGCCTTGAGAGCGGTGATCACGATGGGGCCTTCGACCAGCGACTCGACCTCGCCGCACATCTAGCCGCAACGAGCAAGGTCCAGGGGCACAACGCCAACTGGTTGATCCACCGTTCCTGGGCCGAATTCGGCGAAGAGGACGGCTACCCCATGACCGAATGGATGCCCGGACTCGACAAGGACAGATTCAGCTACGAAGGCCGCCTGATTCGAACCCAGCTTACGATCAACCCCGACGATGTGGGCGGCATCGACGCCCTTGCCACGGTCCTTCGTGAGGACCACCCGGAGTCGTTCGCTGAGGCGAGGCTTCGACAACTGCAGGGCCTCGAGCTTAAGGGCGAGCAGCCACTGGACAACCTTCGGAGGCCCGAGGACCTCGCCGACACAATACGAGGCCTCACAGATGACGAGCTGTGTCAAGCTGCCGACGCCTACTTCCGCGTCCTCCGTATCCTGCACTCCGTCATCCTGTTCGGCCGACTCAGTGCACGACGCAAGGCTCAGCTTGCCGGCGAGCCCTGGAGAGGTCCCGGCCACGATTGGGCTGGCATTGAGCGCGCGCTCAACCACCCCTTGTGGCGCCTTTGGTTCAGTTGGTCGGGCATCCCGTGCAACTGCAAGCCCTGTGCCACCAGGACCGCACAGGGCGTGGCGTCGCTGTTCGTCCTACCGGGCTTCGCCGACGACGTCCGCGACTATGCCGCGCTCCTCATGGATGTCCTGGAAGCCCGCAAGCCTGCATGACCACGGAACCGGCAACGACGCTGGGCCTCGCACGAACGGGAAGGCCGAGCGCTACAACCCATGCTCACCGCGAGTGGCCGTATGTTCGCGACTACACGTCCGAGCGAGCGCCACGTCGCGCTCGCCGAGTTTGTGAACTACTACAGCCACGTCCGTCCACACACCGCGCTCGACGGACGACCGGCATCAGCCGGACCGCCGGGAGCGACTACCGTCTCGTCTTCGATCAGCCACTCGAACCGCTCGTGGAATGCATCCCCGCCGCACCACAAGGTGCGTCATGAGGGAGCCGCGAGGAGATCATCATGTTACGTGCCCCCGGACACATCGCGCCCAGATCCGCCACACTGCACTTTCCGCGCTGACACGGCTGCGAGCTTTCGGCCATGCAGGAGTCGTCCCAGCACGCTCCGTTTCTCGGTCGACTCCACTATCACTCGCGCCCACCAGCATGCGGCCGGGGTACACGCTTCAGCGTCGATCTCGGCTGGTCGTCCTGGGCAAGGGCTCCAACGGAGCTGCGTCGCGGTCCACTCGCCCGATGTAGCCCCGTCGTGAGCCATCTCGCGTGTGGGGGAAGAGCCTGTGCACGCAGGCGCCAGCCTGGGCGACTCGAGGATCAGCCCGGCCGTCTGGGCCGGCCCCGGTCGACTTCGTCGAGGTCTATCGAGCTGTCTGCTGCCCGGGAAGCCTGGGGGAGCCCCCATCACGACGGGATCTCTGCTCGCTCCCGTTCAATCGAAGACGTTGACGCGTCTTGGCGTCTTGGAATTTAAGGCTGAGGTGGGTATCTGATGCAGAATGTCAGTGCATAGCCTGGTCGTGTGCCATGTGGCCGGTACCTGCCCGGAGGTGGTGATCCGCCAAGGCCAACCCTGGCACCCTGGGCGCGGGTCACCGCTGAAGCGCTTGTCTCAGAGAGGCTCCGGGCGGGTGGGTGCGGGCTCTTTTTAGATGATGGGTGGGCGGCCCAGCCGGGTCATCCGCCACACTGTCCGCCACCGGATCGGGCGCCGCGGTGGGCACGGGACACGGACCCCTTCGAAGAATCCGGCCCACCACTGCCTCAACCCGGACAGCGGAGGCCTTTGCGCCAGCGTGTACGCCGCCCACGAGGCGAGATACACGGGCACCAGGACGGCGGGCAGGTGACGTTTGGCCAGCCAGACACGGTTGCGGCCTGTGTTGCGGTAGTAGACGGCATGACGCGTTGCCTCGGTGCGCGGGTGGCGCAGTACCGTGTCGGCCCGGTAGTCGATCTCCCACCCGGCGTCCAAGGCGCGCCACGCGAAATCGGCCTCCTCATGCGCGTAGAAGAACGATGCCGGGAACTCGCCGACCTCTTCGATCACCCGCATGCGGATGGCGTGGGCACCGCCCAGGAACGTGGTGACCGGCCCGGACTGCAACGGGTCGGATGCGCCCAGGCGGGGTACGTGCCTGCGCTGGGTGAGCCCTTCCTCGTCCACGATGCGGAAGCTGACGATTCCCAGGCGAGGGTTGTCAGTGAAGGCTTCCCGGACCAGCCGCAGGGTGTCGGTCCGGGGCAGCAGCCCGTCGTCGTCCAGGACCACGACCACGTCCACGCCGCCGTGCTCGCGCAGCCACTGCACGCCCGCGTTCCGGCCACCGGGAATGCCCAGGTTCTCCGGCAGCTCAACGGCTGCCGCGCCTGCTGGGAGAGGAGGAAGTTCCACGCCCTGGCCCAGCACCACGACCGTCGCCGGAGGACCTTCCTGAGCGGCCACCGATTCAACAAGCGCCTGAAGTTCCTGGCGCCGGTCTCCCATCGTCAGCACCACCACGCCCACCGTCACGGCATCTGCGCCGGCGCCCGTCATACTCGGGCCCGCAGTAGTTCGGCCGCTCGCTGCCCCAGGCTTGCCGCGCCGACCACGCCACGCTTGCGGTACCTGGCCGCCTGCGACTGGATGGATGTGATCTCCTGCCTGTTGCGATCAGAGACCACGCCGTCCATGAAGTCCAGAGACCGGCTCCACAGGCCCACCGCCTCCTCGTGACGGTGCTGGGCGGCCACCGACTTGCCCAGGTTGACCATGGTCAGGCCGTGCACACGCTGGTAGGTTCCCGGCGTGCGGTCCGCCAGCGCGGCCCGGTAATGCCGTTCAGCCGCTGGATAGTCCCGCATCGCGGTCAACGTCTTGCCCGTGTGCGAGGCGACGGTGGCCGCCACGGGCCCTGACGCCGCAGCAAACGACAGCACTGGCTCCCGCGTGTCCAGGACCGCGTCTTCGGCCGCCAGCAGCGCACGGGCCGCCTTCCCGCTCTCCCCGCTCGTCCCATACGCCCTGGCGCAGGTCACCAGCAGCAGCGCCTCGGTCCGCCGGTCGACCTTCCCCGATGCCCGCCGCAGTGCCTCCTCCGCGAGCTCCACGCAGGAGTCCGGATGGCCGAGGTCGAGCGCCTGGTGCGTCATGGCCCGCAGCATCCACGCGGCGTGCCCGTGCGGGTCGGCCTCGCAGGCGAGCTGGTAACCAAGGAGGTAGTACTGCTGCGCCGCGCCCTCCTGACCGAGGTCATGGTGCTTCCAGCCCACCAGCGTCGCCAACTGGGCAGCCGCCCCGAAGGCCTCCCTGCGCACCACGTCCGACGGGAACCGTGCGGCCAGCATGGGAGTCACCGTGTCGGTCAGGTACGCGGTGACTGTGCTCAGGCCGTGCCCGCCGCCGAGTCTCTCGTCCACGCCCCGGAACGTCTCGGTGAGCTGCCGGACCGTCGTGACTTCCTCGGCGCCGACATCTCCGCCGCGCTGGGCCGCCTTGAGTGTGGCTGCGACGGCGTCGCGGTCGTAGGACAGGGGCAGGCTGACGGCGGCAGCGGCGAAGGCAGAGCTCAGAAAATCTCTGCGTCGGAGCATCGTGTATCTCCCGAGGTCGGCTGCGGTGGCCAGCGGATCGGCGCCCAGGGCCTCCCCGATGCCTGCGCAGCCTAGACCGATCTCGGCAACCGTCACCTTTCGCTTCATCCTTCTGGTGAGAGCCTCGGCGACATAGAACCTGGTCCGACCAGATGGTGTACCGCCGGCGACCCAGTAGGCGATGGCCGACGGTGCGGTGTTCAGTTTCTCGCCGGCCTCGGCCGCCACGGTGCGGACTTCGCGGGCCAGCGCGTAGTAGGTGATTCCGGCCTCGGCGATGACGTCCGCTAACCGGCCGTTCGGTGTGCGGCTCCCCGTCAACTTCTGCTCCCTGCAAGCGATCTTGAACGGCTTGAACGAGTTCGCGACATGCCAACGGTACTCACTTTCCGTGCAGCACAGTTCACTGTTCATCAGCCGCCCGGAGGCTGAAGAACCCTTCGGACGGCTTGCCTGAAGCAGCGGGCCGCACCGTGCCCCGTCCGTCGCACCACGGCCCGCTGCACCGACTTCACCCGCAGGAGTGCGCGATGACCACGTCCATTGCCCCTGAGGCCGGTGGGCCGCCGGAATACGGCGTCCCCAGTGCGGAGCTCGTCGCCCGCGCTGAATCCGGCTTCGTGAATTTCCTCGCCCGGTTCGACGACGACGAGCAGGGCGACGAGAAGACCGCACGGTGAACACCCACGAGGAAGACCACCCGTGGCTGCACAGGACCGTCCGCGACATCGCGACCCGGGGCGAGGGCGAACTCACCGCCATCGTCCACGAGCATGCCGGCACCCGGACCGTGCGCATCGTGCACATCCGCCCCGCCTCCGGCATCGAGTGGACGACGGCCGCGAACAACGTCCAGCTCGTCAGGTGACCCACACACTTCCCGCCGGAACCCCGGCGGGAGAAACAAGAAGGAGCACGAGATGAACGAGAACGCTCCCAGCACGCCCCAGACCGACGGCCTGCTGGTCGCCCGTGAGGCCATCGCCGCCGCGCGTACCCGCGCGCAGCAGGAGTCGGACGGCGGATCGACCGGCGTCTCCGACACCAACGACTGAACGGAGACTCGAACGTGACCGCCTTCTCGAAGGTGGTCGAGAGCCTCGGCGGGGACTTCCTCGCCGAGGCATTCGGCCGCCAGCACCGCGTATGGACGTCCGTCACCGACTTCTCCACGCTGCTGTCCTGGGACGACATCAACGAAATCATCGCCCGCGGCCGGCTCGAACCCCCACGTCTGAGACTGCACCGCGACGGGGAGCTGATCCACTGGCAGACCTACGCCACACCCGTCACCACGAGGTGAAGCACCACCTGGCAGCGCGTCCGGCCCTCCAGCCTTCGCCGGCACCTCCAGGACGGTGCCTCGCTCGTCCTGGACGCCGTGGACGAACTGCACGCCCCGGTCGAATCTCTCGCCCGCGAGCTGGAACGCCTGCTCCCCGCCTCTGCAGGGATGGTCAAAGCATTCAGCCCGCTGCCCACGGCTCGGCCCGCCAGCCCGGGAGTTCTTCGTCCAGCCATTCTTCGATGGTCCGCCGCCAAGGGTCGGTGGCATCACTGTCGGCGACATCGGCCCAGGTGTCTTCAGCGATGTCCGGATCGATGACGAGGCTGTCCAGGTAGGTGTCGAAGCCGTTAGCGACTTTGGTGAAGAGCCCCTTCGACAGGTATCCCGGGTGAGGGATGCCATGCACGAAGGCATGGAGCTGGCCATGGGTGGTCGGGTTCAGGTCCAGGAACAGGGTGTCGCTCCCGCCATTGCGGGCGATCGGGAGAAGGCCGGCCAGTGAGACCTCGCGGGCGAGCCATCCATCACGGCTGCGGCGGTACTCGCCGAGCAAGGTGCCCCAGCCGTATTCGCCATCGTCGTCACGGCCGAGCTGATGGAGATCGTCGAAGCTCTGGAACGGCTCCGGGTCGCAAGCCGGCAATCGGACCGAGTAGGCGAGGCTCTGCCCGCCCGCTGCCTCCAGGAACGAGCGGTAGGGAGGCGGCAGTGGCAGCCCGATCTCCCGTTCGAGACCTTCGGCTTCACCGATCTCGAACGGCATAAACGGCCCTACGACCAGGCGGCCTCGGTACCAGCGCGACAACTCCTCAGACACGGCCAGATTGTCGCACTCCGTGGCATCCCGGAGTCCTCCAAGCCTCCGCGTTACTGGACATAGGGCTGAGCACGTTTCGTCCGTACCTGCCTGAGCCCTCCGACGAGTACACGGACGCCAGACGCCGGTTCGTGAAGAACAACCGGCTCGACCACGTCGGCCACCTGTGGGCCTGTGGGCTTGTCTTCCCTCAGCGGTTCATCCGGCGCGGACGCCCACTACCGGCGCCGCCGAGGGGAGGGGGAGGGGTCGCACGTGCAGGCGCTGCGCACCTGCTGCAACCGGATGCTCGGCCGGCTCCACCACTGCCTGCTGGCACGCGTCTTTTTCGATGAGGAGGTCGCGTTTCCCCCTCCTGCTGCAGCAGGGTGATCGCTGAACCATCGGCCCATGACAGGCTGTTCCTTTCGGGCGCGGAGGGGGAGCCATGGCAGAGGTCGGTGGATGGATCTGGGAGCGCAACCTGCGGTCGTTCCTGGAGTTGCTGTCGTTCTACGTGGGCTATGGGTTTGATGCCACCGACTGGGAGACGGTGGCTCTGGCGGTCGAGGCAACCGACGACGAGCGGCCCGACGGCTGGTACTCGTATCCCTTGGCCGGCGAGCATCGACAGGTCGAGGTTCGGCTTGCCCGCGCGGTCGGCGGCGACGAGCTCCTGGTGGCCGTGAAGGGAACTCTGACGCCTGAACTGGAAGTCCGGGCGGACACCCTGCTGGCCGCCTTTGCGGCCGGCTGATCAAGGCCAACTTGACCTGCTTAGAGGTCCTCACAAAGGCGTTGGACGTGACGGTGGGTGATCAAGCCGGCCGCGAGGCCGAGGAAGGCTTCGTGGATGTCGTCACATCGTTCCCAGCGGACGCGGAGCCGGCGGAAGCCGTGCAGCCAGGCCATCGTCCGTTCCACGACCCACCGGTGGACGCCGAGGCCGGAGCCGACCGCGCCACCAGCCGCAAACGGCGGTGATCAGTCCTCGGATTGTGATCTTCCTGGGCTGGGCGGCTCGTACACTGACGAAAATGGAGGACCACACGGCCACTGGGATCGGTGCACGTCCGGCGCCCGTCTTGCGGCAGTACGTCAACTCGTATGTCGGCTTCGACCTCCGCGGACTCCCGACGGGGGTGCACTGCGGCCCGCCGAGCCGCGCGCTCACCGCGGTGATCAGCCTGTCAGATCCTTTGGAGGTGGCGGCGGGCGTTGACGACGGGTCACCGGTCACCCGATTCGGTAGCGTGGCCGGCGGTCTGATGTGCCGGTCCGTCGCGATTCACCACGACGGACGCCAGCAAGGTGTTCAGGTATCGCTGACACCGCTCGGGGCCCGGGCCATCTACGGCATGCCCGCCGCCGAGCTCGCCCACCGACTGGTCCCACTTGACGAGCTTCTCGGAGCGCTTGCCGTCGAGCTGGTCGACCGGCTCCGATCGGCGACAACATGGGCGGCACGGTTCACCGCGCTGGACGAATTGCTCCTCCGAGCTGTCGGCCGTGGCGCCTGCGGAGACCATGTGCGCTGGGTGCGCCCCGAGGTAGCCGAGGCGTGGCGCCGCCTCGTCGCCGCGCGGGGTTGCGTCCAGGTTGGTGCGGTCGCCGCGGAACTCGGCTGGAGCCGTCGGTACTTGACCGAGCGGTTTCGCGGTGAGGTGGGCCTGCCCCCGAAGACCTTCGCCCGAGTCTTGCGCTTCGAGCACGCGCACGAACTGGCGGCGGCGCAGGACCCGCTCCCGTGGGGCGATGTGGCAACCGTCTCCGGGTACGCCGACCAGGCCCATCTCGTGCGGGACTGGCGCGAGTTCACGGGCCGATCGCCGACGGCCTGGCGTCGCAGCGAAGTCCTCCTCGGAGCCGGGTAGCTGCCAACCGTCTGCCCGTCGCGTCGGCTTCTCTTCCCTTTTCTTCAAGACCGCCCGATCGCTGTCGTGGACGATCGTCGGCATGAGACTCCTCAACCACGAACGCAATGCCATGGACCTGCGGACCACCCCCGCGCACCTCGGACTGGGATCGAGAGTGAAACCCGTCGAGGGCTTCACCTTGTCCCCGGAGGTGCTCCAGGCCTACAGCGCCGCGGTCGCGGCAGACGGCGCCGAGGGCCGGATGGTGATGATCTTCGACGGCGACGGGCTCGGCGACCATTGGGAGAGCCACCCTGCAGGCGACGAACTGGTCGTTTGCCTCAGCGGGTCTGTGACAGTCACCCGTGACGTGGACGGGGTGCCCGACCGCATTCTGCTCGGGCCTGGCGAGGCCACCATCAACCCGGCCGGAGTATGGCACGTGGTCGACATGGAGGGGCCGACGTCCCTCCTGGCCATCACCGCGACCCTCGGCACCGACCACCGTCCTCGGACCGACACCCGCCCGACCGAACACGTCGGCACGCCCAGCCCGGAGGAAGCGCCGTGACGACACGCATCGCGTGCCTCGGCGACAGCCTCACCCGCGCGCAGTTCAGCGTCGACTACCTGGATCTTCTCGGACGACGCCACCCTCCCGGTGACGTGCAGCTTGCCCGTTTCGGCGCCAACGGCGACTTCGCCTACAACCTCTTGCAGCGCCTCGATGCTGTCGTCACGAACCCACCCGATGTGATCACCGTGTTGATCGGGACCAACGACGCCCGAGCAAGCCTTGCCGGCTACCCCGTCGAGCAAGCCATGAAGCGCAAACAGCTCCCCGATCGCCCGTCGGCCGGCTGGTTCCAACAGTGCCTGGGAGCCGTCATAGCACGGCTGCGAGCGGAGACCGACGCGACGATCGGTCTGCTGTCGCTACCGGTACTCGGCCAACAACTCGACGGAGCGGCGGCACAGACATCGCAGGCGTACAGCCGGATGATCGCCGAGGTCGCCGCCACCAACGAGGTGGCCTACCTTCCGCTCCACGAACGCCAGATCGAGGAACTGCGCCAAGCGGACCCGCCGCCGATTTCATACCGGGAGGTGACGCCCGCAGCGGTCGTCGGCGTCCTCGTCCAGCACGCAGTGCTGCGCCGCAGCCTCGACACGATCTCGCGGCGGCGAGGTCTCGTGCTCACGACCGACCACATCCACCAGAACAGCCGCGGCGCCACCCTTATCGCTGAGGTCATCGACGCCGGTCTGCTGACCCAGAGCGCGTAGCTGGTTCCGGCGCCCGGCCAGTCGGATGCCATCTACCGCGCGGAGGTGGCATCCGATCCAGCCGGTCAACGCCTACGACATCCGGCTCGTCTGGCTGCGTGACCACCGCGAGGGCACCTGGGTCACGGTCCCGTGGCAGCTGCTGTCGTCGACCGCGACCCCATTCGGCGAGCCGGTGGCTCTGTCGATGACGAGGAGGTTCTGGCACAGGGAGCCGTCGCGGAGCGTTACCCCGTTGTTCGATTACGGGGGACTGGCTCGTGCGAGACGGCGTACGCCTTGCCGTGCGGCAGCCAGAAATGACGCTCCGGCAAGTGCTTGAACGCCTCTGCCGTGGTCGGCGGTGGACGGTGATGGTGCTGGTCATGCAGATCGATGCATCGTTCTGGGACTCGCTGGTGTTCGACGGGATCGACGAGGTGGAGGTCGAGGCGGTTGCGGCCGCGTTCGGCACGGTTGAGGTGGTGGCGAGAGGCCGCGCGGCCGCGGCGGCATGTCCGGACTGCGGCCGCCTCTCGGGCTGAGTCCACGACCGAACCAGCGCAGGCTGAAGGACCTTCCGCTGGTTGAGCTGGGCTTTGTGATCCGGCTGACGGGCCGGCGCTTCATCTGCGGGTCGGCGGACTGTCCGCGCCGGACGTTTGCCGAGCCGTTCTCCCGGCTGGCCGCCCCCGCACGTACGGTTCACCACCCGGCTCAACCACGCCCTGGAACGGGTGGGGCTCGCGCTGGCCGGCCGGGCGGGCACCCGGCTGGCGGCCCAGCTGGGCTTCGGCGCCGGGTGGATGACCTTAATACGCAGGGTCATGGCATTGCCCGATCCGCGGTTCAGCACGCCGCGTGTGCTGGGCGTGGACGACTTCGGGATCCGCCGCGGCCAGACCTACTCCACCGTCTTGACCAGCGTCGAAGACCATCGCGTGGTCGATGTGCTCCCCACCCGCGAGGCCGGGCCGCTGGTCGCTTGGCTGATCCGTCACCCCGGTGTGGAGATCATCTGCCGGGACCGGGCCGGCTCCTACGCCGAGGGCGCCCGGCGCGGTGCCCCCGACGCTCTGCAAGTCGCCGACCGGTTCCATCTGTGGCAGGGCCTCGGCCGGGCCGTGGAGACCTGCGTCGCCGTCCACCGCGACTGCCTGCGCAACCCGTCGCCCAGCGGCACACTGCCGGGGACGACCCGCCCGGACTCCGGCTGGCCGCAGAGCGACTCGGACCCCGTCGGCCGGCAGGCCGAGCGCAAGAAGGCAGCATATGCTCTGGTCCACGAGATGCTTGCCCAAGGCCACTCACCCGCCGGGCGATCGCCCGGCACCTGGGCTGGGGCCTCAACACCGTGCTCCGGAACGCGACCGCCGCACGCTGGCAGGCTGGACCCCTACAAGCTCTATCTGGAACGGCGATTCGTCGAGGGATGCACTGGCGTCACCCATCTCCACCGCGAGCTCCTCGCCGACAGCGCGCCAGTCACTTACCAGTTGGTCCGCGCCCACATCGCCAGCCTGCGGACGGTTCCGGTCGACGCGCCGCCCCGGCCTCCGACGGTGCGGCAGGTGACCGGCTGGCTCACCTGACACCCCACCGCGCTGACCGAAGACGACCGCGCCGCCCTGAAGAACGTCCTGGCCCGCTGCCCCGAACGGGACACGGTCGCCGGGCATGTCCGCGACTTCGGCGAGATCCTCAGCGGCCGCCTCGGTGCCAGGCTCCCTGCCTGGATCGAGGCGGTCGATGCCAGCCAGCTGCCCGGCCGCACCGGCTTCGCACTCCACCTGCTCCGGGACCTCGACGCTGTGACAGCCGGGCTCACCCTGGACTGGAGTTCCGGCGGCATCGAGGGCTCCGTGAACCGCATCAAGAAGATCAAGCGGCAGCTCTACGGACGAGCCGGATTCGACCTGCTCCGAAAAATGATCCTGTTTCAGTGAGACGCCGCCGCCTTCGGCGACCGGTCTACCCTTACGCCGTGACATGGAACGAAGCTGAGTATCTCGACTACCTGCAGTCCGAGCGGCGTGGCTACGCATGGGTAATGCAGCATCACGGCGGGCTGACGCCGGAGGAGGCGAGGGAGGCCGCCCTGGAGTGTTACCCATACGAGTCGGCTGAGGCGTCGTTCCGCGGGCTGATCTTTCACGACGAGGCATGGCACTGGGCAATGCTGTCGATCCACGGCGATCGGTACGTAGTGGAACACCCCGAGCTGGTTCATCCGTCACCTGGCTACCTAGCCCTTGAGTAGCCAATCAACGAGCACATGGGCCACGCCGGTGACGGCGAGGGTGGCGGCGGTGAGGAGGCGTTCCTTCCAGGCGCCGCCGGCGGTGGTGCCGAAGAACCAGGCGGTGGTGGTGAGGTAGAGCGCGGGGCCGCCGAAGAGGAGGAGGGCGAGGGCGATGGAGCCGTGGCCGGTGGGGTGGGCGATGACGAGTTCGCTGCCGACCGCGAGGGCGACCAGGGCGGCCAGCACGAGGTTGGCGCTGCGGCCTGGTGGACGTCCGGGTCCGGGGCGGCTGGGTTTCGGTGCTTGGGCCGGGCAGGCGGTGTTGGGGCGGATGTGCCGGAAGTCGCGACGGACCGGGCTGGGGTGAGGCGGTCGGACGGCGTGGGTTTCTCCCATGGACGGTGCCGGTCGGCCGTCAGTGGCCGGGCGAGACGGAGTTGGGTGAAACGGTCCGACGGGACTGCGCTTGAGAGCTCGGGGCTCCAGGTCAGGACAGGGGCCTGCTGTCGTCGGGGCACCAGGACCCTCTGTCACCGGTCGTCCTCATGGGCCGCTCCTCCCGGTCCTCCCGGCAGCGCACGCACAGCTTGTATCAGCGTGGCACGCCGGAAGTACGGGCGTGGCGATTCCGCCGTAAACCGGGGCGGACGATGGCGTATTGACGCCACCGCCGCCGTCCCGCAACCAATTCGTGACTGGGGCACTTGCATCCGTCGAGGTCCCGCGCGGGTCGATCAGGCGTGAACTCGCAACAGATACTCGTGCAGGGGTCCTCGACCGCCGCCCTCGGACCCGACCACCTCACGCTCACCAAAGACGGCGGCCGGGTACGGATTGAGATCCCCTACGCGGTCATCAAACGCGTGGCCATGGCCGACGGCGAGACGCAGATCAGGATCCTCCTCACCGATCAGAAGACCTACTGGATCCCGGTCGGGAACCCGACCGCCACCGAGGCGTTCCTCACTTCCCTGGAGAAGGCCCTTCCCGAGGAACGGGACCCGGCCGGAAGCGTGTTTGTCGTCACCAAGGAGAAAAGGGCCGGAGATGCCTGGATGCGGTGGAGCGCCCTGCTCGTCTTCCTCGGCTACACCATCTGGATCGGCGTCGCCTACTACGTCGACATGGCCCTCCTCACCGTCGTAGCGACCCTCGCGGCCCTCTTCGGCCTGGTCTGCTTCGTCAGCGTCGCCGGCAAGATCCGCCACCGGGTCATATGCGCCCGACGCGGCATCACCGTCCTCTGCACCCTGCCCCAGCACCCCAACGGATGGCCGGAGCACTTCACCTTCACCGACACGAGCGGGAACGTGCACCACAGCAACGGCAAAACGAGAAACCAGACCGGCTATGTCGTCTACGCCCCGGAGCGCCCGAGCATCAACGTCATCCGACAGCCGCTCGGCTGGTTGCTCGTGAAGTACAGCTTCGGCCTGATCGTCCCGCTCGGGATCCTCGGTCTCGGCGTCCTGGGTCTCGCCGTCCCCTACCTCTGACCGGTAGGGGGACCGCGAGAGCCAGGGGCCTCGGAGACCAGGAGCCGTGAAGGGCTCGCGTCAGCGCTTCGCCACGAAGACGTGCGCCGCGACTTCCGGGTCGAGCTCCGCCGCCTCGCCGCTGGAGCCGACCAGGACGCCGCCCGGGGACTCGGACACCGAGACGACCGAGCCGGGCTGCACGCCCGCGCGGCGCAGCGTGTACATCAGCTGGGCGTCCGTCTGGATCGGCTCGCCGATGCGGCGGACGACAACTGTCTTGCCGCCGGTCGCGTCCAGGTCGGCGAGGGAGACCATCGAGTCGTCGAGGAACGCCTCGGCCTCCGCCTTCTCGCCCAGCTCCTCAAGGCCCGGGATCGGGTTGCCGTACGGCGACTCCGGCCCGGCCTGCTGGAGTCCGGCCTCTGGCACATCAAGCCACTCGCGAGAACTACCGGAACATCTCCGACTCAGGTCACTAGGCTGAACGCGGGCAGGACAGCGACGAGGTCCGGGGGGCAGCCGTGACGCAGGGGGCGCGACCGGGTCAAGTGATCGCAGGCCGCTACCGGCTGGTCTCCGAGCTTGGGTCCGGAGGGTTCGGGCGGGTGTGGAAGGCCTATGACGAGACCCTGTGCATCGACGTCGCGGTCAAGGAGTTGTGGCTGTTCCCGATGATGTCCGAGGACGAGCGGGCCCAACGGCTGGCCCGCGCGACCCGCGAGGCCCGCAACGCCGCCCGGCTGCGCGACCATCCGAACATCGTTGGGGTCCACGATGTCGTCGTCGAGAACCGGCTCCCCTGGGTCGTCATGCAGCTGATCGACGGCTGCTCCCTGCAGGAGCGGCTCGACGCCCACGGACCGCTGTCGGTGGAGGAGACCGCAGGGCTCGCGGCGAAACTGCTCGGGGCGCTCGGGGCGGCGCACGAGGCGGGAACCGTGCACCGCGACGTGAAGCCGGCCAACGTCATGCTCGCCGGGACCGGCGAGGTCCTCCTCGCCGACTTCGGTATCGCGGTCCACCACAACGACACCGCCCTGACGGCCGCGGGGACAGTCATCGGCTCTATGGAGTACATGGCACCCGAGCGGGCGCGGGGCACCGACGGACTCGCGGCGAGCGACCTGTTCTCGGCCGGGACGACGCTCTATCAGGCGGTCGAGGGAATCTCACCGTTCCGGCGCGGCACCCCCACCGGCTGCCTCTCCGCCGTCCTCTTCGAGGAGGCCCCGCCGCCCACCCGGGCCGGACGGCTCGCACCGCTCCTCGCGGGTCTGCTGGAGAAGGACCCGGACCGCCGCCTGACCGTCCCGGAGGCGCTGGCGGCGCTGGCTGCCCCAGACGCGCGGGAAGCGCCAGACGCACCTAGCATGCCGGAGGCGCCAGGCATACCGGACGCGCCCGGCGGGCCGGGTCTGCCAGACGTGCTCACCGTCACCGCGCCTCGCTCCAGTCTCCCGGCGACCGCGCCCACCGGGCCGCCGCGTCGCTCTTCCGCGCCGCGTCGGCGGGCCGTCGGAGGCCTCGCGCTCCTGCTGTGCGGCGCGGCGATGGTGTGGACGGCCTGGTCGGTCTGGCCCTTCGGGAGCACCGACGACCCCCGAGCCGCCTGCGACGACGCCTTCCGGGCCCTCGGCGCGTTCCAGGAGGAAAACCCCTCGTACGCCGAAGGCCTCCGCCTCGGCGATCCGGCCGTGACAAGCGGGGCGCACCGGCTGGCGAAGCGGCTCCGCGACGCGTCCGCCAGGACCAAGAACCCCGGCGTGACCACCGCCCTCGACGGCTACGCGCGCACCTTCGAGGAAAGGACCGGCGACACCGTGCGGGACTCCGCGTACGTCGATGTCGTCACCGCGTGCGAGGAGGTGGGCAGCGTTGCCTCGAGTTAGTGATCTGAGTCGGTCGTGGTCGGCCGGCTCGACGACGAGGCTGCCGGGCGGCTCCTTTTGAAGGTCCCCCTTTCTTGCCGCCCCGGCGGGGTGCTGGTGGGCCCGGCAGACCGTGGAGTCGACGTTCACCTGCCAGGTGATCAAGCCCTTGGCATCCGCCTAGGTCTGGAGCTGAGTGAGGATCCGGGCCCAGGTGCCGTCCCGCTGCCAGCGCCGAAACAGGTCATAGACCCGGTCCCACGGCCCGTACCGCTCCGGCACGTCACACCAAGGGGCACCGGCGCGGGCCCACTGGCCGTTCGTCAGATCTCCACGTCCCACGGGATGTGATCATGAACGAACAAGATCTACTTTCGCAACAGACCCCAGTCGTCTTGGCACCCGGCCCGGAAGGCACCTGTAGGCGAGCGTGGTGAGCGGTAGTCGCGTCTGGTCGGGTAGGCGGCTGGAGGGTGTCCATGTCCCCGATCGACCTCACGGCCCGTGCCGGGGATGTCGAGACGGTGCCTTGTGGTGGTGAAGTGGGGTGACGGCGATGCTCTTGTTGTGCACTGGCTGTGTCGGTGTCCTGGGTTTTGATGGTTGCTTCGTGTGCGACGACCCCGTGTGCATGAGGAGCTCATGGACAGTCGGTGGACGGGGCGAGCAATAGTCAAGACCTGTGGATGAGTTGACTGCGATCAGCGTCGACTCTGCTGCTTCAGGTTGATCCGAGCGGTGTTGCGGATCCGCTTGGTGCGACCGCTGTCGGCGAGGATCTCGAGGGCTGCGGCGTTCGACGCTTCGGCCGTCTTGAGCTGGAGCCAGTCGGATGAGTCGAGCAGAGCGTCCGGACGCCACGGTTGCCGCAGTGTGATGGCTCGGAAGAGGGACCATTCGCGCAGGCGCCGGGTCAGGAACGGATAGCGCGTCGTGGCCAGGGCCATCTTCTCGGCCCACGGTTCGTAGACGGGAAGTCGTAGAACGCCAGCAGCTCTTCCTGCAGCGCGGGCACGAAGTCCCCGGACGACAGTCCGTGCAGGTAGAGCCGCGGCAGCACCTCGGAGATCTTCGGCGACTTGCGGCACCACGGCGGCAGGATCTTCGAGGAGAACCTCTTGCGTTCGCCGGTCTCTTCATCAACGCGGCGGTCGTTAACGCGCGGGGCCCTGACCTCGACGGGACCGGCAGCGGTGACCACGGTCCGGGACCGGTGGTGGCCGTTGCGGACCACCAGACGCCGGCCGGCCTCGTCGGTCTCGGCCGCCAACTCGGCTATGTACTGGTTGACTTCCGCCTCCAGCGCGGCGGCCAGCATCCGGTGGGCGCCCTCGCGCACGATCTCGTCGATCAGGGAGCCGGACTGGGTGGAGCCGTCGACGGTGACTACGCTGAGCACGGGGGTGCCTTCCCGACCCGCGCTGCGAACGCGGGCCTACTCGGTGACCATCAAAGGATCATTCGGGAAGGTACGCCCTCCGCGCACTTCCCGGAACCGATCCACAGGTCTTGAGCTTTGCTCGTCCCTGCCGCGTGAAGACTGCTACATCGTGTCCTGTACCTATGACGAGGTACCCGTCGGAGGTTACGGATACAGCGGATGGACTGCTCGCAGCGACCAGTCCTACCGGTTGGTGAGTACGAGCGTCCCACACCCGCACTGTTCCGTCGTTGCCGCTGGTGACCGCGATGGGGGCGCCGTCCATGGTCGTGCATGCCACTGCGGTCACCACGCCGGTGTGGGCGTCTATGGGCTGGCCGATGGGGGTGCCGGAAGTCAGGTCCCACACCCGCACCGTCCCCTCG
>NZ_BJMN01000016.1 GCF_006539185.1 Streptomyces gardneri
TTAGGCGGTGTGGACCTGGAGGGGCTGCTCGAATTGTTCGGCGTGGGTGCTGGGCTCGGGCGAGAGGGTGGACCCGGCGCTCGCCTGTACGGACCCCGATGCGATCCAGTTGCGGCGCGGCGGCCCAGGTGGCGTGGATGTCCGGAGTGCATCCACTTGAACCGCCTTGTGCGCCAAATGGTGAGGTCAGAGGGACAGATTTCTGATTGACCAGGGTTCCGGTACGGGTGATAGTGGCGCTCGCGGCCGCGTTCGTTCGGCCTGCTGCACCAGGGGTGGGGACTCTTGAACGACAACAACGGCAACAACGACAATGCGCGAGGGCGGGTCGACGTGCTTGTCGCCGCGGGCCGGCCGGCCGAGGCGCGGGCCATCGCGCGGACAGCGCTTGACACTGACGGGCCCGACGCCGGGCTCTTCCTCTCACTCGCCCGTGCTCATCTGGCCGAGGACGACGATGACCATGACGACGACGCCGAGCGGGTCTTCCGCGAGGGCCTGGACGCTTGCCCGGACGACATAAGTCTGCTTGCCGGCTACGCGGAACTCTGCGCCCGCACCGACGCGATGGACCGACCGGGGCGACATGCCCGGGGCCCCGTGCTCCTCGCCCGTCTGCGAGAACTCGCGCCGCATTCGCCAGAGTTGCTGCGGGCCGAGGCTGCGGGAAGCTCCGTTTCCACGAGCGCCAAGGACAGTGTCTCGGCGCGCCGGGTGCAGTCGTTCGACGCGGCCCGTGTCTTCGCCGAAGCGCCCACGCCTCAGGCGGCCGCCGCTCAGGCCGCGCAGTGGGCCGCCGAGGCCCCGCGCGATCTGCGGCTCGCCGTGCTCGCCGAGACGACCGGCGCGCTCGCCGCAGCCGGCCGGACGTGGTCCCGCCTGCTGCTGCGCCGGGGCTTCGAATACCGCTTCGCCGTCGTTGTGGTCGTCGCTGTGCTGATAGTCCTGCGCATCACCGTCCTGCCGGCGGTGCCGTTCGGCGTGGCGACGGGAGTGGGGCTGTTGCTGGGGCTGCCGTTCCTCGGTCTCCGCCAGCAGCTGCGGGGTGCCCGTGAGCGGGCTGCCGAGCGGCTGGCCGCAGCCGTTACCGCGGCCGTACCCGGTGACGAAGCGGGCGTCGGCGGCGACGGGTTCGAGCCGCCGGAGCTTCCGCCCGTGCCTCGCGTCACTCCGCGCGAGTACGCTTTCGCCGGAGCCGGACTCGCGCTCCTGCTGGCCGTTGGCGTTACTGCGTACGCCTCTTCCCTCGCCTATCCCCGCTACGACATCGTTGCGCACGACACCTTCCGGGGTCTGCAAGGCATCGACCTCCGCGAGGAGTTCGACCCGTTCGGTGCCGTACCCGACAGCGAGAAGGAAGCGTCGACGGCCCGGGTGTACGTCGCAGAGGACGCCGCTCCTGACGCCGCCGCCGAGTACCTGGTGGCCGTGACGACCGGAGACTTCCACGAGATGCGGGAGTCGTACGTGTACGACGGCAACGGACTTGTGCCCGAGGACACGGCGGGGGTCGGCATCGTCCACGACACCTGGCGGGCCGAGGCCGGCCCGTATGGCGCCTGGATGCGGTGCCTCAGGTACACCGAGGCGGCCACCGGCACACTCCGGGCGATGTGCGTGTGGGGCGACAAGGGCAGCATCGGCATGGTCCTGTTCACTGCTGCGGACAAGAACCGCGATGCGGCCGAGGAGACGGCCCGGTCCATCGGCACCGACTTCCTCCGGCCCGCTGAGGCCTGACCCGGGGCGATGTCGATGTCCCCGGGGCGGCGGACAGTGACAGAATCCGCATCTGCTTCGACCACGACAGTCCAGTGCCCAAAGATCCCGCTCAAGCCCTGGTGGACGAGATTCTGGCAACGTTCTGCCGACTGACAGGAGCACTGAGACCAGAGGGCGCTGACGACGGAGAATGGACGCTACGCGCCTACACCCAGTCGTTCAAAGCCGCTGAGCTCGCCCTAGCCGCGTGGAGCGAACTCAGCGGCGAGCCCGAAGAGTGACGGACATAGGCAGCCACGGCATGATCGACCGGTGGTCGAACAGCTCCGTGTCGTCCCGAAGTTGGTTGCTCCAGCGCAACCTCGGGCATGGGAGCAGCCTGCCGTCGTGAAGCACTTTCTACGCTCCAGGCGCCGAACGTGCCGGGACAGTCTCTGGCATCCGTGCGATGATCCCCGCATGACCCTTACCCGAAAGGCCCATGCCGCGTAGGCGGCCCGGCGCGCTCCGCGCGCAGAACACAACACCCAGGCAGGCGCACCGAGCAGTTGGCCTCTGGGGGCACACTCTCTCCTCCATCCCTCGGCCGAATCGTATCGGCGGGCTTTCCAGCCGGACGGTTGCCGCGATCCGCAGGGAAGAGTTCCGTCGCCTGGACAAAGGCCTGCTACCTGGTGACACCCAGATGGCACTGCAGTGTTACCGGTCCTTTCTGGCCCGCCCGGGCCGCTACCTGTACCTGACCGCGACCGTATGCGGCTGCTACGAGTGCGACCTGAAGGAAGACGTGGCCACGGCGCGGGACCTCCTCGAGCTTGTCCTGGCCCGGCTTCCTCCCCGCGCCCGCCGTGAACTGGCAGCCCAGGTAGCGAAGCTGGACGAGGAGTTGTACTGCAGAACCCTGCCAGACCCCCTCGCCTACCGTCGGCCACGGAGCCCAGGAGAAGAGTGGTGGCATTGGAGGATCTATGACGAGTCCAGCCACCTCTAGCAACCACTTTGCCCTGTAGCCAGTTCGGCCTGCAGCAGCGAGCCTCAAGGGGACTGGAGTCGCAGCGGGAAGGCCCCTGATGTCGGGGTCGCTGTGACGTGAGAGCACAAGAAGAGTGCCGAGGACCCGCTCTTCGCCCATGTGGCCCTCGAGTTCACCCCCGGCTCGCCCGCCTGGTGACCCTGTTCCTGACGGGGGCGGCCGCGGCGGATGCGGGCGGTGAGCCGTGGAAGCTCACGTCCGGTCGCTCGCCGAGCGACCGGACGGCGCTCACCGGAGAATCCGGCCGCCCAAAGTGCCCAGCCGAGATAGGCCCGCCCCATGCCACCGGAACCGAGCACCCCCAGCAGCCGGAAAGCTCCGATCTGCCGGGGATCCCCCGCCTCCAGCGGCATGGCCCCACTGCCGTCGAGCGTGAACGGGCCCGAGCTGTCTTCCAGTTCCCTTGCGTTGGCCACACAGTAGCTGAGCGTGTTTCAACTCAGTACGGAGCCCAAGTATGGGTTTGGGCAACGGTGTTGGCGTCCTACGCCTGCTGTGCCGCGATCCTCGCGCGGATCACCGCCTTCTTCGCCTCGCCCAGCGTGGTGCTCCGTTCGAGCTCGTCAAGGCTGGCCTGGTGCAGCGGATGCGAGGAGTGCCGGAAGTCTTCGGCCGTCGCGAGGGCGCCGCCGTCGCTGCGTGCCTCGGCGAAGAAATACGCGATCGCGTCGCGGAGCATCGCCCGGTCCCGCTCTCCGAAGGGGCCCTCCCACGGCCTGTCGAGGACCTTCTGGTCGTCCTCCCTGGCCTCGCGGAGGAAAGCCCGTCCGTACTGCGGACCGAGGATCGCTTCCAGCTTCCCACCGCGCTCCCAGCCCTTGGACGGGTACTTCTCCACGTCCGTCTCGTTGTCCTCCGTCTGGCCGCTCTTGGGCCTGGCCTGGTTCGGGGAGATGTCGATCGACAGGGTCTTGATCCCGGCGAAGGCGAACTGGTCGGTGACGCCGCTACGCATGCCGACCGCGCCGATGATGGTGAAGTTCTCCTTGAGGTAGTGCAGCAGCGCCAGCTCGGAGCGGCGGCCCGTCATCCCGGGCCACTCCCAGTACTTGAGCAGGTGCGGCCCGTCGACGGTGGCCGGATCCGGATACCCGCCGATGAGCACGGGCCGCGCGCCCCCGAGATCGGGGTGATTGCTGATCATCTCCTGGAGCTGGGCCTGACCGCTCCGCCCGGTGTCGAGCGCGGGGGCGTTCCCCTCCCCGGTGTGGCCGCTGTCCCGGTAGTTCACGATGACGTACCGGACGCCTGTCCGGAACCTGCCCAGCGGGTGACCGGCCGTCGTGCGAGCGTCGTTGAAAGCCTGCTCGGTGGCCTGATCAGGAGCCGCGTAGTCGCGGTAGAACTCCTGCATCCGCTCCTCGCGGCCCGCGATGTTCAGCCCCGGCATGCCGCTCCTGAACTTGTTGGTGGAGAGGTTCTCCCCGCCGCCGTGCGCGAGCCCGAGATTCTCCCCGGACTTCTTGGTGAAGAAGACCCGGTTGGGCCCCAGGTCCTCGTGGAGCTGGTACATGTGGAGGGCTTTGCGGGCGATGGCGCGCTTGGCGCGGGGGCGGTTGTCCCTCTCCCTGGTGATGTTTCCGGCAGTAGTGGCGCCGATCCTCTCCTCAAGGTCGGTCTCGTGGGCGCCCAGCCGAGCCTGCTCCACGGCGATGTCAGCGTCCACTTGGGCCTTGCGCCATTGCTTGATGGCCTTTGCGTCGGTCATGCCCTCTGGAGGCGTCCGGTCGCCGGATCCTCGCTGGAGCCGCGTCTTGGTGGCCTTGAACTCCGCCGTTCGCGTTGCTCTCGGCTCTATCTCGTCCGCCATCAACCTGCTGCGCACGGAGCCGGAGATCCGATTGACGTCGGCCACCTCGTCGAAGTCGTCCAGCAGGCCGTACATGAGGAGCTTGAGGCCCGGGTCGAGGAGCATGGCGGCCCGGACGTGGTACATGTCGCCGGAGTGGCCCGCGTTCACGACGAGAGTGTTGACGGCATTCAACCCGTGGGCGGTCGCCTCCTCCGCGGTGCTGATCTCGGTGCCGTACGCCGGAGCGGTCGCGACCGCCGTCTCCTGCGCGGGCGGTGCGGAGGAGGAGGAGGACGAAGAGCTCGTCGTCTGCTCCGGATCCGTCTGCACGCGCTGGACGGAAGGGGCGGAGGACCGCGTCCCCCCGGCCGTACGCTGCACGGGCTCGGCGACGGCACCCGCCCCCGGAGCCGGAGCCGGAGCCGAGCCCGACAGCGCGCGCCGGGCGTTTGCCTCGGCCTCCCGCTCGAAGCGGTCCGAGGGGTCGGAGACACGCAGACCGGAGCCGTTGTCCGTGCCGGAGACCGGGCCCTGACGCTGCTGGATGACGTGCGTCAGCTCATGCGCGAGGGTGTGGCGGTCGCCGCCGCCGTCGCCGATGACGATGTGGTTGCCGGAGGTGTACGCGCGGGCGCCGACCTCGGCTGCGGACGCGCGGGCGGCGCTGTCGTTGTGCACGCGCACGTCGGAGAAGTCGGCGCCGAGCCGGGACTCCATGTCGGCGCGGGTGCCGTCGTCGAGGGGGCTCCCGGAGCTGCGCAGGACGCCGTGCACGGCGGAACGCTGTACGGGGGCGGGCGCGGCCTCGGGGCTCTGCGCGTGGCCGCAGCCGGCGCCGTGCTGGTGCCGGGACTCCTCGACCAGCCGGGAGACGGCGGCGTTGCCGATCGTGCGCTGGAGGGCGAGGACCGTCTGCGGGGACAGGACACCGCCGACACCGGTAGTGGGGGTGACCGTGCCGCCGAGCGGCCCGTCACGACGAGCGCCCGCCTCCGCCCTCGTCGGGGTCGACGGCTTCGGTGCGTCCTTGGCGTGCATGGAAATCCCCCTGAAGGGCGCGGTACGGGTACGTTCCTCCCTGTCTAGTCGGCGGGGCCGACGGGGCACAACGTCCGCCAGGGCAGCGTCCGATGGGCGAACGGGCAACCCGGGCCCGGGTGGATCTTCATGATGTGAGCGTAGAAGGGGCGGGCTCTGCGCCCTCGCCGACGACTGATCTCCTCGCCCTGACGCGACGCCGGCCACAGACCGGTCGGCCCCTGCGGGCACGCGGGCGGCCACCGCACCTGTCGACGGCCGGCGTCGCGTCCCGGCAGTCCCCCCTTCCGGCCAGCCGCAGAGCAGCGCGAGCCGCATCCGCAACGCCACCCCCGCTCCGCCGATCCAGTATGTGTGGGCCCGGTCGGTGACGTGGAGCCGGACGGCGGTGATGTCGGGGCTGCCGGCGTCCTGCCAGGCGGCGAGGGTCTGCTCGATGTCGCCCCACAAAGCCACGGGGCCGCCCTGGCGGACGGTCCAGCTGTCGCCGTCCTGGATGAACTGGGCGAAGGACTCGCGGTCCATGTCGAACAGGTACAGCAGCGGGGTGCCGTCGCTCGCCGCCGCGCGGGTGACCTGTGCGCCGGTGACGGGTTCGGTTCGCTGGTCTCGTCGCCGGCGAAGTGTCCGTCAAGCTGGGTGGTGAGGTACTGGACCCGGTAGGCAATTCCTGCCCACTCGGCCGGGTCGGCTCCGACGGCGGTGACCGGCAGCCAGCAGCCGCCGTCCACGGGCAGAAAGACTCCGGGGTTGAGGAACAGTTCGCGCGGCACGGCCTCCACGGCTGCTTGCCACTGGGGGACGTGAGGATGCCGGCGCTCTCCAACCGGTCGGCGAATGCACGCCGTTGGGAGGCGGAATCGGTCATCGGGCGGTTGTCCTTGGGTGAGCAGGTCGGCGAGTGCGGCGGCCATCGGCAGCTTGGTGCTCTCCTCCAGCCACCCCCACTGGCCGTTGGGGTTCAGCTCCAGCCACCAGTAGTCGCCTGCCTGGTCTACTGCGAGGTCGAAGAACCCGGTGGGGAGGACGAGTTGGTCGAGATAGGCGCGCAGGGTTCTTGTCTGGTGGTTCGGTAGGTCTGCCACGGTGTAGGTGAGGGCGGAGTAGTCCTTTCGCGAGTCCAAGAGGCCGGAGTCGATCCGGATGACGAACACGCGGCGGCCGACGGCTACGAGGATGTCAGCGGTCTTGTCCACGCGGGCCTGGGGCGCGAGTCTTCGGTGTTCGCCTGTTGACAGGCGATTACCTGGGTCACACGTGCCGACCCGGCCGGCCTGGTGGCCTGGTCGGCGAAGCGGGTGAACAGATCTGCAGAGTCTTCGACGGCACGGTTTGTCGCTGACTCGGGCGAAGTCGTCTCGTCTGGTGGGTGATGGCCGTTGTCTGTATTACCAGGGGACTGTGCCGGTGTCTTCGAAGAACTGGCCGGTCGGGCCGTTGCCGGGCAGAGTTGCGAGTTTGATGGCGATCGCGGCGCCTTGTTCGGGGGTGCGTATGCCGCGGAAGTCGTTGAGGCCGGTCGCGACGTAGCCGGGGCAGCCGGCGTTGATCAGGATGTTCGTGCCGCTCAGCTCCCGGGCGTACTGGAGCGTGACTGCGTTCAGGAACGTCTTGGACGGCGAGTACGCGACGGCCACAGGACCCGCCTGCTCGGCAGCGGTTCCTGACTGCCGGGTGAGGGAGCCGACACTGCTGGACATGTTCACGATCCGTGGTGCGGCGGATCGGCGCAGCAGTGGCATCATCGCGTTGGTGACGCGGATGACGCCGATCACGTTGGTCTCCACGACCGTCCGGATAGTGGCGGGATCGACCTGGGTGGGTTCCTGCGGCCAATCGCCGGTGATGGCGGCGTTGTTGACGAGCACGTCGAGGCGCCCGGCCTGCTGTTCGATCAACCGTGCGGCGGCGGTCGCGCTCGCGTCGTCGGTCACGTCCAGTGGTACGCCGAACGCGTCGACGCCGGCCGCGCGCAGTCTTTCCACCGCGGCCTTACGGCGCTGATCGTCGCGTGCGCCGACTCCGACGCTCCAGCCGAGGGCGCCAAGGCCCGCAGCGATCTCGTAGCCGATTCCCTTGTTCGCGCCGGTGACCAGCGCAATCGTTCGTTCGCTCATGGGGACCATGCTGTCCTCGGACTCCGGCTGGGGTCCAAGACCGATCGGGTGGGCGACGATACCGTCCGGGTATCGATCCGGGGTAGCGTGGCCGGATGGAGACCCGGGAACTGCGCTACTTCGTCGCGGTCGCTGAGGAGTTGCACTTCGGGCGCGCCGCGAGACGGCTCGGCATCGCGCAGCCGCCTTTGTCACGGGCGATCCAGCAGCTCGAACGCAGGCTCGGGGCAGTACTGCTGGATCGGACCAGCCGGACTGTCGCACTGACCGAGGCCGGTTCGGTGCTGCTGGCCGAGGGCCGCGCGGCCCTCGACGCGGTCGACGCCGCTGAACACCGGACCCGCCGCGCAGCCCTTTCCGCGGCCGGCCGTCCTGGCCTCGTCCTGGTCGCGAAGGCCAGCGCGTCCAGAGAGCTGCTGGCGAAACTGCTCGACGCGTACGCCGCCGAACCCGGGGCGGTACCGGTCGAGGTCACCCTGTGCGGGCCGGCCGAGCAGGAACGACTCCTGCGCGAGGGCCGGGCCGACGTGGCGCTGCTGCACCGTCCGTACGACTCGACGACCGGGTTCGACACCGAAGAACTCGGCACGGAGGGCCAGGTTGTGGTCCTGCCGGCTGGACATCCGCTCACCGTCCGGGCCCATGTGCACATGGCCGACATCACCGGGCTGCCGGGCCTGCCCCTGCCACGATGGCCCGACCCCGACGGCACCTATCCGCCCGGCCCCGGCCCGCAGGTCCGCGACCACGCGCAGCTGTTGCAGCTCGTCGCGCTCGGCCGTGCCTGCGCTGTCTCACCGGAGTCGTGCCGAGCCCAGCTGCATGGTGACCTCGCTGCAGTGCCCGTACTGGATGCGCCGAGCGTCACGACCGTAATCGCCTGGCCACCGCACAGCCGGTCCAGAGCCGTCGCCGACCTCGTCCGCACCGCGACACGTCTCCAGTAGTTCCCACATGCGTGGAAATGTTCCACCGCTCGCGCCCCAGCTCACCACAACACGGCGTTACGAAGTCAGGGTCCGCCAGCGACTGTGCTCGCGCGCCAACGCAAAGCCCCGGTCGCCGTGGGCGGTGGAGTTGTCCTGTGCCATCGAACCGTGAGTGTGTGTCACCGAAGTTTGATCAGTGAAAGCCCGATCAACGGCGGGTCAGGTCGGCATTGAGCCGTGGCCGCGCGGTCCCGGCAGTCGCCGGGCCCACGCTGGACGCCCCGCACATGTGCACTCCGCCCTTTAGCTGGCCAGCCGGCCGGCTAAAGGGTGTTGCCGAAGCCTGACCTCTGCAACACCCTTTAGTGCTCCAGCCGTAGATCTTGATCTTCACGGCCGGGCGGCGGCCTGCCTGCGATAATGACACTGGCGTGCACGGGCTTGATCCCGGCGTCGCCAGCGACCAGCGCAGAAGGTGGGCGAGGCCGTGGATTGGGCGGATCAGTGCTGCGAACAGGTGCTGGATCTCGTTGCCGGTCATGGGGATCAGACCGTCAGGGATGGGTCGGTCGCGGCGTTCGACGGCCGCGGTGACGGCGAGGAAGGCGTGGGCGAGCATCGCGAGGGTGACCCAGCGGTGCCAGGAGGTCCACCGACGGACCTGGTGCTCGTCCAGGCCGGTCAGGCCCTTGCCGGCTTGGAACGTCTCCTCGACCGTCCAACGCCGTCCGGCGACCCGCACCAGCTCGGACATCGGCACCGGACGGGGTGAGAAGCAGCGGTAGAAGGCGAGTTCGCCGGTGCGGCGATTGCGGCGGACCAGCAGGCACCACTGGCCGAACCGACCGGCCGAACCGTGAACCTCGATCTGTGCCCAGTCGTAGTACCGCTCGCCCTTCGCGCCCGCTCCAGCCGACAGCCGCTGCCAGGCCCGCTTCGGGATCCGCGCGCCCAGGGTCTTGGCCTGGAACTTCCCGGCGTGCGTGATGACGGGGTGGGTGCTGGAGATGGCCAGGACGTAGCCGGTCCGGCGGTGTTCCAGGGCGGTCCGCAGGTGCGGGTTTCGCCGTACACCTCGTCTCCCGCGACCCACCGGGCCGGTGTTCCCGCGTCCAGGGCCCGCTCGACCATGCGGGCCGCGAGCTGGGGCTTGGTGGCAAAGGCCAGGCCGTCGGGGATGCCCGCGCTCCGGCAGCGGTCCGGGTTCTCTGTCCATGAGCGCGGCACGTACAGGGCCCGGTCGATGGCAGCGTGTCCAAGGCCGGCGGAGTACACGAGATAGACGGCGACCTGGGCGTTCTCGATGCGGCCGGCCGTGCCGGTGTACTGGCGCTGGACGCCGACGGTCGCCGTGCCCTTCTTTATCGCCCGTCTCGTCGACCACGCGCACGGCCTCCGTATCGTGCAGGTGCTCGACCACGTAGGCGCGTATGTCATCTCGGATCGCGTCGGCGTCCCATTTCGCACGGTGGAGCAGGTGCTGCATGCCGTCCGGAGTGGCGTCGCCGACGTGCTCGGCCAGGGTCCAGCAGTTCTTGCGCGGCAGGTCCGACAGCAGCCCGGAGACCAACCGCCGCACCCGGCGGCGGGGTTCAACTCGGGCGAACCGGCCCGCGATCCGACTCATCAGGCCCTCGAATGCTTCCTGCCAGTGAGCAGGAACTACGCTGGCGTCCGAGCTCGCCACGTGATCATTGGTTGTCCACACAACACCTAATGATCAACGGCGGCCTCACCTGGTTGGACGCCACCGGAACCAGTAGTCCAGACCCTCGACCCGGTAGCGGGCCCCAGCGTCAAAGCGCACCTCGCCCACCAGGCGCCTCGCGTCGTCCGGCGCCTGCCGGTACGGCGCCAGCAGCAGGGCCAGCTCGTCGTAACGGGCATTGATCCCGCCCTGGCCAGGGTGGGTCTCCAGCTCCACCGTCCCGGCCTCATGGCATTCGTTCCACCTGGCGAAGATCGCCCACTGCTCGCGCTCCAGCTCCACCACCGCGTCGCTCGCGGGCCAGAGGCGGTACTCGTCGGCGTCATCCCAGTCGTCGCCCTGGAAGTAGTGCGGCTTGCCGTCGACATCGCCGAGGCCGGTGCGCGGCCCGCTGCACCACTCCAACTCGACGTACACGCGCTCGAAGCCGTCCGCGATCAGCTGCACTTCGTCCCAGGTCTCAGCGACACGCGCAGGCTACCGACGAGCGGCTTCGGTATCCATGATCACGATCTACGGCTGGAGTACTAGAGGCCTCAGTCGGGCAGACCCCAGAAGGAGCCGTGCAGGCCGGCCTCGGCGAAGTAGGAAGCAGCGGCAGCGGGGGCGCGGCGGGTGTAGCCCGGGTCCAGGCGTCCGGTGTACCAGTCGCTGGCGAAGCGCCACAGCGTGCCGAGATACATGACGTACCCGCGCTCCTGGCCCGTCTTGTGCACCCACGCGTCGACGCAGTCGGTGGAGCAGAACAGGCGTTGGTTGCCGCAGGTGTGCACGACGTCGTCCCAGGCCCGGTGCATGGGGGTGAGGCAGTGGGCCACCTGGTCGCCCTGCGGCGGTGCGTCTCGGCCGACCACCCAGGCGTGGGGAATGTCGCAGGCCGGACAGCGGGTGGCGACCAGGACGTCGGGCTCGCCCTTGAGCAGGTGGAGCATGGCGAACGAGTCCCAGGCGCAGCCGCCCCACCACAGGGTGCGTGTGCCCATGACGGAGAAGCCGAGCGGCACGGACGCGAAGGGGTGGGCCGGTCATTGCGAATCCGCGGTAGACGGCCAGGCGGATCCTCTCCGTCCCGTGAATGTTCGTCGGTGCTCCTGAGGTGTTCATTCCTGTGAATCCGTCGTTGGTTGAGGTGAGAGTCCCAGCGTGCGCTTTACGGAGGCCCCGGGGCTTGAACGCTCGTGCGGGACAATAAGGACATGCCGTCTTCTGGAGAGCGCGCCGCCTACTGGCGGGTTCTTGGGCTTGCGCTGGAGGCGATGGACGCCTGATTCGAGCAGTACGCGTATCCGATGCATGCCCACGACACGTACTCGTTCGGAATCACCGACGACGGTGCGCAGTCGTTCGCGTGCTGGGGGAGCGACGCGTCAGCGCGGCCGGCCTGGTCATGGCGTTCAATCCGGACGAGCCCCACGATGGGCAGTCGGCCGTCCACGACGGCTACCGCTACCGGATGCTGCACCTCGGCGAAGACCTTGCCCGGGAGACCCTCGACGACGCGGCTCCCGGGCGCGCGGGGCTGCCCCTCTTCGCCACCCCGGTGGTGGACGACCGGGCCTTGGTCCGATACGTGGCCCGCCTCCACGCTGCGGTCGCGAAGAACGCACCCCGATTGGTCGTCGAGGAACGGCTCACCGCCGCTGTGCTGGCCTTGACCCGCCGTGCTTCGACGCGGTCGGCACTTCTCCGAGAGCCGCAGGGCCGGACGGACCTGGCCGCCATGGCACGGGCTCGCGGGATGCTGCGGCAGCGATTCGTGGAGAACATCGGCGCCGACGAGCTGGCCCGGGTGGCCGGATGCAGCCGCTTCACGCTGTACCGGGGCTTCCGCGCGGCGTACGGCTTCGCCCCCAGCGACTACCAGCGCGACCTGCGGTTGCGCCGCGCCCGCGCCCTCCTTGCGGAGGGCACAGCACCATCGACCGCGGCTGTCGAGGCCGGCTTCTCGGACCAGGCCCACCTCACGCGATGGTTCACCCGTACCTACGGCGTGACCCCGGCCGCCTACCGGATGGCGCTCCAACGGGAATCCTGAGCCGGGTGCAGGGGCTCTGACCTGCGTGCTCAACACTGGCGACAGAAGGGCTGCTGAATGGGCAGTGTGACAAGCCGCGTGCCTCCTTGGTGACAACCACGCTGCTTCATTCGGTCTCGTCGGTACATGTCATCCGGCTCTGCCAATGACAACTATTGAGCTTCGGCTCACTGTGACTGAGCGCTTCCGCTAGGCGAGTGAGTCCTCTGGCCGGCGGGCTGAGCCGAAGCGGCTGGTCACAACTGCTGGCGGAAGCCACGGAACCCGCTTGTTAGATACTTAGCCAAGGTGCTAAATATTGCATATGACAGAAGCTCAGGATGAGGCGGGAGCCTTCCGTGCCCTCGCCGATCCGACGAGACGCCAGATCCTCGAGGACCTCAGAGGCGGCGAGCTCGCGGCCGGCGAGATCGCAGCCAGGTTCGCTATCAGTGCGCCCTCCATCTCACGACATCTCGGCGTGCTCAAGGGAGCCGGATTGGTCACCGAGCGACGGGAGGGCAACCGGATCTATTACGCGCTGGCCGAGGACCGCCTGGCCACCAGCATCGGTCGGTTCCTCAGCGCCGTCTGCCCCGAGCAGATCGTGCTTCGCCACACCAAATGGCGCTCCGGGGCGCAGAGCGAGGAATCATGATGCAGCCGCGACTGTCCAGCGTCATCGAACGACGGCTCCTGGTGAACTACCGAGTCGCCCCGGATGCCGCAGCACGCCTGCTCCCCGGGCCGCTGCGCCCGCAACTGGTGCACGGCTACGCGGTCGCAGGCATCTGCCTGCTGCGCCTGGGAAGTGTCCGGCCGACCTGGGCACCCAAGGCGTTCGGTCTGCGGAGCGAGAACGCGGCACATCGCATCGCCGTCGAGTGGGACGGACCGAACGGCGTCGAGACCGGCGTCTACATTCCACGACGCGACACCGCCTCGCGTCTCAACGCCTGGGCCGGAGGCCGCCTCTTCCCCGGCGAACACGGCCGGGCCGACTTCGAGGTGCAGGAGACGCCCGGTCAGGTGCGCGTCGCACTGGCGACATGGGACGGCGACACCCGAGTGGATGTCACCGTCGAGCTGTCCGACGAGCTGCGAGGCAGCGAGCTCTTCGCCGATCTTGCCGAGGCTTCCCGTTTCTTCCAAGGCGGGGCAAAGGGCTTCTCGGCCACCAGCTCGGGCCGCCACTTGGACGGCATGGAACTGCGGACCAACGCCTGGCACGTGGAAGCCGGCCGGGTTCGCTCCGCGGCATCGTCCTTCTTCGATGACCCGGACTGCTTCCCGTCGGGGAGCGCGACCCTGGACTGCGCTTTGGTCATGCGCGACGTACCCGTCAGTTGGCGGCCTCTCCCGGCCATGGCTTCCGAGTAAGGGCGCTCGACTCGCCAACTGGAGCGCTCAGTACCCGTATCCATGACTGAGCGTTCTCAAGCGTGTTGCGAAAGTTCCGCCGGATGGTGCGAGTCGATATCGACGACACGCGGCTGTCGGTGCCCTCAAGTAGGTTCTGTCCGTTCGGCCCGACAGGTGGGTCGCGTCGCGGAGCTGAGGGACTTGTCGTAATGAGCATCTACTTGCACTTCCGCGCCGTGGGCAGGTCCGACATCCGGGACGATCACACGTGGCTCGCTGCGTTCATGTCTGATGCCTGGGAAGACCACGTCGACGAATACGCAGCGGGTATCGCCTGCTCGATCAACAAGGGCTGGGACTTTGTCAACGACTTCTACGCCGCAGCCGATGCCCCTGATGCAGGCGCCGATGAGCCCTGGAATCTGCCGATCTATGGCGGCCGCCCCGTGCCACACAGCGCTGACGCCGACCCTTCCGATCCCCCGCTGATGCTTCTGGAGCCGCCTGGGGTTTCACGGGCCGCGCATTTCCTTGCGACTGTCTCTTTCGACGAACTGTGGAACGTTGTCGGCGCCAGGTTCAGTGCCTCCGGCTGGACCAGGCAGGAACTCCTTGACCATCACAGAGACCTCCAAGGGTTGTACGGGCGGGCGGCTTCGGCAGGCCACGCCGTGGTCAAAGCGGTGTGGGCTTGAGAAGTGGCCACGTGCTGGTTGCAGCCATTAGTTGATGGCCGCGACCAGCACGGGCGCTTCGTAGCGGACGGCGAGTTTGTCGTACAGGGTGGCGGCAGCGCGGTGCCGCGCTTGTCAGAGCGGGTCGTACGGCTCGGGCGTGCCTGAGCTCGTTGGACACGGCGTGAACGGCCGAACACCCTTCTCGATCCGTCAACTTCGGACTCTCCATTGGCGCCGGCTCGTGCCGGAACCCGGCTTGGTTCGCGAGGCTTCTCAGGACGCCGGGCGGAACCCATGATGACGGAATGGTCATCAGCGAGGATCTGCTCTGGGACGCGGCGGACAAGGGGACGCTGACCGTTCCGCGGCTGCTGCGTACGGCGGTGACGGCCGGCTGTGCCGCCCTGTTCGTCCTGGCGCTGTGGGCGAATTCCGACGCAACGTGGGCGGCCTGTGCGGGTGCGGCCTACGTGCTTGCGGAGATCGCGTACCGGGTGTGGGACCGGCGGCGCCTGGTCGAGGTCCGGATCGTCGTCGACTCGGCGAAGCTGCGCCTGCGCCCGTACGGGGAGCGGGTCCTCTTCGGGCGCCCAGGCCGCCCCCTGGAGGTCACGACGTGGCGGAGGACGTGCCCGAGAGCCCGCATCCGTGAGATAGACGCCTGGCGGGGCATGCCGGGGGTACCCGACTAGGGCTAGGGGGTGCTGATCACCGGATGGTTGGTCCGGTGGTGAGAGGAGCCGGAGATGCCGTCGACTCCATTTCGTGACGAGTTCTCGACATGGAGTGAGGTACTCCGCATGGTGGCGGGCACTGAGGGCAGAACATCGGTGGCACGCCGTCCTATCTGGGGAGCTTTCCATGCCATCCTCATCTCCTTCCTCCGAGCCGGTCTTCACTGCGGATTTCAGCTCGCCGGGGCAGTGGATCGCCGGCCGCTCGTGGGCGTATCCCGACGGCGGCCCGGTCAATCCGGGGGACAACAAGCTGGACCACCTGGTGGAGGACCCCGCCTACAGCAGATCGGGGCTCTTCCGGGCGACCCGTCGGCGCGACGGCCTGTGGGACGCCGGTCTGCTGACGACCGAGGGGAGCCCCGAGGGGTTCCAGGTGCGCGCCGGGGACTCGCTGGAGGCTCGGGTGCGCCTTCCCGAGGAGATCGGGGCCTGGCCCGCGATCTGGACCTGGCGCGACGGAGGGCAGGAGATCGACATCTTCGAGTACCACCCCGACAACCCCGATCTGCTCGAACTGTCGAACCGGGTACGCGGCACACACCGCTACCACCGCTCTCCCTCGGTGCGTCCCGGCGGCTGGGTGAAGCTGCGGACGGAGTTCGGCGCGCGGTCGGTCGTGTGGTGGCTGGACGACGTGAGAGTGTTCGCCGACGGGCGCGGCGTGGGCCACGGCTGGCACGCCTATCTGATCGTCAATCTCTCGGTATGCGCGGGCCGTTACCACCCGGGGCCGGAAGCGGACGCCGACGAGATGTCGTACGAGGTCCGCGACCTTCGGGTGTTCCGACCGGCCGGGTGAGCCGGGAGGGGCCGACCTGAGCGACCCGAAGGGGTCGGCGTCGCCCGGCACCAACTGGCTCCGTCATCGCCGGGGCGGACTCGCCTGCACCGCTGTGTCGGTGTCCCGGAGTTCGGCAAGCAACTCGTTCTGCCCGGCGAGCATTTCGGTGAGGATGCGCCGCGCGGCGCGCAGAAGGTCCGCCACGTCGCCGCCGGCGAGTGCGTAACTGACGGTCGAGCCGTCACGGACGGACACGACGATGCCGGACCGGCGGAGAACGGCGAGCTGCTGGGACAGGTTGGACGGCTCGATGTCGATCTCGTTCAGAAGCTCGCGTACGGGTACCGGGCCGTTCTGGAGCAGTTCGAGTACGCGGATCCGGGCGGGGTGTCCGAGCATGCGGAAGAACTCCGCCTTCGCCTGGTACAGCGGCACCTGCATGTGACAACACTCCCGCCCGGGTACGACGAATCCAAGGGCTACCGGCCAGACCTGCGGGTCTCTCCATGCCCAGCTCCTGTCATTCTCCTGCCTCCCGGCTCCGGCACGCCCCCCGGCTGATCACTTTCAGATGTGTCGAGTTGAAGAATCTTTCAACTCATGGGCGCACGAAGCCGGGAACAAGCAGGAAGGACTAGAGCTCCAGTTCCGCTTCGATGCGCTTCAGCTGGTGCCTGGCCATGGCCAGATTCGCCCGCGCCTTGTCCAGCACGAGGTACAGGAACAGACCGTTGCTCCCACGACCGCCCAGCAGCCGGATGAGGTGGTACTGGCTCCCGAGGGTGATCAGCACGTCCTCGATGTCGTCCCTGAGGTCCAGCATCTCCATCGTGCGGACCTTCGCGCGGATCACGTCGGTGTTCCCCGCCGCGGCCACCGACAGGTCGAGGTCCTTGCCCCCGCCCAGCGTCCCCAGCGCCATGCCGCTCGTGTAGTCGACGAGCGCCACCCCCAGACTCCCCTCGATCGAGGTCATCGCCTCCTTCAGGGACGTCTCCACAGTCAACATCAGTACTCGCTCTCTGTGTTCGCGACCGCCCGGCTGACCTCACGCCACAGCCGGATCTTGAGCGCAGACGCTACCCACTGACCACAGGGGCCGTCAGGGACATCGGAAATCCGGCCGGAATCCGTCTCCGTGATCCGACATCCGAACTTCCCACGAGAGCCACGAATCCGGGCGCCCTCAACGTCCTGACCAACGAGGACAGGCAGCCGATCCTCCCCGCCCGGAACGTCCCGTCGCGAAGAGCCGGCTCTCCTCGCATTTGTGCTCGTGGGTGTGGTGGGCCGCCGCTACGAGCGGTCCAACGAACCTCTTTTGCCCCGCACGGTCGCAGCAGGCCAGCCGTGCGTAAGTGGCTCGGGCGACGCGGCTGATGCGGTGAGTCGCAGCCGGACTGTTGCAGGGTCGGCACGGGATCATCCCGTTCAGCCGCGCGGAACGTGCCGGTCCAGCAGCGTGGGCAGGGCATCCCTGATGAGTAGTCAGGGTCGATTCAGGGTTGGAGCCGGGGTGATCCCTGTCGCCGCGGACACGCCCAGGCGGACAGAGTGGAACCACACATGATCACCACTTCGAGAGGTGGAGTCCTCCCATGCGTCGTACTGCGATCCTTGTTCTGTCGGCGGCTCTGGCGTTAAGCGTCATCGCACCCGCGCAGGCCGCCCCCGACGGTACGGCCCCGGGGCTGGACCGGGCCGCGCTGCGCGCGGCGATCGAGCCGCGTCCGGGTGACAGTGCGGCCGGCGTAGTAGCGGAGGTACACAGGAACGGAGAGATGTGGCGGGGCGCGTCCGGGGACGTGGTCACCGGCCGGCACATCTCACCGCGCGCGCATTTCAGGATCGGCAGCGTCACCAAGACCATGGAGGCGGTGATCCTGCTCCAGTTGTCCGCCGAGGGCCGTGTCGACTTGGACGAGAGCGTCCAGCACTATCTGCCCGGCCTGCTGCCGGAGGACCGGTTCAAGGAGCCGATCAGCGTGCGACAGCTGCTCGACCACACCAGCGGACTCCCGCAGGACCTGGAGGGCGCGCCGGCCACCACGCCGGACGAGGAGATCGAGCAGCGGCTGGACTACGTCACCTTCGACGAGGTGATCCGGAAGACCCTCCGCCCCGAAGGCCGGCCGGGGCCGGGACCGCACTTCAGCCCCGGCACTCGTCAGGAGTACAACTCCTTCGGATACCGCATTGCAGGGAAACTCATCGAGGAGATCACCGGGCACTCGTACCAGTACGAGGCAGCCACCCGCATCCTCAGACCGCTGAACATGCGGGACACGCGACCCACCTTCCCGAACCGAGCCACCCCCGTGCCCCGGCCGTACCTGCCCGGCTACCTGGAAAGCAACGGCGGCGACCTGGTCGACGTCAACGTGCAAGGCGGGCTGCCCGCGAGCATGACGGCGACAACGGCGGATCTGGACCGGTTCATAACCGGCTTGTTCGACGGCCGACTGCTGCGCCCGGCGCAGGCCGCCGAACTGTTCACGGTGCCGAAGGGCGTCGATGGCAAGCCTCTGCCGTACGTGGACGCCTCCCACTGCAACACGGGTCCTGGCAAGGGCACAGCCTGCTTCAGCGTGGGGTTGATGTCCACGCCGCTGCCTGACGGGACGCTGCTGTGGGGCAAGACCGGATCGGATCCGGGGTACCGCAGTGGTGTCTTCGCTTCCCGGGATCTCAGCTTGCGCGCGGTCTATGCGGTGGGTACCGCCGGACCCGTCGACGGCGTCCCTGCGGTCGCCCAACGACTGGCCCTCACGGCCTTCGGCAGCTGACCAGCACGGTGAGGCCCGCGGTGCGGTTCACTGTCGTGGCGGGTGGAGGGTCGGTACGAACGGAACCTGGCGGACCTGGCGGACACTGCCGCAGGAACTGCTCCGTGGTGAGACGGCTGATGGTCCGCCGGTTCAGGTGCCTGGGGGTGGGGGAGTCCGCCCTGCTGCCCACCGTCCTCGGATGGATCGGTCCCCACCGCGCCGTCGACTGGGCCGCGATCCACCCCGGCAGCCCCGCATCATCACCGACACCGACACCGGTCGCGCCCTCGGACTCGACGACTTCGACACCAGACACTCCACCGCCACCATCTCCGAAGAGGGCAACCTCGGCGGCGTCAGCGTCCTCCGCGTCCTCGAACACGCCCACGCAGAGCCGTCCGAGCACGGCGCCACCAGCGACGACATCGCCTACGGTCCCGGCTTCAACTGCGCCGCCCTCCTCGGCACCCGGCACAACCACTGACCACCCACAGGCCGCTGACAGGCGGAATGTAGGAACGAGACGGAGATGACCGGAGCGGCCGCCCTGGAGGTCAGGGCCGCGCAGCGGCGGATCGTCAGCACCATCACCGTGTCCGGCGTGCTGAACAGCGACGGGCTCGCCCTGTGGCGCGAGGCCGGCTGCGGGGGACTGGAAGGCCACTGCCGCCGACATCGGCCGGATCTGGAGCTGCTGGAGGTCCCGCACACGATCGACCCGGCCCCAACAAACGTCGCAGCCCGTGCCAGCCGGCGCCGCTGCAGAGAGCAGCTTGTGCTGGCCCGGAGCCGGCACGAACGCCCCGGGCGGTCACTTTCCCTGTCTGTTGCTGGAGGTATCGCACAGTGCGTGGTCGACGAGGTCGCTGGCGGCCTTGTGCTGCCGGAGCGTTTTATCGAAGTCGTTGAAGCTTGTGGTCATGGAGACGGTGACGGTGCGGCTGCCGTCGTCGGTGGCGCCGTTCAGAGTGATGTAGCCGGCTTCGCCTCCTTCGTGGCTCCAGTAGCTGCCGCCGCAGGTCAGGGGGCGGTTGACCAAGCCGAGGCCGTAGCTTCCGCCGGGCCAGATCGCCTCGAGCTGTTTGGCGACCGGGACGGTGTCCCGCATCTCGGCCATGCGCGCCTCGGACAGCAGCTTGCCGCCCAGCAGTCCCCGGAAGAAGCGGTTGACGTCCGCCGTGGTGGAGACATAGCCGCCGAGGTCGGGGACGATCTGTTCGGTGACGTTGGTCCGTTCGCCGGAGGTGAAGACCTGGTAGCCGTCGGCATGTGGGCGACGCAGGGTGGACGTGGTGCCCGGCAGGTAGGTGTGGTTCATGCCGAGCGGTTTCAGGATCCGGCTCTCGACCTCCTCCTGCCACGGGCGGCTGGTGGCCTTTTCGACGATCATGCCGAGGACGACGTAGCCGGTGTTGGAGTAGCTCCAGCCGGTGCCGGGCTGGAAGTCCGGGTGGTGCTTCATCGCCCGGGCGACGATCTGTTCGGGGGTGTAGGTGTCGTAGCGGTGCTGGTAGTACTGCTGTGGGGTGTCGAAGCCGGGAAGGTCGTCGTGGAGGCCGCTGGTGTTCTGCAGGAGCTGGCGCACGGTGATCTTCCGTCCGTCGTTGCCGTTGCCGTCGATCACTCCGGGCATCCAGCGGTCCACCATGTCGTCCAGGGACAGCTGGCCCTCGTCGGCCAGCTGCAGGATCACCGTGGCCATGAGTGCCTTGCCGGTGCTGGCTATCCGGAAGTAGCCGTCGTGGGGCACCGGGCGGTTCGTGCCCGCCACGGCGACGCCGGTGGCGGCAACCAAATCCCGGCCGGAGGCGGTGGTCACGCGTGCCTGGACGCCGGTGATCCCCAGCGCCTGGAGGGCAGAGGTGTCCCGACGCAGGTCGGCTTGCTGGTAGCTGGGCGGGGACGTGACGGCCGCGCCTTCCGGGGGCTGGCAAGCTGTGGCCACACCCGCTGTGGCGAGTGCGGCCGCCGCGACGGCCAGCCACCCTCGGCCGATCCGGCGGTGACGCTGCTGGGACGGGCGGTGCTTCGGCGCGGAGGCCGTAGGTGTGGATCTCATGAATCCCACGCTAGGCAAGCGTCGGGTTGCGGGTCGCTACCGTAGGCGGCCGGTTGAAACCTACAGCTGGCTGTAGCGCCACAGGGGCGACCGGCACGTACCGTGGCGCGTCGGAGGGCCGCTCCCGGTCCCGTACGGCAGACGAAGGCGAGCCAGTGCACGGTGTGATCGGCAAGGTCCTCGCACGGCTGGTCCGGGCCGGGCGCAGTGGACGCTACCTGCTCGGCACCCTGATGACCGCGACGGTGACGCTTGTGACGGCGCCGCTCCTGTGCATACCGTCGCTTGCGGCTGCCTGGGCGGAGCGCCACCGCCGGCGCGCCGGTTCACTGCTGGGCCGGCCGGTCGAGCCGCGCCCGCGCGCCCTGCGCCGCGACCTCGCGTGGCTCGTGACACAGGTGGCCACCGGCCTGCCCGCGGGCCTCTTCGCCCTGCTGTGCCTGGGCAATCTGCTTCTCATCCTTGGCATCACCGTGGCGTGGTGGGCGTTTCCTGTATCGGATCCGCCACGGCTGCCGCTGCTCGGTGTCCGTATCGACAGCTGGGCCCTCGCGCTGACGATCAGTCTGGCGCAGTTCCTGCTCCTTGGGGTGCTGGCGACCATCGCCCTGCCACCGCTCGCCCGGGTGCACGCGCGATGCTGCCTAGCAGTCCTGGCACCATCTTCCGCGGAACAGCTGGCCACGCGCGTCACCGAACTCACCCGGACGCGCACAGGCGTCCTACAGGCACACGGCGCGGAACTTCGCCGGATCGAACGCGACCTGCACGACGGCACCCAGGCCCGGCTGGTGGCCATCGCCATGCGGCTTGCCGTAGCCGGGGAGAGCTTTTCCCAGGACCCCGACGCGGCCGCTGCGCTCGTACGGCAAGCCCAGGCCGAGACCGAGGAGGCCATGACCGAGCTGCGCTCCGTCATCCGCACCATCTACCCACCGGTCCTGGCCGACATGGGCCTCGGCGGCGCGCTCAGCGCTCTGGCCACCAGGGCCGGCGTGCCGACCCGCATCGGCATCGGCGAGCTCGGTGAAGTCCCTGCCGCGGTCGAAGCGGTCGCCTACTTCGCCGTCACCGAGGCGCTGGCGAACATCGCCCGGCACAGCCGAGCCACCAAGGCCGCCGTCCACGTCACCCGCAACGGCGCGATGCTGTCCGCAGAGATCACCGACGACGGGACCGGCGGGGCGGACACATCTCGAGGCAGCGGCCTGGACGGAATTCGCCGCCGCGCCGCCGCCCTGGACGGCACTATGAAGATCAGCAGCCCGCCGGGCGGGCCGACCACCATCACCGTGGAGCTGCCTTGCGTGTAGTCATCGCCGAGGACAACGTCCTGCTGTCCTCCGGACTCGAACTCCTGCTGGAATCCCAGGGCATCGAGGTTGCCGCGATCACGGATGACGCCCCCGGCTTCATGGCCGCCGTCGACACCCACCGCCCGGACGTCACCATCGTGGACGTGCGGCTGCCCCCGACCTTCCGCGACGAGGGTATCCGCGCCGCCCTCCGGGCCCGCCGCGACCGCCCTGGACTTCCCGTCCTGGTCCTGTCTCAGTACGTCGAGCAGGAATACGCCGGCCGCCTCCTCTCCGACACCCGCGGCGGCATCGGCTATCTCCTCAAAGACCGGGTGAGCCGTATCGCAGAGTTCACCGACGCACTGCGTCGCGTGGCCGCCGGCGGCACCGCAATGGACCCCGAGGTCATAGCCCAGCTCCTCGCCGTCCGCAGCGATCCCGTCGACGCCCTCACCCCCCGCGAACGCGAGGTCCTGGCTCTGATGGCCGAAGGGCACGACAACGCCACCATCGCCCAGCAGCTCTTCATCACCGACAACGCCGTCCACAAACACATCGGCAGCGTCTTCCTCAAACTCGGCCTGTCGGTCGGCGACAGCGGCCATCGCCGAGTCCGCGCCGTCCTGGCCTACCTCCGCCGCCACGGCGGCATCGAACCCAGCCCCTGTTGAGTAGTCGACCGGAGTCCAGGAACGCGGCTTGGGCCTGGCGAGGAGGTCACGGCCGGGCCCAGGAACGATCACCCGCTCCTACGGCAGAGCGCGACGGGGGCGGGGCTGTTTGGGACCAGGTGGTCCCTTCGGGTTGCCGCATGTCGTCGGTGAGCAGGTGTGCGAGGAGGTGTTTGGTGGTGCGTTCGCTGAGGAGTTGGCGGTGTCGAAGAGGCGTAGGTGTTCGTGAACGGGCAGGGAGAGGGCGACGGCGCTGCGTTCCTCGCCGGCCTCAACACGACCGGCCTGTCCCGCTTCATCAACGCCGCCACGTCTACCTGGTGCGCCGGATCTCGGCGGTGGTGTGCGGGCTCAGGCCCGCGTACTGCGCGGCTTCAGCATCGTTTTCTGGAAGAGCCGACGTTGGGGAGCGGCTTCCAAGACCTGACAGTGAGTCACCGTGCGAAGTCCGTTGGACTAGGGACTGTCTGATGAGTAATCATCTGCGGGTTCGCGCGTGGTGCGGGGTCGGCCGGTGGCGCCAGGCGGGACGCGGATCCCGTCGAGGACCTGGCCGAATGCGATGGCGTCATGGGTGGTGCCGGGTGTGAGCACGATCGACAGAGGCAGACCCCAGCACCGACGGTGTGCACCGGCGGCCTGGTGGCGCTGGCCGCCCAGTACGGGAAGCGAACCGCTGTTCGCTGCGACTGAGAGGACCGTGGGCTATTGGGATCGGTCCCGCAAAACGCGGATGACCGTGTTAAGGACCGCATATTCGAACAAGCTGCGCGCCGCAATAGGCAATGGCTCGTTAGGGGCTGTCCAGTAGGGACTTCGCTTGACCCTCCCTACCCCTACGGGCGAGTTCTGACGCGCACCGCTGCATGATGCCAGCCGCCTCGGCTGGATCCGACCGGAGCACGCTATAGATGTAGAACGTCCTGCACCGCCGCGAGCGTGGGCAGAAAGCCATGTGCCGTTTCCTCCCCCTTGCCCAAGGGCGAGCGTTAACAGTGCAGTTGTCAATGAATCCGACCCTCCAGCATGATCGCCACCATGGCCTCCATACATAAGTTCTACGACCGCCGGGTCTCCCTCGTTCTCGGTACCGGCGCACTTGTCGTGCACCGCGTCTCGGAGGATCGGCTCGTCATCCCCCTCGCGGTCATCGCCGAGGTCCACCGCCCCGAACCCCGCTCCCTCGACCTCCTGCTGACCGACGGGGAAGGCCAACACATCGACTGCATCGACTCGGACGCGATGGCCGAGTTCGCCGCCACGCTGCCCCGCGCCCTGCCCGAGCAGCGGGACCCGGGCGGCAGCGCCCGAATCATCGGGCCCGGCGCCAAGGGCAGCCGGTGGGACCCGGACTTCACGGCCGTCGTACTCTGCCTCCTCGCCTACGTCGGCTACACGGTCTGGGTCGGCTTCGCGTACGAATGGCGGGTCCTCGGTCCGATCGCCGGCGCTCTTCCCCTCCTGCTGGGCGGGGTGCTCTGTTTCGTGACCGGGTCGGAGGTTTACGACCGGCGCAAGCTGGCCCGGCGCGGTGTCGTGGTGGAGGCTGAGGACATCGGGCGGAGGATTCCCATGTACTACCTCAACGACGCCGACGGGGTCCCGCACCTCTTCGACAGCCGCTCCAATACGCCCACCATCCGCATCATCTGCGATCCCCGCAGGCCGCACTCCGGGTTCGAGGAGATGCCACGGGATCCGGAAGGTGACCCTGCGCCTGACCGCCGGAGGCCTCCTCCTCTGGCTCGGCGGATGGCTGGCCTTCGGGCTGCTCGGGTGAGCGCTGTCATGGGCCGCAGGAGTCACGCGAACGATGGCCACCGATCGGCGGCCCACTCCCGCCAGCCCGCCCAGCCGGGCGGCAGGGCGGCGGCCCCGTGCCCCTCCAGCTCCGCCGCGTCGGGCTCCTCAAAGTGCGCCCGCCCGTGAAGGATGTCGCGCTCGGTCATGGGCAACGTCTCCTCGGGGGTGGTCGCCCAGCGATGTGCGATGCGGGTGCGCTGGGTCGCATCGTCCACCGGCAGGTAGACCATGCGGAAGCACGAGCCCTCGGCTTCCACCAGCCAGCGGATCGCAGACCGTTCGGCCTGTGACCAGCAGCCGTAGTCGAGGACGACGCTGGTGCCCAGTCTGACCGCCTCCAAAGCGAGCCAGAGCATGCGCCCCTCCAGCACGTCGCGCTTCCCGTCCGCCTCCGCTTCTCCGAACAGGGGAATCATCCAATCGTCGGGTGTCAGGCGCAGGGCGCCGTACTCCGTGGCGAGCTGCCGAGCTCTCGTGGTCTTGCCGGCCCCTGGCAGGCCGACCATCAGGAACAACGTGGTCACGCCCAGATCGTGGCAGGAAGCCAATCGGACGACCACCGCTTTGTCTGCCTGACCACGGGCGCGCCCAGCCCATCAACGGGCGTGGGCCGATGGAACCCTGGTCTGCTGCTGCAGGGTGCGGGTCCAGGTGTCCATGAACCCGGCGGCGCCGTGCTCGTCGCCGGGAATGCGGAAGAGGTACGGGTCAGCTGCGAGCTGCTCCACGAGGGGTTCGTACAGCTCGTCCAGCATGCCGCCGAGGCAGGCCGTCAGACCTTCGGTGAACTGGCGGGGCGTAGGGCTGAGCGAGACGATTCGGTCCAAGACCGGGCCCAGGCCGCGTTCGTCGAGTGGTGCCCGCATCGCGGCCACCCTGGGAGTGTCCGGCATGAACAAGCCGTGCAGCATGTAGATCGCGTAGAACGACGGCAGGCCGATCAGTACCGTTCGCGCCCTCACCAGCTCCTCGTCGCCGGCCCGCTGCACCTGCTCCAGCCCATCCATCTCATCGAGCAGCTCCCACGGCACCGCCGGCGCCTCGCCGCGCTCGGCCGCGCCCAGCATCTGCGCCCAGTCCTCGGGCGTCAGGCCGAACATGCCGAGCGAGGCGAATCCCTCAGCCCATGCCTCGGCCCCGACCTGCTGAGGCCCCAACCCGAGCGCCGCGACCAAGCGCACCAGCCCCTCGCTGCCAGGCCCCACAGGGAGCTCCTCATCCGCCAGGAGCGCCGCTCTCACCGCCGCAGGGTGTGCACCGACCCGCGATACGGCCGGACAGCGAGCATCTGACCAGCCACCGCATGTGCCGGGCAGGGTCGGTGATCACGTGGAAGCCGGAGCGTACCTCCCATTTGTCATTCCTAGGATCCCTAGGTTAAAACTAGAGGTCTTAGGAATGGGGAGAGTGCATGGCGCGGGCAGGGCTGACGGCGGAGCGGGTGACGATCGCGGGCGCCGAGCTGGCGGACGAGGTCGGGCTCGACCAGGTGACCATGTCGCAGGTGGCGCGACGGCTGGGCGTGAAGGACGCGAGTCTCTACACGCATGTCCGAGGTCTCGAGGATCTGCGCGGACGGATTGCGCTGCTGGCGGCGGACGAGAAGACCATCCGCATCGCGGAGGCGACTTCCGGACGGGCGGGCAAGGACGCGCTGGTCGCGTTTGCCGACGCATGGCGGGAGTACGCCCACACGCATCCGGGCCGCTACACGGCGACGCAGACTCCGATCCGTATCGACCCTGAACTGGCCGCGAAGGCGCCCGGACCACGGCGCGCGGTCGAGCTCACCTACGGCATGCTGCGTGGCTACGGACTGACCGAGCCCGACCTGACCGACGCGGTCCGGTTGCTGCGCAGCACGTTCCACGGCTTCGTCGCCTTGGAGGCCGCAGGCGGGTTCGCACACGAGCGTTCGCCGCGGCAGTCCTGGGTCCGCGCCCTCGACGCCCTCCACACCCTCCTGGAGCACTGGCCCCCGGCCCGAGAAGGAGACTCCGCATGACCGACCCGACCATCGGCACCCTGCGCGTGAACGGCGCGACTCTGCACTACGAAGTGCGCGGCCAGGGCCCGCTCTTGCTGCTGATCCCCGGAGGGGCGGGTGGCGCGGCCTCCTTCGACGGCATCGCCGACGACATGGCCGCCGAATACACCGTCGCGACCTACGACCCGCGCGGCATGTCAAGAAGCACGCTGGACGACCCCGAAGCCGAGCAGAGCGTGGCCGAACACGCCGATGACGCCTTCCGGATACTGGAACGGCTGTCGCCCGATGAGCCCGCACGCGTTTTCGGCTCCAGCTCGGGCGCGATCGCCGCCCTGCACCTGCTCACCGCCCATCCCGAACGCGTCCAACGCCTCATCGCGCACGAGCCGCCTGTTGTGGAGGTCCTGCCGGACGCCTCCGAACATCGCGGGCTCATCGCGCGCGTGCAGGCGACGTTCCACACAGAGGGGCTCATGCCGGCGATGGCTGTGTTCGCCGCGGGTCTGAAGAAGGCCGGCGACACCACCGAGCCGAAGGCGGAGACCAAGCTTCCGCCGCAGGCAGCGGCGCGGGTTGAGCGGACGATGGCCAACCTGCCCTACTTCGTCGGGCGCATCGTGCCGAGCTTCATGTCCTACGCCCCGGCGATTCACCAGCTGGAGGCACTGTCGGACCGGCTCGTGCTCGCCTGCGGCCAGGATTCACGCGGCGAGCTGCCCTACCGGCCGGCCGCCTTCCTGGCCGAGCATCTCGGCACGGAACTCCGGCACTTCCCCGGCGGGCACACCGGCCTGACCACGCACCCCGCCGAGTTCGGCGAACGCCTTCGGAGAGTCTTCCGAGCCTAAGAGGTTGTTGTCTTTCCGGGCTTGAGGACTGCGTTCTCGCTGGTCAGGCATAGGATCGGCGGTCTCGTGGCAGTGGTGTCGTGTCGTTGCTTTGGTGGAGGTCGAGGATGCCGTCGGTCGTGGGACTGCTGGAACAGCGTGAGCTCACCGCTCGCCGTCGTGTCGACGATCTGCGGGAGGAGGCCGACCGCCTCCAGGCGGAGCTGGCCTTGGCTGAGCGGAAGTGGAACGAGTGGGGCATCGCCCGCTCACACGTTGGCGAGGTACTGGCCCCGGGCAACGACGCCGTCGTCGGCCCCGCCGCCTCCGAGGGTCTGCCGGCTCCCGGTGTGCAGCCGGCGCGGCCCGAACCGGCGGAGGCGGCGAAGCCGAAAACAGTGGTGCCGGTGTGGCGCGCGGGGCTGGCCTGGTCGGCGCTGTCGGTGGACTACCAGCGCATCCTGCAGGCCCTCAGCGACCGTAACCGACTCGGTCAAGGAGCTTTGACGTGCCAGGAGATGGCCGCCTGCTTCGGCCTGGACCCCGTACCGGGAAAGGTGGAGGCACTGCGATCGAAGGCCAAGCGGCTGACGGCGCGCGGCTGGCTGATCGAGCCGGAAACTGGCCGATTTACGCTCGCGAAGGACGTGGCCGGGCAACGCGGCGGGTCATGAGCATCGTCATCGACCAGTAGACCATCGCCTCCGCGCTGGCGATGGAACGCTCGAAGTCGCGCGCGAGACGGCGACTTCGCATCAGGTGGGCGAAGAACCGCTCGACGATCCAACCGCTTGGGCAGCACGCCGAAGCCGCGCATGTCGTCGCTGTGATGGCGAGGACCAGGGCGAGGGCCGTGAGGCAGTACTCGACGAGGCTGTCGGTGTATCCGCCGTCGGCCCAGACCAGGGCCAGCAGGTGGTGCGCGGCAGTGACCTGTGTGAGCAGGACCTGGGCCGCGGCGTGGTCGCCCACATCCGCTGCGGTGACCATCACCGCGAGCAGCAGGCCAAGGGTGGTCGACCACGACGTGCCGCTTGCGCCCGTTGATCAGCTTGCCGCCGTCGAAGCCGCGGCTGTCAGAGCCGACGACCGCGTCCGCCTTGACCGACTGCGAGCCGATCACACCCGCGCCCGGCCCCGCAGCCGGCCCGGCACCGGCAGCAGTGGCCGGACCACCGCCCACTCGGCGTCCGGCATGCCGGTGGGATACCGATGATCGCGCGCCCCGTGGTCTCTGGCGTTCCCGAACCTGTGAGCCAGACAGTCACACGCGAGAGTGGCTGAAGTGCACCCCACTCCCGCGTTGCCGTAGAAACGAGACAACAGGGCCTCCTGGAGCGCACGTTGGATTCGACACCCTTCGAGCTACCAAGAGGCCCTGCTCTCATGCACGGCAGCCGCCGCAGTCGCGTCGCTTCTCGTGATCGCTGGGACGGACAAATTCGCACTGCCATCCAGGTAGACGGTCGGCTTGGTGACGCCCCGAGGCCGCCTCGCGGGTTTGAGCCCGGTGCCGCGACTGACGAACCTGGCGAAGAGTCGTGTCCTACCGGCTCGAGGCGCGGCCAACCACCCCCGCTACGTCCTACTTCTCCTCCGGCTCCCAGGCGCGGAGCAGGTCGAGCAGCCCTGCGTCTCCGTCAACGTGCAAGGAGTCGGCCTGGATCCGGTCGTACAGGTAGAGGACCAGCTCACTGGCCGTGCCGTGGACGGAGGCGCCGGCTGCGTCCGAGTCTTCGCCGGTCGCGGCGGTGGGCGCGGGGATGCGCGTGATGCGTGCGCCGTCGCCGTCGACGGTGAGGCGCCAGGAGCGGCCCTCGGCGGCGTGGAAGTCGAAGGCCGTGGGCTTGTGCGGCCAGGCACTCGGCGTTGCGCAGACGGTGAACAGGAACTCCTCCACACCGTCGAGTGCCAGCTCGACCGGCAGCGGCTGCGGGGAGCCCCCGGCGAGCTGGGCGTCGTAAGTGTGCACCGCGGTCTCCTGGACCCGGTGCCGGGCGGTGCCGCCGGCGGTCTGCGGTGACTGCGACGCGGGCCACCACGTCCAGCAACCGCTCTCCGGTCCCGCCGCGCGCAGGGCGCCCAGCAGAAGCTGGGTCGACGCGTCCAGCCAGGCCAGCAGGGCCTCACGCTCCTGCGGTACTTCCAGCGCGGCGCGCGCGGCGACGGCCTCGGCCGGGGGAGCGTCGGCAGACCCCGCGCCGACGATGGCGGCCCAGAAACGGTCTCCCCCACCCAGGTGCTTCACCAGATCGAACAGCGTCCACCCGGGGCAGGTCGGCACCTGCGCGTCGAGACCGGGCGCGGCGGCGACCACGGCGCGGAAGGCGGTCGACCCTTCATCGATCAGTCGCAACAGGTCAGGGAACTCAAGATTCTTTTCCACGCCGGATGTCTATCACCGTGCTCCGGTGATCGGACAGCGATTTTCACGTCGCCGCCGGTTGGCCATTGCGGACGTCCTCGCCTCCCACCGCTCGGGTGACAAGCTGCGCACTGCTGCGAGGACGCTGGTGGTGGCGGTACGTCAGGCGTCGTGCCTGTGGGTGCTCTGGCCTCGCCGTGCGGTCGGGCACCTCGGCGACGTGACGTCCACCCGGTGCGCGCGGTCATGCTGCCGCTCGATGTGATGGACGCGGAGGTCACGATGGCGGGGGAGGACCGGTCGGGTCGGGAGTACAGGTGACTCCCGTTCGACCAGCACCCCTCACGTTCGGAACAACAACAGCCACTAAGGGTTGGCATAGCAGCGGGTAGCAGGCGCCTCCTCCCGACAACGTGTGGACCTCCCGACCTGGGGAGATGAGCAGGGCCCCTGTTATCGTGCGCCGATGTCAACGATCAAACAGTTCCAAGTGACCTTCGACTGCGCGGAGCCTGCGAGCCTGGCCGCCTTCTGGTGCGAGGTGCTGGGGTACGTCGTACCGACGGTCCCGGAGGGCTTTGCCACGTGGGAGGAGTACCACCGCTCGCTGCCGCCCGAGGATGAGATCTACTTCGCGTGCACTGATCCCTCGGGTGTGGGCTCACGCTTGCTCTTCCAGCGAGTTCCCGAAGGCAAGGTCGTCAAGAACCGGGTGCATCTCGATGTGCGGGCCGGCGCCGGGCTCGTGGGTGAGGAGCGCCTGGCCACACTCGAGGCCGAATGCGCACGGCTGATGGCGCTCGGCGCGAAACACGTGCTGACGCAGCGCGCCGATGGCGTCAACGAGTCGTGCATCACGATGCAGGACATCGAGGGCAACGAGTTCTGCCTCGCCTGATTCTCCTCCGAGACTGCGAGGTGGGGAGCCGTCTCCGGCCTTGGGGAACATCGGGGCAGCCGATATCGGCTGCCCCGATGTTCCCCAAGGCCGGTCTCCTGTGGACCTCTCAGGTCCCGCATGCGGCGGGAGTCATCCCGTGAGAGCGAGGTTGTGTAGGCGGGCAACGCCGTGCATCGCGTGGCGCACACCGTTCGCCTCTCAAGCGGCAGTCGCGCAGGATCTTCCAGGTCTTCATACGGGCGAAGGCGTGCTCGACGCGGGCGCGAACCCGTTTTGTGGTTCTTGTTGTGGGCCTCCTTCCAGTCGGGCAGTTCCTCGCCCTCGCGCCGGCGGTGCGGCATGATCAGCCCGGTGCCCAGGTAGCCGCCGTCCGAGATCGTCGTAGTGTCGCCGACCGCCCGCTTGGCACCGGAATCGACCCAGGCCAGGCAGTCGTTGCGGTTCCCCGGCCGCGGCCGGCCGAGCACCACGACCAGGCGGGTGTCGGCGCCGATGACCACCTGGTGGTTCGTCGAGTAGCGGTAGTTCTTCGACTGCTCGGCGACCTGGCGGTCGCGGGTGGGTACCAGCGTCCCGTCCACGACCAGCACCGCGTCCTTGGCGAAGCGTCTGCGCGGGGCCAGCGCGAGCCTGGGGCCGAGGTGGTCGATGACGCGATCGGCGGTGGACTTGGACACTCCGAAGGGCGGCGCGAGTTGGTTCAGGGTCAAGTTGGTGTGCCAGTACGCGGCCACCGGTAGCACCCGGTCCTCCAGGGACAGTTCCACGGCCGACCACGGCCCGGCGCGTCGCCGGCCTCGCGGCGCAGCTGCCTCATCAACTTGCCGAGGCGCGCGGGCTCAGTCCGGCGAACGGGGCTGTCCAGGACAGCTCAGACGCCGTGATCACACCGGCCACGGCCGAGAGCATCCCACGGCAAGATCACTTACGGGACAACCCCTACGAGCTCGTGCACGGTAGGGGGTGAGACGTCGAGGACTTCGACCGGGCCTGATGTTCAACTCTGCCGTCGTGCGTTCACGTCTGCGGTCTGCTGGTGAGACAGCAGGCCGGCGACGGCTTGGACGGTGTCGCTCATGTGCTCGCGGCGGCCGAGGTGGCGGGTCAGGGACCGCCAGTTCTTGAGGTGGGCGATGCCGTGCTCGACGCGGATGCGGCGGGAGGAGCGCGCCTTGCGCTGCCGCTCGTACATTTCCTCGTACCAGTCTGGGGCGTCCTTCATGAACTTGCGATGCGGCGGTGTCACCACGCGTCCGCAGGGCAGGGCGCCGAGGCCCTGGTAGCCGGCATCGGCAAGAATCTCGACCACGGGCGCGTCGGCCAGGAGCTTGACCAGCCCCAACTGGCGGGCGTGGGTGATATCCGCACAGCTTCCGGGCCTGGTCGGGCTGCACTACAACACACGCCCCTCGCCGTCCGGGTGACCACCATGGACTTGACGGCGTTCTGCTTGTTCTTGCCGGAGATGAACCTGTCCCGGTTCTTACGTCCGGCGGCGGGCCGCCGGACCCGGATCTCCGTGCCGTCGATGATGCCGGTCTTTCCGCTAGCACCGAGATGCTCGACGACCTGCCACAACGGACCCACCTCAGCGATGAGTTCAGCGATCACATCGGGCGACAGGCCCGTGACCCGACGGTTGCTGATGATCACTGCACGAGACGCATTCCCCACCACCCGACCACGATCAACCACTCGAGGCCCGACGTCTCACTACCGTGCACGAGCTCGTTAGAACATCAACCAGGTCCTGGTGATCTGGGCCGCCGTCCTCGCGCGGCGGCCCCACCCGCCGGTCAGACCGCCGGGGCGGACCAGTACGGGTCGCGGCCGGTAAACGCGAGGAGCTTGTCGACCCGGCTCGCGTCGGCGGGTACCTCGACGACGGGCGCGTACTTGCCGAAGGACTGGCGGACGAACTCGACGACCTGCCCAGCCGGGATCTCCAACCCCTCGGCCATGTCCTCGGTCAGCGGAAGGTCCTGGCCGGTCGCCTTGGCGATGTCCCAGGCGTGGACGGCCGCGTCGAGTGCGGCGACCATGGCGCCTGCCTGCGCGGGCATCGGGCCCATCGGTGTCGGCACACTCTCCGTCTTGCGCCCCGACTCCCATGCCTTCAGCGCGGCACCCAAAGTCGCCTCCAGCTGCACCGCCGCATCCCCGCCATCGGCGGCCAGTATGTCCGCGGGCTCGAACGGGTCGCCCTCGGGTGCCTCGCCGGTGATCTGCATGGTCAGCGCCTGCTGGTCGAGCCGGGCGTGATGAAAGACCTGACGGACCGTCCACTCACTGCACGGTGTCGTGGCCCCCCACCTCTCTTCGGGTACTCCGCGCACCGCGGCCAGCAGGTAATCGTGCGCATCTGCCAACAACTTGAACCCGGCAACGGACATCCGTTGCCTCCCCCTTTGATTCACCGCACGAACGAAACCTCAGCTCACCCTATGCCTCACGACTGACAGTTGTGCCCACGACTATGGAGACTCGTGAAGCCCGCAGCATGACGCACAACGCGCCGCCCAGATCACTTCCAGGCGGCGCGACACGACGGGGCAAACTCTGCCTGATGACCGGGGCGGAGGTTTACGACCGGCGCAAGCTGAGGACATCGGGCGTAGGTTTCCCATGTACTACTTCAACGACGCCGACGGGGTCCCGCACCTCTTCGACAGCCGCTCCAATACCCCACCATCCGCGATCCCCGCAGACCGTTCGCCGGGTTCGAGGAGATGCCACGGGCCGCGCTGATCCGGAAGGTGACCCTGCGCCTGACCGCCGGAGGCCTCCTCCTCTGGCTCGGCGGATGGCTGGCCTTCGGGCTGCTCGGGTGACGAACCACCGCCTACCCTGCACGAGTTCGTTAGACCCGAATCAGACTCGCCCGGGTCGGCGCCCCACCCAAGATGGGCACTGAACGTGTCGTGTGGCGGTGAAAAATGGGAGGACGGCGCAAAGTGACGTTGGCAGGATGTCCGGACTCACCACCCGATGGGAAAGGACCCTACGACCGTGGCTCGTGCCGTCACTCTGATCCGCTCCGCTGCTCTGTCCGACGTCGCCGAGTACGCTTATGCGGCCACGGCGCCCGCCGAGTCTCGCCTGATCTTCCTCGCCGGGGCGTGTCCATTGAACGATGACGGCTCGACGGCAGCGATCGGGGACTACGCAGGTCAGGCGTTGAAAGCAGTCGAGAACATGCAGGCTGCTCTGACTGCCGCCGGCGCGTCCCTCCAGGACGTCATCAGTACGAGGGTTCTCGTGGCATCGGCCCGTCGGGGGGATTTGGTGGCTGCCTGGGAAGTGGTCCGGGACTCGTTCGCTGATCATGATGTGCCCAGCACTTTGATGGGAGTCACTGTGCTGGGCTATAAGGATCAGCTTGTCGAGATCGAGGCCGTTGCCGCCGTACTTGATTCGTGAGGCCCGTTGACACACCGCGGCAGCCGAGCGGGCCTGGACCGGATGCGCCTGCTGGGTAGGCCACGAATACGGGCCAGCCGCCTTCCAGGGCGGCCGGCGGCCGGGGAAGTACCTTGTCTCGAGGTCAGCCCGCCCTGGCGGGCTCCTGGGCTCGAGCCCGTGCGCTGGCTAGGCGGTAGGAGTCGGTGCCGGTCTCGATGATGGTGCCGTTGAAGGTGAGACGGCCGGCGATGGCCGCGCCGAGCCGGGGGTCGGTGAACGTCTTGGTCCAGCCTCCGAACGACTCGTTGGAGGCGATGGCCACGCTGTTCTTCTCCTCCCGCTCTGTCAGGACCTGGAAGAGGAGTTCGGCGCCGTAGCGGGCGAGTTCCATGTGTCGAGTTCGTCGATGCAAAGGAGATTGGCGCGGCCATAGCGGGCGATCATCTTGGTCAGCTGCTTCTCGTCGGCAGCTTAGACGAGTTCGTTGACCAGCTTTGTTTCCGGCACGTACTTGACCCGGTAGCCATCCATCGGCCTCGGTTCCCAGGGCGATCAGCATGTGGGACTTGAACGACGGCTGGGAGGAGGTGTGGGTCAGGGGATGGTGACGTTGTTGAGGGCGTCGTGGCTGGGCAGGGTGTCGGCGGCGGTCTTGTCCTGCTGGTCGCCGTTCCCGAAGGTCTGGGACAGGAGCCCGACCCCGGGGAGGTTGTTGCCGACGCTGTCGGCCGACGCTGCTCCGGCGGAGGCGAGGACGGCAGTGGCGGCGACAGCGACGGAGGCGAGGACACGGCGGTTGAAGATCGTCATGCCGGGCTCAACGACGCCGGTCGCGACAGGGCACGGGGCTTACCCGGCCCGCCACCATCAGAGGCGCTGTAGTGGCACCGCCGGGGCGACGTCGTCCTCGGACTTCAGCATGACGCGGGCCGCGCCGATGAGGGTGTCCAATCGGACGGCAATAGGCGGCCGCGGCGCCGTACCCTCTTGCCGCGTGTGCTTCGCGCCGCGAGTCGGAACCTAGGGGACTTCCCTGAAGTCGACGACGCTCTGGTCCTGGCCGCGACCGAGGAGCGATGGCCGCAGGACGGGGACGTGTTCAACCGACTGCGGCGACGAAGTCTGGATCAGATCGCGCCGCTGAACGAGCAGCAGGTCCTCCTGTTCACCCTCGCTGAGCTGGTTGCCAAGGTGGCCCACAAGGCTGCAGGCGTGAGGCCTCCGTTCGACTACGACTCGGGGTGGCGCATCGGGCCCGTCACCCACCGGCTCATGTCAGCAACAGACGGGGCATGACCCAGATACGCCAGAAACCCGCCACGGGATGATCTTGCAGACCGGAGGACTCGCTACAGGGTGTTGCTCGCGGGGGCGGTGACGCGGTTCTCGTACTCCCGGTGCGCCTTGCGCTGAGCTGGGATCGCTGGGGCGCCCGGGGTGCCATCGAGCGACTGGCAGCGGATAAGGAGCCGGCGGTGGACCGCGGGGGTGGCGCTGACGCCCAGGGTGTAGCCCTGGCCGCGCCGTACGGCCACCCCTTGGTCGAGCGCGACGCGCTCGGGAGGTTCCAGGTCGGCGGCCGGAGGAAGTCGGCGACCTTGCCGGGCATGTCGAGGACGACCGGCAGCTCCGGGGTCGGGGCGCTTGGGTCGGCGGCCGTGTATTCGGGCAGGAGGTCGGCGACGGCGGTGCGGATGGCGCCCCGGGTGACGCCGTGATCGCGGGCGAGAGCGGCGATGGAGCGGCCCTCCAGGTACGCGGTGCGCACGGCGTCGGTCTTGTCGGCCGGGACGGCCGGGCGGCGCCCGCCCTTGGTGCCCTTGGCCTCGGCGGCCCGCAGTCCGTCGTAGGTGAGCTCGCGCTGGAGGTCGCGTTGGAGTTCACCGGCGGCGGCGAGGGTCTGCACCATGAACTTCACGGCGGACAGCAGTTCGCCGGTGCGGGGGTGGTGGGCAGTGAGGTCCATGGCGGAGAACGCGCCGTCGTGGATGCGCAGCGCGACCTGGTCGCGGTGGAGGACGTCGAGCACGTCGAGGATGCGCCCGGTGCCGCGTACGAGCCGGTACATCTCGGAGATGTGCACGGTGTCGCCCGGCCGGGCGTAAGCGAGCAGCTCGCCGAACTTCGGCCGCTCAAGGGGGTGGATGCGGCTGGAGGTGCCGGCCTGTTCCTCGAAGACGACCGGGTCTTCGATCCCTGCCTCGGTAAGGACGAGGTTTTGACGGTCTGTCGACTGCTGGTCGGTCGACACCCGTTTGTAGACCAGGCTGGCGATGCCACTCCCCGCTCGCGCTGGTCGCATTCGCCCTAGCTGTCAGCAAACCCTGTCATCATCCGCCATCGGATCTCATTGGATCGGCGCCGCCGTCGGGCCCCGCAAAGTCTGGGTCATTGGACGCTCGGCGCGCCTGTCGTCATTCGTTCGTTTGCCGACACAGGCCTTAAGGGGATGGAACACGCGTCGGGGCCTGCGTCGCCGTTGGGGCACGCGATCTTCGTACGACTGCGGCGGGTTCTGCGGCGCTGTTAGCCTGCGGTCCATGATCAAGGGCGGTTTGGCAGGTCGAATAGGCCGGATGGCGGGGGACAGTGGGCCGGAGCGCGTGCTGGTCGCCGCCAGTTTCGTCAACCGGGTCGGCAATGGTCTGTTCAACGCGGCGTCGGCGCTCTATTTCACCTTGGTCGTGGGCCTGCCTGCGGCGCAGGTCGGCGCCGCGCTCACCATCGCCGGAGTGATCGGCTTGTGCGCGGGGATACCTGGGGGTCATCTCGCTGACCGGCGCGGCGCACGCGTGATCATGATGCTGGCCCTCGCGGTCCAGGCAGTATCGATGGCGGCCCTCGTCCTCGTCGAGAGCTGGGCCGCGCTCACGATCATCGCGACGGTCGACCAGATCGCCGCGGCGGTAGGAGGGGCGGCGTGGGGGGCTCTGGTGGTCCGGGTCGGGGGTGAGCGACCGGCCATGTTCCGGGCGAAGCTGCGCACCTTCGTCAACCTGGGCGTCATCCTGGGAACGGTGGGTGCCGGGCTGGCGCTGGCCGCGGACACCCGCGGCGCCTATGTCACGCTGATTCTCGGCAACGCGGCGAGCTTCGCCCTGTGCGCGGTGCTTCTGCTTCTGCTGCCCCGCTATCCGGTGCTGGCAGCGCCGCCGCAGCAGCGGCGCTGGCTTGTCTTCGCGGACCGTCCGTTCCTGACGTTCACCGCGCTCTACGGGGCCATGGGACTGCAGTACCCGGTGGTCTCCCTGCTCCTGCCGATCTGGATCTCAGAGCACACCGAAGCGCCGCGTTGGACGGTGGCCGCACTGTTCGCAGTCAATTCCGCCTTCTGCGTACTGATGCAGACCAGGATCGGCTCCCGTATCGAGACCCCGTACGACGGCGGCAGGGCGTTTCGCACTGCGGGGCTGCTCTTCCTCGTCAGCTGTCCGATGATGGCGCTGGCGGCGTACGCCCCTGTCTGGGCGGCAGCAGGACTGGTCCTGGCGGCGATCTTCGCCCACAGCCTGGGAGAGGTCTGGGAGTCCTCGGCGGCCTTCGCCCTGGGTTTCGGTCTTGCCCCCGACCATGCCCAGGGCCAGTACCAAGGAGTCTTCGGCCTCGGCTTCAGCGCGGGCCAGGCTCTTGCCCCTGCGATCCTCACCACGGTGGTGCTGGGCCTCGGCACGGCGGGCTGGCTGCTGCTGGCGTTGTTCTTCGCAATGCTGGGTGCTGCTGGCCCATCTCTTGCCCGCTGGGGTATGCGGACTCGGCCGCAGCCGGGCGTTGCTGCGGAAGCGACGAGATGACCAGGGAGTAGGTGCCAGGAGCCTTCCGCGTGGCATGGAACAGTGTGTGTGCATCACGTGGCCGCTGGAGTAGCGACACGACATGGGTGGTCAGGCCGCCTGACCGTAGCCGTCCGGCGCGGGCGGGGCGTCACCGCGCAGCGGGCTGAAGTCGACGTCCAGATGCGGGTCGTACGCCTCGGGGACGAGGCCGAGCTCATGGGTGGAGTACTCGCCGAAGCGGCGGACGTGCTCGGTCAGGTACGGCGAGATATGGGCCAGGTCCTCGGGGTCGACGGCGTAGCCCTCCTCCTGGAGCTGGCGCACGATCTCGGCGATGTCCAGGGCGTTGTGGAAGATCACCGCGTTCGTGAGCAGAGCAGAACGTCGACGTCCCCCCAGTCTCGTGAGCTGCCTGGCGTCGATGACATCGGTGTGGACATCGATCACGACGAGATCGACACCCTGGACGACGGGCGATCGTGGTTCCGCGAGTGCGAGTGCGAGTGCGAGTGCGAGTGCGAGTGCGAGTGCGAAGGCGACTGCGGATGCGGCAGCCACAGTCGCCGGCACGCCAACCGACACGGGCAGACCACGTACGGAACAGGGGTGCGCGTCATCCTGACAACCGCGCAAGTTGCGGAATGCTCACGCGTCCGCTGGGGGGGGAGAGTCCCCGTAGCGTGTACATGATCACGGCCATGCAGGCGGGGCGGACCAAGGCGCCGATGTTGTCGAAGGGGTCGACGGCGACAGCACTCTCACAGCGTGCGCAGGCCCCGGTCGGCGAAGGCGATCAGCCACTCGAAGCTCTCGTCGACGTCGACGCTCCACTGGAAGCCTCCTGCCGACTGCAAGGTGGCGAACCCGTGGAAGAGGCTCCGGAGCATGCGCAAGGCGTGGTCCACGTCGGGCTCTGCGATCTCATAGCCGCGCAGGACCGCCATGAATGCGCTGAAGAGCTGCTGACCCGCGGTGGCCAGCGGATCGTCGGGGTCGGACGGTTCCACGCCGATCGTCGCGGCGTACCGGCCGGGGTGCTCCAGGACGAAGGCGCGGAAGGAGCGCGCCGCGGCCTCCAGGGCGTCGCGGCCCGCGTACCCCTGGACCGCGCCGCCGATGGCGTCGGCGGCCTCACGCAACGCCAGGGCCGCGATGCGCCGGTTGAGGTCTTCCTGGCCGCCCACGTGCTTGTACAGGGACGGGGTGCGCACGCCCAGTCGCTCGGCCAGCAAACCCATCGTCAGGTTGCCCAGGCCCACCTCGTCGGCGAGGGCGGCGCCGGCCGCGACCACGGTCGCCGGGTCCAAGCCGGCCCTAGGCACGAGCGGCGGTCGAGCGGAGGAAGGAGAGCATGAGTGAAACCACCTGGTCGGGGAACTGGTCGTGCGGGTAGTGCCCGGCGCCCTCGATCATCTCAAGGCGGCCGAGGCCGGACGGCAGGGCATCGACGATCGCCGACCCCTCGGCGTGTGGGTCGGCCCAGTCGGGGTCGAGCGTGCCCATGACGACCAGGACCGGGCAGCGGACGTTGCCGAGCTGGGCGCCGGCATCGGTCGGGGCGCTGCGGCCCATGCTCTGGAGGGCCTTCATCCGGCTCGGCTCGCGCATGAGGGAGTCGATGCGGCCGAGCCGCTCGGCCCAGTCGGCCGGCTTCACGCCGGGGTAGGCCACGTCGAGGTACGAGCGCCAGAGCGACACCGAGCCGAACACGCCCGTGCCGAGCAGCCGCAGCATGCCCCGCCGGAAGCGCTTCACCCGCAGGTCCCCGAGGCGGATCGACATCTTGCGGGTAACCGGCGCCAACTCGACAACCGCGGTGATCAGCGAGGGCTCCTGCGCCGCGGCGATGGTGGCGGCGCCGCCGGAGGCCGAGTGGCCGACGAGCACGGCCGGGCCGCCCAGGTGGCGGATCACGGCGAGCAGGTCGCCGGCGATGGCGGTGCGGCTCCAGTCCGGCCAGTCGACGCTGGACTCGCCGCAGCCGCGTAGATCGACTGTGGCGACCCGATAGCCCGCCGCCACGAGCTGCGGGATCACGGCACGGTAGGCAGCGCGGCTGTCGCCAATGCCGTGCGCGAGAACGATCAGCGGGCCGGCCCCCGCCACCTCGTAAGCGATCGTGCCGCCGTCGACGGCAAGGTACTCAGTCACGACACCCTCCAAGTGGCTAACGTTCTTAGCTTAAAGCTAACACCAATAGCCGAACGAGTCGACGCGGACACTGCCACGGCTCCACGTCGCAATCTCCACGCCCGCGGGGAAGCGCTGCCGAAGGACGGCGCCGTTGTGACGGTGCGAAGGACGCTCAAGCGCCAACCTGACGTCCTCGCCGACGATGTCGACACAGCCGCGTAGAGTCGGCGGAAGATAGGGGAGATCCTCGGCGGATACTCGCCCGAGCAACTTGACGTCCTCTTCGACTACTTCGCCCGCGCCTCCCAGGCGTACCGGGAAGCAGCCGAGCCCGGAAGACGACTGGCACCACGTGGTGCGCTCAAATCGAAGGTGTCACTGCGCCCCTGAGCCTTGGAATCGAAGGCGAAGGCGGGACACCAGCGGTGTCGGGTGGCCTTGTGCTGTTCAGAGCACGGGCAAGGCGCAATAGGACGGCTGTGGTTGCGAAGGTCTCGGCACACGCCCCCGGCAGCGGTGCGATGGTCGCGCGGACCGCCGTTCTGGCGCGTGAATCGGTTCATATGTACCGATCGATGGAGATCCGCAGACGCATCACGGAGCAGCTCGGTGCAGCAGTGGGGCTCGCTTCATTGGTCGCGCACGTCACGGCCTACAGCCGAAACCGCGCTCAGTGCCAACCCCCTGCATCAGCGTCGTTCACCGATGTGATGGTGGTTTGCGCAGGATGAGGTGGTCGAGCCATCCCAGGTCCCACTTGTCGACGTGCCAGCCTTGGCAGAGGCGGGAGATTTCGGCGGTGGGAAGTGCGCTGGAGCGGCGGCCGTCGGGGAGGCTTTCGCGTTCCAGGACGGGGAGTACGAGGTAGACCAGGCCGCCTGGCCGCAGCAGCGACCTGGCCATTTCGAGAATTTGTTGCTTTCTGTCGAGGAACTGGAATGACAGACGGAAGGAGACGACGTCCATGCTTGCTGCGGTGATACCGGGCGGGGGGCCAGTCTGGATGTCGTGCCGCACCCAGCGTGGGCCCATCGTGTAGGAACGGGCGCGGGCCTTGAGGAGGGCCGCGGCTGAGACTTCTACGCCGGTCACGTCGTAGCCCAGAGAGTGGAGGCAGCGGCCGAGCTGGCCAGTGCCGCATCCGATGTCCAGGGCTTTCTGACCGGGCTGGGGATCGGCGAAGTGGGTGAACATCGTGATCTCCGCGTCGCAGACCTGTTTCCAGTCGCGGCCGTCGTCGTAGACCGGATTCCAGTAGTCGGCCGTGTTCCTGTCGCTCACCGTGATCCTTTCAAGGTCTTGACCGAGGTCGAGTCGCCGGTCGCCTCAGTCCTTGCCGTGCGCCGGTACGGGTGCTCCAGCGTCACCCTGACCGTCCCGGCCTGGAAAGAGGGCAGGTTCGGACGTCTGGCAGGCCCGCGTGCGGTCGTTGGGCCTCAGGACCCCCGGCCTGCACCGCTTCGTCTCTGCAGGGCTGACCGACGGCGCGGGCAGGGCAACGAGACGCCAGAGCTGCCGGGAACGCATGCCAGGGCCCGCACCTGATCGGAGGAAAGGCCTCTGCCGTTGAACGGTGGCCGGGCCGGGACGGACGATCCGCGGGGCGGCATCGTCGCCCGGGTGACGTCATAAGTGCCTTCCGCAAGGGGCCACGGGCGACATGCGAGTTGTTGAACGCCGAGCACCCGAGCGGATCCTGTTACGGATGTCAGGTCCCGATCCGCTCCGCCCTGAGGCGGAATCGGAGCAAGAGAAGGACGTGCCAGGTGAGAGACCCCGGTGGGTAATCCACCGAGGTGCTGTCTGGATCCCGTCCGAAGGCGGCTTCCCGTACGGCCGGAAGATCTGCTTCGGGGGGCGAGGCACGGAGCTCGGCCAGAACGTTGGCGAGGTCGGCGTCGTCGATGGCGCCCGTATGTTCCCTGGCAAGGCTGGTGGATGACTGCGACGAGCTCGGGTCTGAGCTGCATCCAGGCGCGCGCCTATGGAGGCACCCTGAATGACACACCGACCGCTCGCGCGAAGCGGGCCGGCGCCTGACGCAGGGACACACGGCGCCACCGAGATCCGTCGATCACTCATCGTGGCACTTCACAGAAGGTGTGGCAGGGCCCGTTCTCGCCGTCCGGGCCAAACGCCGCTGTGATCAGCTGTTTTGTGGGGCCGTTTTCCGGTCGGGCGTGACGTCCTGGCACGATGGCGTCATGGTCATCGGCATGCCTCCCTTGCTTCCCGGTCCCGCAGGAGCCGCTGTTCACGCACGCGCCCTGCGCGATCGTCCTGAGACGTACGTGGACGCGCCGGCCGTGCTCGTCGCCGCGTACCCGCCCGGCTCCGGCCGTGTGGTCCGGCGGGAGGCGGTGCGGCCGGTGTATGCAGCGGTGGTGGCTGAGATCGGGGAGCCCACGCTGTACGGGGGTTCGGCCGCCGGTCCCAGCGTGCGCTGGCACACCGGCTCGCATGTGGTGCTGCTGGCCGGGGGCCCGCAGTGTTTTTATCGGGGTGAAGTAGAGCCACGACTCCGGCCCGTTCGGGAGCCGGTGGATCTCCGGCGAGATCGGGAGCCAGTTGGTGTGATGGTGTGGAACATGCCGCTTTCGGAGTAATTGAGCAGGGTTGCGCTGGTTGGCCGTCACGCTGTGCCTGTTGATCACGGTCCAGGTCAGGGAGACCGCTGGTGCACAGGTCACGTGAGTGGCTGTTCGAAAAGATCCGCCGGGTTCATCGCGAGCAGGGGCTGTCGGGGCGGGAACTTGCCGTGCGCTTCAAGGTGTCGCGGAACACGGTGCGGAAGGCGTTGGAGTCGCCGGTGCCGCCGAAACGGAAGTCGCCGCCGCCGCGGCCGAGCGTGCTGGAGCCAGTGAAAGGCTTCATCGACGCGATGCTGCGCGAGGACCTGGAGGCGCCGGCGAAGCAGAAGCACACGATCCCGCGGATCATGGAGCGTCTGGCGGCGGAGCACGACTTCGAGATGGCCGGGCTGACGACGGTCTACGACTACGTCGCCAAGCGGCGCCCTCAGATCCGGGCGGAGGCCCTGGAGGGCCGCCGTCATCTGGAGGGCATGGTCCCGCAGGCGAAGCGGCCGGGCGAGGAGGCTGAGGTCGACTTCGCGGACTTCTGGCTGGACCTGGCCGGGCAGCGGCGCAAATGCGTGCTGTTCACGCTACGGCTTTCGTATTCGGGCAAAGCGGTGCACCGGGTCTACGCGACCGCGTCCCAGGAAGCGTTTCTTGAGGGGCACGTCGAGGCGTTCACGGTGCTGGGCGGGGTGCCGTCGGTCCACATCCGGTACGACAACCTCAAGCCCGCGGTCAAACAGGTGCTGTTCGGACGCTCGCGGTTGGAATCGGCCAGGTGGGCATCGTTCAAGTCCTGGTATCAGTTCTCGGCGTTCTACTGCGCGCCTGGTGAGGACGGCGCCCACGAGAAGGGCGGGGTGGAGCATGAAGGCGGCCGGTTCCGCCGCAAGCACCTGGTTCCTCCACCGCAGGTGGATTCGTTGGCGGAGCTGAACGAGCGGCTGGCCGCGATCGACGTCGCGGAGGACGCCCGGCACATCCACGGCCGCCCGACATCAATCGGGTTCGACTTCGAGGCCGAGCGGGAGAAGCTGCGGCCGCTGCCGGCGGACGGTTACGACTGCGGGATCGACCTGACGCCGACGGTCGCGCGGAACTCCCGGATCACGGTGAGGCAGTGCTACTACTCGGTGCCGGCGAAGTTCATCGGCACGAAGGTCCGGGTCAAGCTGCGGGCGAACGAGTTGTGGGTGTTCGACGGACGTAAGGTCGTCGCCCGCCACCCGCGGCTGACGCGCCGCTACACCTATCACGACCTGCTGGACCACTACCTGGAGATCCTGCTGGTCAAGCCCGGTGCGTTCGCCGGGGCCTCCGCGCTCGCGCAGGCCCGCGCGGAGGGCGGCTTCACCAAGGTCCACGAGGCGTTCTGGGCGGCGGCCAAGAAGAAGGCCGGGGACCGCGAGGGCACCCGGATGCTGATCGAGGTGCTGCTGTTGCACCGTCAGCTGCCCGGCGAGGCACTGGTCGCCGCGATGGAGACCTGCCTGCGGATCGGGTCGGTCTCCACGGACCTGGTCGCGATCGAGGCCCGCAAGGCGATGGAGGGCACCGACGCGGACGACGCCGAGCTCCTGGCTAGCCCCGGTGAGACAACCGCGGACAGCGCGGCGGCGTCGCCCGGTCAGGACGGGGCACAGGTGATCTCCCTGCACGCGCGCCGCCTGCCGCCCGACCCACGCCAGGCACTGCCCGACATGAGCAAGTGCGACCGGCTACTGAGCCCGCTTCCCAGCCGCACCAGCCAGACCCAGAAAGGCCACGGCGCATGAGCCCGACCGTCACCGTCACCGACCAGGACGAGGAGCCGGAGACCGACAAGGTCCCTGCGCGCAGGCTGTCGCTGCCCGGCGACCCCGAGGACATGCTCATCGACGAGGCGGGCAGAGAGCTTCGCCTGCCGGCGTTCCGCGAGCGGTTCATCGACCTGGCGACCACCGCCCGGCGCGAGCAAGCCACCTACAAGCAGTTCCTGCTTGACCTGCTGCAGGTCGAGCTCGCCGACCGCGATCTACGCCGTCAGCAGCGACTGCTGCGGCTGGCCCGTTTCCCCAGGCCGAAGCGGCTGGAGGACTTCGATTTCGCGAAGAACCCGAACGTCACCCCGGAGGTCGTCGCGGACCTCAAGTCCCCGACCTGGGTCCGTGAGGGCCGCCCGCTGGTGCTGATCGGCGACTCCGGCACAGGCAAGTCCCACCTGCTGATCGGGATCGGCACGGCAATCGCCGAGGCCGGCCTGTCGGTCCGCTACACCACCACCAGCGCATTGGTGAACGAGCTCGCCGAGGCCGACGCGGCCCGCCGCCTGTCCTCGGTCATCGCCCGCTACAGCAAGATCGATCTCCTGTGTCTGGACGAGTTCGGCTACCTCAACCTGGACCGCAAGGGCGCGAAACTACTCTTCCAGATCTTCACCGAGCGCGAGGAACGCAAAGCCACCGCGGTCGCCACGAACTCGCCCTTCACGGAGTGGGACAAGACCTTCGGTGACGCCCGCCTCTGCGCGGCCATCGCCGACCGGATCACCTTCCGCTGCACGCTGATCCAGACCGGCACCGAGTCCTACCGCCTCCAGGCAACCCAGGAATCTCTCTTCCCCCACCAGGACTGACGCGACCCCGGACCCCTACTCCCTGACTGTGCCGAGGACTCGTTAGTCTTCGGCCATGGTTTTCATAGCGGAGAGGGAGGAAGTTTCGATGGGTATGTCGGTGACCAAATGGCGTCTGACTGAGGACGAATTCATTCGCGGGATAGATTTCCTTGAGAGCCGCTTTGAGGAAGCTCAGGGCGAGGAGGACTGGGGAGAAGAGACTAATTTCAGCAACTTTTGCGAGATCGGGGAGTTGTGGGATCTCGTGAGCGTCGCGATCTCCGGGGTCCCCATTCCCGCCCAAGGAGTGGGGAGCTTGGTGGTCCTGGGGGGTGACATGCTGGGAGAGGTCGGCGAACCGGGTGAGCTGATCACAGTACTTACACGTCAGGAAGTTGCCGAAGCCGCACATTTCCTCCGTGACCTGTCTATCGACTCGATCGTCTCGACGTGTGAGCAGCTCTCAACCCTGCCTGATTTTGTGATCAGCGAGGTCCGGCAGAAGCTGGAGGATCTCCAGTACTTCTACGCGCTGGCTGCTCAAGAGGGGCACCTCATGGTCACGCGCGTTTATGGGCCGTAGCGACTGGTCACTGGACGCGTTCGCCCGTACCCCATTGAGACATTCTCGGAGTACGTCGACACCACGACGAGGGCGAGGCCCTGGCCGCGACTTGTCAGGGAGGCGACCCGGGCCCGCACCGACAAGCTACCAACAGCCTCTCGCTAGCTCCCTTGGACACTCCGCCCAACCCTGCCGGTCACCCGATCGGTGGCTCCGAATCTCGCCGGAGAACACCGCCCCGGGTCGAGTGCATCGCCGCCACGAACGGCCTACTCCTGGCTCCCATTGACACCGGAGCAGTGGCACTCATACGAACCGATGAAATCAGGCCCGCAGGGTGCCACCATGTCGGTGCACACGGCATCGGACCTGCACGGGCGCGAGTACTCCGTCGTGGAGTCGGGTTCGGTCGGCTGGCGGGCGGAGCAGCCGCACGGCTTCGATGCGCTTCCTTACCTGTGGCTGCTGCACCGGGGGCCGGAGCGGTCTTGGCCGGCTTTCCGCTGGGACGGTCATCACACGGCCGCGTCCTGGGAGCATCTGGAGTCGTCGCTCGAACTGCTTCTGGACTCGTGGATGGAGCAGCTGCCGGTACAGGTGCCGGGGGACTGGGCGTCGTTCGTCGTCGGGTGCGCGCGGGACTGGCCGCGGCACCTGCGGGTGGGCTATAGCCAGGACCGGGGCCGGCTGTCGCTGATGGTGGACCACCGGACCACGGCGGATGCGCCGGGTCTGGAGGAGGCCATGCGGGAGCGGGGCTGGCAGGTGTGCGAGGGGGGCTGGTGGCGCGCGGAGTTCGCGGACGAGGACCCTGCGGCGGCGCGGTCGGCGGCTCGGCTGCTGGTCGCCGACGTCCGCGGCCGTGGGTCGGTCTGCCCGGACGAGCTCGTGGCCTGGGAAGTGACGGTCAACGACCACGGCCGGTTGTGGCTTCCTGGCATCGGTATGCCCGTGAACTGAACCCGGTCGGCGCCGGGGACGACGGCACGCCGAGTCAGGGACCCTGTGGGTAATCCACCGGGGTGCTGGTCTGTTAACTGCACTAACTCAGGTGTCCGTTCGGCCCGGGGGCCGTGAGTTCTGATCATGTGATCGTGCATGAGACTCCTTCGCTTCATCGAGATCTGATTGACGGGCGGGTACGGCTGCCCCGGGTCGGGGCTGTGGTCGCGGGTACGACGCCGTCGCTGCCGTGGCTGGTGGTGGACGCCGCCGGCCGTGAGATCGAGCCGGTCAGCGTCTACCTGCGGGACCGGATGCTCGGCGACGCCAGTACGGCGACCTGCCGGAGCTACGGCTACGACCTGCTGCGCTGGCACCGTGTGCTCTGGGCCCTGGACGTGGGCTGGAACAGGTCACCGAGGCCGAGACCGCCGTACTTGTGGGCTGGCTGCGGCATGCCCACAACTCTCAGCGTCAACGGCGACGCCTCGGCAGTCACCCGGCCGGGTCCGTGAACCCGAAGACGGGCAAGCGCACCCTGCGGGCCGGATACGCGCCGTCGACGATCGCCCACAACCTGACGGTGGTCCACGGCTTCTACGCCTTCCACCAGCCCTTCGGCCGCGGATCGTTGATCAACCCGGTCCCGGCGAGCGCAGCTCGCCGCGCGGCACTGGCCCACCGGTCGCCGCTGGAGGTCCGCCAGCAGCACCGGCGGGCCTGGCTGCGGCCGAAGGTTCCCGTCCGGCACCCGCGGTCCGTCCCCGATGGTCAGTGGGACGAGCTGTTCGCGCAGATGAGTTCCCGACGTCCCCGGAGGGGTTGGCCTATCTGGCCGCCTACCTGGAGGAGGACGGACTGCCGCTGGAGGGAATGCCGGTCTGGCGGACCCGCCGGGGCGAGCCCCGCCCGCTGACCTACTGGGCGGCCCGCCGCATCTTCCAGCGGGCCTGCGAGGCCCTCGGGTCGAACTGGACCCTGCACGACCTGCGGCACACGGCCGCGAAGCGGATGGCCCGCGATCCGGAGCTGAAGCTGCGCGAAGTACAGACGATCTTGCGCCACACCCATATCAGCACCACCGAGCTCTACACGGCCGTCGGCCTGGACGACCTGCTGGACAAGCTCGGGGCCCACTACGCCCGGCCGGTTCAGCCGGTGTCGTGGCCGACCCAGTACGCCGCAGACGACATCGAGGCGGTGTTCGGTGCCGGGCAGTAAGGTCGGAAACAGCATGCGGCTCAAGGGCCCGACGACGAACCGGGTCCGCCGCCACGACGCCGAGACGCCTGCGCTGGCGGAGGCGATCTGGCCGCTGCCGAGGTTCCTCAGCCGTCGGGTTGATGCGGATATCTGAAAACGGCTCTGACCGGATCTCCGTGAAGGGCCGGATCGTCGGAGTGGAGGTGGTGGGGATCCGGCGACCCACTTCGCAGATCGCTACCCAGCAGCCACAACCGGGCCGGCTGTGACCTGAGGACCGTTGGGGAGCAGCGGCGCGAGATTGTCCCTGACGAAGTCGGCCGCCTGCTTGATCGACTCTTCGGCCCCGGATCGGTCTTCAAAGACGCTGGTAGAGACCATCACTCCGTTCCCGGCGTCCACCCAGTAGTAAGCCACGAAGCCGGGGACCCGACGGAGGAGAGGCACGAATCCCTCGTCCACTCGACGCCCTGCCTCGGCAGAGTCCGTCACTCCTTCGTAGCGCCGAATCACCGCGTACATAGCTGATCTCCTCCTGGATCACAGGGTCACCTTGCGTGAAACGACATACCCCCACCGAGCGTCTCTCGCTCGGGTGACGTCCGGAGGTGACCTGGATAGACGCACCAGTGGGCCAACCCGGGCATCTGCTGTGGCCGGGGGCTGGGCGAACCGGAACTTCACGGAAGTCCGGTCAGATCCAATTCCAAAGAGCTTCATCATCGCAGCGCAGCAGCAGGGTGAACCACTCGTCTGGCAGGCTCCTCTAGGGAATCCTGCAGTCGAGCGGCGCCTTGGCGCGGTGGCCGAGGAGGTTGCGGCGGGGCCGCGTCAAGCCGGGAGGCACCTTGAATCCTCTTGGCGGCCTGCAGGCGGTTGCCGGCGGGAAGGGAGGACCACCTCCCAGCTCCTCTTCGGTCAGGGCTGTCTGGATCGGGTACCCCGGCGCCATGTGCCGATGCTCCGGCACGGGGTTGATCGATTCGACGATGTCCAGGGCGAAGTGAACGTGCGCGGCGGTGAAAGGCTTGGCCGCGTGCCTGAGGGTCACCCTGTCGAGCTCCGCCCGGAGTTCCGCGACGGTCTGTGCCCGGTGTGAGGGATCGTCGTCCGTCTTGAGACGCCGGAGCAGAGACGGGCCGGGTGGCCCGTCGGGCGGTTCGGTCGGTGGGTTCGGTCGGTCGGGCGACTCACAGGCGGAGGACGACGAGCGCCGTGTCGTCGGTGTTCCCGTCGGTGTTCAGGAGGTCCGACAGGAGGCTGTCGGCCAGGGTCTCGGGGTCCTCTCGCCCGCGCCGGCTGAGGGAGTCGGCGAGGCGCGCGAGTCCGGCGTCGATGTCCTCCGTGCGGCGCTCGATCAGGCCGTCGGTGTACATCACCAGCGTCGCGCCTTCCTCGAAGGAAGTGGTTGCCTGGGGGCGGGGGACGTGGTCCGGACGGGCGCCGAGCGGCGGGTCGGTCGCCCGGTCGAGGAAGATCACGTCGCCGCCGGGGGTGAGTAGTGCGGGCGGAGGGTGGCCGGCGCTGCTGTAGGTCAGGGTGTGGTTGCTCCAGTCGATGAAGGTGGTTGCCGCGGTGGACGACTCGGCGCCCTCGACGGAGCGGGCGTAGAGCCCGAGGGCGTCGAGCGCCTGGGCCGGGCCGTCGGCGACGAGCGCGGCCGCGCTCAGCGCGCTGCGCAGTTGCCCCATGACGCAGGCCGCGCTGAGGCCGTGGCCCACGACGTCTCCCACGGCCACTGCCATACGGTCGCCGGGGAGTCCGACCAGGTCGTACCAGTCGCCGCACACGTTCAGGCCGCCTACCGCGGGGCGGTAGCGCACGGCCGCCCGATGGTGGCCGACGGGGCTGGGGGAGGGCAGCATCGCCGCCTGGAGGGCCAGTGCCACCTTCCGCTCCCGGGCGTGTGCCTTGCGCAGGCGCTCGTTGACTTCCTGCAGCTCGCGGGAGCGCGTGTACAGCTCGGCTTCCAGCCTTGCCGCCTGGGTGGTGCCTTCCAGGCCGCCGCGGGCGTGGATGAGCGGGGTGATCTCCTCCACCCGGTGCACGATCATCTCCACCTGTCCGTCGGGGCCCGGCACGGGTGCGTTGACGGGGCTCCAGAAGTGCTCCTGCCAGTGGCCCGGCCGCCGGGAATCCTCGATGTCGTAGCGGAGCAGAGCCATGGTGTCGCGCTCGCCGGTGGCGACCACTCGAAGCATCGACGCCTCGGTCTCCCGCATTCCTGCGGCGGCGGGGTCGTTGGGGTTCTCCGGGAACGCGTCGAAGATGTAGCGGCCGACCAGCTGCGCGCGGGGGCGCCCGGCGAGCCGTGCGAAGTCCTCGTTGACGTCGACGTACACCAGGTCGGGTGTGAGCAGGGCGACCATGCCGGGCATGGCCTGGAACACGGCTGCGTAGTCGACGTGCTGCTGTTCGTTCATTCCGTTGCCTGCCTCGACTCCGACCCCACCGTGTGCAGTTCCACGATAGAAGGCAATGCGCCGTAGCGGCCCAAGTCCGGAGATCCGCGGACTCGGGCCGTCACCCGTTCGGTCCTGCGGAGGCCGGGCGTTGGGGCGGTCCAGGCGGTCGGTGGGAGCGTCACGGTGGCAGGCTCGCGGGGCTCCGCCGTCGTCCTGCTCCGTGTCATGCGCGCGCGATGAGGTCTCGCGGACCCGCCCTCCCTCGCGCATCCTCCTCGACGAATCTGCGCCACAGGAAAACTTGTGGTGTGTACTACCGGTACACACCACAAGTGCGTACCATAAGTTCATGCCTCTCCCTCGGTTCGATCGACTTCCCGCCGAACGCCAGGAACTGATCCTGGCCATCGCACGCAGCCACTTCGCCGAACACGGCACCGAAGCCGCCTCGTACAACAAGATCATCGAAGCGGCGGGGTTCTCGAAGACCGCCGCGTACCACTACTTCGACGGGCGCGAGGACCTGCTCTCCGCCGTGCTCGACGGCGTACTGGGCCGGCTGCTCGGCGCGCTGGGCCCCTGGGTCGCGGCCGGCGACGAGGCGGAGTTCTGGTCCCGCCTCGACGCCGGTGCCTCCGCGCTCGCGGCACATCTGCAAGGCCACCCGGAGGACCTCGCCCTCGCCGACGCGGCCATCGGGCACGCGCGCGGTGAGGGCGGACCGTGGCTGGCGTGGTTCGACGATCTGGTCTCGGACGGGCAGAGGCTGGGCGTGATCCGCGCGGACGTGGACCACGAGCTCCTGGTGACCGTGACCGCGGCGGTCGTCAGAGCCGCCGACACCTGGGCGGTCGCCCGCATGAAGGAGTCACCGGCGTCCACGGGCCCGCGCGATGCCGAGGGAGCACAACTCTGGCGCCTTCTCCGCGGATTGTGGAGCCAGACCGGATCATTCTTCGACGACGGGAACGCCGATGCGCACTGACCTCGAGGTCGTCTGGGACATACCCGAGACCCCGCCGGGATTCGCGGGCCGCGTGGAACGGTTCATGGGGCCGGGCAAGTCGCGTTCCGAGGCGGCGGTGGAGGCCGCAGGCCTGGCCGTATGCGCTCTGCTCCTCTTCGCCGGGATACGTGCCTCCGGGGCCTGGCACGAGTGGTCGGGACCGCAGTGCGCGGTGGTGGCGCTGGTGGGACTGGATCTCATCGGCGGAGTGCTCACCAACGCGACGAACGCCGCGAAACGCTGGTACCACCGCCCCGCCCCACGCGCCAGGCGGTCACGACTCCTGTTCGTCTCCGCGCACGTGCTCCATCTCCTGGCCGTGGGACTGATCACCTTGTCCGGTGACTGGCGCTGGACGCTGGGCAACGTCGCACTGCTGCTCACAGGAGCGGCCGTCGTGGAGTTCACGCCGCTGCACCTCAAGCGCCCCGTCTCGGTGATCGCTCTCATGACCGCGGTTCTGGTCAATCTGTTCTGGCTCGAAGTGCCTTACGGACTGGGGTGGTTCGCGCCGCTGTTCTTCCTGAAACTACTCGTCTGTCATCTTGTCCCGGAAGCGCCGCTGGAGCGCAGACGCCGTGTCTGAGACCGCCTCGCAGTGGAGGATCGATGCGAACCCGGGTCCCGCCACCTGCGCCCGCACCCTGGCCGCGGCCTTCCAGCAGGAACCAGCCGTCTCCTGGATCTGCGGTGCGTCGCGGACTCTGAGGACCCACTGGTTCGACAGCACTCTGCGGACCCACGCGACACTTCCCGGTGCCCTCCGGTACGCAGTCACGAGCAGGTCGGACGCCCGGCCGATCGCCGCGGCGGTTCTCACACCGCCAGGCGCGGCGCCGGGAGTTCCGGCCCGAGCGGCCTGGGCGGTGCGGACGGGCCTGCGGTGCGGGCCCTCTGCCTTGGGGAAGACCTTGCGCTATCTGCACCAGGCCGAAGCCCTGACTCCGGCAGGCGCATGGACCCTGGAGTTCATCGGGGTACGCCCCGACAACATGGGACGCGGCGCCGGACGGTTCCTCCTTGATCACATACTGGCGGCCACAACTGCCCCGGCGGGCTTCTTCCTGACCACGGCCGATCCCGCGAACGTGCCCCTCTACCGCCGCTTCGGCTTCACAGAGCTGCAGCGGACGGTACTGGGCCCGCTGACCGTCACGGCGATGGCGAGACCGGGCCTCACCTGACTGGGCAACACTCCCCGTCGCCGCCGTCCCGAATCCCTGCCACACGCCAAGCCGCTCACGCGCCAAGCCGCTCAGCCGCTCGAGCAGGGACAGATGGAAGAGGCGTACGACGTTCTCGGCCACGCGGCGGACACGGGTGCCCTCGAAGTCATGCTCGGCGGCGCGTAGGACACTCTGCTCGGCGGACCGCCCGCGGCCCGGCGCTCGGAACTCCCGAGGCAACTGTCGCTGGACACCGGTGAACTCACCCGGTGAGAGGACGTCTCCCGCTGCCTGTACATCACGTTCCACGAGGCTGTGGTCAGCCGGTTCGAGAGATACGGAGACCTGGCGGAACTCGACCGGGATCTCTGTCGGACCCGGTACGGAGACATCCGCAGGATCGATCGGATCCTGGAAGCCGAGGGCGACACGGTCAACCGCTACCGGGTCCGCGGGACGAGCCTCGATCGATGCACAAACGATGCGTCTTGATTCGCGACGCCCGTTCGCCGGACGCTGAGCAGGCCGGGCGGACTCGCCCGGTCGGTGGACCGCCCCTCGCGGGACCGGGAGCCCTCGCCTTGCGGCCCGCGGGACGGGCAAGAGGAGTCGTCATGATCGCAGCGTTCAGCGCATGCCGCCCCAGCCCGCTCCTCCGCGACGGTGGCGTCCTTCACGCAGGTGGTCGTCGGCTGCCGCAATCAGTTGGCTCGGGGGGTGCCTCTCGGCAGGGCGATGGGCCATGCCCGGCGCGGGCTCCCAGCGGATGCGCGGCCACCTCGCTCCCGGTTCGGCAGGCCGCACGTCGGACGACCGGCCCTCCACTGGGCGGTCCGAAGCGACCACGCCCAGGGGCGCCGGTGCGCCCGTGGGCCACGCACCCATCCGCAGGGCCGACGGCACCGAATCGGTACAGCAGGCGGCTCGCGCGATCGGAATGCGGAAACCGACGTACACGAGGGGGGCAGGAATGAACCGGCGCAGCATCGCGGTGGTCGGGTCGGGAGTGGCGGGCCTGACCGCCGGGCACGTGCTTTCGCGGGACTACGACGTGGTCCTGTACGAGGCGGACTCCCGGCTCGGGGGCCACGCGCACACCCATGAACTCCCGACCGGAGCGGGTGGCACCGTGCGCGTGGACACCGGCTTCATCGTCCACAACGAGCGCACCTACCCGTACCTTCTGAGGCTTTTCCGTGAGCTCGGGGTAGCCACCCAGGACTCCGAGATGAGCATGTCCGTGCGATGCGACGGCTGTGGCCTCGAGTACGCGGGCGCTCGCGGCTCCCGCGGGCTGCTCGGCGGCGGGAACCTGCGCCGCCCCCGCCATCTGCGGATGCTCGCCGACGTACCCCGCTTCCATCGGGCCGCGCGACGGCTGCTCGCCTCCGGGGACGACACCCGGACTCTCGGTGCGTTCCTGCGACACGGCGGATTCTCCCCGTACTTCGTCGGCCACTTCGCCGTCCCGCTCGTCTCCGCCGTCTGGTCCTGCGCCCCGGACACCGCACTGCGGTACCCGGCGGTCTACCTCTTCCGCTTCCTCGACCACCACGGGCTGCTCTCGGTCACCGGTTCGCCCCGGTGGAAGACCGTGACCGGGGGCTCGTCGGCCTACGTCGACAAGGTGGCCAAGCGCCTCGCCTCCGTCCGCCCCGCCATGCCCGTGCGGACGATCGAGCGCGGACCCGCCCACGCGCGCGTGACCACCGAGGACGGCCACTCCGAGGTGCACGCGGCCGTCGTCGTGGCCGTCCATCCCGACCAGGCCCTGCGGATGCTCGTGGACGCCACGCCCGAAGAGCGTCGCGTCCTCGGAGCGTTCACCTATTCCCGTAACCCCGCCGTGCTGCACCGGGACGCCACCGTCCTGCCGCGCTCACCCCACGCGCGGGCCTCCTGGAACTACTGGCTCCCGTCCTGCACGGCACGCCCCGGGGCCGTCCAGGTGAGCTACGACATGACCAGGCTCCAGCGCCTCGCGGCGCCCGAGCCGCACCTCGTGACCCTCAACCCCGACGGGCGCGTCGACGAGAGCACCGTGCTCGCCCGGATGGTGTACGAGCATCCCGTCTACACCCCCCGTTCGGTCGCCGCCCAGCGCGAACTCCCCGGCCTCGCCACGTCCGTCACAGCCTTCGCCGGCGCCTACCACGGCTGGGGCTTCCACGAGGACGGCTGCCGCTCCGGTGTCGCGGCCGCCCGGGCCCTGGGGGTGAACTGGTGACGTCCGCCGGCACTGTCCCTCCGGTCCCCGCGCTGTACACCTGCGAGGTCGCGCACACACGCGTGCACCCGGTACGCCATTCGCTGCGCCGGCGCACCTACCTCTGGCTCGTCGACCTCGATGCCCTGCCGTCGCTGCCACGTCTCCTCCGACCCCTCGCCCGCTTCGACGCCCGCGACCACTTCGGTGGCCGGGCTCCCACCATCCGTGCCGGCCTCGATGCCTACCTGGCGTCCCGCGGCGTACGGGATGCCGACGGCCGGGTTCTGATGCTGGCCCACGCCCGCGTCCTCAACCACGTCTTCAACCCGCTCACGCTGTACTGGTGTCACGACAAGGCCGGCCGCCCCGTCTGCGTCGTGGCCGAGGTGCACAACACGTACGGCGGGCGGCACTGCTACCTGCTGCGGCCCGACGCCGGCGGACGCGCCGACGTCGCCAAGGACTTCTACGTCTCACCGTTCTTCGACGTCGAGGGCTCCTACCGGATGCGGTTGCCGCTCCCCGGGGAGCACGTCGATCTCACCGTCCAAGTGCGGCTCGGGGACGGGAGCCGGCCGCTCACCGCCACCGTCCGGGGCCGGTACCACCCTGCCGACGCACGCGGTCTGCTGACCGCCGCGCTCCGCCACCCCTGGTCCACCGCGGCCGTCAGCGTCAGCATCCGCTGGCACGGAATCCGGCTGTACCTCAAGGGACTTCCCGTCTGTCCGCGCCCTGCTCCGCCCACCCGACAAGGCATGCTGTGACTCTTTCCATCTCGCCGGACGCACCCGTCGGCGCGACCGGGCGCCGCCCATCCGTCGATCTGAAGCGCTGGCCCGACGTCGCGCTCCTTCCACGCGCCTCCGCCCTGCGCACAGCCATCGCCCGACGTCTCGTCGAACGCGCACTGGCCCGCTTGCCGTTGCGGATACGCCACGGTGACGGGCACGGGCGCGTTCCCCGGCCCTGCACCCCCCAGGACGGCGAGCCGACCCTGACCCTGCACGACCCGGCGGCCTTCCACCGGCGGATCGGCGCCGACGGCCTCATCGGTTTCGGCGAGTCCTACATGGCCGGCGAATGGGACAGCGACGACCTCGTCGGCCTGCTCACCGTGCTCGCCGCCCACGTCGACGACCTGGTACCGGCGCCGCTGCGCCGGCTCCGCGGGCTCTGGGCACACCGCCGGCCGCTCCGGGACCGCAGCACCGTCGAAGGCGCGCGCGACAACATCCACCGGCACTACGACCTGTCGAACGAGCTGTTCGCGCTCTTCCTGGATCCGAGCCTGACGTACTCCTCGGCCGTGTTCGACACCCTCCCCGCGACACCGGACGCGCTGGCTGCGGCGCAGCACGGCAAGATCGACCGGTTGCTCGACCTCGCGGGCGTCGGCCCAGGAACACGGCTCCTGGAGATCGGCACCGGCTGGGGCGAACTCGCGGTCAGGGCCGCGACACGCGGCGCCCACGTCCTGACCATCACGCTCTCCGAGGAGCAGCGCGACCTCGCGCTGCGCCGGATCGACGACGCGGGGGTGGCCGGGCGGGTGACGGTCGAACTGCGCGACTACCGTGAGGTCGAGGGCCGGTTCGACGCCGTCGTCAGCGTCGAGATGATCGAGGCGGTCGGCGCCGAGTTCTGGCCCGCGTACTTCACCGCCCTGCGACGACTCCTCGCCCCCGGCGGCAGCGTGGCCGTCCAGGCCATCACGATGCCGCACGACCGGATGCTCGCCACCGCCCGGACGCATACGTGGATCAGCAAGTACGTCTTCCCCGGTGGCCTCATCCCCTCACTGGACGCCATCGCCCGCGAGAGTGCCGCCGCCGGCCTGGACATCACCCACGACACCGGATTCGCCGACCACTACGCCGAAACGCTCCGCCTGTGGCGCGAACGCTTCGTCAAGCAGCCGGACGCGGTCGACGCACTCGGCTTCGACCGGACCTTCCGCCGGATGTGGGAGCTGTATCTCGCCTACTCGGAGGCCGGGTTCCGTTCGTACTACCTCGATGTGCGGCAGCTGCGGCTGGTCGCCACCGGCCAGGACACGGAGGCCTCGTGGTGAACGGATCCGCCTTCGCCGTCAACCTGGCCGCCTCGGCCGGCGCGGCCCTCGCGGTCATGCTGGTCACCTTCGCCGTGGCCCTGGTGAAGGGGGTCCACCGGATCGTCGACGTCGCCTGGGGCCTCGCCTTCACCACCGTCGCGCTCGTCACCTGGGCGCTCTCCACCGGATACGGGGACGACGCCCGGCGCCTCGCCGTCACACTGGCGACCTGCCTGTGGGGCCTGCGGCTCGCGGTCCACATCGCCCGCAGGGGACGCGGCCACGGCGAGGACCCCCGTTACGCACGGATGCTCGCCCGCGCCCCGGGCAGCCCGGCCCTCTACGCCCTGCGCAAGGTCTACCTCCTCCAAGGCGTCCTGGTCTGGCTCGTCTCCCTCCCCGTCCAGGCCGCCGCGTACCTTCCCGAGGGAGTGGACGTTCTTCTGGTCACCGGCCTGGTGCTGTGGGCCGTGGGCGTGACCTTCGAGGCCGTGGGCGACCACCAGCTGGCCCGCTTCAAGGCCGATCCCGCCCACCGTGGACGCGTCATGGACCAGGGGCTCTGGAGCTGGACCCGGCACCCCAATTACTTCGGCGACTTCCTGGTCTGGTGGGGCCTGTACCTGACCGCGTGCGCGAGTTGGCCCACCGCGGCACTCACCCTCGTATCGCCCCTGGTGATGAGCGGACTCCTCATCTTCGGGAGCGGTAAGCGGCTGTTGGACGCCCACATGGCCGACCGCCCCGGCTGGTCGGCCTACGAGGCCCGGACGAGTGGCTTCTTCCCGCGTCCGCCGCGTCGCGTGACGAGCCGGACGGACCCCCGGTGACGTCCCCGGCCCGGGGTGTCCGCCGGGGTGACAGAGGCATCCTGGACGCTGTGGTTGCCCCCGCCGTCCCCACCGCGGCCGTACTCCTCCTGCACGGCGGGCGCTCCGAGGGCCTGGGGCCGCCGCCGCTGGTCAACATGCCCGCGCTGCGCATACGCCCGTTCGCGGCCGACCTCAGGCGTGCGCTCGCCGAGCGGGACGTACTCGTCGCGATGGTCCGGTACCGCCACCGGGGCTGGAACGGGGTACGCGCCGACGCGGCCCGGGACGCCGAGGCCGCCCTCGCGGTGGTGTTGCGGACCGCGGGGGACGTCCCGGTCGCCCTCGTCGGACATTCGATGGGCGCCCGGGCCGCGCTGCGCGCGGCGGGTCACCCGGTGGTCCGGGGCGTGGTCGGCCTGGCCCCTTGGTGCCCGCCGGGGGAGCCCGTCGAGCATCTCGTCGGGTGCCGGATCCACCTCCTGCATGACGAGGCCGACCGGGTCACCTCCGCGCGGGAGACCTGGGAGTTCGTCCGCCGCGCAGGCGCGGTCGGCGCGCACGCCGAGGGGATCGTCATGCGGCGCGGAGGGCACGCGATGCTCCGCGGTGCCGCCGACTGGCAGCGCCGCACCACGGAACTCGTCGTCGCACTGCTGGTCACCCCGTAACAGGCCGGGTGACCCGGCGAACGGGGGCCGGTCTGACGTCGGCCCTGCCGATTCAGCGGCCCAGCGCGTGGAGGATCGGGAGGACAATGTGCTCGTGTACGGCCTCCACCGGGTCCGAGCCAGGGCGCAGCGCCGGGGCGGTACCCACTGCCGGGTGAGCGGCGAAAGCGGTGTCCAGATGCGGCATCCGAACGTCCATGACTTCGAGGCGATCACGACGGGCCTCGCGCCCGGCCACACCGAGCCAGGTGGCGAGAGCCGCTTTCGCCGCTGCGTAGTCGGCCATGCCCCGTGCGGGGCGGTCCACGATCTCGCCCGTGACCACGGCCACGACGCCCCCCGGGGACAGCACCCCCAGGGATCCCCTGACGACAGCCATCGGTGCCAGGGCGTTCACGGTGAACAGGTGCTCGGCCGACGTGTCCGGCACCTCGACGGCGGATCCGAAGCCGGCTACGCCGATGGCCACCACCAGCACGTCGAGCCCACCGAGCGTTGCCTTGGCCCACGGGGCCAGCTGGGCGCAGCTGTCCAGGTCGTGCGCCTCGAAGGTCCGCCAGGGGCTCCCGCCGAGCGCCGAAGCGCGTTCCTTGAGCCGGTCACGGTTTCGGCCGGCCAGAGCGGTCGCGGCGCCGCTCTCGGCCAACTGTCCGGCGGTCTGTCCGCCGATGGCACCGGTGGCGCCGACCACGAGGACCCCGGCTTCGACGACATCCATGGTCATGCTCCTTCGCGTGGGGGCTGCCATCTCTCCTTCGCTGGTTCGGCTGTTCCCGGATGCGCCACCACCCACCACGCGGGCGCCGCGACTCCGCCGGGCGCGAGGTCACGACGACGGCAGCGCGAAGAGGGCGAGGGGCCGTGGCCGGATGGGGTGAGCCGTCGGCATGAGCCCCGCTGCTTCACCAGGCGCGTGAGGAGGGCGGGGTTTCGTCCTGGCGGGGATCGAGGGTGGCGCGTCCGGCGTCCGGATCCACCGTGAGGTAGCCGCGGGGCGCTGGGGGAGCCCCGAAGGTGACCTCCGGTGACGGCCCGGCGTGCGGTGCGGAGTACGGGTCGGCGTGAGGCGTGGCGTACGGCTCGACCCGCTGGCCGGCGCACGGTGTGGCCTGTGGTCCGGATGTGTTTCGCGGGGTGAACGCCGACCAGGCGGAGGACTGTTGCCCGGAGCGCTCACGGGGAAGCGGAGGCGGACCGTCGGTCGGCTCCATTCCGGTCGGTATCCGGTCCTCGTCGGCCTCGGTCCCCCTGCCGAGGTGGTTGAGCAGGCAATCGAGCAGCACGGCCACCAGCACCCCGGAAACGATCCCGGACCGACCGTCACCGCACGCCCGCTCGCGTCGAATCTGTGACGTGCCCCAGCGGTTCGGAGGCCCGCACGCACCGAACCCGGCGCCCCGTGCACTCGCCCGCTTCACCCTGCTTGATCATCACGGCGTCGTACACGCAGTTCCCTGCCGCAGTTCTGTGACCTTCGCATCCAATCGCCCTCAGGCCGTCCCGGACCGGAGCACCCGTGCGTCCGGGCGTCACCGTACGCCAAGGCACCCGTGATGCCGGTCCGGGCCGGCCAGGAGCAGACCCCAGGAGAAGCCAGACCATGTACGAGCCCCAGAGGTCCCGAGTCCACCACGGCCCCCGACGCCGGGTCGGCTCCCATCAACCGTACGGCTGACGACAACGGAAGCCTCACCAACATCGAGTCCACGGCGGACGTCCTCGCACTCGGGGAGATCGTCGACCGCAAGGCCGACGAGAAGTCGCTTGCCGCCACCCTGCGTGCGGACGGTCTCGGCACCGCTGTCAGCCGCAGGATGCGGTCAGCGATGGCCCCGGCGGCGACGCCAAGGAGGAGACGACGGTGCCTTGGGGGATGGGGGATCGCAGCTTCGGCGAGGCCTTGTCCAGCGCACGTGGGCACGTCAGACCTGAGCCGGTTCTGAGCCGGCCCTTGCTGCCGGCTCAGCGTCGAAGGACCCATTTCTGTACGGACTCCAGGGGGCCTGTGGAGAAGTGGCGCAACCAGACGGTGGAGCCTGCCATGAGCACGAGGCACACCGCTGCCCATAGTCCCATCACCCACCACGGGTGGGCCGTGCCTCCAAGCCGCGCGGCGAGGCCGAGTCCGATGCCGTACGAGGCGACGACGCACAGCACGTTCTGGAGGACGTATCCCGACAGGGCGGTGCGGCCGACGTTGGCGAGGCCGATCGTGAGGGGTCCGGGGCGGCGCGCGCGATCCAGTGCGGCACCGATCAGACCGATGTAGCCGATGGCGACCAGCGGCGCTGCGCAGTAGCGACTCACCAGGAAGTAGGCCTCGCCACCGATGGCCGTCAGCACGGTGAGCGGGATGCCGAGTCCCAGGCCCCAGGCGAGCATCCGGCTCCGGATGCGCCGGCCGGTGGCGTCGGCGCCGAACGCGCCCGCCCGCAGCAGCCGTACGCCGAGGAGGAAGAGGAACACGAGAAGGCCGAAGGAGAGGATCGGCTCGACGCGCAGCGCGATCGTGTTCTCCAGCCGGAAGGAGATCTGCTCCAGGTAGCTGCCCTCCGCGTAGAGGTCGACGACCTGCGGGGACACGGCATCCGCCGTTCCCTTGTCCTTCCCGTCGTCGGGTGCGGCGGCCAGTGCCACGGTCAGCAGACCCATCAGGGCCAGGTGCAGTCCGGCCGCCCACCACATGACACGTTGCTGTGTCCGTTCGGATCGGGTCAGGACGTGCGCCACGACCAGGGCGGTGACCGCGTATCCCATCAGCACGTCCCAGGCGAAGACGAGCACGAAGTGCAGGGTGCCTTCGGCGAACAGGAAAAGGGCCCGCCATCGGTAGCGGCCGGGCCATGGCTGTCCACGCTTCGCGGCGGAGTTGTATTGGATGGCCAGGCCGACGCCGAAGAGGATGGTCAGCATCGAGAGGAACTTGCCGTCCGCGAGGAGCCGGAAGACGCTTTCGGTCGCGGCCGGAAGAGATCCGAAGCCGGTTCCGCCGGTGCCCCCCGATTGCAGAACGCCCCACTCGGAGCCAGGACCGGTGAAGATCCAGACGTTGGTCATGAGTGTGCCGAGGATCGCGGCTCCGCGCAGGACGTCGAGCAGTGCCAGTCTGCCCTCGGTGGCGACGCCCCCGCTCTTGGCGGCTTCTGCCACAGGAGAGGTGGCGGGTTTCGTGCGAGGCAAGCCGGCGGGCGCCGAGGGGCCGGTGAGCGGTGTCTCGGTCATGCCCCCATTTTCGAGGTTCGCGGTTCGGAGCTCGTCGTGTTCACGGACGACCTCGTTCTCGGTCGAACGATGTAGGGGGGAGCCAGGGGCGGTCATCCCGTTGGGTGAACGCAGAGGTCGCACTCTCTCGTCCGCCGCCGCTCGGTCCAGAGGCTCGGCTTCCCACTCTGCCCGCACCGCCAGGCAAGGCCAACCGTCACCGTCAACTCGCCAGGAGATCCTCACCATTGGCGCCGCCACGTGAACACCAGCGAGATCCGTGCGCCGGAAGCGAGGGCCTGACGCCGGCAACGGACCCGACCTTGCGGCCTGGCCCCGTGCCCGTAGGCCTGTTGCGGTCTCGGTCGGGGCCGGGCGAGCCGAGCACCGAGGTGGACACCGGCGAGCGCCCGCCGGACGAGAGCCGGGCCTGTACGAGAGGAGCGTCTCGCTCGCTGCGCGCAGGGTCTCCGTCCGCGTCCTCTCTCCCAGTACGGTTGCTGCCTCGTACTCGCCGCGGAGGCAGCGGACCACTCCGAGACACCGGCACAGCTTCGCCATGACGTCGGCCGGCGCCGCGATCGCCTGCATGTACTTTTCCAGGGCGAGTTGGTGCGGTAGTTCCACGCGATGGCCTCGAGCGTTCGGCGATGATCAGCCCACTGCCGTCCACACACCGGATCGGCCGGCATCAGCGGCTCGATCCGGCCCCGCATCGCATCAGTGATCACTAATTAGGCAGACCAGACACATCCGATCAACTGACCAACCCCTCAAAGGGGCACGCGCTAGCTAGGAGACCCCAGCCGGCTGCTCCCGCGGGGCAGCCGGGCGCTGGTCAGATAGTGACCGGGCCGTGGGCGGTGGCGAACTCGACCGAGATCAGGCCCGGTTCCTCATCCTCGACCCAGTTGACGTCGATCTGCTCGAGGGGGTGATCGGCCGGTTCGCCGAGGAATTCGGCGATGGAAGCGGCGTCGCCGGCGATGGAGACCCCGTGGATGGTGGTGGAGGTGCGCGGGTCGGCACTCGGGCGCTCCTCGATGGGGACCAACCACTCAAGGAAGTAGGGCAGTTGCGGGTCCTCCAGCAGTTCCAGCAGGCCGATCTGCTTCCACTTCAGGTCGAACCCGTCGGGGCGGACACGGTGGCCCTCGGTCGAGGTGCGGCCGAGGCGGGCCTCGACCGGGACCATGTCGTCGACGGAGACCACCCAACCGAGCCAGCCGCCGCCCTCGGCGGCACGGCGCGCGACCGCCTGGCCGAAGGGTGCGCGGTCGGCGGCGGGGTGGTCGAGTGTGGTGACGACCTCGACGTAGGTGCCGCCGCTCAGCGGGAGAATGAAATTGCGGGTGCCGAACCGCGGGTGCACGCCCCCGTCGACGAACCCGGCGCCAAGGGCCGATCCAATCCGTTGGACAGTCGAGACGAAGCTGTCGCGGGCCACTGCATAGGACACGTGATCAAGTCGCACAGCGCCATCATCACCCGACAACCCGCACAAATCCCGACGCCACGCCTGCCGCCGCGGCCGTGTCCGCCGTGGATTCGGCCGTGGAGCGGATCCATCATCATGTCCCTGCTCAAGGTAAGGACTGCGGCAGCGATGGAACGGGGTTACCCGCAGGATGCAGCTGGTGCCGTCCCAGCACGGCCGTCAACTTTCCCTCCCCCGCGCCCCTTGGGTTCCTCCAGAAACACTGCCGTACGCCAGCTGCCCGTGTCCTGTGCCAGCAAGATTGACCGATGCCGTCGAGCTCTGACCGCCGTAGTGCTGCGGCAAACCGCAGCCCCGACAGGCGAAGTGAGATTGCGGCTCCAGCCGACCTCGCAATCGTTCGGCGTCACCAGGGCGCTGGGCGATCCTCCGGGAGAATGACGATCTTCTGGGTGTGGTCACCATCCCCAAAGGCGTGGCGAGGGATCTGGCGTATCGCATTGCCTCCTGGGGTGAGGGGTCTGGTGGGAATGGGGAGGAAGAACGGAATAGCGCGAGCGAGTGGACATGATCGCGGGGGCCGTGGCGTCGAGCAGGAGGGTGCCGTAGATGTCGATGTCGCCGTAGAGCGCGAAGTCGTCCACCCCCAACACCCGAGGTGTCTCCAGCGGCGGAGTGGCATCTGCATCAGCTAGGACAGGACGGTGCACCGCGAGAGCGTGACGTTCAAGATCCTCGGCGCGCAGTACAGACGGCGTTCGGACAAGTCGATACGCATCCGGCCGACCCCCAACAGAGACGTCGGCGAGGCACCGTATACAGCGGCTGCGGCACCACGCGCTGAGTCGGCCGCATACCGTACATCCTGTGGAAGACACCGGACCTCGTACGGGCGAGCACCGCCACACCGGCATCAGGGACATTAACCGAGACAACGAGCACATCAGTGAACTGCGTTAAAAGACTCAACAGTTCAACAGAGTGCAACCACAGGCTGCCCGCATCGCGGACCGGCCGACCGTGTCACCGAGATGATCTCCGCCTACGAGATTCTTGCCAGAGCCCCGTTCACGTGTACGCCGACACCTGGCCGCCCGCCGCGTCGCAGGACGCCGAGCACCTTCACCAGGCGATGAACCACCCCACCCCATGTCGGCGACCACGGGCAACGGGCGACAGAAGGAGGATGCATGAACGGACCCTCACGACGCGGCTTATTGGCCATGGCGGGCGCCGCCGCCGCCGCGGCCGCTGCGGCGGTCGCCGCTGTGACGCTGCCCGACCACAGCCCACCCCGCACCCCGTCCCGCACTCCGTCCAGCACCCCACCCCGCACCCAAGCCCCCACCTCGTCCCCGCCCTTGTACAACGGAAATGTCATGCGCCCCGTCTCCCGCGGCCGCCTGCATACGACGTTCGAGTTCGGTGACCTTCAAGTGACCTCCCTGCGTGACGGCTACGTCGACATGTCGCCCACCCTCCTGCGCGACGAGAAGGGCGACGTCCTCGACGAACTGCCCGGCGCTGTCCCGCTTGTCGACGGCAGCCTGCGCCTGTCGGTCAACGCCTTCCTCGTCACCGGCCCGACCGGCTCCGTTCTCGTCGACACCGGCGCCTCCAACGCCTTGGGCTCCACCACGGGCTCGCTCCTGGATGCCCTGGACGAAGCCGGGATCGACCGCGCGTCCATCACGGACGTGGCGATCACCCACAACCACGGAGACCACGTCAACGGCCTCATCGCGCCGAACGGCTCCGAGTCCTTCCCCGCACTTGAGCGGGTGTGGATCGGAGAGAGCGACGCCTCAGTCTTCGCCGGCCGGCTCGCCCCCGTCCGCGAGCGCGCCGTCCCCATCACCGGCGAGGTCGCAGTCAACAAGCACGTCACGGCGCTTCCGACTCCCGGCCACACGCACGGCCATACCGTCTACGAGGCCACCAGCAGCACCGGGCGCCTGCTGATCTGGGGCGACACCGTTCATGTTCCCTCGCTGCAGTTCACCGAGCCCAACGTCTCCTGGGGATTCGACGGCGACGAGGCCCAGGCCCGCGCCGCCCGCAACGCCCTCCTCGAGCGGCTGACCCGGCCCGGACACTTCGTCGCCGGCGCGCACCTCGACTCACCCGGAGTGGGACGCGTGACCCGCCACGGCAACGGCTACGCCCTCGAATACGTCGCCCCCTCCATCGCCTGACCCTCTGACCGTCCGCATCTGCCCCCACGGGACAGCCTGCACCCGCCGGTCTCGCGTACCGCCGCCCTTGCCTCCCGGCAGCACACGAGACCGGCGTAGGGCTGCGCCGACCCGCCGGGCCAGCCGGCCGTACCGCTCGCCACCACTCGCGAAAGGACCGCGATGACCACACCACGCTCCCGCCCGTCCGTTCGTTCAGGCCGACGTTCTCTCCGCCAGGCCCTACATGGGTAATTCCGTCGCGGTCGTACTCAACGGCGACGGCCTGACCAGCGAGGAGATGCAGCGCCTGGCCCGGTGGACGAACCCGTCGGAGACCACATTCCTCCTGCCGTCCACGGACCAGGACACGGACTGGCGAGCTTGCTACCGCAGCTGGCCGATGTCCTGGTCGCCTCTGTTGATGTCTCTGATGCTGGTGTGGCGGCACCGTGCCCGACAGCACAAACGAGACGACCGGCACTTCGTACGCCAAGACCCGTACCGAGGGCACCTGGTACCTCCACGTACGCGGCATCGACGGCAGCGGCACGGGTGGGGCGACCTCGCACTACTGCTTCACCGTCGACACCAGCGCCCCCGGCGCGCCGGCCGTGACGGCGCCGCTCACCGGCGGCTCGGCGACGAAGCTGCTGTGGGACACCTCGTCCCTGTCCGGCAGTGGTGGCCTGCAGATCGGCGCCCGCTTCGACGGCGCGTACGCTCCGCCCGAGGCCGACCCCGTCTCGGCGGTCGTCGACCGCGTCGAGGTCATCGACGATGGTGGCCCGGGCGACGTCAGGCAGCAGTCCGAGCCAGCTCAGGCCTACGCCTTGGAGCAGCCCGCAGCCCGCAGCCCGCAGCCCGCAGCCCGCAGCCCGCAGCCCGCGCGGCCGAGGCTTGCGACGCCTTCGCCCCGCCCTACATCGACTCGGCCACGGGCGAACTGGTCGCTCCGGTCGTCGAGTCGGCCTCCGCCGATGAGGCGACTGCCCCGATCCAGGTGACGCAGGCCCCCGCGGACGAAGGCAGCGGGTCTGCCCGTCGAGGACACGGAGGAGGGCACCAAGCCCGACGACACCTCGAGCGAAACGGAGACTCCGGCGCCTCCTGCCGACGGGTCCGTGGAGACCACCGGTGTGGAGTCGTTCGAGATGCCCAAGGACACCACGGAGACCACTCCCGCCCCTGACGGGCCGACCGTCACCGAGCAGGTCGCACGGCGCACCGAGGTGGTGGAGCACAGCGTCACCACCCTGGAGTCCGTACGTGACGAGGTACTTCAGCTGACGGAGGCGGAGCTGCCCGGCGTGAGCGGACTGCGCATGGCGTTCGTGGACGCGGCGGAGAACAGTGTCGTCGTGGAGTCCGGGACGGCCGCCCCCGCACTCGTCGCGGCCTTGGGTGAGCGCTACGGCATCGACACCATCGCCGTGAGCCTCACGTCCGGTACCGGAATGGCAGAACCCCAGGCGGACCGCCAGTGGGACACGTCGCCCTACTACGGCGGGGCGCGCATCTTGTCGTATCTGACCACCACCTCCAAGACGTGGTGCACAGCGGGCTTCGCGTGGAAGTACATCGGCAACTGGCACATGGTGCCCCCGGGTCACTGCACCACCGCCAACGGGGGCATCATGAACCCCCAGCGGGAGCGACTACGTCGGACCCGTCGGCCGGGACAACTGGGCCAACAATTCCGGCTCCGTGAAGCTCCCCGGCCAGAGTTGCTACTCGGGCGACCTGGCTTTACCTCGTCGACAGGGCACGGGAGGCATGATGACCGGCGAGGTGTGTGGGTGGCAGGTGACCGCGACCCAGGCAACCGTCCATTACGACAACGGAACCACCGCCAGGAACATGGTCGTAGCCAGGAAGACGTCCGGATCCTGCACCGTCAAGGGGGACTCCGGCGGCTCGGTGTACACCGTCGACGGCAGCGGACCGGCGTACGCCAAGGGCATCCTGTCCGGCGGTGGTGGCGGAAATGACAACAGTGGCGGGTTCTTCGACCCCTGCGAGCTGATCTTCACTGACATCGGGCTGGCCAACAGAGCCTTCCCCGGCACCGTAGCGTGGTACTGACATGCGCCGAGTCCTTCTCGTCCCATTGCTGGCGGTGGCCCTGGCCGGATGCTCGTCCCTCGGTCAGGACACGCCGTGTACCAAGGCCGACGCAGACTCCGATGTCTCCGCCGTGTGGCAGCCCGCCGACTTCGGCGGCCGGGACGCGGTGAGGATCCGTCTATGTGTGGACGGAACCTGCGAGGAGCGGACGTCGGGCAGTCCCGATGACCCGTTCGCGTCGCTGTCGGTCCGGCTCCCCGACGACATCGGTTCGTCCACCGTGCAGGTGCGGCTCACCGTGACGTCCGCGAAGAGCGGTGACACGGTCGTCGAAGACAACACCCGGGCCAAACTGACGGAGCAGCACCCCAACGGCACTTCTTGTCCGCCCACCGTCTGGACGGCGACGTTCCGCGCGCACCCAGACAAGGGCCTCACTTCACCCGAGGGCATGAAGCTGCAGGGGTGAACCGCTCTACGTAAGCGCCCGGCCCCCTGGCACCACCGGAGGGCCGGGCGCTTCGAACTGGTGCAGGGGGTCAGTGGCCGGAGCACGGGGGTGAGCCCTTCGCAGTCGCCGCCGATCCCCGCTCTTCGGCACGTCTGCGAGGGAAGGCCCGGCTCATGACAATCCGGGCCATGGCCTTCCTGTTGGTTGAGACCGCCTTCGCCGTTGTAGGACCGATCACCCGTACAGCGACAGGGACGGCGGTGAGCCGCCTCAGTCCATTCATCGGTCATGACCGGCGGCAACGTGCACGAACCATCCTGGCGACCCGACTGTGAACTGTGAGGCCAGATGACTGATCCGTAGGAACCTGAGACCTCCCGGTCTCTTGAGAGTGTCACGGTGATCCAGGGAACCCAATTCCACATTTGCGCCTCGGCGTACGAGTACACATGACCGACGAGTCCGGAGTCGACGACGGCTGTGCCAGTCACTGTCACATGGAAAGTCTGTCCTGCGTCCAGGGCAACAACTGCCTCGATCTCCGGGTATGGAACTTGATCGGCGTACCCGCCTTCCACGCGTTCCTTAGAAGTGCACTCCCACAGCCCAGCCTGGCAGTTCGTCGCCCTTGCGGAAGTACTGCCCTACCGTGAGCGCTGACGCCTTGGCCGCCTGGGGCCAGATCAGGAACCAGATCGACTGGACTTCCGCGGCCGGTGAGGTGCCGGCCCGGGTCGAGCCCAGCGTGGACGGCCTCGCCACCTGGTGCGGGGGAGGGGGCCGTTCCGCGGAACTCGCTCGAGGCCAGCGATTGCTCGCGGCGTTAGGACGCTTCTTATGGATCACTGGACAAATGCCGAGCTACCGGTGATGTGATGGATCCATGCGACCTGAGCGTGACCAGGAACCACATCGAGGTGTGGCATGACCGTGCGCTGCCGTCGGGACCTGAGTGGATCGGGTTCTGGACGGTGCTGCGCGGCTCGCTCCTGCCGGTCCTTATCTGGACTGTGGTGGCGTGCTTCACGTACTTCGTTTACGACCCGGTCGTGACGGTGGTCCTTGGCGGGCTCTTCGGCTTGTCGTTCCTCGTGGGATTCGGGCTGCGCCGTAGGGCAAGGCACTCGGTTCGCTGCAGCGCCTACGGTGCGCTGGGCGGAGTGCTCGACAAGTCCATGGTCGGGTTCTGAGCCGTTGCGGCGCGGGGCGCCTGTCGTTGTCCTGAGCGTGTTGACCGACGCCCAGTGGGCCGGGATCGAGCCCCTGCTGCCGGACCGGACTCCTCGCCGGGGAGGACGGTGGCGTGACCACCGGCAGGTTATCGATGCCATTGCCTGGAAGTACCGTGCAGGCTCTCCGTGGATGGACCCGCCTGCGGAGTTCGGCTCGTGGAAGGGTGCCTACAGTCGTCTGCGGCACCAGCAACCTGCCCGACATCGACGGCGCGCCCGGCGGCACCCCTCCACGGTTTCGGCATCCTCGCCGACACGCTGAACGAGCTCCCGCCCGCGCTGGGCTTCGGCGTCGTCAACCCGATCCGCGAGCACTGCTTCGTCCCGGCCGTCAGCGTCATCTCCCTGCGGGACCCGGCCACCCACGACGACCTCTACACCCCGATCAGCCAGAAGCCCCCGGAAGACGCCGAGGGCACGGTCCCGGTCTCTCTGGAATCAGAGACGGGCCAGCTCGTCGTCAATCAGCTCTCCTTCGGGCCGGCGGGCACGACGGACTTGCCCCGCCCCGGCGTCTACGACGGGCACGCGGCATGGAGCGGGCGCGAAGCCACGGCTGCCTACTACAACACGTGCACCCAGCGCGGTGCCGAGGAGCAATGGGACGATCAACAGATAGGAGCAGCGTGGAGAAGTGCCCCACGGCTGAGCAGTACACCCTCGACCTCTGGTTCGTACGGGAATCCGAACCAGAGGGCGAGTGGGACGAATAGCTGCGCCCACCAGAGCATCAAGCGCCTTCTCCAGTTCCCCCTCCATTTCCGCGGCCGCGTCCGGACCAGGGATCGGCGACGTGGGCGGTCGCGCAGCACCTTGACCACCAGCAGCCCCGGCCACCCTGACCCTGTCCCGGTCCAGGGTTCCTTGATCCCCGCGTGACCGCCCTCGCCGGTAGCACTCTCAATCCCTCATCCTGTCGGATCAGGATGTGCCCTCGGGGGCGAGCTTTCAGGGCGTCCAGCTCGCCTCACTTACCGGCGGCGGTCACGGGCAGCCCGGACCGTTCGGGTTGACGTTGCAGCTCACCTGCCAATTGCTCCAGGAGCCGTTGGTGTAGCGCACCCGGAACCAGTAGTTGTCGTCGCTGCCGATGGCCGCGATGGTGAAGTTGTAGGGGTTGTCCTGCAGATAGCCGATTTCGATCCCGCTTTTTACCCACCCGCCCATGGATACCCAGCCGTTCCAGGAGCCGTCGGTGTAGGTCCAGTTCGTCCACACCGCATGATCGGCGCCGACGACGAACTCTTCCTTCGTCCCGTCGGGGAACTTCGTGGTCGAGATGCCGTACTCGCAGAAGAACTTCTGGCTCTTGTTCGTGCAGTAGGTCGCCGCCTGCGCCGGCGCCGCCGCGACACCAACCCCGGCGAAGGCGGCCAGGGCCGCAACTGCCGCGAGGGCACTCTTGAATCTGCGCATGTCCATGTTCCTTTGCATAGTGGCGTGGTCGTGCCGGGAAAGAGGGTGAGCCAACGCCTCGACGTCCCCGGCATGTCAATATCCTCGACCTCTCCTCTAACGCCACGCTGGCGATTCGCTTACGTCAGCGCGGGACGAGTTCGCGCGCCACATGGGCCGCGAGCAGCGCGTTCGTCCCGGCCCCGTTCACCTACCGGCGTCTGGACGCGGTCGTGGTCGGCATGTCGACAGCGCACGCAAGCTGCCCCAGCGTCGCCGGGCCCGAGTCAGGGCGCGGCTTGTCGTGCTGGTCGGGGAGTGGCGGGTACGGATGGCCGAGGAGATGGGCGACACCAACCCGCCGGTGACGCCCATGATTGCCAGAGGCGACCAGATGGTCGTCCCGCAGCCTTCGAAGGTGACGTACGGCACTGCCGACTTCAACGCGGGCGGCAGCCGATGGAGGGACTGCTGGGCGACAGATTGCGGCCCACGCGCACAAGGAACGACCCGAGAACCTCGGAGTAGCACCGTGGACCAGCCCGGTGTGGCCCCCGCGCGCCGGGAGCGGTCCACGGTGATCGGCTGCGGAGTCTGCGGGTGTGGTGGCACGCTGAGTTGGGACGAATGGTGAGGGTTCGTGCGAGGTGACAGGCGGCAGATTCAGACGGCGCTACTGGGCAGCGCGGACTCCGAGGAGCCGCTGATTCTCCCGCTGGAAGCGATCGAGCTGGACGCCTTTCGCCAGCAGCACGATCACGACACGTTCTGGCGCGGGCTGCTACTCGGAGGCTGCGTGGTGCGGCTGACCACGAAGCTCTACACCGATCGTGTCTGCCATTTCGCCCATCTTCCCGGTCTGGACGGCTGTCGCATCACTGCGGCCGCAGCGCCCGGGGTGCGGCCAGTGCCGACCACCTGTATGTGAAGTGCGCCGCCCGGGCCTGGCTGCGCAGCCGCGAGGAGGAGGCCGACTTCGACTTCGCCCGGCCGGGCGGCGTGGCGATCGGATCGGTGGTCGACATCCGGTTGAAGACCCGTGGGCTGCGCGTGCACCTGGACCAGGCGGTAGCGCCCGTGTGGGATGAGGACGGCGTAGAGCCGGTGCTCGGAGCGCCCCCGTGCTCATGCCTACGCCCGCGGCGTCCACTCAGCCGCTCCCCGTGTGCTGCGGGGCGCGGAGGTCGCCTCCGCCGTGCTCGCGCACCGCGATCCGGGCCAGTTTCGTCAGCATCATGCCGTTTCGGATCCGGACGGCGTAGTCCATGGGGAGTCCGTGCATCCGGGTGCCGGGGCCCCGCAGGGCGTGCCAGTCCAGGACGAAGAGCGTGTTCTCGCCCCAGGGGATCAGGTTCATGGCGATGCGGGCCGCGCCGAAGGGATCCGCCTTCGCCTCCAGCTCCAGACGGCGCTGCGGTTCGCAGATGCGGACGACGCAGATGTCGTCGAGGGTCAGCGGGCCGAGGCCGACCCGGACCCGCAGCCGGGCGCCCACGTCCGGCCAGTGCAGATCGGCGTCGAGGACCTGTTGGGTGCCGGTCACCCATTCCCCGTAGCGGTGGCCGTCGGCCAGCAGGCTCCAGACCTCGGACGGCGAGCTGAGGACCAGACGGCGGTTCCGGGCCACACCGACCACGCTCCTTCTCCAGGGCAGGCACGACACGCCTCAGCGGCTGCTCGGCGTGCTCATCGACCGTAGCCGCGGGGTGCACAGCACGCACCCGCAGCGGATCCGCCTCACCGGGGTGGCTCTGGTGCCGGTGAGGTCGGGTCGGGTCAAACGAAGGGCGGTAGCCGCATTTGGTACCAGGAGGGGCCCTCCGGGCCCGCCTGGTTCACCCCGCCCTGCGGGCGAGTGCAGGTGGCGGTAGCGCCGAGGCGCGCCCGCCGCACCATGTTGCCGGTGCGATCGGTCGTGGCCAGGGAACATGGCGGGCATGACCACTGATCATCCCGCTGAGCGGGGCGGTGCCGGACGCGACCGGTTCGCGGCGTTCTCGGATGGGGCGTCGAACGTCACCAGCTCTCCACTGTTCTACTTCCTGTGTGTGCTTCTGGTCCTCGGCACGTTCGCGCTGCACTTCGTGCACGTGCCGTTGTCCTGGTTGATCTTCGCCGGAGATGCCATGGCGTCGGTCAGCCTTCTCTTGCTCGCTCTGCTGAAGAACACCGAACGGCGTGACACGCACGCAGTGCAACGCAAGCTGGACGCGATTGCCGCGGCGCTGCTGGAACAGCGCGAGGGCACGAGCCACGAAGCGGTTGACAAGCTGCAGCGTGCCATCCGCTTGGATGAGAATCAGTGAGGGCTCAGACCAAGGGTCCACCGCGGACGTGTCCTAAACGTTCCTGCCGTGCTGGCCTCCTGCGTCGCCAAGAGGGGCAGCCGTGGCTGCGCGGAAGGCCGCCGGCGCGATGGGCCACGCCGCCGCCATTCCGATGTGCGAGGACGAGGAGTGGTAAGAGGCGGCGGCGGGGATCATGGTCGAGGTGATCTGGCACGCGTGCGTCGCTCCCGGCCTGCCTCCGCTGGAGGGGCGCCGCAACAGTCGTGACCAGCTAGCACACTTCATGGACGGCGAGATGCCAGCACAGTGGCGTTGCCGGCCTGTCGCTGCGGGCCAGGTGGTCAGAAGAGGGCGTCCTGGTCGGGTTCTGGCCGAGGCAGATCGGCGACGTCCTCGCCCCGCCATTTCGCCTCCAGGTGCTTGCGCCACCCTTGCGGCGGGGGGAACGGGATGCCCCACTCCGCTAGCTGCTTCTTCGTCCACCCGCCGTTCTCGGTCATCGCGGCGGTCACTTCGTGAGGGGAAGGTATATAACTCGGCACGTGCTCATCATGCCCGGCTCCGCCCCCATCCGGGGCGCCTTCGCCGCCCCGGCATGGTCGGCGCGTTTGGTCGACGGCCGTGGTCCGGAACGTCGCTGCCCGCGCCGAGGAGATCCGGCTGGTACCTGAGACGCGGCCTGTGCGGGAAGGCTTGGCGCCGTGCGACCTGAATGCTGTGCTGTGTTGCGCTGCGCAGTAGACGGCGAGCCCCAGCCGTTTCCCGTGACCCGGCTGGAGGCTCGCCCCGGAGAAGGCAGCGGGTGTCAGCCGTCGGTCTTCACCTTGGCGGTGGTGGGACTCGTGGTGGCGGCCGTCGGGGGCTTGAGCTGCACCCAGCCGGCCTTGCTCGGCGCGCCCTCCTCGTTGAGGAGGAAGAGCATGTAGTGGCCGGGTGGCGCCGCGGCGGCGGTCGGTGGGGCCTGAAGCTCCAGGAAGTTGCCACCGTGGCTCTTGATGCGCAGTTCGACGTGACGCTGGCTGGTGTTGATCGAGTGGGTCGCCGTGGTTGGTGCCAGCAGGACGGCGCGGGTGACGTCGCCGGGTGTACTCGTACTGACCGTGATCTTCTCGTTGTAGCCGACGCTGGGGTTGAAGATCAGGCCGAGCGCAGGGCGGCTGCCCTGGTGGAGGTAGGCCGGCTCGTAGATCTCGATGCTTCCGTTGTTGTTGTCGGTGATGTCGGGATCGTTGGCGAGCTGCTGGAGCTCGTCGCCCGTGATCATGACGCGGCCGTCCGGGAGGACCACGGCGTTGGAGTGGTAGCCGCGCGGCAGCCGCTGGACGGGGCCGAGCTTCCAGTCGCCGTTCTCGTCGCGCAGTTCGACCTGGCGGTACTTCAGGTCGGCGTTGGGGTTGTACGGTCCGTTGCCGTAGTCGCGGATGTCGAAGGCGCCGTTGACGGTGAGCAGGTTGCCGTTCGGGAGGAGCAGGGTGTCGTCCTGGGTACGGCCGAAGGCGCGGGGCTTCTCGGTGTTCCACTTTCCGCCGGCCAGGCGGTAGGTGTTCGGGTCGTTGCGGTCGCCGCCGAGGACCAGGACCGAGTCGGGTCCTCTGAAGCCGGCCGGCAGGGGGACCGCGGAGCCGTAGTTGCGCCTCCACTCGCCGCCGTCCGGGCCGGGCTTGTCCTTGTTGATGTCCGGGCGGTTCGGCAGGTCGGTTTTGGTGTCGGCGGTGGTGTCGAAGAGCCATTGCTGGTCCACGGAGCGGCCGAGCCCGTAGATCTTCCCGTCGCGCAGCGAGAACAGGTGCGGGTAGTCCCATTTGAACGGGGCTTCGGTGGTGAGCTTGTCCACCCCCCAGCCGATCGGCTT
>NZ_BJMN01000017.1 GCF_006539185.1 Streptomyces gardneri
CCCCCAGCCGATCGGCTTGACCGTCTTGTCGACGGGCACGGGGTGGGCCGCGGAGGGGAAGCGCTCGACGAGCGGGGTGGGGGTGCCCCAGCCGAGTTCCGACTGGCCGGACATGATCAGCTGACGTCCGTCGGCCCCGGTGACCACACTCGGGTACCACCGGCCGACGGACATGTCCTTGTTCAGATACCACTCCTCCGCCCAGGGGTCGAAGACCAGGGACAGCTTGGCCCCGGAGCCTCCGTTTCCGCCGAGGTTGCCGCCGAAGACGCCGAGCATGCCGTTAGGCAGGTAGGAGTGGCCGGCGCAGAAGAACGGGGCCGGGCGGGGCTCGTTCTTGCCGTCGGGCATGTTGATGACCGGCGGCTTCTTCTCGGAGAACGCGCCGGGGCCGGTTCCCTTCGCGGGGTCCCAGATCCAGGCGCGGCCGGCGTTCTCCTTGCCGATGGTGTTGGTGGGGGCCGGCTCCTTCTGCGGGTTGACCTCGATGCGCTCGAAGGAGAACAGCAGGACCTTGCCGGTCGGCAGCAGCGCGATGTGGGCCGCGAAGTCAGGGGACTGGAAGTACTCGCGGAACCGGCCGAACTCGCCGGCGTCGAAGTAGGCGTTGGCCTTCTCCTGAGAGGCGGTCAGTGACTTGAGCCGCTCTGTACGGGTGGTCTGCGGGTACTCGCCGACGTCGGCCAGTGCCTTCCGGGTGCGGGCGTGCTCCTCGGCGTGCTCCGTGCCCAGTGTCGCCGCCTCGTCCGGGTCGACGGTGACCGGTGCGGTCGCCGCCCGGGAGGCGGGGCCGTAGGGATAGGCATCGCCCCCCTCGTCGTGACCGTTGTGGGCGAGTACGGGGCCTGCCGACGCCAGGGCCACCGACGCGGCCATCGCGGTGGCGGCGCAGACGGAGATCGCCGTGGCGAGCCGGCGGCGGGCGGGCGGGGGCGGACTGCTGCGGGACATGGGACTCCTTGCCGCGGAGGTGTGGGCGCGCCGGCCCCCGACCAGGGGACACGTCGGAGGAGGGCGCGCCAGGACTGCCACCTGTTTACGCAGAGTGACAGGCTTCAGCTTTCCGGTGGGTCGCTCGGCTGTCACCCCGAGGCATGCAGGCGGGTGATCCCGAGCGCCGAAAGCGCTCCAACGCGCTTCGTGCGCCCCCCGACCAGCACGTTTGTGGAAAACAAACGGGTGATGGACGGCTCCGTCGGCCGGTCGGCCACCGGAGTCCCGCATGAGTGCCGCGTACTTTGCTGATTACTCCACGCGACAATGGTGTGGAGGTGTCGATCTTCTGGAGTGAGCACGGTGGACGATCTCAAGTTGCGTGACAGCGACGACATCCAGGGCGATGTGATCGCCGGCTTCAAGAAGGACCAGATGACCCTGCTGTTCCTCAAGTTCGAGGACGAGGCGCGGGCGCGTACCTGGGTCAAAGGCTTGGAACCGCAGATCTCCACGACGCGGCAGGTGGCTACCTTCAACGCCGCCTTCAGCAAGGCCAGGAAGGCCTCGGCCGGCGACGACCCGAAGACGCTCAAGGCCACGTGGATCAACGTGAGCTTCACCTGCGCGGGTCTTCGGGAGTTGACCGGCAAGGACCCGCTGCCCTCTGTCAGGCCCGGGAGTGGCCTGGAGGCGTTCAAGCAGGGCTCGGCCAAGCGGGCGCTCGGGGACACCGGCGACAGCTCGCCGGAGATGTGGCTCTTCGGCAACGGCAAGGGGCAGGTCGTCCACGCCGTGCTCACCGTCGCCTCCGACACCGTCCAGGACCTCCAGGCGATGGTCAGGCAGCAGAGAGAGGCGTGCGCCGCGGCCAAGATCGTGATCGTGTTCCAGCAGGACGCCGCCACATTGCCCGGAAGCCGGAGGGGCAAGGAACACTTCGGATTCAAGGACGGCGTCAGCGAGCCCGGCGTGATCGGCTTCGACGAGCCGGACCCCGGCAAGCCCGAGTACGTCAAGGGCCATCACGGTACGCGGCTGATCCCGCCCGGCGAGTTCGTCGTCGGCCACGACCGGGTGGGCGGTGAGTCTCACGAGACACCCGACTGGGCCGACAACGGAACCTTTCAAGTGGTGCGGCGGCTCGGCCAGGACGTCCCGGGCTTCTGGTCCCAGGTCGCCGGGCAGCTGAAAGTGCTCAAGGAGGCCAAGGTCGTGCCCCCCGAGGCCACCTCGGAGTGGCTGGCGGCCCGCCTCGTCGGCCGGTGGCGCTCGGGGACCCCCGTCGCCACGTGCCCCAACGCCGACAGGCCCTCCAACGCGCTGGCCGGTGACGACAACGACTTCGGCTACCGCAACGATCCCGAGGGCTTCATCACCCCGCTCTTCTCGCACCTGCGCTGCACCAACCCCCGGGACGGCCTGCAGGAGAAGCCCGGCGATCCGCCGTTCAACGAGAATCCGGTGATGGACCGACGGCGGATCATCCGCCGCGGCGCCCCGTACGGCGCGCCCTTCGATCCCGCCTCAGAGGGGCCCGGCGGGCCCGACGAGAAGCGCGGTCTGCTCTTCGTCTGCTATCAGTCGGACCTTGTGCAGCAGTTCGAGTTCATTCAGAAGGCGTGGATCGACAGCCCGGACTTTCCGCCCAACCGGCCCAACAAGCCCGGCCCCGACGGAATGGTCGGCGCCGCCGGCACGCTCAGCTACGAGAGCCCCGGCAAGACCACTCAGCTGAGCATGAGCCAGTTCGTCGTCACCGAGGGGTCCGTCTACGCCTTCGTCCCCTCGCTGACACTGCTACGACTGCTCGGTGACGGCAGGCTCACCGACAAGCCGCCCGCCGACGTCCGGCCGACCGACGCCTTCCTGCCCATCCCCGACATGCAGCGGATCAACGGCAAGAGCTGGTACTGGGCGTACGGGACGGGAGCCGACGGTGATGCCGTCTGCCGGACCCTCTCCATCGCCGACGGGGACGAGCACACGGACGTCCGCGAACGCCCCGACCGGCCGCTGAGCACCTGGCCGTGCTACGCCGGGGTGAAGAAGGTCGACGCGATCCTGCCCGTCCCGGACGAGCAGCGGATCAACGGCCGCAGCCGGTTCTGGCTGTTCCACACCATCGAGGGCCGGCAGGTCTACCGGAAGATCTCGATCGCCGACGGCGCCGAGTCCGGACCGCTGGAGCGGTCCGCCGCGATCGACCTCCCGGACCGCTCGCTCTCCGCGTGGGTCTCCTTCAACGGCATCGAGAGTGTGGACGCCTTCCTGCCGGTCCCCGATATGCAGCGGGTCGACGGCAAGAGCTGGTACTGGGTGTTCCACACCGTGATGGACCGTCAGGTGTACCGTCTCGTCTCGGTCGCCGACGGCAGGATGCACCAGGACAACCTCGAACGCGGCGACCGCGGCCTCGACCTGTGGCGATCGCTCGCCGGGATCACGTGGGTCGACGAGTTCCTCGCGGTCCCCGACATGCAGAGGATCAACGGCATGAGTCTGTTCTGGGTTTTCCACCAGGACACGTACCGGATCATCGTGATCCGTGACGGCCACGGTCACGAGGACCAGGTCACGGTCGAGGACCGGCCGCTGACGATGTGGAGGTCCCTCACGGGCTGACCGGCGCCTTGTGACGCGACAGGAAGCCCGTGGGCCCGCCGGAGAGGGCGACCGTGCCGGGCGGTACGGAGATCGCCTGTTCCTGGGTCGTGGCGGATGCCATTGCCGGGCCGGTCGCGAGGGACGGGGCGATCAGGCCGTCTGCGGTCGCCGCGAGGGCGACCGCGGCGGCAACGGCGAGGGGCCGACCGGCGGGGCTGAGGCGGTTCAAGGGGAGTCCTCCCAGGCGCCCTGTGGTCGTGGCGTCCAAGCGCCACGACCACAGGGACTCGTGACGGCGGTTCAGGGTTACGGCCGTTCGGAAGACTCCCTTCGGCGTCTGAGGCGGACGTGTGTCTGGGGCAAGGCCACCCAGCCCGGGAAGAAGTCACGAGGCAGGCGTTCGATCCCGCGCGCCGGTCGGGATTCGGGCGTGCTGATGCGTACGCCTCGTCTCCGCCGACGGATCGCCGCCGGTCTTGCGCACGCAGGGGCTAAGGGGCGGAACCTCAGGTTGCGGGGCCTTTGCTGCTGCGGTCCGCAGATCGGACGCCGACTGGGGTGAGAGCCCTTGGAAGGTCCCATCCGGAGTCCGCCCGCCTTGTCTGCCGGGCCGTGGGCGGCCTGGCAGGTGGTTTCTCAGGAGGTGGGCCGGTCCAGGTGCCGCTTCAAACGGACGTCGGTCACGCTGAAGTCCTGCGGTGCGCCGAACGCCTCGACCATGACGCCGTGGCCGATGTAGGTGACCTCCAGGGCCAGGCGTCCGGCTCCCACGCGCAGGTCGAGCCTCGCCACGGGCTTGCCCGCGAAGTTCGGCATGCGGTGGATCCGCGCTCCGGGGTACTCCAGGCCCGTCAGCCCGGCCCGCATCTGCTCGTACGTGGCCGTCTCCTTTCCGGCGAACGCCTTGCGGATCCGCAGCTGGTGCCGCTGGGCGGCGCACTGCTCCGTCGTGGTCAGCGGCACCGGGTCGGACAGGACGGGCTGGGTGGAGTCGGGGGTCGGTTCCGATGTCACGTGGCCGACGGCGCTGAAGACCCTCGGTTCGCAGCTCTGCCCGATGAGGTTGGCCAGCTCCAGGAACCGTGCCTCGGCCACTCGGGCACTCGTCAGGACGGTGGCCGCCCGGGCGGTCCGCGCGGCGGAGGCACGGGCGGAAACGCGGACGGCGGCGTTGACGGCGGAGGCGCGAGCCGAGGGGGCGGAGGCGGCATTGGTGGTGGCGGAGGCGCGCGGGGCGGTGACCTGGGTGGTGGCGGCGTGGGCGCTCTGGGTGCCGAGGGCGGCCAGGACGACGACGCTGCCGAGTGCGGCGGTGAGCAGGGGCTTCGGGAGGAGAATCGATCGCATGCCGATACCTTGCTGGCCGGTGGCCTCCGGCCGCCTGAGTAGTCGTACTCATTCCGCCGGAAGATCGACTCAGGCTCTTCGTTCCACGCCCTGGTGGCGGCAGCGTGGCTTGCAGGGGAGACCCGAGTGTCCGCGCTCGCCGAGGCAGCCCGCACCTCCCGCCCCACCATCTACGCCGATCTCCGGTCCCAGGGGATCGACCCCGACGCCCGGCCCATGAAAGAGGTCCCCATGGCTACGGTGACCATCGACGGCCTGACCGGAACCGACGTGGAAGCCGACGGCCGAACCATCTTGAACGCCGCCCACCGCTATGTCGCCGACCACCCCGACGGCGCCGGCAACAGCGAGTTCCAGGCCGACCTCGTCCAACTCTCCTAAGCGCTGGCCGCCTACAACTTCATCTGCCCGCGGCACGCCGCCGAACCGGCCGCGCGCCACGGCCGTGACCGAGCCCTCCACCTCGTCGAGGTCCGCCGGAAGGCCCTGAGCACGGCTACCGCGTGGCATGCCGCCCACCACTCCTATGTCGTCGCGGTCGACACAGCCCGCACCGCCATCGGTACCTGGGCCGATGCCGCCCGCGAGGCCGGCAAGTACTGGTTGCCCGACCAGGACTCCGAGGAGGCCTACGAGCAGCGGGTCCTGACCGCCGGTCACCGGTCCGTCGAGAGCCTGACCACCGACGTCGACACCGAGTCCCAGCGCCTGGCCGAGGAGCTCACCACCCTGCACAAGCAGCGCCTCGCGCTCGCCGAAGCCACCGCGAGACGGTTAGGCTGCTGGCCCTGTTTGTCGAGGTGGGCGCGGGCGGTCAGGCGTCAGGGTCGACTTCGGGGTGCGTGTATCGCACGGGCTTGCCCAGCGACCGGGCGTAGGCGATTTCGGCTCGGGTGCTGTCTCCGATGTAGTCGCCGACTACGAGCACCTCATCAGCGAGCCGGATCTTCGCCCGGTGCAGATCGTCGAGTCGAACCTTCAGTGCCTCGGCCTCGACTGGATCGGACCAAAGTTTGTGCGGTGACTTCATGTCACAGCCCGGTTTGACGACGATCTTTCCGTCTTTGGTCTCCCGTAGATCGGCCTCGTTCATCTCGCTCATGAAGCGGGTGGAGCCGCAGATCACGACGATAGGAGGGAGGCTCAACAGCTTCTTTGCGTCGGCGAGCTTCTCCTCGGGCGTGAGCAGGTGCGGGTGTGACACTGGTTCCTCCTGGTGGTGTGGTCCAAGGGGTGTCTGCGGAGACGAGGACGAGGCTGCCCAAGATCGTTTTATTCGTTGCGGGTGGAGATCGGTCCCGACGGCGGTGCGGTCAAGACGAGTGTCGAGGACTGGGCGTTCGACGCTCCGTTCGATCTTCATGATCCGTAGTACTTGGCCATGGCGATCGGCCGTGACGACTTCGTGGCGGCGTGGCCGCGAGCTCATCGAGCGCCCGAAGGTTGATCAGTCGGACGCCTCAACTTGGCATGAAGGCTGACATCCGGGGCGCAATGACCGTACGGCGGTGGCCAGCGTCACCTCAGTCCCGTCGCTCCAAGTGCAGACCTCCAACGAAGAGAGGTAGCCGCCCTGCGCGAAGACCAGGACCTCGCCCGGGCACTCTCCGTCTTCCGTGAAGATGAGGACCTCGGCCGCCACCACAGTGCCTGGGCCGGATGGCGCCGGCTCCACCGCGTGTGTGTCGAGATCGAAGTACGCGGTGCCGCAGCCACACGTGCAGCGGCCTTGCACGCGGATGTGCGGCACCTGCCGACGAAGTGCGAGGTGGACCGGATCGTCCTTGCGGAGGACTGCCTCCAGCACGAGGGCTACATCAGCGGGCAGTGTCTCCGTCACCTCGTCACCGTATCCCGCTCCCAGATGCGTCCACACGCGGTACCTGGGCGCCGGATTCGCCGCTGATCGGGCCGGTACCGCGAGGTGCCCGGAGACGGCGGGACGGCCGGGGGGAAGCACCCCGGCGGGGTCGTCGGCCCGGGCGCGTGGCCGATGCCCGGACCGGTGCGCGCGGCCCTGCATCGGGGCGGCGCGCGAGCGGCCGACGGGCGAGGGTTGGGGTCCGGTGCGAGCCTGGGGGCGTACCGCCTCTGCGAAAGGTCATCACCATGATCACCACTGACTTCGTACCCGGCTCGCCCTGCTGGCTCGACCTCGGCGCCCCCGACGTCGGGGCCGCCGCGGCCTTCTACGGCGGCGTGCTCGGCTGGGAGTACGAGTCCATGGGGGAGTCGGAGGAGATTGAAGGCGGGATGTTCCGCAAGGACGGGAAGATCGTCGCCGGGCTCGGCAAGCTCACCGAGGAGGGCGCCCGTTCCGCCTGGATGATCTACTACAGCGTCACCGACGCGGACGCCACGACCCGGGCGGTCGAGCAGGCGGGCGGCACGGTCCGGGTGGCCCCGATGGACCTCGACGAGTGGGGCCGCATGGCGCAGTACAGCGACCCGCTGGGCGGACAGTTCGCCGTGTGGCAGCCGGGAACGAACAAGGGCGTCGATCTGGTCGACAAGCCGGGTTCACTGTCCTGGACGGAGTTGTACACGACCGACGCCGCGGCCGCCAAGGAGTTCTACGGCGCCGTCTTCGGCTGGCAGTTCAGCGACATGGAACTGCCCGGCGGTGGGGGCACGTACGCCCTGATCACCCCCGCCGGACTCCCCGAGGAGCGGATGCACGGCGGCCTCATGCAGCTGAGCGAGGCGGACCTCGCCCTCGCGCACGGGCGGCCGTACTGGCACCCCGTCTTCGCCGTCGACGACTGCGACGCCGCGGTCGCCAGGGTCACCGCGAGGGGCGGAAACGTCCAGATGGGACCGGACGACGCGGAGGGCGTCGGCCGGCTCGCCGTCTGTCTCGACCCGTCGAACGCCGACTTCGTGGTCCTCGCCCCGGTCGCCGGCTGAGCCGGGCGGCCGACCCGGGAGGCCGGGTGGCCGGGTAGGGCGCCCGACTTCCGGTTTGGCTCAGCGGCCCAGTTGCGCGTCCAGCCACTGGACGATCTCCGGGGTCACCGGGTCGGTGATGTCGGCGAACTCCTCGTGCTTCTTCAGGAACTTCGCCACGTACGGGCAGACCGGCACGATCCGCATCCCGGAGGCGCGCACGTCGGTCAGGGCCTGCTCGACCAGGGTCGAGGCGAGGCCCTGGCCCGCGTAGGCGTCGTCGATCTCGGTGTGGAAGAAGACACGCCGGTCGTCGCGGTCGCGGTACGCCGTGAGGCCGGCGCGCCGGTCGTCGACCAGGATCTCGTAACGGTGGCGGGGGTCGACGCGACGGACGACGGGGGTGCGGCCCTCCCGCCCGGTCTCCTGCGCGGTTCCCTGCTCGGGCTTCTGCTCGCTCATGATCTGCCTTGTCTGCGTCGGGGGTCGGTGGGGATCGGGGTCGGGTCCGGGGCGCGGGTCACGCGCGGGGCGGGTTTCCCCGGGGCGTGAGAGCGGCGTTCGGCAGGGCAGGGGCGGGGAGGCGGGCGCCGGGGTAGCCGTGGACGTGCCCGAAGCGCTCGGAGGCGCGCTCCCATTCCTCCCTGGCCTCGACGATGTCCGCGTGACTGCGGCCGATGAAGTTCCACCACATGACGATCTCCTCGTCGAACGGCGTGCCGCCCAGGAGGACCGCCCGCGCGCGGTGGTCGGACTCGTTCGTCAGGGTCAGGGTGTCGTGCCCCGTGGGGACGTAGCCGAGCTCGGCCGGGCGCAGCGAGGTGCCGCCGAGGCGGACGGTTCCCTCGTCGACGAGCAGGCCGTGCTCGAAGGCCGGGTCGACGGGAAGGGCGACCGTGGCACCGGGGGCGAGGAGGAGTTCGGCGCCGAGGAGGGGCGTGAAGGTGGGGACGGGGGAGGTCTCACCGGCCAGTGAGCCGAGGAACACCCGGAGTTCCGCTTCCTCGAACCGGATCGGCTTCGGGGCGTGGTGCTGGAAGGCGCGGTCGGCGTGACGGTGTGCGCCGGGCAGTGCCACCCACAGCTGCACCCCGTGGAGGACGGTGGTGCCCGGTGTGGAGACCTCGGTGTGGCTGATGCCGTGGCCGCCGGTCATGAGGTTCAGTTCCCCGGGCCGTACGAACGCGTGACTGCCCAGGCTGTCGCGGTGCTCGATCTCGCCGCTGAACAGCCAGCTCACGGTCTGCAGGCCGGTGTGCGGGTGGGGAGCGACGTCCATTCCGCCGGACTCGGCGACCTCGTCGGGGCCGTAGTGGTCGGCGAAGCACCATGCTCCGATCAGCGTCCGGGACCGCTGGGGCAGGGTGCGCCGTACGGTCATGGCGCGCGGGCCGCCCAGCGGGACGTCCCGGGCACTGAGTACCTGCACCTCCGTGTCGTCCATGCCCGACCCCTCTCGTATCTCGCACATCGAGACTATAGTTTTACTTTCAACAACTATGAATGATCATAGCCCCGAAACCCGTGACGCGCACGGGTCGGTCGAAGGAGCGCAGGGTGAACGACGTGACAGTGGTTCAGGACGGTCGACGGGTCTACCTCGACAAGCAGACTCCCACGGCCTACCGGGCCCTGGTGGCGACGGCCGACGCCGTCCGCGCGACCGCCGCCGAGGCGGGCCTCGACCGCGTCCTGGTGGAACTGGTCAACCTCCGCGTCTCGCAGATCAACGGCTGCGCCTCCTGCCTCGACGTGCACACCAGGGCGGCGCTCCGCGCCGGGGAGACGACCCGGCGTCTCGGCGTGCTCCCCGCCTGGCGGGACACCGAGCTCTTCACCCCGCGGGAGCGCGCGGCCCTCGCCCTGGCGGAGGCCACCACCGACCCGGCGGACTCCCTCGCACAGGAGCGGGCCTACGACCTGGCCCGGGAGGTCCTGAACGACGACGAGATCTCCGCAGTGATCTGGGTGGCGATCACCATCAACGCCTTCAACCGCGTTTCGATCCTCAGCCGGCATCCCGTACGGGACGTCAGGGCCTGACCCAGGCCGCGTCGGTGGCCGACAGACGACGCGTGACCAGGACGGCCGCCGCGAGCAGCGCCAGCGCCACCCCAAGGACGAGTGCCAGGGAGACCCGGAGCAGCAGGGCGCCCACGAGGGCGCCGAGGAGGATCGCCAGGACCGACAGGATCCGACGACCCCGCCGGAGGCCGGCCCCGCCGTCCGGGGCGGAGTCGTGGGGGGAGCCCGGAGTGGAGTTCGGAGCGGAGTCGGGGGTGGAGTCCGAGGCGAGGCCCGTCAGCGTCTGGGTCACCACGGTCGTGGTCAGGTCGGGGACACCGAGGCGCCGGACGACCGCGTTTTGCAGCCCCATGGCGAGCCCGAGAAGCACGATCAGGGCGTACCGGGCCGGGTCGGTCGGCCTGGCGTCCGCCACGACGGCGGTGCCGAGCGCCCCCGCGACGAGCACCGCCTGCCCGCTCATGGCCGAGGCGAGCAGGCGCCCGCTGTGCCCGGCGAACCGGCAGCCGAAGCGGCCACCGGCCACCGCGCCGACGAGGAACGCCGCCGTCGACACGGCGGTGGCGGGCGCGGAGAGCCCCGCGGTGCCCGCCAGCGCGAAGCCGAGGAGCACCACGTTGCCGGTCATGTTGGCCACGAAGACCTCCCCGAGCCCGAGGTAGCTCACCGCATCCACCAGCCCGGTCACCACTGTCAGCGTCAGCAGGAGCGGTGGCAGCGGCCCGTGCCGGTCGCCCCGCGGCGGAACCAGCGAGTGGGCCACGTCGGCCAACAGCTTGCGCATCCTCCGGCGCTCCTTCCACCACGGAGGGAGCATCACCGATCCGCTCCCGATCCCCCGCGTCGCCACGCCGAGTCATCGGTCGGCGGAGGGCGGCCGTGTCCCTCGGCTAACGAGCTCGTGCACGGTAAGCGGTGAGATGCCGAAGCCTTTGGTGGGCCTGGTGTTCACTTCTGGCGGTTACGGCGTGAGGAGTGCGCCTTGCGCTGTCGCTCGTGCAACTCCTCGTACCATCCCGTCAGCGCCGGCCTCTGGCCCGCCCTCTCCATAGGTTGCGTGATCCACATCATTCGGGGGGATCATGAACTTCACGCGGTATCGCGGACCGTTGGCCTTCCTGCTGCTGACGGTCGCGGTCGTCCTCGGTGCCGCGGTTGTGGCCGGGCTCGGCTCGGGAGGCGAGGGCGCTCTGGTCCTGTTGCTCAGGTTCCGCGAGTACGTCCTTCTGCTGGGTTGGCTTGCCCTGGCCGCGGCGACCGGGGCGGTCCTGTTGGGGCTGACGGATTCTTCGCTGCGCACGCCGCTGGTCACCGTGTTGCTCTTCGTCGGCGTTCCGATGCTGCTTCTTGGTGGCCTCGCCTCCGCAGCGTTCGGTACTGACGAGGAGGTGGAAACGGAGGCGGCGGCTCCCGGCCGCGGCGACCGCCGGTTCGTGGTGACGGTGGGCGGCTATGTGGACCCCGTCTGGTGCGTCTACGTCCACCAGGGGAACCAGCCTCTGGAACGCCGCTGGCGTGTCGGCTGCTTCGACGGTGACTCCGAAGACAACGCGCTACGCCAGACCGAGTGGACGACGACTGACCGGATTCGCATGACCACCGAGGGGGGCACGGTCCACGAGGTGACCTAGTAGCTTCCGACCCAGGTCACCGCTGGGTACCGACCCCAGCGACGCACTCGTTCAGAAGCCGTTGTAGTACCGAGAGGTTCGCTTGGCGGTCGAACGAGGGTTCCCGGTTGGGTGATCTTCCCGTGGTCGGGGCATGAAGGCAGGGGGCCTTCCGAACAACTCGACGACCCGTAGGGAGGTCTTCGCGATCAGCTCCAGCCGGGGGCTTGTGGTAGGGGCCAGTCGGGCGGGACCGGCAGTGGACGGTCGGACGTGAGCGGGGGGTCGAGCGCGCGGCCGCTGAGCCAGCCGAGGAGGGCGTGGCCGGAGCCGGTGATGTCGGGGCCGGTCGGGGACAGGGTCCAGGATCGGCCGATGTCGAGGGCTTTGACCCGGGCGACGGGGAAGTCGAGTGCGGCGAGCGCCGTGATGGTGTCGTCGAGTGCCCAGGTCACGTACGTGCTGGGCCAGTCGGTGGTGCGGTAGCCGGCGTTCAGGTCGACGTGGTGCGTTTCGAGTTCGCGCCAGCAGCGGTGGAGGGTGTACCAGGCCGGGTGCCGCCAGCCCGCCAGTGCCGTGACCAGGGTGTCCCAACGTTCCACGGGCATCGATGTGGCGTCTTCGGCCAGGTGTGCAAGGCGGCTGCGCAGGTCGGTGGCGAGTTCGGCCGCGGGGCGGTCGGCGCCTTCACTGACAGTACGGGCGAGCGACTTGGCGTCCGTCCTCGGGGCGGGTTCGATACCGGTTCGGGCCACGGCGAGCAACCACCCATAGGCGTCGATGCTGCGGGCCAGGTGGGTGATGACGTGGCCGCGGGTCCAGCCGGCCAGCGTCGAGGGTGCACGCATCTCCAGGTCGGTCAGCGCGTCGAGGGTGGCGGTGATCCTGGCACCGGAGCGGGTGACTTCCTCGATTATGTCGAGCATGTTCGTACCGTAGTGGCGGGGTAGTCGTCGCCGAGCGTCGGGCGGACCTGCGACGCGGGATATCGGCCCCTCAGCAGGCCTCCGACCGCCGTGATGCCTGCCGTGATGGCGCGTTCACCGACGTTGCCGAACCCCAGGATCAGCTGCACTGGCTCTGTCGCATGCGAAGAACGGCAGGTGCTCATTCCGTAGAGGCCCACGGATCGGGCGTGGGCGGCGGCGATGAGGTCTTGCTCGTCGGCCGGTCCGTGGAGGTGCGCTACCGCGTGGAAGCCCGCCGCGAGGCCGGTCACCCTGACCTCGGGGGCATGTTCGGCGAGCGCCGCCACCAGGGTCGTGCGCCGTGCCGCGTAGGTTGTCCGCATCCGGCGCAGGTGCCGGTCGAAGCGGCCGGACTCGATCATTCTCGCGAGGGCGAGCTGATCGAGTGTGGGCGACCCGCGGTCGTTCAGCTGCTTGTGCTCGATGATCAGCTCGGTGAGTGCGGGAGGGCAGAGCATCCACCCGATGCGCAGCGCGGGCGCGAGGGACTTGCTGACGGTGCCTATGGAGATCACGCGGTCGGCGGCGAGTCCTTGCAGGGCGCCCACCGGCTCCCGGTCGTAGCGGAATTCGGCGTCGTAATCGTCCTCGATGATGACGGCGTCCCGGCTCCTGGCCCACTCGATCAGGGCGAGCCGCCGCTCGGGTGCCAGAGCGACACCGGTGGGCCACTGGTGCGCAGGGGTCATGACGACGGCGCGGGCGTCGGTCGCGGCGAGTGCCTGCACGTCGATGCCGCGCTCGTCGACCGGTACCGGGATCGCCGACAGGCCCGCCCAGGACGCGGCAGAGGAGATCGTGGCCGGTGAGCCGGGGTCCTCGTACGCCACCGTACGGACACCTGTCCGGGCCAGGGCGTGCAGGGCCAGACCGAGGCCCTGCGCGTAGCCGGAGCAGATCACGATCCGTTCCGGATCCGCTGCGGCGGCGCGCACCCGCCGCAGATATCCGGCCATGACCTCGCGCAGAGCCACATTGCCGCGCGGGTCTCCGTAATCAAGCGCCGCCGTCGGCATGGTGCGTGCCGCCTCGCGCGTGGCCCACAGCCAGTCGGCGAGCGGGAAGCTGCTCAAGTCCGGGACGCCCCACTTGAAGTCGGCCACCAGGCGTGGAGGTGCCGAGGGCGGTGACGTGGGCGCTGGCGGTGCGCCCGCGCCGGCGGCGACCCGGGTGGCTGAGCCGACGCGTGTCACGAGGTATCCCTCGGCTTGGAGCTGGGCGTAGCAGTCCTGCACCAGCCCGCGCGACAGCCCGAGCATCCGAGCGAGTTCACGGGAGGACGGCAGCCGTTCGCCGATCTGCAGCCGCCCGGTCCGGATCGCGTCCCGCAGCCGGAGTTCCAGCTGGGATCGCAGCGGCTCGCCGCTGTCCCGGTCGATGACCAGCAACAGATCGGGTGACAGACCGGACCACTCCAGAGGCATGGAATTGGATCTTACTGGCGATCCGCTTGGCCTTTAGCTTCGTCGTGTGAACAGGATGATCAACTCTCGAGCTGAGGGCGCCGGTTCGCGGCCGCCGCTGGTGACGCGGCCCCTGCTGCTGCGTTTCGTCTCGGTCATCGGTGCCTCGACGAGCTTCTACCTGCTGTTGTCGGTCGTCCCCCTCTACGCCGAGGTGTGCGGAGGCGGTTATGCCGCGGGACTGGCCACGGGTGCGCTGATGCTGGCGACGGTCGGAGGCGGGCTGGCCACTCCCCGGTTCGTTGCCCGCTTCGGTTACCGCCTGGTACTGGTGGCAGGGCTGGTCCTCCTCGGCACGCCCACGCTGGTGCTGACCGCTTCCGGGAGCACGGCTTGGATCACGGCGGTCTGTGTCGTGCGGGGTCTGGGCTTCGCGTTCACGGTCGTCGCGGGTGGCGCTTTGACGGCGTCGCTGATCCCGCCCGAGCGCCGTGGTGAGGGGCTGGCACTGGTTGGCATCGTGTCCGGGGTTCCGTCGCTGGTGGCCCTGCCGCTGGGGGTGTGGCTGGTAGGGCACGTGGGGTACGTACCGGTCTGCATTGCTGGCGCAGTGGCCGCGCTGGCCGCCATCGTCTCGGTGCCGGGCCTGCCGGGCCGGCCGGACAGCGAGCCGACCTCGGGACGGTCGATCGGGGTGCTGGCCGGGTTCCGGACGGCCGCTCTTCTGCGGCCCGCCGTCGTCTTCTCGGCTACTGCGCTCGCTGCCGGAATCACCGTCACCTTCCTCCCCCTTGCCGTCCCGTCGGCTTCTACCGGAGTCGTGGCCATGGCCCTGTTCGTCCAGTCCGCGGCGTCAACCGTGGCCCGCTGGGTCGCGGGCCGACACGGCGACCGGAACGGACCGGCCTCACTCGTCCTGCCCGGCCTTGTTGTCTCCGCCGCAGGAACGCTGCTCACCTCTCTGACCCACAGCCCGGTCGCCGTTGTCGTCGGCGTGGCCCTGTTCGGGGTCGGTTTCGGAGTCACCCAGAACGCCACGCTGACGCTGATGTACGCGCGTGTCCCCGCGTCTGGCTACGGCACCGTCAGCGCCCTGTGGAACTTCGCCTACGACGCGGGCATGGGCGTCGGCGCCGTCGGGTTCGGGGTGCTCGCAGGCCAGACCGGGTACCCATTGGCTTTCACCCTCACCGCCGCGCTGATGCTCACCGCCCTTGCCCCGGCCTGGCGCGACCGCCTGGCCAACGGCTCCCGTCGATGACCGGCGCAACCACACACGGCCGGGGGCCAAGGCTCGACCACCAGCACCTGCCGACGCGATCCCGTCGACGAACTGACCGCATTCAGCAACGAGACCGCCCAACGGGCACGGGTCTCCCAAGAACAGGAGCGCACATGACAACGAACACCGTGACGGTGGCCATCCTCGGACCGGGCGGTGTCGGTGGCCTGATCGGCGCGCTGCTCGCCCGCGACGGACACCGCGTCGTCTGCCTGGCCGGCGAGGAGACCACCGCCGTGCTGCGCCGCGAGGGCCTGCGAGTGCAGAGCACGCAGTACGGCGACTTCACCACTCCGGTCGAAGCTGACACCTTGCTGCGCGAACCGGTCGACGTCACCTTCGTGACCGTCAAGCAGACCGCCCTGCCCGCCGCCCTCGACCGTGTTCCGCCGCAGGTCCTCGGCGACGGTATCGTCGTACCGCTGCTCAACGGACTCGACCACCTCGCAGCACTGCGCCGACACTATCCGGCCGGCCAGGTCGTGGCCGGAACCATCAGGGTCGAGGCCACCCGCACCTCGCCCGGACGCATCGCGCACACCAGCCCCTTCACCGCCCTCGAACTGGCCGCCCCGCTCGCCGACCTCGCATCCCACCTTCGGCACGCCGGCCTCGACGTGACCCTGCGCACCGACGAGAGCACGATGCTCTGGGACAAACTCTCCTTCCTCGCCCCGTTCGCCCTGCTGACCACGCGCTACCAGTCCGCTGTGGGCGCCATCCGCGACGAGCGGCGGTCCGAGCTGCTTGCCGTACTCGACGAAATCACTGCCGTGGCCCGCGCCGCGGGCACACCGGTGACCGCCGAGGCCGTGCTCTCCTTCTTCGACCGGGCCCCCGAGATGATGAAGTCCTCGATGCAGCGCGACGCGGAGAACGGCCACCCGATCGAGCTCGACGCCATCGGAGGGGCTGTCCTACGGGCCGCGGCCACTCACAGGATCGAGACCCCGATTACCGCACGTCTCGTCGCAGAGCTGGTTCCCACAGCAAGTCAGTAGCAACACCGGCCCGTACCGACGGCGGCGGGGGCACCTCGTCAAGTGCCGACAGTCCAAAGCCATACACAACACCCCGGCGTGTTCACCGCCCGCTTTCAGGAGACAACGCCCCCGGCTTCTTGTCGCTCACCCACCCGTCGCGCACCTGGCGGACGCCGTGATCAGCCAGCCAACGCCGCGCTGCCTCCTCGGCTTGCATCTCCATTCGGGAAGTATGAACAAGCCTCGCAAGATCCAAACGAAACGGCCCTGGGCGCCACCGATCATCACCGGTCCTTGTCCGACGTGCCGGCGAGAAGTGGCTGTTCGGTCCAGATGACCTTGCCGTCCGCGGTGTAGCGGGTGCCCCAGCGGTCGGCGAACTGGGCCACCAGGAACAGGCCCCGTCCACCCTCGTCGGTGGTCGCCGCGCGCCGCAGGTGTGGAGCGGTGCTGCTGCCGTCCGAGACCTCGCAGATCAATGCGCGATCGCGGATCAGACGTACGCGGACCGGCTCGGCGGCGTAGCGGATGGCGTTGGTGACAAGCTCGCTGAGGATCAGCTCGGTGGTGAACGACTCCTCCTCCAGACCCCATTCGGCCATCGTGCGGGCGACGGCGGCTCGAACCTGGCCGACGGCCGACGGATCGGACGCGACGTCCCAGGCGGCAGTACGGGCGCTGCCGAGCGCACGCGTGCGGGCGACCACCAGCGCGATGTCGTCCGAGGGCTGCTCGGGCAGCAACGCGTCCAGAACCGCGCCGCAGGTCTGCTCGGGCGTACGGCCGGGGTGAGCCAGGGTACGCCGCAGCAGTTCCAGCCCTTCGTCGATGTCGCGGGTGCGGTCCTCCACGAGACCGTCGGTGTAGAGAACGAGGCCGCTGCCCTCGGGGAGCTCGATCTCGGCGGTCTCGAACGGGAGTCCGGAGAGCCCGAGAGGTGGGCCGCCCGGTACGGCGGCGAACTCCGCGCTGCCGTCGGGGCGCACGATGACGGGCTCGAAGTGGCCGGCGCGGGCCATCGTGCACAGCTGGGTGCCCGGGTCGTAGAGCGCGTACAGGCAGGTGGCGCCCGTGACCGGAGCGCCGTCGGCGTCGCCGCTCTCGTCCTGGTCGATCCGAGTGACCAGTTCGTCGAGGCGCCACAGGAGTTCGTCTGGCGCCAGGTCCAGGGAGGAGAAGTTGTGGACCGCGGTGCGCAGCCGGCCCATGGTGGCGGCGGCGTGCAGCCCGTGGCCGACCACGTCCCCCACGACGAGGGCGACGCGGGCGCCGGGTAGCGGGATGACGTCGAACCAGTCCCCGCCGACACCGCTGCTGCCCGCATGCGCGGGCAGGTAGCGGTGGGCCACGTCGAGCGCGTTCTGCTCCGGCAAGGCGCGGGGGAGCAGGCTGCGCTGCAGGGCGACCGCCAGGGTGTGCTCGCGCGTGAAGCGGCGGGCGTTGTCGATGGTGACCGCCGCACGGGCGCCCAGTTGCTCGGCGAGTGTCACGTCGTCGTGCTCGAACGGCTCGGGCTTGCGCGACCGCCAGAACGTGACGACACCCAGGATGACGCCGCGGGCGCGCAGCGGAGCCGCGATCATCGAATGGATGCCGGCCTCGACAAGTCTCCGGGCCCGTTCGGGGTCTTGAGCCTGCCAGCCGGAGAAGGCGGTCATGTCCGCCTCCAAGACCGTCTCGCCCGAGCCGAAGCCGAGGCTCTGCGGGGTGGACGGGACGAAATGGATCAGTTTGCCGGGCGGGTAGAGCGGTGTGTCGTCCCGGATACCCCGGAACGCGACACGGCGCATCGCCGCATCACCCCCCGACGGCTCCTCGCCCCGCAGGACGGGGTCGGCCAGGTCGACGGTGACGAAGTCGGCGAACCGGGGGACGGCGAAGTCCGCCAGCTCCTGGGAGGTCCGCTCGACGTCGAGGCTGGTGCCGATTTCCAATCCGGCGTCGAACAGCAGCTTCAGGCGTTCCTGCGCCACATCGGCCCTGCCGGTGACGGTCTGCAGCTCGGTGGTGTCCCGCAGCGTCGCGACACAGCCGGACGGCCCGCCTCCGGGGTCGGTCGGCCGCTGGTTGACGGCCAGCAGCCGGTTCCCGGTCAGGTACACCTCGTCGGTGGCCGAACGCCCGGAAGCCAACAGCCGGGCTATGTCCGGGGCGAGGCCCAGCTCACGGGCGAGCAGGCCCTCCGCGTCCGGGCTCAGACCGAGCAGCCTGCGCGCCTCGTCGTTGGCCAGCACCAGTCGACCGTCGCCGTCGAGGATCAGAACGCCCTCGCGCACGGCGTGCAGCACCGCGTCGTGGTGCTCGTACATGCGGGTCATCTCGGCGGGGCCCAGGCCGTGGGTCTGGCGGCGCAGTCGCCTGCCGACCAGAGCGGTACCGAAGGTGGCGACCGCCAGCGCGGCCGCCGCGGCACCGAGCAGCAGGGGCAGCTGATGATCGACGACTCCGCTCACGGCTTCGAGCGTGACCCCTGCGGAAACCAGAGCGATGACGTCGCCCTCGGCGTCGGTCACGGGGACCACCGCGCGGGTGGACGGGCCGAGGGTGCCGGTCACGGTCTCCCTGACGATCCCGCCTGCCGCAGCAGGGCCGATCGTGCCGATGTACTGCCTTCCGATCTGTGCCGGATCGGGGTGGGTGATGCGGATCCCGTCCGTGGTCATCGCCACGAGAAAGTCGACGCCGGACGCCTTTCGCGCTTCTTCGGCGCGTGGCTGGAGCACTGCGGTCGGGTCGGGACCGGCCAGGGCCTCCTCGATTCCCGGCGCGTTGGCGAAGGTCTCGGCCACGGCGAGGGACCGGTTGCGCGCTTCCCGCTCGCTGTCCGCCCGGGACTGCAGTACGAGAGCAACCACGGCGGCCACGACGAGGAGCACCACGATCGCCGCCTGTAGGGAGAAGACCTGACGGGCGACGGTGCGGACGCTCAACGCGGAGCGCAGGCGGCCGAGGAATCCGGCCATAGTCCATGTCTAGCACCGGCCCGAACGGCGGGCGAGTGGGCGGCCCGGGCACGGAACGTACCGACCCAGGGGCACGCACTGCTGATCGGCCCGAACCGCCCGCCAGGCCCACGCCTTCACGGAGCGGACGAGCAGCGAGCTGTCGGCTGCGTACGGTCCGGCCTGATGCAGGAGCCGGCGGCCGCCGGACCGGCCGCCGGCCCGGGATTGAGTGGCATCGATGGGCGTGGCTCGGCGGGGCGAGTATCCGCCGCCGACTACCAGGGGTGACCAGCGGCGAACCGGTGAAGACCGGCAGCGGCCCGGACGCCACCCACTGCGGCTGCATCCACGCCATCACTGACATCTCCACGTGGACTGATCCCAGGCTGAGGGGCCATGGTCCCCCCGCCCGGCACCCGGTCAGGCCGGGGCCCGCCCGGCGCACGGCCGACATCCTCGGCGGCCGCCGAACCAGTGCTCCCGTCACCGCAGGCACTGTGCGCGTTCTGCCGCGTGGCGGCACCCTGCCGTGCTCCGGCGAACCTTGCCCTCCGGCGGCGAGCAGGTGAAGCAGACCTGCCGAGCAATGTGTCACCGCCCAGGACCGGCCGGGCGCAGAGCAGCGAACTCCCCGGGCGGTCAGTCGCCCGCCGCACCCGGCGCCGTCCGAGCCGCGGCCGCCCTCCGACCCCTGCGGCGCGAGCGCGGACGCCCCGGCGCCGTGCCTGTCGACAATTGGAACGTGACCACTACGCGGGCACCGCCCAGGGGGCCGCGCGTGATGCGGACGGCGCCCCGGGCGGCGAGGGCCGCGCGACGGGCGATGTCGAGCCCGAGGCCGGTGGAGCCCGTACTCCCGCCGCGGGCGAGGGCATCGTCCGGGTCGGCGATGCCGGGGCCGGCGTCGTGAACGGTCAGTTCCACGGTGTGGGCGGTGCGGCACACGGAGACCTCCAGGGCGGTGCCCCGGGAGGTGTACCGGAAGACGTTGCCCACGAGCGCGTCCACGACGGCCGTGATGTCCGCTTCGGGGAGGCAGACGGGGGTCGTCTCGTCCGTGATCTGCAGTGTGCAGGGACGGTCCTGCTGACCCGCGAGCACGGCCCAGAAGGCCGCGCGTCGACGGACGACGTCGGCGACTTCGCAGTGGTCCCCGCCCTCCCGCGGCCCGTCGGGCGATTCCTCGCCCCGCAGCGCCCGGCCCATCGGGCCGACGGCGAGCGGCGTGCGAGCCTCGGCGATGATCGCGTTGAGCTCCCGCTCCAGTTCGGCGACGGCCGTCCGGATGCGTCCGGTGTCGGCGCTCGGAGCGATCCGTTCGACCGCCAGGTGTAGGGCGGTCAGGGGGGTGCGGAGCCGGTGGGACAGGTCCGCGACCAGTTCCCGTTCGACGGCGAGCAGGTCCGTCATGCGGTCGGCCATGGTGTTGAAGGCCGTGCCCGCTTCCTTCAGTTCCGGCGGTCCCTTCGGCTGCACGCGGGTGTCGAGGTTGCCGGTGCCGAGCCGGCGTGATGCCTCGGCAAGCCGCTTCGCCGCCGTGACGACGGCGGAGCCGAGGCGGTCGGCGACCAGGACGGAGCCGCCGAGCAGGACGACCGCCAGACCCGCCATGACGCTCCACGACAGGACGACCCCACGGGTCAGGTCGTCGTCGGGCACGAAGTTCTCCACCACCGCGACCCGGTCCTGGGGCAGGATCACCGGCTGCAGGTAGATCCAGCCGCCGGGCACGTCCCGGGAGATGGACTCGCGTTCCTCCTCGGCCCGGCCCAGCAGATCCGGCGGAGCGTGCCCCGCGCCGCCGACCGTGCTGTGGTCCGGCAGATGGATGACCATGTGCTCGGCCGCGCGCAGCCCCGCCCCCGCCTCGCGGAGCTCGGCCGCGTCCGTGGTGAGGGCCAGGATCGGCGCCATCGCCGCCGCGCTCTGCTCGGCCGCCGTGATGCTCTGCTCGCGGGCGAGCGACATCACGAGCAGACCCAGCGGGATCAGGAACGACAGCGCCACCATGGAGGTGACGGCCAGGGCCACCCCCGCCAGGGAGCGCCTCACCGCGGGGCCCCGGGCTCGGCGTGGCGTCTTCGGGGCCCTCGGTTCACGGGTACAGCGCTCCAACGGGTAGCCGTGTGCCCAGCGCCACGGTCGGGGGATTCGGGTCCGGGGTCCGGGCGACGGGCCGCCGGAGGGCCTCCCGGTACGACGTCCTCCGGGAGTGGCGTATGCCGTCACCGGCCCCGTGATCCGGGACGACGGGCCGTCAGGAGGTGGCGAACGCCAGGCCGTGTTCGCCGGTGCGCAGGGACACCGCCCGGTCGGCCACGGGGATCGTACACCCCTCGGTCGAACTGCAGCTCGCATAGCCGATCAGCACCTTCGCCTCGCCCGGAGCGGTCGCCCGGATCGGCAGCGTCACCGTGACGGGGCCGTCGGGGTAGACCGGTAGGGCGCCGCGCACGCCCGGCACCGTGATGCTCTTGACCGGCTTGTCCACGGTCATCTCACCGGCGGTGGCGAGCGAACCGACGGGACGGACCTCGGTCGGTCGCCCCACCCCTTCGACGCCTTCGGCGGGGAGCGCGGTGCTGTAGAGGTGGAAGCCGGCTTCGTCGGGCGTGAACGTGGCGACCAGGGTTCCCGCGTCGGACTTCCAGTCGGCCACGCTCAGCCGGACGGTGACGCCGTTCTCGTTGAACTCGGTCACGGCGGCGGCGTGCGACGGCGCGGACTCCTGGCCGCAGCCGGTCAGCGAGGCGGCGCCCAGCAGTGCGGCCGCGGTCCAGGCGAGGCGCGTGCGCGCGGCGCGGGGGAGGCGGGGGGCCGGGTGGGGGGAGGCCATGGGGTGTCTCATGTCGTCTTTCCGTGTCTTTCGCGTGTTTCGGGGAGGTGGGCCGCACACCGAGGGCGCGACCGGCCCTCATGGGTACGGGGGAGTGGAGCCGTCCGGTGCGCAGGGGGAGTCGGGTCCTCCCTGGCGCATGGCGGTGGCACTCGGGTACCGGCGCTCACAGGGCCGCGGTCGTGCCCTGCAGCCTTACCTGCAACGCGTACACCAGGTCGGTCCACAGGCCGGTGACCAGCAGGAGGCCGACGAGGACCAGAAGTGCGCCGCCGGCCCGCATGACGGTCCTGTGGTGGTTCCTGACCCATCGGAAGGCGCGCAGGGCCCGCTGGAAGGCGAGTGCGGTGAGGAGGAAGGGCGCGCCCAGCCCCACGCAGTAGCAGACCATGAGGAGGGCGCCGCGCCCGGCGCTGGCCTCGTTCCAGGCCAGGGCCTGCACGGCGGCCAGGGTCGGCCCGATGCAAGGGGTCCAGCCCACGCCGAAGACGACGCCCAGCAGGGGCGCGCCGGCCAGGCCGAAGGAGGGCCGACGGCTGCTGCGCAGTTCGCGCTGGGTGAAGCCGGGCAGCCAGCCCGCGAAGGCGAGGCCCATGACGACGGTCAACAGGCCCAGGACCAGCGTGATGCCGTCCTGGTAGGCGAGCAGGTTGCGCCCGACGAAGCCGAACAGGGCGCCCCCGGACACCAGGACGCCGCTGAAACCCAGGACGAACAGCGCCGCTCCGGCGACCATCCGCCCGCGCCGCCCGCCGTCCGCCTCGGCGAGGTCGGACACCGACAGGCTGGTGACGTAGCTCAGGTAGCCCGGCACGAGCGGCAGGACGCACGGGGAAAGGAAGGACACCAGGCCTGCGGCTGCGGCCACCGGCACGGCGAGGAGCAGGGTGCCCGACACCGCGCTGGCGGCCGGCCCGGCGGCGAGCGCCGCCCACGTGGGGCCCGTCACTCGTCCTCCCCGGCGACCCGGTCTACGAGGGGCTCCAGCCGCGCGCGGGTGACCGGACCGGAGACGGCGACGGCGATCCGGCCCTGCCGGTCGATGACCAGGGTGGAAGGGATGGCCTGCGGGTTGAGCAGCGCGGGCGGGAAGGCCAGCAGCAGCCTTCCGTCGGGATCGTGGATGCTCGGATACCGCAGACCGTAGGTCCTCTCGAACTCCCGGGCCGGCCCGGTGGAACGGTCGCGGATGTTGACGCCCAGGAGCTCCACGCCGCGCGGCGCCGCCGCACCGCGCAGCGCCTCCAGGTCGGCGGCCTCGGCGCGACAAGGGGCGCACCAGGAGCCCCACACGTTCAGGACGACGACCTTGCCGCGGTACGAGCGCAGCGCCAGGTCCCGGCCCGTGAGGTCCCGGCCGGAGGTGTCGGGCGCGGAAGGGCGTTCGGCGACCGGCAGCACCGCCGCGGTCTCGACGGTGCCCGCTCCCGGCGCGCCGCCGTCCGCTCCCGCCACGGCGCCCCCGCCGCAGCCGGTGGCCGCGAGGGCGAGGAGGAACAGGACGACCGTCGCCGACGCGCCACGTCTGTGGCCGCGGGCCGTCATCAGGCCCACTTCCGCAGGAATGCGCCGAGGCCCGTCTCGGTCAGCTCGGGGTTGCCGGTCGAGTGCGTCTCGGTCACCACCTTGCCGTTGCCGTCAAGGACGACCAGGACGGGCATCTTGTACGCGCCCTCGCCGGAGCAGTAGTCGCGCAGGAGGTCGAAGGCCGAGGAGTCCTGGCTGCCGATGTCGACCTTGACCACGTGGTACGAGGCGTCCAGGAGCGCCCCCACGCCGCTCGTGGCGAACACCCGGTCGGCGGCCTTGCAGTTGCCGCACCAGTTGGCGCCGAAGTCGATCAGCACCTTCTTGCCGTCGGCCTTGGCGGCGGCGACCGCGGCCGTGACGGCTCCACGGGCGTCCGCACCTGTCGGGTAGCCGCTGGTGAAGCCCGAGGAGCCCGAGACGGGAGCGCTCTTCTTCACGGCGGGCCTGGTCGGGGCGGGAGCGGCAGTGGTCCTGGCGGGGCGAGGGGCGGCTTTAGTCGTCGCCGCGGGGCGAGGGGTTGCCTTGGTCGTCGCCGCGGGTCGCTTGGCCACGGGCGAGGAGGCGGAAGGGCTCGGCCGGGTCGTCGGGGGGACCGACGTCGCGGCGGCGGGGGAGGCGGATGCCGTCGCCGCCTCCATGGGCGCCGGGGCGCCGGTTCCCTGGTCGGCCGGAGCGTCCGGGGCCGCCGCCACGGACACGTTCTGCGCCGCGTCGTTCTTCGAGCCGCCCACTCCGCAGGCCGTGGCGACGGCGGCGGAGGCGATCGTGAGGGAGACGGCCGAGAAGCGGACGAGGCCCTGGATGCCGACGGTGCGTTGTTTGCGCCGGTGTGCGGCCATGACGGATCAACCCCTTGTGTCGGTGAGCTCTCCGGGGCCTTGAGGCGGCCGATGCCGGAGCGGGCGCAGGACGCGGCCCGGCGTCCTGCCCGCCGGGGCCGGAGCGATCGTCCTGACCGACCGTGAGCTTAGGTGCCGAGAACGCGTCCTGGGCCGTCCTGATGCCACCCATCAGGCACGCTTAAGGAACTGCTCAGGTTCGCGACCGCAAGCTCTTCACCAGGGGTTCTCCGGCCGTCCGCGGCCCCTGCCCGAGGACTCACAACCGGGTCTCGCGCACGCTGGCCCGCGCCGTAGGCACGACGGTCGCCGTGATCTGCGAGCGGTGTTCGTCGCTGGTGAAGACGACCACCAGCGTGCCGGGATCGCTCTGACCGGTGCTCGTGCGGAAACCCGGATCGGGAACGGCCGAGACGAAGCACACGCTGTCGCGGCCGTACTGGACGGTGACCTTGCCCCCTTCGGAGGGAACCGTGTGCAGCCCGGGGCCGCCGCTGCACTTCGAGGCCGACGGCCGGGGCGTGGACGTGACGGGCGCCCGCGTGGCCGAGGGCGACGGCGAGGGCGTACGGGTGGTCGGCGGCGGTGACGAGGGGGACGCGGTCGTTGGGGTGGGCGCCTTCGGCGTGGTCGCGACGGACGAGGCCGGCACCCCGACGAGGACGGACGGGGAGGGGTAGACCGCCTGGACCGACCGCGCGGCGGGTGGGGTCGGTCGGGTCAGGCCGATGACGAAGTACACCGTGAGCATCACCGCGGTGACGCTGGCCGCGGTGCACGACAGCCATATGAGGAGATAGCGCAGGAGGCGTGGCACCGCATCAGTGTGGCCGACGCCCACCGCACCACCCACCCCACCCTCGCTCACGGAGAGGTGTACGTGTCCCGTACGGGCCGACGCGATCGGCGGCCCGACCCGGCGACCGCCCCGGGCCGGTCCCGAACCTGAGCTCTGGCTTAGGTCCTCCTGAGCGCATCCCTCAGACGGCGTTTTCGCAGCCTCGGCACGCCTACGCTCCCGTCTCGGCGCCGGCGGACCCTCTCCGCCGCACGAAACCCGCCCGACCCGACGCGGACCTGGGCCGGCCCCGCCACCGCACCCGTACACCCCCTGGAGGAAGCCGAGATGAGTCCCCGAGCCGCCCACGGACGTCGCACACACCGCGCCCCACGTCGCCCGCGCGTCACAGCGGCCGCGGCGGGCCTCAGTATCCTGGCCGTCGCCGCCGCCTGCCTTGCAGGCACCGAACTCGCCGGCTCCGCGCACGAAAAGGCCGAATCCGTCGCCATGGGAGGCGACTCGCCTGACCCGACGCCGACCACCAGGCCCCCGACCACCGCATCGCCGACCACCAGGCCGCCGACCACCGCATCGCCGACCGCACCGACGTCCCCGTCAGCCGCCCCGCACACCCCGAAGACCCTCTCCACCACGCCGATGCCCCCCTCGGCCACCCCACCGCCCTCGGCCACCGCCAGGGCGGCTGGACCTTCCGCGTCCCAGGGCGCGCGGAAGCCCAGGCCCGCGCCCCCGGCCACCGCGAAGCCGCCGGCCACCGAGCCCGACAGCAGTACGCGCCCGGCAGGCGGCGGCGAGGCCGAGGAGGTCGTACGCCTCGTGAACGTCGAACGCGCAGCGGCGGGCTGCAAGGCCCTGACGGTCGACGCCGACCTCACCGAGGCGGCCCAGGACTACACCGACGCCATGGCCGCCACCGGCAACTTCTCCCACACGGGAACCGACGGCTCCCAGCCGCAGGACCGCATCGAGGCGGCCGGATACACCTGGTCACGGTCCGGCGAGAACATAGCCAAGGGACAGGCCGACGCGGCCGCCGTCATGGACGCCTGGATGCACAGCCCCGGCCACCGGGCCAACATCCTCAACTGCGGCTTCACCGAGATCGGCGTCGGCGTCAGCACCGACGGAGGCCCCTGGTGGACCCAGGACTTCGGCACTCCCTCCTGAGTCCTCCTCAGCGCGGCGCCACCAGCTTGATGCCCACCCCGCGCACGGTGCGCAGATAGCGCGGTGCCGAGGCCCGTTCGCCGAGCTTGCGGCGCAGCGCCGACACGTGCACGTCGATGGTCTGGTCCTCGATGTAGGACTCCTGCCAGACCTCCGCGAGCAGCCGGTGCCGGGACACCACCGTGCCGGCGTGCCGGGCGAGAAAGGCCAGCAGGTCGAACTCCCGGCGCGTGAGGACCAGTTCACGCCCCGCCAGATAAGCCGAACGCGCCGGCGGATCCACGGTCAGCTCACCGACCGTCACCAGACTCGATGGATCGGCGGGTGGGGCCTGTCCGGCGGCCGCGGCGGGGACCGCGGTGCGCCGCAGTACCGCCGAGAGCCGGGCCAGGAGCTGCGCCCCGGAGAACGGCTTGACGAGGTAGTCGTCGGCGCCCGCGTTCAGGAGCTTGACGATCTCGCTCTCGTCGTCGCGGGCGGTCGCGACCACCACGGGCACGTTCGATATCCCGCGGATCATGCGGAGCGCGTCGCCGCCGTCGAGATCGGGCAGGCCGAGGTCCAGCACCACCGCGTCCAGCGAACCCTGCGCGACCTCGCGCAGCGCGCCGAACCCATCGCCCGTGCTGCGCACCGCATGGCCGTGCTCCGCCAGGATCTCCATCAGCGAGGCACGGATGCTGGGGTCGTCTTCGACCACGAGTACGCAGGGCATGGCCGACACCCTACAACCGGCCGTCCGCCATCCGGACAGCCCTCACCAGGGCCCGATTCCGGGCGGGGCCTTCCGGATCACGGGTGATCCCGTCGCTCGCTTCGGCGGACAGGAAGACGAGCCCGTTCGGGAGCCGGTCGGCGACAGTCACACCAGTCGCCGGGCTGGGACCGGCATTGTGGAGGGGGTCTCGGCGCCGGCGACGAGGGCACGGTCGTATGCCGTGTCCGCAACCTCCCAGCGCTCAGCGAGGACAAGCGTGGTCGCCCTCGGCCCACCTCGCACTCAAGGAGCACCCACCCGTCATCAGGGAGCGGGGTCCGGGGAGAGGTGGATCCGGGCCGCTACCGGAAGGTGGTCGCTGGCCGTCGCGGGGAGGGTCCATGCCGAAGCGGCCCGGACGCCCCCCAGAAGGATCTGGTCGATCCGGACGGCCGGCAGGCGCGCTGGCCAGGTGAAGCCGAAGCCCGCGCCCGCCGCGGCCTGTGCGGAGACGAGACGGTCGGTGAGGGGCCGCAGTGCGCGGTCGTCGGTGGAGCCGTTGAGGTCGCCCATGACGACGACGCGCCGGACGGGCTCGGCCCGTACCTCCGCCGCCAGCAGGCCCAGGGCCTCGTCGCGCGCCCCGGCGGTGAATCCGGCAGGGCCCACGCGGACGGACGGCAGGTGGGCGACGTACACGGCCAGCCGCCCGCCGGGCGCGTCCACCGTGGCCCGCATCGCCCGCGTCCACGGCATGATCGGCACGGCCCGTGCGTCCCTCAGCGGATGGACGCTCCACAGGCCCACCGTGCCTTGGTAGAAGTGGTACGGGTAGGCCTCCGCCAGGGCCTGCTCGTATGCGGGCGCCGTGGCCGGGCTCAGTTCCTCCAGCGCCAGTACGTCCGCTCCGGCGGCGAGCAGGCTCCGCACGGTTCCCCCCGGGTCGGGGTTGGCCTGGTTGACGTTGTGGCTGACCAGCGTGAGGTCCCCGCTGGGGGACGTCTTGTCGGCGAGGGCTCCGCCGAAGACCGTCAGCCAGGCCACCGCCGGCACCACCAGGGCCACCGCCGCCGCCACCGGCGCCCGCCGCAGCAGGGCTGCGGCCACCAGCACGGGCACGGCCAGCGCGCTCCAGGGCATGAGGGTCTCGGCCAGACTGCTCAGCCGTCCGGGCAGCCTGGGGAGCAGCCCGTGGCCCGCGACGCTCACCGCGACAAGGACGGAGCAGCCCGTGACCGCCGCCCCGGGGCGCCGCCACCACCGGAGGCGCGACCCGGCGTCCGCCGCGTGGTCCGAGGGCCCGGGGGCGCGGCCCGGGCCGACAGCTGTGCCGTCCGCCCCGGTGGAGGGAATGGTCTGTGCCGCCGTGCCGTCCGGCGCCGAGGCGAGGTCCGGGCGTGTCGTCGCCGTCATCGTTCCCCGCCCTCCGTTCCGGCGGCGGCCAGCCGGTCGCGGACGGAGGTGAGCAGGCCGCGGCTGGCGTCGACGGCGGCCCGGAGCCCCTCGGCGGGCGTCGTGTTCGCCCGCTGGTGCAGGACGGCGCCCACCAGCAGCCGGGGCGTACCGCCGACGCGCACCTCGCAGGCCCACAGGAGGTTCCCGCCCGCCAGGGTGCTGGAGCCGGTCTTCACGCCGAGGACGCCCGGGGTGTCCAGCAGGGGATTGGTGTTGGTGATCGTCCCGAGGCCGGGGACGATGGTCTCGCGGGTGGCCACGACCGCCCGGAAGACCGGGTCCTCCATCGCGGCCCGCGTCAGCCGCAGCTGGTCGGCCGCGGTGCTCGTGGTCGTCGGCTCGATGCCGCTCGACCCCGTGTAGACAGTGTCCTCCATGCCGAGCCGTCCGGCGGCGCGCCGCATCTTCGCCACGAAGGCTGCCTGGCTGCCGGAGTCCCAGCGGGCCAGCAGACGGGCGACGTTGTTTCCGGAGGGGATCAGGAGCAGTTCCAGGAGCCGGCGCTGGGAGTAGCGTTCGCCAGGCCGTACAGGGACGGTCGACTCGCCGCCGACCCCCGCCTCGTGCGCGGCCGTCCGATCCACTTCGATCAGGGGGCCTTCCTCGTCAGGCCGCAGCGGGTGCTCCTTGAGGATGACGTAGGCGGTCATCACCTTCGTCAGGCTCGCGATCGGTACAGGCCGCCGCCCGCCCCGCTCGCCCAGCGAACCGGTCCCTTCGAGCTCGACGGCGCTCTGGCCGTCGTGCGGCCACGGGAGCGGGCCGATGTCGGAAACCGGCAGTCGCTCGTCACCCGGCACGGGAGGCGCGCCGGAAGGGGAGGCGACAGCGATGCCCAGCGCCGTCAACAGGGCCAGGGACACGGCACCGCCGACGAGGCGATGACGGGGGGTACGGGGAAGGGACACGGGCCGCCTCCAGGGGCTGCGGTACGGGATCGGTACGGCAGCAAGACTCCGGGGACGAGGTCTCCGTCCCACGGTCGGGAGAGCGCGGCCCGCGCTCGGGAACCCATCGGTCGTGTATCAACGGGGCGGCGGCGAGTGGACGTGCGCCGGCCGTCGAGTTCGACATATCGGTGGGCGGGACCCCGGCCGGGCGACACGGAAGGAGTGCGCGTCGCGCTGGGCGGCCGTCCAGGCGAAGGTGAGCGATACGGCGGGCCCCTCGTCGGCGGACGGGCCGTCCCCGGACGGCGGAGCCTCCCCACCGGCGGGCCGTCCGGGGTGCGGGGACGTACGCCGACAGGTCGCCGTCCCGGGACGGCGAGGGTCGTGCCTCGACGGGCAGGCCGCCCCGGCCGGCCGGGCCACCCACAGGCGGTCCGTCCCAGGGACGGGGTCACGCCTCGGACGGTGGCCCGTCCTGCGGCAGGCTCAGGGTCGCGACCGCCCCTCCGTCCGGGGCGTTGGCGAAGTCCAGGATCGCCCCGATCACCCTCGCCTGGCCGGACGCGATCGTCAGGCCCAGGCCGTGCCCGTGCCCCCGCTCGGCCGTCCCCGTACGGAACCGCTGGGGGCCGTGGGACAGCAGGTCGGCCGGGAAGCCGGGGCCGTGGTCCCGAACGGTCACCGTCCGGCCGGCGACGGCGACTTCCACCGGGCCCGCGCCGTGCCGGTGGGCGTTGACGACCAGGTTGGAGACGATGCGGTCCAGACGCCGGGGGTCCGACTCGACCACCGCCGCCTCCCGTTCGGTCACCCGCGCCGCGAGGCCCGTCCGCGCCACCGAGTCCCGGACGAGGGCGGCCAGGTCGACCGGTCCCGGCTGGGACGTCTCGGCGCCCGCATCGAGCCGGGAGATCTCGAGGAGATCCTCCACAAGGTCGCGCAGCACCCGCACCCGGCTCTGGACCATGTCCGTCACCTCGCCCTCGGGCAGTAGTTCCGCCGAGGTGACCAGGCCCATCAGCGGGGTGCGCAGCTCGTGTGCGACGTCGGCGGTGAAGCGCTGCTCGGTGTCGATCCGCCGCTGGAGGCTGTCGGCCATCGAGTCGACCACGGCCGAGATCTCGGCGACCTCGTCGCCCCCGCGAACCGTCCCCGTCCGGGCGTCGAGGTCGCCCGCCGTGATGCGGCGGGCCGTGCGGGCCACCCGACGCAGCCGCCGGGCGGGGAGTTCGGTCGCCAGGGCCGTTGCCGGGACGACGATGCCCAGGGTGAGCAGTGAGTACTTCCACATGTGACGGTCCAGGGCCTGCCGGGTCAGCAGGTCGGCGGTCATGTCGACCTCGACCGCGTACAGCTTCCCGCCCTCCTGCCGGGCCGCCCAGAAGACGGGGGCCGGGGGCCCGTTCTCGTAGAGTGAGGCCTCGCCGCCGTGCTCGACCTGCCGCAGCAGGGCCTCGGGCAGCTCCCCGGGAGAGACCCGGGGCCCGTCCTCACCTGCGGCCGTGGCGTCCTCCAAAGCCGTCGCCAGGGCCGCGCGGGCCTTGCCCGCGCCCTCGTTCATGGACCGCCGCAGCACCGAGTCGTGCACCAGCACGCCGACCGTCAGCGCCATCGAGGTACAGGCCAGCGCCACCAGGAGGACGATCTTCCAGCGCAGCGAGCGGGAGTGCGGCACCAAGCCCGTGACCGCCCGGGGACCCCCGCTCACCGCTTCCACTTGTAGCCGAAGCCCCGGACAGTCTCGACGCGCTCGGCGCCGATCTTCTTACGAAGTCGCTGCACGCACAGGTCGACGACCCGGGTGTCGCCGTCCCAGCCGTAGTCCCACACGTCGCGCAGCAGGGTCTGACGGTCCAGCACGATCCCGGGGTGCGCAGCGAATTCGAGCAGCAGCCGCAGCTCGGTCGGGGCGAGCGCGATCCTCTTGCCGCCCCTGCGGACCTCCAGGGCCGCGGGGTCGAGGGAGAGGTCGCCGAAGAGCAGGGGGCCGGACGGCTCCGCGGAGCCGGCCGGCTCGGGCGCCGGGGGTACGAAGGCGGCCCGGCGCAGCAGCGAACGGATCCGCGCCACCAGGACAGCGGTGTCGACGGGCTTCACCACGTAGTCGTCGGCCCCGGCCTCCAGGCCGGACACCACGTCGAGGGCGTCGCCGCGCGCCGACATCATCAGGATCGGGTCCGTGGCCGTCTCCCGGATGCGCCGACACAGCCCGATGCCGTCCAGGCCCGGCAGCATCACGTCGAGCAGCACCAAGTCGTGCCGCCCCTCCCGGAAGAGTTCGAGCCCGGTCAGTCCGTCGGCCGCGACGAGCACGCGGTAGCCGTAGCGCTCCAGGGTCATCGCGACGGACCGCCGGATCACCTCGTCGTCCTCGACGAGCAGGACCGTCACGGGCGCAGGCGCGGGCGCCGACACGGAATCAGACATGTACATCTCTCGGGCACGGGACGGGACAGGTCCTCCATCATGCCTCACCCTCACGCACCCCCGGCGGCGCCGGAGGGCTGTCGGCACGCCCCCGACCTGGGCTGATACACGCCTGATACGCCACCGCGCGGTGGCCGACACACATTCGAGCCGGTACGGACACGGAGGCGGCGCGCTTGACACCGGTGGCACGGCAGCCGCTCCGGCGCCCACCATCGCCGGACGAGCTACGGGGGTTGCGAGGAGGACGGCGGCAAGTGCGGGGATGCCGGTCAAGAAGAGGGAGGAAGGTCATGTCGTGGCCCCCGCCGCGGGGGCGTCGGCGTGGACGGGTACGGAGACCTGTCACACGTGCCGCGTTCAGGAGGTGTGCAACGGCTCTGGACCGGTTCGTCAGCCTGAGGTGTCGCCCGCGCTGGGGCCACCACTCAAGAACGGCGAGGAAGGCAGAGTCACAGAAGGTCACCCGTGCCGTGTCCAGGACAAGACCGGTGTAGCCGCTATTGGCCGCGGAGGCCAGCAGCGCCCTCAGCGGGCTGATGCTGTGGTGGTCGATCTCTCCGGTGAGGTGGATGACCAGCGGAGTAATTGTCAAGACTTGTGGATCAGTGAGGCACCGAAGAAGTGGGCCTTACCGAGTGACGAAACGCAGGCAGGGGCCGGTCGGGCACCGTCAGGATGTGCCTACGTTCGTGCCCTACCGACCTTCGTGGAAGGGCATGCTGGCCCACCTGCGCGGGAACTCCACGCGTCAAAGGTCACGTTCCTGCAGGTCAACGAACTCCGTCGGTTGTTCGGGACCCTGCGCCTCGTGGCCACCCGGCGTCACGGCATGCCCGCACCGTGATGCCCCGGCTGCACACTGCGGACGGGCTACGTCATCAACTCGATGTGCGGATGCTCGGGCTCGGCTGGGCAGACGAACAGGTGCTGCCGGTAGCCGCTACCTATCTGGACGCCGGTCGCGTTGTAGCCGCGGTGGCCGGGGTACGGTCCAGCGCCTGGGTGGGGGTGCGGTGACCAGCTGTTGGCGTCGTCGTCCCCTTCCTCGAACGTGGCGACGGTCATCAGAATCTCCATGCCGGTGCCGCACTCGGAGCAGTGCTGCGGGCTGGGGTCGGTAGAGCTCCAGCCAGCCCAGCCGCCCACCTTCCAGCCGGGCGCGTTGGACAGCACAAGGTCGTAGTACGTGTCCGGGGTCAGGTCTTCCTCTGCTGCCTGCGGCACACTCCACTGCTCGATCTGCTTCCGCAGTTCTTCGCTCAGCTCCAGATGGTCGGGGTACTCGGTGATCTGCTCCGGTTCGAGTACGCACGGATCCGGTAGATAGCCGTCGAACTGCACTGCGGGCGGCTCGGGGGGCGTGTCGAGGACGTCGGTGACGGCGGCTGCCGAACGCCAGAAGAGCAGGGTCCTGGGCATGATCGGATGATCGAAAGGGCACCACAGAACCTGCAGCAGGTCCTTGCCCTCCGGCGGGCTCAGATCGGGCACATCCCGTACGTACAGCTGCGCGACGGGCAGCATCGCTATGGGGCCCTCGTACGGCTGGACCGCCACCTTCACCGGATACGTTTGAGGGGGCCGGATCCGCGCCAGAGTCTCCCGCTCCTCCGGAGTCATTTCCCGGCCGTGGGAGGCGGCGAAGATCCGTCGTTCCAGCCGCAGATCCGCCGGGGACCGGGCTGGGTTGATGCCGTCCACCACATGCGGTTCCTCGCAGTGCGGCCACGGCTCCTCGGCGGGCCACAGCAGCGGCCCGCCGATCGAGCTGTCGTGCCACGTCGGCGCCCCGGGGCGGGGGTGCAGGCGGGTCGCCGTGCGGGCCAGCGGAGCCAGTTGGGGAAAGACCGCGACAACGTCGATCGGCCGTGGCGGAGTGACAGGAGTGACATTCATGGCCGCAATCTTGCCAATGACCTCTGACAACGGCCCTCGTGGCCGCCCCACGACGAGCTCGGGATCCCACATACGTGACCGAAGCCATCACCGCAGGTCAGCACATTTCGTCGGTGGCCCTCAGTTGAGGTGGATCACGCTGCGAGGGTCTCATCTCGTTCGACGAGGAGGCCGTTCTCGAAGCGGGCGCCGGCTCGAACGAGGGCGACGAGGTGCGGTGCGGTGACCGCTCGCCAGCGGGCCTGGGCGGACTCAACGAGTTTGAAGACCATCGCGAGGGCCGCGGCCGGGCTGCCGGCGCCGCGGGTGACCTTGGTCCGAAGCTTCACAGTGGAGAAGGTCGACTCGATCGGATTCGTTGTCCTGAGATGGACCCAGTGCTCGGCGGGGAAGTCGTAGAACGCCAGCAGCTCGTCGACCTCGCCGGTGATCTTCTTGACAGCCTTGGGGAACTTCGCTCCGTACGCCTTCTCGAACGCGGAGACCGCCTTCTCCGCGTGCGCACGGTCCTCGGCGTTGTAGATCTCCTGCAGAGCCCTCTTCGCGCCGGGCTGCGCGGACTTCGGCAGCGCGTTCGAGACGTTCCTTGTTTTGTGAACCCAACACCTCTGATGCCTGGCCTGCGGAAACACCTCCGACAGCGCCCTCCACAGGCCCATAGCACCGTCGCCGACCACGAGCATCGGGTCGCGCATCCCGCGCCGCCGACAGTCGCGCAGCAGGTCCTCCCAGGACTCGGTGGACTCAAGCAGACCCTCGGTGATCGCGATAAGTTCCTTGGTGCCGTCGACGCGGACGCCCATCAGGACCAGGAGGCAGGAGTGCGTCTGGGACAAGCGGATCTTGGGATGGACGCCGTCGGCCCAGACATAGACGTAGTCGGATCCGGCCAGGTCACGGCGCTGGAACTCGGCGTGGTCGACGGTCCACTGCTGCGTCAGCCGGGTCACCGTGGCCGGCGACAGCCCGGCCGAGGAGCCCAGGAACTGTTCCATCGCGGGCACGAAGTCGCCCGACGACAGGCCGTGGAGATAGAGCAGCGGCAGCACCTCGCTGATCTTCGGGGACTTCCTGCACCACGGCGCCAGGATCTTCGAGGAGAACCGCTGCCGTTCACCCGTCGTCTCGTCGACCCGCTTGTCGTTCACCCGTGGGGCGGCCACCTCGACCGGCCCAGCAGCCGTGGTCACGGTCCGCGGCCGGTGCCGGCCGTTGCGGACCACCAGTCGGCGACCTGCCTCTTCACGCTGCCCGGCGAGCTCGGCTATGTACTGGTCCACCTCCGCCTCCAGGGCGGCGGCCAGCATCCGCCGAGCACCCTCGCGGACGATCTCGTCGATCAGGGAACCGGCCTCGGTGGTGCCTTCTTCGTTGACCACTCTGAGCACGGGCGTGCCTTCCCGACCCGCGTTCGTAGCGCGGGCCTACTCGGTGACTTGACGATCACTCGCTCGGGAAGGTACGCCCTTCGCGTGTCCTCCAAAGGAGCTGATCCACAAGTCCTGAGCATTGCTCTGACCAGGCGTGGTGCCGAGGCTGGTGCAGGACTCGATGCCTATGACGTAGGGCGCGGTGTCCGCGCCCGAGTCGTGCACGACAGAAGAATCCGGGATGTTCAGGGGAGCGGGCTTTATCGGGGCGGTGCTTGTAGTACTCACATCCCCATCAACACCGCCCGCCGTGGTCCGGGTAGCGAGCCACGTGGCTGTTTCACCCCATGTGACCAGCAACAATCCCCGCCAGAGGGAATGTATCCACCCGGATGAGGGCGACCGCGCCGAGCTTCCCGACCAGAGGAGAGTCAGCCCTGAGCCAGGTACTTCGTCCCGGACAGTGGGCGAACGGAGCCTGGTCGGGCAAGGCAAGGAGCAGTGAGTACTGGTCAGGTCACCAAACTTGTCCGGCCAATCATGGCCGATGCAGGAATTGCGCAGCTTCTGATGCCCGGCTCTAGGTGGTGTACCCAGCCGGTCAGGTCATCTCTCTTGTGACGAGATGGCGTAGGGGACATGCGAGTGGATGTCCCTTGGTGTTGCAACTGTCTTAACCTCCGCGTCGTCGTCCTCTGCAGTTCCACGACGACTGCGGAGGCACTCATGACTGGGTTTCAGGCGATCGAAAACACTCCGGCCGCGCTGTTGGATCTCGACCCGTACCGCTTCCCTGCCGCGTACATCGACGACTGGCGCGAGGAAACGTCCACGGCCGGCGGCACCATGGCGTTCGGCGACCACCCGCTGTCGGCGCCTGTGCCCACGCGCAGCCTGTCCATTCGTCTGGAGCCGGCCGACCGCCGCCGGCTGGAGCTGCACGCCGCCCTCACCACGGCGGGTATCGCGCCCCTTCCGGGCGACCTCGACGCCATCGAGGCCCTCTGCACGCTGGACGACACCACCCACATCGCGCTCCGGCGGTGGCTCAGCGGGATTGGCAACGTCTGACAGATCACAAGAATCGGCCGGTTGAATACGCCAGGCCCCGCCTCCCTGCCCATACCGCTGTTGATCCGGGATAGTCGGCCACTTCGTCAGCTGATCCCGGAAACGAGGTAGCAGATGAATTCTTCTTTGTGGTCGGCTCGGTGGCTGGCTTCCGCTGGTGATGACCCCACCGCGTGTCTGCGTGAATGGAGACTGAGCGAACAGAGCGTGGTGCTCCTTCCGGCGGGGAGACTCTGGGACGCCCTGGCGGTCCCGGAGACACTGGGACACAGCCTCCTGAACTCTGTCGCACGCTCCGGACACCCAAGAACCGGCCCAGTGCTCCGCAACACCATGCGCCAGGAACTTGTGTTCCTGATGACTCCAGGCAGCCCCGCCACGAGGCTGGAGCGCGCTGCTCGGCATCTGACGACCGGAACCTGGCTGGCCGTGCCTGCCCCCGGCCGGAGAGTGTCCGGGCTCTTCTGGCTCGTCCCGCCCGACGGAAGCGGAACGCTCTTCTCCCCACAGGATCTATATCCCGCACTCGCACCACGACGGTCAGCGAAATGAAGCAAGCAGCGAAGAAAGACCGCGGCCGCGCGTCTTCGAGGCCAGGGAGGCGTACGCGCCCGCGGACTTTGGGGACTCGGTTGACGGATGCTTTCCTCGGATACTTCGCCGCTCTCCTGCATCGCCTGGTCTGGGGCGCCCGCCATGACGTCTACCGATTCAGGGGCAGATTGCCTGAGACTTCAGAACCAGAGGACCGCGAGATGTGATCGATGAGGCGGGGAGGGAGCGGGGTGGCGCGGAGGCCGCGCCCACGAATGGAACGAGGCCTGAACGTCCCCTCAGGCCTCGTCCTGCGGACCGGGATCAAGCAGCGGGGACAGTTCCTGGCGAATGAGCCTCCGGCGTGTCCGACAGGACGTGAAGCCGCTGGGTAAGCCCGCTTTCATGATCGGTTCATTGGACTGAAAGCATCTGGCGGGTGGTTCCAGTCGGTTGCCGGGAGGCAACAGACGACCTCATCGCACCAGATGGGGTCGCTGGCGCTGGTCATGGATCGCAGGAAATCTCAGCCAACCATTCCGGGGTGTAGCACTCGGCGAACGACCACTTCTGGTCCGAGTAGTGATCGTCTGTGCTGTCGGTGTACACCTCAAGCCTGCCTTGCGGCGTCAAGCGGTAGTACTCGCGAATCGGGTCACCCTCCACGGTGGGATAGGCCACCTTCAGTTCCGCGCTCTCGCCGTTCTTGAGGGCTCGCTGGAGGCAGGCAATTTCCCGCGCCGCCTGTTTCTGCATCTCCTCACCCTGATCCAGGCTCACCTCGCCACAACGTGAAAACTCGGTTCTGGACTCCCAGCGTTCCTTGACTGGATCGTTCAGCATGCCGCAACCGGCAACCAGCAAGGATGTCAGCGTTACCGCGACGAGCCGCGCGCGAATCGAAACAGCCGCCACGCAGCGACGACGGGCCCTGCCTTGAGCTGTCACGACGCCCCCTTCCTGGCCGTCAGACGCAGCTTCGATGAAACCGGTTCCGTGCGCCCACGTCCTGGCGCTGACCGCTGCCGGCACCGTCAAATCTTGGGGCGCCAACGCCGGCGGGCAGCTCGGCGTGGACACCCCCGCCGCCCACCGCTCTCACGACAGCCCTGACCGCAGTACGAGGCGTTGCGGCACTGAGTTGCCAAGACGGGACACCTATCATGGGGACATGAGTTCGAACGCGGGTGCTGAGGCGCGACCGGAGCTTAGTGCGACGTTGAGTGGGAACGAGCTGGCCCGCTGGTACTGGACGCTGGCCGAGCTGACCGTGCTTGCCCGGGAGATCGGGGTGTCGCGGAGCGGTGGGAAGGTGGCGCTGACGCAGCGACTGCGGGCCGCATTGGACGGCGTCGCCCCGGCGGCCGCGCCGCCCCGGACGCGCAGCACCGGCCACCAGCTTGCCGCGCCGGTGAACGGCTCCACTGTGATTCCCGAGGGTCAGCGGTGCAGCCAGGTGCTGCGCGAGTACTTCCGCCGGGAGATCGGCCCGAGCTTCCACTTCGATGCGTACATGCGAGCGTTTGTTACCGAAAGTGCAGGGCGCACACTGGCCGACGCCATCGCCCACTGGCACGCCACCCGTCAGACTGCTGCCCAGCTTCAAGAGATTGGCGCGCAGTTCGAGCTCAACCGCTTCCTGCGTGACTGGCATGCCGAGCATCCGGCCGGCAGTCGCACCGAAGCGCTTGCCGCTTGGAGGGCTCACCGCGGCCGACCTCGTAGCCCGTCCGCGTGGTGACCGGGTCGTAGCGATGACTGGGTGCTGTGACGACGTTCGGGGCGTGTCGCGCCGGCCCCTCGCTGCTTCGCTGCCAACCGATCACCCAGCAGTCCTGGCTGCGCTGGGGCGCCGCTTGTCTCGTCCAGCGGGCAACAGGAGGCGGCGGGTGGACGTCTACTCGGTGGGCTCCTGTTCCACGGTTGGCTCGACGATGTCCGCAGTGAGACCGATGCCCGTGGAGATGGTTCGGTAGAGGTCTTCGAACGGCAGGAGCTCGGTCAGGAAAGTCCGCCACACGACGTCCCGCTCCCGGCCCAGGTACGCGGTCAGCCGGTACAAGTTGCACCCCGCCGGAGCCGTGGTCGATGTCCACGAGAAGGGGTTCTGGCGCTGGATCCAGCCCAGCCGGCCCCCGAGTCGGAGACGCTCGAAGACCCGTCCGGCTCGCCCTGGCCGAGGGGACACCGCTTCGCTGACCGTATCCGTGCCAACCATGCGACCGTGATGGCCGATGCCATCAGCGCGCCCCGCAATCTGCCGAGTGGGGAAAGCCGCAGCGCAGATCGGTGTCGGCGTGACACCGTCAAACGATGGCGGCAGCACTCCGACTGAAGCCAGGTGTCGCACCGGCCGCTCTTGGAGTGGGCAGGTACCGCCGGCCCGTGAGGGCGCGCCTGTGGCCTCCCGTGGGGAGCCGGGAGGCGGGCGCGGCCCGGCCTTCGCGGGCGACGCGGGGCCAGGCCGGCGGCCGCGCTTCGCAGGGGGTGAGCTGCGGGGGCCGCTGGGTGTTCACCCTGCCACCTGCCCATTGGCGTACGCCAGAGTCGTGCACGAATCAGCCTCTGGCATATGCGGTTCAGGTCAGCGACGTCCCGCGAGGTGCTGCCCGCCGAGGCTGCGGCCGGATCGGCGAGCTCTGCGACGGCGAACACCGGGCGCGCCTGAAGCTCCCGTGGGAGCCGATGTCGAGGCCGCTCGGCTGCACCTGTACAGACACCCTCCGATGCAACACCTTGCGCGGCCGTCCCGGCCGCGCCGGAGGCCGAGGCGGCCATCGCCACCCATGAGCGGGGCAGGCCGCAGGGCGAGATGCCCCGCGCGGAGGCGGTCCGCTTCGCGGCCCTCGTCGAGGGCGGCGCCTGGGTCGCTTCAGCGAGGCCGTCACCCGCCTCACAACGGCATCCGCCCGCTGCCGGAAGGCGGACCACACAGATGCCGCCGACATCCTCGACGCCCTGCGCCAGGACTTTCTGACGCGGCGGTAGGAAGGGAGCGCTGTCCCGTCCCCGGGACGGCAGGGGCCCAGCGGTACGACGGGCGTCGTCTGCCCGCCTGCCGGACGGCGGGGGTCCGCCCGGGGAACGGGCCCTGTCACCAACGGCAGCCCCGCCCTGAGGTGTCGCACGGCGGGGCGGACACTTCGACACGGGTGCGGCCCGGCTTTCAGCCGGGCAGCACCGGTCATAGGGCCGCGTCGCCGAGCAGTTGTGACGCGCGACGCTAGCTGAGCGTCTTCACAGCGGACGCGTCGTACGGCTTCAGCTCGTCGGTGCGCCCGGCGAGGACCTTCGCGGCCCATTCCGGGTCCTGGAGCAGCGCGCGGCCGACGGCGACCATGTCGAACTCGTCCCGCTCCAGGCGGTCGAGGAGCTCGTCGATGCCCTGGACCGGGGCGCCCTGGCCAGCGAAGGCGTGGATGAAGTCGCCGTCGAGGCCGACCGAGCCGACAGTGATGGTGGGCCTGCCGGTGAGCTTCTTGGTCCAGCCGGCCAGGTTGAGGTCCGAGTCGTCGAACTCGGCGATCCAGTGGCGGCGGGTGGAGGCGTGGAAGACGTCGACGCCGGCCGCGGCGAGCGGGGCGAGGATCGCCTCGAGCTCCTGCGGGGTCTCGGCGAGCCGCGCGTCGTAGGCGTCCTGCTTCCACTGTGAGTAGCGGAAGATCACCGGGAACTCGGGCGAGACGGACCGGCGGACCGCGGCCACGATCTCGGCCGCGAACTTCGTACGGGCCACGGGGTCGCCGCCGTAGGCGTCGGTACGGCGGTTCGTCCCCGCCCACAGGAACTGGTCCAGGAGGTAGCCGTGGGCGCCGTGCAGCTCGACGCCGTCGAAGCCGATCCGCTCGGCGGCCGCGGCGGCCTCGGCGAAGGCGCCGATGACGTCGTCCAGGTCGCTCTGGGTCATGGCCTTGCCCGCGCCCTCGGTGCCGTCCGTGCGGATGCCGGAGGGGCCCATCGCCGGTGCGTCGGGGTACGGCGCCTGGCCCTGCTCGCGCACCATGCCGATGTGCCACAGCTGCGGCACGATCGTGCCGCCGGCCGCGTGGACGTCCTCGGCGACCTTTGCCCAGCCAGCGAGCTGCTCCTCGCCGTGGAACCGCGGCACGCGGTCGCTCTGCCCGGCCGACTCGTGGCCGACGTAGGTCCCCTCGGTGACGATCAGGCCGACGCCGGCCGCGGCGCGTCGCGCGTAGTACGACCGTACGTCCTCGCCGGGGACGCCGCCGGGGGAGAACATGCGGGTCATAGGGGCCATCGCGATGCGGTTCGGGACGGTCAGGCCGTTCAGCGTGACAGGCCGGGACAGGATCTCGGCAGCGCGTGAGCTGGGGGACGCGGTGACGGTCACAGGGACGCTCCTCGTGGCAATTACTTGACAATCTTGATGCTTGAGAACTTCATGCAACGAGGGCGACGGTAGACGTCGATGTTTGAGATGGTCAAGTATCTCTGGGCTAGAGTGGCCGCCATGACAGAAGCTCCCCGCGTTGACACGGCCCAGCTCCTGGAGCTGCTCTCCGTGTCGCTCGGCGTCTACTACGGCGACTTCACCGTCGCGGCGGCGAGTGAGAACCTCACGGCGAGCCAGGGGAAGGCCCTGACCGTGCTGCGCCGGGGACCGGCCGCGATGCGTGCCCTGGCCGAGACCATGACCTGCGACGCCTCCAACATGACCGGGATCATCGACCGGCTGGAGAAGCGCGGCCTGGTACGCCGCGAAGCCGCCCCTGCCGACCGGCGCGTCAAGAACGTGATCCTCACGGCCGAGGGCGAGCGCGTCACCGACGCGATCCGCGCGAAGATGCACATCACCCAGGAGGGTTTGGCCGGGCTCGGCGCCGACGACCAGGGCGCCCTGTACGCCCTGCTGGAACGGGTCTTCCTCACCCCGCCCACCGCCTGACCCCCGCCCGGCGCACACCGGCGCGCCGACGCCCTCGCGGCCACGCCGCGCAGGCCGGGCTGCTGCGGTGATCACATACGCCGGCTCGGCCGCTGGTCGGTACCTCCCCCAGTCGCCCGGTCGGCCCGCCGGAGGGTGCCGGACTCCCGCGAGGCCTCCACAGTGGCCCCATGGAGCAGATCCCGGACGTGCTGTCCCGAGGAGGCGACCGGTTCACCGCCCCGGCGAACCTGCCCGCCCGCCAGGTCCACTCCACGACGCACGACGAGTCCGGCGACCGTGGCGAGAGGACGAACTGACGTGGCCGCATCCCCCAGCCCCGGCGGAGCCACCCCCGACGACCACGTCATCATCATCTCCGGCGCCACCGGCGACCTCGCCCGCCGCAAGCTCCTGCCCGGCCTGTACCACCTGGCCAGAGCCGGACTGCTCCCCGACCGCTACCGGATCGTCGGCTCGGCCCCCGCCGCGGTCGCCCTCAGCAGCGAAGCGTTCCGCGAACACGCGCGAGAGGCGGTCGCCGAGTTCGGCCTCGCCAAGCCCGAGGGCCCGCAGTGGCTGGAATTCGAGAGCCGACTCACCTTCGGCGCCGCCGACCCCGAGGACCCAGGCCCGCTCGTAGCCGCCGTCCAGGAGGCCGAACGGGAGATCGGCGGCACTCCCCGGCTCCTTCACCACCTTGCCGTACCCCCGCAGGCCTGCGCCTCGGTCGTGCAGCTGCTCGGTGCCTCCGGACTGGCCCGGAACGCCGGCGTGATCGTGGAGAAGCCGTTCGGCACGGACCTCGCCTCCGCCCGTGCCCTCAACGACGCCATCCACACCGTCTTCGACGAGTCCCGCGTCTTCCGCATCGACCACTTCCTGGGCAAGGAGTCCGTCGACAACATCCTCGCCCTGCGGTTCGCCAACGGACTCCTCGAACCGATCTGGAACCGCGACCACATCAGCCACGTGCAGATCGACGTCCCCGAGCACATCGACATCCAAGGCCGCGCCCACTTCTTCGAGGGCACCGGCACCTTCCGCGACATGATCGTCACGCACCTGTTCCAGCTCCTCGGGTTCATCGCCATGGAACCGCCGGCCACCCTGGACGCGAACTCGCTGCGCGCGGAGAAGGACAAGGTCTTCCAGAGCCTGCGCCCCGTCGACCCGGCCCGGGTGGTCCGAGGACAGTACGACGGCTACCGCGACGAGCCGGGAGTCGATCCGGCCTCGGACACCGAGACGCTCGCGGCCCTGCGCCTGGAGATCGACAACTGGCGCTGGGCAGGCGTCTCCTTCTACCTCCGCTCGGGCAAAGCCCTCGCCGCGAGCCGCCACGTCATCACCCTGGGCTTCCGCGAACCGCCCCTGCGGATGTTCCCGCTGGCCGCGCAGGAGTCCGCCGAAGGCCGTCACAACGAGCTCGTCATCGACTTCAACGACCCCGGAACCATCACCGCCCGCTTCCTCGCCAAGAAGCCCGGCCCCGACATGCGCCTGACTCCGGCGGACATGGTCTTCGACTACGCCGACTCCTTCAGCCGGGACCACGCCCTGGAGGGCTACGAGCGCCTCATCCTGGACGCCATGCTGGGCGACCAGTCCCTCTTCACCGACGCGACGGGCATCGAACGACTCTGGGAGGTGGCCGCGCCCCTCCTGGACTCCCCACCGCCGGTCGAACCGTACGCCAAGGGATCCTGGGGCCCCGACAGCCTGACGGAGCTCATCCGGCCCTACCGCTGGCACCTCCCCCGTAGCAGCTGACCCGGAATCCGCAGCCCGACCGCTTCGGCCGCTGCGGTCGTCACCGCCTCCGGCGCACGCGGAGCGGTCGACCGTCGCCGGCAGCGGGGGAGGAGCGGTCCTGCGCGCGGCCCACGAGCGAGCGTGCGAAGCCGTAGGCGACCGGAAGCCACGCGGCGACGGCGATCCACAGCAGTACGCGCCCCACCCCCTCCAGCCACCCGACCCCGGTGGCGGCCGACACCGAGAGGGACGCCACCGCCGTCATGCCCAGGGGGAAGACCGTCGCCCAGCGACGGACGTCGTAGCCGAGGCGCGGGCGCGCGACCTCGCCGCACAGCAGGACCGCGTACCAGGCCAGATCGAGAGCCACAAGGACGAGCGTGGCGACCCGCAGCGTCGTGGCCGCCCCGCCCGACCAGACTCCCGAGGCGAGGAGCTTCGATCCGGTCAGTGCGGAGATCGCCAAGGCCCCACCCGCGATCCACTGGTCACCCGCGCCCGTCAACACCTGGCGGACGTCGAAGCGGGCCAGTGCGTCGACGTACAACACGAGACCCAGCAGGAACAGGCAGAGGGCCACCCGGGCAAGCCAGTCGCCGACCTCCGGCGCGAGGACGGCACACAGGACGGCGAGCCCCTGGGTGGCCACACAGATCAGGAACACGGCGCCCGGTGCCCGCCGGGTCATGTGCCGGAGGACGGCGATCAGCATCACGGGCCACACCAGCACCGCGATCACCAGGAGCGACACGGCCACCGGAGTGAGGCCGAGGAGTTCGAACCGGACACCGAGCACCGTCGTGGCGGCGACCGCTGTGAGTGCCGGAGGGGTGTCGGCGATCGACTCCCAGCGGCGTCGGTCCTCAAGGATCACGGCGGAGAAGCCGAACGCGAGCAGCACCCAGAGTGCCGTGGCCAGGCACAACGCCACCACGGAGACCACCTCGAAGCCGGTCAGACTCAGACCGACCGACAGGATTCCGGTGGCCATGACCGCAGCACCGGTCACCGGCGGCCACGCGGCCCAGTGCCCGGCGTACCGGTGCCTCACCTGCTGGCGTTCGTGCATGGCCCCATCGCATCGCTGCTTCCGGCGGCCCGCCACTCGTCGGAGCGGGCGGGCGAGGGGGCGGAACCGGCACCCGTTCGGCTCTGCCGAGTGCCTCGGTGGCGCGTATCGGCGGTGCCGTGTCACTCGTGGACAGGAGGGAGCGGACGCTGGTTCCAGCCCGACACCACCGGCAGTCCGTGCTCCGTGGACAGCCTGCCGACCCGCGCTGTGGCGAGGAGGAACAGCCGGCCCTCGGAGGGCGGCAGGCCGAGGTAGCGGGCGGTCAGGACGCGCAGCAGATGCGCGTGCGCGACCAGCACGCCGTCCTCCTCGGAGGCGGCGAGAAGGGACGCGACGCGCCAGGACCCGGTCAGCGCGCCGCCCCACGTCCTCCGTGGTCTCGCCCGGCCGGCCGTCGGCGTACGGGGCCACGCCGTCCTCCCACAGGGACCAGTCGGGCCGGGTCTCGTGGATGTGGGCGGTGGTCAGCCCCTCGTACCCGCCGTAGTCCCACTCGTGCAGGTCCTCGTCGACCACCGTGTCCCGCAGCCCGGCCAGGTCCGCCGTGTGTCGGGCGCGCTGCAGGGGACTGGTGAGCACGAAGGAAGTGGGGCGGCCCTCGAAGAACGGGGCGAGTGTACGGGCCTCCGCCTCGCCTTCCGGCGTGAGCGGCAGATCGGTAAGGCCGGTGTGGCGTCCAGTGGCGCTCCACTCCGTCTCGCCATGGCGGATCAGGATGAGGTCACTCATGGCGGCGGTGCTCCGTTCGTCGGCATGACGGCGCGGGCCTCTGCCGCCGTGGGGCGGCCGGGAGACAGGTCCCGCACTCCAGCATGGGGCCCTCGGCGCCGGTCACGCACCGTGAGAACGCTGCACGGGTGCGACGCCGGAAGCGGGGGCGACAGCGCGGTGCACGGAGGTAGCGGGTCGGGTCAGCGGCGCAGCGCGGTGCGCAGCGTCAGGCCGTGGTGGCGCCGCAGCCGGGACAGCTCCCACCACGACAGCGCCGTCACCGTGACGGGCACGCCGAGGATGAAGAGCCTCCGGACCCCCGGCGGAGCCTGGTCGTAGGCGCCGGTGGTCACATCCAGGAGGGCCATCTCCCACACCAGGACGCAGGCGAGGATCGGTGGCAGCACCTCGTGGATGTCGGCGGTGCGGAACACGCGCACCCACGACAGTCCGATGCCGTAGAGGCGAAGCCGATGGACCACACGAACAGGGCGATGACGACGACCCGCCCGGGGAGCCCCACGGCGTCCCTGAACCCCGCCGACTCCGGTGCCATGGCGAGGGCGGAGGTGCCCATGGATGCCATGATGGCCAGGACCGAGCCGAGGGGCCGCAGGGCCCGGGGCAGGTAGACCCGGCGGAGGCCGTCCCGTGCGGCTGCCAGAAGGCGCCCACCACCACGGGGAAGGTGCACACGAGAACCAGCACGCTGGTCCAGCTCTGGTCGTCGTCCGCCACGCCCTGGACGTCGTCGGCGGTCGCGACGGCCTTGTAGCTGAGCATCAGGCCCAACCAGGCCAGGTGCCCCAGCCCGGTCCGCCAGTACGGGAGCTTGCGGACCTCCCGGTCGTCGACGAGCCCGGGACGCGAGGGACGGAAGGTCCGCTGGGCGGCGGACAGGAGGTTGCAGAGGCCGGTGAGCGTCCGCGCGGACGCCCTGATGCGCCTCGGGCTCCATCCCCCGACCAGCCGACCCCGGTTCCGGGCGACCCGCGGCCGCCCGACTGGTGGGGGCCGTGGGCGCGATGAGTTCGGACTGCGCACACCCGGCCACGAGTACAGCCTCGACGGACGGTTCTTCGCCTACGAGCAGGTGTCCAGCGTCGCGCAGCTCTACGACCGGTGCACCGGCATGGTCCGCGACACCCAGCAGCTCATGCTCACCAAGGGCCTGTCCGCGTACGTCTACACCGAGATCACCGACGTCGAGGGCGAGTACAACGGCCTGTTCAGCTACGACCGCAGGGTCTAGAAGGTCGACACCGCCCGACTCCGGGCCGCGCACGGCGCGCTCATCGCTGCCTCCCGCAACCTCAACGCCACGCCGGGCCTCAGTCTCGGCCACATCCGCTCCTTCCGGGTCACCACCCCCGGCTACACCGATCGCTACCTCCGCCACTCCGACTGCCTGGCCCGGACCGACGTGCTGACCGCGGCCTCCGCCGACGGCGCCCGCCAGGACGCCTCGTTCCGCACCGTCACCGGGCTCGCCGACCCTCGCTGCCACTCCTTCGAGTCGGCGAGCCCCCCGGCCGCTACCTGCGCCACTCCGGTGGCCGCGTACGCCTCGACGGCGACACCGGCGGCACGTTCCGCGGCCGACGCCACCTGGTGCGCCCGCACCGGAATCGCGGCTGGGGGCACCTCGTACGAGTCACTGAACTTCCCCGGCTCCTATCTGCGCCACAACGCCGCGGCGTGTACCTCGCCCGAAGCGGTGGCCCGAACGCCTGGGACGCGGCGTCCTCCTTCGCGGCGGACGCGACGTGGAGCACCGGCGACCCCGCCCTGTGGCGCAGCTCGGTGCTCCTCCCCACAGACGTGCGGCGCTCGCTGCGCGTCACCACCTGGGGGCACCCTGCTGAAGCAGGACGCCACCTTCACGCTGCGCCGCGGGCTCGCCGACTCCTCGTGCTACTCGTTCGAGTCGGTGAACTACCCCGGCCGGTACCTGCGTCACGCCGACAGCCGGGTCCGCACGGCGGCCGACGACGGCACGGCGCTCTTCCGCCAGGACGCCACCTTCCGTGCCCGCCCGGGCATCGGCGGGACCGGCGTCACCTTCGAGTCGCTGAACATACCTGGCTTCTACCTGCGCCATTTCGAGTCCCCGGCGTACATCGCCTCGGGCGCGGGAAGCGGGGGCTTCGACCGCCCCCAGACGCTCGGCGCCGTCAGCAGCTGGTCGGTCGGAGGCGCCCTGGGCGCCCTGATGGGAACCCCGTCCGGCCCGTGCGGGCCTGACGGGAAGCCGTACCGCGGGTCCTTCCGGGCGCCGGTGCCTGGAAGGACCCGTCCGGCGTCACGGACTCAGGCGGTGTGCAGCCGCAGGCCGTACCGGCCGAGGATCTCGTTGATCGGCTGGAACCACGTCTCGCCGCCGGAGGAGCAGTTGCCCCAGCCGCCGGAGGTGACGCCCTGGGCCTGGTCACCGCTGAGGAGCGAGCCGCCGGAGTCGCCGCCCTCGGCGCAGACGCTGGTCTTGGTCATCTGGTACACGGCGCCCTGGCTGTAGTTCACCGTCTCGTTCTTGGCCAGGACCGTGCCGCAGCGCCAGTGCGTGGTCGAGCCGGAGCGGCAGATCGAGGAGCCCACCGGCGCCTCGGCCGACCCGCGGACGAGCTGGTCGGGGATGGTGCCCCAGCCGAGGACGACGGGCACGGTCCACCAGCCGCTGTGGATCGAGACGTACGCGTAGTCGTCGCCCGGGAACGAGGAGCCCTGGAAGGTGCCCATCGCGGAACCGTCCCAGCCGCGCACCGCCGCGCCTGCCCGGCCGCAGTGCCCGGCCGTCACGAAGCCCCCGTACACGGAGAAGCCGATCGAGCAGCGGACGTTGCCGGTGTAGTACGGGTCGCCGCCGACCGTGCCCGCCGCGTAGGTACGGGGCGCCTGCGCCGTCTCGGCGACGGTGACGGCGCCGCCGGCCCGGGCCCGGTCCACGAAGGACCGCACGGCGGGGGTCTGCCGCTCGGAGCGCACGACGTCGACCACGACGCTGTTGCTCCTCGGGTCGACGTGCCAGCCGGCCACTCCGGCGGGTGCGTTCAGCGTGTCCAGGCGGGCCTTGGCGCGGTCCAGTGCCGCCGCGCTGTGCCGGACCAGCCGGGTGTCGGCGCCCAGTGCCCGGACCTCGGCCTCCTCGGTGCGGTCGGTCACGGCGACGACGAGCCGCCCGGTCGCCGCGTCGAACCAGGAACCGCCGTAGGCGGCGCCCGCGCTCCGGCGGGCGGCCTTCTCCACCTCGACGGCGGCCTTCTCGGCGCTGAGCCGCTCCTCGGCCTCGGCCGCCGTGAGCCCGAGGTCCCGGCTCATGGCGTCGAGGAGGCTGGCCGAGGCGGATGGCGCCGCCGCGGGCTCCGGGAGCGGGGCCGCGCCGGCCTGGGCGGCGCCCAGACCGACCGTCAGGAGCACGGCGGCGATGGCGGCGCGCAGGGGGGTGGTGCGTTTCACGGGACCTCCTGGTGTGGGGGGTTGGCCATCTTGAGAGCGCTCTCAGTGAGCGTCGCCGCCACGCTAACCGCCCACGCTTGTCAGGTCCATACCAGGTTTCGGCCGTCGCGACGGCAGCCCCGGAGCACCGCCCCCGGGCATGGCGAAGTCCCGGACCGCGGGCCCGTGCCCGCGGTCCGGGGATCCCAGGGCCGCCGCGGTGCTCCCGCGCGGCCCCGCGGACGTCGCCCTACGGCTTCTCGGCTGCGTGCAGCGCGGCCACCTCCTCGGAGGAAAGCGCCTTGTCGAAGGCGTGCACCCCGTCGGCCGAGCCCTTCCAGAAGTCCACGTTCCCGCCGCCCCACTTGGCGCGGCCGACCGCGCACGGACCCGTGCTCACATCGGCCGGACCTGCGACCGCCGTGGAGGCGAGGACGCCGTCGACGTACAGCCGGATCTCGTTCCTCTCGGCGTCCCTGATGTCCACCAGGTGGTACCAGCGCCCCAGTTCGGGAGTCGTGACGTAGTGGGCGCGGTTGCCGCCCGAGGTGCTGAAGGCGAAGGCGCCCTGGCCGTACTGGAGGTAGAAGGGGTTCTCCTGGCGTCGGCCGTCCTGGCTCACCACGGTCGCGTAGCTGCCCGGCAGGGAGTCCAGCGTCGCCCACGCCGACACGGAGTAGCTCGTCGTGGTGTCGATGACGGGCCCGTCCGCCTGGGCGAAGTGGCCCTGGCCGTCGAATTTCAGCGCACTTCCGCCGAACCCGGCGCTCCAGCCCGTTCCCTCGTTGAGCGTGAGCGTCCGTCCGCTCGGTCCCGAGTCACGGGCGGTCGTGCCCGCGCCTGTTCCTGACCGGGACGAGCCGGAGCCGGACAGGAAGAGGCAGTTCACAGACCTTGTGCCAGAGCCCCTAGAAGTGAACGAAGCCGACTCTGGCACGGTCTCCTCCTTGCCTCAGGCTGTTCACGGCCCGATGAAGTCCCCAGCCGTTGCCAGCGCTGTGGGCCCGGGCCAGGTGAAGCTGCCGCCCCGGTGGGCGTGCCGTAGTGCGGCATGACGTGCCATACGTTGCCGCCGCTTCCCTGCATCGCGGCATTGATACTCACGTCGAAGGGCACGTCGCCGAGCAGTTCGTTGTTCGGCCAGGTCGCAGCGGCATCGCCGCCGGATCGGCCGATCGCTCACGGGAAGGCGCACGTGAGGCACGGAGCGGAGGCCGGTATCTCCGGGGAGGAGTCACCTTGCTGGATCCCAGACGCCGTCGAACAAGGCGAGCTCCAGCAGGTCCGGGCTTGACTCAGGCCACCCGATCCCAGAAGAGACGAGCTGCTCGGCGGCGGCGTTGATCCAGCGCAGGTAGACCCCGTAACGGTGCGGCGTCCAGCCGCCGTCCGACCAAGTCCAGGCCGCCACGCCCGACGCTGACGTCAGTCCCGTCTCCAGCCCGACCCGCGTAGCGTGGGTGCGCACGACGCGCGCAACCCTCTGGTCAAGGATCAGTGCACGAGGGGCAGCGGGAGCGTCCATGGCCAGGCCGAGGAAGTAGAGCAGCTTGGTGAAGAAGGCCGGCCCCAGCCCCCTTACCGCCCTGCACAGCACGCGATAAGCCGCGACCGCGCCTTCCTCCCGCAGAGCCGCACCCGCCTTGGCCAACGCATCGGAGACGTTCGGTTCGGCCAAGATCTCCTTGAGGCGGTGTGGTCCGTAGCCAGTTCTTCCTTGCCCCCACACATACGAGGCAACAAGGGCTTCGGACAACTCCCCTCCCTTGACCGCCTCTCGCGCAACCGCCACTACCTGGGCGCGGCTGATCGCTGCGCTCGTTGTGTGCGACTGTTCAAGGAGCTGGTCGGGCCACGGCAAGATGCCCGACCAGCGTGCGGGCACATACTCCACGGCATGAGCGCCGACACCGGTTACGTACCGAGCTCCAGCCCCAGCCAACCACCCGTGTACGGAGTGCACCGCAGCCGTCGGCAACAGCCGCTTCATCAGCTCGGCGTCCAACGCATCCGCGAGATCCTGTCGTGCCATCCTCGCCACTCCCACTCCCACTCCCACTTCATCGAAACCGGGACCGACGCCTACCGCCTCGCCCCCACGCATGCGCGGGCCGAGAAGCTGACGAAGCCTGGGCTGACCGCTGCCGGCTTTACTCGACGGCCCTCCGGGCGGAGGGCCGTCACCGTAGTCGTCTGGCAGGCGATCTTGACCGCCGAGTCATCAGCGGCAGACGCGTAGCCAGTCGCAGAGGCCCCTGCCTACCACTGCGAGAGCGGCGAGCAAGGGCCCAAGGATTGCAGGGCCTGCTGCTCGCTGCGGCGGAGACGACCTGGTTCATGGGCGACGCCGCGCTCGGCGATGTCCCGGCCGTGGAAGTGCCATGGGGGCTCCGGCCCATCAGTCGTGGCGGGACGCCCCATGAGGCCGGACACCAGGTCCAACGCCTCCTGGGTGACGAAGCGGTCGGGGTCGGGGGACTGGAGGTGTCGGCGCAGCAGATCCGGAACGATGCCTTGTTCCTGCTTGTAGGCGGCGAGTGCGCCTACAAGCAGGACGTTGTACGCCAGGGCGTCCGTGAGGGAGCGAGCACCAAGCGGTTCCACTCGCTGGGGTGGCCGGCGTTCCGGCGAGCCCTTGCGACGGCTTCGTCGAGGCGCTTGTGGCCTGAGCGCGTCATTGTCTGGACAAGCGCGATCAACTCTCCCGGTACGCCTTCGAGGGCTGGACCGTCGGGCGATGCAGTGAACCCGCTACGTGCCCGCGGCGCGGGCGGGAGAGTGTCGCGAATCGCCTGGAGGGCTGCACGGCGGTTCAGCCCGGCCCGTCTCGCACGGCACCGCAGGCTTCCGGTTCGCCGCTCCCGGTCCTCCACTCCGGCCTGTGTCGTACAGGGGATCGAGGCCAGTCGAGGTTGCGGGGTGGCGCTCGTGGCTCAGGGGCGGGCCAGCGTGTCGACGAGGGTGAGTTCCTCGGTGTCGAATTCGAGGTTGCGCAGGGCGGCCACACTGTCCTCGAGCTGTCGTGCGCTGCTTGCTCCCACCAGGGCGGAGGTCACGCGGCCGCCGCGCAGCACCCATGCGAGGGCGAGTTGGGCCAGGGTCTGGCCACGGGACGCGGCGATGTCGTTCAAGGCGCGCAACCGGGTCACCAGGTCCTCGGTGAGAGCGTCGCGGTTCAGGAAGGGGCTGTCGCTCGCGGCCCGGGAGTCATCGGGGACGCCGTCCAGGTAGCGTCCGGTGAGCAGGCCCTGTTCCAGCGGGGAGTAGGCGATGGAACCGACCCGCAGGTCGTCGAGGGCGTCGAGCAGGCCTTCGTCCTCCGGGCGACGGTCGAGCATGGAGTAGCGGGGCTGGTGGATGGTGAGGGGTGTGCCGAGCTCGCCGAGGATGCGGGCTGCCTCACGGGTCTGCTCGGCCGAGTAGTTGGAGACGCCGACGTAGAGCGCCTTGCCCTGCTGGACCGCGGAGTGCAGGGCGCCCATGGTTTCCTCCAGGGGCGTGTCCGGGTCGAAGCGGTGCGAGTAGAAGACATCGACGTAGTCGAGGCCGAGCCGGCCCAGGCTCTGATCGAGCGACGACAGCAGGGACTTTCGGGAGCCCCATTCGCCGTACGGCCCGGGCCACATCAGGTAGCCGGCCTTGGTGGAGACGACCAGCTCGTCGCGGTAGGGCGCGAAATCCGTCCGCAGGAACTCGCCGAGGGCGGACTCGGCCGCGCCGGGCGGCGGGCCGTAGTTGTTCGCCAGGTCGAAGTGGGTGATCCCGAGGTCGAAGGCACGGCGCAGGATGGCGCGCTGGGTCTGGGCGGGACGGTCCGGGCCGAAGTTGTGCCAGAGCCCCAGGGAGAGGGCGGGGAGCTTCAGGCCGCTGCGCCCGGAGCGCCGGTAGGGCATGTCGTCATAACGGGCGGGATGTGCGGTGTACAACGCGACTCCATGGCGTGGGACCGGCGCACGGCGATCGATGCGCGGCGGGTTTTTCGTGGCGTGACCAATCTCCCCCGACCTCTGGGCATGAATCCAACAGGAGAATCCGATGGGATTCAGCGCATAGGCTTCTGAGTCATGGAACTGCGCCATCTTCAGCACTTCGTCGCTGTCGCCGAGGACCGGCACTTCACACGGGCCGCCGAGCGGCTGATGGTCTCCCAGTCCGGTCTCTCGGCATCGATCCGCGCCCTGGAGCGGGACCTGAGGGCGCCGCTGTTCGTACGGAGCACCCGTCGGGTGACGCTGACGGAGGCCGGAAGGGCGCTGCTGGTCGAGGCGGAGCGCATCCTGGCACAGGTACGGGCCGCGCACGAGGCGGTGGCGGCCGTGCAGGGCGTGGTGCGCGGCACGCTCTCCCTCGGGGCCGAGCAGTGCGTCGCCGGAGTGCACGTCGCGGGGCTGCTGGCTGCGTTCAGGCAGCGGCACCCGGAAGTGGAGATACGCCTCCGGCAGGAAGGCGGGCTCGCACTGGCCGAGGACGTCGCCGCGGGGCGCCTCGACCTGGCCTTCGCCTACCGCACCCGGGCGGATTCCGACCAACTGCGGTCGGTGCCGCTGGCCACCGAGCCGATGACCCTGCTGTGCCACCCCGAGCACCCTCTCGCCGCGGCCGGCCCGGACCTCACCCTCGGAGACCTCGCCGAGGAGGTCTTCGTCGACTTCCACCCCGGCTGGGGACCGCGCCGGGCCACGGACGAGGCCTTCGCCTCCGCGTGCGTACTGCGGACCGTGAGCCTGGAGGTGAACGACGTGCACAGCCTCCTGGACCTGGTGGAGGAGGGCCTCGGTGTCGCTGCCGTACCTCGGCATTTCCGGCACAAACGGGACTCCCTGCACGCCGCCCCTCTCGCCGACACCGGCAAGGCGGTCTACGAGACGGTGGCCCTGCTGCCACCGCCGCATGCCACCAGCCCGGCAGCCCGCGCGCTGATGAAACTACTGGAGAGAGACAGACGGTGACGGCCTCATGACCCGACACCGACGAGGTCGCGCCCGCCCTCGTCGGTGTCGGCGGCTCGCCGCGCTCGCGAGGCTCTGTCCGCCTCACCGGCGGCGTTGCGCTCGGCCGACGACGGGCACGACGTCTAATCTCGGCCTGTGGGACAGCCCGATCAACGCGCCGAAGGCACAGGACCGTTCACGACCCGCCTCACCTGGCAGCCGCCCGGCGGCGGCACGGCCGTCTGGGAATCCCGGCCCGCCCGGCGCCGAGGCCTCATCGCCGTACGTCCGCCCGGCGCGGCCGGCGCCCGTGATGCCAGCGCCGACGACGCCGCCCTCGGCCGGCTCCGCAGGCTCAACGCCGTGGCCGCCACCGCCTTCGTCATCGGCGGAGCGCTCTTCGCGGCCGGCGCCGCCGTGGCCCAGTTCGGCTCCGGCGACGCCACCACCTGTGCCTCGATCTACTTCGCCGGCGGTCTGTTCTTCAACACCGGCGGCTACGTCTCCCTGCTCCAGGTCGTCAACGCCCCGCGGCACGTGCCCGGAGGGGAAGGCACCCTCGTCGCCCCTGGGTGGCGGTGGTGGAGCTATGAGCCGATGCGGGTCGACTGGCTGAGCGCCTTCGTCCTGTTCGCCGGCACCCTGGTGTTCGCCGTCGACCTGCTCGATTCCTTCCTCCAGGGCCTGACCACCCAGCAGGTCAACCGGCTGATCTGGGCACCCGATGTGATCGGCTGCGTGCTCTTCCTGATCTCCGGCCACCTCGCGTTCGCCGAGATCTGCCACGGCCGGCCGTGCATCCGGCAGCGCGACCTCGGCTGGTGGATCGTCGCCGTGAACCAGCTGGGCTCCGTCCTCTTCATGGTCTCGGCACTCGCCGCGTACACCCGCCCCGCCACCGGCAGCCTGATCAACGCCGACATCGCCAACTGGGGCACCCTCACCGGTGCCCTCTGTTTCTCCGCGGGCGGCATCCTCCAGCACTACGAACGTCCCTGATGAGACGCTACGCATGAGTGCGCGCCTGACCAGTTGCTCCGAAGGCGGCGGGGTCGGCGCCGTTCATGCTCGTAGGTCTTGAGGTACGGCGGCCGGCGGGACGGCCCGGTTCGCGGCGACAGCGCATCAGGACCTGCGTGGTGTCCGGCCTGCCCGTATGGTCGTGAGGGTCGCCCACAGGACGGGTGCACATTTCCAGAGCCGGCCTCACGTTCCGCACGTGCGCGGGGCCGGCCACCCGCCAGCCCGGCAAGGTGGTTCAGCACGTACTCGATTGGATGAGGGCTTTGGGCGAGCTCTCGCGGCGTCTCGGCCGTCGCTGCGAAGGCGAGCTGCTTCTCCAGCTTCGTCGGGAGCCACATGTCGTCGCTGTCGAGGAACGTGCGAATTGTTCGGACACGTAGGCGTCCTGACGTACTGTCTGCTGAAAGAGGTCAGCTCCTCCGGCGGCAACAGCAGTCGGGCGAGCGGGTCGTACTGTGCGTCTTTGCCAGAGGACGCGCTGTCCTCCTCGGAGTGGGTCACTCCTCGTTGGAGACCGCGATCAGGTACTGCCCGGCGTAGGCGACGAGCTGCAGGGCCATGTTCTGATGGAGCCTTCGACCAGGGCCGGGCCGCGACCACCGCGCCTTGGCATGGGCGTCTGCTTCCGGGCCCGTCGACCCGGGTTCGCGGTCCGGGGTCAGACCTCGATGACGATCTTCCCTGAGGTGTGGCCCTCCTGGCTGAGGGTGAAGGCCGCGGCGAGTTCGGAGAGCGGGAACATTGCGGCGACATCGACCGTGAGCCGGCCCTGGTCCGCGAGCCTGCCCAGAGCAGCGAGGTCCTCGCTGTCCGGGCGGACCCACATCCACTGGCCACCGGCACCGAGGACGGTGTGGTCGGCGATGGAAGCATGCCGCCCGCCCTCGGCCAGAACAGCCAGGGTGGTGTCCAGAACCCCGCCCACGAAGTCGGCGACAACCGTGACCCCGTCAGGAGCCAGGGCACGAACGCGTTCGGTCAGTCCGTCCCCGTAGGTGACGGGCTCGCAGCCGAACCCTCGCAACCGATCGTGGTTGCGAGGGGAGGCGGTGCCGATGACCCTCGCTCCCCGTGCCCGTGCCAGCTGCACGCCGAAGGACCCGACGCCGCCGGCCGCGCCGTGCACGAGAACGATGTCGTCGGAGGTCGTCCCCAGACGTGTGAGGAGCTGGTAGGCAGTCAGGCCGGTCAGCGGCAGTCCGGCGGCCTGCGCCCAGTTCAACGAGGCCGGCTTGGCGGCGAGAGCACGTACGGGCACGCTGACGTACTCGGCGAAGGTACCGCCGTGCACGTAGTCCTTGCGGGCGTAGGCCATCACCTCGTCGCCGACCGCGAACTCGGGCACGTCGATGCCGACCCGCTCCACGGTGCCGCTCACGTCCCAACCAGGAACCACCGGGTGAAAGACATCCATCAGGCTGTCGAGCCCGCCCGCCATGATCTTCCAATCGACCGGGTTCACCCCGGCACATCGGACCTTGACGAGAACTTCGCCAGGGGCGACCTTCGGCAGCGGCAACCGGGTCTCACGGAGCACCTCCGTCCCACCGTAGGTCTCATACGCCATCGCCCTCATAGTGCCCTCGGACATCCGCGACGCCTCTCCCGTACCGTTCGGTCCCCGCTCCATCTGAGCACGGTGAGCCCCGGACACATTGCAAGGCTCGCCCGGAAGTAGGGGCGGGTGGGAGCCTGGTGCGCGGCCCTGGCGGACCACCGCCTGGTGAGGATCGAGTTGGTTCAGGAGGACCAGCGGCAGGTGGGGGTGCTGACCCGGCGAGGACCCGGCGAGGCCAAGAGAATGCTGGGACGAAGGGCATACGGGTCTCGGCGCTTCGCGAGGAGAAGCGGGCGGACCTGGTGCGGGCGCCGGCGGCCAGTGTGCCGGCGTTCCTGCTGGAGGTCGACCGCCGTACCGAGGACGCCCACGAGCTGGTGCAGAAGCTGCGCCGGTACTGGGAGCGGGGCAGCTTCTGCCACAGGGCGCGGACAAGCCCGCCGTGGACCTTGTCCGCTCCCGGCCAAACGCAATCGAGAACGTCGACCACGAGCGGCGGCTGTGGTGCCGGGTCTACCCGCCGACCGGCCGGGAGGGCCTGCCTCCGGTGGCGTTCGTGTTCGCGGACGACCGAGGCGTACGTGTGCCGGAGGACGTGGGGAACCGTCCTTGCGGGACGCCTTCCAGCGCCCGCCCTCCGCATGGGGATGACGCCGGCCTTCGCGAGCGCGGGCTTCCACACCTTGACGGTGAAGTGTTCGCCCGTATCGGCGTAGTCCGCAATTCCCCATCGCCGCACCACGGTCTCGGCGCTCCGCGTTAACCCTCACCGCAGATGAGGGCAGCCCTCGCGGAGACTTCCGCGAGTCGTCTGGGAGGGCTCACGGAGCCCTCGGCTTCTTCTGACCCTCTCGAAGGCGGTGAGTTCGGGGGCGGCGCGGGCCGCCCCGCGCCGAGGGCGTCTGCCACGGGCCATGAGCTCGTGGCAGACGCCCTCACCGGTTTCGCGGCGGTCGCGGTAGCGGTCAGCCGAAGGCCTTCATGGAGCTCCAGCCGCCGACCACGACGAGGACGCCCGCGGTGGTGTCCGTCGTGGTGCAGCGGTACAGCTTCACCCTTCCGGAACCGGTCAGCGCCCAGAGGTCGGGGATGCCGTCACCGCTGGTGTCGGGTGTGCTCATGACCATCGGGATGTTCGACGCCGTCCAGTTGCCGCCGTACGAGACGTCGGAGCCTCCCAGCGAGGCCCCACCCGAGGCGAAGGAGGCGACGTCCGTGCCGCCCTTGCCGTTGCTCTTGCCCTTGCGCAGCCACATCTTGCCGTCTCCGGGGTTGCGGAAGAGCAGGTCCTTCGCACCATCCTTGTTGATGTCACCGACGTTGACCACGTCCAGCGCGTCCCAGCCCGAGGCCAGCTTCGTCGCGGTGGTGAAGGTCGATCCGGTGTACCCGGTGAACGACCACAGGTCCGTGCCGGCCGTGACGAGCAGCTCCGGTCGGCGGTCGTTGTCGAGATCGCCCGTGGCGACTATCTGGGTGAAGGTGGAGGGCGCCGGCGCGTTGGACGGCAGCCACAGCTCGGTGCGCTGCTCGATGTCCACGCTGCCGTAACCGTCGCCCCGGTACACGTACAACTTGCCGTCGGGCATCCGGGCGAGCAGGTCCTGGATGCCGTCTCCCGGGGCGAAGTCACCGTGGTGCGTGATCAGCGCGGGCTTGCCGTCAGACCCCCATCCAGTAGCCCGGGTAGTCGGCCTTGCCGTCCTTGTCGCCGTCGGCGGTCAGGTTGATGCCGCGGCGGTAGACGGACGGTGACGGGCTGCTCGGACCACAGGTTGGACATCTTTCCGGCGCTGATCACCAGTCCGGCTTCGGCGAGCATCGCGTGCAGCTGCGAGGACTTCCAGATGTCGCGTTGCGCGGCAGCCAGGCGGAGGGTCCACTTCATGTCGCTCCCGTGGTCAGCCGGTGAACCGGGACGCGAGCCGTTGGCCAGCGGAGAGCCAGGCGTCCTCGATGTGGGTCTTGTTGACGTGGACGTAGATCATCGTGGTGTTGATTCAGCGGTGGCCGAGCATCTCCTGGATGGCGACGACGTTCATACCCTGCGCGTACAGGTCCGAGGCAGCGAAGTGCCGAAGTGTGTGGGGTGTCGCACGGCCGACCCAGTTCGGCAGATGCCGTTCCACGGGCTCTGCCATCGCTCCCAGGATCGCGCTGGTGCTGACCTGCATCGACCGGCCACTCGGATCACGACGTTCGGAGGGAAAGAGCGGCGCCCCCACCTGGTCCAGGCCATCGTCGAAGTCCCACCGCGGACCTTGGACCCCACCATTCGAGCAGTTCGCGGGAGCTGTTGATGAGCGGGACCAGACGCTCCTTCTTTTACCCACGGCGCCCCTTGCCGTGCAGCAGGACCTTGCCGAAGGTGCCGAGGTCCCAGCGGATGTCGGTGACGTCGAGGAGGCACAACTCCGAGACCCGAGGGCCGATGAGGCTCGCCAGCGAGCGCGCGTTCGCCCACTTGCACTGGTTCCGCCGCCTGCGGATCCGCTGGGAGGTCCGCGACGACATCCACGAAGCGTTCCTCACTCGGGGATGCGCGCTGATCTGCTGGCGGCGTTTGCATTCATCCCGATGAAAGTGCGTCAACGCGTGCAGGGGAGGTCACGGACTGGGAGCTCACCCGCTCATTCGTTCCTGGGCGGCCATGACCTCATCGCCGTGCTCGAAGGCCCACGCGCCAAGTGTGTCGATGGGGCCGAGCAACGTCCGCCCCACAGCAGTGAGTTCGTACTCGACACGAGGTGGCACTTCGCCATGGGCGTTCCGTGTCACCAGACCGTTGAACTCCAGCCGCCGCAGCGTCTCGGTCAGGACCTTGGGACTGATGCCGCCGATGCGCTCGCGTAGTTCGCCGGGGCGCTTGGGCCCCTCCCGCAGGGCCCAGATCAGCACGGCGTTCCAGGTGTTGGAGAGAAGGTCGAAGGCGAGGCGGGCGCGGCAGTCAGCGAGGAAGGCGTCGGTCGTCACGTACCAAATGGTGCCTGACGGGTTTCCTAGCATCGTCCCGAAAGCGGTTGGAACAGATGCGGAAAGGGGCGTGTCGATGAAGATCGGTGTGCTGGGAACGGGGAACATGGCGGACGCACTGGCCACGCACTGGGTGCGGGCCGGGCACGAGGTGCTCGTTGGAGGCCGCGACGAGCAGAAGGCCCAGCGGCTCGCGACGCGCATCGGGGGCGCTGCGGGGCACGGGAGCCTGCAGGCGGCGGTCGGTTTCGGCGAGGTGGTGCTGGCCGCGCTGCCATACGGCGCGGGGGCGGACGTCGCCAGGGAGCATCAGTCGGCGCTGAAGGGGAAGGTCCTGCTCGACTGCGCCAATCCGGTCGGGCCCGGCTTCCGGCTGCTGACGGAAGGCGGCCCCTCGGCGGCGCTCCGACTGGCTGCGGCGGCACCGGGCGTGCACGTCGTCAAGGCGTTCAACCTCTGCCACGAGGACGTGTGGCGGATGACCCCGCCGGTCTTCGACGGCCAGCCCCTGACCGTTCCGATCTGCGGGGACGACGAGGCGGCACTCGCACTGGCACGCAAGCTGGTGCGCGACACGGGCTGTGAGCCAGTGGCTGGGGGCGGACTGGACCGCGCCGGGCTGCTGGAGGCGACCGCCGCGCTGTTCATCGGACTGTGGGTGGCGGAGCAGGCAGACGTACGGGCGATCGCGCCGCCGCTGGCCTATGCAGCAGGTCCACGAGCCGAGAGCGCGTGAGGTGTCCAGGTCATTGCGTTAGGAGTTCTTACGAGCTGGTGCGTAATTGCGGGTGAGCGTCCGTGCTGGTGGGTGGCATGATCCGGGCTGTGACGATCATGGCCAGTCGGACGGTTCTCGCGCATCGGTTGTTCACGGGTATCTCCCGTCAGCATCTCGCTTGTCTGGTCGCGGAGCTGGCCGACCCGTGGCAGACCGGTGTCGAGGGCCGCCGCCACAAGGCACGTGGTGGGGCCAGAAGGCGGGCTGCAGGTGCCGGCGCCAGGCATCGGCTGGTCTTCGTGGACCGGCTGGTTGCCACGTTGATCCACCTGCGGCACGATCCGCCGCACTCGGTCCTCGCTCTGCTGTTTGGTGTCGACCGCTCTACTGTCACTCGGGCCATCGGGGAGATACGGGCGCTTCTGGCTGCGCGGGGATGCGCGGTTCCCGACCGTCCTGGCCTGCGGCTTCGGACTCTGACGGATGTGTTCGCCTATGCCCAGGCCGAGGGCATCGAACTGCGGCTGGACGCCACCGAGATCCAGGTCCGCAGGCCCTTGGCCGGCCGTGGCGGACGCCGCGCATTCGTCTCGGGCAAGAAGAAGCAGAACACGATGAAGGCCACGGTTATCGCTGATCGCCAGGGCCGCACGCTCTGGAGCGATGCCCTGCGGCCAGGGCGCATACATGATGTGACCGCCGCACGCAACGATGGCATCGGTGTCTGCTTCCAGCACTTCCCGGACGTGGAAGTGCTTTTGGACGACGGCTACCTCGGGCTCCGGCGCGACCACCCCAGCCAAGCGATCACACCGCCCAGAAATCCGAACAAGATCGCTTTGCCGCACGTGCACGCAGCCAGAGAAGAGGCCCGGCACCGACACTCATCGAAACGCATCACCGTCGAGCATGCCCTCGCCGACCACAAACGCTGGAAGCAGCTGACCCGCTGGACGTACCGGCGAGATGCCCTTCCTGACACCTACCGGGCCATCGCCGGCCTCGTCTCCGACCGCAGCACCACCGCCTGACAAAACCACCAGCTCAGGACCGTGCATCTCCAACGCAATCACGCACCAGCTCGTAAGACCGACATCCCCAAGGCCTGTCCCGTAAGTGATCTCCGAGTCGCCTCGGGCAGGGTTGACCACGGTGAAACCCATTGATCTATCCGGCGAGGGCGAGGTTGTGCATCCGGGCGATGCCGAGCATGGCGTGGTGCAAGTTCACCCGGGTCCTGCCACCCCGCACCCGCGGGGGTGGTCCCGCCAACCGTCAGTATCCCGCCTGCGGCACTATGCGTTTTGAGGTCCTGCCGGGTGGTTCTGCTGGGTCTCCGGCGACTGGGTCGACCTGATCACCTGCCTCACCCACCAGCAGGCCACGGCGACGGTCCTGGTCACTCACGATCGCACCCCACTTCACCGCCGTCGACCAGATCTCCGAAGTCCACGAAGGCCACCTCTGCCTGCCCGCAACAGCCCGCTGATCCTCCGACGTGCACAGGCCCGGGGACGTGCCCCAGCACACTGGGGCGCGTGCCCCGTCCCGTAGTCCGCAGTATGAGATGGCCTTCCGGGCGGCAGCCGGGTTCTGCCAGCATGGCCCGCATGCAGCAGCCGCTGATTATCAACGGCAGCGTGCCGGCACCGAGCCCGGAGGAGTAACCCTCCCTGGTTCACCGCCCGCACGCAGACCTCTCGCGCCTCGCGAGGGGTCTTTTCCGTTTTCCGGGGCCCACCACGGCCCCCATAGACAGGACCACCACCATGGAACACGCCCGGCTCAACGTCACCCTCCGGCCCGGTCCCGGAACGCTCGCACGTCTTGCCGCCACCCTCAACAACCACCACGTGCTCGACCTCGCGTACACCATCTCATCACCGGCCTCAGCTACGGCCGTCGTACGCGTACCGCGCTCCGACGCCCCGCGCGCACAGCACAAGCTGAGCAGACTCATCGACGTGATCGACGTGTTGCTGGATCCCGCCTCGGCCAGCACCCCAGAAGGGCCAGGCCTTCCCACTACCCAACATTCCGCCACTGGCGCAGCCCGCCCGTGAACGATTCGACCGATGCCCTGAGCAACGTGGTCCACTCCCGCACCACCAGACTCACCCCGCCCTCGGATCCTGAACCGAGCTGTTCGCCCGCTCAGCGATCACATTTCCGCTTCCCCAGACAGACCGGTGTCCGTGAACAGGTGGAAAACGCAGGGCACCTGGTCGAACAACTTAATCGCCACGGAACTTGGCCGAGCGGATGGACGGCCGACAGCATGTTTCCCCGGGCCAGGTGCTGGTATCCGAGACTGGTGAGCTGTTGGAGAGCCATCAGGTTCGGCGCATCGTGCATGTTGCCGCGGCCGAGGGAGAACCCGGCTCCGGCTGCCGCCAAGTGATGGAGTCGAACCGGTGTGTCCGCGACATCCTGGCCGAAATTGACCGGATTGCCGAGGTCGGCGAGTCACTGCGCTCGCTCGTCCTGCCGCTGCTGGGAACCGGCGGAGACAACAGCGACCTGCACCGCACGGTGGACACCTTGCTGTCAGCCATCGTGAGCTACTTCGAAGCCCATCCGGCCTCCCGCATCCGGGCGGGGAGCTTCCTTCGGATCATCGGACCATGTGTCTCGTTGACTGGCGCCCAGTGGGCGAGGATCGAGCCGTTGCTGCCGGACCGCACTCCAAGGCGGACCGCACTCCAAGGCGGGGCGGGAGGTGGGGGGCTCGCTGTGCGTCTCCAGATCGGCAGGGGATCCAGCCCCCAGTGGTCGCCGTCCCGGCGGCGGGGTCACGCCGGTACACGTGGAGGTTTCGGCAGGTCCACGTCGCAGCCCATGCCTTCCACCACCCCGCTCGTCGACAGACCGAGTGCGCGTGCGCACCCGACTACCGGCTCGACCACGGCAGGTCCAGTGCACTACGACACCTCGCCGGAGCTGTGTGCTGCGCTCCCGGCGCACATCCAGGCAGCGCAGCCGGACATCGCGGCCCCCATCCGCGACGGATCTCACCGAACCCGGCGGTGCCGCCGGTACGGCCGAAGGATCTGAACGAATAGTGGGAATCAGGCCGCGACGAGCTTTTGCTCACGGTCCGGCATCTTGACCTTGGGCTTCTTGTTCGGCAGCGAGAGCCGGAAGACCTTGTGCCACGCGGAGAACACCTGCTTGGGCAGCGGCCCGGTGACGTACTCCAGCTCGTACTTCTCGAACAGCGCGCGCACCTTCACCGCGACCTCGGCGTACCGGTTGCTCGGCAGGTCCGGGAACAGGTGGTGCTCGATCTGGTGCGACAGGTTGCCGGTCATGAAGTGCATGGCCTTGCTGCCGCTGATGTTCGCCGAGCCCATCATCTGGCGCAGGTACCACTGGCCGCGCGTCTCGCCCTTGATCGACCGGCGCTCGAAGACCTGCACGCCCTCGGGGAAGTGCCCGCACATGATCACCGAGTGGGACCAGATGTTGCGGACCAGGTTCGCGGTGAACGTGGCGGCGAGCGTGGTGAGGAACGACGGGCCCGAGAGCAGCGGGTGGATCACGTAGTCCTTGAGGACCTGCTTGCGGATCTTGCGGCCCACGGCCTTGGCCCGCGCGCGGAACTCCGGGTTGTTGCGGCGGCGCTTGTGCAGGTTCCTGCCGAGTTCCAGGTCGTACGCTGCGATGCCGTACTCGAAGAAGCAGGCGTTGATGAAGTTCCACAGCGGCTGGCCGAGGTGGAACGGGTGCCACCTCTGGTCCTCGTCGACGCGCATGATGCCGTAGCCGAGGTCGTTGTCCTTGCCGATCACGTTGGTGTACGTGTGGTGCAGCTCGTTGTGCGAGTGCTTCCACTGGTCGGACGGCGAGACGTGATCCCACTCCCAGGTGGTGGAGTGGATCTTCGGGTCCCGCATCCAGTCCCACTGGCCGTGCAGGACGTTGTGGCCGATCTCCATGTTGTCCATGATCTTCGCCACGGACAGCCCGGCGGTGCCGATCAGCCACGCGGGCGGGAAGATCGAGAACAGCAGCACGCCCCTGCTGACCAGCTCGAGCTTGCGCTGCGCCGAGATGACCTTACGGATGTAGGCGGCGTCTTTCTCGCCCCGGCTGGCGATCACCTCATCGCGGATCGCGTCCAGCTCGCGGCCGAGCTCCTCGATCTGCTCCGCGGTCAGGTGGGCGGTGGGGTCGATGGCGGTCAAGGTGCTCCTACCGTTCGATATCGCAGGGGCCCGCCGCGGCGGACACGCAGGTCTGGATGAGGACGCCCGGCTCGGCATCGGTGATTTCGCCGGTGCGCAGGTCGCGGACGGCGCCCGCCTTGAGCGGCGTGACGCAGCCGAAGCAGATCCCCATGCGGCACCCTGACGGCATGAGCACGCCGGCCTCCTCGCCGACGTCCAGCAACGGCGTGGCACCGTCCGCGTCGACGGTCTTGCCGGTGGCGCTGAACGTGACCTCGCCGCCGTCACCGGCGACGACGATGCTGGGGCGGAAGCGTTCGGTGTGCAGGCGCTCTTGGACGCCGTGCTCGCTCCAGAGCTCTTCGGCGGCGTCGAGCAGGCCCGCGGGCCCGCAAGCCCATGTCTCGCGCTCGGCCCAGTCGGGCACCAGTTCGTCGAGGCGGGCGATGTCGAGCATGCCGTCTGTGTCGGTGTGCACCTCGGTGAGCCGCAGCTTCCCGTCCGCGACCAGGTCGTGCAGCTCGTTGCGGAAGATCACGTCTTGCGGCTGTGGCGCGCAGTGGACCATGACGACGTCGTCGAACTCGATGTCGCGCAGCATGCCCATCACAGGCGTGATGCCACTGCCGGCCGTCAGGTAGAGCACCTTGTCGGGCTTGGCCTGCGGCAGCACAAAGTCACCGGTCGGCTGGTCGAGCTGGATCAGCGTGCCCGGTTTCGCCCTGCGGACCAGATGATTGCTGACCTTGCCGTCCGGGATCGCCTTCACGGTGATGGTGACGCGGCCGTCCTGGCGGTTTGTCGGCGAGGTGATGGAGTAGGCACGCCACAGACGCACCCCGTCGACGTCGACCCCGATCCGCACGTACTGACCGGCTGTGTGACCGCGCCAGCCCCGTCCCGGCCTGATCACGACAGTCGCGGCGTCACCCGTCTCGGGGTGCACGGCCTCGATGCGCCCACACAGGTCAGCGCCCGCACGCAGCGGGCTGACCAGGTCGAGGTAGTCCGACGGCAGCAGCGGCGTCGTGACCATCTCCAGCAGTTTCCACGCCCTGCTGCGAAGGGCTGCACTCGTCATGACTCCAGCTTGATGCGCGTCAAGGCGTAAAGTCCTGACCGCAAGACGTAAATCTGGTCGGCAGAATTGTTCACAGGGAATAAAATATGAGCCATCCCATCCGGAGGGTTGCCGAGCTGGCACTGGATGAGACGACGGTCACAGCGCTTCGGGCCGCCCTGAAGACCACCGCCGACGAGGTCGTCCAGGCGATCATCGATGAGGTCCCTCCCTACGCCAACGCCCTTTCGGGCCGCATGGGCGGCACCATCCGCCGAGCCGTCCGCACTGCCCTGGGGCACTACCTGGACCTCGCAAGCGGGAACGCCACAGGCGGCGACGCCGGTGACGCAGCCTACGAGCTGGGCCGCGGCGAGGTGCGCTCCGGCCGTTCGATGGACGCCCTGCTCAGCGCCTACCGCGTCGGCGCCCGCGTGGCCTGGCGATGCCTGGCAGCGGGTGCCGTCCCCGCAGGTCTGCCCGCCGCCGAGGTCGCCAAGTTCGCCGAGCTGACCTTCGCCTACATCGACGAGCTCTCCGCCGCGAGCGCCGCGGGCCACGCCGACGAACTGGCCGCCCAGGGCAGGGCCCACGAGCGCCACCTGGAACACCTGGCCCGCGACCTCCTCGCCGGCGCGAGCCCGGACGTGCTGCTGGCCTCAGCTCAACGGGCCGGATGGCAGCCCCCGGCTTCGCTGACCGCCGTCCTGCTGCCCGCCGCCCAGGCCCGGCCTGCCTACCGCGCGCTCGACCCGAGCACCCTCGTCCTCGACGATCTGCCGGACGCCACCGGTGCGCTGCTCGTCCCCGATGCCGACCGACCACATCTCCTGCGGCAGCTGACCGACCGCACCGCCGTAGTCGGCCCGGCCCGGCCATGGACTCGTGCGTCGGCCTCGTACGCACGAGCCGCACGCGCACGCTCCCTCTCCTCTGATATTCGCGACACCGAGGACCACCTGCCCGAGCTGGTATTGAGCGCCGACGTGGACGCGTTCACAGACCTGCGTGCCCGGGCCCTCGCACCGTTGCGGACCTTGCCTGTCGCGACCGCACGGCGGCTGGAGGAAACGTTGCGGGCGTGGCTGCTGCACCAGGGCAGGCGAGACGAGACGGCGGCGGCGTTGTTCGTCCATCCCCAGACCGTCCGGTACCGGATGTCGCAGCTGCGGGAGCTGATTCCGGATCTCGCATCGCCACACCGGGTCCTTGAACTGACGCTGGCGGTCGGTCTTCGGGCCAGCTGACGCGTACTGCGACCGTCCACGACCAGCACGCCGCCGACCACCTGACGGTGGTCCCGCCACGGACGACCACGCCCGTCCATCTGCGGCAACAGGGGCGCTATCCGACCCCACGCCACGTCCGTCAATTCACCTCGACCCGCCACAAGACCGATCATCAGGCACGCCTTAAGGTGTGCCGGTGACCGGTTCTGACGCTGTCGAAGACACGATTTCTGGTCCTAAACGACTACGGCACGGGCGGCACCTGGTGGTGGGTCCACGCCCGGTCCGAACAGGACGTGCTGGAGACCTTCGCCAACGTGGAAGTCGTGCACACCGAGGCCACCCGCGCGGAGGCTGAGACCGGGTGTCTCGACGAGACAGACGTCGACGGACCGACCACACCGCCCGGCTTGGCCGAATCCCGCGCCCAACGGGACGCCCAGCGCGGCATGCCGGGCTTCGGCGCCTTGGCTGGCCGGCACCTGCTGTACCCGAGCCGCCGGTGGAACGAGGACCACGACGCGACGATCTACCTGATGGAGGTCGGACCTGACGGTCGTCGCCTCCGCCAGGTCAAGCTGACTGAGGACGGAATGGCCTACCTGAGCAGCCCGGCCCAGCCGTGACCAGGTGATCTGGCCGGCGGTGCCAGAGCGCGGGTACTACGGGCGGGTCGAACACGACGGGGTCACCCTCGTCTTCAACTGCGACGACGCAGGAACCACCCGACAAATCGGGACCCACACCGTATACGTCGACGTCCACGAGACCGGGGACTCACAGAGCTACGCCGCCTGGCTGGCCGAGCAGATCGGCCAGACGGTCATCGGCCCGCCGTACGACTAGGACCCGCGTGAAAGTGCTGGTCACGGCCATTCGTTCCTCCTGCTGCACCCACGACGCTCGCCGCCGAGGAAGCCTTCACAGGCCTCGACGGCCCCGGCCTCTGGAACCATCTCCGGTCCATGGCCGACGTCGGATTCCTCGATCTGCCCGCGCCCGAAGCCGACGCCCCCCCACCTTCTCTACCTCCACCCATTGATCCGCGGCTTCAACGTCGACCGTTCCCTTCTTCCGCTCGCCATCCGGGCTCCTGAACCGCGCGGCCGGAGCTGACCGCACTGTGGACCCCTACGACGCCCATCGTCAGCCGGACTGGAACGTGCTCGTGGCGCACGCCCTGCATCTGGCACGGCACGCCGTCAAGACGAATGCAGCCGACGCCGACGTCGAGCGCGCCCTCATAACCGCGCTCGGCGCGGCCGTGCACCATCGCGACAACGGTCTCTTCCAGCAGGCCCACGCGGACATCGAGTTCGTCCGCGACGCTGCGGATCGACGCTGGGATCGCGAACACCCAGTCGTCCAAGCGGCCGCCCACGCCCATGCCACGACGCTGCGGACGATGGGGCGCCTGCGGGAGGCCGAGGCGGGACTACGCGAGGTGGTGGACGTCCGCTGCCGTACCTCCGGAGAGCGACACCCCGCCACTCAGACCGAAGGCTTTCTTCTCAGCCCGCTGCGCTGCCTGGCGGGCGGGAGCGAGGTGGTCCGGCTCGTAGGAGTCGCGCAGCGCGAGCGCCTGAGCGGCGGCCTCCTCGGCAGCATCAGCTGCCTTCCCCGCAGTAGTCGGGGTCCTTTGTAGATCACCCAGATCCAGCCGCAGCCGGTCCACCTTCGCCCGTGCCGACGCGAGAGTTTCCTCCCGCGGGTCCTCGGCGCCGTGAAGATCCTGCCCGCACTGCCGACACTGCCCTGGCTCCCGCTCAGTGACCAGCGAAGCTGTACCGCGCCGGCTCGACAGGGGCTGACGCATAATCCTCGGGTGTCCAAGACTTCCGTACCGATACCGTCGGGTTCCGCATCCGAAGGCGTTCCTGCCTGGCTGTCCGTCGATGCAGCAGCCTGGGCGGACGCCCGCCCAGGCTCGTGGGCGAAGCCCCTGTGGCCCGTCCTAGCACTGCTCGCGACGGTGGTTGCTGCGATCGCCATGGAGCCGGTCCCGGTGTGCAGTGAAGCGGTCCCGTGTGGTCCGGACTGGATCGGCATGGTGCAGATGGGCCTGGCCATCGGCTTGTTGTACTGGTTTGCCCGGCTTCCGGAGCTCACCCTTGTCGCCGCACCGGTTCTGGCGGTCATCGTGGCCTGGGAGGAGTTGCCCTCGGCCGGATGGGCATCCCGAGCGGCGAATCTGGCGGTCATCGCGGCCCTCGGCTTCGGCTGGACAGCGGCGTGGGCCCGGCTGAGCGCCCGACAGGGGCAGCGGCGGCTCATCGAGACGACAGCTCGTGCAGAGCAACGCCGGGTGGAGCCTGCCGGCCCGCTGACGCGGGGAGTGATCCCGATCTCCGCCGGGCTGGTGCTGTGCGCCGTTGCCAGCGGCGCGATCGTCCTGGGCTTGCGCGCCGTGCACGCGGACGAGGGGCAGGCCGCTCGGGCGACGCGTACCGACGTCGAAGTCACCGGCCGTACGGACATGTCGCTGCGTGTCCGCACCGATGACGGACGTCGCATCACCGTCGACGCCCTCTTCCCCGAGGATTACACCCTCGGCACCACCGTGGAGGTGTTGGAGGGTGAGGGATGGCGTCGCCTGGTCGCCGAGCCGTACGACGCGATCGAGTGGCAGTTGCTGGCCCTGGCCGGCGGATTGCCCGGGCTCTCGCTGTTGACGACGGGATATCTGGCACGTCGACGTGCCGCAGCGCTGCATCACGGACCGGTGCCCGCCCTGCGGGTGCTGGAGCAGATGGACCACGAGGGCCGGACCTGGGCCTACGCGGCCGATGACACCGCCGGGAGTACACCTCTGTTCGCCTGTACCTGCGTACCAGTATTCCAGGACGCGGATGAGGCGGAGATCGATGCCGTCCACGACATCGACGAGATTGACGACGTCCCGATAACCAAAACGAGGCTCCGTGAAGCCGTCATGCTCGGGGCACCCTACGAAGGTGCCGAGCTGTCCTTCATCACCACGGGCACCGATGGGACGTCCGAGGTGACCCGCACCATCGGCCCCGTCCGGATGCCCCAGCCCGGCAAGGCGCCAGGAGGGCACATCTCTGCAGATTCGACGGGGCCAACGCCCTCACAAGCTCACTGACGAGCGACGGATCAGCCCACGGATCCGAAAGACCATGGCAAGCCCGCAGGATCTTCCGGAGGAACCTGGCGGGCCGCCCACCACCTTGCCGGGGAAGGCGGCCTCCGCAGGGATCCGCAGGTTCGGACGCGAGTTCCGCACGACACCGGCCGGGCTCCACGACATCCGTGCGAACCTGTCGATCGCCAACATGGACTTCGAGGAGTACGCGGCAGCCGCCCACGAGGACCCCGAGAAAGTGTTCCGATCGTTCTGAGGGTCTGACCCGCCTCGCCGCCTGGCTGTCGAACGGAAGCCGGGTCCTTCCAGACCGTGTCTGTCAGGGACCCGGATCAGGAGGACCCGGGACTTCAAGCTATCGGCTGCCAGCCGCAACTGGTGCTCGGACACTCCCACCCGTGAAGGAGACCGGCTGCGTGGCTGCATTGCAGATGTCTGCGCCGACCAGCAGTGCGACCTGGCCTCCTTCGCTGCCGGGCTGATCACCGACCTCGACGCCGTCGTCTTCGGCATGAGCACCGAAGGGTCGTCCGGGCCCGTCGAAGGCCGCCTGAACGACCTGAAAGCCCTCACGCGCAGCATGTTCGGCAGAGCGAAACTGCCGCTGCTGCGTAAGCGGCTCCTCCTGATCGCGGCCAGCCGCAGGCCCTAACCGCTGCCGCGGCGGGCCTGGCGGTCCAGGAACTCGATCAATCGCGTCTCCGAACGCAGGAGCCGCTCTCGCTGCTCAGGAGGAAGAAAGGCGAGGAGGTCGACGAGGACTCGCTTCCGCGGGACGTACACCATGTTGCCGGAGTAGATCCTGCAACCTCCGCACCAGGCGAGTCCGATGCAGCGCTCGAACATGGAGGACTCGGGAGGGTGGAAGCGATACTGGTACGCGCAGACAGGCGTTCCGCAGACGGCACAGACTCGTCGTTCGCCGTCGGGAACCGTGTCCCAGCTCACGACCTTTCGCCAATGCAGTCGCCCGGCCGGTGCTCTTCAAGTCGTCATGCCGAGCATTCTCACTCACAGATCCGCCCAGCCCAGCTGTCTGAGCCGGACTCCGGCCGACCACAGACCTCGCGCCTCGTCGCATTGGAACGGCCGGGGTTGGGGCCCCTCGGGATGCGAGATGCCCCAGGCCCCTGCAAGTCGGCCCCAGCCGGAGGCCGGCACACCACTCTCCCTCGGCCATGCACGGGAACGGTCTGATGTCGGTCGTGGCTTTGGGGCCCTCTCAGGGGTTGATCGCTGTGTGGAGAGTGCTGAGCCGGTGATCGGCGATTACCCGGACGCGGGCGAGCCCCGCCTGCAGGCCCGCGGCACCGTCCTCAAGCCTGCCCTGGCGGTACTCGGCCTCCTCGGCGGGGCGCCGGTCCTGCCCGGCCCCCCGTCTCGGTCGTCTTCGCGCTGCGCCGCTCCGGCCTGCGCCTGCGTCGGGGTGGCATGTGTACTGAGGGCGCCGTGTCAGTCGAGGTGGTGGAACTTCACAGTGTGGGGGAGCCGTTAGCACGATGATGCGTGTCCAACGAGGGACGACGTGGCAGAAGCTGAGGTGGCACGAGTGGCGATGTGGGATCGGATCAAGGACCAGGCGACCAGAGGTTTGCAGCAAGCACAAGGGGTGCGCGGCGGCTCCGGCGGCCATGGGCCGTCCGGAGCACGGTCCGGGGGCGGTTCCAGGGCCGAGCTCGTGAGCGCGCTGAAGTCGCAGCTCACAACGCTGAAGACGGAGCTGAAGAGCGGCGCTTTCCGGGACGCCAGCATGGCCATGTGCGCGTTGGTGGCCGCCGCTGACGGACGGGTCGATCCGGCCGAGCGTCAGCATGTCGAGTCGCTCATCCTCACCAACGACGTCCTTCAGAACTTCCCCGCCGACCAGCTCCGCCAGCGTTTCAACAAGCACGTCGACCAGCTTTCGGCCGGCTTCGTCATGGGCAAGGCGGCAGTGCTTCAGGAGGTTGTCAAGGTGGCGAAGAAGCCCACCGAGGCACGGGCTGTCATCCAGACCGGCATCGTGGTCGCGGGTGCGGACGGATTCATCGAGCCCGCCGAGGAGCAGATCATCCGTGAGGCATGCGCTGCGCTCGGCCTGTCGGCGGCGGAGTTCGGCATCTGACCCGCTGGCCTCGGCAACGAGACGCGTGGCCGCCGACGACCCGGATGTCCGGGCCCGCGCTGCGGGGTATGCCAGCCGGGTCGACACCCTAACGGCCAGTTGCCTGTACCACCCGGACCTGGCGGCGGTCCTTGTCCGTCCGGATGGCATCACGGCCTGGGCGGCCGACGCGGGGGCGCAGGCGTCGACGGCCGGGCTGGCGGAAGCGCTGGAGGAGTGGTTCGGAGTGCCAGTGTGTGGGTGCGGTGACGCCGGGCTGATTTACCGCGCTCCGGACTGACTCGAACCACGAGCCGATCCCACCCTCGGCCGGCCGCCGCACCCACCCGGTGTGGTGGCCCGGAGTGCCGAAGTGCGGGCAGCGGGGCGGACGTTGGGAGGTCATCGCAGGGTGATCAACGGTCCTGCGCTCCACCGTCTGCCCGCACGGGCGCGGTGCGCCCGGGATCCGTGCCGCCAGGCCGCGCGCTGTCCGTCAGCTGGTGGCCCGCCTCTCCGTCCGGGGCTCGGTGACCGGTCACCGCCACCAATAGGGCGGCGCGGCCGTCTCGCCGGTGACCGATCCCGCGACCGGTGCCATGACCGATGGCGCACCCGCCTGCGACCGGGCCCGTGGCCGATGACCGGGTCCGCCCGTGACCGATCCTGGACGCGGTGACCGGTCCGCGGCGATCGGTCACCCGTCCTCCGCGTCCCTAGCGCCCGCCTCCTGGGCAAGCCTTCACACGGAAACCCGAGGCTTGCCCACCTCACCAGGGAGGCTTGCCCACAGTTGCATGGACCGGTCACGAGGAGGCTTGCCCAACCCCCCACCATGCTTGCCCAATCGGTCACGGGAGGCTTGCCCAGCTAGAGGGCAAGCCTCCTATCTGCGCTTTTAGGGCTGCGGGCAAGCCTTCGGGTAAGCCGGTCTGAGGAGTGTGTACGGCACGAGATCCGAAAGGAGCCGTGCTGTGCACGACGCTTCGCACCCCGCCGCTGGCGGTTACTTTGACCGGCTGGACGCCGACTGGGCCGCGCTGTGCGCGGACCCGGCCCTTCGCCAGGCGGTGACCGACTGGGTGGCCGATGGCCACCTGGCCGACGAGCTCGCGGCCGTGACCGATTCCTGGGCCGACGCCCTCACGCCCGAGCAACTCCTCGCCGCGCTCCGCCCGACGGCCGACGGCGTGGCCGATGCGCTGACCGATGCCGTCCTGCGCGCCCTCCTGAAGCGGGCCGCCGGCCGTGACCGATCGGCGGTCCTCGCCGGCCGCGTCATCGTCCAGGCGATGCTCCCCGCCGTCTTCCGTATCACCCGCGGACAGGTCCGTACGACCGGTGGCCGCACCCGTGACGCCGTCGGTCACGTGACCGTCGCCGCCCTCTACGAAGTGGCCCGCGCCGGACGCATCCACCTCCGCCTGGGCCGGCCCGCCGCCAACCTCACGCTGGACACTCTGCGCCAGGTCTTGGCCGAGGTCGCCGCCGAGCAGGGCCCGGTGGGGGAGGATCTCGCGGCCGCCGAGCAGATCGCCGACCCCGGGCCGGGACCGTACGAGATCGCCCGCGCCCACACCGTCCGCACTGCCGCCGTCGAAGCCGGCCTCCACGCGGGTCCGGCCGACGACGCCGCGACCGCCCCGGCCCGGCTGGAGCTCCTGGAGCTCCTTCTGGACGCAATGCGCGACGGCGCGCTGTCGACCGCGGACGCGCAGGCGCTGGCCTGGCATCACATCAGCGGCGGCATCCCGGACACCGAGGCCTCAGCCCGCGCCGGCACCACGGCTGGCGCCTGGCAGCGCCGCCGCTCGCGAGCCCTGGCCCGCCTCACAGCATCCCTCCAACCCGAGGCCGCGGCATGAACCGGACCACCGCCCCAGCCACCGTCCGCTCCCCCCTTTGGAGATGCGCCTTGACCGAATCCACCCCCGCGACCTCGCTGGACGCGGACGAGGAGCGCGTCACCCGCGCCCAGCGTCTGCTCATCCACCTCGGCGCCGCCCTCGTCGCCCACCCCTTCGACACCGGCACCCACGCCAAGCTCCGCGCCTTCCTCGACGAGGACGCCGAGCCGGCCCTCGCCTCACTCGCCGCGCTGAGCCGCCGGCCCGAAGCGGAACTCCGCAGCCGGATCGCGGAGCTGGCCGGCCACACCCTGCGTTCGGCCGGAGGTGCGGCATGAGTCCCGTCCTCGCTAGCCGACGGAAGGCCGCGCTGATTGATCCGCAGACTCCGGTCGTCCAGGACACCGAGACCGAGCACAACACCGGCTGGGTCGCCGGGTGGTCGACCGGCGCCCAGGCCAACTCGGCCGCCATGATGCGCTGGTTCGTCTGGGTCCTGATCGCGCTCGGCCCGCTGCTGGGCACGCTCGCCTACCTCTCGGTGCCGACGACGTCCGCGGCCCCCGCGCCGAAGACCGTCCCGTCCGCACCGGTCGCGAGCGGCGGCCAGGGCGCGGCCGGCTTCGCGAGCCTGTTCGTCGCCGCCTACCTGTCCGCCGGACGTGGCGACGAGCCCAAGCTCGCCGCCTACTATCCGCCGGCCGGCAACCTCCAGCTCGACGGTGTCGCCGGCCAGCGCCGGGGCGAGCAGCTGACCGTCGTCCGGCTCCGCCAGACCGACACCACGGTCTGGTCGGTCACGGTCGCGGCCCGCGTCGCCGGCGCGACGCCGAGGGCCACGCCGTCCACGCAACCGGGTGCCTCCCCGCGTCCGGCGGCCGCGACCGACACGGTGCGCTACTTCCAGGTGCCCGTGGCTACGGCGCCCGGCGCCGGGGGAGCGACCGCGTACACCGCGCTGGCGCTGCCGGCAGAAGTCGCCGCACCCGAGCGGGCCATGACCCCGGAGCTGGTCTACGGCGCGATGCACCCGGCGCTGCCCACTGACCTGCGTACTCAGGCGGTCACCAGCTTCCTGTCCGCCTACCTCACGAAGGCCGGTGCCGAGCTCGACCGCTACCTCGCCCCCGGCACTCGTCTGACCGCGCCGTCCCCGGCGCCGTACTCGGGCATCGCGGTGGACCAGTTCGCCGCCGAGGGTGAGACCGATGGCGAACTGGTCGTCTCCGTCCCCGGCGACGGCAGGACCCTTCGCCTGCTCGTCACCCTCCGGGCGACCGGGCAGGACGGGGTGCGCCTCCCGCTCACCTACGCACTCACCCTCAAGGCCCGCGCCGGCCGCTGGGAGATCGCCAGCCTCGACGGCGCCCCTGCCCTCACTTCGCCGACTCCGGCACCGGTCGCCTCCGGCGGTCCGGGTCCGGCCACCACCCCCACCTCCATGAAGGAGTACGAGCATGCCTGAAACCATCACGCTGGCCGCCGGTTGGATCCAGACCGGCACCGGCCTCGGCAACGACGTCAAGGGCCTGATCTTCAACGTGGCCATCCCGGTCCTGTGCGGGATCTTCGTGATCGTCGTCGGCTGGAAGACCAAGGCTCCCGGCCCGACGATCATGGCCGTCATCTTCGCCGGCATCGTCTGGGGCCTGTCCTCGAACATGGGCGCGCTCAAGGACAAGACCACCGAGGACATCACCAACTACAACAGCGGCAGCAGCCTGTCCCGGATGGACCAGTGAGCGCACCGGTGGCCGAGAGCGAGCTGGAGTTCGATTTCATCGGCCGCTGCTACACCAAGGCGCGGCGCGCACCACTGGTTCACGGGGTGATCCGGGACGTCAACGGCGGCCGGGGGATTCGGCTGCCCGGCGGCCCCTACACCCTGACCCAGCTCGCCGGGATCGTCGCCACCATCGCCGCCCTGATTCTGACCCGCCCCCTGTGGGGCGGCCAGGGCTGGCTCGACGTCACGGTCCTCCTGATCCTGCCCGCCGTGGTCGCGTTCGTGCTGCGCCACCTGCACGTCGACGGCCGCAACCCGGCAGCCGCCCTGCTGAGCATCGCCCTGATGCTGGCCGCTCCACGATGTGGCCAGCTCCGGGGCCGTGCCTACCGGCCGGTCCGGCCCACCCGCGGCGACACCCGCATCCACCTGCCCGCCGACGACCAGGCCGCCAGGACCACCACCCCGGCGATCAACGCCGCCCCCGCACCGGAGCCCCAGCCCAAGCCAACCCAGCCCCGGCCTGCGGTACCCGCCGCCGAGCCGCTGGCACCCGCCGGGCCTTCGGCGCCCTCCGCGCCGATGGCCTCGGGGGTGCAGGCCCTCCTCGCCCGCCGCGCGCCCACGACCCGTACCTGACTGGAGAACTGACGATGCGCCTGCCGATCCGGCACGTCCAGGAGAACCTGATCTTCACCACCCACGGCACCGTCTGGGCGGTGTGGCGCGTTGCCGCGACCAACTACTCCCACGCCCCGGCCGTCGTGAAGAAGCGTCGCCTGAAGGCTCTGGAAGGCCTGTTCAAGGCCATGACCGGCGAGCCAATGCTGCTGTCGCTGTGCCCGCAGATCGACCCGACCGCAGTGGTGCGCGCCATGGTCGACGACATCGACCTGGAGCGCGCCCCCCGCTACGAGAGCCTCGGGCATGCGGTCCTGGACCAGCTGGAGACGATGGAGCTGACCGGCCGCACCGACTGGCTCGCGCTCCCGCTTCCCCCGCTGTCGCAGAAGGACGCGGTGATGTCCGCGTTCCGCGCGGCGAAAGCGGAAGTCTCCCTGCAGCTCGGCCTGATGCCCGCGGTCGTCACCGACACGGAAGTGCAGCGGCGCCTGGAGCAGGCCCAGCGGATCCAAGCGCAGTGGCCGACCGGGGTCTCGATGCGGACCGCCACCGAGGCGGAGATCCTGTGGATCTACGGCCACAGCGCGCGCCGCGGACTCGCCGAACCCTTCCTCCCAGACGGCACCGAGACCCCGGTCCGCGGCCGCGGCCGGAACGTCGCGGCGCTGGGGGAGATCCTCGTCGGCGAAGGCGGCGCCGACTTCAACACCCGCCCCGCGCTGCCGGCCAACCCGTTCACGCGGCGCTTCCTCCAAGTCTCCAGCGAGTGGGGAGACTCCTACCAGGCCCTCCTGGCCCTCTCCGAGATGCCCGAAGCGTTCGCGCTGCCCGGGGCGGCCTACCTCCAGCAGCTCGACGACCTGGCCTGCCCCGTCGACTGGACCGCCCGCCTGGTCATCGTCCCCGGCTCGAAGGCCGAGCCCCACGTCCGCAAGCGCGCCCGTCACCTCAAGGCGCAAGCCGCCGAGTACGAGGGCGACCCGGCCGGCCCGCCCGCGGCCGTCGCCCGCAACCAGGCCGACAACGAGGAGTACCACGAGCGGCTGACGGCGAACCGGCGCGAGGTGGAGATCCGCGCCATGGTCACCCTCGCCGTCTGGGGCAACAGTCCCGACGACGCCATGGACCGCGCCGCCGCGCTCGCGTCCGACTTCGGCTCCACCGACTACACCTTCTCCCGGCCCGCCGGTGAACAGGCCAGCCTCTGGCAGGCGATGCTGCCCGGCTGCCGCACCCCCCGCGTCATGGCCGGCTACGCGCAGATCCTCCTCGCGCGCGACTTCGCGATGGCCATGCCCTGGTGCGGCTCCCAGCTCGGCGACGAACGCGGCGGCCTCTACGGCCTCCAGGTCGCCTCCGGCGGCGCCCGCCCCGTCCTGATCGACCCCGCCCGCGGCCCCCGCGAGAACGCCTCCGCCTCCATGGCCTGGCTCGGCGAGCTCGGCGCCGGCAAGTCCGTCGGCATGAAGGGCGCCGTCTACAACGTCCTCGCCCGCGGCCACCAGCTCGGCCGGCCCGGCAGCCGCGGACGCGCCGTCATCGTCGACCGCACCACCGACCAAGAATGGGCCCGCTTCGCGAAGGCCTGCCCCGGCACCACCCAGCTGATCCGCATCGACCACACCGCCGAGGTCTCCCTCGACCCGCTGCGCCTCTACAAGGAGAACAGCCCCCAGGTCGCAGCCCGCTTCACCGAGTCCTTCCTCACCCTGCTGCTCGGCGTACGGCCGATGGACCTCGAAGGCGTCGCTCTTTCGGAGGCTGTCCAGGCCGTCCTGGCTCGGCCCGAGCCATCGATGCGTGCCCTGATGGCCGAGCTCACCGCGCGCGGCGCCGGTGACACGGCCGCCCAGGGCCTGGCCCGCAAGCTCGCCTCGGTCGCCCGCAAGGACCTGGCCCGGGTCGTCTTCGACGAGACGCTGCCGGTCGTCGACACCCACCGCGCCGACAGCGTGGTCTTCCTGGTGTCCTCGCTCGCCCTGCCGAAGAAGTCCGAGCTGGCCAGCGAGCATCGCATCCAGCGCCTGGAATTCGAAAAGGTTCTGGGCCGGGCGCTGATGTACCTGATCGCCGCGGTCTCCCGCGAGACCGCGATGCGCAGCCGGGACGAGTTCGCGGTCACTGTCTTCGACGAGTGCTGGTGGCTCACTTCCAGCGACGAGGGCCTGGAGCTGCTCCTGGAGCTGCTGCGCGACGGCCGCAAGCGCAATGCGGCCGCGTACGTCGGCTCGCACGATGCCGACGACATCGGCCCGGCCGACAGCGAGAAGGGAGCAATCGTCCGAGGTCTCATCCCGCACCGGTTCGTCTTCCGGCAGACCAGCCGGCCCCTGGCCGCACGCAGCCTCGAATTCCTCGGCGTGGACTCCACCGACACCGACCTCCTGGACCTGGTGACCGGCGACCTCTCGCCGCTCGGCCTGCCCGACGACCAGCGCCGGGCCCGCGCGGGGGAGTGCCTCTACCGCGACCTGGCCGGCCGCATCGGCCTCATGCGCGTCCTCATCCCCCGCGACCGGGCGATCGAGCGCGCCATCCACACCACCCCGACCAGCCAGCAGGCCGCCGCATGACGCCCGCTCGCGCTCCGTGGAAGCGGCTACTCCTGCTAGGAACAGCCCGGCTGCGCCTCGTCCTGCTCATGGCGGTGCTCGCCGCCACCGCCTTCACCGTGCTCACCTCGCAGCCGGCACTTGCCGAGCCCAGCCCGTCACCGACGCCGGCCCCCACCAGCACGCCGGTAACCCCCCTCGGGCCGCCGACGCCCGGCACGCGTACGCCCACGCCGGAGGAGCTCGCTGAGATCGAGGAGATCGTCAAGGATCTCAACAAGCGACTCTCTAACGTCGCGAAGGAGGCCTTCCTCAAGGCTGAAGAGGAGCGCCTGCGTGAGCTCCTACCGAACGAGGGCGGCGTGCTCGCGGTCTTCAACGTCACCGACCGCGACCGTATGCCCATCTCGGCCTACACGGTGAAGTCGGATACCGGCGGGTTGATGGACTGGGACCTCGGGGTCCAGAACCTGATCGTCGAGCACTGCTTCATGATCACTAAATGGGTCGTCGCGTTCTGCTGCTGGCTCATCGCCTGGGCACTCGGATTCGGTCTCGCCAAACTGCTCCTGGCTCCCGTGCTGTCCGTCGCTAACTCCCTGCACACCCAGGTCATTCTGCAGATGGGCCTGCCCTCCCTCTTCCTGTCGGTATGCGCGCTGGTCTGCGTTGCCCGGATCTTCTTCGGAGACCGGGCCAAAGGGTGGGGAGACGCTGCCCTCTCCCTCCTGATTGCCGCACTGACGGCCACTTTGCTTTCGTCGCCGCCGCAAGTCCTCCTGGGCGAGCAGGACGGCGCCGTGGCCGTCGCCCGCGGCCTGTCCCTCGAAGTAGCCGACGTCATCCTCGATGCCAACCCGGGCGAGCGGGAGAAAGATCCCGACGACGAAGACTCCGCCAGCGGCCGCGCCCTCTCCCGTCCGCTGACCGACGCGCTGACCGACGCCTTCATCGTCAAGCCCGCCATGCTCCTGCAGTACGGACAGGTCTTCGAAGGCGACTGCGCGCAGAAGTACTCCGCCGCCAAGCTCACGCATCTCGCCTACGTACGGGCCATCGACCGCCAAGTGGAGCGCATGGAGAAATACGGCAACTACCGCGACTGGATCGCCGCCAACGGCTATCAGGCCGCCGACTGGGCCATGCCGGTCGCCAAGCAGTGGGCGCTCGACCACCTCGGCCACGCACCGATGGAGTCATTCGAGAAGCAGTGCGTCAAAGGCGACATCCTGGCCGCCAAGCGCGCCTCGGTCGACAAGGTCGTCGGCGCGATCTTCCTGCTCATCGCCGCTCTCATCGTCACCATCCTGATCGCCGGCCTCGCGGGGAACTTCCTCGTCGCGCAATGCCGGATCGCCTGGGACGCCGTACGCGCCGAACCCGCCCTCGTGGCCGGCATCATCCCCGGAGCCGGCCGCGCCTTCCTCTGGGACTGGGCTGCATCCGTACTGCGCTCTCTCGGCCAGCTCCTTGTATCGATCGTCGGGCTCGCCGTCCTCATCCTGATCATCCAGGCCGTCCTTGACCCCGTGCAGCAGGAATGGGGCAACGAACTCGCCCTTCGCTTCTTGGCCGTGGACATCGTGTGTATCGGCGCACTCACGAAGCGCAAGGCGCTCACCGTCCGGTCCAAGCAGGTCGCTGCGAACTTCCGTGCGCGGATGTCCGCCGCGCGTGTGGGCGGCACGCACGGTTCCGCCTTTACCCCGTCCTCCGCCCCGGTGGCCAAGAACCGGAACATCACCCGCAAGATCACCCGCGGAGCGGTCCGCACCGCCATGGTCGGCGTGGCCATCGCCTCGGGAAATCCGATCTCTGCTCTCGGATACGCCACGTCCTCCAGCGTCAGCACCGTTGCTCTGATGAACCGGCTCCAGTCCGGCACCAAGGGCAGCGGCAACCGTCCGGCCCGCACACAGTCTCAGTTCCGGCCGCAGCCGCAGCCGCAGCCGCAGCCGCAGCCGCAGCCCCAGCCGCAGCCCCAGCCCGGCAACGTCGGTCAGACGCCGTCCGTAACCCCGCTGAACCCGCCCGCTCAGCCGCCGAACCCGCCCGCTCAGCCGCCGAA
>NZ_BJMN01000018.1 GCF_006539185.1 Streptomyces gardneri
CCTGCCGGCCATCTCGCCAAACCCGCCGGGCGTCCCGCCGAACCCGCCGGGCGTCCCGCCGAACCCGCCGGGCGTCCCGCCGAACCCGCCGGGCGTCCCGGCAGCGAACCCGGCGCCCACTCCGCAGGGAGCGCAGACAAGTCGGCGGGCCCAGCCCCGTCACGCGCTGCCGCCCCAGCCTGCGACCTCATCACGCCAGCAGCAACTTCGGCAGCGGCTGGAACGCGGGAACCAGCGCCAGCCCGTCACGCGCCGAGTCATCGACGCGACCCCACAGCGGCCGAGTGAAGCAACCCTCAGCCGTAACGAGCAGTGGGAGCTGAACCGCCGTCGCCGCCAGCGGGGCGGTTCATGAAGAAGGGGACGAAGGGGTGGCTGACCGGCGCGGCCACACTGCTCGGGCTGTCCCTCGTCCTGCTCTCCGCGATCGCCGCCCACGTGGCCGGCCTCGGCCAGAACGAGGCCGAGGCCGCCGCGGCCGTTACCCGCTGCGGGGCAGCGGGTCAGCCCGGATTTGACCCGGAGACCGCAGATACGGCCCGCAAGGTCAAGGAAATGCTGGATGGAAGCGGCGACGTGAACGTACGCGGCCTCTCCGAGCCCAATCAGCAGGTCCCCAACGCGAAAGTCATCGTTGCGACCGGCGTCCAGAAGCGGGTGCCGGCCCGCGGGCAGGTCATCGCCTTGGCCACCGCCCTGCAGGAGAGTGCCCTGATCAACCTCAACCACGGCGACCGCGACTCCCTCGGCCTGTTCCAGCAGCGTCCCTCCCAGGGCTGGGGCACCCGCGAGCAGATCATGGACCCCGTCTACTCCTCGGGGAAGTTCTACGACGGGCTCGCGAAGCTAAAGGACTGGGAGCAGATGCCGCTCACAGTGGCCGCACAGAAGGTCCAGCGCAGCGGCTTCCCCGACGCGTATGCCAAGCACGAACCGCTCGCCACCGCCCTCCAGCAGGCCATCGCCCCCACCCTCGGCGCCGCTGCCGCCAGCCCGATGCCGGGACAACCCGGTCTCGGCAACTTCGGCCCGAGCCAGTGCGCCGGACAGGGCGGCGGCAACGTGGACTTCGGGAACATCCCGCCCGGCTCCCTGCCGGAGAGCTACCAAATCCCGGCCACCGCGCCCCCGCAGGTGCAGACCGCGATCCGCTGGGCCCTGGGCCAGCTCGGCACCATGTACCAGTGGGGCGGCAGCTGCACCAACGCCCACGGCCCCAACCCGTCCGATCGGTGCGACTGCTCCTCCCTGACCCAGCGCGCGTACGGAGTGGCCGGCAAGGAGATCACCCGCACCACCTACACGCAGATCAACGACGGCCACGTGGTCCCCGCCAGCGCCATCCAGCCGGGCGACCTGCTCTTCGCCGTCGGCTCCGCCTCCCGCCCCGAGCACGTCGCCCTAGCAATCGGATACGGGTACGTCGTGCACGCACCCAAACCAGGCCGTGTGGTGGAGGTCGCCCCTCAGGCCAACCTGGGCCCGATCCTGCTGGTCGTACGCGTCGTCTGATGCAACGGTGGTCAGGATCTCGGCCGGTCAGCGGGTGGCCGAGCGCATCCAGTGGCCGGTCGTGGTCCAGCCCTGGAAGCGGCGGGCAAGGCCGTTCAGTGCGGTGCCGTCCGTGTCGAAGGTGCCGCCGCCCGCGACGAGGCGCAGTCCGGCGATCGCCGGGGCGAGGCGGGCCGCCGTGTGCCACGGCTGCTCGGCGGCCTGCGCCGCCATCTGCTGGACGAGCGTGGCCTGCCGGCCGGGCGGGCACAGTGAAAGGAAGAACAGCGTCTGACGCCAGGCGTACGCGGCGTCCTTGATGGTGCCGAGTGGGCGTGGGTGGCCGTGGACGCGGGCGACGAGGCGGCACACCGCGTCGAAGCCCTTCTCCGCCAGGGCCTCCCACCCTGCCTCCGGGGCAATGCCCGCGTGTCGCACCAGAACGGCCAGGTTGTGGGTGGTCAGGATCTGCGCCTGCTCGATGACCGTGCCGTTGCCGGCAGGCGACCAGGAGCGGGCGGTGTCCGTACCGGCCCGTTCCCCGCACAGCCGGTCGAACGCGGGTGCTGTCCGTGCCGGACGCGTCCGGCCGAGGTTGTCGACGGCGTGCACCACTGCCAGGTTGCGTACCGCCGCGCAGTCAATGCCGTAATAGCGGGTGTAGAGGCTGTCCTCCAGAAGATCGGCCGCAATGCGCGCGGCGGTCAGGAACTTCGGGCTGAAGGTCCCCATGAAGATGTCGGCCGCCAGCTCTTCGGTGAACGGGGCGGACAGGTCGGCCTGGCGGGCCAGCTGGGACATCTCGCGCACCAGCGGGTTCGGCAGCAGCGTTCCGGGGAACGCGCCGACGGCCAGATCTCCGAGGCGGCGTAGCACGGCCTCTGCCGCCGCCCGCGCCCGCGCCCGCGTATCGGCGTCGCTGCCGTGGCCGGCGACCGCGCGCACCCAGGGCAGCTCGTCCGCCCGTACTTGGTGCGCCAGGTTGAGCAGCAGCAGCGAACGCCGGTTGCGGAAGGCGCGGTACGTGGCCGCCGTGAGGGTGCGCAGGGAGGGGTCGGCGTAGCGCTGTGCGGTGGCGTTCGCCACGAGCTGTGGAACGAGCTCGGCCAGCACTTCCGCGGACGGCACCAGGCCGCGCGCGACGAGCTCCTCCGGTGTGGCGCTCAGCGCGGTGCGAACCACTTGCCGCAGTCGCGGCGGGACGACGGTTCCGGCGGGCAGGCCGGTCTGGCCCGCCTCCGTCCGCGTGATGGGTGCGAGCGGTCCGTCGACGTCGGGCGTGCCAGCCCGCTGGTCCAGAGTTGCGAGGCGGTCCGCCACGACGGCGGCGATCTCGTGGTGTGCCGGCAGGGCCGCCTGGCGCGCCTGCTCGGCGCGCAGCCGGGAGTGCCGGTCCGAGCCGGGCAGACCTCGCTTGGCGACGACCGAGGTCACCGCGTGGCGCAGCAGGCCAGCGAGCCGGGGTGTGAGCGGGCGACCGGCGGCGGTCTCCTCCAGGGCCCGCAGCATGATGCCCGTGTTGGACTTCTGATCGCGGTGCTTGCGGCACTGCGTATGGGTTGCGGCCAGGGCGCGGTAACGCTGAAGCAGGGCGGTGGCCCTCACGCGCGCGTCGCCGCCACCGGGGCCGGTGAGGGCAGCGGCCGGGCCGGGGCCCGGGACGCGCTGCGGTGCGGGTCGATCCGCCGCGGACCGGGCCGGGGCGGACGCTTCGAGATGCTGCAGCCAGTAGGCGAGGAGCTCGTCGTCGAAGGGCCGCCAGACGCCGAGGGCTTCGCGCTGCACCTCGATGGCGGTCTTGGGCCCGCGGGCCCGCAACACGTCGGAGACCTGGCCTACGGTGCAGCGGTGCACTGCGCTCGCGTCGGGGGCGGGCCCGTCGGCCGGGCGGGGCAGGAAGCGCAGCCGGTCAGCGAACGGCTGAAGCTCCGTCACCAAGGCTGCGGCCGTGTCGAAGTCGTCGGCCCGTACCAGCCAGGCGACGGTCAGCAGTGCCGCCTCCTCGGGCAGGGACACCTCGTAGCGGCCGGTGTCCAGCAGCTGCCACAGTTCCTCGAGGCCCTGTTGCGTCAGCGCGTGCGCGAAGAGCGCCGCACGGTCGGCCGGTACGCCGGCCCGGCGGGCGGCGTCCGCTTCGTACGGGGCGAGCGGCCCGCCCGCGCAGGGCGTTCCGGTGGCGAATCCACCGCGGACGACCTCAGGGGTGACCCAGGCGGGCAGTCCGGCGACCGGGGTGCGCGCGCCAATGGTAAGGCTGCCGTCCGCCATGCCCGCGAGCACCGCACGCCATTTCTGGACACGGCCGACGGCGCGGTCGCGGGTCGCCGGCTCGGGGTGCGAGACGGAGGTGCGCAGCGCGCGTGCCAACTGGCCTGCGGCATAGGCCGACGAGACGGTGGCCGGGGCGATCGTCGTGGCTGCGGACGCATCGGCGGGAGAGCTGGGCTCGGTCGGGGGCTGCTGATCAGCGTTCTCGTCCATAAGCCGGCGTGGCAGGATCTGCCCCTGCGCCCTCCGGGTAGGAAGCCCGGTGCTCTGGCTGACTGAGCTACACGCCGTTCGGTGCCCCGACCCTAGGGTCGATCACCTGTGCCCGGCAATCGATTTGCGAGCCGTCGGCCGCAGGTCGATGCCGAGGGCGGAATTGACCGGCACGTCGCGGTCGACTGCACCCTTCGCGCCCACCAGCCGCCGCAGCAGCGCCGAAGACGGCTCCGCCACCCCGCGGCCCTCACAGGGGGTACGGCCGGGGGGCTGGAGTGGCGACGGTTCGCCCAGCACTCGCCAACAGTCAAGGGATTGCAAAGCATTCCCGTGCGGTGTCTGGATCGGCCTCGAATTCCTACTTGGTCCAGGTGAAGGGCTTCTTCCCACCACCCTGGAGGAACCGTGCACCAAAACCGCCCCGCCCCGGCCGACCCCGTTCCGGCCAACATGAACCTCCCGGACCTGCCGGTCGACGAACTCCTCAACCAGCTCCGCGCCGCCCTGGGCGCGGCCGCGCCGTACCTCGTCGCGCTCGGCGTGCTCGGGGCGGCGGTGTGGGTGTGGTGGACGATCCGGCGCGCGGCGCTCGTGCGGGAGGCGCTCGCCGACCGGGTCCAGGTCGAGGTGATCCCGACCGCCACGTTCGACCCCGGCGAAGGGGAAGTCGGGCGCTGGGCACGCCAGCTCGGGCGGGTGCACTACGCCGCCGACGGGATCCCGGCCCGCGGATCGGCGGTGCGCCTGCGGTACACCGCCCTGGAGGGGAAGATGCGCTGCTTTATCGAAGGGCCGGCCGCTGCGGCCGCGGTCCTGAACATGCCTGGTTTCGCCGAGGTCGAGGTCCGCACTCAGCACGGCCAGGCTGACATCCTCCCAGTCCGCTTCACCGGCCCGGGAGGTACGCCGTGACCGCCGTCGTCTCCCTCGCCAAGCCCACGAAGGCGACCACCGCCCAGGCGAGCGTGCGCCGGTACGTGCAGCGCGCCGAGCTTGCTCTCGGCCTGCCCGACTACAAGGCCCTGGCCTCCCTCGGTCTGAGCCCCGACCCCCTGCAGCAGCTGGCCGCGGCCATGGCCTCCGTCCGCACCGAGGACGGGGAGAAAGCGGTGGCCGTCTTCGACCTCGTTCCGGTCTCCGAGCAACGCCTGGCCCGACGCCGGCGCCGCCTGATGGCCCGCGCTGCCCGACGGGGCCCGTCCGCGTACGGTGAGCGCCTCACCGGAGGCCTCGGCGGAGGCGGTTTCTGGGGATCAGCCACCGCAGCCTGGTCCGGTGGCGCCGGCGCCTCCAGCCGCTCCGAACGGATCCCCCGGCAGACCGACCTGCGCGAGGGCGTCGGCAAACTCGAACCCAGCGCGGGCGCCGTGTTCGCGGTACAGATCCTGCTGCGCACCGAGGCCTCCCACCCGCAGCTGGCCCTGGCCCGCATGCACCAGCTCATCGCCGCCCTGTCGATGACCTCGGGGGAGAACTACCTCAAGGCCCACCGCCCCCGCCGCTGGGCGATCGGCCGGTTCGAGCGCCGCTTCGCCTCCGGCGAGTTCGCACCGCGCCGCCGACAGTGGCTGACCGTGCCCGAGCTCGCGGGGTGGCTCAAGCCGCCGACGGTGAAGTGCACCGCCTCCAGCGTGGTCCGCTCTGGCGGACTGGTCCCACCGGCCCCGGCCGATCTCCCCGTCTACACCGGGCAGCACGATCTGATCCCGCTCGGCGCCGTCGTCTACCCTGACGGACGCGAGCGGATCGCCGCCGCCCGGGTACAGGACCTGCTCTTCGGCCTCCAGCTAGGGAAGGCCGGCCATGGCAAGACCGAAGAGGCCCTGGTCCAGTGCATCGCGATGGCCCACTCCGGCTACGGCACGTGGTTCCTCGACCCGCACGGCGAGGGCTGGATGAGGGCGAAGCCGTACTTGGCGCACCCGAAGATCGCCGACCGGCTCTGGGAGATCAACCTGGCCAAGGCCGACCCGGAGCAGCCAGTCGTCTCCTGGAACCCCCTGTCGATGGAAGGGCGCAGCCTCCCCGATGTCCAGGACATCGTCCGCTCCGTCACCGAGGGCATCGCCGCGGCTCAGGACTGGGGCGACAACGCCCCGCGTGCCCGGACGATTCTGGCCCGCGCCTCCCAGGCCCTGGCCCTGCTCAACCTCCAGGCCGTCCAGGCCGGCCACCCCGAGGCACAATGCACGCTCTTCCAACTACGCACCTGGCTCACCGACGAGGAATGGCGCGAGCAGCTCCTGCCCAAGCTCCCGGACCGCGTCCGTGCGTACTGGGAGACCACCTTCCCCAAGCTCGGCCCGGATGCCGTTCCCACCGTCACCTACGCCATCGACCGCCTCGACACCAGCCAGAGCCTTCAGGGGTTCTTCGGCAGCCCGCGCTCCGCGTACGACGTCCGGCACGCGATGGACACCTCGAAGGTGGTGTTCGTCTGTCCGTCCGGCAGCGAGAGCGACGCCCTGGTCAGCTGCCTGCTCATCCACGACCTGCACCGCGCCGGCCTCTCCCGGCAGGACACCCCCCGCGAGCGGCGCGCCACCTTCTGGGCCTGGGGCGACGAGCTCACCGCACTCGACTCCTCCAGCAAGGGCTTCCTCGCCGCCATCGCCGAGCAGCTGCGCAAGTATGAGGTCAGGTTCATCGGCATGACCCAGATGGCGCTGCGGCTCTCCGCCATCACCCGCCAGGCCCTCCTGCAAAACCAGTCCTGGCTGAGTACCTGCGCCGCGGACTACGACGAGGCCGCCTTCGTCGCCAAGAGGTGGAACGGGCACGTCAGTCCGGAGACGATCACCGAGCTCCCGAAGTACCACTACGTGATGTCCGTGAACCTCAACGGCGCCCGGACCACGCCCTTCCGGGTCCGCGGCCTGCCCGTGGACGAGGTCTTCGCGCGCTACGACAACCCGGCCGGCATTGCCGCCCTCGACCAGGCGATCGACAGCAATCTCAACCGCCGTCCGCTCGGCGACATCCTGGCCGACCTGGAAGAGCTCGACATCGTCGTCCTCGCCCACCACACCGGGCGCCGCGCCGGCGGCCCGAGCGCCGGAGACCCCACCAGCGTCATCGACTAGAAGAAGGGGAGCACCCCGTGCCCTACCCGCAGTCCGCCCCCACCGGGCTGGGCCAGGTCGCCCAGCAGGCCGCCCAGGTTCTCTACCAGCACCGTCTGGTCTCAACGAGGCAGCTCCACCGGCTCGTCACCCCGCACCACACCCGCTCCGAGTTTCTGCGCCGGCAGCTCCACACCCTGCGCCAGGCCGGCTTCGCCGAGGCCGTAGGCCGGCGCAGCACCGGCCAGACCGAACTGCTGTGGTGGCTGACCGAGAAGGGGGCCCAGGCCGTCGAGGCCGTCGGCCTGCTCCAGTCCCGCGCGTACCGGATGAGCCCGGAGGCCGCTCTGGGCCCGCTCCAGGAACACACCCTCGCGGTGGTCGAATCCGGCGCGGCCTTCGTCGAGCACGCGCGCCGCCTCGGCCATGAGTGCGGCCCCCTGGACTGGTCGCCCGAGATCGCCCACTACTACCGCGACGAATCCCGGCCGGGGGAGGAGCTGTGCCTCGTCCCGGACGCTGTCCTCAGCTACGTCCACACCGCGGGGAAGCAGCGGACTTTGCTGACTTTCTTCGTCGAGGTCGACCGGACCCAGATGACGATCGCCCGTCTGGCCCAGAAGTTGCATGCCTACGCCGCCTACCACGAGTACGCGCCCCAGCCTCAGATGACCAAGGGCACTCGTGGTCCCCGGCGCCAGGTTGCGCTGCCGGCCTGGCGCTACCGGTACCCGGCGTTCCCCCGGCTCCTGCTCGTGCTGACAGGCGCGTCCGAGGATCGCCTCGCCCGCCGCATTGCCGACCTTCGCAGCCTTGCTGCCAGCGATCCGGCACTCGCCACCACGGCACTCCGGGCCGGCGTCACCACCCTCGACCAGCTCCGGAACCGGGGCCCCTTCCAGCCGATCTTCACCCCCGTCCTCGGTGCAGCCGAACCCGTCGATGCATGGATCCGGGGCCCCCTCGCTGCCGCAGCCTGAACATCCCTTGGGGGCGGGCACGCCAACCAGACCTGCAGCACATCGGAAACGAACGGCCTGACCATCGGCCGGGCTACCTCTCGCCAACGACGACCAAGACCTTCCACAGGGCGGAGCATCCCGAACGACCGCCGGCACCGCGGGACGCGACCGATCGGTGGAACGGCGCGGGACGAGCGTCACGAACACCGCGGCGGCACTCCGTCCTGCCCCCCCGAGGGCCTCATCCCTGCCTCGGGAGCTCAAGGCCCCGGATACTGCCTTCGGGGTGACCTACCGGCCATGGGGATCGTGTTCAGTCGCTGCGTGCCAGTGGGGACGACGCTGGGGCAAGTGGTCACCAGCCAGCTCGAAGGACCGGGAATCGTCGCCAAGCAACTGGCTGGCGCAAGGGACCGCAACGCGATTCTGATCAACGCCTCCGGCGATCCCTCCCGGTTCGACCGGCTCCGCAAAGACCTTCCCGGACAGCCCTCGGTTCTCTTGTATTCGGAGAACGACAGGGTCGTGTTCTCCGGCGACTGCACGTCTCTGGCCTTCTTCGGCCTGATGACAGCCTGTCCCAAGAAGAGCACTGCGCTGCCCGATGTCACCAAGAACATCGGGCCTGGACCGCAAAGAGCGCTGGCCGTCCTCGGGCTCAGCCCGGACAGGGTGAATGTCACGTCCAGCCACCCAGGTATCACGGACCCCCGAAAGGGTGTCGTTCGTCGTCTTCAACACGGCGGGCGACGCAGGAGCCGACCGTGTCTGGGAAGCCGCCTATCGCACCCTGGGCCTGCCCATGCTCGCAGTTCCCGTGGAGTCCGGAATGCTGGGGGCACAGGCGCGAGCCGGATACGTCAAATGGGTTCTGGACGCGGCACTCATCGGCCTGGCGGCCCTCGTCCTTGCCGGGATGGTGGGCGCAGCATCGGTCTTCGACGATCAGGCACGTGGTCTCGGTCCGATCGCTCCGTTCCGCAACGACCGGCGTTTCTATGTGCAGGTCGCCTTCTGGAATCTTGCCGTACCGCTCGCAGTTGTCGGCGTCGGAGCCGGTGCCGCCACCTACGTGCTCGGGCAGATGCTCCTGTCCATCGGCGACGGTGGCGAGCTCTCCGCCGGTCTCGTCGCCACCGGCTCCCTTCTCATCGCCCTCGGCGGCCTTGTCGTCGCCGTCGTCTGCGGTGAGATCGCCGTGCGCCGCGCTCGTACGTGGCGTCCCACCGGCGATTGACGTGCTTCGACGGCATGGATTGGGGGTGCTGATCGTTGACTGCTTGGCCAATCGCATTCCGCATCCAGCGATAGCCGGGCTTACCAATAGTCGGGGGTGCACGTCCGTGTACCCCCCCTGTCCATTTTCACGCGAACGCCGTCAGCACGGGTCCAGCCTTGGAACTTGACACATTCATGTCCATCCGGAGGTCGATTTTGGCTGATTGAACCGCATCCGTGAGCTCCAACAGCCGTTCCAACAGGTGTGGTTGATGTGATCTTGCGTAGTCTTGACTTTCGCGTAATTGAAGTGGTCCTGCGGTGCGCGGTGAGCTCTGCAGAAGCGGCAAGGGCAGGTGACGCCGGGTGACCGCATATGCCTCGGGAGACATCGTGACGACTCATACGCACATGCGACGCGTGCACCCTCGAACGGCGCCGCTCCGGTCAGCGGGCGCCCTCCTTCTCACCGGTTCCTTCTTCCTTGCCGCATGCGGCAGTGCTGAGAAGAGTCCGGAAGCAAAGCCGCCCGCGACCTCCACCCCTTCGGCCACCTCGACCCCGGCCAAGCCCCTCGAAGACCCGGTCGAGACCGCGAAGAAGGAAGCGACTGTCACCTACCTTGCGCACTGGAAGGAAGTGGAGAAGCGCTACGCAGACAAGACGGGCAAGGCTGGCAACCTCAAGAGGTACGCGGCCTCAGCCGCTCTCGCACAGGTAGAGACGGGCGCCGCTGATATGCGGAAAAAGGACGCGGTAGTCCTCGGCACCGTCACTGTGAACAACCCGACCGCGACGAGTGCGGACATCGACCGCAAGGTTCCGAACGTCATTCTCTCCAGCTGTCTGGACATCTCTCAGTGGACCGTCACCGACGTGGACACCCAGAAGCCGGTCGCCATGCCCAAGAACAGGCTCGTGCGGTACGTCATCAAGGCCACCCTTGAGAAGTGGCCCGAAGGGTGGCGCGTCATCCGCGACGAGCCGCAGGGTAAGGCGTGCTGACCCCTCTGCGAGCGGCAGCTGCAACCGTTCTCGCACTCACCATGACAGCAATCTCTGCTGCCTCCGCCCACGCAGACAACCCCGACGGGGAAAGCGGTTCTCACTGCGGCCCCTTCTTCTGTGAGGTGCGAGTCGACGTGCCCGGTTCCGGCGGCAGCGGCGGCGCGCCGGTCTCGGGCGGAGCGTCCGGGGGAAGCGGAGAAGGCGGCGGGGGAGGAGGAGCGAGACCAGCCACTGAGCCTGTGTGCACGTACAAGAAGTTCCATCCGCAACCCCTTGCGGGCAGCCTCGACTGGGAAGGCCATGAGCCCGGCGACGGCGCCGTCTATGAGGAGCGCTGCACCTTCGACAACGGCATGACTGAGTTCACCAACGTGCGGAACATCTGGGCGGCTACGCCACCAGCCGCCGTCGCTGTCGACCCGGCGACCCTCGCGCGTCAGGCCCTGGACCGAATGCTGCTGCGTGGACCGCAGATCGGGATCACCCCGAAGCCTGGCGGAAGGGGCGTGGTCGGAATGCCGGTGTACCTGTGGACCGAACGGGGCCCAGAGACATATGGGCCGAACGTTGCCTCGGCTTCCGCCGGTGGTATCACCGTGACCGCGACCGCGAGGGTGAGCCGGATCGTGTGGAACATGGGCGACGGCAAGAGCGTCATCTGCACGACCCCTGGCACCCCATACAGGGCCGAGTACGGCAAGCAGCCTTCTCCTGACTGCGGCCACCGCTACACCGCGCCCTCCTCGACCACCGGGACAGGCGAGTACCACGTGACCGCGACATCGACCTGGGCGATCGGCTGGCAAGCGACGACAGGACAGTCCGGACAGCTCACGGAGACACGGCAGAGCGCCGTCGACATCAACGTCGTCGAGGTCCAGGTCCTGAACTAGGTCCCCCGCTAGCACTTCGAGAGGCACATCGCCGCATGGATTCCCCCGTACAGCCGTCGGTACCGCGCCCGGCCGCCCCGCCCCGCCCCGCCGTCCCCATCACCACCACCGCTCCGGTCAAGCGAGAGCGCCGCTGGTCGGTCGCCGCGCTGAGCATCGCTCTTGCGGTGGTCTCGGGGCTCGGTGCGGCCGCGGCCGTGAACTCGGCGAGTGACCGTACCAAGGTCCTGGCCATCGCGCGGAACGTCCCCGCCGGGCAGGTTCTGACGGCAGCCGATCTCACGGTGGCCGAGGTCTCCGCCGACGCCGCGCTCACGCCCGTTCTCGCCACCCAGAAAGCGTCCATGGTGGGCAAACGGACCGCTGTCGACCTGCGTCGCGGTGGCCTGCTGACGGCCTCCCAGCTCACCGCAGGTACCGGACTGGGAGACGACAAGCAGCAGGTCGGCGTTCAGGTCAAGCGAGGTCAGGCACCGGCTGGCACCCTGACACCCGGCGACAAGGTCCTGGCCGTGACCACACCAGCACAGGGCGAGCAGACCTCCGGAAAGGCCGAGGCGCCGCCGTCGACGATCGGCGCGGTCGTCGTCAGCATCTCCCGCCCGGACGCCTCTGGCACCGTCGTGGTCAACGTAGCGGTCTCCTCCACCGACGGCCCGCTCCTCGCGACCCGAGCGTCCCAGGGCCGGATCGCCCTCGTGCGACAGCCCCGGAGCAGCTGACATGCCGGTCACCGCACTCGTTTCCGCGAAGTCCAGCGGCGTCACCGCCGCCTCGCTCGCCCTCACCCTCGCGTCGAAGCGCCCCTCACTGCTGGCCGAGTGCGACCCGGCCGGCGGGACGATCCGGGCCGGCTTCCTGCAGGGCGAGGTCGGCGCAGGTCTCGGCCTCTACCACTTGGCAGCCGCCGAACGCACCGGACCGGACGCCCTTGCTCAGGCCTTCGCCAATCACCTCTGGACGATGGACGAGGCCGGGCACCGCAAGCTGCTGCCCGGGCTGACCGACCCCGCGCAGGCCGGGGCACTCGGCCGGACCTGGCCGGCCTTGTCGGAGGTCCTGCACGTCCTGGCCGACGACGCCGGCTACGACGTCTTCATCGACGCCGGGCGCCTCGCCCTGGAGTCAGGCCGCCTGCACACCACGCTCACCCCGGCGCCGCTGTTGCACCAGGCCGACCTGGTTCTTCTCACCGTCCGCGGCACTGAGCAATCCCTCACACTGGCCCGCCACCTCATCGACCCACTGCGCACCGAGCTCGCTGAGCGGGGGAGCGGACCGGACGCGCTCGGACTGCTCCTCATCGAGGACGGCCCCTACCGCGCCCACCAGGTCACCGAAGCCCTCAAGACCCCTGTACTTGCAGCCTTGCCCTTCGACGCGTCGACCGCGGGCTACTTCACCAACGGCGGTAACCCGCCCCGCGGGTATGGCCGTAGCTCGCTGCTGAGGCACGCCCGCACGGCGACCGAGCATCTTGAGGCCGCCGCGTCCCGCCGGAAGGTGCAGCAGCAGTATCCCGCCCGTCCCGGCAACCCGCAGCTGGCCGGCGTGCTGCAGCGGCTGAGCGAGCGGGGAGGCGCCCGTGGCTGACATCCAGCAGCGTCCCGGCGCCGACGGCACGGCGGCCCCGATGGGCCGTGACGCCATCGCCGGCCTACTCGCCGGACGCATCGGCCAGCGCCGCCTGCCTGCCCCCGTAGTTCCCACGCCCGTCTCGCCCGCGGCCGCACCAGGTGCCGACTCCTCGCCCGCCCAGGCCAGCGGCGCCGCGACCGTGCCCCGCCTCGCCGGGTTACCCGGCGCGCTCCCGGTGGGCTGGGAGGTGATCGAAGACCTCCAGGCGCTGGTGTCCAAGCAGCTCAGCGCGGAGGACCCCGACAAGCTCCTCGAAGAGGACCACCGCAGGGCACTGGCCCGCCGCCTGGTCCGCAACGCGGTCGCGGACTGGGCCACCAAGTACGCCCAGGGCAACATAGCTCTCACCGCCGACCAGGAAGCCGCCATCGGCACCGCGGTCTTCGACTCCATGTACCGCGGCGGGCGCCTGCAATCCCTCCTCGATCAGGACGGCGTCGAAGACGTCATGGTCGATGGGCTACGCGCCCACATCGAGTATCACGACCGCCCCCGCCAGACGATCGAGCAGGTCGCCGACTCTCACGAAGAACTCATCACCTGGGTCAACCGCATGGCCCGCCTCTCCGGCCACGGCGAGCGTGGCCTGACTCAGGCCACCCCCATGGTCGGCTTCCGCATGCCCGACGGCAGCCGTGTCACCGCGAGCCTGCTCACCACCCGGCCCTCGGTGGTCATCCGGCGCCACCGCATCCGCCAGCACGGCATCGCCGAACTCGTCCAGTGGGGCTCCATCAATCCGATGCTGGAGCGTCTGCTCACGGCATGTGTCCACGCCAAGATGAACATCCTCGTCGTCGGTGACATGGGCGCGGGCAAGACGAGCCTGCTGCGCGCGCTGGGCCGCGAGATCCCGCCCTCCGAGCGCCTGGTCACCCTCGAATCTGACCGCGAGCTGTACCTCGACGAGCCCGGGCCCAAGCCCGGCCCGGTCACCTACGCGTTCGAGGCCCGGCAGTCTAACGGCGAGATCCGCGGCGGCACCCACGCGGGCGAGGTCACCATCTCCGACATGTTCGCCACCGCGCTGCGCTACAACGCCACCCGCGTCATCGTCGGTGAGGTCCGATCCACCGAAATCGTCCCGATGCTGCAGGCCATGTCCGCCGGCGGTTCCGGATCCATGTGCACCCTTCACGTCCGCCGCCCGCACGGCATCATCAGCCGCCTCGTCCAGCTGTGCACCGAGGCCGGCATGCAGACCGAGGCAGCCCACCACCTCATCGCCTCCTCCATCGACCTCGTCGTCTACCTCACCTACCTCGACGAGACCGCCATCGGAGGCCGCAAGCACCGCTTCGTCTCCCACATCTACGAAGTCCACGACGTCGTCGGCGAAGGTGGCCGGCCCGTCACCACCGAGCTCTTTGCCCCGCAGGCCGGGGAGATCCGCGCCGTCTACAAGAACATGCCGACCTTCATCGACGACCTTGAGCGCACGGGCCAGCTCAGCCGCTCCTGGCTGACCGAAAACCCCTTCGGAGCCTGGATGGGCCCCCTGCAGATGGTGGGGCGCCGGTGAACACCTCCCAGCTCGCACTCATCGCCGCCCTGTGCGCGGTCCTCACCGTCGCCGCGACCCTCAGCGCCGTCCGGGAACTCCGCGGCCGCACACCTGACCCGGCCAAGCCCAAAACCAGGCTCGCCGGCCGCCTCGACCGCGCCAAGCACGAACTCCCCGAAGCCTGGCAGCGCCGCTGGCGCCACCTGCTCACCGCCGCAGGTATCGCCGCCCTGCTGGTGTGGGCAAGGACGGGCTGGCCCGTCCACGGCCTCCTGACCGGAGCCGCCGTGATCGGTCTGCCCTTCATCCTCAACCCAGGCACCGCCGCCCAGACACGCATCGACCGTCTGGAGGCTCTCGGGCAGTGGCTCAACCACCTCGCCGGCGTCCACCAGGCCGGCATCTCCCTGCCCCAGACCATCCGTGCCTCCGCCAAAGCCGCCCCCGCCCCCATCGCCCCCAACGTCCAGGCGTTGGCCGAGCGGCTCCGCACCGGCATGGAGGCCGACGACGCCTTCGCCCTGTTCGCCGACGAACTCGCCGACGGCGTCGCCGACCACGTCGTACTGCTCTTCCAGACCCACGCCGTCTACAAGGGCCCTGGCCTCTCCGACGCTCTCGAAGCCCTCGCCATCACCATCCATCAGCAGGCAGCCGACGCCCGCGATGTCGAAGCCGACCGAGCCAAGGTCCGCAAGAGCTCCCGCATGGTCAGCGCGATCATCTGCGTCGTCGTGACCGGCTGCATGCTCAACCCGGCCTGGTCCGGCTGGTATCAGTCCCCCCTCGGCCAGATCGTCCTCGCCGTCCTCGGCGGAGCGTTCGCCTACACCCTGCGCTGGCTGAGGAAGATCGCCCGCACCGCCCCCGACCCCCGCCTGATCGACCCGATGGCAGCCGCACGCCGCACCGCTCTGACAGGAGGTACACGATGATCCCCCTGGACGCCGTCGTGCCCGCAGCGGCCGCCGGGGCCCTCATCGGTCTTGCGGTCCGCGCGCTCATGCCCGCCCGCCGCGACCTCGCCTCCGCACTCGACCGCCTCGACGTCTCCAAGACCGCCGGCACACCTCGCCTGCACGCCGTCACCACGACCGCCGACACCCTGCAAGAGCGCATCGGGGTCCGCCTCATGGGCGAACTCGGCCACCGCCTCACCCTCCCGATCAAGGACCTCAACCTGCTCGGCATCACCCCGGCCGCACACCTGGGCAAGCGCACCCTCCTCGCGCTCTACGGCCTCGTGCTGCCGCAGCTCCTGCAGGCGCTGCTCGCCCTGGCCGGCACACCTCTGCCGTTCGCGGTCCCGGTCATCGTCTCTCTCGCCATCGCAGGCGTGTTCTGGTTCCTGCCCGGCAAGGACGTCGCCCGCGACGCCGCCGCAGCCCGACTCGTCGTACGGCACGCCGCAGCCTCCTACCTCGAACGTGTCGCCCTGGCCCGCATCGCGAACTCCGGCGCCGCCCAGGCCCTCACCGAAACCGCCGAGGTCGGAGACAACTTCATCTTCGTACGGATGCGCCAGGCCTTCCACGAGGCCGACCTCTCCGGCGTCAGCGTCTGGGACGCCCTCAAACAGCTCGGCGAAGACCTCGACATCCCCGAACTCACCCGCCCCGCAGACACCCTCGCGCTCGCCGGCGAAGGCGCCGCCGTCTACACCACCCTCCAAGCCCAGGCCCGACAGCTCCGGATCGCACTGCTGTCCGACACCAAAACCCAGGCCAACGAAGCCAGCGCCGAGATGGTCCTGCCCGTCACCGCAGGCGTCATCCTCATGCTCACCTTCGTCATGATCCCCGTCACTGTCACCATCCTCGGCAGCTAGAAGGAGCAGCCCACCATGGACATCCAGACCCTCACCACATGGATCCGCGCCCGCTACGAGACGCTCAAGACCGCCAAGGACACCGGCGCCACTTCCACCGAGATGGCCCTGATCACCGGCGCCCTCCTCGTCGGCGCCGGCCTCCTCGTCGTCGCCGTCCGCTCCAAGCTCCTGGAGAAGATCGGCGTCATCAGCGGCGGCTGACCCTCTGCCCCGGCCGTCCCACGACCAGGAGGAACTGCCCCGTGCCCCAGCCCCAACCCCAGCCATGGTCGCCGCTCGACGAATACCTGTGGCACACCTGCGACATCCTCGCCGACGTCCTGAGCGGGACCCTCAGCCGACGACCCCTGCTCGCCACCCACGCCCCCGTGGCCGCATGCGACAGAGTCCTCGCGGTAGGCCCAGCGAACCGACTGACATGGCGGGCATACGGCAACGGCAGCTACACCCACAACCAGGTCGTCGCCTTCGGCAGCCCAGCATTCGTCGCCGGCAGCCTGCTCGGCAACGCACTGGGAAACTCCTCACGACGCCGCCAGGCGGAACGCAACGCCCAACCACGCTGGGCCATGGAGGGCACAGGCGAACTCACCATCACCCTGCACAAGGCGTACATCAACTCACCCAGCACCAGCATCCACACGGAGATCTACTGGGCAGGCCTGAGCAGCATCGACCTGGTAGCACCCGACACGGTCGAAACGCGCTTCATCAACAACCAGGGACAGCTGATGACCATCCGACTGCAGACCCTGTGGGCCTCCCTGATCTTCGTCCTCGCCGCCCTGAACACCTTCCCTCACCATCCACGTCTGCTCACCTGCGGATGGCTCCCACCCGGATTCGAGCAGCGCTGCACCGCGGCCGGCAAACCCTGCCGGCCAGCCGCCGAGCTCGCCCTCAACCGAGGCACATCGTGACCACGCCATCCGACCGGAAGAACACGCTTCCACGCGTCCGGCGTCGCATCGACGACCGAGGCCTCGCCAGCGTCGAGTTCGCCGTCCTTGCCCTCGTCGTCCTCGCGCTCGCGTTCACCGCGATCCAAGCCGGCCTCTACTTCCACGCCCGCAAGGTCGCCCATTCCGCCGCCCGCCAAGGCGTCGAGGCCGGGCGGCAGTCAGGAGCCAGCGAAGCCGACGGCGTCGCCCAGGCGCAGACCTTCCTTGCCCGGTTCGGCGGAAGCGTTCAAGGCCCCAGCGTGTCTTCGGCCGGCAGCACCGCCCAGCAGATCCGCATCACTGTACGAGGCAGCGTCGCCACCCTGGTACCCGGCGTCACCCTGAACGTCGTCCAGCACGCCGAAGCCCCGATCGAGCGCTGGACCACACCGTGAGCACTCGCACCCGCATCCGCCTGCGCGCGGAGGGCCACGACCGCGGCTCCTACTCGCTGGAGACCGCGATCCTTACCCCCGTCATGATCGGTCTGCTCCTGCTCATGGTTGCCTTCGGCCGCGTCACCGACGCCGACGGCGCCGTCGACGCCGCAGCCCGCGCCGCCGCCCGCGCCGCCTCCCTCGAGCGAGACCCCGCAACCGCTCAGAACCAGGCCCAGACCGCGGCCACCCAGAGCCTGAGCGGCGAGGGAATCACCTGCCACGCCGCCACGGTCACAGTCGACACCTCCGGCTACACACTCGACATAGGCACCGACGCCACCGTGACGGCCACCGTCCACTGCACAGCGAACCTGTCCGACATCGGGCTGCCGGGACTCCCGGGCGCCACGACGCTCACCGCGTCATGGACCAGCCCCCTCGACACCCACCGAGGCCGCGGATGAACCGCCCCGTCACCCGCTGGACCCTTGCCCGGCATCCCCGGCTCCGTGACCGTGGCTCCCTGTCGGCCTACTTCGCCCTCGCCACCGTCGCGATCCTCATGGTCATGGGGCTCCTCGTCGACGGCGGGGGAGCGCTCAACGCCGCCAACCGCGCCACCTCCCTCGCCCAGGAAGCGGCCCGCGCCGCAGGACAGCAGCTCGATGCGGCCAGGGCCGTCGAAGGAACAGCCATCACCGTGGACCCGGCCGCAGCCCAAGCAGCAGCACAGGACTACCTCGCCGCGGCCGGCGCCCAAGGCACAGCCACGATCTCCGACGGCGGACAGCGCATCACCGTCACCGTCAACGACGCCTACAGCACCTCCTTCGCCCGGTTCGTCGGCCTCGGCACCATCCAGGTGACCGGCACCGCGAACGCACATCTTCAGACCCAAGCCGCTGGAGGCTGAGCCGCCCATGGCCAACCGCACCTCACCACGAACCACCGGCGCGCTCGGGCTCTTGCGAGCCCTCCTCGGCCTCGCCGTCCTCACCGCACTCATCGCCGGCGTGCCCTACCTGCTCCTCGCCTTTGGCCAACAGCCAACTGAACTGACCGGCGAGATCGATCTCCTGGCGCAGGACGACGGCACGCTCCTGTTCGTGGTGGTCACCTGTATCGGCTGGGCTGCCTGGGCCGCGTTCACCCTGTCCGCCCTGCTCGAAATCGGCGGCCTCCTCCGACGCCGCCCCGCCCCGCGGATCAAGGGACTGGGAGGCATGCAGTCCCTCGCCGCGTTCCTCCTCGGCAGTCTCGTACTGCTCGCCCCCACCGCAGCCTCCGCCGCCACACCCGCCTACGCGGCCACATCCGTACACATCGCAGCGGAAGGCCCCAGCAGCACGCCACGCACTGTTTCCTCGACGGCCAACGAAGCCGAATGGCCTCAGCACACCGTCACCTCCGCCACCGAGCTGCCGTGGGACCTGGCGGAGGAGTACCTCGGTGACGGCAAACGCTGGAAGGACATCGCCGCCCTCAACCCGCAGATCCCTCAGCTGGCTGCAGGTGACCAGTACCTGCCCAAGGGCGCCGTCATCAACCTGCCGGCCGACGCCCAGCCTGTCGCCCCCGCGACCCACACCACCCCGGAGACGAAGAACAGCCCCCACGCCACGACCTCCGAACCTCAGACCAGCGAACCGCGGCACACACCGAACCACCCCCAGGACAGCGGGCGCGGCTCCACCAGGGACGGCGATGAACGGCCGACCAGCGTCACAGTCCGGGAGGGCGACAGCCTCTGGACGATCGCCGCCGAGCACGGCGACCCCGAGGACTGGCCGGTCATCTACGAGGCCAACAAGGGCGAACCCCTCCCCGGAGGCGGCCGCTTCGACAACCCCAACCTGATCGTCCCGGGCCAGCAACTGGACCTCCCCCAGGCCGCCACCAACCAGCCGCCCGCCAGGCCGGACACATCCACCCCGACGACACCGGACAAACCGGGGGACAAGCAGCCCGATCAGAAGCCGGCGCCGGACTCAATCCCGCAGAAAGACATCGACAAGGACACCGCGGCCAGCAACCCAGCCACACCGGCCGCGCCCTCCACACCCGCCCCTAGCGCACCGTCCGCCCCCGCCAGCGCCACCCCCACGCCCAGCACCACAACCCCCACCGCCGTTCCCACACCCGCCCAAGCCGGTCAGAAGGCGGACTCAACCCAGCAGACGAAGGACGCCGACCAAGCCCTGGCACCCGCCGCCGTCTGGATGGGAGCCGGCACCCTGGCCGCCGCCCTCATCGGCACGCTCACCACCCGCCGAATCCTCCAGCAGCGCCGCCGCCGGCCCGGGCGCCGCATCCCCATGCCCACCGGCAGTGCGGCCACCACCGAGCAGGGCCTGCGCTCGGTCCAGCACCCCACCGGATTCGACCTCCTCGATGCAACCCTGCGCACCCTGGCCCTCAACCTCGCCGAAGCCGACCGCGACTTGCCAGTGGTCACCGCCGTAGTGCTCCACGAGCACAAGGTCGAACTCCACCTTGACCAAAACACCCCGCCGATGAAGCCCTTCTCGGGCACCGCCGGCCGCACCGACCTGTGGACCTGCACCGCCTCCAGTCCCGACCTCGCCGACCAAGACGCCCTGCAAGGCGCCGATGCCCCCTACCCGGCCCTGGTCTCCCTGGGCTGGGACGCCTCAGGCCGCCTGGTCCTCGTCGACCTCGAGTACATCGGCGTCCTCCACCTCGACGGCGACCCCGACCACGCCCGCCACGTCCTCCAGGCCATCGCCGTCGAGCTCGCCAGCACCCCTCTGCCCGGCCACCTCGAGATCACCGCGCTGGCCGACACCGCCCCCGGCCTCGACGACGCAGCACCCGAGCGGGTCGCCCGCACCGACAAGCTCGCCGACGCGGTCGCCGAGCTGACCAGCCGCACCACCGACCAGCAGCGCGCCCTGGCCGCGCTCGGCGCACCCACCCTCCGTACCGCCCGACTGCAGGAAGATGCCGGCGGTTCGTGGACTCCCCACATCCTCCTCGCAGCCCAACTGCCGGAAGGGACCGAGACCGAGGGGCTGCTCGACCTGATCACGACCGCACCGCGAGTAGCCGGCGCGGTGGTGACGTCGAGCGACAACGCCGACCTGGCTCCGCACGACGGCTGGACCCTCCACTGCACCGGACCCGACGAGACCATCGTCCTGCCCGGCTCCAGCCTGCCCATCAAGCTCCAGGGCCTGTCCGACCCACACTTCGCCGACGCGATCGAACTGCTCACCCTGTCCGCCAGCACCACCGACGTACCCGCACACGATGCGTGGCTGGACGACCTCCTCGACCCCGACGAGGAACTGGAAGAGCAAGACCACCAGGAGCCGGACCAAGGGGACTCCTCGGATGACCCAGAGAAGACCGACGAAGAAAAAGGAACGCCCGCCCCACCTGCAGATGCCGACGAGGACGGCATGCCCGCCGAGTACGCCGACATCGAGCAAGAGGAGCTGGAGACCACCGAGACGGAGAACGCCGAGCCCACCCACGAGACACGAGAGGCACCAGCCCACCACGCGGCCCACACGGCTGACGACGACGATCAAGCGGACAGCGATACCGGCGATCCCACCCGCGCTGACCTCTTCGACCCCCCGCCCGCGCCCCTACTCGCGAGTGCCCCGGTCCCGGCCGCGACCGACCCGGCGAAGGCCGTTCCCGTGCTGACGAACGAAGAGCCGGACGCCCCCGAGGAAAGCCCTGCGCCCGACAACCCGCCTTCACCTTCCCTCCCGGTTCCCGGCCCGACACCCACCACCGACAGCGCCGAAGAACCATCTGACACCGCCCCTGCGGTACTCCTGCTCGGACCAGTAACCATCAAGGGAGCCACGGGCCGAATCGACTCCAACCGCCTGAGCGCGGCCGTCGAGCTCGTCTCCTACCTCGCCCTCAACCCTGGTGGCGACCACCACGCAATCGACGACGCGCTCTGGCCAGGCCGCCTGGTCAACAAGCAGATGCGCAACGCCGTCATCTCCCGCACCCGGTCCTGGCTGGGGAAGAACACCGACGGCGACGCCTACTTCCCGCGGGTCCAGGACACCGGTGACAGCCGCTACCGCCTCGCCTCAGCAGTCACCTGCGACTGGCGCACATTCCAAGTCCTCGCCCGGACCGGCCTCGCCCGCAACGACGAGGACCGGGACCTCGACCTGCGCCGAGCCCTCGCGCTCGTCCGCGGGCGGCCCTTCGCCGCGATCGACCCCCAGCGCTACGCCTGGGCCGAGCCGGCCGTCCAGGAGATGGTCTCGGCCATCGCCGACGTCGCCTATGAGCTGTCCACCCGCCGCCGCGAAGCCGCCGACTACACCGGCGCGCTCTGGGCCGCACACCAAGGGCTTCTCGCCGCCGAGGAGAACGAACTCCTGCACCGCCAAGTCTTCCTCGCCCACCACGGCGCCGGAGACGTGGGCGGTCTGCGCGAAGCGGCGGCGCGGCTTGCCCGCATCAACGAGAGCCTGGGCGGGGGAGTGGACATGGAGGCAGAGACAGCGCAACTGCTCCGCACCCTGCTGCCCAAGCCCGTTGGCATCCGCTGAGATCTAGGATCCGCAGGTTCGCGTGCAGTTCGGCGTGATCATGAGCACGGTCCGAGCCATGCTGGTCAGCAGCTGGTTCCGTGCCCTGCGCGTTCGCAAGACGCACGCCTGGCCTCTGCCCCGGACTACCTGGCTTTGTTCCGAGCGTTCTCGTGAACAAAGCCAGGTGCCCGGCGGCTGGCGACGAGGCGGAGGACGAGTGGCGGTTCCCGCCCTTCATCCTGCTGCTCGACTCCAGTACGACGAAGAACTGCGCGCCCTGATCGAGTGGGTGGAGGGCGTCCTGGTCCCCGGTTACCTGGCGGAGCCGTCCGCGGACGCCCGCTGGTGTCACCTGTGGTTCACCCCGTCGCCAGCGCCCGCCTGCATGCCCTGTGGCTGGCCTGGCAGGAACTCACCGACCCGGCCACCTGCGGATACACCGGCCCCTCGGTCTGGCACCGCGACCACCTCGACCCCTGCATGCGAGAGCTCCGCGCTTCCACTGGCCCGTTCGCGGGCTGTACCAGGGGCGAGCACCAGGTCGACCACCGGATGCCGGGCATCGTGCCCAGCGCGTGGAGCCGCGCCGAGGACTGACCCGCCCGGCGGATTTGGCCTGAGCACTGCGCCCCTGCGGACCGGATGCCGCGAGTACAAGAACCGCGTCAGCACACTCGCGCGCCCGGACCGTGATGGTCCGCAGCTCCACAGGGACAGGACGTAACGATTCGGTAAACGTGCAGGGTCTCGGGGGGTCGCAAAAGGCGTTGAAGGTGCTGGCGAAAGGGGCCGGCCGCTATTTTATGGCGGCAGATTGCAACGTGATATCACTGCTGATCAATGATGTGCAAGCGTCGATTTGCCCCTTTCGTTCCCCCATCCTCTTGTCCGTCCATCCGCCCGACACTTTCTGGTGCGTGGTTGCTTGACCTGCGCTTATGTCGTGATGTGAGCCCTGGAGAGGGGGCAAGCGTGCAGTAATCTCGTCTGCAGGTTGCTCGCGAAAAATGGCGAGCCGCCTGCTGATGCACCGAGCTTTGGAGGGCGTGGTGCGGCAGGGGGCTCGCCAGGGATGCGATCAATTTCGAATTTCTGCTGAAGGAGATCCCATGAGCACATCCCGGAATGACATTACTCCCTCTTCCCCGGGGCCGTTGGTGTCCCAGCGCGCCGCGACCATCGGTACGGCGGCGGCTGTCATCGGGGGCGTCATCGGTGCCCTGGCCTATGTCGAGATGGGGACCCTCGCCGGGGCCGTGATCGCTGGCCTCGTCACGTTCGGGGCTTCCGCGCGTAGGTTGAACACGGCCATCGGCAGCTGACCTGCCAGGGGCCCGAAGCCTCCCGTCCCAGCGAGGCACGCCCCACCAGCAGGCCTCGGCCCGATCTCGTCGGCGTTCACCGCAGCCGACTGGCGGGTCGCCTCGGCTACGGAAGTCCTGCCGAGCTGCATGAGACGGCGGCCCGCCTGACTAGGCGGGCCGCTTTCGTGTGTCGCGCCTCGGGGGCGCGAGTACCGTTCAAAGTGTCTGAGCTCAGAACGGAGTTGGTCCATGATGCAGGATGAGTCCCAGAAAGCCATCGGGCGACGCGTACGAGCAGCCCGGCATGCGGCCGGGCTGACGCAGGAGGAGCTGAGCGGGCTCATCGGGCGGTCGGTCAGCTGGATGGAGTCCGTGGAAGCCGGACGTATGCCGCTCGACCGCTTCTCGGTCATCTGCTCGATCGCCGAGGTCTGCGACGTCGACCCCGTTTGGATCCTCGGCCAGCCCTACCGCCTGCGCAACGACGGCGGCACCTCCGGCCACGCCTACATCCCCGCCCTGCGGACCGTGCTGCGGCGCTCGGGCCTGATCCTCTCCGGCCACCCCGGGCTTGTGCCTACCTCCGGGCCCGCCGAGCTCTCCCAGATGAGGACCCAGGCCGGTGCGGTCAACCGCGCGCGCCAGGGCGCCGCACTTCCCGGGGCTGCCTCCGTCCTCCCGGGGCTGCTGGAGGAGCTCAACACGGCCCTGCTCACTCACGACTGCGGCGCCGAGCGCGAGCAGGCGCTGAGGCTCATGGTCGACGCCTCCCGGAACGCGAGGCAGACCCTCAACGCGCTGGGGTACCCCGACCTTGCGTGGGTCGCGGCCGAGGTCGCCGCCGGCGCGGCAAAGGAGCTGGATGACCCGATCAGCAAGGCAGCCGTCGCCTGGGACCGGTGCGGCGCGATGCTCCACCACGGCTCCCTGCGCGAGACCGAGGCCATCGCCCAGGCCGCGCTCGCCGACCTTGAGCCGCTCGTGTCCTCCGGCAGCTCGACCGGCCTCGCCCTGCACGGTGCGCTCCTGCTCCGCCAGGTCATCGCCTCCGCCCGGATGGGCAACAAGACCGAGGCGTGGCAGCACACCCGCGAGGCCTGGAGCATCGCCGAGCGGCTGCCGGAGGACTACCACGACCTCGCGTATCAGACCGTCTTCGGCAGGCCGAACGTTGCGGTGCACGCCGCCGAGGTCGGCGTCGAACTCGAAGAACCCGACAAGGGCCTGCGATTCGTGCCCGAGGTGAACGTCTCCACGGTCCCCTCCCGCGAGCGCCTGACGCACTACCGGATCGACGAGGCCCGGGCCTTCCGCCAGATGGGTAAGTCGGCCGCCGCCGTCGCCACCCTGCGCAAGGCCGCTGCTCACGCCCCTCACTACGTCTACGCCAACCCCATGGCCCGCGCCCTGGCCGCCGACATGGTCCGCACCGGCGTCCCCAGCCAGAGCGCCGCCCTGTCCGGCCTCGTGCGGAACATGGAGCTCGTCGTCTGACACCGCGTCCACCAGGCGCATATGCCACTTCAGCGGCCCCCAGAAATTCTGGGGGCCGCCGTCGTTCGCCTCCCCGACCCTCGCCCTATGCACCTCACGCATAGCGACGACCCCAGCACCGTCGGAAACGAGGCGGTGCGTGTCCTGCACACCCGGAACACCACCGAATGCGCCCTCACCTACGCCACCGTGCTCAACTGGCCCGTCGTCGAAGGACACCGCTACCGCCGCTACGCGGGCTGCACCTGCCACGGCGACCCGAACTCCACCGGACCGTGCCCCGCCCCGGGGGCCCACCCCCGCCCGGGCCCGATCAGCCCGCTCGCCGCTCAGGACATCGCGACCGCCTTCGACAGCGCGCCGGGCGCCGGGATCATCGTCCCCTGCTCCGAGTTCGACGCCGTCACTGTCCCCAGAGACCTCGGTCTCGCGCTGATGCACATGCTCGACCGCTTCAACATCCATGCCCCGTGCATGACCGCCGACCACGGACAGGCCACCGTCCTCGTCGCCCCCGGCACCGGCCGCGCACTCGTAGGCATCACCGCGGCCTTAGTCCACACCGGTCCCGATGCCTGGATCGCCCTCCCCCCGAGCCACGGCACCCGCTGGGACACCCCGCCTGCCCCACACAACCCGCCCCCGCACGCCCTGACCATCCGATCGCACCTTGAGCGCGTCGTCGCCCTGGCCAAGCGCTCCGGAGACCTGTCGGGCACCGGACGGGAGGGGACGTGAGCTCGTCGATCGTTCCCGCCCTGTTTCGGGTACGCGTTCCGGCCCCTGAGGACGGCCCCGAGTACCGCGAGATCCGCACCGTACCCGCGGAAGCGGAAGACACCCCGGCACTCGCTGAATTCAGGGCCGGGATGATGTACAGCCTCCTGCGCCTGCCCGCAGCGGACATCGCGCGGCTGTCGCGCCTGGCCGGCGAACTCGCCGCGCACGTGGCCGAACGCGTCCTGAGCAACACCCTCCTACTCGTCACGGACTACGACCCCGGACTCGCCACGGTCAGCGTGATCGCGCCCGCCGGACAGACCTGGAAGCCGCTGGACCCGGGGTCACTCGACTACATCGAGCCGACGGACCGGACCGGCGTCATCGCCCACGACATAGGCCCGAGCGCCTACGTACAGGTGCAGGTGGGACGGTCGTGATCCACTGCGAGACGTGGGCCGGGACCCCGGCCAACCCGTACATCTGGCTCCTGTCTCGCGATGACGCCCCGACACCGCGCCTCGCCGTGCGGCGGCTGAGGGCGGCGGCCGCACGGCTGACCGACCGACTCGATGACGACTCGGACGACCACAGGCCGTTCCCCTCGACGCCCCTGAGGGTCTGGTTCCGCGATGGCCTTGGGCACGAGGACGTCGCCGACCAGCTCGGCGCCGGGAAGTTCGTCGCGGAGGCCGTCAGCGTCATCGGCCCCAACTCCGTCCTCTACACGCTGGCCGCGATGCCGGCCGTCGGGTGTGTCTGTCCGCCCCGTCCCCTCACCGCCGCCGTGGCGGCGCGATCCGAAGGAGTGCGCGCATGATCCTCATCAGGAGCCGCGAGGGGCGCGGTGTCACGGCCCTCGCCGCCCCGTCGGCGCCGTCCGCGTCTGCCGCCCCGGACACGTGGTGGGGCGGGTGGTCGGCGTGATGCCCCCGGTGGCCAAGGACGTGCTCGCAATGGCCGGCGAGCAGGTGATCGGGGCGGCGCGGGCCACGTGGCCGGGCGCCGAGGTGGTGCCGGGCCCGGTGACCCCGTCGGTCACCAGCTACGTGCAGCACCTCGACGTCGACGGCCGCCCCCTCTACGCGAAAGCGTCCGTGTGCGGGGTGTCGCTGGTATCGGTGCTGCGCGGGGCGTGCGGCGATCTCGACACCGTCCGGGCCCGTCAGGCGGCCTATCTGGTCTCGCCTGGCTCGCTCATGGAGCGCGAGGCCGCGCAGCTGCGGGCCCTGGCCGGGCCCGCCGGGCTCGGCGTCGTGACCACCGCGGCCTATGCCCGCGGAGTCCTGTTCACCGAGCCTGTGGCCGGGCCGACGCTCGCGGATCTGATCGAGCGTGAGCCCGGCCGCACCCGCGAGCTCCTCGGCCTGGTCGTGCGCGACGTCGGCGAAGGCCTCGCCCGCGAGGGCGTCGCCGAGGCTGTCGAGCGCGCATCGATCCGCGAACGCGGCATCGCCGGAACCTTCGCCAGGAAGTTCAACGGTCCGTCGGGGTCGGTCTACCTGCGTGCGACCGGCCACGGTGAGGCGCTCGACGCGGTGGTGACCCGGCTTCGTCGGGCCCGCCGTGTCCCGCCGGCCGCGCCCCGGGCGGTGATCTTCGGTGATCTCAAGCCCGAGCACGCCGCTTTCCCCAACGCGGCGATGGGGCGGCCGGTGTACCTCGACCCGGGCCTGATGCGCGGTCACGAGGTCGCGGACACCGCCAAGCTCACGTCCCGCATGGCCCTCGGGCTGATCGCCCGCCGTCCGGCCGCGGCCGCCGTGGTGCTGGCCGGGCTCGACTCCTTCGTCAGGGCGACGGCCCGGAACCTGCCCGCCGAGGAGCGGTCGACGTGGCTGCGCGAGCTGGTGCCCCTGGTCCTCATGGACACCCTGAACATCCTCTCCACCTACCTCACCGCACCTGTGGGTCTGCCGTTGTCCGCGCACGCGGCCGGTGTCCGTGCCCGCGCCCGCGTCGTGGTGGAACTCCTCGACCGTGCCACGGCGCCGCTCCTGTCCACGCAGGACGGGGCGAGCCTGTGGCGCCTGTATCTGACCTGCGTACGAAGGGCGGTAGCCGGATGAGGATCGGACTGGTCGGGGCCGGGGCGGTTGGGCAGAGCGTCGGTGCCCTCCTCGTCGAATCGGGATGGTGCCGCGAACTCCTAGTCGCTTCCGGCTCCGAGGTCAGCGCGTGCGGGCTCGTCACCGACCTGGAGGACCTGACCCAGATCACCGGCTCCCCAGTCCGGGTGACCGTTGCCGCCCCGCAGGCCATGGGCGCATGTGATGCCCTCGTCCTCTCTCCCCGGGCCCGCTTCGCCAACACGGCTCGCGCGGACGTGCGGATGGCCGGGCTCGCGGCGAACGCGCCCGTCATCGCCGCCCTCGCCCGCGAGTTCACCGGGTACACCGGAGTGGCGGTCATGGTGACCAACCCGGTCGACATCTGCGCGAGGCTCTTCGCCGAGCGCTCCGGCTGCACCCGCGTCCTCGGCATCGGCTCCGCCACCGACACCGCCCGCTACCGCCTCACTCTCGCCCGCCTCCTGCGCGTGCCTGTCGGCGCGGTACGCGGGCACGTGATCGGCGAGCACGGCGACGCCGCGGTGATCTGCGCCTCCACCACCACCGTCCACGGCGACCCGGCCGCCGTTCCGGTGCAGCGTGTACGCGACGAACTCGCCGCCCGGCCCCGCCGGATCAGCGACGGCATCGGCCGCACCCGCTCCGGCCCCGCCGGCGCCGTCCTCGCGGCCCTGGTCCACGCCCTCGGCCTCGTCGACGGCGTCACCGAGCTCTCCGTACGCCAGGAGGAGGGCGTGTATCTCGGGGTGCCCGTGCAGTACACCGCCGGCACCCCGTCCCTGTGCCCGCCGCCGCTCGACCCCTCCGAGACCGCCCAGCTCAACGCGGCCACGGAGAAGCTCCACCACGTATACGCCCAGCTCAATGAGGAGATCTGACCGATGAGTGCCGTACGAATCAGCACCGCCGACGGCCAGGCCGTCACCGTCACCAGCACCGGTGAGGCCATCCCGGCGTGGGCCACCCGCTACCTCGGCGCCTGGTGGACCGCCGAGCCGGTCACAGACATCGCCGGGACAGTGGTCTCCGGCGACGTCGACGCCGACGAGCTGCGCGAGCTGACCGCCGTGGTCACCGCCTCCTCACCCGCCTCGACCGAGTACGCGGGCGCCGAGATGCTCCACACCCGCGACGACACGATGGTGACCGCCGCCCAGCCCGCCGAAGGCCTCGCCTACCGGTGGGACGCGAACTGGCAGCTCCTGCGGATCGTCGGCACCGACGAGACCCAGGTGGCCGCCGCCGTCGCCCGCCTGACCCGCGAGGTCTTCCGCGCCAAGCTCCTCGCCGAGGACTGGGCGATCCTGCACGCCTCCGCCGTCACCGACGAGGACGGGGCGACGTACCTCACGCTCGGCGGCAAGGGCGCGGGCAAGACCACCACCGCGTTCGCGCTCGCCCGGACCGGCCTGGCGATGCTCGCCAACGACCGCGTGTTCGCCCGCGTCGACGACACCGGCACGGTGCGGGTGCTGCCCTGGCCGTCCGCCGCCGCGATCGGTTTCGGCCTCCTCGACGCGCTCGACCTCTACGAGACCGTCCGCGTGCGCCTCGCCTCCGGCGAGCAGATGCACCCCACCCAGCACCAGACCGTCACCGACGCCCTCCTCGCCGGCCGCCGCACGCCGCTGTGGAAGGCGAACGGGAAGGGAGAGCTCAAGCCGCAGTTCTTCCCCGACCAGCTCACCTCATGGCTCGGCATCCCCCTCGCCACCCAGGGCCACGTCGCCGGGATCCTCTTCCCCCAGATCACCCCCGGCGCCGCCCCGCGGCTCATCGAGAGCGCGCGCGGCGTCCAGGACGACGACTTCTTCAACGCCGCGACGGAGGACCGCTACCCGGACATCTTCGGCCTCCAGCCGGAGCCCCGCGCCCACACCACCCTGCGTGAGCACCTGGCCGACCTCTCCCACCAAGGGCTCGTGATGAACCACGACACCGCCGCGAACGCCACCGTCCTCAAGGAGGCCGTCGGCCGCCTCACCGCCTGACCCAACACCGGTCGGTCCGTGGCTCCCCCATCGCGGACCGGCCACCCGGTGCCCCTCCTCGCCCCAGCCGCGCGAGGAGGGGCACTCGGCCGCCCGGGGAAGCCCGGGGCGGTGGTGCCAGAATCTCCGCCATGTCAGAAACCTTCTGGACCGCCGTCGGTGCGATCGGCGGCACGCTGGCCTTCGGCGGCGTCATATGGCAGGCGAACCTCACACGCCAGACTGTCAAGGTCAGCCAGCTGATGGCCGCTGACGCCATCCGCAGCCGGCTCGACTCCCAGGCCCCGGACATCACCCTGAATCTGGAACACCCGCCCTGGGAGCCACTGGCGTGGAACACCTCGGGCATGCCCTGTGGCAGGTGGCCGGCCGGGCACACGTGGCACTTCCCCGCGGACCAGGACGGGGCCAACCGTCTCGTGCTCCAACAGGTCCTCGTGCTGGAGAACCGCAGCGACCGGCGCGTTCAGGCCCGATTCGACGGCGACCTCGTCGTGGTCGATGGCAACAGGCCCACGGCCGCCGGCGTCCTTCTTCTGGAGCCGGGGGAGAGGACCCCGGATGTCTACCTCCAGCGCGACTTCACCATCAAGCAGCTGTCGGAGAACTACGCTGCGAAGCAGGCTGACCAGGAACTTCCGCACCAGGTACGAGGCAGCGTCACGGTGGAGGACGACCGCGACAACGGAAGCACCGACCGGTGGGACCTGGTACTGACCGGTTCCCCCGTGCACCCGGTCCCCGACCGCGACGGCCTGTGGCAGCTCGCGCCCTGGCACCCCACCGAGGATTTCGGCCTGCGGACCCTGGATTACAGCCTGCTGCCGCCGCGTCAGCGCATCCACTGGGTTTCGCGGGTCCGTGGCATCCAGCTCCCCGCCCCCGCCGGCGCCTCGGACAACGCGTAGCCGAACGGCAGCGTGGCACCGTCGGCCCAGCCCGCGCCCGGCCGGACCATGTGGTCCGGCCGGGTCGCGCGCCGACCCGCGCCCCGCGGCCGCCGCTACGCGAGGGCCTGTCCGAGGTGATCGCGGGGGCGTCCGCTGAGCTGCCGGTGCAGGGCCTCGGCCCGGGACCTCACCAACCCCTCGCGGAAGGCGACGGGCAGCCGGTCCAGTACGCCGGCGGCCATCTCGGCTGCCGCCGTGGGATCGCCGTCTGTACGCAGACAGGCGGCGGTGTCCATGGCGACGAGCGCCCGGGTCATCACCGACGGGGAGGTGGTGAGTTCCAGCGCGTCCTCCTGCGCGGCGTATGCGGCCGACGTGTCCCCGAGGAGCGTGTGCGCCTGGGATAGGTGCACGTGGTGCTTCTGGCCGGGGTAGCCGAACCAGGTGTCGGCGGCCTCCTGGCCGTCGAGTCGGTCGGCGAGGTCCCGGACCTCGCGTACGGCGAGCCGGGCGCCGTCAGTGTCGCCGAGGGCGGCGAGCGCGCGGGCCGTGACCGCCGCGGACAGCGCCGCCGATGCTGTCGGTGCGGCGCCGGCTTCGCGGCGGGCGAGCGCGGCCAGGCGTGCCGCTTCCTGCGGGGCGCCGTAGTTGAGTGGCACCATGGCGTGCCGGGCGAGGACCCAGGCGGTCATCCGGCGGTCCCCCGACTCGCGGGCGGCCCGTTCGGCGGTGGCGAACCACCGGAACGCGTCGCGCTGGTCCCCGCGGTCGTGCTGGACGATCGCGACCAGCCCGGCGATCCCGGCGGCGGTACGGGCGAGGTCGGCCCGGTCCCGCGCGGGATGGGCCCAGTTGAGGACCTGGCCGAGTAGGTCGAGGTCGCCGCGCATCTCGGCGAGCACCGCATTGGGGGAACGGCCCCGGTAGCCGCCCCGGTGCCGCTCGAACGCCGCCGCCAGATACGCCAGATCACCGGCATCGTCGCCCCTGAGGCCCCCGTCGATGCCCTCCCTGGCCTGAGCGATGCCCGGCAGCGCGACGACCCCCGCCGCCACTGCCGCCGCTCCGATGAATCGCCGCCTGTCCACGTCCGCCCTCTCTCCACCTTGATCGCGCCGGTACTGCCGGGACACGGCCACGGCCTGCCGCACGTCCGTGACCGTGAGCCCGTACGCGGTGGCGATCGGCTCGTGCCAGACGGCCACCGGTAACCGCTTCTCCGTCTCCCACCGTTTGAGGTTCTCCGGGTCGAACCACCTGCCGCCCTGCGCCTCCTCCATCAGCCGGGCCTGTTGCTCACGCGTCCGCCCCGCGTCCTCGCGGACGCTGCGGAGTAACGCGCCGATCCCGTCCGGGCACATCATGAGCCGCCCCCTGCCGTGCGTCGGTGTAACCGCATCCTTGGCCCCCCGCTCTGGCCCCCCGCAGGGGAAAACGCACCCCCACGTGGCCCCTCTGCTGTGGTGTGCCCGCCCCGTTCAATGGGCGAACGCCACCGGGGCATCCGTCCTCTCCGAACGGCCCCTGCCGCAGGAGAAGCCGCCCCGGGGTGCCACTCGAAACACGATCGAGAGGAGCACCACCATGACCCTGACGGCCCCCGAGCCCACCGTGCAGACGGCGCCCGGCACCGAGTACCGCGACCCCCGCGCGTACGTGAAGCCCGAGGTCTGGGACCGCGAGATCGCCCTGCTGATGCGCGACTACCCCTTCGACGAGGTGTACGCCGAGCGGCTGTTCCACGCCGCCGTCTCCTACCTGATCACCGCCATGGAGAAGTGGGGCCAGGGCCTGGAGATGTGCTGCGGCCGGACCGTCGACATCGCCGTACACGTCTTCATCCTCGACACCCGCAACTACCGCGAGTTCTGCGCCGAGCACTTCGACGGGAAGTTCCTGGAGCACATCCCCGAGATCGCGTTCAAGTACGACGGCTCTGTCGAGCGCACGGCCCAGATCATCGCCGACAACGGCTTCGAGGTGGACTGGAAGCTCTGGGAGGCCGACTACGGCAAGTGCGGCCCGTGCTCCCCGGGCTCCAGCTGCCACTGAGCCACACGCCGTAGGACCGGCACCATGCCCGGGGCGCCCCTGCGCCCCGGGTTCCTCGTTGCCCACCTTCGGGCGACGGCGCCCGGATTCCACCCGCACCCGCGGGCCAACGCCGGTAGCTTGGCGGCCCCAGACCGTCGGCACCCGGAGGACCGTTCGTGACCAGCGCCGCCCCGACCACCCCGGCCGAGTACTGGGACAAGTACAAGCCCCACCGGGGCCAGGGAGACCAGCCCCGGCCCCCCGCCAGGGCCTTCGACTGGACCGGACTCGCCGACGGCGGACCCGGCGCCGAACTCCTGCGCTCCCCGGCCACCGCTCTGGACCTCGGGCCGGCAGAGGGCGAGAACGCCGCCGTCCTCGCCCGCGCCGGAGTCGAAGTGACCGCCGTCGACTTCTCCGCCGTCCAGGTCGAGCGGGCCCGCCGCTTCTGGGAGGGCGAGCCGCGGCTGACGTTCGTGCACGCCGAGGCGTGCGCCTACCTCGACCAGGGCACGGACCGGTTCGACGCGATCTACTCGACGTGGGGAGCTGTCTGGTTCACCGACCCCGAGGACCTGTTCCCCCGTGTCGCCGCCCGCCTCGCGCCGGGCGGCGTGTTCGCCTTCTCCCACCGCGAACCGGTCGTCGGCCAGTACGGAGCACAGGAGATGGGCGGGAAGTGGCTGGAGGGCCGTGAGACCGAGCTCACCGTGTGGCGCTGGCAGTACGGGCCCGAGCAGTGGGCGGACATCCTCAAGCGACACGGCTTCACCGCCGTCCACACCCAGGTCCTGACCAACCCGGACCCGGCCGCCCTCGGCACGCTCCTGATCACCGCCACGACGGCGCCCTGAACCCACCGGCCCGCCACAAGACAACAGTGAAGCCCCGGCGCCAAGCGCCGGGGCTTCACTCGTTTTACGGGCCCCCGTCACCAACGGCACGGCCGGACGGAGGGCACCGCCATAAAGCGGGTCAGCCCCACTCGGGATCGGCCACCAGACCCCACCCGGGGTCGCCGCCGCGGAAGTCCCAGTTCGGGTCGGCCACCGCCCACGTCGTGTCGAACAGGCCCCATCCGATATCGAGACGCATACGTCACCCCTCCCCTGTGTACAGGCCCGTGGTCCGGACCCGTACCGGCGACGCTACCTCTGACCAGCAGAAACAGTGAAGCGATAGCCGCGGTTCTTCGTCAGGACGCCCGCCGGTACGCGCCGGCGGGACGGACGACGGTGTGCCCCCACCGGGAGTTGAGCCGGTCCAGGACAGGCTCGATTTACGCAGGCGTGCCTCCCTCACGGGATCGAGCGACAGCTGGCTTTGTTCATGAGTTTGAGGTTCTGGCACAGATCTTGGGGAACCGCTGCGGAGCGTTACCTCTATGTTCGATTACGAGGGACTGACTCGCGCGAGACGGCGTACGCCTTGGTGTCTGACAGCCGGAAGTGACGCTCCCTCAGGCTTCTTCTTCGTCTTCTTCGAAACCCCGGGCTTCGGCGTCCCCGCTGCTCTTGCGGTGTTCTGGTTCACCCTGGAGATGCTGAACGCGCGATCGGCAAGTCGAAGGTCGACGGATTCACCGCACGGACCCCGTCGCAGCCGTCTGCAGCCCCGAAAAGTCCCACCGCGCAGCCATAAAGTCCCCGCCAGCAAGCTGACGGGGACTCATGAATGATCGAGGTTAGCGAGGATTCCTGTTCCACTTCTCGTCTGCGGCGCCGTTGCAGGTCCACTGGATCAGTTGTGTTCCCGGAGCAGCCGTGGAGCCGATGCCGAGGCATTTGCCCGAGTATGCATTCTTCAGCTCTCGGGTCGTTTCGTTGTACCACCATTTCTCGTCGATCGCACCGTTACAGTTCCACTGGATCATTCCGGAACCGTTGTCGATCTTGGACCCGGTACCCATGCACTTCCCGGAGTACTCGTTTCGGAGGAAGTAGGCGGTGTTGCCGAGCGCATCGGTTGTAGGCTCGAATACCCAGCGTTCATCCTGAGCTTCGATGCAATCCTGCCCTATGATGCGGTTCCCATTTTCAAGACTGCTTTCGGCGCTGGCGCAGAGCTTAATGTGGTCATTCTCCAGATAGATACTAGAATCGGCTGCTGTAGGAACGAGCGAGAATACGGTCCGGATCGTGTCCTTCTCGTTGAGGCCCCACAGGCGCTTGGAGTGGGTTGAGTAGGATAGGTTCTGCGTCATCTGTGGCGTGCGCGTGAGTGGCAGCACCACCCCGTTGGATGCGGCGCGGTAGATGCATGTGTAGATAGTTTCCAAGTCGGTTCCCATATATCCGGCCGGGCAGTGGGCGGAAATGTAGTACCAGCGATCCCCCTTTGTGACCCCTTGGATCCCTACCAGTGGCGTGGTGTGTGAATCCGTCATGTTGACGAGGTTGTTGCTATCGGCAGCGAGTAGGCCGGTGGTCTCATCGAGCGGCCAACGGGCGATGTGGCCAGTACGGCCGGAATTAGGCTCGAGGTATTCGCCCGTTACGAGGTTGTGGGAGTTATCGTTGCGGTCGACGCTCAGGGAGCTGAGGCATACCTGTTCGCCGGGACACGATCGGGAGTCGAGCTGCTTCGCAGTGTAGTAACGGCCGACCATGGGGAGGGCCCAGGCATGGTTCCAGGCCGATGATATGTTGTTCTCGATATTGGTCCGGTCTGCGATGGCCTTCATTTTCCACAAGTGCCTGATGTCGTACACCTGGAGTTCCCCGCCATTGGCCACGTAAAGGTAGTTCTGGTACCAGGCCAATCCATCCGCGTGGATCTTTTCGACTGGCACGTAGTTAGCAGTCGCACCGTTTCCGGTCGGCTTCACCAGCATGACATGGCCGTAATTCCGGGGTGTGCCCGTGGCGTCCACGATCGAGATCCGGCTGAACCGGTCTTTCAGGAGGAGGTTTGTCTTCGGGTCGCTGCTCCAGCCGACTCCGTAGTACCAGGAAGACATAACGAGGTTGTGTCCCTGGTAGGTCCCTCCCGTCTCCAGGCCGGCATCGTGTGAGGCAGTCAGCCCCTGGGGGTGCCACCCACCAGGCTTAACGTTCGAAACCGCGCTGGTGGCATCGTCGAACGCGTTCCAGCAGAAGCCGGTGGGGAGGTACGTCTCGTTGACGTCAGTCGGGTGGCACAGCTCCCTTCCGGGTCCGTTCTCGTCCCCGCCCTGCGCCACATCTAGAGGCGTAGCTTTCGTCACGGCCCCCGAGCTCTCGATGCCCTGGACTGCGGCCCCATAGGAGTCGAACGCATCCTGGTCGCGGGTCAGGGTGCCGTTGGCTATGGGATCAAGCATGAGCGGGCCAGCCACCCACCGATCAGCGACTGCTGGGCGACCGCCAATGAGCGAAGCCGCGACGATCGACAGGGTGAACAGCACGACCCAGCCCACACGACCGAAGCTTGAGAATCTGACTGATTTCATAAGGCGTCACACTAATGACGCGACAACCCTGCAGCTTGGGCGGGTGCTCCAAGTGCTTTTGGCCCGCCCCTGTCTGGCCCCGACACGATGACGGCGATCGGCTGTTCCTGAGGCGTACCGGCCAGCTGCTGTGGCACGATCCGCGCAACCGACCCGGACGTGCCTGGCTACTACGGACCGCAGACCCCCGAGCAGCACCAGCTCCGCCGGGACCTTGCGGCCAGGGTTAGCCTCTTCGGTTCCCCGAAGGTGCGGCAACTCTGGGAGGCCGCCACCGAAGCCATCGGCGATCTGCATTACACCTGCGCTGAGGGCGGGTTCTACACGCGGGACGGCGCCATTCCCTCCGGCATCACGGACCCCGAGTTCCTCAAGTGCAAAGCCGCCCAGGATGAGACGGAGCAGGCGCTCGTCAAGCAGCTCCGGCATGAGATCGACGTTGACAAGCATCAGAAGGACTGAGCGCCCCCGGACGCGCGGCGGCCCCGGCCAGGGCCGCCGCTCCACATTGCTCGGCGGCGTCTAGGACGCCCTGGAGTGCTCAAGGCGGAGGGCCCTGGACCTGAGACTCAGGTCCGGGCCCTCCCACGCCGTGCCGGTCGTCGACAGTGAGGGAAGAGCCCGGCGCTCGTTGAGCACGGCATGAAGAAGAGGACGAGGAAGTGCCGCAAGCCTGCGGGGGTGAAGGTCCCGGCGGTCGTGGTGGAGCCGGGGCAGATCGAGGGCGAGACGCGGGCGGTCGACCTTGTGGCCGCGTACGTGCGCGGCGACGTCGAGCAGATTGCGGCGTGCGGGCTCCAGGGCGACGAGCTCGCCCGCGCCCACATGTGGCAGATGCTCAACGGGATGCTCAGTGACGCCGTCCTCGCGGACCCGGATTTCGACATGCGCCGCCGTGCGGTGATGCCGCCAGCGGGTGTCGCGTGGCCCGCCACGCCGATGTCCGAGGACGTCGCGGCCCTCGTCTGGGGGCTCGCCGGGGACGGCGGAGCGGGCCCGTGGCTGAGGATGTCGGCGGAGGACCGTGCGACCGCGTACGCGATTTCGGTCGCGGCCCGGGGGATCGCGGTCTGGGGCCCCGACAGGCTCCTCACCCACCTCGCGCGGACGCGAACGGCAGTGTCCCGGCCGTAGGGGTGTCTTCTGGATCAAGTCCGGGGAGAGTAATGCCTGGTCTGGCGGAGGCTAGCCCGGCATCATCGCGGCATGGGTAAGGACATCTGGGGCTTCATCGAGTGCCACGGTGACTATCGAGACCATGAGGCAGACTCGTTCTGGCACGCCACCATCGACCTGGACCACCTAAAGGTGCCGAGAAATTACGACGCCTTTGGCTCTCTGTTCGGCGTCTGCGACAACGAACAGTTCGTGCCGGTGGCTCCTGTCCGTGGACTGCCGGCCGACGTATCGAACCGTGTCCGCGACGGCCATGAGACGACGGCCGGGCGAAGCGCGAGCTGGGTCAGCTGGACAGAGATCGAGCGGGTCGACTGGGATGAGGAGTCCGCCGAGCCGGATGCCTACATCCGCGAGTACTACCGTGATCAGCAAGGCGACTGGCAGTTCCTCCAGCGGCACTACTCCGCTCCTCAGCAATTCATCGACCTCTGCGGACGGCCGGCTCACATCGCGGTCCGACCCAGCGAGCACTTCCCGGAGGGCTCCCAGTGGATCCATGGAGACCAGATGTTCCGTGTCGAGCGCCTCAGGCGCCGCGACGCAGTGCCGGACCATGAATGGGGCCCTGTCTGGACCGTCATGCGCACCCTCGCCGAACTGCACGGCGACGACGACGTCAGGCTGGTCGTCTGGTTCGACGACTGACGTCACCTCGCGGCCCAGATGAAGATCCCGGCGATGTGGAGCGCGGCGAGATAGATCGTGGCGGTCTTGTCGTATCGGGTGGCGAGCCCGCGCCACTACTTGAGGCGATTTATGCACCGCTCCACGGTGTTGCGCTGCTTGTAGGCGTCGCGATCAAACGCGGGAGGCCGACCTCCAGTCTTGCCGCGGCGTATGCGATTCGCGACCTGGTCCGCAGGCTGAGGAATCACCGCTCTGATGCCACGTCGTCCCAGGTAACCACGAATTGCGCGAGACGAGTAC